>NZ_JBITXI010000006.1:0-553376 GCF_044544605.1 Streptomyces sp. NPDC053560 | reverse complement strand
CAAGGAACGGACGCTTCCTTTGTACTCACCCTCTCGGGCTTTCCTCCGGGCGCTTCCCTTCGGTCTTGCGTTTCCAACCTTACCAGATCCTTTTCAGTGATCCGGCCCCCTGTTGGAGCGGGGTTGCTTTCCGGTCCGGCCCTTTCGGGCTTTCCCTTTCGGCGGTTCCGACTTTACCAGATCCTCATCCGGTCCCCTGCTTCTCGAAAGTTGCAGTCGGTCCGGATTTGTTTCCAGTGGCCTTTGGATTGGCCTTCGCCTTTCGGTTGTCTTTCGACTTCCTTTCGGCGGCTCCGACGCTATCAGATTGCTCTGGGTCGGATTTCCCAGCCCCTCGCGGAGCCGGTCACCGTGGAGTCCCGTAGAACGCCAGGCGTTCCCGGTTCCCCTCAGGCGGAGCCGTAAACGTACTGGAGCGGGGCTCCTGGATGCAAATCCGGGCGCCCCGCTCCGTACACGCTTCCGACGGGTCGTCAGACCTCCACGACGACCGGCAGGATCATCGGCCGGCGGCGGTAGTTGTCCGACACCCACTTGCCCACGGTGCGGCGTACGAGCTGCTGCACCTGGTGCGGCTCCATGACGCCGTCCTGGGCGGACTTGGCCAGCGCCTCGTCGATCTTCGGCAGGACGCCGCCGAAGTCGGCGTCGTCGATGCCGGAGCCGCGGGCCTGGATGTGCGGCCCACCGGTGATCTTGCCCGAGGTGCTGTCGACCACGACGAAGACGGAGATGATGCCTTCGTCGCCGAGGATGCGGCGGTCCTTCAGGGCGTTCTCCGTGACGTCGCCCACCGAGAGGCCGTCGACGTACACGTATCCCGCCTGGACCTTGCCGGTGATCCGCGCCGTGCCGTCGACCAGGTCGACGACCACGCCGTCCTCGGCGATGACGATGTGGTCCTTGGGCACGCCGGTGAGCGCGCCCAGCTCGGCGTTGGCCCGCAGGTGGCGCCATTCGCCGTGCACCGGCATGAGGTTCTTCGGCTTGCAGATGTTGTAGAAGTACAGCAGCTCGCCGGCCGAGGCATGGCCCGAGACGTGCACCTTGGCGTTGCCCTTGTGGACAACGTTGGCGCCCCATCGGGTGAGCCCGTTGATCACGCGGTAGACGGCGTTCTCGTTGCCCGGGATGAGCGAGGACGCCAGGATCACCGTGTCACCCGGGACGATCCGGATCTGGTGGTCACGGTTGGCCATCCGGGACAGGGCCGCCATCGGCTCGCCCTGCGAGCCCGTGCAGACCAGCACGATCTCGTCGTCCGGCAGGTCATCGAGGGTCTTCACGTCCACGACGAGACCGGCGGGGACGTTCAGGTAGCCCAGCTCACGGGCGATGCCCATGTTGCGGACCATCGAGCGGCCGACGAAGGCGACGCGACGGCCGTACTCGTGCGCCGCGTCGCAGATCTGCTGGATGCGGTGCACATGGCTGGCGAAGCTCGCCACGATGATGCGCTTCTGGGCGGTCGCGAAGACCTGACGCAGCACGTTGGAGATGTCGCGCTCGGGCGGGACGAACCCGGGGACCTCGGCGTTCGTGGAGTCCGACAGGAGGAGGTCGATGCCCTCCTCGCCGAGCTTGGCGAACGTGGGGAGGTCGGTGAGCCGGCGGTCCAGCGGGAGCTGGTCCATCTTGAAGTCACCCGTGTGGACGACCATGCCCGCGGGGGTGCGGATGGCGACCGCCAGGGCGTCCGGGATGGAGTGGTTGACCGCGACGAATTCGCAGTCGAAGGGGCCGAGACGCTCGCGGTCGCCCTCGACGACCTCCAGCGTGTACGGCCGGATGCGGTGCTCCTGGAGCTTGGCCTCGATCAGGGCGAGGGTCAGCTTGGAGCCGATCAGGGGGATGTCCGGCTTCTCGCGAAGCAGGTAGGGAACGGCACCGATGTGGTCCTCGTGGCCGTGCGTGAGCACGATGCCCTCGATGTCGTCGAGGCGGTCCCTGATGGACGAAAAGTCCGGCAGGATCAGGTCGATTCCGGGCTGCTCCTCCTCGGGGAAGAGCACTCCGCAGTCGACGATCAGCAGCCGGCCGTCGTACTCGAAGACGGTCATGTTGCGGCCGATCTCTCCGAGGCCGCCCAGAGCGGTGACGCGCAGGCCGCCCTCGGGGAGCTTCGGCGGCGCGCCGAGTTCGGGATGCGGATGACTCAAAAGACTCTCCTCACCACACGCGCCACGGGCCCTTGAGGCACGTGGCGCGCATGACATTCGTGCACTTGCTGTTGTGGCTGTGGTTGTTCGTCTTCAGCTGTGACGACCGTCGGGGTCGCGCGAGCCGTATTCAGTTGTGAAGTCTGATGTCAGAGGTGTACCCCGCCGGCGGCGAGATCGACCTTGAGCTGCTCCGTCTCCTCGGGCGAAAGGTCGACCAGCGGGAGGCGCAGCGGCCCGCCGGGGAGGCCCTGGAGGTTGAGCGCGGCCTTGGTCGTGATGACGCCCTGGGTGCGGAACATGCCGGTGAAGACCGGCAGCAGCTTCTGGTGGATCTCCTTCGCCTTCGTGACGTCACCGGTCACGTGGGCTTCCAGGAGGGCGCGCAGCTCGGGGGTCACGACATGGCCGACGACCGAGACGAAGCCGATGGCGCCGACCGAGAGCAGCGGGAGGTTCAGCATGTCGTCGCCGCTGTACCAGGCGAGGCCGGAGCGGGCGATGGCCCAGCTGGCGCGGCCGAGGTCGCCCTTGGCGTCCTTGTTGGCGACGATGCGGGGGTGCTCGGCCAGCCGGACGAGGGTCTCGGTGTTGATCGGCACGCCACTTCGGCCGGGGATGTCGTAGAGCATGACCGGCAGGTCGGTGGCGTCGGCAATCGCGCTGAAGTGCCGGAAGAGACCTTCCTGCGGCGGCTTGCTGTAGTAGGGCGTCACGGCGAGCAGGCCGTGCGCTCCGGCGTCCTGGGCGGCGCGGGCCAGCTCCAGGCTGTGGCGGGTGTCGTTCGTGCCGGCTCCGGCGACCACGAAGGCGCGGTCTCCCACCGCTTCGACCACGGCCCTGACCAGCTGGGCTTTTTCCGCATCGCTGGTGGTCGGAGACTCTCCGGTGGTGCCGTTCACGACGAGACCGTCGTTGCCGGCGTCCACCAAGTGGGCGGCGAGCTGCTGCGCGCCGTCGAGGTCGAGAGCGCCGTCCGCCGTAAACGGCGTGACCATGGCGGTCAGTACCCGCCCGAAGGGGGTCTGCGGTGTGGAAGTCGGAGCCATGGGTCCCACGCTACTCGTAGCTCACCGCTGGTTGCGCCCCTGGGGAGGCCGGGATGTGGACCCGGCACTGCCTGCTCGGGGGTTCAGGCAGTGCCGGATCCGTGTGTTCAGCGTAGAGGAATTTCTCAAAACGCCGCAATACGGACACCTTCTCGCGAGGCCCTTCCGTCGGGCCGCGGAGATCTCCCTCGCGCGACTTACGGAGCGACCCGTCCGTTGGCGTTGAAGGCGGCGTACGTGAGCGGCATGAGCTTGGCCCAGTGGGCCTCCATCTGCTCGCCGACCATCTCGATCTCGCGCTGCGGGAAGGACGGCACCTTCGCCTGTTCGTGCTGCGTGCGCAGGCCGAGGAAGTGCATCAGGGAGCGGGCGTTGCAGGTGGCGTACATGGAGGAGAAGAGGCCCACGGGCAGGACCGAACGGGCGACCTCACGGGCCACGCCGGCCGCCAGCATCTCCTGGTACGCCGCGTACGCCTGGCGGTAGGAGTCCTCCATCGCCCGGGTGGTGACCTCGTGCTGCTCCTCGGTGCCCTGGACGAACTCGTACTTGCCGGGGCGGCCCTGCTGCACGAGCTTGCGGTCGGTCGCGGGGACGTAGAAGACCGGCTCCAGCTGCCGGTACCTGCCGGACTCCTCGTTGTACGACCAGCCCACGCGGTGCCGCATGAACTCGCGGAACACGAAGATCGGGGCGCTGATGAAGAAGGTCATGCTGTTGTGCTCGAACGGGCTGCCGTGCCGGTCGCGCATCAGGTAGTTGATCAGGCCCTTGGAGCGCTCGGGGTCCTTCTGCAGCTCCTCCAGGGACTGCTCGCCGGCCGTGGACACCCGTGCGGCCCACAGGACGTCGCTGTCGCCGGCGGCGTGCTTGACCAGCTCGACCGTCACCTCGCTCCGGAATGCGGGGGCTGCGCTGTCGGCGCTCTCGGCGGGGGTGTGGGACACCGGCGGTTCCTTCCGTTCATACATCGTGCTGCGGCGGGTACCCGTCCGATCTGCCGCGGCGTTCGCGCCGCTCGTCGCTCGGGCGCGCCAAGCCTACGGCCCGCCACTGACAAGCCCGGAAATGCGGTGCGATGCGGCGCGATGCGACAAAAGGGACCCCCGGTGCGGACCCCGTCCACGGCAGTTGATATTTTTCACAGAAGTCACGGAAAACGGGCACTCATCGAGTGCCAGTGACGTTGAACCATGTGACACTGCCCACTTCGAGGTTCCTAGGAGAGCCCGCTCATGTTCCGCCGGCGAGAGCCCGTCCCGTTCGCCTTTGTCGCCGAGGCAGACCGGTTCCGCAGCAATGTCACTCCCCCGCCGCGTCAGCGGGCGAGCCGATCCCAGATCTTCGGCCGCTCGCTCCTGGGGCTCACCGTCGCCGCCGGCCTGACCGGCTCCCTGCTGCTCGGCGTGCCCGCCCTGCAGCAGGACACGGTCGGCGGCCCGAATACAACCCATCAGTCCGAGGCCGCGCACGGCCGCTGAGCCGTGTGCGCGTTGCGCCGTTCGGGCGGGCAGCCCGGCGGACCGGCGAAGGATTGGTTCCGGCCGTCCTGGTGCCGCTAGCCTCACCGGTCACAGCTTTCGACCGTGTGCCCGTGCGTAACGCGGGCCGTGAGTGAGGATCCGCCGTGCCCCTGCCCTTCCTGACGGCCGACCGCGACCTCGACGGGGACGCCGGAGACCCGGCGCCCCTTCCGCACAACGAGCGCGACCACTGGCGCCGCCCCTACCGCCCCGGACCGTGGCGGGTGGGGGCGGCGGCCGTGCTTCTGCTGCTGGCGTCCTTCGTCCTGCTGTCCGCGATGATCATCGGGCTGGCCGGGGCGCCGATCGGTGCCGGAGTGTGCCTGGCCGTGGCGGTCGTGATCATCCTGGTCTCGGTGCGGCTGCTGCGGGTCGGCATCTGGGTGAGCGCCGCCGGGCTGCGCCAGGTACGGCTCGTACGGACGACGACGCTCCCGTGGAGCGCGGTCACCTCGGTCCGTACGGTGCAGCAGCCGGTGCGCTGGCTCGGCCTGCCGCGGACCGTCCAGGGGCAGGCGCTGCTGATCGGCGGTCCGGGCGACGTCGAGCCGCGCACGCTCGTCACCGACCGCAACGGCGACTTCCTGACCCGCCCCGGCGCGTTCAACCGCGCGGCGGACAAGGTGGCCGCGTGGGCGGCGGAGCAGCACGGCTGAGCAGCGGCCGGTGCCGTCCGGAGAGTGGCTGGGGAGCCGCTGAGAGCCGCTCCGGAGGCCGAGAGCCCGCCGGAACGCACGTACGGGAACGGGGCGCGAGCCGAATAGCTCGCGCCCCGTTCCCGTACCACCGCACGGTCCGTACGTGCCCGCCTCAGCCCGCTCGTACCGGCTTTCCGTCGTGCAGCGCGATGGCCCGCTGCATGGCCTTGCGGGCGCGCGGGGTGTCCCGCGCGTCGTGGTAGGCGACCGCCAGCCGGAACCACGCCCGCCAGTCCTCCGGCGCCGCCTCGGCCTCGGCCCGCCGCCGCTGGAAGACCTCGTCGGCGGCGTCCCGGTCGATGCGGCCGCTCGGCGTCCGCTGCAGCTCGTCCACGGGCAGCCCGCCCTCGGCCTCCAGCTCCTTCGCCAGCAGCCCGGCCTTCCGGGCGAACTGGGTGGTGTGCCAGAGGAACCACACCCCGATCAGCGGCAGGACGAGCACGGCGATGCCGAAGACGACCGTGATGGGGGTGCCCTGCTGGAGGAGCAGGACCCCCCGCTCGCCGACCAGGACGAAGTAGACGACCAGGACCGCCGCGAGGACGAAGTATGTGATCTTTGCGCGCACTGTGCGTACTGCCCTACTGACTGCCGGCCGTCAGGCCAGATCGAGGAAGTTTTCCAGGCCCATGGTCAGGCCGGGAGTGTTCACCACGCGGCGCGCGCCGAGCAGGATGCCCGGCATGAAGCTGGAGTGGTGCAGGGAGTCGTGCCGGATGGTGAGGGTCTCGCCCTCCCCGCCGAGCAGCACCTCCTGGTGCGCCAGCAGACCGCGCAGCCGTACGGAGTGCACGGGCACGCCACTCACGTCCGCGCCGCGGGCGCCGTCCAGGGCGGTCGCGGTGGCGTCCGGCGCCGGCGCGCAGCCGGCCTTCTCACGGGCGTCGGCGATGAGCTGAGCGGTGCGGGCCGCCGTACCGGACGGGGCGTCCGCCTTGTTCGGGTGGTGCAGCTCGACGACCTCGACGGACTCGAAGAAGCGGGCCGCCTGCTGCGCGAACTGCATGGTGAGCACCGCGCCGATCGAGAAGTTCGGCGCGATCAGCACGCCGACCTGCGGCGCGGCGCCCAGCCAGGAACGCAGCTGCGTGAGGCGCTCGTCGCTCCAGCCGGTGGTGCCGACCACCCCGTGGATGCCGTGCCGGACGCAGAATTCGAGGTTCTCCATGACGGAGTCGGGGTGGGTCAGCTCGACCGCGACCTCGGCGCCCGCCTCGACCAGCTTCTCCAGCTCGTCGCCGCGGCCCAGCGCCGCCACCAGCTCCATGTCCTCGGCGGCCTCGACCGCCTTGACGGCCTCGGAGCCGATCCGGCCCTTGGCGCCGATCACAGCCACACGCAGCTTGCTCATCGTCCTTGCTTCCTTCGGTTCGGGGCGCGGTCGTACGCGACCATTCTCCGGCCTCGTACGACCGCGCGTGGGCCTCGTACGACCGCTTCCGGCCGCGTGCCGCCGCTCTGCGGGGCGGACGCGGCCGTTTCCGCGTTACGCGACCACTTCGTGGAGCCGTGCTGCCTGCCGGTCCTTCAGCGGGCCGATGACGGACAGCGAAGGACGCTGCCCCAGTACATCGCGCGCGACCTCGCGCACATCGTCCGGGGTCACGGCCGCTATCCGGGCGAGCATGTCGTCCACCGACATCTGGTCGCCCCAGCACAGCTCGCTCTTGCCGATGCGGTTCATCAGGGCGCCGGTGTCCTCCAGGCCGAGGACCGTGGAGCCGCGCAGCTGCCCGATGGCCCGTTCGACCTCGTCGTCGGCCAGTCCGTGCTCGGCGACGTCGTCCAGCTGGTCGCGGCAGATCTTCAGCACGTCGTGGACCTGGCTCGGGCGGCAGCCCGCGTACACCCCGAAGAGGCCGCAGTCCGCGTAGCCCGAGGTGTAGGAGTACACGCTGTAGGCCAGGCCGCGCTTCTCCCGTACCTCCTGGAAGAGGCGGGAGCTCATGCCGCCGCCGAGGGCGGTGTTGAGCACGCCCATGGCCCAGCGCCGCTCGTCGGTGCGCGGCATGCCGGGCATGCCGAGGATGACGTGCGCCTGCTCGGTCTTGCGGCCCAGCATCTCCACCCGGCCGGCCGTCCGGATCGCCCGCGTACCGCCCCGGGGGTCCATCGGCACCGCGTCCGTACGGTCCAGCGCGCCGGCCTGCTCGAAGGCGCGGCGGACCTGGCGGACGACCTTGGCGTGGTCGACGTTGCCGGCCGCGGTGACGACCAGGCGCGTCGGGTCGTAGTGCTTCTTGTAGAAGCGGCGTATGCGGCTCGAATTCAGGGCGTTGACCGTGTCGACGGTGCCGAGAACCGGGCGGCCGAGCGGACTGTCGCCGAGCATCGTGTGCGCGAAGAGGTCGTGCACGCAGTCGCCCGGGTCGTCGTCCGTCATGGCGATCTCTTCGAGGATCGCCCCGCGCTCGACGTCGACGTCGTCCTCGCGGATCAGCGAGCCGGTGAGCATGTCGCAGACCACGTCGATGGCCAGCGGCAGGTCGGCGTCGAGGACCCGCGCGTAGTAGCAGGTGTACTCCTTCGCGGTGAAGGCGTTCATCTCGCCGCCGACCGCGTCGATCGCGGCGGAGATGTCCAGCGCGCTGCGCCGCTCGGTGCCCTTGAAGAGCAGATGCTCCAGGTAGTGCGTAGCGCCGTTCAGGGCCGGCGTCTCGTCCCGGGAGCCGACGTTCGCCCAGATCCCGAAGGTCACCGACCGTACGGAGGGCAGGGTCTCGGTGACGACCCGCAGGCCGCCGGGCAGGACCGTCCTGCGGACCGTGCCGGCGCCGCCCTCGCCCTTGAGAAGCGTTTGGGTACGGGCGACGGCCCGCCCCTCCGAAGAGGTGCGGGCCGTCGTCCGGGAAGTACGGGACGTCACTTGGCGGCGTCGTCCTTCTTCTCCTCGTTGCCTTCCTCGCCCTCGATCACGGGGATCAGGGAGAGCTTGCCGCGCTGGTCGATCTCGGCGATCTCGACCTGCACCTTGGCGCCGACCGCGAGCACGTCCTCGACGTTCTCCACGCGCTTGCCACCGGCGAGCTTGCGGATCTGCGAGATGTGCAGCAGGCCGTCCTTGCCCGGCAGCAGCGAAACAAAGGCACCGAACGTCGTCGTCTTCACGACCGTGCCCAGGTAGCGCTCGCCGACCTCCGGCATGGTCGGGTTGGCGATGCCGTTGATCGTGGTGCGGGCGGCCTCGGCGGCCGGGCCGTCGGCGGCACCGATGTAGATGGTGCCGTCGTCCTCGATCGTGATGTCGGCGCCGGTGTCCTCCTGGATCTGGTTGATCATCTTGCCCTTGGGGCCGATGACCTCACCGATCTTGTCCACCGGGATCTTGACGGTGATGATCCGCGGCGCGTTCGGGGACATCTCGTCCGGAACGTCGATCGCCTCGTTCATCACGTCCAGGATGTGCAGACGCGCGTCGCGGGCCTGCTTCAGGGCCGCGGCCAGCACCGACGCCGGAATGCCGTCCAGCTTGGTGTCCAGCTGCAGGGCGGTGACGAACTGCTTCGTACCGGCGACCTTGAAGTCCATGTCACCGAACGCGTCCTCCGCACCGAGGATGTCGGTGAGGGTGACGTAGTGCGTCTCGCCGTCGATCTCCTGCGAGATCAGACCCATGGCGATACCGGCGACCGGGGCCTTCAGCGGCACACCGGCGTTCAGCAGCGACATCGTCGAGGCGCAGACGGAGCCCATGGAGGTCGAACCGTTGGAGCCGAGGGCCTCGGACACCTGACGGATCGCGTAGGGGAACTCCTCGCGGGTCGGCAGCACGGGCACGAGCGCACGCTCGGCCAGCGCGCCGTGGCCGATCTCGCGGCGCTTCGGCGAACCCACACGGCCGGTCTCACCGGTCGAGTAGGGCGGGAAGTTGTAGTTGTGCATGTACCGCTTGCGCGTCACCGGCGACAGCGTGTCCAGCTGCTGCTCCATGCGGAGCATGTTCAGGGTGGTGACGCCCAGGATCTGGGTCTCGCCACGCTCGAACAGCGCCGAACCGTGCACGCGCGGGATGGCCTCGACCTCGGCGGCCAGCGTACGGATGTCGGTCACACCGCGACCGTCGATCCGCTTCTTCTCCCGGATGACGCGCTCGCGGACCAGGGTCTTGGTCAGCGAACGGTACGCGGCCGAGATCTCCTTCTCGCGACCCTCGAACTCCGGCAGCAGCTTCTCGGCGGCCAGCGCCTTGACGCGGTCCAGCTCGCTCTCGCGCTCCTGCTTGCCGGCGATGGTCAGCGCCTGGGCCAGCTCGTCCTTGACGGCCTTGGTCAGGGCCTCCAGGACGTCGTCCTGGTAGTCGAGGAAGATCGGGAACTCACCGGTCGGCTTGGCGGCCTTGGCGGCGAGGTCCGACTGGGCCTTGCACAGCACCTTGATGAAGGGCTTCGCGGCGTCCAGACCGGCGGCGACGACCTCCTCGGTCGGGGCCTCGGCGCCGCCCTTGACCAGCTGGATGGTCTTCTCGGTGGCCTCGGCCTCGACCATCATGATCGCGACGTCACCGTCGGGCAGGACACGACCGGCGACGACCATGTCGAAGACGGCGTCCTCCAGCTCGCTGTGGGTCGGGAAGGCGACCCACTGCCCGTTGATCAGCGCAACGCGCGTACCACCGATCGGCCCGGAGAAGGGCAGACCCGCCAGCTGCGTCGAGCAGGACGCGGCGTTGATGGCGACCACGTCGTACAGGTGGTCGGGGTTGAGCGCCATGATCGTCTCGACGATCTGGATCTCGTTCCGCAGGCCCTTCTTGAAGGAGGGGCGCAGCGGCCGGTCGATCAGGCGGCAGGTGAGGATCGCGTCCTCGGAGGGCCGGCCCTCACGACGGAAGAACGAACCGGGGATCTTCCCGGCCGAGTACATCCGCTCCTCGACGTCCACGGTCAGCGGAAAGAAGTCCAGCTGGTCCTTGGGGTTCTTGGAAGCGGTGGTGGCCGACAGCACCATGGTGTCGTCGTCCAGGTACGCCACGGCGGAGCCGGCGGCCTGCTTGGCCAGGCGGCCCGTCTCGAAGCGGATGGTGCGGGTGCCGAAGGAGCCGTTGTCGATGACGGCCTCGGCGTAGTGGGTCTCGTTCTCCACCAGGAATATCTCCTCGTCTGCGTCCGCTGCCCGTATGGCAGGGGACCGTCTGCGACCCGCTGCCCGTGTGGCAGCGGATCATCGGTGGTGGAGCGCCTGTGCGGGCCGGTCTTCGATCGAAGCACCCGGTGCGTGGCGGCCCTGGGGCCTGCGCGACACCGGAGGCCACTACCGAGGACCGGCGACTGATGGGCGCCCCACCTCTTTTTTCGCTATTGCGTTGTCTGCGTCACGCGCCGTCGGTGATGAGCGCGGCGCGCCGGCCACGGCGCTGTCGTTGCTGCGCCGTCGGTATGGCGTTGTGGGACCAGACTACAAAGCTTCTGGCCACCAGGGGGTGCCGGAACTCTCCGGTGTCCGGCACCTACGGGTACTTTCCCCGTACCTTTCCCGTACTTTTCCCGCGTACGGCAAAGGGAGCGGCCCCCGTCCCGGGAACCGCTCCCTGCACGCCGTCTTACTTGGCGCCCGCCGCACCACGGCGGATGCCGAGGCGCTCCACCAGCTGGCGGAAGCGGGTGATGTCCTTCTTCGCCAGGTACTGCAGCAGGCGGCGACGCTGGCCGACCAGCAGCAGCAGACCACGGCGGGAGTGGTGGTCGTGCTTGTGCGTCTTGAGGTGCTCGGTCAGGTCCGAGATACGACGGGAGAGCAGCGCGACCTGAACCTCGGGGGAGCCGGTGTCACCCTCCTTGGTGCCGAACTCGGTCATGATCTGCTTCTTCGTAGCGGCGTCGAGCGACACGCGGTACTCCTTGAGATTCCTCTGAGCCCCACCGAGCGCCTCTGGTCTGCTTCACAGAGGAGCTTCGATTACTCGGCTGGGCGTAGCCAGGGTAGCAGGGGGTGACGAGTGGTGGTGACCGGGTGTAGCGGGGGGGGGAGCGGGGCGGGGGCCCGCCGTCCCGCCGCCGCAGGCTTCCGGTCGGCTCGCCGCCTCAGAAGACGGGCATGGCGGTGAGGGTACCGGCTTGCAGGAGGAAGACGCGGTTTCCTGCGGTGGCGAGGTGCCAGTCGCCTCGGGTGCCGGGGTTGTATGCCCAGGCGAGCGAGCCGCCGCGGGTGTCGGCGGCCGCCACGCCCGAGTGGCCGTCCTCACCGTCCGCGACCCAGACGCTGTGGCCGGTCGCCACGGGGGTCGCCTTGGCGAGACTGCCGAAGTCCAACGGGAGCGTCCACGCCTCCGAGCCGTCCTCGGTCCGCCGGGTGGACAGGTCGGTGTCGTCGGCGAAGTGCAGCAGACCGCCGCTCACGGCCGGTGCGCCGCAGCCGTCGTCCCCGGTCACCGGCTGCGTCCACTTCTGTGTGCCGTCCTCGGCGGAGAGCGCGACGAGACGGTCACCGCCCAGGTAGACCGTGTCCCCGCCGACGGCCGGCGTCAGCGCCCGGCCGCCCTGCCGCTTCGGCCCCCACACAGTCCGTCCCCGGCCCGTCTCCAGGGCTGCCACCCTGCCGTCCGTGCCATGCAGGACGAGGCGCTTCCCCGCCAGGGCCGCGCCGGGGACCGCACCGTCGGCAGCCACGGGAGCGGGCACGGTCCAGCGGGTGGTACGCCCGTCGAGCTCGATCGCGCGTATCCGTCCCTTGCCGGTGAGGAGGTAGACCGTTTCGTCGTCGGCGGCCAGCAGACGCTCGGCCTCGGCGCCCTCCGCCGACCAGACCGGTTTGCCGTCCGCTGCGCCGAGCGCCAGCAGCGTGCCGTCGGGTGCGGCGGTGAGCACGCTGCCGTCGGTGGTGCTCAGGGCACCGGCCGTGGTGACGGCCGACGGCGAGGTCCAGCGGTGCTCGCCCTTGGTCACGCCGTAGGCGCGCAGGACGCCACCCGGCGCGGCGACGATCACGAGGTCCCGCACGGGCAGCGGAGCCGGGGCCTTGGCATGGGCGACGCCCGGCAGACTCCAGAGCGGTTCCGGCGGCGCGCCCGGCGCATAGGTGGAAAGCAGTTCGGCGTCCCACGGCTGAGGGCCGCCCGCCGGGTCCTCGTCGCGCAGCGTCCACCACAGGACCCCGCCGCCCGCGGCGAGTACGGCGCCGCCCGCCACGACAGCGCTCAGCAGCCTGCGTCGGGACAGCCCGGCGGGCGCGGCACCCGGAACCTCAGCGAGGTGTCGCGCGTTCTCCTCACGACGGGCGATGTCGGCAGCGAGGGGGCCGCTCTTCCACGGCAGGTCGGGGCGGCGCGGCGGGGCCAGGGATCGCGCGAGCGAGGCGGGGTCGGGGCGGACCGCGGGGTCCTTGGCGAGGGCGTGTGCGATCAGCGCCCGAAGCGGGCCCGGAACGGCGCTCAACTCGGGCTCGCCGTGCACCACCTCGTACTGCACCGCGGCGACGTGCGCCCCACCGAAGGCGCTCCGGCCGCCGGCCGCGTAGGCGAGCACGGCACCCAGGGCGAAGACGTCACCGGACGGTCCGGTGCGCCGTCCCAGCACCTGCTCGGGTGCTCCGTAACCGGGCGTCGCGGGGGCCTGGCCGGTGGAGGTCAGGGTGAGTCCGTGCTCGGGACGGGCGATGCCGAAGTCGATGACCCGGGGCCCGTCGGAGGTGAGGACGATGTTGGGCGGCTTGATGTCCCGGTGCACCAGTCCCGCGGCGTGGATGTCACGGAGCGTCCCGGCGAGTGCGGCGCCCAGGACGCGTACCGCCGCCTCGGGCAGCGGCCCGTACTGCTGGACCGCCTGGTCCAGCGTGGGTCCGGCCAGGAATTCGCTGGCGATCCACTGCCGTCCGCCCTCGGTCTGCGCCCCCAGCACCCGGGCGACTCCCTTGCCCGTGACGGCCTGTGCCGCATGGGCCTCGCGAAGGAAGCGCTGCACCATATGGCCGTCGTGCGCGAGCTCCGGGCGGAGCACCTTGAGCGCGGCGGGCCGCCCCTGGGCGTCCCGGCCCAGGTAGACCTTGCCCATGCCGCCGGCGCCGAGTACGCCGAGGAGACGGTAGGGGCCCAGGCGCAGGGGGTCGCCGGTGGACAGGGGTTGCATACGGGGGTTGCTCCTGGCGGTTCGTGGGGTCCGGGGGGCCGATGCCGGTGGGCGGCTATTCGAGGGGGATGGCGCAGACGGTCTCGCTGTCGTCCATGAGCAGCCGGGCCACGCCGGGCAGGGCGGTCATCTCCACGCCGGTGTTGCTGTTGCTCGGCCCCTGGAAGGTCCAGGCGGTGCGATGTGTGCGCAGCTCGATGGCCATGGCCCAGTGACCGCTGTCGGGCTTGACGTAGAGGTGTTTCTCGCCGACGGCAGGCGTCGAATACATGTCGATGACGGGGCCTGTGCCCTTTTCCTGTTCCCGGATCAGTTTCCCGGTGCGCGCATCCAGTGCGAGCAGACCGGTATCCCGTTCGGCGCAGTAGAGGACGTCGTCCTTGAGGACCGGCGGACCGTAGTTGACCCGGATGTTTCCCGACTTCTCCGCGGTGGGGGCACGGCCCTTGCCGAAGCTCCAGACGACCTCGCCGTCGCTCAGCCGGATCGCGCGCAGGTCGGGCCCATGGTCGAAGACGAGTTGTGGAGTGTCTTCCTGACCGGGTGTGGTGCCGAGGGTGTAGCCACCGGGGTCGGACAGTTTCCGCGTCCAGACCGTTCGGCCGCTGCGGGCGTCGAGCAGCATCATCCGCCCGCCGGCCGAGGTGATCAGGTGCCGGCCGGCGGGTGTGACGGGGCCGAGGCCCTGCGACTCCTTCGAACGGTGCCGCCACGCTTCCTTGCCGGTGCGCTTGTCATAGGCAATGCACAGCGTGCCTTCCTTCCCCGAAGACCCCTGGGCGAAGATCAGGTTCCCACTCGCGCCCAGCAGCCTGGGCGTCACGCCCGCAGGGCCCTTGTAGTGCGCAAGGGGCGTGCGGAAATTACCGGTTGCGGCATCGACCTCGCTGATACGGAGGCCCTCGTTCTCGTCGACCGCGAAGAGCCGCTCACCATCGGTGGTCACGGTGTCGCCGCTGGTGATCATGTCGTTGGTGCCGCCTTCGGCGCCGGTGCGTGCGTCGACGGTCCGGAGGCCGGTCTCGGTCACGATCGCGACATGGTCGCCGGGGACGTACGTGGTGTACATCTGACCGTCGTTGCCCAGCACCACCTTCCAGGACAGCTCCGGTGCCTTCCCGGGACCACCGGCCGGCTTCCTGTCGCCGGAATCCGGCGGCTGCGTCTCGGTGCCGAACAGGGCGACTCCACCACCAACGGCTCCGGCCACGAGCACGGATGCGCCGATGCCGAGAAGGCCTCGCCGGGACAGCCGGCCGACGCGTCGGCCGTCGTCCGGGGCCGACGCGGTCGCGTCGCCGGCTTCCCTCGTGTCCAATGCGGCCAGCCGGGACGGACGGATGTCCCATACCGCCGCGCTGCGGTGGGCGATGTCGGCCAGGACCGCGGCGGGCAGGCGGTCCGCGAAGTGCCCACTGCTGCCCACGCCGCCGTCGTCCAGCATGTGACCCAGCTCAGCGGTGCCGGGTCGGTCGGCCGGGTTCTTGGTCAGGCAGCGGACGAGTACGGGCCGCAGCGCATCCGGCACTCCGGTGAGATCGGGCTCGGCGTAGCGCACCCGGTAGAGCAGATCGGCAGCCTGGCCACCGCCGAAGGGGGCCCGGCCGGTGGCCGCGAAGACCAGTACACCGGCGAGGGCGAAAACATCGCCGGCCGGGGTGTGTTCGCGCGCCGTCGCCTGTTCCGGGGACATGAAGGCAGGCGTACCGGCCGCCGAGCCGGTCCGGGTGAGCCGGTCGTCGCCGGCTGCCCGGGCGATGCCGAAGTCGATGACCTTGGGGCCTGCGGCGGTGAGCAGGATGTTGGACGGCTTGAGATCGCGGTGCACGACGTCGGAGCGGTGGAGCTGGCCGAGCGCCTCGCACAGCGCCGCACCCAGGGCTCGTACGGCGTCCTCGGGCAGCGGCCCGCACAGGGCGACGGCGTCGTCGAGCGGCGGGCCCAGTACGTACTCCGTGGCCAGCCAGGGCGTCTCGGCCAGTGGGTCGGCGTCGACGACCTGGGCACCGTACTGTCCGCCGATGACCCGCGCGGCATCGACCTCCAGCCGGAATCGGGTGCGGAACTCCGTCTGGCCGGCAAGCGGGGCGTGCATCGTCTTGAGCGCGACCGTGCGGCCGCCCGGCGAACGGCCGAGGTAGACAGTGCCCATACCGCCGCCGCCCAGCCGGGCGATGAGGGTGTACCGGCCCAGGCGCTGCGGATCGTCGTGGGTGAGCGGAAAAGCCATGAGTCAGTCCACCGGCAGCGCGTAGAGGGCTTTCCCCTGCACCACGGTCATCATTCCGGGGGCGGGGCCGAGCAGGGTTGCTTCACCGGCGGCCGCTGTGCCCTGGCCGGTCAGGGCGAGCCGCCAGCGGACCGTACCGTCGGCGGCGTCCAGCGCTTCGGTCTCCCCACCGTAGGCCTGGACAACCGTGCGTCCGGAGTGGCTGACGGCGGTGCCCGCTTCGGCGCGGAAATGTCTCCGTGCCCGGCTCCGCCAGCGGCGCTCGCCCCGGCGTATGTCGACGGCGTGCGTGATGCCCGCGTCATCGGTCACGTAGAGCATGTGTCCGTGCACGGCGAAGGCAGCGTCGGTCGTCGTTCCGTCAAGGGCCAGCTTCCACCGCTGGGTGTCGCTCCGCAGGTCCCGGGCGCGGAGGGAGGACTTCATGCTGTAGACCATCAGATCGCCGCTGACCAGCAGGGTCGTGCAGTCGTAGTCGTCCCACCCCTGGAAAAGGTAGGTCCGGCCCGGCTTTCCGCCGGCACGGTGGAAGACGCGCCAGAACTTCGGATCTCCGTACTCCTGTTCGTCGCTGTTGCTGGGCAGCAGCAGGGCTTCCTTCGTCAGCAACGCCTCGACGTCGAAGTCATCGGGGAAGAACAGCTTGGGCAGCGGTGAGCGCCAGGTCTCCTTGCGGCGGCCGACGTCGTACGCGGCCAGGGTCTGTTTGTCGCTGTCGAACTCGCCGTCTCCGGCGCCTTTCAGCACGTACCACAGCGTCTTGCCGTCGGCCCGGACGAGCGGCCCCTGCTCCAGCCCCTCCGTGCCGTCGCGTCCCTTCTCCCGCCAGAGGATGCGGCCGGTGCGGAGGGAGAAGAAAGCCAGCGCGTCGTACTCCGGCATGGCCACCGTGCCGTCGTCCAGCAGCAGCATGTCGCCAAAGGCCAGCAGGTCGTCCCGCTTCCACAGCTCCTTGCCCGTACGGAGATCCACGGCGGCGACGTAGGTGTCCGAGGCGGTGAGCGCGATCCGCTCGCGCCCGAGCGCCCTGATGCCCACCGCTTCACCGTCGCCCAGGTCGTACCGCCACAGTGGCGCGGGAGCGGAACCGCGCCGGTACAGGGGCGTCCGCGGCGCCTGTGCCCCCACTCCCACGGCGCGGGCGACGGCGGCGGCGCCCCCGCCGATGGCGAGACCGGCCGCACCGGTGGCGAGGGCGGTCACCAAGGCGCGGCGCGATCGCAGACCGTGCAGGGGGCGTGCCGTCGCGGTCTCCCCGTCGGCACCGGCCGTCTCCTGGCCCGCCCCCGGAACGACTGGATGCGCGGCGATCTGAGCTTCCAGTTCCTGCGACACCGACAGCGGCAGCCCTCTCGTCTCCGCCACGGACGCCAGCTGCCGTGCCAGGTCGGCGGGCTGCGGACGCTGCGCCGGGTCCTGGGCCAGGCATGCTGCCAACGGAGCACGCAATTCCTCGGGCAGTTCGGCCGGGTCGGCCCCGGTCCGCCCGGTCACGGCGTACGCCAGCACGGCCCCCAGCGCGTACACATCGCCGTGAGGGCGGGGCCGGCCGCCGGACCGCTGTTCGGGCGGCAACGTCGAGGCGTCGATGCCCGGCGCCTCGCTGCGGTCGGCACCGTCGACCGCGGCGGACCGCACCAGTCCGTAGCCGGTCAGCCGTGGCCCGTACGGAGTGAGCAGGACGGACGCGGGGCAGACCCCGGCATGCACCATGCCATTGGCGTGCGCCTGGGCCAGCGCCTCCGCGAGCGCCGCTCCCAGCGCCCGCACGGTGGCGGCCGGCAACGGTCCGCCGTGCACGGCGAGCGCCGCCGGGAGGGGAAGGGCGGGGAAGCAGTCGTAGGCGACCCAGGGCGGTTCGGCTCCGGGGAGCGAGACCGCCGTCACCGGAGCGAACCAAGGTCCGGCCAGCCGACGGGAGTTCTCGGCCTCGGCACGGAACCGCACGGCATAGGCAGGGTCGTGGGACGAGCCGTCGGGCGGCAGCATCAGCGTATGGACGCGCCCCGAACGCTCCTCCCGCGCGAGGAGACAGCGGACGGCCGCGGACCCGCCCGGTGCGGACCGGCCGCGGAGGATGCGATACGGGCCGCAGGCCCGCTCGGTGTCCGGCTGCGGCGCGTGCATGGCGTCCCTTCTCCTGTCGGTGATCGGTCGTTTCCGGCTGATGGGCCGGCGGCGGAGGTCAGGCCGCCGGCAGGCCGTAGACGGCGCGGCCGCTGAGCACGACCACCGTGTCGTCCGTGACCGCCGCCCTCCGGCGGGCCGGCCCGCCGGGCACCCCGTCGCTGTCCCTGAGGTCGGCGAAGCGCCACCGCAGCGTGCCGTCGCGGGCGTCCACGGCGTCCACCTCGTAGTCGTCGGCCACCACCAGCGTGTCGCCGGACGGGCTCACCACGACGTCCGGCGCAGTGGGCCTCTCCGGCAGCTGGAATCCGTACTGGCGCTGCCACACGATGTCGCCCGTCGCCGTCTCCAGGGCATGCACCGCATACCCGCCGTCAGCGGCATAGGCCTTGCCGCCGTGCACGGCCACTGGCCCGAACACCGGAACCTTCTCGCCCGCTGCGCCGCGCACGGCTCGCACCGACCACTTGGCCTTGCCGCCGGCGCTCAGGTCGTAACCACGGAGGTACTTTCCTGCGGCTACGAGAAGCATCCCTTCGCCGTCCACGACGGCCGGCGCTCCTGCCGCGGCGCCCTGGTACGTCACTGCGTCCCGCTCGGCACCGTCCTTACGGGCGAAGGCGAACGACGTGAGGACTTCGTCGTCCGCCGACTTCGGGTCGGCCGCCGCTGTCACGATCAGCGCGTCATCCGTGAGCTGTCCCCCACCGGCCTCGGCGGACAGCGGGCTGCGCCAGGATTCCTCACGATGGTCGAGGTCGTACGCGACGACGACGCGCTCGCCGCGCGACGAGGCGGCCGCGAACCAGACGCTGCTGCCGTCGACGCCCAGCTGGCGCTCGAAAGGCAGGCGTCCGGTCCGCCCGTAACGCTTGTCCTGCCAGGCGATCTCTCCCGTACGCGCGGCCACGACGGCGACGGAACGGCTCGGGATCAGGATCAGTTCGTCGTCGACGGGAACCGCCGGCCCGGTCGGCCGTACCGTCTCCTGGGTCCACAGCCGTCTGCCGGTCCGTAGGTCCAGGCCCACGGTCTCGGTACGGCCCGTGAGGACCACTATTCGGTTCCGCCAGATGTATGGGGCGTGCACCGGCGCGCCCTTGAGGTCGTGACGCCAACGGGGCTGCGGGGAGGCGCCCTTGAGACGGCGGCGCGTGCGATGGGCGGCCATGAGGCGCTCGGCGGCGGTGGGCTTGTGCTCGGAGGGCGCGGTCGCGGCCCATACGGCACCGCCACCGACGGCGAGGCCGGCGACGCCCGCGGCGGCGCCCAGGAGGAGCGCGCGCCGGGAGGAGTCACCCCGGTCCGAAGCCGCGCCGACGACCGGTGCGGTGTCCACCGGGGCGTCCGGGAAGCCGGGGCGGGCCGCCCCCTTCGTGGTGTCGTCACGCCCGGCACCCTGCGAAGACAGCTGAGTGGCCGGATGCGCGGCACCGTCGAGCGCCGTTCCCCTGCGCGGCGCCAGCACCCCGGCCGTCGCCTCGGACTCCCCTGTCTCCACCTCTGCCGCCAGCACACCCGCCGACTGCGCGACGATTCCGGCGATCACCCTGCCGGGCAGCCATTCCGGCCCCAGCACGCCGGCCGCCCGGTCCGACGTCGCGTCGAGGCTGGTCGCGGCGGGTGCACCGGCGCCGGAGCCGGCCGTCTGCTGCCGCGCCTCTTGGAGCAGCGCGTCCCGGACGGCACCCGCGGTAGGACGGTGCGCGGGGTCGGACGCGCGGCAGGAGAGCACGATGTCCCTCAGGCCTTCCGGGAGCAGCTCCGGTTCCGGCGCCGCCCGCCCGGTCGCCGCCCACGCCAGCACGGCGCCCAGCGCGAAGACGTCCCCCAGGGGGCGGGGCCGCCCGCCCGCCGCCTGCTCCGGCGGCAGGAACTCCATGACGATGCCGGGGGCTCCGGTACGCGGCGCGCCGTCCTCGGCGGCCGCGCGGACATCCCCGAATCCGGTCAGCCGTGGCCCGTCCCCGGCCACCAGCACCGCTCCGGGCGCGACACCGGCGTGCGCCAGACCGGCCTCGTGCAGCGCCGCCAGCGTTTCCGCCACGGCGGCGCCCAGGGCCCGCACGGTTCTCTCCGGCAGCGGTCCGCCGTGGAGGTCGACCACCGACACGAGCGGCAGGGCGGGAAGATAAGGGGCCGCGTGCCAGGGCAGCCCGGCACCGGCCCCGCCCCCGATCTCGTCGACCGGCCGGCACCACGGCAGACGGAGCGTCTGCGGCAGCCGGCGGGCGTTCTCCGCCTCGGTCAGGAAGCGCGCGCCGTACCGCGGATCCTCCGCCACGGCCGCCGGCGGCACGGTGACGACCACCGTGCGGCTCCCGCTCACTTCCCGGGCGATGTAACGCCGCCCCGGCACCGGTATCGCGGAGTACTCGGAGTCGAGCCGCCCGAGGACGTGGTACGGCCCCAACTGCCGCGGATCGTCCAGACGCAGCGGCTCCATGAACGTTCCTCCCCCGTGGCGATGTACTGCGTACCGGTTCCGGTCAGCTCGTCATGCTGCGCACCGAGCTGTAGACGTCCAGCACGGCCAGGCACAGCGGCACCAGGGACAACAGCACCAGGTTCTCGAACAGTTCGGCCATCCGGCCCCAGAACGGGGTGAGACCCTTGCTGGGCACCACAAGGCCGATCGCGGTGATCACGGCTGCAAGAACGGCGATGGTGACGGACAGCCAGATGATCCGGATGTCGAAGGCATTCTGGGCGCCCGGCAGGGTGGCGGGTGAGTTCACGGCCAGGCCCACCGCCAGCAGGGAGAGCACGGCCAGGCCCGCCACCAGAGCGCAGATGACCTGGCTGGTGTAACGGAACAGCCGGGCGCGCAGCAGCGTCCCGAGACCGGCGGCAAGGGCAAGGCCCTGCCCCCAGGCGGAGCCGGAGAAGCCGAGCACTCCGGCCGCGACGGTCAGCACCGCGGCGCAGCCCCCGACCAGACCGACCAGCATGTCGTGGCCGCGCCGGGCCTGGTCGGCGATGCGCTCGGCGTCGACCGGGCCAGGGCCGTCGGCGGAAGCGTCCGGGTCGTCGTATCCGCCGGTGCGCGGCGGCTCGTAACCGATCGGAAGCCGTGCGAATCGTGCGGACAGCCCCGGCAGGAAGGCGATGACGCCGATGACGAACGGTACGCAGACCGCCGCGACATCCGCAGGACGCAGCTCGGCGAGGACGGCGATGAAGGTCGCCAGGGTGCCGACCGCGGCGGCGAAAGCAGAGGCGACGAACGGGCCACCGCCGCCCGGCGATGCGGCGATCAGTACCGCCGAGGCGATCAGCACGGCGACACAGCCCAGCAGGAACTGCAGCCGCCCCACACCGTGTCCGTCGGCCAGCGGCAGCAGCGCCGTACCGGCGACCATGACGTTCGGCAGCGCACCGAGCCCCAGCGCGACCGAGGCCGCCCGGTCGTCGTAGACCCGCGCGCGGACGGCGGACAGGGCGACCAGCAGTACACCGGCGACCGTGGCGAGGATGCCCGCGAGGCCGTGCATGTCGTGGCGGACCGGGTCCGCGAACCACAGCACGAGCGCCATCAGCGACAGGAGCACCCCGCCGCCGGTGAGCCCGGCGACCCGCAGCAGGTCGTCGCTCCACAAGGTGCGGTCCCGCGTGACGGCGGTCGCGACGGCGTCGGAGACCTCGTCGAAGACGGCGGGCGGCAGCGATTCGCCGAACGGGCGGAGGATGAGCACTTCACCGTCGAGGATGCGCTGGGCGGAGAAGGACCGCGCCCCGTCCAGGACGGTGCCGTCCCGGCGCACCAAGTGGTAGCCGACGGGCGCCCCTTCGGCGGGCGTCTGACCACTGAGCCGAAGAATCTCCGGATAGATGTCCGCGGCCGGAATGTCGTCGGGCAGCGCCACATCGATGCGGCTGTCCGGCGCGACGATCGTGACCCGGCTGAAGCCCGTGGACACCCCCGCGGCCGTGGTCATGGCCGTCGTACTCACCAGCTGGTCCCCCTCATTCCCGGCATTCCCGCCTCAGTTCGCATTTGTGTACACGACGCGACCCAGGGATCGCGCGGAGCTACCGCGCGTCACCCTAGCGCCCATTGGTCACCTCAATTCCCACTAGGATCTCCTGACCGGACGGAGGCCGTCGCCACGGGGGTGCCGGCAGCGAAGCGTCCCGTTCGTCAAGAGGGATTGGTACGTCGGTGAGCCAGATCGTCATAAAGCGTCCGCCGCGAACCTTGCCGACGGAGGTGCCCACCGAGCCGGTGGTACTGGAGTCCCCGCCCGAACTGCCCAGAGGTCAGCAGGAAGGCATGCTGATGCAGGTCCTGCCCATGCTGGGAATGGGCGGGTCGGTGGTCTTCTACTTCCAGAGCGGCCAGCCGTTCATGAAGATCATGGGCATGGTGATGATGGCGTCGACGGCCGCCATGGCCATCGCAGCGATCGTCCGCTACCGCCGCGGTTCGCAGGGGCAGATGGCGGACATACGCCGTGACTATCTCAAGTACCTCGCCCAGACGCGGCGGAAGGTCCGGGCCACGGCAGGCAAACAGCGCGACGCGCAGTTCTACCTCCATCCCTCCCCCGACCAACTGTGGTCGCTGGTGGCCGAGGGCAGCCGGGTATGGGAACGCAGAGTCGGCGATGAGGACTTCGGCCAGGTACGCGTCGGACTCGGCGCCCAGCAGCTGTCGACACCCCTGATCGCACCCGAGACGGCCCCCGTCGACGAGCTGGAGCCACTCACCGCCGGCGCGATGCAGCAGTTCCTGTCCGTGCACAGCACCCTCGACGGGCTGCCGATGGCCGTCTCCCTCCGCGCCTTCTACCACGTGACCGTCTCGGGTGAGCGGGAGTCCGTCCACGGCGCCGCCCGGGCGATGGTCGCCTCGCTGGCCGCGCTGCACTCCCCTGACGATCTGGTCATCGCGGTCGCCGCCGGAGCTGACACGACCGGACGCTGGGAATGGGCGAAGTGGCTGCCGCACGTGCAGGCCATGGGCCCGGCCGACGGGGCCGGCAGCCCGCGCACCATCGCCACGAACACCTACGACCTGGAGACAATGCTCGCCACGCACCTGGAGAGCCGTCCCCGCTTCAACGCCGACGCACAGCCCGTGCTGGACGCCCCGCACGTGGTGGTGGTTCTGGACGGCGCCAGCGTCCTGCCGACCTCGCTTCTCGCCTCCCCCGAAGGCCTGCAGGGCGTGACCGTCATCGAGGTCGTCGAAGGCGAACTGAGCGCCCCGCGCGGCGGGCTGTCCGTCGTCGCACGCCCGGGAACGCTGCGCCTGGAGTCCGGCCGTGGCGTGGTCTACGAAGGCACCCCGGACAGCCTCTCCCTGGAGGCCGCGGAGGCGCTGGCCCGCCAGCTCGCCCCGCTGCGGATGGGCGCCGGTGGGGACGACGACGCCCCGCTCCTCGCCAACCTCGAATTCACCGATCTTCTCAACCTGGGTGACGCCGCTTCCGTGGACACCCAGCGGACCTGGCGCCCCCGGTCGCAGGCCGAGCGGCTGCGCGTACCGATCGGCGTCGGCGAGCACGGTCAGCCGGTGATGCTCGACCTCAAGGAGGCCGCGCAGGACGGCATGGGGCCGCACGGGCTGTGCGTCGGCGCCACCGGGTCCGGCAAGTCCGAGCTGCTGCGGACGCTCGTCCTCGGCCTCGCGGTCACCCACACCTCCGAGACGCTGAACTTCGTCCTCGCGGACTTCAAGGGTGGCGCCACCTTCGCCGGGATGTCCGACATGCCGCACGTCGCGGCGGTCATCACCAACCTCGCGGACGACCTCACCCTTGTCGACCGTATGGGTGATTCCATCCGGGGCGAGCTGAACCGCCGCCAGGAAATGCTCCGCGACGCCGGCAACTACGCCAACATCCACGACTACGAGAAGGCCCGGGCCGCCGGCGCTCCGCTGGAGCCGATCGCCTCCCTCGTCCTGGTCATCGACGAGTTCAGCGAACTGCTCACCGCCAAGCCGGACTTCATCGACATGTTCATCCAGATCGGCCGCATCGGCCGATCCCTGGGTGTCCACCTCCTGCTCGCTTCGCAGCGCCTGGAGGAGGGGCGGCTCCGCGGCCTGGAGACGTACCTCTCCTATCGCATCGGCCTCCGCACCTTCTCCGCGGCCGAGTCGCGCGCCGCGCTGGGTGTCCCCGACGCGTACCACCTGCCGTCCGTTCCGGGTTCCGGCTACCTGAAGTTCGGTACGGAGGAGATGATCCGCTTCAAGGCGGCCTACGTCTCCGGCGTCTACCGTTCAGCCGGCTCTCGCTCCGCCACACCATCGGGGCCGGTGCCGGCCGCCCGGCGTCCGGTCCTGTTCACCGCAGCCCCGGTGCCGGTGCAGTACATCCAGCCGGATCCCGTCACGGCTCCCGAGCCACGGGCCGACGCGGAGGACGACGCGTTGGCGGATACCGTCCTGGACGTCATCGTCCGTCGCCTGGAAGGCCAGGGCACCCCCGCCCACCAGGTCTGGCTGCCCCCACTGGACAAGGCGTCGCCGCTCGACGAACTCCTGCCGGGCCTCACGCCCACGCAGGAACGTGGTCTGTGCCTTCCCGACGCTCCGCAGCAGAGCCGCCTCGTCGTTCCCCTCGGCCTGGTCGACCGGCCCTTCGAACAGCGACGCGACCCGCTCTACCGCGACTTCTCCGGCGCCGCGGGTCACATGCTGATCATCGGTGGCCCGCAGTCGGGCAAGTCCACATTGCTGCGTACCCTCATCTCGTCCTTCGCCCTCACTCACACCCCGTACGAGGTGCAGTTCTACTGCTTGGACTTCGGCGGTGGCGGCATGTCCGCGATCGCCGGCCTTCCCCACGTCGGTGGCGTCGCCTCCCGTCTGGATTCCGAGCGGGTCCGCCGCACGGTCGCCGAGGTCGCCGGCATCCTCAACCGCCGCGAGGAGTACTTCCGCGCCCACGAGATCGACTCCATCGCCACCTACCGGCGCATGCGCGCGCGTGGAGAGATCACCGATCAGCCCTGGGGAGACGTCTTCCTCGTCATCGACGGCTGGGCGAATTTCCGCGCCGAGTACGAGTACGCGGAGGGACTGGTCGCCGACATCGCCGCCCGCGGCCTCGGCTACGGCATCCACGTGGTGATCGCGGCCTCCCGCAGCATGGAAGTGCGGGCCGCGCTCAAGGATCAGCTGATGAACCGGCTGGAGCTGCGGCTGGGCGACACCATGGACTCCGAATTCGACCGCAAGGTCGCCGCGAACGTACCCGCCGGCGTGCCCGGCCGCGGCCAGACTCCGGAAAAGCTCCACTTCATGGCCGCCCTGCCGCGTATCGACGGCAGCAGCTCGGCCGACGACCTGTCCGACGGCACCGCCGCGATGGTCCGCTCGGTTGCCGAGCACTGGCACTACCAGCCCGCCCCCGCCGTCCGCCTCCTGCCTCGCGAACTGCCCGCGCACCACCTCCCGAAGGGCAGCGAGTTCCCCGAGCGCGGCATCGCCTTCGGCATCGACGAGACCGACCTCGCGCCGGTCTTCGTCGACTTCGAGACCGACCCGTTCTTCCTCGTCTTCGGCGAGAGCGAATCCGGTAAGACAGCCCTGATCCGGCTGCTCACCAAACAGATCTCCGAGCGGTACCACCCGGACGACGCCAAGATCGTGGTCGGCGACTACCGCCGCTCGCTGCTGGGCGCCGTCCCGGACTCCCACCTCCTGGAGTACGCGCCGATGGCGAACTCCATGGAGGCCCACATGGAAGCCCTGCAGGGCCTGATGAACCGGCGCGCGCCGGCACCCGACGTCACGCCCCAGCAGCTGCGCGACCGCAGCTGGTGGACGGGGCCCAAGGTCTTCATCGTGGTCGACGACTACGAGCTGGTCGCCACCTCCAGCGGCAACCCGCTCGCCATACTCACCGAGAACCTCCCGTTCGCCCGGGACATCGGCATCCGGTTCATCATCGCCCGGAGCTCGGCCGGCGCCTCACGCTCGATGTTCGAACCCTTCATGCAGCGCATCAAGGAACTGGGCGCGCAAGGCGTCGTCCTGTCCGGCGACCGCAACGAAGGCGATGTACTCGGCGGTGTCCGACCCCATCCGCTCCCGCCGGGCCGTGGCTACTTCGTCTCCCGCAAGCGAGGCACGCCACTGGTCCAGCTGGGCTGGGCCCCGGAAAGCTAGCCGCACCGCTCGGGCCCGGGGCCGCGCTGCCCCGGGCCCGAGCGAGGACCACCTTGATACGTTGAATTCGGAATCGAACATGACCCACGATGCTCCGGGTGCACACCAGCACCTGCGTCAGCGTGACGAGCGGGTCTCGAACCACGGGGGAGCGGACATCCATGTCCTTCAAAGACGAATGGGCCTCACTCAAGGCCGAAGCGGCAGCCTCCCGCCAGGACAACGCCCGAATGACCCTGGCCGGCACGAAGGGCGACGGCGGGGGTAAGGGGGGTGACGGGAAGAAGCTCCATGTCACGCCGTCGGTACTGCGGAACCGGGCGGAGGAAGCGTTGACAGTGCGCCACGATTTCGCGACGGCCGATGACGCGGCGATGAGCGAGCTCAAGTCGGCCAAGAAGGGGCTGGACGGGTTCGAGTCGGCGGCCGGCATCGACGCCTTCACCGAGCGCTGGCAGAGCCAGATGGACTACGTGAAGGGGCTCCTGCAGCACGGTGTGGCCGGAGGCCTGCGCGATGCCGCCCACGCCTTCAAGTCTCAAGACCTGGCCCAAGCGGCGAAGCATAAGCCCAAGGAAGGGACGGACGACGACAAGAAGAAATAGCGGGCAGCTGGCAGAACCCCTTTCCGTCCCGGTTCCCCCCTCACTCGTCGTCGTATAGATACCGGACCACAACATGCTCTCTTACGCCGCAATCCTCGATGCCAACTTCTCTCACCTCTCCACCGCTGTCGAAAAGTGGCAGAAGCTTCCCGGGAAGATGGATGCTGCCGCATCCGCTTTTCGCACAAAGGTCTCGAAAGGGCTACGCGATTCCGACTGGGAAGGCGACACCGCCAAGGCCGCTTTCGATAAGTTCGACGCCATCGAGAAGGAGCTGAAGGCCGCTTCCGACGAGGCCAAGGACATCCATGGCCTTCTCGAAACTGCCCTGGAGCGTTTCAAGTCCGCCAAGAGCCGACTGGAGTCCGTACGCACGGACGTGCGCAACACCGAAGGGCTGCGCATCAGCGAAGCCGGACGCGTCGACGTCGAGGCCGAGCCCGGCTCCAAGGCCTACGACAAGGAAAAGAAGAAGCACGCCGAGGCGATCGAGCACTTCCGAGAGCGCATCAACCGCGCCCGCAAGGACGCCACCGAAGCGGATCAGGCCCTGAGCTGGGCCCTCCAGCAGGACCCCAATGGCGCCAAGCGCGGCTTCAATACCGCTGGCGCCGACAGCATGAAGGACGCACTCGCCGGGCGGAAGGAAGCGGCGAAGGACGCGGACGCCGCCGTGAAGCTCGCGAGCATGGACGAGCTGTCCGACAAGCAGCTCGCACACCTCAACTCCTACCTTGCCAAGCACAAGGACGACCCGTTCTTCTCCGAACGCTTCGCCACCGAGCTCGGACCGAAAAAGACGCTGGAGTTCTGGCGGGGTATCGCCGATCCGGGCGCCGGCAAGGGTCCGCAGGCGGACCCCGACCGCCTGAAGGCCGTCGCCAAGCTGCAGGACAATCTCAGTCTCACACTCGCCACGGCCACCCGCGCCGACACACCGGCGATGCACCACTGGGAGAACTCCGTCATCAAGCTCGGTGACAATCAGTTCCACCGCGACGGCAGCATGAACGAACCCTTCGGCTACCAGATCATGAGCAATCTGATGCGCAAGGGCGACTTCGACGACCGGTTCCTCGACAAGTACGGCAAGTCCCTCCTGCACTTCGAGAACCAGCAGCAGGAGAAGAACGGCATGGGTCCGGAAGAACTCTGGATGCGTAACCGCGCACAACTCAACTTCGGCGCCGACAACGACTACGGAGGCGACCCCATGACCGGCCTCATGGAGTCCCTCGGCCACAGCCCCGACGCCTCCACCGACTTCTTCAACAGCAAGTTCGAGGGCGGTGATGGCAAGGACCGATCCGTATTCAACTACCTGGTCAAGGGCGGCGACAACAACCGTGAGTGGCCGGTCGACAACGACGGTATCTCCGATGACAAGGTCGTGGCGGGGTACAAGTCCCTGGGGCATGCTCTGGAGTCGGCGACCATCGGCTACCCCTACGACGACAAGACATCGGGCGCCGAACTGACCGACCATCGCAACAAGGATACTGCCGCAGTCATGAAGAAGGTCATCGCCGCATACATCGATGACGGCGACCTCATGAACAAGCAGCAGGGTATCGCCGACAGTCTGGGCCGCATGGGAGCGGCCTACATCGATGACATCAACTACGGCGTGTCGGACTTGGCGTTCGATGCAAAGCCTGGCGAGACACGCAACGATTCACCGTTCAAGGCGACATATCCCGGAGCACTCAATATCAAGCACGACGATGCCGTCGACTTTCTCACGGTCATCGCGCGCGACAAGGACGCCCACACGGCGGTGTCGATGGCCAACGGGTCTTACTCCCTCAGCGTCATGATGGCCAATCCGCCGCACCGCGACGACTACGGAATGCTGCACTACGACAACGCCCTCGAAGCGGCTCGTGTGAATGGCAACACTCAAAGCATCCTCGATCACACGATTGCTAACCAGATTTGCAGCGACCTGGACGCCGAGGCCGAGGACCAGATCGCCTCCCTGGAGAAGAGTGGCGAATGGGCCGGTCTCGGGGTCGGAGCGGTGACAGGCATCGGAGTGGGCCTGATTAACCCAGCTGCCGGTGCCGTCCTCGCGCCCGTCGCGGCGGACGTCGCATCGGACACGCTCGGCGAAGCCGCAAACACCCTTTTCAGCGAGGAATACGGCGAACACGTAAAATCGGAGGAAAAGAAACTCGATCCGGGCGACGACAAGAAAGAGGTACTCAACGACTACTTCGCCAATGGAAAACGTAAAGCCAGAATTCCTGGGGATATCTACGCACAGAACATTGAGGCACAGGGCGGCGGTGCCTTGCCCGAAGAAGATCGAGACACCTTGCAGACAATGCTGAAGAGGTTCTCCACCGACGGTTACGGCGATGGTCGAGATATGACCGAGTCCATGGGGATCGACCCGTACGAGCACAAGGAAGAAGACAAATGGTTCGGAATCTTCTGACCGCTGTAACGGTTGGCGTGCTGGCGCTAGGCCTGACCTCTTGCGCGTCTACCTCGCCCGGTGATGAGGCCGAAAAGGAAGCAGGAGACCTCTGCGGTATCACCGGTGACCATACTGCAGAGAAAGCCCTCAGTGGCCTGCTCGGCACCAAGGACCTGAAGACGGCTGATGACGGTGCTGTCCTCGATGTCGCAAAGGAGATGAAACGGGGTCTCACCGATCCGCTTTCCCCGGCGGACAGTTCAGAACGCGACGTTTGCTCCCTCTATCCCCGAACTCTAGAAGGTTCCGGTGACCTAGCGTTCAGTTTCGGTTGGCGCTACAAGTACTCTATTGAACGGGAGAGCGAACCGCTCGACGACTACACGTACTACAACCTCGACGGGGCCATCGGGGAATCCTCACCGGAACGCTCCCACCTTTATGTTCCGTGCACACCACCAAAAAACGCGTCACCGCAGCGTGACAGGTTTCTCATCGCTCATGTAGAGAACTCCATCTCCCCACGCAGCCGTGACGCAAAGGGCAACCCCCGAGACAATCAACTGACAGCCCTGCAGGCCGTCGCCCGAAAAATGGCACGCGCAGTGGGCTGCACCAATGATCCGCTGCAAGGCAAGCCGGACCTCACTCCATACGACACTCTCCGCGCCGCCGTCCGTGCCGGACAGAGCGCCTGACCGGCACATATGAAAGCGGGGTGGGCACCTCCCGCGCATGCCCACCCCGCTTGATCCGGCCGCTGTGCCGGAGTCCTACTCAGATGTCGAAGTACGACCGGCCCTTCAGGTCGGTGTGCCGGTAGTCGTCGCTGGCCTGGTTGACCTGGGCGGCAATCTTCAGCATGACGTTGAAGAGTTCGTCGGCCTGCTTGTCCCAGTTCGTCTGGACCCGGGCGTACGCCTGCTGCGCCTCGCCCTCCCAGGATTCGACGACCGACTTCAACTCGGACTGCAGAACCTCCATGTCACCACGGAGACGTTCGGCGTTCTTCTTGATGCCTTCCGAGGCGTTGTGCAGCGAACCGTAGGACACTGCAATGTCGTCGAGATTGTCCAAGGACATGTCCGACCTCCTTCGATGTAGCTGTCCACAGGGACGTTGAGCGTCGGCACGCGGCCAGCGCGCCAGGGAATTCAGAGCGCGCTGAGCTTAGAGCCCTGTGCGTACTGAGCGTTGTGGGAGTTTTCCTGGTAGGAACCCGCGGCGATCATCCCGTCGCCGGCCTTGGAACCATTGAGGTCGATGCCGCCCAGCGAGGCGCGAATCGCCTCGTCATTGGCACCCGAGCCCTTGCGGTTCGCTGCCACCGCGTCCTGCACATGCCCCATCAGATTCTTCAGGTTGCGGTGACGCTGGTTGATCTCCGTCTGGAGGCTCTGGAACTGGGCTGCACCGAGACCGCGCCACTGCGTCTTCAGCATTTCCAGCATGCGCTCCAGGTCACCGACCTGGTTGTTCATGGAGTCCAGCACCTGCTGGATGTTGTTCTCGAGCTTCTGCAGCCGTGCTGCACTTACCCGCTGCTTGTCGGACATGCCCTACCTCTCTGTTGTCCCGCTGTTTTCCTTCGCCGTCCTCGGCCGGTTCGACGCCGCCCGGAGTGTCACGTGATCAGGCGCGACGCCGCCGCACGACGACAAACGCGCCGGCCGCCACAACGACCACGACGGCACCGGCGCCCACCGCGCCCCACAGCAGACCGCCACCCGCGCCGTCCGTCTCCGCCGCGGCCCTCGCCTTCTTGCCCTTATCGGCGGGCTTGGTATCACCACCGGACCCGGCAGCCTCCGAGGCGCCAGACGACGGGGGCTTGGTGGGCTTGGGCTTTTTGAAGAGCGGGCTCTGGTTCGGATCACCCGGGTCGCCCTTCCCCTCGAGGAGATTCATTCGAGGACGCACCGCTCCGTAACCGATGTACTTGCTGGCCGCCTCGTTCTTCGCCTTTCGGCCGGCAGTATCGATCAGCACCCGCAGGACCTGATTCGCGTTCCACTCCGGATGCTTGGACCAGATGAGCGCGGCCGAGGCAGATGCAATGGCGGTGGCGCTACTGGTGCCTCCGTCTCCGCCGCAGTAGCTCTTGAACTTCGCGTCACACCAACCGGGAACGTCGGCACCGGGAGCCGAAAGAGTGGTGTCTTCCGTGTGAGTGGAGGTTTTACTTACCTTCCCCGTATCCGAGATCGAAGCCACTCCTACGACGTCCGGGAAACCGGCCGGGAAGTTTCTCTTGTTCCCGGCCTGCCCCTCATTTCCCGTAGCGGCGAGCAGCAACTTCCCCTTCTTCGCTGCATACTCAGTCGCATCCCATTCCTCCGCCGACACGCCAGGGCCACCGAAGGACATGCTGATGATCTTGGCATCGCTGTCCGCCGCAGCACGGATTGCCTTGGCATCCGTAATCTTGCGAAAGAAGCTGTCGGGGTCATCTCCCTTGACTTTCATCCCCTTCAGCACGGTCCTGATGGGTATGATCTTTGCTCCAGGAGCCAGGCCTCGCAGGCCGCCGCCTTTACCCGTGCCAGCAATGAGCTCAGCCATCGTCGTGCCGTGCCCTGAGTAGTCATCGTTCTCGTCACCCGGCTCACCTGTCACGTCCTTGCCCGGCAGCACCTGGCCTCGGAGAGACGGGGTCGACAAGTTGACACCGGTATCCACAACGGCGACTTTGACGTCTTTGCCGGTACTGACCTTCCACATCGCTTCAGCCTGCATGTCGTCCAAGTACCACTGCTGAGAGCGCACATCTTCGGCAGCGAAGGCGGGGGCAGCCCCCGACAGTCCCATGGTCAGCACGCATGACACGACGAGCACGGTCGACCAGAGTCGCGGCGGGCGCGATGTTCCCTCGGCGTTGGCTCGCCTGTTCAGCATCGTCATACCTGTTCTTCCACCTGCGCTAGTCGATGACCGGCGGAACGATGTCACGCCGTCGTGTCTTCCATGTCTCTTGGTCTTCGGAGAGGTATTCCGGGCGTGCCGACGAGTCCCGCTCGGGCTCCCTCTTTGCGGAGGCGAGTCCAGCCGTCGCCCTCGGCCCGCCTGAACCGCTCGCCGGCCCGCTGCCTCGGACGAGGCCTGTGCCGCCCGGTGTGAAGTCCTTCGCGCCACGGGTAGCGCTCCGGGGGGTGCCTACGATCCCGCCAGGGTTCGACGTGAGTCGTCGGCTGGCTGAACTCCCGGCGCCTTGGCCTGAAGCCGTATGCTCGCCCCCGATCACCGTGCCGCGCGGGAGACGTGCCGTTCCGCCGTTGTCCCCAGGTCGCCTCGGCACACCGCCAACGACACCTTCGGAGCGCCCCGCACGAGACGGTCCGATGGTGCTAGACCGGCCGGCTCCCACATCTCCAGGCAGTCGCCCCTGAGTGCCGAGTCCTCTGGGCAGAGAGGAATTGCTCCGCTCTGATTGGCCCTTCTGCGGGAGCGAGCCAGCCCCGGTTCCCCTGAAGGGTGGGGGGGACTGACGCAAACCACCAGGAGAGCGAGTCGCACCAGGTCCGGGCGGCGGGCCCGGTGTCAGTGGGCCGACGGTGTGCGAAGGCACCGACTGGCCTCCGCCCGAGGGAGCCGTCGGACGCGCCGAAGTATCGCCGTCGGGCGCCTTCGGCATGGTGACACTGTCAAGTTCGGTGCCCACTTCGTGGTGTGGGCTCACCGGCCCACTGTGCTCAGGCGTGGCATGGCCCTGCGACAGGGCGGCGGCACCGCCGCTGGGCGGACTCGTTGGCTGAATGGGCGTCCCGGAGCGTTCCGGCGGCTTGGGCACCATTCCCATGTTCTCCGGCGGCTTGAACACCGGCGCGTCCTGGGACGCCACCTCGAGCCGCTCCTCCGACGTCCGGTAGTAGGAGCTGAGCTTGTTCATCTCGACGATGGCGTCCTGGCGGGCAGCCTCGTGCTTCGCGTCGTCGGCGGCCTTCGCCTTGACGTAGTCCTTGTTGGTGACGATCCGCGCCGGCGCGGGGATTTCACCGACGGCTCCGCCCCTGCCGTCGGCCCTGGTCGGCATGGAGTGCTGGACCGACGACAGGCCGAAGCCCACGTTGCCCATCTCCTGACCGACGGCGTCCGCGTAGTCCCCCAGTTTCAAGGTGTTTTTCGCGAGATCCTTGCCCCAGGTACGGAAGGCTTTGGCAGCCTCGCCCTCCCACTCGACGTCGTCGATGTGCCTGCCGAGTTCGTTGGCCGCGTCGGCGATCTGTCGCGCCACCCCACCAAGGGCGTCGGCCACGGCCATCATGTCGGTGGGGCGGGCGGACTCGACCAGGTCGATCATCTCGTCCAGGTCGTGGTTCTCGAAGTCCGTACGGCCTCGACCGCCGGCCTTGCTGTGCTTGCCCACTGCTGTCACCTCCCGACCACTAGAGGGTCGCGTCCTTGTCGTCGGCGGTCGCGCGCTTCTCCGGAGCCTGCTTCTGCGCAGCCTGCGCCCTGCGGTCCTCGTCGTACCGCTCCTGCACCCGTCCCTGGATCTCCCAGAACCGCTGCCGCAGGTCGACGTCGAGGTTGTCGAAACCGACGTTGGCCCCGGTGATGGCGATACCCATCGCCTCCAACTGCTCTCCCAGAGTGGTGGAGAGCGTCTTCAGCTGGGTGTGGACCTTGGTGAACTGGAGGTGCAGGCCGTCGGCCTCGGGGAAATTTCCCGGGCCGGAGAACGCCGAGCGGGAGAGCTCAAGGATCGAGACGTGGTTCTGAGTGTTGTTCTCCAGACCCGCGAGAATGTCGTCGATGCGGCTTTTGAACCTGACCAAGGTCGCGCGGGCACGCTTGATGTCCGCTGCGCTGCCGCCGCCCCCCAACAGCCCTGTGCCACCGTACGACTGTGACGCGGAGCTGCCATCCGACTTCTGTCCCACGAGCATCCCCCTTTACTCGCTCATCGTTTCATAGGTACGGCAACACATGTTGATTGTCCAACCCATATCGCCGTCCCGACTGCAAACTATACGTTGTCGACAAAAGTGCACATCTGGACGCAACTGATGAAACGTCATATAGCTGTCCTGGGTGATGGATTGGCGGGCCCCAGCGCGATCCTCGACATCGCCGCCTCATCTCTGTCGGGATCGCAAAGACATGGCAAACGGCTGCCGGAACATTCAGCCCTGCAGGGGACGGCGGCTTCCCGAGCGGCGGCGCCAGTCGCGGTGCACCATCGCCGCGCCTGCGATGACGGCCACCAGGATCGAGGCGCCGACGACGGCGTACGTCGCCAGCCGCTCGTTACGTTCCTCGAACGTCTCCCCCGGCGGGACGGGCGGCACATCCGGCAGCGCGGCTTGCTGGACACCGCCCCGCGCCATCGGCCTGTCGGCTGGCGGGCTGTCGTCCGTAAGGGCACGTACCGGGTCCACGACACCCCAGCCCACATGGGCGTCCCGGCCCGGGATGGAGCGCTCTGCGGTCTGCTCGATGCGGGTGATGACCTGGCGCGCTGTCCACTTCGGGTACTTGGCGCGCAGCAGTGCGGCGACCCCTGCGACGTACGGCGCGGAGAAACTCGTGCCGTTGTCGACGCAGTGGCCACCGCCGGGCACGGTGGATACCACGTTGACGCCGGGCGCCGCGACACCGACAAAGTCGCCCGACTGAGAGAACGGCGCCCGCTCGTTGTTCCGGTCGGACGAGGCCACGGCCAGGACACCGGGGTACGCGGCCGGGTAGGTCTTTTTGACGTTCCCGCCCAGGCCGTCGTTGCCCGCGGAGGCCACGACGATGATCTGCTTTCTCAGGGCGTTGTTCACCGCTGTTTGGAGGGCGCTCCCCTCTTGCAGGGCTTTGTCGGTGTCCTGGGAGATGTTGATGACGTCGACGCCTTTGGAGACGGCGTAGTTGATGGCTTTGGCCATCGTCCCGGTGTCACCGCTGCCGTTCTCGTCGTTCTGCTTTATCGGGAGAATCCTCGCCTGTGGGGCGAGGCCGACAAAGCCGGTGCGGTCTTCATCGGGGCGGGCCGCGATGATGCCGGCGACTTTTGTTCCGTGCCCCACGGTGTCGGTCGTGCCGTTCGGCTTACCCGGAGAAGTCGTCTGCCCGTACTTGTCCTTCTTGGGCTTCAGGAAATTAGTTCCGCTGCGCGTGTCGACGGCATCTCTGAGCTGCCGGTTACGAGGGTCCACCCCGGAGTCGATCACGGCCACCGTGATGCCCTTGCCCTGGCCTTCCTCCCAGAGGCGGTCCAGTTGAACGCGCTGCAAGGGCCACGGCGTGCCCTTGATGGGCTTGGACGGGAAGGTGCACTGGGTGCTGTCGGCATGGGCGACCGAGGCGCCGAGCAGGGCAGGTGAGCCGATCGCCGGAGCCGCGACGAAGGTGGCGGCCAGAGCGACTACCACCGCGCGGCGGCGCAGCGGTACGGAGCGAGGCAGGGAGTAAGTCATCAGCGCCTGTCCCGCCTCAAGAACCCTGCGGCTGGCGCGCGCTGTTGGCATCCAGCCGAGGTCCGGTCGGAAGCAGTTCGGACCAGGTGTCCGGCACTGGTACCGGGGTGGTGTCCCCGTACCCCAGCAGCTTCTGAGCCACGCGCTCCTGCGCCTCCTCGGACTTCTTCTTGTCGTCCGCACCGATGGTGGACTCGGCGGTGTCGCTGTCCCCGTTGCGCTGGATGGCGTACCGCAGGCCGGTGTCAGTGACGAGGAAGACCGAGCCGGTGCCCGTTTCCTTGCCCTTGAACTGGCGGAAGAGCAGGCCGGTGCCGGGAGTGACGTACGCGCTGGTGGTGCCGGCCGCGACCTGCTGCGGGTAGTCGGTGCCGACCCACGTGCTCAGCTTGGTGTCGCCGGTCTTGGCGTTCACATTCCGCAGGACGTTGCACACGGTGTCCCGGCCACCATGGCCGCCACTCACCGCGTTGACGGGGGTCACGTCCTCCTTGGGCCACGTGAACGACTTGTCGTTGGCGAAGCCCCGCCCCGCGTGGAACTGGCCGTAGCTGATGTTCAGTGCCTCGCCGTCCTGGCCCAGCGCCGTCAGGTCGGGGCTGTTCAGCAGCACGCGTGCGGTGAAGTTGCTGATCGGTGCGATGCGGTCGGGCATGACGAGGTAGTGGCGCTTCTTCTTGCTCTCGGTGGTCACGAGTACCGTGCCGACCCGGCCGAGCCGCTCGCCACCGGTGAAGCCCGGCGCCTTGGTCTGCGTGTTCACCCCCGAGCCGATCTCCGGGAACCGGATCTCGCTGCCGCTCTTCAATGTGCCGAGCCAGTCCTGGCTGACCCTCTGGGGCTTGGCGCCCTGGCCCATCAGGGAGTTGAGCAACGCCTCGTCCTGCCGCAGCTCGTACTTACGACCGCCGGCATCGACCATGTACCGCGTCTTGTCCGGTGCCTGCACGTAAAGGACGTCGCCGCCGTGCAGCCGCTGCTTACCGTCGATCTTCTTGGCATCTGCGCCGGCGAGCACGAAGCTCTGCTTCTGTACCGCACGGCCGCCCTGGCTCTGCTGTTCGCAGACGGCCCAACGCTTCTGCCGTGCCGCCTCCTTCGGGTCCGGCAGGCGGTCGGGGGCATACGGGATGCCCAGCGTCGGGCCGTGCGGGATCTTGCCGCTGTCGAGCGTCTTCTCGTCGACGTTGAGGACATCGTCGCTGCCCTCGGCCTTGGTGGCGAGGAGCTTGGCGGACGCGTAGTTCATCACCGGATAGAGCTGCTTGTCCTCGTCGGTGCCCAGAACGACGTAACGCGTCGTCGATCTGTCGGCGACGATGACGTGGGCGGCGGTGTCGTCCCAGCCCTTGGGTGCCTGCGGCTTGAACATCCCCCAGGCGCCGAAGCCCGCCATGATGACGACTCCGACGATCAGACCTGGCGCGACAGCGCGCAGGGGACGCGGTGCGCCCTCCTCCGTGCCGCTGGGGCCGGGTTGGAGAAACGAAGCGATCAAACGCCGCTTCGCGAAGGTGTAGGCGTTGAGTTCATCCCGCCGTGATGCCATGTCCGACCGTTATCTCCCGAAGTACCCCGTGGCTCGGCGAGAAGCAGCGCGCCGAGCGTCCTACTATGCCGAATCCTGGTGACTCTCGGTTGAGTGGGTCCCTATTGCGGGGGAGGCTCACGGGACGCGAAGTTGACGTCCTGCGGCCCTCATCTGCACACCGCACCGCACGGGGCGCACGCTTCAGGACCGGGCGGAACGGGCGGTTGTCCACGGACGAAGTCCCCGGCCTTGTCGAGGTGCGCAGGTAGTAGTGTGATGGGCCTGTTCAAGGCCCTTGATGAGGGATGGAACGCGGATCACTAGGGGGCTGCGGGGGATGTCAACAGCGACGCGGGTTCGATCCTCCGGATCACGCCGGAGCGAATCACACGCATCCCGTCCGAATCGGACACGTGGCGTCACGGGCCGCGGTACCACTACCGGACGGCCGGCCGCGCCCGCGTCGGCAACGCTGGTGAGACAGTCCCGGGCCAACCGGATGGGCCCGATTCAACTGCAGCAACTGGTCCTGCTGGAAGCTGCACTGGCCATCGTCCTCGTGGCCGCAGCGGTTGACCTGTTGCTTCTTGTGCCCGCGATGGTGGTCGCCGTGGCACTGGTGCTGCTCGCCGTGTTGCGGCGGCGGGGGCTTTCGGTGCGGGACTGGCTGGCCACGGTGCTGGCGTTGCGGGCTCGGAGAAGCGCTGCACGACCTCTGGATCATCGAGTGGATCCGAGTCTGGCACCGCTCGTCGAGGCAGTGCCGGGACTGCGCACGCACGGATTCCTGGACCGGAACCGGCGGACCGTGGGCATGGTCGGTGACGGCACGTTCCTGACAGCCCTGGTCCGGGTCGAGGCCAAGGGAACCTCCCTGCGGCCGGCAGGCGGCGCGCGGGCGCTTCCCATGGCATTGCTGCACGACGCGCTGGACGTCGACGGGATCCGGTTGGAGTCCGTGCAGGTGGTGCAGCATGTGCAGCCTGCTCCGGCGCCGCATCTGCCTGAGCATGCGATGGCCCGGCAGAGTTATCTGCCGCTGCAGCAGCAGACGGGGGCGCCCGCGCTGCGGTTGATGTGGGTGGCGTTGAAGTTCGATCCCGAGCTGTGCCGGGAGGCGGTCGAGGCGCGGGGTGGTGGACTGGCGGGCGCGCAGCGCTGTCTGACGCGTGCGACCGACCATTTGGCGAGTCGGCTCACAGGGGCGGGCTTTCTGGCCACGGTCCTGGACGAGCAGGAGTTGGTGGCTGCGCTGGCGACCTCCGCCTGCGCCAATCCGGTCGCGACCGCGCGGGCCGGTCTGCCCGATGCCGCGCCGGCCCGCCGTACGCAGGAGACCTCGCGGGTGTGGAAGTGCGACGACCGGCTGCACACGACGTACGGGGTCGGGCGCTGGCCCGAGCTCGGCCGCTCCGCGACGCCGCTGCCGCGTCTTGTGTCGGCGCTCACCTCCGCGCCGACGCTGGCCTCGACGTTCAGCCTGACGGTGACGGCCGGCGACCGGCACGGCGCGGCCGGGGTCAGTGGGCACGTACGGCTGACCGGGCGCTCGGACGCCGAACTCTCGCGGGCACGGCACCAGTTGGAGGCTGCGGCACGCGAGGCGAAGCTGGGGCTGGTCCGGCTGGACCGGGAGCAGCTGCCCGGTGCGGTGGCGACGCTGCCGCTGGGAGGTGCGCGCTGATGGCTTCGGCGACTTCGGCCCTGCGGGGTCTGTACGGTCCGCGGCGGGAGCGGCATGTGCTGCCGGTCGACGACCTCGGTGCGCTGACGCTGCCGCTCGGGGACGACGGCCTGATGGTGGGGCATGACGCGGAGAACCGTCCGGCTGTGCTGGGCCTGTACCACCCCGCACCTTTCGATGTGCTGTTGGTCGGCGGGTTGTGGACGGCGCAGGCCCTCGCGCTGCGGGCGGCGGGTACAGGGGCGCGCGTCGCCGTCGAGACGGGCCGGCCTCAGATGTGGACGAACGTGGCCCATGCGGCGGGCGCCGGGCAGGAGTGCCTGACGCTGCACGATGTGGGTCGGGTACCGCCGATGGGTGCCACCGTCGGCAGCCCGGTGCTCGTCGTACGGGACTGCGGCATGCGGCCGCCGCGCGGGCGGGTCTCCTCGGCGCCCTGGCAGTCGGTCCTGACGCTGCTGCCCTACATGAGTCCGGTGGCTCCCCGGCTGATGAACGCGGCCGGACTTGTCGGCCTCCAGCGGATCTCTCCGGACGAGGCCACGCAGGCCGCACGCATTCTGGGGCTGTCGCAGACGGATGTCTCCGCCCTGTCGACGATCGGCGACGGGGTCACCCTGTGGTGCGGCGACAATCAAGCGCGGCAGTACGTGATGACCCATCCGACGGAGGCCGAGACGGGGCTGCTGGGGACTCCTCGGCGGGTCGACTGAGGCAGAGACCGGACGAGCCGTCGGGCGACGCTGACGGGTCGGCGAGCACGGGACCAGTAGTCGGTGAAGCGGCTGTCCTGCGGCCTGCGGTACGACGGTCGGTGGCCGGGCTCAGGGGGTGTGTTCGGTTCGTGGGCGTGCTTCGGGGTGGATGTGGGTGGGACGCGGATGGTGTGCGGGTTTTGGGGCTGTTGCGAGGGTTGGGGTAGTTGGGGTGGTTGGTGTTCGTGAGGAATTAGGGGGGCGGTGTTCTTTCGGGGGGCGGCTCGTTGTTTTCTTCGCGGTTATGGCGTGCGGGGGACGTGCGTAATCTGAGGCAACAGACAGGTATCGGGCAAAGACGGGCCTGCCGGGCTGTCGGCGGTGGCGTTTAGGCTTGGGTCCAAGCGACAGGGGACCCCACGGGAACGCCCGGCGTGTCAGGGGGATCCGGCGATGCGGCGCAGGCGTGTCGGCGATGCGCATGAACGGTGTCGCGTCGCGGGATTCAGAGGTACCAGACCACAGCAGGAGGCGTAGTGAGCAGCGATCGGGACGAGATCCGCACGGGCGGCATCACCCCCGGCGAGGATCAGTCCGACGCGGATCCCGAAATGACGGGTGAGTTCACCATCGACTACACCCCGCCTGCTTGGTACACGCAGAACTCGGATTCGGGGGCGGGCGCCGGGGCCGGGGCTGGGTCCGGTTCTGGGACTGGGGCCGGTGCCGGTGCGGTGCCGCCGCCTCCGCCGCCGCTGGGTGAGCCGCTGTTTCCTCCGGTGGTGACGCCGTCGATGCCTGAGTCGGCACCGGCACCGGCGCCAGCTCCGGCTCCGGCTCCGACGAGCGGAGCGGGGAGCCGTGGCGCGGGTGGCGACGAGGCCGCGAGTTCGGGCGGGGGCCCGGGTGACGGGGCGGCTGCCGGTACGGCGGGGTCGGAGGGCTCCGGTGGGGTAAGCGGCGCCGATGCCAGTGCCTCTGAGGGGCTTGGCGGCAGTGGCTCTCAGGGCGGGGAGAAGGAGACCTCGGTCGAGGGGGCTGCCGGGGGCGAGTCGCGTGACGCTGGTGCTGGTGCCGGTGGTCGTGAGGGTGGCTCGGAGGCGGTTGTCGGGCAGCCTGAGCCGTTGAGTGAGGACGCTGCGCCTCCGACGCCGCCGCACGGTGCGCCGTCGGCCTCGGCGTGGTCGCCGGGCGCGCCGCAGGGGCCCGCGGCTTCGTTGCCGCCGCTGCCGCCGGAGTTCCAGCCCGCCGATCCGCAGGCGCAGAACACGCCTGACACGACCGCGGGGCCCGGTGCGCCGTCGGCCGGTACGCCGTCGCCCGACACGCCGTCGGCCGGTGCGTGGCCCTCGCAGGGTCAGGACCACGGGCAGGTCCAAGGCCAGGGTGAGTACGGCTTCCCGCCGGCGAGCGGTGCTGTGCCGGGGCAGCAGGCAGGGCCTGGCGGCCAGCCCGCGCCGGGGCCCGCGTCGGGGGCTGCGGCTCCTGGTGTGCCGCCTCAGGCCGGTGTTCCGCACCAGGCGCCCATTCCGAATCAGGCCGCGCAGCAGGGTGGTTACGGCTATCCGGCGCAGGCTCAGCCCGGTCAGCCGGCTCAGCAGGGCGGCTACGGTTACCCGGCTCAGGGGCAGCCGGGCGGTCAGGGGGGTTACGGCTACCCCGCGCCGGGGCAGGGCGGGCAGGCTCCCGGTGCCGCCGGCCCGGGCGCGCAGCCGGGCCCGCTGCCCGGACAGGGCCAGCCCGGACAGCCGGGGCAGCCTCACGCTCAGGGCGGCCAGCCCGGGCAGCCGGGCCAGCTCGGTCAGTCGAACGCCGCCCAGCCGGGGCAGCCCGGCGCGCAGCCGCAGGGGCCGGCGGGACAGCCGCAGGGGCAGCCCGGGCAGCCGCACGGCCAGCAGGGTGGGCAGCCCGGTGGTGTGCCCGGTGCTCCCGGGCCGCAGTCGGGGTACGGGTACCCGCAGCAATCCGGTTACGGATATCCGCAGCCGCCCGCGCAGGGCCAGCCCGGTCAGCCGGGACAGCCGGGACAGCCCAACGCTCAGCAGGGCCCGCCCGGCGCGCAGCCGAACGGCCGGCCCAACCCGTACGGTCAGCCCGGTGGTCCCGGTCAGGCCGGTGTGCCTGGTCAGGCCGCTGTGCCCGGTCAGCCGCCGCACGGGCAGCAGGCGCAGCAGGCGGGGCCGCAGGGTTACCCCGGTGCGCAGGGGGCCCCTCAGCAGGGTGGCGACCCGCGTTCCGGTGGCTGGCCGGCCCAGGGCCAGGGTCAGGGACAGGGACAGCAGCCGGGCCAGGGGCAGGGCGGTCACGGGCCGGCCGGCGCGCCGCTCGGGTACACCGCTGCCGTGGAGCTGTCCTCGGAACGGCTGATCAAGGGCAAGCAGAAGGCACGGAAGCCCGGGGCCAACCAGCCCGGCAACTCGCGGTTCAAGATCGGCGGCAAGAAGGAGGAGGCCGAGCGGGCGCGCAAGCTGGAGCTGATCCGTACGCCCGTACTCTCCTGCTACCGCATCGCGGTGATCAGCCTCAAGGGCGGCGTGGGCAAGACCACGACCACCACCGCGCTCGGTGCCACGCTGGCGACCGAGCGGCAGGACAAGGTCATCGCGATCGACGCGAACCCGGACGCCGGCACCCTCGGGCGCCGCGTGCGGCGGGAGACCGGGGCGACCATTCGCGACCTGGTGACCGCGATCCCGTACCTCAACAACTACATGGACATCCGGCGGTTCACTTCCCAGGCGCCGTCCGGGCTGGAGATCCTGGCCAACGACGTCGACCCGGCCGTCTCGACGACCTTCAACGACGAGGACTACCGCCGCGTCATCGACATCCTGGGCCAGCAGTACCCGATCATCCTGACGGACTCCGGTACGGGCCTGCTCTACAGCGCGATGCGCGGCGTGCTGGACCTCGCCGACCAGCTCATCATCATCTCCACGCCGTCGGTGGACGGTGCGAGCAGCGCCAGTACGACGCTGGACTGGCTGTCGGCGCACGGCTACGCCGACCTCGTCTCGCGCAGCATCACGGTCATCTCCGGGGTGCGCGAGACCGGAAAGATGATCAAGGTCGAGGACATCGTGTCGCACTTCGAGACGCGCTGCCGCGGCGTGGTCGTCGTACCGTTCGACGAGCACCTGTCGGCGGGCGCCGAGGTCGACCTCGACATGATGCGGCCGCGGACCCGTGAGGCGTACTTCAACCTCTCGGCGATGGTCGCCGAGGACTTCTCGCGGGCGCAGCAGGCGCAGGGGCTGTGGACCCAGCAGCAGGGCGGCACCCAGCCGCCGAACGCGGCGCCGCCGATGCCGGGCGGGTACCAGCAGGGACCGGGCCAGGGGGCTCCGGGCCAGCCCCAGCCGGGACAGCCGCAGCCGGGCCACCACCCCGGTCAGCCGGGGCAGCCGGGGCGGCCGGGCCAGTACCCCGGGCAGCCGGGACAGCCTGGCCAGCCGGGGCAGTACCCCGGTCAGCCCGGGCCGCAGCCGGGGTGGCAGCAGCAGCCTCCGCAGCAGTACCCGCCGCAGCAACAGCCGCCGCAGAACCCGCAGTCCGGCGGGCCGTACGGCTACGGCTACCCCCAGCAGCCGCCCCAGCAGGGTCAGCCTCCGCAGGGCCAGCCCCCGCAGTCTGCTCCGCCGGGGCAGCCCGGGCCGCAGCCCGCGTGGCAGCAGCCCCCGCAGCAGCAGTAGCCGGCAGTAGCTGCGGCGTACGGCAGAGCGCGTGAGGAATGAGTGAACCCCCTTGCTGAGCAAGGGGGTTCACTCATTCCTGGTCAGAAGCTGCAGGAGCTGCAAGAGCTGCAGAAGCTGCAGGAGTTGCAGAAGCTTGAAAAGCCTCAGGACGCGGTGGGCGGGTCCTGGCTCACCAGCGCGCGGGCCTGTTTGACGTCCAGGGCCATCCGCTCCAGCAGCGCGTCGAGGGTGTCGAACTTCTCCTGGCCGCGGATGTACGCGACGAAGTCCACGGCGACGTGCAGGCCGTACAGGTCGAGCCCCACGCGGTCGATGGCGTACGCCTCGACCGTGCGGATCTTGCCGTCGAACTGCGGGTTGGTGCCGACCGAGATCGCCGCGGGCATCGCCTCGCCCTCGACGTGGAGATGGCCCGCGTACACGCCGTCGGCGGGGATGGCGGTGTGCGGCAGGGTCTCGACGTTGGCGGTCGGGAAACCCAGTTCGCGGCCGCGCTGGGCACCCCGGACGACGACGCCCTCGACGCGGTGCGGGCGGCCCAGCACTTCGGCGGCGCCGGCCATGTCACCGGCCGCGACCAGCCGGCGGGTGAGCGTGGAGGAGAACGGCTCGCCGCCGCCCGCCTCGCCGCGCTCGAAGAGGTCGATGACCTCCACGTCGTAGTCGTAGGTGCGGCCGAGCTCGGCCAGGGTGTCGACGTTGCCCGCGGCCTTGTGGCCGAAGCGGAAGTTGGGGCCCTCCACGACGAGCTTGGCGTGCAACTTGTCGACCAGCACCTTCACCACGAAGTCGGCGGGCGCCAGCTTCGAGAACTCCTTCGTGAAGGGGAGGATCAGTACGGCGTCCACGCCCAGTTCGGCCATCAGCTCGGCGCGCCGGTGGTGCGGGGCGAGCAGCGGCGGGTGCGTGCCGGGCCGGACCACCTCGCTGGGGTGCGGGTCGAAGGTGACCACCACGGCCGGTACGCCCAGCTCCCGGGCGCGCGCCACGGCCTTGCCCAGGATCAGCTGGTGCCCGCGGTGCACGCCGTCGTAGGAGCCGATGGTGACGACGCTGCGCCCCCAGCCCTCGGGGATGTCCTCCAAGCCACGCCAGCGCTGCACTGTGCCCGCTCCTTGCCCGAACTCTTGTCTGTTCACTACACCGATACGGCATTGCGCAGGTCTAAGACTGCCATGCCGGGGGGTGTGGTTCGCGCGAAGGGTGGGCTCACCTCGGGTGGCCGCGCGGGGAGCGGCCGATGCGCGCAGGCGGGGCCGGGTGTGCGGGCGGATGTCGGACGGGAGCTCAGGCCGGATGCGGGGCGCCCTGGACAGGCGTACGAAGGGCGCCGTGCGCCACGGGGCGCGTGAGGCAGCCCTTGGGAGGCCGCGCGGAGGAGGGCGCCGTGGCCGGTGCCGGGGGCGGTGGCAGGAACGGGGACGGTGCCGCGGGCGGCGACGGTACCGGGGGCGGTGACGGTGCCGGGAACGGCGACCGTGCCGGGGGCGGTGACGAGAGCGGCGACCGCGTCGGGGACGGTGACGGCGACGGGAACGGCGCGGCGGACGGCGGCGAAAGCGGCGGCGAGAGCGGCGGCGGCAGGTCCGCCGGGTGGTGGGGGCCGAGCATGGCGCGGGCGCTGGGGCCCACGACGGCGGCCCACTCCGCCGGCGCGTCGGCCAGCCACGTCCGCACCATCGCGGCGAACTCCGGCAGCAGGCGGCCCAGCTCGACCAGGCGCCGGTCGAAGCGGGCCGCGCCCTCGGTCGTCCGTACGTGCAGCATGCCGGTGCGGTGCACGAGGTCCCGGGTGCGCGCTTCGGGGCGGTGCGCGGCGCCCTGCGCGGCCGTGCACAGCAGCGCGTCCAGCACGGTGGGGTCGGGCGCGGCGGCCGGGCACCCGCCGCGGCCCGCACCGTTGTGCTCGCGCTCCAGCAGGACGTCCAGCAGTTCCTGGCGGAGCGGGCGGGATGCGGTGCTGCCCGCACCGGCCAGTACGGGCACCAGCGCACACCGTACGGGCGCGGCGTGCGCGGTCAGCAGCCGTACGCCGAGCGGCCGCAGCACCGTACGGGCGCCGGGCCCCGCCTCCATGCGGCCGGCCACGAAGTCCGCGACGGGACGTGCCGCCGTCCACGGGAAGCGGATGGCGTACTCGTCCACGAGGGCGGCGGCCCGCCGGGCGAGTGCGGGGGTCGAGACGCCGGCGAGGGTACGCAGCACGGCCTCGGCGGCGACGTCGGCGTCGGCCTCCGCGCCGCCGGTCGTGGGAGAGCGGCGCAGACGGGTCTGGAAGGCGGCGAGTACCGGTTCGGGATGACTGGTCAGGGCGGCGGCGAAGGCGTCGGGCGGCAGCGCGGGATCACCCGCCGTGAAGCGGGCCAGCGCCCGGTCCAAGTACCGGGAACGGGTGGCCCGGTCGGCCACCAGCAGGGCCAGCGCGCGCCCGTGCACGCCCGGGTCGCCCGGCCGGTCGAGCAGCGTGCAGGCGGCCCGGCGCAGCAGTTCGCGGTCCGCCTCGGCGGCGTGCCCGGCCACGGCGAGCGCGTACGTCGCGGCGGCCGCCCGGCGCGCGGGCCGGTCGTCGCGGGACCAGCGGTCCACGGCACGGCAGAGGGCTGCGGGTTCGTCCTCGGCGAGGGCGGTGAGGAGCTCGTCGGCGCGCGGGTGCGCGGCGGCGGCCAGCGCCTCGGTGAGGGCGTCGGTCGCGCGGCGGCGGTGGGTGTGCAGCAGCGCCTGGGCGGCCGCGGCGACGGTCGGCTCCTGCGGCGGGGCGCCACCGGGCCCGTGGGCTTCGCCGGACCCGGCCGGCACGGCGCTCCGCCCGCGCTGCAGCGGACGCTCGTCGTCGAACCAGCGGCACAGCAGCGGCTGCGCCCGCCGGGGATCGGCACGCAGCAGCGCCGCCGCGAGCCCGAGGAAGCGGGGCGGGCGGGGGACGACCGGAGCGCCGGGCTCGGCGGGCTCCGTGGCAGCGGCGCGTACACCGGACGCGCGGACCACGGGCTCGGTGGGCGCCGCGGGAGTGGTGGCGCGTACGCCGGACTCTCCCGGCCCCGCAGAGGAGGCGCGTACGCCGGACGTGCGTACACCGGCCTCGGCGGGCGGTGTCGGGGTGACGTGCCTGTCCGGGCCCGCCTGGGTGGGAGGGGCCGAGAGCAGCGTGGGCGCAGTCGCCGGAGACGCAGTGCCCGCTCCCCTGCTGGCCGGCGCCGATGCGGACGGCGGGCCGTCCGCCGGGAGGAGGCGGCGGACGAGGTCGAGGCGGGTGGCCGGGTCGAGCGGCAGCCGTTCCCAGAACCAGGGGCCGAACGCGTCGAGGCCCGTCCGGTCGAAGCCGCCGGCCAGTGCCGAGCGGTCCGTCACGCGGGCCGCGAGCAGATGCAGCACCCGCGCGTACGGAACCGCGTCGGGCAGCCGCAGCAGGACCTCGCCGAGCAGATGCTCCGCCCACCACCGGGCGTCCCTCACCGCTCCGACGCCCGCCACCCCGGCACTTGCCGCTCCGGCACTCGCCACTCCCACTTCCGCTCCCGCTCCCGTGACCACCGCCACCAGGCCCTCCAGGCGTCGGCCCAGCGCTTCGGGGCCGACCCGGCGGCCGAGGAGGAGCAGGGCCTCGACCACCGGGCCGATGCGGTGCCGCGGTACGACGGGCGTGTCCGGGCCCGTGGGTACCGCTCCGGCCCCGGGCGCGGCCGTGGCGGGCAGCCGCGTGGCGTGGCCGCGTGCCGGCCGGTGCACGAGGGCGTCCAGCGTGTCGTCCACGTCGAGGTGTGCGCCCTGGAGCCAGTCGGCGAACTCCTCGTGCGGAAAGCGGTAACCCGCTCCCGCGGGCACCAGCAGCCCCTCGGCGAGCACCGCGGACGCCCAGCCCGTGCGCCAGGGGAAGAGCTCGTCGAAGGACGCCCGGTCCAGTTCCCCCTGGCCGGGCCCGAGACAGCGGCGGGCCGCCTCGTGCGCCCGTCCGGCGACCCGGGCAGCCGCCCGGCGCACCTCCCCCGCCGCACGCATTCGCCCCTCGGCCGAAACCGTCCGCCCCTCCGCGGAACCCGTCCGCCCCTTTACCGGCGCCGCGTACGCCAGTCGTTCCGCCACGCGCAGGCACAGCAGGTCCAGGCAGGCGCCGAAGATCTCGTGGCGGTGGGGCGTGCCCAGCGCCTTCGTGTCCCCGCCGGCCGCCACCACGGACGTCCGTACCTCGGCCAGCAGCCGAAGGGCCAGCGGATGCCCGGCGTCGGCGGCGGTCAGCGCGCCGGCCGGCAGACCGTACCGGGCACGGGCCCGGGCGGCCTGGCGCGGCGGCAGGTCGCCCAGGCGTACGCAGGGCGGCAGCGCGCCGGCCGGTGTGCCGGGCGGGGTCACCGCAGGGTGGCGCGGCCTGTGCAGGAAGGCGGCGGGGAAGAGTGCCCCGGCCGTCTCCCAGAACTCGGGGCGGCAGGCGACGATCAGCTGGGCCCCGGTGCCGTGCAGCCACTCGGCCGTGTCGCGGGTCCAGTCCGCGAGCCGGTGGGCGAGGCCGGGCGGCAGTTCCTCCGGGCCGTCCAGCAGGACGAGGAGGGGGCGTCCGGCCGCCCGCGCGAGCCCGGCCACCTCGTCGGGCGCCGCCGTGGCGGGATCGCCCGGGGTCGGTCCCGAGGCGCTGAGCACGCGCCCCGCCGACCGCAGCGCCCGCCCCACCGCGTCCCGCAGCCCGCGGTCCGTGGCGCGCAGGTCGGCGCCGCGCAGCCGGACGGTCGGGGCGGGCGCGGCGGACCGCGCGCGGCGGACGGCGAGCGCCGTCAGCTCCGTACTGCGCCCGGTACCGGGATCGCCGACCAGGGCGAGGACCCGTGCCGCCGGGCCCGACCCGGCACCGCCCGACGGGGCGCCACTCATGTCGTTCGTTCCGAAGGCCGTGAACTCCTCCGCCACGTCGGGGCGTTCGACCGGGTCGCGCCAGGGGCCCGGGCCGCCTGCCGTTCCCATGGCGGTCGTGGTGAGGGTCAGCGCGCCCGCGAGGTTGAGGTCGGGGCCGTACGCGGGGACCGTGGCGGCGTTTCGGGCCAGCAGCTCGGCGAGCGGGCCCCTCGGGAACGCCTCGGCCGCGGCATGCAGCGGGATTGCATAGCCGTCCGGACCGGCCTCACCACCCGCAGGCCGGCCGCTCTCCGGTCCCGTACGCGGGCACGCACGCAAGCCGGCCCCGGCGCCCGCGCGCACCCCCCGGTGCAGCGCAGTACCCATCACCGCCAGCACCGCCCCGGTCCCGGCGTCGGTCACCGGGCCGCCCGCGGCCGTCCCGCCCAGCCGCAGCGCTTCGCCGCCCGGGCCGCGCACCGCCAGTTCGACCGCCTCCGCGAGGTGGTGGTGGCGGTCGGTCGCCGTGTATGTGACGGCGGTGGTTCCCACGATGCGGCCCGGCAGTTCGTCGGCCGCGGCATACTCCCCCCGCTCCCCCTCCGTGCGCTCATCGGCCGCGCCGTACCGCTCTCCCCGCTCCCCCTCCGCGTGCCGGCCCGCGTACAGCCGTACGTCCGCGCCCGGCCGGGGGCGGCCCGCGGCGACCGGCAGCGGTGGGACGCCGAGGCCGCCGGTGCGGACGAGGGCGAGGCCGGTCTCCGGGAGGGGGACGACGGCTTCGGCACCGACGGTGCAGCTCCGCCCGTCCGCGCCGTACAGGACCAGACGGGCCAGGCCGTCGACGGCTTCGTGGCTGGTCAGCACCGTGCCGTCGGGGTCGGCGACAAAGCCCGTGCCGCGCGGCCGCCCCGCCAGGTCGCGGATGCGCACCAGCGCTTCCGCCGCGTCGGCCGCCTGCACCACCATCGCCGTACCTCCCGCTGTCGCCGGTCGACCCCGCCACCGCGTACCGGGTCATTTCGACCGTAGGCAGCCGGTGATCGTCCTGGACAGGGCGCACGGCGAAAGCGCCCCTCTCCACGCCCGCGGTTCGCTCCGAGCGCCCGGCCGAAGGGATGAAAGAGCGGCGCGCGAGGGATACGGCGGAAGAGGCACTCGAACGGACCAGCCGCACACGGAAAGAGAGCGGACACGTCGCACCGGAAAGAAAGCGGACCGGCCGCGCCCCGCAGCGACGTCCGGACGCCCGGACGCCCGGAAAGAGAAATGTCCCGTGGGCCGCATGGGCCCACGGGACACCTCCTGCGTCCGGCGTCCTGCTCCGGCGTTCGCCGTCCGGCTGTCAGACGAAGACCGCCAGGCTCTTCGCCTTGCCGCCCTTGTTCTCCAGCAGGGCGAGGAACGTTCCGTCCGGCGAGAACGCCGCGACCGGCCCGTCCGTGTCGAAGACCGGCATCGGGATGCGCGCGCCGTTGCCGAGCAGCTTGGCCTGTTGCACGGTGACGTCCCAGCGCGGGAACGCCGCGGCCGCCGCCTCGCCGATCGGCATGATCGGCAGCCCCGTGCCCTCGGGCTCGTCCACGGCCGCCTGAAGCTGCTCCAGCGTGCGGGCCTTGTCGAGCTTGTACGGGCCGACGCGGGTGCGGCGCAGCGCCGTGAGGTGCCCGCCGGTGCCGAGGCCGGCGCCGATGTCACGGGCGAGGGCACGGATGTACGTGCCCGAGGAGCACTCGACGGAGACCAGCAGGTCGGTGACGGGGGTGCCGTCCTCCGCCTCGGTCTCGTGCACGGAGTGCAGCACGAACGAGGAGACGGTCACCGGGCGGGCCGGTATCTCCACGTCCTCGCCGCCGCGCACCCGGGCGTAGGACCGCTTCCCGTCGATCTTGATCGCGCTGACCTTGGACGGCACCTGCATGATGTCGCCACTCAGCGCGTCGATCTGCTCCTGGATGGCGTCCCTGCCGAGCTCCTTGGCGCCCGCCGACTCCGTGATCTCGCCCTCGGCGTCGTCCGTGACGGTGGACTGGCCCAGCCGGACCGTGCCCACGTACTCCTTCTCCGTCAGCGCGAGGTGGCCGAGCAGCTTCGTGGCGCGCTCGACCCCCAGGACGAGCACGCCCGTCGCCATCGGGTCCAGCGTGCCCGCGTGCCCGATCCGGCGGGTGCGGGCCATGCCGCGCATCTTCGCCACGACGTCGTGCGAGGTGAAGCCGGCCGGCTTGTCAACGATGACGAGCCCGTCCGGCACTGTGACCTTCTGCTTCATTCGGCGGCGGTGTCCTCGTCGTCGTCCTCGCCCGGCTTGCGGTACGGGTCGGCCTCACCGGCGTAGTCGGCGCCCGAGGACGCCTCCCGGACCTTGGCGTCGGAGGCCCGCGCCTTGTCCAGCAGGTCCTCGATGGTCCTGGCGTTCTCGGGGAGGGCGTCCGCCACGAACGTCAGCGTCGGCGTGAACTTGGTGCCCGCGGCACGCCCGACCTCGGAGCGCAGGATGCCCTTGGCGCTCTCCAGTCCGGCGGCGGCGCTGGCCCGGTCCTCGTCGTCGCCGTAGACCGTGTAGAAGACCGTCGCCTCCCGCAGGTCGCCGGTGACCCGGGTGTCCGTGATGGTCACGTGGGAACCGAGCCGCGGGTCCTTGACACCGCGCTGCAGCTTCTGGGCGACCACCTCCCGGATGAGGTCCGCCAGCCTCTTCGCCCGCGCATTGTCGGCCACTGGTCGTCTCCTTCTAGTTTCTTTCCACCATGGTGCTTGCGGCGCCGACGGCCCGCACAGCCGGCCGGATACCCGGCCGGCCGCAGCGTCAGTCGTCGTGGTCGCCGTGGAACTGCCGCCGTACCGACAGCAGCTCCACTTCGGGACGCGCGGCGACCAGTCGCTCGCAGCGGTCCAGTACGTCTGTGAGGTGCCCCGTGTCCCCGGAGACCGCCGCCAGGCCGATCGTGGCCCTGCGGTAGAGGTCCTGGTCGCCGACCTCCGCCACGCTGACCGCGTACTTGCGGTGCAGCTCGGCGACGATCGGGCGGACGACGGAGCGCTTCTCCTTCAGCGACCGTACGTCGCCGAGGAGGAGGTCGAAGGACAGCGTCCCTACGTACATGCGGTTCGGGTTGAGCCACCCGGGGGGCGTTGGGGGCACCTCCCAGCGGCAGCTGGGGGCGTATCGGTCACTGAACCGTACACGGAACGGCCGGGGCCGATCGACGGATTTCCTCCGCCGACCGGCCCCGGTCCCGCTCGCCGCCCGGCCGCCGTACTGGCCGGCCGGACCGCGTGCGGGCAGTGCTCGCGTGATCAGACGCGCGGCTTCTCGCGCATCTCGTACGTCGCGATGACGTCGTCGATCTTGATGTCGTTGAAGTTGCCGAGGTTGATACCGCCCTCGAAGCCTTCGCGGATCTCGGTGACGTCGTCCTTGAAGCGGCGCAGACCCTCGATGTTGAGGTTCTCCGCGATGACCTTGCCGTCGCGGACCAGGCGCGCCTTGGTGTTGCGCTTGACCTCGCCGGACCGGATGAGAACACCCGCGATGTTGCCCAGCTTGGACGACTTGAAGACCTCGCGGATCTCCGCCGTGCCGAGCTCGACCTCCTCGTACTCCGGCTTCAGCATGCCCTTCAGGGCCGCCTCGATCTCCTCGATCGCCTGGTAGATGACCGAGTAGTACCGGACGTCGACGCCCTCGCGCTCGGCCATCTGCGTCGCGCGGCCTTCGGCGCGGACGTTGAAGCCGATGACGATCGCATCGGAGCCGGACGCCAGGTTGATGTCGGACTCGGTGACCGCACCCACGCCGCGGTGCAGCACGCGGATGTCGACCTCCTCGCCCACGTCGAGCTGGAGCAGCGAGGACTCCAGGGCTTCGACCGAACCGGACGCGTCGCCCTTGATGATGAGGTTGAGCTGCTGGACCTCGCCGGCCTTGAGCACCTTGTCCAGGTCCTCGAGGGACACGCGACGGGTGCGCTTGGCGAAGGCGGCGTTGCGCTCGCGCGCCGCGCGCTTCTCGGCGATCTGACGCGCGGTGCGGTCCTCGTCGACAACCAGGAAGTTGTCGCCGGCGCCCGGCACGTTGGTCAGACCCAGCACCAGGACGGGGGTCGAGGGACCCGCTTCCTGGATGTTGTTGCCCTTGTCGTCGAGCATGGCGCGGACTCGGCCGTAGGCGTCGCCGACGACCATCGTCTCGCCGACCCGCAGCGTGCCGCGCTGGACCAGCACGGTGGCCACGGCGCCGCGGCCGCGGTCGAGGTGGGCCTCGATCGCAATACCCTGCGCGTCCTGCTCGGCGTTGGCCCGCAGGTCGAGCGAGGCGTCCGCGGTGAGGACCACGGCCTCCAGCAGTTCCTCGATGTGCAGGCCCTGGCGGGCGGAGATGTCGACGAACATGGTGTCGCCGCCGTACTCCTCGGCCACCAGGCCGTACTCGGTCAGCTGACCGCGCACCTTGGTCGGGTCGGCACCCTCGACGTCGATCTTGTTGACCGCGACGACGATCGGCACGTCGGCCGCCTTGGCGTGGTTCAGCGCCTCGATCGTCTGCGGCATGACGCCGTCGTTGGCCGCCACCACGAGGATCGCGATGTCGGTCGACTTCGCACCACGGGCACGCATGGCGGTGAACGCCTCGTGACCCGGGGTGTCGATGAAGGTGATGCGACGCTCTTCGTCGTTGACCTCGGTCGCGACCTGGTACGCACCGATGTGCTGCGTGATGCCGCCGGCCTCGCCCGCGATGACGTTCGTCTTGCGGATCGCGTCCAGCAGTCGCGTCTTACCGTGGTCGACGTGACCCATCACGGTCACGACCGGCGGACGCGCGACGAGCATCTCCTCGCCGCCCTCGTTCTCGCCGAACTCGATGTCGAAGGACTCGAGCAGCTCGCGGTCCTCCTCCTCCGGGCTGACGATCTCGACGACGTAGTTCATCTCCTCGCCGAGGAGCGTGAGCGTCTCGTCGGAGACGGACTGCGTCGCGGTGACCATCTCACCCAGGTTCAGCATGACCTGGACGAGCGACGCCGGGTTGGCGTTGATCTTCTCGGCGAAATCGGTCAGCGAGGCACCGCGCGACAGGCGAACCGTCGCACCGTTGCCGCGCGGCAGCATGACGCCGCCCACCGACGGAGCCTGCATCGCCTCGTACTCCTGGCGACGCTGCCGCTTCGACTTGCGGCCACGACGCGCCGGACCGCCGGGACGGCCGAAGGCGCCCTGCGTGCCACCACGGCCACCGGGACCACCCGGACGGCCGCCGAAGCCCGGACGGCCGCCGAAGCCGCCACCGGGACCGCCGCCACCGGGACGGCCGGCGAAACCGCCGCCGCCACCCGGACGACCGCCGCCGCCACCGGGACGGCCGGCGAAGCCGCCGCCACCGCCGGGACGACCGCCGCCGCCACCCGGACGGCCACCGCCGCCGGGACCACGGCCGCCGGGGCCCGGACGCGGGCCGGCCGCCGGACGCTGCGGCATCATGCCCGGGTTCGGACGCGCGCCGCCGCCGGGACGGGGACCGCCCTGGCCGGCGCCGCCGCCCTGCGGACGGGGCATGCTGCCCGGCGTCGGACGGTTACCGCCCGGCGCCTGGGGACGGGGACCACCCTGACCGGCGCCCTGCGGACGCGGGCCGCCGGGGCCGCCCTGGCCGCCGGGGCGCGGCGCGCCGCCGGGACGGGGGGCCTGCGGACGGGCCATGCCCGTGGAGCCGCCGGAGGTGAAGGGGTTGTTGCCCGGACGCGGGCCCTGGGGGCGGTTGCCGCCGGGGCGCGGACCCTGACGGTCGCCGCCGGGACGCGGGCCACGGTCGCCGCGACCCTGGCCACGGTCCTGGCCGCGGTCCTGACGGTCCTGGCCGGGACGGGCGCCCGGACGCGGGCCGGGGGTGGCACCGGGCTTCGGCGCCTGCGGCGCGGCGGCCGGCGGAGCCTGGAACTCGGGCTGCGCGGGCGCGGCCGGAGCGGGCTTGGGAGCCGGCTTCGGGCCGGGCGTGGGGCGCGGGCCCGGAGCGGGCGCCGCGGAGGGGGTGCTGCTGCTCTTCGGCGCCTCGGGGGCCTTCGGGGCCTCGGGGGCTGCCGGAGCCGCGGGGCCCGGCTTGGGGGCGCCCGGCTTCGGGGCAGCAGGACGAGCCGCCTGCGCCGGGGAGGGCGCGGACGGCTTGGCAGGCGCACCCTTGCGCGCCTGGGGCTTGCCGGCGGCACGGCCGTTGCCGTTGCCTGCCTGGAAAGCGTCGGTCAGCTTGCGAACAACCGGCGCCTCGATCGTCGAGGACGCCGAACGGACGAATTCACCAAGTTCTTGGAGCTTGGCCATGACGACCTTGCTCTCAACGCCGAACTCCTTGGCGAGTTCGTATACCCGGACCTTAGCCACTTCGCTCCTTCTAGGTCCGGGTGTCCACCGGACCGTCGCTACTTCATGGGCGTACTCATCGCGTACTCATCGAGTGCTCATCGCAATCTCGACCTACTTCCGACTCGCGAGGTACCTGACCGCACGGTTTTCCGTGCGACGTGCTGTCTTACGGTGTCGTCTGCTCGACATACCGGCGCAGGGCCGCGGTGTCGAGCGGTCCTGGGCCTCTGAAGGCCCTGGGGAACGCCCGGCGGCGCACCGCCAGGTCGAGACAGACCAGTGTGGGGTGCACGTAGGCACCCCGGCCGGGCAGCGTACCGCGAGGATCGGGGGTGCACTCACCATCGATCATCACGATGCGCAGCAAATCGCCCTTGGCCGCTCGCTCCCGGCATCCCACACACGATCGCTCAGGGCATGCGCGGGCATGCGTCCGGCCAGACACTGCTTAAGTCTACCTCCCCGTAGCGGTCTCACCCCTATGGGGTAAGGACCGAACGGCCGCTCATATTCCTTCGTGGCTGACAATCGACCATGGCCGGCAACCGACCGCGGCCGGCCATGACGCCGGCGGCACCCGCCGCCGACGTCTCCGGCTCAGCCCTGCCGGTCGGCCACCTCGGTGTCCGGGCGGATGTCGATCCGCCACCCGGTGAGCCGGGCGGCGAGCCGGGCATTCTGCCCTTCCTTGCCGATGGCCAGGGACAGCTGGTAGTCGGGGACGGTGACCCGCGCGGAGCGCGCGGCCAGGTCCACGACCTCGACCTTGGAGACCCGGGCCGGCGACAGCGCGTTCGCCACCAGGTCCGCCGGGTCGTCCGACCAGTCCACGATGTCGATCTTCTCGCCGTTCAGCTCGGCCATGACGTTGCGGACACGGCCGCCCATCGGGCCGATGCAGGCGCCCTTGGCGTTCAGCCCGGAGCGGGTGGAACGCACGGCGATCTTCGTGCGATGGCCGGCCTCGCGGGCGATGGCGGAGATCTCCACCGAGCCGTCCGCGATCTCCGGGACCTCCAGCGCGAAGAGCTTCTTCACCAGGTTCGGGTGGGTGCGCGAAAGGGTGACCGACGGGCCGCGGACACCCTTGACGACGCGAACCACGTACGAGCGCAGACGCGTGCCGTGCGCGTAGTCCTCGCCGGGGACCTGCTCCTGCACCGGCAGGATGGCCTCCAGCTTGCCGATGTCGACCAGGATGTTCTTGGGGTCCTTGCCCTGCTGGACCACACCGGTGACGACGTCACCCTCACGCCCGGCGTACTCACCGAACGTCACTTCCTCTTCGGCGTCCCGCAGCCGCTGCAGGATGACCTGCTTGGCGGTGGTCGCCGCGATCCGGCCGAAACCCGACGGTGTGTCGTCGAACTCGCGGGGCTCCTCGCCCTCCTCCAGATCGGCCGGGTCCTCCTTCGCCCACACGGTCACATGACCGGTGTTGCGGTCCAGCTCCACGCGCGCGTGACGGCGGCTGCCCTCGGTGCGGTGGTAGGCGATGAGGAGGGCCGACTCGATGGCCTCCACCAGCAGGTCGAAGGAGATTTCCTTCTCCCGCACCAAACCCCGCAGGGCACTCATGTCGATGTCCACGGCTACGCCTCCTCCTGGCTCTCGTCGTTGGTGTCGTCTTCCGCGGGGGCCGCGTCCTTGGCGGCGCCCGGCGCGGTCTTGCGGTTGAACTCGATCTCCACGCGCGCCTTGGCGATCTCGCTGAAGGCGACCCGGCGGGCGGTGGGCTTGCGCCCCTTCACGCCCGGTACTTCGAGGTCCAGGCCCTCGTCGTCGACGGCGATGATCCGTGCGACCAGCTCGCCGCCCTCGTGCAACTGGGCCTTGATCAGGCGGCCGGTGGCCCGGCGGTAGTGCCGCTGCTCGGTGAGCGGGCGGTCGGCGCCGGGCGAGGTGACCTCAAGGGTGTACGCGACGTCCCCCATGGCGTCCGCGTCGTCCAGCGCCTGCGAGATCTCGCGGCTCAGCTCGGCGCACTCGTCCAGCTGGACGCCCTCGTCGGAATCCACCACGATCCTCAGCACACGCCGCTTGCCCGCGGGGGTCACCTCGATCTCTTCCAGATCCAGGTCTCGCGCGGCGACCAGCGGTTCAAGCAGTCCGCGCAGCCTCTCGCTCTGGGTGGTGCTCATCCGGGTGACTCCTCGGCCGCGTGTGCTGTTGTGGGATGGTCGCGTGTCTGGCCAAAGCCTATCTGTTCCGGCGGGGTACTGACGATTCCGTGCGCGGGCGCGGTTACGCTCGCCTGCGGTGATCACCAGATCACCACCCGCAGACCCCCGGGAAGAGGACCGTGCCGCAGCCGAGTACGCACCCGAGTACGCACGTGAGGAGAAGGGCCCTGCTGGCGGGCGCCGCGCTCGGGAGCGCGGCGCTGCTCGCGGGCTGCTCCGCGGAGCCCGCCGCGTCCGACGACATGGACAGCGCCGCCGGGCGCACCCTGCTCGACAAGGGCGCGCGGGACAGCGGCGCACTGCTGGCCCGGTACGACGCGACGCTGACCGCGCACCCCGGCCTGGAACGGCGGATCCGCCCGCTGCGGGACGAAGTGGCCCGGCACGTCGCGGCGTTCGAGACCCCCGAGGCCACCGGCTCCCCCACCGCCACGCCCTCCGCGACCGCCTCGCCGTCCCGTACACCGCAGCGGCAGCAGCGCGCACCGAAGGTGCCCGGCACGGAGAAGAAGGCGCTCGCCGCACTCGCCGAGGCCGAGCGGCACACCGCCGACCTGCGGACGGCCGCGCTGGTGAGCGCGCCGCCGGAGGTCGCGCGGCTGCTCGCCTCGATCGCCGCGGCCGGCGCCGCCCACGCCCACCTGCTCGAAGCGCGGGACGAGCACGACGAGAAGGACGGGAAGAACGCCTGATGCCGGCGGAGAAGCACGAGAACCCGGAGCGGAAGGCCGAGCTGGACGCCCTGCAGAACGCCCTGGCCGCCGAACACGCCGCGCTCTACGGGTACGGCGTCGTGGGGGCGCGGGTAGACGACGGACGGCGCGAGGAAGCGCAGAAAGGCTACGACGCCCACCGTGCGCGCCGGGACGAACTGAGCCGCCGCATCACCGCGCTCGGCGGCCGGCCGAAGGCGGCGGCCGCGGCGTACGCCCTGCCGTTCCCCGTGCCCGACGCGGCGGCGGCCGTCCGGCTCGCGGCCGAACTGGAGGACCGGGTGGCCGGCGCGTACGCGGACCTCGTACGCGCCTCCGCCGGGGCCCGGCGGCGCGCGGCGGCCGGATCGCTCCGCGAGGCAGCGGTGCGTGCGGTGCGCTGGCGCGGCAGCGGCGTAGCCTTCCCTGGGCTCGCCGAACGGACCTCGGCCGGCAGCCCGTCGCCCACCGCGACCGGATCCGCCGACGCGCTCTGAGCGCGCCGCGGCCGTACGGGCTCACCGGCCACCCCGGTACCGCCGAAGAAAGGGACAGCTCCAGCATGGCAACGGCACCCATCGAACCGCCGAGACGGTTGGTGCGCGCGATCGGCGACGACCCCGCGAGCCCCGCGCGCGCCTGGCTGGACTCGCTCCCGGACCGCGTCGCGGAGCGGCTGGCGGCATGGGAGCTGACCCTCGAGCGCGTGCACGAGCCCGGCGGCCGCGCCAGCCTCCTCGTCCTCGTGACGCAGCAGGACGGCACGCCCGCCGCGCTGAAGTTCCCGCTGCCCGGCCGGCCCGGCGCCGAGGCCGAGGCGGCGGCCCTGGCGCGCTGGGACGGCTGGGGCGCGGCACGGCTGCTCCAAGCCGACCTGGACAGCGGCGCGCTCCTCATCGAACGCCTCCGCGGCGGCGTCTCGCTGCGCTCACTGCCCGAGGCGAAGGCCCTGCTGGAGGCGGCGGGGACGGTCCGCCGCCTCTGGGTACCGCCCACGGAGGGCCACCCCTTCGAGACGCTCGCCGCCCGTACGGACGCCGCGGTGGACCTCCTGCGGGAGCGCGGCGCGGCGGTCCCGTCCGCGGCCCCGCTGGTCGACGAGGCAGCGGAACTGCGCCGCGCACTGCCCGCCGACGCCTCCGAAGAGGTCCTCCTGCACGGCGCGTTCCGCCAGGGCAAGGTGCTGGCCGGGCACCGCACACCCTGGCTCGCCGTGGGCCCGCGCCCCGTACTCGGGGAACGCGCGTACGACCTGGTCGGGCTGGTCCTGGACCGCATGGAAGACCTGGCCGCCGGCACGGGCGCCGCGGCCGCGGCCCGCCGCCGCGTCACGAAACTCGCCGACTCCCTCGACGTCGACCGCGACCGCCTCCGCGGCTGGACCCTCATCGGCGCGGTGGAAGCGGGCCTCCGAGCGGCGACGACGGACGACCGCGCTCGCGGGGAATTGCTGCTGGAGTTCGCTACCTGGCTGTAGAGCCGGGCGCGTACGGCCTGACCAACCCGCCCGGCGCTCGGGGGCGAGCGGCCGGCAGGCCGCGATACACGGGGCACGGCAACGGGCCCGCACGTCACCGCACGGGCCCGCCAACGAGGCCGGAAAACTACGCGCTCAGGCGCGCAACCGCCTCCTCGACCGTCATCTCCTCGCGCTCCCCCGTGCGCCGGTCCTTGACCTCGACGACGCCCTCGGCGGCGCGGCGGCCCGCGACGACGATGTGCGGGACACCGATCAGCTCCGCGTCGGTGAACTTCACGCCCGGGGAGACCCCGGCCCGGTCGTCGACCAGCACGCGCAGCCCCGCCGCGCCCAGCTTGTCGCCGACCTCCAGCGCCAGCTCCGTCTGCTTGGCCTTGCCCGCCGCGACGACGTGCACGTCCGCCGGGGCGATCTCGCGCGGCCAGCACAGGCCCGACTCGTCGTGGGTCTGCTCGGCGAGCGCCGCCACCGCACGCGAGACGCCGATGCCGTACGAGCCCATCGTGACCCGCACCGGCTTGCCGTTCTGACCGAGCACGTCCAGCTCGAACGCGTCGGCGTACTTGCGGCCCAGCTGGAAGATGTGGCCGATCTCGATGGCGCGGTCGATGACCAGCCCGGCGCCGCACTTGGGGCAGGGGTCGCCCGGCTCGACGACGACCACGTCGAGGTAGTCGTCCACCTCGAAGTCACGGCCGACGACGACGTTCCGGGCGTGCTTGCCCTCCTTGTTGGCACCGGTGACCCAGGAGGTGCCGGGCGCGACGCGCGGGTCGGCGATGTACCGGAAGGCCTTGCCGGCCAGGCCCTGCGGGCCGACGTAGCCGCGGACCAGGTCCTCGCGGCCGGTGAAGTCCTCGGCGGTGACCAGTTCGACGACGGCCGGGGCGAGGTGCTCGCCGAGCTTGCCCATGTCGACCTCGCGGTCGCCCGGTACGCCCACCGCGACGATCTCGCCGTCGACCTTGATCAGGAGGTTCTTCAGCGTGGCGGAGGCCGGTACGTCCAGGTACTCGGCGAGCGACTCGATGGTCGGGGTGTCGGGAGTGTCCAGCTCCTCCAGCTCGCCGACGCCGGTGGCGTCCGCGGGCTCGACCTTGACCGTGACGGCCTCGGTGTTGGCCGCGTAGTCGCACCGCGGGCAGTCGACGAAGGTGTCCTCACCGGCCGCGGCGGGGGCCAGGAACTCCTCGGAGGCGGAGCCGCCCATCGCGCCGGAGACGGCCGAGACGATGCGGTAGTCGAGACCCAGGCGCGCGAAGATCTTCTGGTACGCGGCGCGGTGCAGCGCGTACGACTGCGCCAGGCCCTCGTCCGAGGTGTCGAAGCTGTACGAGTCCTTCATCTGGAACTCGCGGCCGCGCAGCACACCGGAGCGGGGACGCGCCTCGTCCCGGTACTTCGTCTGGATCTGGTACAGCATGACCGGCAGGTCCTTGTAGGACGTGCACTGGTCCTTGACCGTGAGGGTGAAGATCTCCTCGTGCGTGGGGCCGAGGAGGTAGTCGGCGCCCTTGCGGTCCTTCAGACGGAAGAGCAGGTCGCCGTACTCCTCCCAGCGCTCACTGATCTCGTACGGCTCCTTGGGGAGCAGCGCGGGCAGCAGGACCTCCTGGGCGCCGATGGCGTCCATCTCCTCGCGCACCACGCGCGAGACGTTCTCCAGCACCTTCTTGCCCAGCGGCAGCCAGGTCCAGATGCCGGCGGAGGTGCGGCGGACGTACCCGGCGCGGACGAGCAGCTTGTGGCTGGCGGTCTCGGCGTCGGCCGGGTCGTCGCGCAGCGTCTTGATCATCAATCGGGACATGCGCTGGACCTGGGCCATGGTGATTCTCCTGCGTAAGAAAGGTGACTGGGGCGAGGTTATCGGGCGGGACCTCGCCCACGGAAATGGGTATCGCGGCGATTGTGACGCAGCGTAGTCGGGTATCCCCTGATCAGGGGGAAAGGGACGTTCGAATCGCCACGTAGCGGGACCGGTAACGGGCCCCGTAGCGCGCCCCATCGTGGGGAGCGCGCCCGCCGCGGACGGTATGCCTGCACCGGACTGCGCGCCTGCCGTGGACGGCAAGCCTGCCCCGGACTGCGCGCCGACCGTCGACGCACGCCTGCCGTGGACGGCACGCCCCCGCGAAGGGCCCGTTCAACGGGCCAGTGGCAGTGGGGCGCCCATCACGGCGTACGGCGCGGGGGCACTCGGAAAGATCACGCGGCGGGCGAGGTCCTGGTAGCCGAGCGAGCGGTACAGCGCGCGGGCCGGGCTCTCGGTGTCGATCGCGGAGAGGATGCTGCGCGGGTACGGCGCCTCGTCGGTGATGCGCGTGATCAGCGCCCGGCCGATGCCCCGCTTCTGATACGCGGGGTGGACATGCAGCTCGGTGATGACGAAGGAGTCGTCCAGCCAGAAGTCCTGCCCGTTGCTGCGCAGGTACGGCTCGACGACGCTGGACCACCAATGGGAGCGGTCGTTGGGCAGGCCGTACACGAAGCCGGCCAGCCGGCCCTCGGACGTGGTGGCGCCCAGGGCGCGCGCTCCGGGGGTGGTGAGGTGACGCAGCACGATGTGGCGGCGCACCCCGATCTCGTCGTCGGTCAGGCCGAAGGCGAGCGCCTGCACGACCAGTGCCTCGTCCACGCGAGCAGCGAGGTCGAGCGGTCCGACCACGACGTCATCCATGGTCGGGAGCGTACACAGCCCGGGCGGTGAACACGATCGGACCGGACACCACGGCCGGGAGGCGCCGGGTCGCCCGGTGTACCGGCCTGTCCCGGCCTGCCGGTCGCCCGGCAGCGGGCGGGCGACCGCGGGCGGGCGACGCGGGTCAGAACAGCACGCTCATGAACGCGCCGACCTCTTCGAAGCCGACCCGCCGGTACGCGGCACGCGCCGCGGTGTTGAAGTCGTTGACGTACAGGCTCACGATGGGCGCGACGTCGGCGAGGGCGTACCGCAGGACGGCCGCCATGCCGGTCTCGGAGAGGCCCTTGCCGCGGTACTCGGGCGCGACCCAGACGCCCTGGATCTGGCAGGCGCGCAGCGTGGCGGCGCCGATCTCGGCCTTGAAGACGACCTGGCCGTCCTCGACGCGGGCGAAGGAGCGGCCGGCGCCGACCAGTTCGGCGACCCGGGCCTGGTAGAGCAGCCCGCCGTCGCCCGCCAGCGGGGAGATGCCGACCTCCTCGGTGAACATGGCCACGCACGCGGGCATGATCAGGTCCATCTCGTCCTTGCGGATGCGGCGGACGTACGGGTCGGGGGCGATGTCGGCCGCGGGCTTCGAGGTGACCATCAGCGGCTGGTGGGCGCGGACCTCGCGAGCGGGGCCCCAGGCGGGCTCCAGGAGGGACCACAGCTCGGCCGTGGGGGCCGCGGGGCCGACGATGGAAGAGCAGCGGCGGCCCTGGCGGCGGGCGCGCTCGGCGAAGGCGCGTACGGCGTCGGGGGTGGCGCAGACGGGGACGAGGTTGGCTCCCGCGTAGCAGAGGGACTCCAGCCGGCCGTTGTCGTACCAGCCCCACATCTCGCCGCCGAGCCGCCAGGGGTCGAGCCCGGCGACCTGGACCCGGGCGGCGACGAAGGCGTTGGCGACCGGGTCGCGGTCCAGGACCGCGAGGGCATCGTCGAGCTCCCCGGGCTCAAGGACCTTCGTGGTGGTCGTCAGCACGTGTCGGATTGCCTCACCGTGACAGGGCCGGGGCCGTAAGAGAGCAGGTCCAGGCACTGTACCTCGCGTTCATGCGATGCGCCCCTGCCGCTCTCGGAGCGAGAGGCAGGGGCGCATGGCGTGATTCGCGGTTATCCACAGGGGGCGCGAGGGTCGGTGGGTGGGGGCTAGTTTCGCTTTTAGTGCGGTGGAGGTGGGGGAGGGGCCTCGCACCGGGTGGCGGGGAGAGGGAGGGGCCCTGCCAGGTGACGCGAAACTCGGCGGAAACTCAGCCCGCCACCGCCACCGAAGGCTCCCCCGACGCCACCCCGTCCTTCTCCATCTGCTCAGCGATCTTCATGGCTTCCTCGATGAGGGTCTCCACGATCTTCGACTCCGGCACGGTCTTGATGACCTCGCCCTTCACGAAGATCTGCCCCTTGCCATTACCGGAAGCCACACCCAGGTCGGCCTCGCGAGCCTCCCCCGGACCGTTGACGACACAGCCCATGACGGCGACGCGGAGCGGCACCTCCATGCCGTCCAGGCCCGCCGTGACCTCCTCGGCCAGCTTGTACACATCCACCTGCGCCCGCCCGCACGACGGACAGGAGACGATCTCCAGCCGGCGCTGGCGCAGGTTCAGCGACTCCAGGATGGAGATCCCGACCTTGATCTCCTCCGCCGGCGGCGCCGACAGCGACACCCGGATCGTGTCACCGATCCCCTCGGACAGCAGCGCGCCGAAGGCCACCGCGGACTTGATGGTGCCCTGGAACGCCGGGCCCGCCTCGGTCACCCCCAGGTGCAGCGGGTAATCGCACTGCGCCGCCAGCTGCCGGTAGGCGTTGACCATCACCACCGGGTCGTTGTGCTTCACCGAGATCTTGATGTCCCGGAACCCGTGCTCCTCAAAAAGGGACGCCTCCCACAGCGCCGACTCCACCAGCGCCTCGGGAGTGGCCTTCCCGTACTTCTGCAGCAGCCGACGATCCAGCGACCCCGCGTTCACCCCGATCCGGATCGGCGTCCCCGCGTCATTGGCCGCCTTCGCGATCTCCTTGACCTTGTCATCGAACTGCTTGATGTTGCCCGGATTCACCCGCACCGCCGCACAGCCCGCGTCGATCGCCGCGAACACGTACTTGGGCTGGAAGTGAATATCGGCGATCACCGGGATCCCCGACTTCTTCGCGATCACCGGCAGCGCATCCGCGTCATCCTGCGTCGGGCACGCCACCCGCACGATCTGGCAGCCCGACGCCGTCAGCTCCGCGATCTGCTGCAGCGTCGACCCGATGTCCGCCGTACGCGTCGTCGTCATCGACTGCACGGACACCGGGGCGTCACCGCCCACGGCCACCGGCCCGACGTGGATTTTGCGGCTGACACGGCGGTCGGCGAGCTTGGTCGGAACGTCCGGCATTCCCAGCGCGATGGCAGTCATCTGACGAGCTTCCCCAAGGTGTGATCAAGGACCCGAGATCGGCGGGCTCCGTGGCCGAGGTTACGTCACGGGGATTGCCGTAGGCACATCGCGCAGGTTTACACCGCCCGAAAGGACGGATGCCGGACACCCGTGCGTGTTCGCACGAGTGCCCGGCGTTCCGAAGCGGGCTTGCGGGCGTACCTCTAGCCGGTCAGCCGTACGGGGTTCACCACGTCCGCGACCAGCACCAGGAGCGTGAAACAGATGAAGATGCCGGCGACGACGTAGGCGACGGGCATGAGCTTCGCCACGTCGAAGGGGCCGGGGTCGGGGCGCCGGAAGACCTTGGCGAAGGCGCGGCGCAGCGACTCCCACAGGGCGCCCGCGATGTGTCCGCCGTCCAGCGGCAGCAGCGGGAGCATGTTGAACAGGAAGAGGGAGAGGTTGAAGCCCGCGACCAGGAAGAGCATGGTCGCCACCCGCTGCGAGGGCGGGATGTCCAGGGAGAAGACCTCGCCGCCGACGCGGGCCGCGCCGACGACACCCATCGGGGAGTCCTGCTTGCGCTCGCCGCCGTTGAAGGCGGCGTTCCACAGGTCGGGGACCTTGCCGGGGAGTGCGATGAGCGAGTCGACGCCCTGTTTGACCATGTTGCCCATGCGGTCGACGGACTGGCCGAAGTCCTGCCGGACGATGCCGCTGGCGGGGGTGAAGCCGAGGAAGCCGGCGGTGACGTACTGGTCGGTGACGTAGCCGCCGTGGCCGTCGGTCTTGGCGACCTTGTTCTTGATGAGGTCGGCCTGCAGTACCTTCTCCGCGCCGTCCCGCCGGACGGTGATCGTTGCGGGTCCGGTGGTGTCGCGGATGGCCTGCTGGAGGGTGTTCCAGTCGGGCACGGGGCGCCCGTCGAAGGCGACGATCTTGTCGCCGGCCCGCAGTCCGGCGGCCTTGGCCGGCGAGTCCTTGGCGTCGGACGGGCACTTGTCGGTCTTGGCCGAGGCGGCGATGACGCAGTCCGAGACGGAGCCGACCTGGGTGGTCTGGGTGTTGATGCCGAAGCCCATGAGGACGCTCATGAAGATCACGACCGCGAGGATCAGGTTCATGAACGGCCCGGCGAACATCACGATGACGCGCTTCCAGGGCTTGCGGGTGTAGAACAGCCGCTTCTCGTCCCCTGGCTGCAGTTCCTCGAAGGCGGCCGAGCGGGCGTCCTCGATCATGCCGCGCCAGGGTGAGGTGGAGCGTGCCGAGAGCTTGCCGTCGTCGCCGGGCGGGAACATGCCGATCATGCGGATGTAGCCGCCGGCCGGGATGGCCTTGATGCCGTACTCGGTGTCGCCCTTGCGGCGGGAGAAGAGCGTCGGCCCGAACCCGACCATGTACTGCGGCACGCGGATGCCGAACATCTTGGCCGTCGACAGGTGTCCCAGCTCGTGCCAGGCGATCGAGAAGAGCAGGCCGACGACGAAGACGACGATGCCGAGGATGGTCATCCAGGTCGTCATGCGCGGGCCTCCGATGGTGTGCGTGCCGCGCGGGCGGCCAGTTCGCGGGCGCGGGCGCGCGCCCAGGTCTCCGCTTCCAGTACGTCCGAGAGGGTCAGGGAGGTTCCCGGAGCGGGCGTGCCGTGCTCGGCGACGACTTCGGCGACCGTATCGACAATTCCTGTGAAGGGCAGCCCGCCCTTCAAGAATGCGTCGACGCATTCCTCGTTGGCGGCGTTGAAGACGGCGGGTGCGGTGCCGCCGAGGGTGCCGACGTGGCAGGCGAGCGGTACGGAGGGGAAGGCTTCCTGGTCGAGCGGGAAGAACTCCCAGGTGTGGGCCTTGGTCCAGTCGATGCCGGGGGCCGCGTCGGGGATGCGCTCGGGCCAGCCGAGGGCCAGCGCGATGGGCATGCGCATGTCGGGCGGGCTGGCCTGGGCGAGGGTCGAGCCGTCGGTGAACTCCACCATGGAGTGGATGTAGGACTGCGGGTGGACGACGACCTCGATGCGCTCGAAGGGCACGTCGTACAGCAGGTGCGCCTCGATGACCTCCAGGCCCTTGTTGACCAGGGTCGCGGAGTTGATCGTGATGACCGGGCCCATGGCCCAGGTGGGGTGCGCGAGGGCCTGTTCGGGCGTGACGGTGGCCAGCTCGGCCTTGCTGCGGCCGCGGAACGGGCCGCCGGAGGCGGTGACGACCAGCTTGCGCACCTCTTCGCGGGGGCCGCCCATCAGGCCCTGGAAGAGCGCGGAGTGCTCGGAGTCGACGGGGACGATCTGGCCGGGCTTCGCGAGCGCCTTGACCAGCGGGCCGCCCACGATCAGCGACTCCTTGTTGGCGAGCGCCAGGGAGGCGCCGCTCTTTAGGGCCGCGAGGGTGGGGGCGAGGCCGATGGAGCCGGTGATGCCGTTCAGGACGGTGTGGCACGTGGTGGCGGCGAGCTGGGTGGCGGCGTCGGGGCCGGCCAGGATCTCCGGCAGCGGCTCGCCCGCTCCGTACTGCTCCGCCAGCGCCTCGCGCAGCGCGGGCACCACGTCCTCGCGGGCCACCGCGACCGTGCCGACGCGCAGCTGCCGGGCCTGCTCGGCGAGGAGCGCGACCCGGCCGCCCGCCGCGGACAGGCCGGTGACGCGGAAGCGGTCGGGGTTGCGCAGGACGAGATCGATCGCCTGGGTGCCGATGGAGCCGGTGGAGCCGAGGATCACGATGTCGCGTGGCTCGCCGGGTGCGGCGGCCGGCGGGGTGAAACGCAGATGCGGATGGGCGAGGGATTCCGTCATGGGCACCATTGTGGCCGGTCACGTCCGGAGTGCGGACACCAGCTCGCGGATGATCGGCCCGCGCGGGGGCGTCGGGAGGCACGGAGGGTGGTGCGGGGAGCCCGCTGTCCATCGGGGAAAGCCTTAGTCACCCCGGCATATCCCGTATGCGCTGCGGGCGGGTGGGCCCTGTCGCCGGTGGCTGCCGCTGCTTGGCCTCTGGGTGAACGTTTCGGTGAGCCGTGCACGAACTGTGAGGTGGGGAGCCGGTGACCGCGCCCGTCGTGCACATCGTCGACGACGACCGGGAGCTGTGCGCGTCGCTGGCCTGGCTGCTGGAGTCGGTCGGCATCACCTCGCGCTGCCATCACGACGTCGGCACCCAGTACGGGCCGGTCCCCTGCTCGCGAGGACCGGCCCGTCCCCCGTCCCGACACCGGCGGATCCGCCGTCACCGGATCCGCCGGTGCACGTTCACCGGGAGGTGCCGTGCGTGCCCTACCTGATCGGCCGGTGCACGTTCTCCCGCTGCGCGGGGCCCGGTGTCGCGTCCGCGATCCACGGACCGTCGCCGCTGGGGTCGATGACGCCCTCCTCCAGCCAGGTGTACGTACCGGTCAGCACCCCGGCCACGACCTTGCGGTCCAGGTCGTCGGTGTTGGTCCACAGCCTGGCGAACAGCTCCTCGACCCGGATCCTGGCCTGCCGGCAGAACACCTCCGCCAGCTGGTGCGCCTCGCGGCCGTGCTCGCCGGTGGCCTTCAGGTGCTCGGCCCGTACGCACGCGGCGCTCATCGCGAACAGCTCGGCGCCGATGTCCACGATCCGGCCGAGGAAGCCCTGCTTGGTCTCCATCCGGCCCTGCCAGCGCGACATCGCGTAGAACGTGGAGCGCGCGAGTTTGCGGGAGTTCCGCTCGACGAACCGCAGGTGCGTCGCCAGCTCGCCGAACTCCGCGTACGTACCGGGCACCTGGCCCGGCCCGGCGACCAGCTTGGGCAGCCAGCGGGCGTAGAAGCCGCCGGCCCGTGCCGCCGCCTTCCCCTTGTCCTGGAGGGACTTGTCGGGGTCGATGAGGTCACCGGCGACGGAGAGATGGGCGTCCACCGCCTCGCGGGCGATGAGCAGGTGCATGATCTCCGTCGAGCCCTCGAAGATCCGGTTGATGCGCATGTCGCGCAGCACCTGCTCGGCGGGGACCGCCCGTTCGCCGCGCGCGGCGAGCGACTCCGCGGTCTCGAAGCCCCGGCCGCCGCGGATCTGCACCAGCTCGTCCGCCATCAGCCAGCCCATCTCCGAGCCGTAGAGCTTGGCGAGGGCCGCTTCGATGCGGATGTCGTTGCGGTCCTCGTCGGCCATCTGGGAGGAGAGGTCGACGACGGCCTCCAGCGCGAAGGTGGTGGCCGCGATGAAGGAGATCTTCCCGCCGACCGCCTCGTGGTGGGCGACCGGCCTGCCCCACTGCTCGCGCACCCCCGACCACTCGCGGGCGATCTTCAGGCACCACTTGCCGACGCCGACGCACATCGCGGGCAGCGACAGCCGGCCCGTGTTGAGCGTGGTCAGCGCGATCTTCAGGCCCGCACCCTCCGGCCCGATGCGGTTCGCTGCCGGTACCCGCACCTGATGGAAGCGGGTGACGCCGTTCTCTATGCCGCGCAGGCCCATGAAGGCGTTGCGGTTCTCCACGGTGATGCCGTCCGAGCCCGCCTCGACGACGAAGGCGGTGATGCCGCCCTTGTGCCCCTCGGACTTCGGTACGCGTGCCATCACGACGAGCAGGTCGGCCACGACTCCGTTGGTCGTCCACAGCTTGACGCCGTCCAGTACGTAGTCGTCCCCGTCCGGTACGGCCATGGTGGCCAGCCGGGCCGGGTCCGAACCTACGTCCGGTTCGGTGAGCAGGAACGCGGAGATGTCCGTACGGGCCAGCCGCGGAAGGAACTGGTCCCGCTGCTCCTGTGTGCCGAACAGTTTCAGCGGCTGCGGTACGCCGATCGACTGGTGCGCGGAGAGCAGCGCGCCGATCGCGGGGCTGGCGGAACCCACCAGCGCCAGCGCCTTGTTGTAGTACACCTGGGTGAGCCCCAGGCCGCCGTACTTGGTGTCGATCTTCATGCCGAGCGCGCCGATCTCCTTGAGACCGTTGATGGTCTCGTCGGGGATCTGCGCCTCGCGCTCGATGCGCGCACCGTCGATCTTCGTCTCACAGAAGTCGCGGAGCTTGGCGAGAAACTCCTCACCACGCTGGACCGCTTCCGCGGCAGGGGTGGGGTGGGGGTGGATGAGGGCGAGCCGAAAACGCCCCAGGAACAGCTCCTTGGCGAAGCTGGGCTTCCGCCAGTCCTGTTCACGGGCCGCCTCGGCGACCTGCCGGGCTTCGCGCTCGGAGACGTTGCGGGTGGTTGGAGCCGTCATGAGGAGGGTCACCTCACCGCGGAGTCGGTGGTCCGTACCGGTCCGCCGGGATCGGCTACCGGTCAGTGGCCTGCCCGGGCTGGCTACCGGTCAGTGCTACTTGTGAGTCTGTACCCGATCCGCACGACTTGCACCAGTCCTCGCGCACACGGACGCGGAGCCGTGACCCCGGGCCCGCCCTCCGGCCCTCCGCCGTCAGGCCCGCGGAGGATCGATCAGCCCGCGCTGGTACGCCTTCACCAGACGGCGCGGCACGGTGTACTGGCTGCCGTCGATGGTGATCGGCACCAGATCGGGCGTGCCGGCCTTCCAGTTGGAACGGCGGTGCCGGGTGTTGGCGCGGGACATCTTCCGCTTCGGGACGGCCATGGCCTGCCTCCTGTGACGAGGGGTGCGGTACGACCGCCAGCCTACATGAAAATGATTCCCATATTTACAGTAGGAGGGCCGCCCCCTGCGTCCGGGCGGACCGGAGGGCCGGGGCGCGCCCGATACGCGCCCCGGCCCTTGCTGTCCAGTGTCCGGCTCTTGTGCCGGAAGCGTCAGAGTTCCAGCCCGGTCATCACCATCACTCGCTCGTAGGTGTAGTCCTCCATCGCGTAGCGGACGCCCTCGCGGCCCACACCGGACTGCTTGGCGCCGCCGTACGGCATCTGGTCGGCGCGGTACGACGGCACGTCGCCGATGATCACGCCGCCGACCTCCAGCACCTTGTGGGCGCGGAAGGCGGTCTGCAGGTCGTGCGTGAACACGCCCGCCTGGAGGCCGTACTTGGAGCTGTTGACGGCGGCGAAGGCCGCCTCCTCGCCGTCCACCTTCTGGACGGACAGGACAGGTCCGAAGACCTCCTCGCACGCCAGCGTGGTGCCCTCGGGCAGGTCGGCGAGCACGGTCGGCGCGTACGTGGCGCCCTCGCGCTTGCCGCCGGCCAGCAGCTGCGCGCCGGCCTGCACGGCCTCGTCCACCCAGGACTCCACGCGCTCGGCGGCGGCCTCGCTCACCAGCGGGCCGACCTCGGTCGCGGGGTCCGTCGGGTCGCCGGTGACCTGCGCCTCGACGCGCTTGACGATCTTCGGCAGCAGCCGGTCGTACACGCTCGCGTCGGCGATCACGCGCTGCACGGAGATGCAGGACTGGCCGCCCTGGTAGTTGGAGAAGGTCGCGATGCGCTGCGCGGCCCAGTCCAGGTCCGCCTCGGAGGCGTAGTCGGCGAGGATCACGGCCGCGCCGTTGCCGCCCAGCTCCAGGGTGCAGTGCTTGCGCGGCACCGAGTCCATGATCGCGTAACCGACCGTCTCGGAACCGGTGAAGGAGATCACGGGCAGCCGCTCGTCCTGGACCAGCGCGGGCATCCGGTCGTTCGGCACCGGCAGGATGCTCCACGAACCGGCCGGCAGCTCGGTCTCGGCGAGCAGCTCGCCGAGGATCAGACCGGAGAGCGGGGTGGCCGGGGCGGGCTTGAGGATGATCGGCACGCCGGCGGCGATCGCCGGGGCGACCTTGTGGGCGCTCAGGTTGAGCGGGAAGTTGAAGGGCGCGATGCCGAGCACGGTGCCCTTGGGCACGCGGCGGATCAGTGCGAGGCGGCCCGCGCCGCCGCCGTCGGTGTCCAGGCGCATGGCCTCGCCGGCGTTGAAGCGGCGGGCCTCCTCGGCGGCGAACCGGAAGACCGACACGGCGCGGCCGACCTCGCCGCGCGCCCACTTGATCGGCTTGCCGTTCTCCGCGGAGATCAGCTGCGCGATCTCCTCCGTACGCTCCACCAGGCGCTTGGTGACGTGGTCCAGCGCGGCGGCGCGCACGTGCGCGGGGGTGGCGGCGAACTCGGCCTGCACCGCGACGGACGCGACCACGGCCTCCTCGACCTGCTCCTCGGTGGGCACGCTCACGGTGCCGACGGTGCGGCCGTCCCAGGGCGAGGTGACCTCGAAGGCCTCCGCGCCGGTCGCCTCTCGGCCGGCGAGCCAGAAAGCCGTGGTGGCTGCGTCATTACGGATCGGCACAGTGGTTACCGGCCCTTCTCGGTGGCGGGATGAGTGGCGCGCCGCCCGGTACGCGCGGCGGTTCCGCCACGCCCGGCCTCGGTCGCCCTTCCGGACGGGATCCACGGTAGGTGCGCACTCCCGGACCGGCGTTTGTCCGGGACGTACTACTCCACGGGCCGGGTCCTACGGATTGGCGAGTGCGGGCGGGGCCTGCGGGCCTTCGAGGCTCCGGGTGAAGTCCGCTGGTCAGGCTTCCGGGGCGAAGGTGGTCGCCTTCAGGGCCAGCCACAGTTCCATGCGGACGTCCGGGTCGTCCAGGGAGCGCCCGAGGATCTCCTCGACGCGGCGCATCCGGTAGCGCAGCGTGTGCCGGTGGACGCCCAGGTCGGCGGCGGCCGCGTCCCACTGGCCGTGCCGGGACAGCCAGGCACGCAGCGAGGCGACGAGATCACCGCGGCCGGTCGCGTCGTGGTCGTGCAGCGCGCGCAGCATGCCGTCGGCGAAGGCGCGTACGGCGTCGTCGGCGAGCAGCGGCAGGACGGAACCGGCCGCCACGTCCTCGTGCTCGACCAGCGCCCGGCCGCGCCGCCCGGCCACCGACATCGCCTGCTCGGCCTGCCGGTGCGCTGCCGCCGCCGCGGCGGGACCGGCGGGCGCGGAGAGGCCGGCGGCCAGGCCCGGGGTGCCGCGGAGGGCGCCGGGCACGTTCTTGGGGGCGCTCGCGCCTGCGCGGGCCTCCAGCGCCGCGGCGTGTGCCGCGCACGCCTCGGCCGCCGCGCCGCCGTCCGCCACGAGCACCGTCAGCCGGGAGCCGTCCGGGACCGCGAGCACCGCCTCACCGCTGCGGGCCGCCGCCGACTCCATCGCGTCGGCCAGCGCGTCCAGCGTCGCCGTCGCCTCGGCCGCGGGCCGCTCCTCGCCGCCGCTCCCGGGCACCGGCCGGGCCACCAGCACCCGGAACGGCGCGTCCAGCAGCCCGCCGTACAGCCGCCCGGCCACGCCGCGCGCGTGGTCCGGCTCGCCGGCCAGCAGCATCCGCAGCACCGCGGCGCCGAGGCGCTGCTCGGCCTCCTGCAGCGCGCGGGACCGCTCGGTGGTCAGGGTGAGCAGAGCGACGGCGGAGTGCACGGCGTACCGCTCCGCCGTGCCCAGCGGGGCGCCCGTGCCGACCGCGAGGACGCCGCGTGCCCGGCGGCCCGTGCCCAGCGACTGCAGCTCCACCCGGTCCTCGCCCTCGGCGTCCGGGACCACCGAACTCGCGGGGGCCGGGCGTTCGCGCAGCTTGCCGATGGCGTCGGTGAGCCGCGCCGCGCGGCGGGCCGCCCAGTCGGGGGCGGCGGCGACCACCGCGCCGGAGGCGTCGTACAGGGCTGCCCAGCCCTTCAGGTGCGCGGCGAGGCGGGCGAGCAGCTCCGCCGGGCCCTCGGCGGACAGCGCCGCGCGGGTCAGCTCCCGCTGCGCCTCGAACCCCTCGGTCACCGCGCGGTACTGGTCGGCGGCCACGGACGCCGAGACGGCCTTGCTGATCGCGACGAACGGCGTCCGGCGGGGCACCGCGAGCAACGGGAAGTCCTCCTCGCGGGCCGCGGTGAGCAGCGCCTCCGGCACGTCCTCGTAGTTCACCCCGACCGCGAAGCCGAGCCCCACGACGCCCGCACCCGCGATGCGCCGTACGTACCGCCGGGCCACCTCCGGATCCTCCGCGTCCAGCTTGAGCGCGGTGATCAGGAGCAGCTCGCCGCCCTCCATGTACGGGACGGGGTCGATCAGCTCGCTCACGTGCGCCCAGCGGACGGGGGTGTCCAGCCGGTCCTCGCCCGCGAGCACGGTCAGCTTGAGCGCGGAGTGGTGGGCGAGGGAGGCGAGGGTGTGAGGCATGGGACCTTCGATGCGCGTGCGGCGGGAGCCGGGAGTTTTCTCCGTCCCGTATGAACGACCACCTCCGATTCTGCCTCAACGGAGGAATACCGGCGCCCGCATCCGCAGCCCGAGGACGGCGGATGCGGGCCAGCGCGCCACCGGCCTGCTACCGGCTCACCCCCGCAGGTCGACCAGTACCGGCGGGGCCGTCTCCCCCGTCACGGACGTCACCGACAGCACCGCGTGCCCGGCCGGTACGGCATTGGCCAGATCCGACGCCGACCACCGCTCCCGCTCCACGGTCCGCACCGTCACGGCCTTCGCCGTCACGTCCTTGCCCGTCACCAGCCGCCTGATCGAGTGCATCAGCTTGGTGAACGGCTCGTCGGAGACGATCTGCCGGTCGGTGACGTCCCGGGTCTCCACCCACGCCTTGCCCCACACCTCGGCGAACCGCGCGCCGTCCCACGTCGTCACGCCCGCGAACGCCATCCGGCAGCCGACCGTGCCCAGCAGCGCCCCGCGCAGCTGCTCCGGTACGTCGTCCAGCGCCCGCAGCGTCAGCACGACCCCGGCGTTGGCCGACCGCAGCCGCTGCAGCCCCCGCAGCGCCTCCTGCGTGACGACATGCGAGGCGTCGTCGAGCACGAGACACGCGAACACCGACCGGTCGGCCCGCGCCACCGCGCACTCCGTGAACTGCGCCAGCACCAGCCGCGCCAGAATCCGCGACGCGTCGGCGTGCCCGCGCTCCGGCAGGTCGATCCGTACCCGCAGCGGGCGGTCCAGCGCGCGCAGCGACACCTGGCGCGTCTGCCCGGTCGGGTCGAAGAACCCGGCGAACGCTGGCCGGTCCAGCAGCGCGATCCGGTCCGCGAGCAGCGCCCCGGCGTCCCCGGCCCGCGCCGCCTGCCGCTCCCGCGCGTCCAGCTCGCGCAGGGCGCCCTGCTCCCCCGCCGTCGCCAGCGCGGTCCGCAGCGCGGTCATCGCCTCCGGCGCCCTGTCCAGCAGTTCCCGCAGCTCGGCCACCCCGGGGAACCGCCCGTGCGCCGTCCGGAACGGCCCGAGCAACTGCCCCAGCACCGTCGCCGCCCGCCGGCTCTCACCCCCCGGCGCCCCCGCGACCACATCCCCCACCAACGCCTCCGCCAACACCGCAGCCGCCTCGTCCGGATCACTCGTACCGCCGTAGAGGTCGAGGTCGCAGGGGGATTCGCGGTGCCCGACGCGGACGACGGCATCGAACGCGTCGTCCCCCGCCGGCCCGGCCCCGGCCGCGCCGACCGAGACCACCGCGGCCCGGCCGGCGAGCGCCTGCAGGCACATCGTCTCCAGCACGGGGCGTACCAGCCGGGTCGTCTTCCCCGCGCCGGGCGGCCCGACCGCCAGCAGCGAGGTGCCCAGCAGCCCGGGGTCGAGCGCCGCGCCGGTGCCGCGGCGGTCGTAGGGGTTGCGAAGGTCGTCGGACGCCGTACCGAGGCGGACCTGGCCCGTGAGCAGGTCGTGCCGTGCGGTGCGCACCGGCAGGTCGCGCGCGCCGGAGGGGTGGCCGCAGGCGGCGGAGCCGTGCCGCTGGACGTTCTCGACGAAGGCGGGGAAGCGGCTCGTCTGCACCCGTACGGACTGCCAGGCGCGGGTGATCCGCGCATGGTCCACGTCGTTCATCAGCCCGGCCCGCGCCTCCCGGGCCAGCCGCTCCGCAGCGTCCCCGGCCCCCGCGGCCCGCAGCTCCGCCCACTCGGCCTGGTCGACCTGGAGGACGGGGGCGTCGGCCTCGGCCGTGGCGGTGGACTCGCCGCCGCGGCGCCACCCCGGCGGGGCGTAGCGGCGCCACACCTCGGGCCAGCACCCGAACGGGGCGAGGACGGCCAGCACGATCACGAGGTCGATGAGCGAGTAGCTCGTGCGGTAGTAGAAGTACGACGCCGGATCGCCCGAGTCAGGGGTCAGATTCGCGAGCTGGAGCATGAGGAGCGACGAGGCACGCGATTCGTCGGTGCACCACTCCCACAGCAGCCAGGCGACGGCCAGCGCCACCACGGCGCGCAGGAGCAGCGCGCCGCCGGGGAGGGAGCCCGGGTCCTTCGGGGCCAGCCACCCCGGCAGCCGCTTCCACACCCGGCGGCCCACGGGGGCGAGGAGCCGCCGGAAGAGCGCCGGCCACCGGCCCACGCGGCCGAAGAGGACGACGATCACGCCGAGGATCAGCGCCATGTAGACGAAGGACGAGACGACGCCGGCGTTACCCTCCCGCCAGGAGTCGGGCAGCATCACTTCCAACGGCCACTTCCAGTAGGGGCCGAGATAGTCGTTCATCAGCAGCGACCACAGCAGCCACGCGCACAGGAACGAGATGACGGCCCCGGCGATGAGCTGCGGAACCGCGATCTCGTGCGGCTCCTCCTTCGGCCGGACCCGGTGTTCGAAGGACCAGATGCCCGGGCCCGCCAGGACACGGGGGGCGCGGAGCCAGGCCATGAAGGGCGACTCCGGCGCGCCGGGAGCCGTGGTGGGCTTCGGCGGTACCGGCACCGCACCGGGCGGCCCCCCGGCCTGCGGGCCCGGGGGTCCCCCCGCCGGTCGGGGGATTCCGGCCGAGTGGGTGTTGCGTGCGTCGTGCGTGCCCTCGGTGTCCATCCGGTGTCCCTGTTCCCCCTAGTCAGCGGTGGCGGTGCGGTGGGCGGTGTGCCGCGGATCAATCTACTGGCCGTACGCCGTGGGCATACCCCGCTCGTGCACCGGGACCGCACTGCGCGCGCCCGGCCCGCGCTATGTCCGGTGCGGACAACGCGACCCCCGTACTTCTCCCGAACGGTGCATGCCCCGGCCACCGGACCGCCCCTAGCCTGCGAACGCAACCCCTTAGTACGTCACGTAGTACGCCGCCTCAGTGCATCCGCGTCCGCGTCCTCGTTCCTCCAGGAGACTCCCATGACCGAACTGACCGGAGGCCCCGCCCTCCCCCAGGAGCGCCGCGTCGTCACCGCGATCCCCGGCCCCAAGTCGCAGGAGCTGTGGGAGCGCAAGTCGGCCACCGTGGCGGCCGGCGTCGGTGCGGTCCTGCCCGTGTTCATCAAGCGCGCCGGCGGCGGTGTCCTGGAGGACGTGGACGGCAACTCGCTGATCGATTTCGGGTCGGGTATCGCGGTGACCTCGGTCGGCAGCAGCGCGGAGGCCGTCGTGCGGCGCGCCACCGCGCAGCTCGCGGACTTCACCCACACCTGTGCGATGGTCACGCCGTACGAGCCGTACATCGAGGTCTGTGAGCAGCTCGCCGAGCTGACCCCGGGTGACCACGAGAAGAAGTCGGCGCTGTTCAACTCCGGCGCCGAGGCCGTCGAGAACGCCGTCAAGATCGCGCGTGCGTACACGAAGCGGCAGGCCGTGGTCGTGTTCGACCACGGGTACCACGGCCGTACGAACCTGACGATGGCGCTGACGGCGAAGAACATGCCGTACAAGCACGGCTTCGGGCCGTTCGCGCCCGAGGTCTACCGGGTGCCGCTGGCCTACCCCTACCGCTGGCTGACCGGCCCGGAGAACTGCGCCCAGGAGGCCGCGGACCAGGCCGTCTCGCAGATCACCAAGCAGATCGGCGCGGAGAACGTCGCCGCGATCATCATCGAGCCGGTGCTCGGCGAGGGCGGCTTCATCGAGCCGGCCAAGGGCTTCCTGCCCGCCATCTCCAAGTTCGCGAAGGAGAATGGAATCGTCTTTGTCGCGGATGAGATTCAGTCCGGGTTCTGCCGGACCGGACAGTGGTTCGCGTGCGAGGACGAGGGCATCGTCCCGGACCTGATCACGACCGCGAAGGGCATTGCCGGTGGCCTGCCGCTGGCGGCCGTGACCGGCCGCGCCGAGATCATGGACGCCGCGCACGCGGGCGGCCTGGGCGGCACCTACGGCGGCAACCCCGTCGCCTGCGCCGCCGCCGTCGGCGCCATCGAGACCATGCGCGAGCTGGACCTGAACGCCAAGGCCAAGCGCATCGAAGAGATCATGAAGTCGCGCCTGACGGCCCTGGCCGAGAAGTACGACGTCATCGGCGAGGTCCGCGGCCGCGGCGCGATGATCGCGATCGAGCTGGTGCAGTCCGGCTCGAAGGACCCGAACCCGGAGGCGACCGCGGCGCTGGCCAAGGCCTGCCACCAGGAGGGCCTGCTGATCCTCACGACCGGTACGTACGGCAACGTCATCCGCTTCCTGCCGCCGCTGGTCATCGGCGAGGACCTGCTGAACGAGGGTCTGGACATCCTGGAGTCGGCCTTCGCGGCCCTCTGATCCGCCCCGCTGATCCGCCCCGCCGCCTGGTTCAGGTGAGCGAAGAACCGAGCGCCCGTCCGCATGCCGGCACGGGCGCTCGGCGCATCCCGGATACGGAATGCGGGCCACCGGCCCGAAGTGGCGAGACCGCGTGAAGAAGATGTGCGGGGCCGATGGCGGGTGGGTGATCCGCCTGTCGGAGGGGCACCGCTCTGCCGTACGGTTTCTGCAGATGAGAGAAACACCCCGCTCGCAGGGGACTGCGAGCGATGCCCGGTCGGCGCTTCCCCGGCTTCGACCTGGCTGTGCCCTCGCGCACACCACCGGAGCCCCAGGCTCCGGGATTCCTCACCGATCGGATGGCCGCCCGCCCCAGACCCCCCGGGGCGCGCGGTTCGCCGGTCAGCACGGCCGCCCCGGAACCACCCCCCCTGTTCCGGGGCGGCCGGCCTCTCTCCCCGCGTACGCGTGCACGCTGGCCGCGTCGCTTCTCCTCTTCGCCTTCCTGACCTGGCAGGTCGCCGCCCATGGGGCGCTGCTGCGGCTGGACGCAACGCTGGACCGGGTCATGCTGGGCCGGTCCCTGCCCGCGCCGCTCGCCGAACTCCTCGCCGATCTGGGCAACATGACGGTGGCACTGCCGGTGCTGCTGATCGCCGCCGGGTACGGGGGATGGCGGGCCCGTGCCGCCGGACTCCCCCGCCGGTGGCTGCCGCCGCTCGCCGCCGCCGTCGCCATGGCCCTGGTCCCGGCGCTGGTCGGGCCGTTGCAGGCCGCCCTGGCCCGGCCGGCCCCGCCGGGCGGGCCGGTCGGCGGGACCGGGTTCTACCCCTCGGGGCACGCCGCGACCGCCGCCGTCGCGTACGGGGCGGCCGCGCTGCTCCTGCTCCCGTACGCGGCCGCCCCGTACGCCCGGCGCCTGCTGATCACCGCGGCGCTCGTCCTCGTCCTCGCCACCGGCCCGGGCCTGGTCGTCCGCGGCTACCACTGGCCCGTGGACGTCCTCGGCTCCTGGGCCCTGTCGGCGGCGCTGCTGACGGTCCTGTACGGCGTGCTGCACGGCATCCGCCGGCGGCCCGACGCGCAGGACGCCACGGCCGCCTCGTAGCAGGGAGCCGGGCCGCCCTCAGGGGTCGCCCGCCACCCGCGCCGCGGCCTCGTGCAGGGCCAGTTCCAGGACGCCGGGGTCGGTGAGGGTGCCGTGGCCGTCCGGGGGGATCAGCCAGCGGGTGCCGCCGGAGGCGCGGCCCGGGTAGGGGACGACGATCCAGGTGCCGCGGCCGGCACCGCGTACGCCCGTGCCCAGCCAGCGGGCCGCCGTGCCCGGCGGGACGAAGAACCCCATGCGGCTGTCGCCGAAGTCGGCGAGCACCGGGCCCGGGCGGTCGAGGCACCGGGTGAGCACGTCGAGCGCGGGATAGCCCAGGGACCCGGGGATGATCAGTACGTCCCAGGCCAGTCCGGCGGGCAGGAGCGCCACCCCGAGCGGATTGCGCTCCCATTCGAAGCGGCAGGCCTCCGGGTCCGGCGCCACCGACACGAGCCATTCCACGGCGCGCTTGTCCCCCGTGGGGTCCATCTCTGCCTCCCTCACTCGCTCACCGGCCCGTCGGGGCCGCGTTCCGAGAGGGAGAGCGGGCTGCCGCCGCGTTCTTACACGGGTTGATCAATGATCTTGGGGTGGTGTGGTGCACCGCTTCGAGGAAGCGGTGCGCGGGCGCGCCTCGGAGACACGCCCGCGCCGGCCGGGAGACGGCTGTCAGCTGTCGAAGCCCATGCCCACCTTGTCCATCGCCTTCAGCCAGAGGTTCCGCTTGCCGCCGCGCGCGTCGGCCCGGCTCATCGACCACTGGGTGATGCCGATGCCGGCCCAGCGCAGTGGCTCCGGCGGGAACGGCAGCGGCTTCGTGCGGACCATCTCCAGCTCCGTGCGCTCGGTGCGCTCGCCGGAGAGCAGGTCGAGCATGACGTCGGCGCCGAAGCGGGTGGCGCCCACGCCGAGGCCGGTGTAGCCCGCGGCGTACGCGACCCGGCCGCCGTGCGCGGTGCCGAAGAACGCCGAGAAGCGGGAGCAGGTGTCGATCGCGCCGCCCCAGGCGTGGCTGAAGCGGACGCCCTCCAGCTGCGGGAAGCACTGGAAGAAGTGGCGGGCGAGCTTCTCGTACGTCGCCGGGTGGTGGTCGTACTCGGCGCGGACGCCGCCGCCGTAGCGGTAGACGATGTCGTAGCCGCCCCACAGGATGCGGTGGTCGGCGGTGATGCGGAAGTAGTGGAAGTGGTTGTTGCTGTCGGAGAGGCCCTGACGGTTCTTCCAGCCGAGGGCGGCGAGCTGCTCGCCGGTCAGCGGCTCGGTCATCAGGGCGTGGTCGTAGACGGGGACGACGTACGGGCGGACCCGGCGCACCAGATGGGGGAAGGCGTTGGTGCCCAGCGCCACGTGGCGGGCGAAGACCCGCCCGTAGGGCGTGCGGACGGCCATGCCGGTGCCGTCGGTGGCGAGGTCGGTGGCGCGGGTGTGCTCGTAGATCCGTACGCCCTGGTCCAGGCAGGCCTGCTTCAGGCCCCAGGCGAGCCGCGCGGGGTGGAGCATGGCGACGCCGTCGCGGTTCCACAGGCCGGCCAGGAAGGTCGGCGAGTGGACCTCGGCGCGTACGGCGTCCCGGTCGAGGAAGTCGTACCCGCCGAGGCCGAGGCGTTCGGCGTCCTCGGCGGCCTCGCGGAGCTCGGCGATCTGGTGCGGCTCGGTGGCCAGGTCGATCTCGCCGGTGCGCTCGAAGGCGCAGTCGATGCCGTACCGCTCGACGGCCTCCCCGATGGCGTCGAGGTTGCGGGCGCCCAGCTCTTCGAGCTTCTTCAGCTCGCCGGGCCAGCGGGCCAGGCCGTTGCCGAGGCCGTGGGTGAGCGAGGCGGCGCAGAAGCCGCCGTTGCGGCCGGAGGCGGCCCAGCCGACCTGCTGCCCCTCGACCAGGACGACATCGCGTTCCGGGTCGCGTTCCTTGGCGAGCAGCGCGGTCCACAGGCCGCTGTAGCCGCCGCCGACGACGAGCAGGTCGCACCGCTCGTCGCCGACCAGGGCCGGCAGCGCTGCGGGGCGGTCGGGGTCGTCCAGCCAGAAGGGGGTGGGGGCGGCGTCCGCGAGCGCGTGGACGGCCGGTGCGGGGGTCCGGGTGGTCTGCCCGGCGGGGTTCATGGCATCTCGTGCCATGGTTCTCAGCTCCTCTTGCGGCGTCCGGTGAGCAGTTGCCCGCCCAGGACGCAGAGCACGGCGATGAGGAACATCGCTGTTCCTATGACATTGATCTGAACGGGTGTGCCCCGTTGTGCCGATCCCCAGACGAACATGGGGAACGTCACGGTCGAGCCCGCGTTGAAGTTCGTGATGATGAAATCGTCGAACGACAGGGCGAAGGAGAGCAGCGCGCCGGCCGCGATGCCGGGCGCCGCGATCGGCAGCGTCACCTTCAGGAACGTCTGCGTCGGCGACGCGTAGAGGTCCTGTGCCGCCTGCTCCAGCCGCGGGTCCATGCTCATCACGCGTGCCTTCACCGCGGTGACGACGAAGCTCAGGCAGAACATGATGTGCGCGATCAGGATCGTCCAGAAGCCGAACTGGATGCCCATGTTGAGGAAGAGCGTGGCCAGCGAGGCGGCCATGACGACCTCGGGCATCGCCATCGGCAGAAAGATCAGGGTGTTGACGGAGGACCGGGCGCGGAAGCGGTAGCGGGCCAGCGCGAAGGCGATCAGCGTGCCCAGTACGGTCGCGCCGATCGTCGCCCAGACCGCGATCTGGAGGCTGAGGCCGAGCGAGCCGCACAGGTCGGCGACGCCGCACGGATCGGTCCAGGCGTCGGTGGAGAACCGCTGCCACTCGTAGTTGAAGCGGCCGTTCGGTTTGTTGAACGAGAAGACCATCACGATGACGTTGGGCAGGATCAGATAGGCCAGCGTCAGCAGGCCCGCGATCACCACCGCATTGCGTCGGAGCCAGCGCATCAGACCAGGTCCTCCGTCCCCGACTTGCGGATGTAGAGGGTGACCATCGCGAGGATGGCCGCCATGAGGATGAAGGAGAGGGCGGCGGCGGTCGGGTAGTCCAGGACGCGCAGGAACTGCGACTGGATGACGTTGCCGATCATCTTCTGGTCGGTGGAGCCCAGCAGTTCGGCGTTGATGTAGTCGCCGGCCGCCGGGATGAAGGTGAGCAGCGTGCCCGCGACCACGCCCGGCATGGAGAGCGGGAAGGTCACCTTGCGGAAAGTGGTGACGGGCCTGGCGTACAGGTCGCCCGCCGCCTCGTGCAGCCGGGGATCGATCCGCTCCAGACAGGTGTAGAGCGGCAGGATCATGAACGGCAGGAAGTTGTACGTGAGACCGCAGACCACCGCGAGCGGGGTGGCGAGCACCCGGGTGCCCTCGGTGAGGCCGATCGCGCTGGTCACGTCCAGGATGTGCAGCGAGGTCAGGGCGCTGACGACGGGGCCGCTGTCGGCGAGGATCGTCTTCCAGGCGAGCGTGCGGATCAGGAAGCTGGTGAAGAACGGCGCGATGACCAGGATCATCACGACGTTGCGCCAGCGGCCCGCCTTGAAGGCGATCAGGTAGGCGAGCGGGTAGCCGAGGACCAGGCACAGCACCGTCGCGATGGCGGCGAAGAGCACCGAGCGCAGGAACTGCGGCCAGTACTCCCCCAGCGCGTCCCAGTACGTGGCGAAGTGCCAGGTGACCTTGAAGCCCTCTTCGAGGGAGCCGGTCTGGATCGACGTGGACGCCTGGTAGACCAGCGGCGCGGCGAAGAAGACCAGCAGCCAGAGGATGCCGGGCAGCAGCAGCCAGTACGGTACGAGCCGCTTGCGCAGCGCCGGCCTGCGCACTTCGAGGGCGGGCCGCGGCTCCGGCGGCGCCTCGGTGGCGGCGCTCACGCGGCCTCCTCGTCCACGTCGGCGCCGGCGGCGATGTCCTGGTCGGCGGAGAGCCCGAAGGTGTGCGCGGGGTTCCAGTGCAGGATGACCTCGGCGCCCGGCACCAGCCGGCCGTCGCGCTCGATGTTCTGCTCGTAGACGGCCAGTTCACCGGCGCCGCCGGCGTCGATGACGTACTGCGTGGAGACGCCGATGAACCCGGCGTCCTTGATGCGGCCCGGCAGCCGGTTGAAGCCCTCGGGCACGGACCCCGCGTCGTCGGCGTGCGCGAGGGCGACCTTCTCGGGGCGTACGCCCGCCAGCACCTTCTCGCCCGTACGGGCGCTGCCCGCGGAACATCGCGCGGCGGGCAGCCGGAGTTTGGCGTCCCCGGCGGTGAGCAGCAGGTGCTCGCCGCCGGCCTCGGCGATCTCGGCGGTGATCAGATTGGAGGTGCCGAGGAAGTTGGCGACGAAGGTGGTGCCGGGGTTCTCGTAGAGGTCGGCGGGCGCGCCCAGCTGCTCGACCTTTCCGCCGTTCATCACCGCGACCGTGTCGGCCATCGTCATGGCCTCCTCCTGGTCGTGCGTGACGTGCACGAAGGTGATGCCGACCTCGGTCTGGATGCGCTTGAGTTCGAGCTGCATCTGGCGGCGCAGCTTGAGGTCGAGGGCGCCGAGGGGCTCGTCCAGGAGGAGCACCTGCGGGTGGTTGATCAGGGCGCGGGCCACGGCCACTCGCTGCTGCTGGCCGCCGGAGAGCCGGGTGGGCTTGCGGCGGGCCATCGGCCCGAGCTGCACGAGGTCGAGCATCTCCTCGACCTGCTTCTTCACGGATCTGATGCCGCGGCGGCGCAGGCCGAAGGCGACGTTCTCGTAGACGTCCAGGTGCGGGAAGAGGGCGTAGTTCTGGAAGACGGTGTTCACCGGGCGCTTGTAGGGCGGCAGCGCGGTGACGTCCTTGCCGGCCAGCTCGACGGTGCCGGTGGTGGGCTCCTCCAGGCCCGCGATCATGCGCAGGGTGGTGGTCTTGCCGCAGCCCGAGGCGCCCAGGAGGGCGAAGAAGGAGCCGGCGGGCACGGTGAGGTCCAGCGGCTGGACGGCGGTGAAGGAACCGTAGGTCTTGCTGATCCCGGTGAGGCGGACGTCGCCGCCGCTGCTGTCGGTCGTCGCGAGATCGGTCATGTATCAATTCCCGGGGCGGTGTCGTCGGTGGGCTGAGGAGGGACCGGGCCGGGTGGTCAGGCGCCGGTGAGATCGGAGAACTTCTGCGCGAACTCCTTGTTCTCCTTGCTGCTGAGCGCGCGGAAGGCGTGCGACTTGGCGGCCATTTCCTTGTCGGGCAGGACCAGCGGGTTGTCCGCCAGCTTTTTGTCGATCTTCACGAGTTCCTCGCGCACGCCGTCGACCGGGCAGACGTAGTTGATGTACGCCGCGATCCGGGCCGCCACTTTCGGCTCGTAGAAGTAGTCGATCAGCCGCTCGGCGTTCGCCTTGTGGCGCGCCTTGTTGGGCACCATCAGGTTGTCCGTCGAGGTCATGTAGCCGGCGTCCGGGACGACGTACTCGATGTCGCTGTTGTCGTTCTGGAGCTGGACGATGTCGCCCGCCCAGGCGATACAGGCCGCCAGGTCGCCCTTGCTGAGGTCGTTGAGGTAGTCGTTGCCGGTGAAGCGGCGGATCTGCTGGGAGTCCACGCCCTTCTGGAGCCGGGCGAGCGCCGCGTCGAAGTCGTCGGCGGTGACGTCCTCGGGCCGCTTGCCCATGTCCAGCAGGGTCATGCCGACGCTGTCGCGCATCTCGGAGAGGAAACCGACCCGGCCCTTGAGCTTCGGGTCGGACAGCAGCTGGTCGACGGAGTCGACCTTCCGGCCGCCGGTGGCCTTCTTGTTGTACGCGAGGACGGTCGGGATGCCCTGCCAGGTGTAGGAGTGCGCGCGGCCGGGGTCCCAGTCCGGGTCGCGGAACTGGTCCGAGAGGTGGGTGTACGCGTGCGGCAGGTGCGCCGGGTCCAGCGGCTGGATCCAGCCCAGCGAGATCATCCGGGCGCACATCCAGTCGGTCAGGCAGATCAGGTCGCGCCCGGTGTCCTGGCCGGCCGCGAGCTGCGCCTGGACCTTGCCGAAGAACTCGTCGTTGTCGTTGATGTCCTCGGTGTACTTGACCGAGATGCCGGTGCGCTTCGTGAACGCGTCCAGCGTCGGGTGGCGCTTCTCGTCGTCACTGACGTCGATGTACTCGGTCCAGTTGGAGAAGGCGACCCGCTTCTCCGTGCGCGAGTGGTCCGCTGAGGATCCCGCGTCCCTACGGCCCGCGGGCGGGATTCCGCAGGCCGACAGCGCGACCGGGCCGCCGATCGCCAGCAGCCCGGCCCCGCTCGCGCGCAGCAGGGACCGCCGGGTCAGGGCCATCCGGCCATTGGTCATGCTGCGCCGCACGGCGGCCAGTTCCGCCGCGGACAGCGGCTCGGGCTGCGCGGTGTGCTCCATACGGGGTGGCCTTTCGGGTCGGCCGGTGGTCAGCCGGTGGAGTGACGAACGGTGCGGCGAGCCGGAAGGCGCTCAGTCGCGGTCCCCGAAGACGGTGCGGTGCCAGTCCTTCCTGGCCTCGCCCGTGATGTCGTACATGACGTGCTTGACCTGCGTGTACTCCTCGAAGGAGTACGCCGACATGTCCTTGCCGTATCCCGATGCCTTGTAGCCGCCGTGCGGCATCTCGCTGATGATCGGGATGTGGTCGTTGACCCACACGCAGCCGGCCTTGATCTCGCGTACGGCGCGGCCCGTGCGGTAGACGTCGCGGCTCCAGGCGGAGGCGGCGAGCCCGTAGGGGGTGTCGTTGGCGAGCGCGAGGCCTTCGTCGTCGCTGTCGAAGGGCAGCACGACCAGCACCGGGCCGAAGATCTCGGACTGCACGATCTCGCTGTCCTGCGCGGCGCCCGCCACGAGGGTGGGCAGGTAGTAGGCGCCCTTGGCCAGCTCGCCCTGGGGCGCGGCGCCGCCGGTGACGACGGTGGCGTACTGCCGGGCGCGGTCGACGAAGCCGGCGACGCGGTCGCGCTGGGCGTGCGAGATGAGCGGGCCGAGGTCGGTGGCCGGGTCGAAGGGGTCGCCGAGCCGTACGGTCGCCATCAGGTCGGCGACGCCGCTGACGAACGCGTCGTACAGGGGGCGCTGCACGTAGGCGCGGGTGGCCGCGGTGCAGTCCTGGCCGGTGTTGATCAGCGCGCCGGCCACCGCGCCGTGCACGGCGGCGTCCAGGTCGGCGTCGTCGAAGACGACGAAGGGGGCCTTGCCGCCCAGTTCGAGGTGGAGGCGCTTGACGGTGGAAGTGGCGATCTCGGCGACCCGCTTGCCGACCGCGGTGGAGCCGGTGAAGGAGGTCATCGCGACGTCCGGGTGGCCGACGAGGTGCTCGCCCGCGTCCCGTCCGGCGCCCGAGACGATGTTGATGACGCCGTCCGGGATACCCGCCTCGCGCGCGGCCTGCGCGTACATCACGGAGGTCAGCGGGGTGATCTCGGCGGGCTTCAGGACGATGGTGTTGCCGGCGGCGACCGCCGGGAGCACCTTCCAGCTGGCCATCTGCAGCGGGTAGTTCCACGGCGCGATGGAGCCGACGACGCCGATCGGCTCGCGGCGCACGGAGGAGGTGTGGTCGGGGCTGTACTCGCCGGCCGCCCGGCCCTCCAGGTGGCGCGCGGCGCCCGCGAAGAAGGCGGCGTTGTCCACCGAGCCGGGCACGTCGAACTCCCGGCTCAGCTTGATCGGCTTGCCGCACTGCAGCGACTCGGCGTACGCGAACTCCTCCGTCCGCTCGTCCAGGACGGCGGCGAAGCGGTGCAGCGCGTCGGAGCGCTCGCCCGGGGTGGCGCCCGCCCACTCGGGGAGGGCCTGCCGGGCCGCCTCGACGGCGGCGTCGACGTCCGCCGTGCCGGCGAGCCCGTACGTGTACACCCGCTCGCCGGTCGCCGGGTCGATCACGTCCTGGGTGCGTCCCGCGGTCCCCGCGCGGAGCTCTCCCGCGATGAACTGAGCCCCCTGGGCGAATCGTTCGGTGACATCGAATCGCTGATCCATGGTGCTCTCCTCCACCGGCGGCCGGGCTTTCGCGGGGCCTGCCGGGCGTAGCTCTTTCCCGAATTGATGGCCGATCTTGACAGAGCAGAGGGGGCCCAACAAGTGATTCCGTTGTTGCCTTTTGGTTACGCGACGAATTCTGCGGAATTCGTCGTCCCGACGCCCGACATGTTGTCAGTGCCCGCTGACAGAATCCCGGCATGGTGCAGGACCGGGGAAGACGGACGGTGGAGAGAGCGGGGGCGGCGGGGATGACGACCGAGGGGAGCGTGGCCGACGGGCCGCGGTCGGTGACGGAGCTGCGCACCGCACTGGAGTCGGGGAGTACGTACAAGTACGTGTACTTCTGGGGCCACGCGCCCCGCCGGGACGGCAGCCTGGGGGCGAGCTGCTTCAGCCAGTGGTGGCCGGCGCCGTTCACGGTGGACGGCGTGCGGTACCCCACGGCGGAGCACTGGATGATGGCCGGCAAGGCGCGGCTGTTCGGCGACCGCCAGGCGCTGCAGCGGGTGCTCCGGGCCGGCCACCCCAAGCAGGCGAAGGACGCGGGCCGGACGGTGCGCGGCTTCGACGAGGAGAGCTGGCGGCACCACCGGTACGCGCTGGTGGTCGAGGGCAGCCTGCACAAGTTCGGACAGGACCCGGCCCTGCGCGACTATCTGCTGGGCACGGGGAAGCGGGTGCTGGTCGAGGCGAGCCCGCTGGACCGGATATGGGGCATCGGGCTGGCCGCCGACGACGAGCGCGCGGCCGACCCGGAGCGCTGGCAGGGGCTGAACCTGCTGGGCTTCGCGCTGATGGAGGCGCGGCAGCGGCTGGCGGCGGCCGGGGACCGAGGCCGCGGGGCCGGGTGAGACGGCCGGGATCCCGGGGGCCGACTGGCGGCGGGCCGGGGCGACCCGCCCGGGTCAGCGGGCCGGGGCGGGGGTGGCGGGGGCCGCGTTGTAGGTGTCGGAGTAGTCGTCGTAGGGGGTGGTGCGGGGGTCCGCGCTGATGCCGACGACGATCGCGAGGATCAGCAGGGCGCTGACGAGGACGCCGGCCACGCCGCAGAGCAGACCGGCCAGCGCCATGCCGCCGTTGGTCGCCTCGCCGCGGCCGGACTTGGACCGGCCGATCGCGCCGAAGATGATCGCGAGGACGCCCAGCACGACGCCGAAGAACAGGGTGAGGCTGGAGACGATGGCGAGGATGCCGAGGACGAGCGCGGCGATGCCCATGCCGTTGCTCGGCTGTCCCGGCCAGCCGGCCTGCGTACCGGGCCCGCCGGGCACGGGGCAGGGCCCGGCGCCGGGTATCCCGGCACCCGGGCCGTAGGGGCCGGGGGCCGCGCCGTGCGGCGGGTAGGCGTACGCGTCGCCGTGCGGCAGGCCGCCGTAGGGCTGCGAGGGGTACGCCGCTCCGTAACCGCCCTGCCGCGGTCCGCCCGGGCAGGGAGTCCCGGGGGCGGCGTGCCCGGGGGCGGCGGCGTGCCCGGGGGCGGGCGGCGGCGCGGGCACGGCGAAGCCGGCGCCCGCGGTCGGCCGGTCATGGGGTGCCATGCCGTACGGCGCTCCGCCCGGTGCGCCGGGCTCCGGCCGGCGCGGGGCCGGCGCGTCCTCGGACGGCGGCGCCCACGGGTCGCGCGGCTCGGGCTGCTGACTGTCGGACATGGCTCTCCCCCATTGGCTCGCTCCATGCTAAGACCTGCCCCGCTGCCCGGGCCCCGGCCCAGGAGTCCGGACCGCCGGACCGCGAGAAGCTCCCCCACCCCGACCTCGTGCGGCCTCTCCGACCCGCCCGCATACGATGACGAGCGGCCGGCGTCCGTCGGCCGACGCTCCGCCGACCAGGAGGAACTGTTGTCCGATCTCGACGCATTCATCGCGGGCCTGCCCAAGGCGGAGCTGCACGTCCATCACGTCGGCTCGGCCTCCCCCCGCATCGTCGCCGAGCTGGCCGCGCGCCATCCGGACTCCAAGGTGCCCACTGACCCCGAAGCGTTGATGGACTACTTCACCTTCCGGGACTTCGCGCACTTCATCCAGGTCTACCTCTCCGTCGTCGACCTCATCCGGGACGCCGAGGACGTGCGTCTGCTGACCTACGAGGTCGCCCGCGACATGGCGCGGCAGAACATCCGTTACGCCGAGCTGACCGTCACCCCGTACAGCTCCACCCGGCGCGGCATCCCGGACGCCGCGTTCGTCGAGGCCATCGAGGATGCCCGCAAGTCCGCCGAGTCCGAGCTCGGCGTCGTCCTGCGCTGGTGCTTCGACATCCCCGGCGAGGCGGGGCTGGAGTCGGCGGAGGAGACCGCGCGGATCGCCTGCGACCTCAAGCCCGAGGGGCTGGTCTCGTTCGGTCTCGGCGGGCCCGAGATAGGCGTGCCCCGCCCGCAGTTCAAGCCGTACTTCGACCGCGCGATCGCCGCGGGCCTGCGCTCCGTGCCGCACGCCGGCGAGACCACGGGCCCGGAGACGGTCTGGGACGCGCTCAACGAGCTGCGCGCCGAGCGCATCGGCCACGGCACCAGCTCCGTACAGGACCCCAAGCTGCTGGCCCACCTCGCCGAGCACCGCATCCCGCTGGAGGTCTGCCCGACCTCCAACATCGCCACCCGCGCGGTCCGCACCCTCGACGAACACCCGATCAAGGAAATGGTCGCGGCCGGCGTGCTGGTGACCATCAACAGCGACGACCCGCCGATGTTCGGCACGGACCTGAACACCGAGTACGGCGTGGCCGCGCGGCTGCTGGAGCTGGACGAGGCGGGCATCGCCGCGCTGGCGAAGAACGCGGTCGAGGCCTCCTTCATGGACGGCCCGGCCAAGACCCGGCTGGCCGCCGAGATCGACACGTACACCGCGTCCTGGCCACGCTGACCGGAGCGCCCGACCGACCGCAGCGCCCCGCTGACCGGAGCGCCCGACCGACCCGAGCGCCCTGCCGTTCTAGAGCCCCACCAGCGCGTTCCACCGCTTGGAGAACTCCGGGCGCTCTTTCGAAGTGATGTCCCGGGCGATGGCGAGGCGGTCGCGCATCGAGTCGTCCGGGAAGATCAGCGGGTCCCCGGCCAGCGCCGCGGTCTCCTCGTCCTTCGACGAGGCGAGCAGGTCCCGGGCGGCCGGCACCGGGCAGACGTAGTTGACCCAGGTGGCCAGTTCGGCGGCGACCTCGGGCTCGTAGTAGTAGTCGACGAGCCGTTCCGCGTTGCGCTTGTGCGCGGCGAGGTTGGGGATCATCAGGCTCTCCGACCACAGTTCGGCGCCCTCCTCGGGGACCACGAACTCGATGTCGGGGTTGTCGGCCTTGAGCTGGATGACGTCGCCGGAGTACGCCTGCGCGGCCAGTACGTCCCCCGAGGAGAGGTCCTTGATGTAGTCGTTGCCGGTGAAGCGGCGGATGTGCTTCTCGCGGACGAGCGCCGCGATCCGGTCGGTCATGGTGTGGAAGTCGTCCGCCGTCCAGCGGGTGATGTCCACGCCGTCGCCCTGCATGAGCAGCGCGAACGCCTCGTCCATGCCGGCCAGCAGGGTGACCCGGCCGCGCAGGTCGTCCGCCCACAGGTCGCCGGTGTGCCTGATCTCCCGGCCGAGCTTCTTGCGGTTGTAGGCGATGCCGGTGATCCCGGACTGCCAGGGGACGCAGTGCGTGCGGCCCGGGTCGAACGACGGCTTGAGCAGCAGCGGGTCCAGGTGCTTCGCGACATGGGGCTGGCGGTCCCGGTCCATCTCCTGGACCCAGCCGAGCCGTACGAAGCGGGAGCACATCCAGTCGCTGATGACGATGAGGTCGCGCCCGGTGGGCTGGTGGTTCATCAGCGCGGGGCTGATCTTCCCGAAGAACTCGTCGTTGTCGTTGATCTCTTCGGTGTACGTCACGGATATCCCGGTGCGCTTCTCGAACGCGTCCAGGGTGGGCCGCTTCTGCTTGTCGTGGTCGTCGACGTCGATGTACAGCGGCCAGTTGGCGAAGGTGAGGGCCTTGTCGGCGGCCGAACGGTCGGGGGCCCCGCGCTGACCGGCCCGTACGTACGCGGGCGGTACGCCGCACCCCGCCACCGCCGCCAGGAATCCGACCGAACCGACACCTCTGAGCAGCGCACGCCGCGAAAGACCATCCATGTGAGGACTCTCATGCGTCGCGGGCCGGGGCGGCAACAGACAGATCGTCTGCTGCCGGGCCCCGGCCCGCGACGGTGTGTCAGGTGCCCCGCACGGCACCCGACTTCAGGCTGTACGGCAATCCGTCCGTCAGCCGTCCAGCGAGGTCATCACGTGCTTGACGCGGGTGTAGTCCTCGAAGCCGTAGGCGGAGAGGTCCTTGCCGTAGCCGGACTTCTTGAAGCCGCCGTGCGGCATCTCGGCGACGAGCGGGATGTGGGTGTTGATCCACACGCAGCCGAAGTCGAGCTTCTTGGACATCCGCATGGCGCGGGCGTGGTCCTTGGTCCACACCGAGGAGGCGAGCGCGTACTCCACGCCGTTGGCCCACTCGGTCGCCTGGTCCTCGTCGGTGAAGGACTGGACGGTGATGACCGGGCCGAAGACCTCCTGCTGGATGATCTCGTCGTCCTGCTTGAGGCCGGAGACGACGGTCGGGGCGAAGAAGTAGCCCTTCTCGCCGACCTGCTGACCGCCCGCCTCGATCTTGGCGTGCGCGGGGAGGCGCTCGATGAAGCCCTTGACCTGCTTGAGCTGGTTGGCGTTGTTCAGCGGGCCGTAGAGCACGTCCTCGTCGTCGACGGCGCCGGTCTTGGTCTCCGCGGCGGCCTTGGCGAGCGCGGTCACGAACTCGTCGTGGATGGACTCCTGGACGAGCACGCGGGTCGCGGCCGTACAGTCCTGGCCCGCGTTGAAGTAACCGGCGGTGGAGATCTCCTCGACGGCCTTGGCGATGTCGGTGTCCTCGAAGACCACGACCGGGGCCTTGCCGCCCAGCTCCAGGTGGACCCGCTTGAGGTCCTTGGAGGCGGACTCGGCGACCTGCATGCCGGCCCGCACGGAACCGGTGATGGAGGCCATCGCCGGGGTCTTGTGCTCGACCATCAGGCGGCCGGTCTCGCGGTCGCCGCAGACGACGTTGAAGACGGCCTTGGAGTGGCCGAGCTCCGCCAGCACGTCGCCGATGATCTCGCCGATGAGGACCGTGGACGCCGGGGTGGTGTCCGAGGGCTTGATGACGACGGTGTTGCCCGCCGCCAGGGCCGGCGCGAACTTCCACACCGCCATCATCATCGGGTAGTTCCAGGGCGCGACCTGGGCGCAGACGCCGACCGGCTCGCGCCGGATGATGGAGGTCAGCCCCTCCATGTACTCGCCCGCCGAGCGGCCCTCCAGCATCCGCGCCGCACCGGCGAAGAAGCGGATCTGGTCCACCATCGGCGGGATCTCCTCGGAGCGTACGAGGGCGATCGGCTTGCCGCAGTTCTCGGACTCGGCGGCGATCAGTTCCTCGGCGCGCTCCTCGAAGCGGTCGGCGATCTTGAGGAGCACCTTCTGGCGCTCGGCGGGGATCAGGTCGCGCCAGGCCGGGAAGGCGGCCTCGGCCGCGGCCATCGCGGCGTCGACGTCGGCGGCGGCCGACAGCGCGGCGGTGGCGTACACCTCGCCCGTCGCCGGGTTGACCACGTCCGTGGTGCGGCCGTCGGCGGCGTCCCGGAACTCCCCGGCAATGTAATTACGGAGCTTGCGCAGCCGTCCCAGTTCGGTGGTCACGTGCGACCCCTCCTGTCAGGTGTCCGGTGTCAGATGACCGGTGCTTGGTGTCCGGTGGATGAGATGCCCACCCTAACCATGCGAGCCCCGTTTTCGACATACCCACGCGCTAGTAACAACGGAATCCGTGGCATTGACTTCAGTGAACAACTGATTTCGCCGAATCGGGGTTGCGCGACGGACGAGGCTCGTGCACAGTGATGGGCATGGCCACCCGTGACAGAAGCGGCACTCCGTCGATCGACTCCGTCTCCCTGGCGATCATTGAGCAGCTCCAGGAGGACGGGCGCCGTCCGTACGCCGCGATCGGCAAGGCCGTGGGCCTGTCCGAGGCGGCCGTACGGCAACGCGTACAGAAGCTGCTCGACCAGGGTGTGATGCAGATCGTCGCCGTCACCGACCCCCTCACGGTCGGTTTCCGGCGGCAGGCAATGGTCGGAATCAACGTCGAGGGCGACGTCGATCCCGTGGCAGAGGCCCTCACGGGCATGTCCGAGGTCGAGTACTGCGTCGTCACCGCCGGTTCCTTCGATCTGCTGATCGAGGTCGTCTGCGAGGACGACGATCACCTCCTGGACGTGATCAACAAGCGCATCCGCACGCTTCCCGGCGTGCGCACCACCGAGAGCTTCGTCTACATGAAGCTCAAGAAGCAGACCTATACCTGGGGAACGCGATAACCATGAGCGCCGACCTTTCGAAGACGGCGTACGACCACCTGTGGATGCACTTCACCCGCATGTCGTCGTACGAGAACGCACCCGTGCCCACCATCGTTCGCGGTGAGGGCACCAACATCTACGACGACAAGGGCAAGCGCTACATCGACGGCCTCGCCGGCCTCTTTGTGGTCAACGCCGGCCACGGCCGTGTCGAGCTGGCCGAGACCGCGTCCAAGCAGGCCCAGGAGCTCGCCTTCTTCCCGGTGTGGTCCTACGCCCACCCCAAGGCCGTCGAGCTCTCCGAGCGCCTGGCGCACTACGCCCCCGGCGACCTGAACAAGGTCTTCTTCACCACCGGCGGCGGCGAGGCGGTCGAGACCGCCTGGAAGCTCGCCAAGCAGTACTTCAAGCTCACCGGCAAGCCGATGAAGCACAAGGTCATATCCCGCGCGGTGGCCTACCACGGCACCCCGCAGGGCGCCCTGTCCATCACCGGCCTGCCCGGCCTCAAGGCACCCTTCGAGCCGCTGGTCCCCGGCGCGCACAAGGTGCCGAACACCAACATCTATCGCGCCCCGATCCACGGCGACGACCCCGAGGCCTTCGGCCGCTGGGCCGCCGACCAGATCGAGCAGCAGATCCTCTTCGAGGGCCCGGAGACCGTCGCCGCGGTGTTCCTGGAGCCGGTGCAGAACGCCGGCGGCTGCTTCCCGCCGCCGCCCGGGTACTTCCAGCGGGTCCGCGAGATCTGCGACCAGTACGACGTGCTGCTCGTCTCGGACGAGGTCATCTGCGCCTTCGGCCGCCTCGGCACGATGTTCGCGTGCGACAAGTTCGGCTACGTCCCGGACATGATCACCTGCGCCAAGGGCATGACCTCGGGCTACTCCCCGATCGGCGCCTGCATCATCTCCGACCGCCTGGCCGAGCCGTTCTACCAGGGTGACAACACCTTCCTGCACGGCTACACCTTCGGCGGCCACCCGGTCTCCTCGGCCGTGGCGCTGGGCAACTTCGAGATCTTCGAGCGCGAGGGCCTGAACAAGCACGTCCTGGAGAACGAGGGCAACTTCTTCTCGACGCTGCAGAAGCTGCAAGACCTGCCGATCGTCGGAGACGTCCGCGGCAACGGCTTCTTCTACGGCATCGAGCTGGTCAAGGACAAGGTCACCAAGGAGTCGTTCAACGACGAGGAGACCGAGCGCGTCCTGTACGGCTTCCTCTCCAAGGCACTGTTCGACGCCGGCCTGTACTGCCGCGCCGACGACCGCGGCGACCCGGTCATCCAGCTGGCCCCGCCGCTGATCGCGGACCAGACGGTGTTCGACGAGATCGAGCAGATCCTGCGCGGCGTCCTCACGGAGGCCTGGGCCAAGCTCTGATCAGCGGTCCCGAGCTGTCCCTCCGGCCCTCACCGGGGGGAACGGGCGGAGCGGGGCCACGGAACCCGCTCCGCCCGACCTGCTCGCGGCGGTCCCCGAAACGGGGACGCACAACGGAACAACCGACGGCCGAGGTCACTCATTTCAAGCCATATGAGTGAACCTCGGCCGTCTTCCGTGCTGACCGGTGAATGGCGGGACCCGGCAGTACCTACCGTGCTTGTGACCGATACCCTCCATGGTCGTTCACCCGGTCAGGGGAACGAAGGACGCGAGCGAGCACGAGGTGCGCAGATGGTGGCCCCGCCCGACAACGACGTTCTATGGGCTCGCGGACTGCACCACGCCCACGGTCAGAGCCCCGCACTCACCGGCATCTCGCTCGGTGTGCGCGAAGGGGAGATCCTGGCCGTCACCGGTCCGCGCGGCAGCGGCAAGACCACGCTCCTGAAGTGCCTTTCCGGGCAGCTCGTCGCCGACAGCGGCGAGGTCTGGTTCAACAGCCACCCGGTCCACACCCTCTCCGCGACCAGCCGGGAACGGCTCCGGCTGGACCGCTTCGGCTGGGTCGGCACCGAGCCCCGGCTGGTCCCCGAGCTGACCGCCCGGGAGAACGCCGCGCTGCCCCTCCTGGTGCGCGGCGAGGGCCACCGGGCGGCGAAACAGGCCGCCACCGAGTGGCTGGAGCGGCTGGACGTGGCGGACTGCGCCAAACGGCGGCCCGCGGCCCTGGACCGGGCGCAGCAGCAGCGCGTGGCGGTGGCCCGCGCGCTGGCCGTCGCCCCGCAGGTGCTGTTCGCCGACGAGCCGACGGCGCCGCTGCACCGCGCCGACGCCGCCCAGGTGCTCCGGACGATCGTCAACGCCGCCCGCTCCCACGCCATCAGCGTCGTACTGGCCACCCAGGAAGCGGAGGCGACCACGCTCGCCGACCGCACCCTCGCCCTGCTGGACGGCCGGCGGGCCGCCGCGGGCCAGGCCGAGGGCCCCGCAGAGACGGAAGGCAGGGAAGAGTGCTCGCTCTCCGTCTAGGCCGGGGCGCCCGTCCGGCGGTGCATCTGCGCCGCCTGCTGGTCTTCGCGGCGGCGGCCGGCACGGCCTTCCTGCTGCTCGCCACGCTCGGCCACGCCGTCGACACACCGGGCGACAGCCTCGGATCGGCGCTGCGGCTGGCCTGGTGCCTGGTCCCGCTCGCCGCCACCGCGCAGCTCGCCGTCGCCGTGGCCCGTACGGATCCGGCCGCCCGGCTGCACGACGGCATGACGGCCGCCGGGCTCGGTCCGGTCCGGCTCACGCTGATCGCCGCCGCCACGACCGTGCTCGGCTGCGTCCTGGGCAGCCTGCTGGGCCTGCTGGCCTTCCTGCGGCTGCGGGGCGCCCTGGGCGGCGCGCCGGTGGGCCCCGAGGCGCTGCTCGGCCGCGACCCGCTCCCGTACGCCGCGGTCGGCGTGCTGCTCGCCGCGGTCCCCGTGGTGGCCGGCGTCGCGACCGCCGTCGTGCTCCGCCCGGGCCGGAACGAGCCGTCCGCACCGTGCGCCGACGACCCGCCCCGTACCGCCGGCGCCACCCCCGCCGGACTCCCCTGGGGCATCGCGCTCACCGCTGCCGGGCTCGCCCTGGAGGTCTACGCCGCGGGCCACACCGGCCCCGGCGCCCGGCTGCTGCGGCTGCCCGGCGGGCTGGTCACCGGCGAGGCGGGCGTGGTGACCGGCTGGCTGCTGTCGGCCGCCGGCCTGGTGCTGGCCGCGCCCGGACTGGTCCACCTCATCGGGCGCGTCCTGGGCATGGGCCGCAGCGGCGCGGTGCGGCTGCTGGCCGGCCGGGTGCTCCAGGAGGAGTCCCGCCGGGTGGGCCGCCCGCTCGGCGTCCTGATGGCGGCCGTGTCCGGCGGCTACGCCGGGTACGTCGTGTACGGCCCCGGCGCGTTCGCCCTGCACGGCCACGACGGCCGCGCCTCCTTCGGGCCGCTCACCGCGCTCGGCACGGGCCTGGTGCTCGTCTGCACGGCGCTGTGCGTCCTGATCACCGTGGCGGAGTCCCGCACCGCCCGCTCCGCCACGACCGAGGCCCTGCGCCGCATCGGCACCCCCGCCGGGCTGCTCCGCCGCGCCGCGGCGCTCCGCGCGTCCGTCCTCGTCGTCGTCCTCGCGGCGGTCACGGGCGGCGTCGCCCACCTGGCAGCGGGGCCGCTGGGGGGCTGAGGCTGCGGGGGGGGGCTGCTCGCTCCGGGGGCTGCTCGGGGCCGTCGGCGGCTTTCGGCTTTACGCGAGGGGCGGGCGTGCGGGCCCTCGGAGGGGCTCAGTCCTCCGCCGGCAGTACCACCACGTCGCTCGCCGTGAACGCCGCGCCCACCCGCGCGCCCACTTCCGGCGCCGACGCGAGGGGGCAGGCCGCGTCCAGTTCGGGGCCGGCCGCCGGGCGCAGGCGCAGCGCGACGTGCGTACCGCGGAAGGTGCGCGCCGCGACGGTGCAGGGCAGGCCCTCGTGGGGCGGCACCAGGCGGACGCCGGCCGGGCGGACGAGGAGGCGGCAGGCGCCCTCCCCCCTACTGTCCGGGACCGGCACCTTCCCCCAGGCCGTGTCGGCGGCCTCGCCGGTGACCGTGGCCGGTACGACGTTGTCGAAGCCGAGGAAGCGCGCGACGAACCCGTCGGCGGGGCGCTGCCACACCTCCAGCGGCGTCCCGGCCTGCGCGATCCGCCCGTCCCGCATGATCACGACCCGGTCGGCGAGCGCGAAGGCCTCGCCCTGGTCGTGCGTGACCGCCAGCACGGTCGTCCCCAGCTCCCCGAAGAGCCGACGCAGTTCGACCACGAGGCGTTCGCGCAGGCCGCGGTCGAGCTGCCCGAGCGGCTCGTCCAGCATGAGCAGCCGGGGTCCGGGGGCCAGCGCTCTGGCCAGCGCGACGCGCTGCTGCTCGCCGCCGGAGAGCGAGCCGACGGCGCGGCGCCCGGCGCCGGGAAGGCCCACCAGATCGAGGAGTTCGGCGACCTTGCGTTCCCGCTCGGCCCGCGCCGTGCCCCGCATCCGCAGCCCGAAGGCGACATTGCCCGCCACGTCGCGCTGCGGGAAGAGCTGGTGGTCCTGGAACATCAGCCCGACGCCGCGCTGGTGGGTCGGTACGGTACGCAGGTCCCGACCGTCCAGTACGACCTCTCCCGCGTCGGCCTGCTGCAGCCCGGCGATCACCCGCAGCAGGGTGGACTTGCCGCTGCCACTGGGACCGAGGACGCAGACCGTCTCGTGCTCGGCGACGTCCAGCCCCACCGTGTCCAGCGCGGTGTGCGCCCCGAAGCGCACGGTGAGGCCGCCGAGCCGCAGCAACGGCGCCCCGGACGGGGCGTGCTCGGCGGGCGCGGCGTGCTCGGCGGACGCGGCGTGCTCGGCGGACGCGGCGGAACCCTCCGCCGGGTTTTCGGTCACCTAGAACTCTCCCGTCCGGTCGGTGCGTATCCGCTCCAGCACCAGCAGGGCCGCCGCGCACACCACCATCAGAATCGTCGACAGGGCCATCGCCTGCCCGTAGTTGAGCTCCCCCGCGCGCCCCAGCAGCCGGGCCACGGCCACCGGCAGGGTGGGCCGGTCCGGGCTCGCGATGAACACCGTCGCGCCGAACTCGCCGAGCGACACGGCGAAGGCGAAGCCGGCCGCGATGAGCAGCGCCCGCCGCACCAGCGGCAGGTCCACCTCGCGCCACACCTGCCAGGGCGCGGCCCCCAGCACCGCGGCGGCCTCCCGCAGCCGCCCGTCCACCGCGCGCAGCACCGGCAGCATGGTCCGTACGACGAAGGGCACGCCCACGAGAGCCTGCGCGAGCGGCACCAGCCACCATGAGGCGCGCAGGTCGAGCGGCGGCTCGTCCAGCGAGATCAGGAAGCCGAAGCCGACGGTCACGGCGGAGACGCCGAGCGGCAGCATGAGCAGCGCGTCGAAGCCGCGGACGAGCCGGCCGCCGCCCCGCCGTGCCAGCGCCGCCGCGGCCAGGCCGCCGACGGCGACGGCGATCGCGGTCGCGGCCACCCCGTACGCCAGCGAGTTCCACAGGGCCGTCAGCGGCGGCACGGTGAACGTCGAGTCGGCGCCGGCCGCGGCCTGCAGCGCCCGGTAGAAGGCCAGGCCGTGGCCGTCGGGTCCGGCGAAGGACCGCTCGACCAGTACGGCCAGCGGCAGCACCAGCAGGACGACGATCACCGCGAGCGTGCTCCACAGCAGCGCCCACTGCCCGGCCCCGCGCGGCCGGCGCGCCGTGCGCGCCGCGTCCACGAGCCTCAGCGCGCTCTCGCGGCGCCGGGCCGTCCACGCGTGCAGCCCGAGAAGGGCGAGGACCGCGGCGAACTGCAGCAGGGTGAGCACCGCTGCGGTCGGCAGGTCCAGGAAGTCGGCGGTCTGCCGGTAGATCTCCACTTCGAGGGTGGCGTAGCGCGGCCCCCCGAGGATCTGCACGATGCCGAACGAGGTGAAGGTGAAGAGGAAGACCATCAGCGCAGCGGCGGCCACGGCGGGCGCGAGCGCGGGCAGGGTCACCTGCCGCCAGGCCGCGAACCGCCCGGCGCCCAGCACCCGCGCTGCCTCTTCCTGCCGCGGGTCCAGCGCTCCCCAGAGCCCGCCGACGGTCCGTACGACGACCGCGTAGTTGAAGAAGACGTGCGCGAGCAGGATCGCCCAGACCGAGGTGTCCAGCCGTACGCCCCAGAGGTCGTCCAGGAGCCCGCCGCGGCCGACGAGCGCGAGGAAGGCGGAGCCGACGACGACGGTGGGCAGCACGAACGGCACGGTGACGACCGCCCGCAGCAGCCTCTTTCCGGGGAACTCGAAGCGTGCGAACACGTACGCGCCGGGGAGCGCGATCAGCAGCGTGAGTGCCGTGGAAGCCGCCGCCTGCCAGACGGTGAACCACAGCACGTGCAGCAGGTCGGGGTCGCCGAGCACGTCCGCCGCCCGCCCCCACTGCCAGCTGCCGCCCTCCCGCAGCCCCCGCCCGACGATCGTGACGACGGGGTAGGCGAAGAAGAGGACGAAGAAGGCGGCCGGCAGCGCCATCAGCGCGAGCCGGGCCGCCGCGGCACGACGGTCCGTGGCACGGGCGGCCGGCGCACCGGCCGCTTCACCCTCCCCCGCCGTCACTTCGCTTTCTCCCGGCGTCACTTCGGGTTCCCCCTCCGTCACTTCAGGACGAGCGACGACCACTGCTTGATCCACTGTTCGCGGTTCTTGCTGATCTCGTCGGGCGCCACCGTCTTCGGGTCGTCGATCTTCTGCCCGTACCCGGTGAACAGTTCGGGCACCTTCGCACCCTCGACGGCCGGGTTCACGAACATCTGCAGCGGCATGTCCTCCTGGAACTCCTTGCTGATCAGGAAGTCCAGCAGCGCCTTGCCGCCCTTCTCGTTCGCCGCGCCCTTCAGCAGTCCGGCGAACTCGATCTGCCGGAAGCAGGTACCGGTGGCGACGCCGGTCGGCGCCTCCTTCGGGGCCGGCTTCTTGTCCATCACCTCGGCCGGCGGGCTGGAGGCGTACGAGACGACCAGCGGCTTGTCGCCCTTGCCGCCACCGCCCCCGGATCCGGAGAACCGCTCGTAGTACGCCTGTTCCCAGCCGTCGACGGCCTCGACGCCGTTGGCCTTGAGCTTCTTCCAGTAGTCCTGCCAGCCGGCCTTGCCGTACTCCGCGACGGTCCCGAGCTGGAAGGCCAGCCCCGGCGACGACGTGGCCGGGTTCTCGGTGACCAGCAGCCCCTTGTACTCGGGCTTGAGGAGGTCGTCGAAGGTCTTCGGCGGCGCGATCCGGTGCTTCTTGAAGTACGCCTTGTCGTAGTTCACGCAGGTGTCGCCGTAGTCGACGGGCGTCACGCGGTGCTGCGCCCTGTCCAGCTGCAGCTTCTCCGGCACCCCGGCCAGCCCCTTGGCCTTGTACGGCGTGAACAGCCCCTCGTCCAGCCCGCGCGAGAGCAGCGTGTTGTCGATGCCGAAGAAGACATCGCCCTGCGGGTTGCCCTTGGTCAGCACCGCCTGATTGACGGCCTTCCCGGCGTCCCCGCCCTTGACCATCTGCACCTTGTAGCCGCTGCGCCGCTCGAACTCGGCCAGCACGGACTTCGAGACGGCGAAGGAGTCGTGCGAGACGAGCTTGACGGTCTTGCTGTCGGCCGACCCGCCGCCGGACGTACCGCAGCCGGCCAGCGCCGTACCGCCCACCGCGACGGCGACGGCCGCCGCCACGGCGTTCCTGATGGTGCTCACTGGTTCATTCCTCCTGGCTGGCCAGGAAGAGACGCGGCCCCGCCCCCGGCGTCCGGTGGACCGGAGCCGCGGGCGGGGCGCAACAGCATGAGGAGACCGAACTTCCTACCCGGAATGACCCGGGCGAGGTTCAAGGGTCTGCGGCAGCGGCATCGGCTTCACTGCTCGCACTCTCAGCGCTGTGGCGCTCCCCTGTCGGATGGTGTGCGTTATGGGTGATGTACGAACGTTCGACGCCACGGTACCAGCGCGCCGCCGCCCTTCCGAGGGCCCACGTGCTGCCCTCGGTGCCCTCAGCGCCCTGATCTCGGGGTTCTCAGCACTCCGCCCGGAGCGCCCCTTGGTTCGTCAGAGCTGGCCCGTCAGCGCTCCGAGGCCGCGAGCTGGCCGCACGCGCCGTCGATCTCCTGCCCACGGGTGTCGCGCACCGTCACCGGCACGCCGTGCGCCGCGATCGCCTCGACGAACGCCTTCTCGTCCTCGGGCCGGGAGGCGGTCCACTTCGAGCCGGGGGTGGGGTTCAGCGGAATCAGGTTCACATGCACCCGCTTCCCCTTGAGCAGCCGCCCGAGCAGGTCACCCCGCCACGCCTGGTCATTGATGTCCCGGATCAGTGCGTACTCGATCGAGATACGGCGCCCGGACTTCTCCGCGTACGTCCACGCCGCGTCCAGCACCTCACGCACCTTCCAGCGCGTGTTCACCGGCACGAGCGTGTCCCGCAGCTCGTCGTCCGGCGCGTGCAGCGAGACCGCCAGCCGGCACTTGAAGCCCTCGTCGGCGAAGCGCAGCATCGCCGGCACCAGCCCCACCGTGGACACGGTGATCCCCCGCTGCGACAGCCCCAGCCCGTCCGGCTCGGGGTCGGTCAGCCGCCGGATGGCCCCCGTCACCCGGTTGTAGTTGGCGAGCGGCTCGCCCATGCCCATAAAAACGATGTTCGACAGCCGCGCCGGCCCGCCAGGGATCTCCCCGTCCCGGAGCGCCCGCATCCCATCGACGATCTGATGAACGATCTCGGCCGTCGAGAGGTTCCGGTCCAGCCCCGCCTGCCCCGTCGCGCAGAACGGGCAGTTCATGCCGCACCCGGCCTGCGAGGAGATGCACATCGTGACGCGGTCCGGGTACCGCATCAGCACCGACTCGACCAGCGTCCCGTCGAAGAGCTTCCACAGCGTCTTCCGGGTCTGGTCGTCGTCGCACGAGATGTGCCGCACCACACTCATCAGCTCCGGCAGCATCTCGGCCGCGAGCTTCTCCCGCGCGGCGGCCGGGATGTCTGTCCACTGCTCCGGGTCGTGCGCGTACCGCGCGAAGTAGTGCTGCGAAAGCTGCTTGGCGCGGAACGGCTTCTCCCCGATCGCCGCCACGGCCTCCTTGCGCTCAGCAGGCGTGAGATCGGCAAGATGCCGCGGCGGCTTCTTGGCCCCCCGCGGCGCGACAAAAGTAAGTTCTCCAGGTGCAGGCATGGTCCATCCAGTGTGGCAGATCAACTAGCCCGACCCAGGTGAGAGCGGGGTGGGGGCCGTCACCCTCGGGCGTCACCTGTCGTCGTTGGCCGCCCTCGCACGGCCCAGGGACGGCCCAGGGCCGAAGGGCCATTTTTCGAAAACGCCCATCCGCCGTAGCGCTTCATATATAGAGTTAGCGGCATGGAGACACCTTTCCGTATCACGTCAGCGACGCTCGACGTGCTGGAGGCGTTCTTGGAAGCTCAGGATGAGCTTCATGGCTTCGCGGTGGCCCAGGCGGCAGGTAAGGCAACCGGAAGCGTTTATCCGATCTTGGCCCGCATGGAGCAGGCTGGTTGGCTAGAGAGTCACTGGGAGGCAGAGCACCCCACCCCTGGGCGACCTCGTCGCCGCTTCTACGAGCTGTCCCCGGAAGGGCTGTCGAACGCGCGACAGCTCCTCATTGAGAGGCGCGGCGGCCTTCCCGCTCCCGCCCCGAAGCGCCTAGGGAGGCCTGCTCTCGGGTTCCTGCGGCAACCGGGGTGTGCTCAGTGATCGAACTGGTCGTTTCCACATTGGTCAGCATGCTCGTGGCCGAGGGGACGGAGGTAGCGCCTTGGGCTGCTCGCAAGGTGGTCCGATGGGCCGCACATAGCCTCGGCGATCCGACCGCCGTCGAGCGTTACGAAGAAGAGTGGCTGGCGATCCTGGAAGAACGCCCCGGCAAGCTATTCAAGCTGATCACGGCCCTAGGGCTTCTCCTCCCGGCGCGGAGGCTGCGGAATCAACTACAGCGAGTCCCGCACTCTCGCGGGAACCCGCTGATCGCCTGGCGCTACTGCGGAGCAGTGCTCCGTACCGGTCACTGCTGCCGGCGGAAGTCCCTGCGCCCGTGGGGGCGGTGCCGCATCCACCGCATCTCGACTCAGCGACGCCTCGAAGCATCCGTCGGCTGACGGTCACAGCACTGGATCTACACCACAGCGGTCGGCCAACGATCTCGAAAACTGTCGTGGCGGCAACGCCACCGTGGGTTCAAATCCCACAGTCTCCGCACTTAGAGGGCCCCTGACCAGGGAATCTGGCCGGGGGCCTCCCTCTTTCTCGGCGCCTGTCAGGGCCCTCTACTCCCCGTGGTGGTGGTTCCCCGCAGTGTGGGGCACGCGCGGGGCACGCTCTCTACCAGCCCTTGCCCCAGATCGGCTGGAGAGCAGAGGCGATGCCCGACAGCACTGCGGCAATGCCGCCTACCGTTGCCAGGGCTGTCGTCGCGTTCGGGAAAAGGTCTCTCGCGAGCTGTCGCCACCGGTGCCTGACGACGACCATCTTGAGCTTCTGCCACTTGTGCTGACGTAGGTGACACCCCATCAACACTCCCTTGCTGTTGTTCCTGCATGGCCCGTCTCGCCCCACGGCGCCACACCATGCTGGCGCATTGAAGAAGAAGTACGTCATGCTCACCGCAGAGAGAGCCAACAGCACTCCAGGGCCGAAGACAGAGGTCAGCCACGCCGCGATGAGCACCGCGAAGACGGCCCATCCCCAGTATTTCCCGAAACCCTTCATGGCAGGGGAAGTTACTGGGGATGGCTGTGGCATATGCAGGTAGCGTCATAGGCGCATCAGAGCGCCGCTTAGGCGCACGGCCGGACTAGCTTTTGATCGCCGTGATCAAGGCTGCAATAGTGCCGAGTGCTCCCACGAGAGCCAGAAACCATGCGAGGGCGGGTGAGCTGTACCCCGCGCTCGGAGTACCCTGGCACATGGTGACGTGTGCACAGATCTTGCTTTCATCGCTGTGCGCTTCTAAACGCGACTGGTGCATGCAGTTATCGCCTGTCGAGTAGTCACTAGTTGGATCAGCGGGGCGTCCTCGTCAGTGATGTAGGAGTTGCGAACGAGGCGCCCTGCTGTGGTTTGAGCAAGCTAGCAGCATCGAAGTTTCTCCCTCATGCACAAAGATGCCTTCCGGCAGGCAAAACTTGAGAGTATTACACATTAGAGGTGCACGCGCAACACTTTTAAGAGACGCGCATGACCTCGGTAAACGTGCGTGAATCACAACTTGACCCACTGTTGAGCTGGCGGAATCTCTGAGTCGAGGGCAGTTCCACGGCTCAATTAAATGGCTGAAAATCGCCGCTAATCACTGCTGTTCGGCCACCAATTTGTGGGGCAGGCAGCGGATCGCCCAGGCGGACAGCTCCGTCACGCCCGCCTTTGCCGCCGTCCCGTCTGCTGTCGTCCCGCACACCGTGGAGCGGGCTGGACCCCGGCGCCCCGGTGAGCGCTCGCGGCGGGGTGATGCTCGGTTCGTAGGCGCGACACGCTCCTGGGCCCCGACGGTGCCGCGTCGAGTGGAACGCCTACGGGCCTTCGCCACATCGCGGCAGCAGGTGCTCCCCCTCAGCCACGTATTGGGGTGCGGTCCGCTCACGCTGGTGCATCCGTGACGGTGGCGGTACGGCGGCCTGCCCCATGCCGGCGTTCTCGCCCGGAGTGCTCGGCCGCCCCGTCCCCACCCCTCCCGTAGCTGGCTTTCTTCACAGGACTAGGGCCTATGGGATGGTCGGCAGTGCGCGTGTCACGTAAACCGCTCACCGCTTCCGCCCCACCTTCACCGCCACATTCGCGCTCTTCTCGCCGTCCCCGGGGCTCCCCGGCTGGACTCGCCCCGAGCACATGTGGGCCTGTGCGGCTGCTCTGCCCGTGCTGGTGGTGGGTGATTGTGGTTGGTCCTGGAAGGCGTGGTCGGTGGCGTTGGCCGGTGGGAAGCGTTGCTCGTTCCGGCGCCGCTTTGGGCGGACATAGCGTCTAGCGGATCACCCCGGGCAACGAGAGTGGCGCGGGGCCGGGGGCCGGGCGGAGCGGGCCGAAGGCAGGAGCGGCGCCCGAGCCCCCGTGCCCGCGCCGGCCCTTTACGGGCCGGTGGGGTGTGATTCGTAGCGGCGGCTGGATAGCCGTTGACCGCGCGCCGGATGCCGAAGGCAAGAGCCCCCACAAGGCCGACGCCGACGAACCGACAGCCTCAAAAGGGCCTGGCCGTACACGCGCCCGGCCGCCAAGGCTCAAGGCGACTGCTGGCCTCGAACGGCACCCGTGGATCGACTGGCGATCACCTGCGAACGGCCCAGGATGGCCCGGCAGGGAACGGCACCCCCTCATGCGAGAGCCCGGAGTGCTCCCCCACCCCGCCCCCTTCCCGCCCGAAGGGTGGGGCTTGATGAGGTAGAGAAACCTGTAACAGCTCCTCCCCCTACCGGGTCGCCGCCTCCTTGTCGGTGCGTACGAGTCGACTCGTGAAGCCTTCATGGCACAGCCGCTCGTACGCCTCCTGCACGTCCTTCGGAACCTGCTGGCTGATCATGAATCCTTGCTCGGGATAGATCAGCAGTCGCTGTAGTGCACCTACGAGCATGTCGATCACCAGGCGGTCGTCCTGGATGGAATCGACGTATTCGCTGAGGCTCATCGGGGTGGACGCACTGACGATCTCGACTTCGGGCCATAGCTTGCGTGCCGTGGCGTACGCGCGCCGCTCCTCGTACGGCTTGCTGATCAGCAGCATGGAGGACACATCGACGCCGGCCTCTTCCAGCACCTCCCTGGAAAAGCGGATGTTCTCGCCGGTATTGCGAGCGTGGGGCTCCACAAGCACGGCTGAACTGGGCACACCAAGCTCAAGAGCTCGCTCTCGATAGTGGACGGCTTCGCCGCGAGGCATGCGCTCCCTCGTCGTAGGGCTAGTGGCCCCGGTGAACACAAGCAGAGGAGCCATGTCGCGCCTGTACAGGTCTACTGCCGTGTCAGCCACTCCTAGATCATGGCTGCCCAGCCCGACCGCGACCGAGCACGGCCGCACGGTGTGACCCATCTGGTGGTAGTCCCACAGGCGTCGCGCATCTGCCCATGCCTGTGTCGAGATCATTACTGCCCTTCCTTGTCCTTCGCCGAGTCCGGAACCTTGAAGTCGTACTCCCATGCGAAGCGCGAGGCCGCGTGCACCCCGATGGCGAACTCGACCACTGTGTCAGAAGCGGTGTAGGTCGTCCGGTGCAGCTCGACGACTGGTTCCCCCGGAGGTAGCTGCAAGAGCTTGATTTCCTCCGACGTGGGAGTCCGGGCAAAGAGCTCTTCCTTCATGTGGTCGATCTCGTACCCGGCGTCGTACAGCACCCGGAAACCACCGCCACGTCCGGCCGGCCCCGGGGTCGGGTCCACCAATCGCGTGCCCTCAACATGCTCAGGCCGGTAGTAGCTCGTCAGGGTGTGCGTTGGCTGATCGCCTTCCTTCACGAGTCGCGCACGCGCGTACACCTCGGCCCCCTCAGGCAGGCCGTGCGCGGCAGCGACCGCTGGTGGGGCTTCAACGAGACTGATCGTCTGGGTCTGCTCATTCCGGCGGTAGGCACGTCCGGAGGCCACGCGGTCAGCGATGAACGCCACCTCGTCGCCGTCCCGCCACTTGGCCTTGTCATATCGAGCGATACCGAGGCGCTTGAGTGGGACCTGCTGCCGCACAACGGTGCCGTGCCCCCGCGATGAGGTGACAAGGCCCTCCGCCTCAAGCGCCCTGTAGGCCGCGTGGACGGTGGATTTGGATCCCTCGCCTGCCTGGACCAGCTCCCTGATCTGCGGAAGCTGCTGGCCAGGCTCGTATTCACCCCCCTTGATCTGTTCAGCCAGCTTGTCTGCCAGCTCTCGCCACTTGGGCGCCATAACGAACCCCTCTCGACAAGACCAGTCAAACACAGTCCCAGGACTGTTGACAGTCCCAGGACTGCGTGCCATTGTCTTACTCGCCAGCCCGCAGTCCTGGGACTGTGATCCGCCGAGGGTCTTCTTTGGGCTGCATCGACACAGCAAGACAGGGAGTTCTCATGCCTTCGTTCAAGATCGACACGTCGACCGCCGTGGTGTTCGTCGCGACCGCTCCGGCTCCGAAGATGGCGAACAAGCAGACCGGCGAGCGTGCCATGGACCGAGAGACCGGGGCGGGCCTGTCCACGGTGGGCCTGCTGATCTCCGATGAGGGGGAGGGCAACCTGTATCAGGTGACCGTCCCGGAGACCGGGCTCCCGGAGTCGCTGCCCCCGGGTACTCCGGTCTCGGTGATCGGGCTCAAGGCGCGGGACTGGGAGAACGAGTTCAACGGCCAGAAGCGCCACGGCATCGCCTTCCGCGCGACGTCGATCGTGGCGGCGGTCTGATCATGGCGGACCTGACCATGGTGCTGGAGGCCACCGGTGCTCTCGCCGGTGCGGGTGGCCTCGGCTACGCCAAGGGCCATGCCCCGCGCGTGTACTGGTCGCTGGTCGGGCTCCCGGTCACGGTTGGCCGGTTCACCTGGACGTATGGCACCACGATGGACGTGTGCGGGCTGACGGTACAGCCGTCGAAGCTGCGGGCGTTCATGGTCCGCAACGTCGCCCGCCGCGAGGTCCAACCCGTACCGCCCAAGGTACGTCGGGTACGCGGCACCTCCACCGGGCTGGTGGCTACGCTGCGGCTCCCAGCAGGGCTGGAGACCTCGGACATCGCGGCGGCCACGGAACGGCTGCGGCACGCCTGGGGCGTCCACTCCGTCACCGTCGCCGAGACCAAGCCCGGCGTGGTGGAGCTGCGGATGACCGGCTACGACGTGCTGCGCCGGGTGAGGATGCCGCGTCGGCGGAAGGCTTCGGGGCCGATGGTGGTACCGGTGGCTTTGCGAGAGGACGGGTCGGTGTTCGTGCGCGACTACCGCCAGGTACCCCACAGCCTGACCCTGGGCGCCACGCTGTCGGGCAAGTCCATGTACCAGCGCAACCTGGTCTCGGAGCTGGCCAAGCTGGACGTGGGGCTGATCGGGATCGACTGCAAGCGCGGGGTGGAGCACAGCACCTACGCCCCGCGCCTCTCAGCCCTGGCCACCACCCCTGAGGACGCTTCACAGGTGCTGGATGCGCTGGTTGAGGAGATGGAGAAGCGCTTCGGCCTTCTCAGCATGCATGGTGTCTCGGACCTGTGGTCCCTGCCCGAGGACGTTCGCCCGGTGCCGCTGGTGGTCTTGGTGGATGAGGTGGCGGAGCTGTTCTTGACCACTGCGAAGAAGGAGGAGGAACGCAGGGATCGGATGGTCATGCAGATGGTGCGGCTGGGACAGCTCGCCCGTGCGATCGGCATCTACCTGGAGGTCTGCGGTCAGCGTTTCGGCTCGGAGCTGGGCAAGGGAGCCACGACATTGCGCGCCCAGCTCACCGGCCGCGTCGTCCACCGCGTCAACGACAAGCAGACCGCCGAAATGGGCCTGAACGACATCTCGCCTGAGGCGGTGGCCGCCGCCACCTCCATCGCCGCCAATCGGCCCGGTGTCGCGGTGGCCGGGGACTCCTCCGGCGGCTGGTCCCGCATCCGCACCGCCGAAACCACCCCGGCCCAAGCGGCAGCCGTCTGCCGGGAGTACGCCCACCTGGTCCCGGACCTGCCCTTCCTGGCCCCGTTCCGCCCGCACGTGCCGGCCGAACCCGCCACCGCTGACGCGCCCTCGCTGATCAAGCCCCAGCCCGTCACCGAGTAACACCCTCCCGCTCCCCGGTTGGCGCGACCATCTCGCGCCAGGTCCCTACCCCACCCATGCCAAAAACCCGACAAGGAGAAGCCTCATGTGCCCCACCTGCAACAACAGCCGCCTCGTCCCGCAGCCGAACAACCCCAACGAACTCACCGTCTGCCCCGACTGCGACGGCAACGGCAACGGCGGCAGCCTGCCCTTCGACGAATACCACCCCGACGTCGAATCCACGCGATGACCGCCATCGCTGCCCGTCCCGACCGGGCGGTACCGGACTGCCCGACCCCTGCCTGAGAAGAGGACGCGATGACCAAGCCTCAGGCCGAACGCACCGCGATCCTCGTCGCCGGGGCCGTGATCATGCTCCTGACGATTGCCGCGTTCTGGCTCTCCTACGCCCATCTCGCCTCGGTCGCCCAGTCCCACGGCCTCGGCTCCTCCCCGGAGCGTCGGTGGGCCTGGCCGGGCACCATCGACCTGTTCATCCTGGCCGGTGAGGTCCTGATGTTCCGCGCCGCGCTGCGGCACGTGACCGACTGGTGGGCGATCGGCCTGACCGTCGCGGGGTCGCTGGGCAGCATCGGCCTCAACGTCGCCGGAGTCGGCACCAATGCCCCGCTTCTGGACTACGTGGTCGCCGCCGTGCCACCGTCCGCCGCGCTGCTGGCCTTCGGCGCCCTCATGCGGCAGGTCCACGTCCTCGTCGTCGAACCGACGCCACAGCCCGAGCCAGCCCCCGAACCGGTCACCGTCGAACGCGCCTCCGAGCCGCCCCCGGCCGAACTGCCCGCTCCGGAAACGGTGCCCGAAGAAGCGCCGGATGCAGCAGACGAGCCGTCGCCGGAGCCCGTAGCGGTTGCGCCTTCGCCTCGGCCTGCCCCGTCGGCGCCTACGGTTCCGCCGGCACTGCTGGACCACGCCCGCAAGGTCGCCGACACCCACCAGGCCACCACCGGCTCCCCGATCGACGCCGACGCCCTCCGCGCCCGGCTCGGCGTCCCGCCGGCCCTCGCCGACGCCATCACCGCCCAACTCGCCTGAAAGGACACCTGACATGCCCCGCCCGAACCGCTTCTACGACTTACGGCGCATCGGCCCCGTCCAGGTCGGCTCCTACAACGACGGCCGTGGACGCACCAAGCACACCGCCTCCTGCACCGCCCCCGGCTGCCGCTTCTCGGTCGAGAAATGGGACCGCTCCGCCGCCGACCTCGCCGCCCGCACCCACCGCTGCTCCGCCTAGGAGGAACCGTCATGGATGTCCCGCTCTGGCTCGCCTTGATCGTCGTCGCAATCCTCGGCGTCAAGCTCGTCCGCCCACCGTGGTGGCTCGTGGCCATCTTCCTGCTCGGCGGCTACCTCCTCGCCGACAGCTTCCTCGGCCCCCTCCTCAGCACGGCCCTCAAGTAACCGCAACCGAAGGGAGGCAACCGTGCGCTCTCCGGACGCTCAGCTTCGCGCCAACCACCGCCCGGCCAGCCTGATCCCGCCCGGTATCCACCCCGGTGACGTGGTCGTCATCCAGGCTCCGCCCCGCTCCTACGCCGGGCCGATCCTGCTGACCATCACGATCTCCCTCGGCACGGCCTTCGTCATCGTCGTCCTGGCCGTCGCCTTCAAGGTCGCTGTCGCGGCCGCCGCTGCCGCCGTCCCCACCGTGGGAGGCGCCGGTATCTCGCTCAAGCTCGCCCGCAAGCGCTAAGCGGCCCCCGGGGCGGCCTCAACCGCCAAGTTTCCGCCGCCCCGGGCGCCTGACCCCTTCCAGATCCCCAGACCCGAAAGGGACTCCTCATCATGCCCGAGAACACCCCTGCCCGCGTCCGGCTCTGCCCCGACTGCGACGGCTTCCCCACCGTCGCCATCACCACCGGCCAGACCAACCCCGACGGCTCCCGTACGACCCTCACCGTCATCTGCCGGACCTGCGAGGGCACCGGCAGCGTGACCCGCCGTGCAGCTGCTCGTGAGGTGGCCGCGTGAGTGACGCCGCCACCCTGGCGGGCCTGGACCCGACCACCCTGGGGGACCTCCTCCGGGTGGCCGGGTCCCCCGGCTTCGAGCGCTGGGAAGACCAGATCCGCCGCACCGGCGGCTGCTCCGACCCGATCCACCTCACTGGCGCCACCAAGACCGTCGACCGAGCCACCGGCACTGTCCTGCACGCCTACTCCACCGATGCCGAGCCTGGTGGACGGCTTCGGGTGGCTTGCGGCAACCGCCGTGCCTCGCGCTGCCCCTCGTGCGCCTGGACCTACGCGGGCGACACCTACCACCTCATCCGGGCGGGCCTGACCGGCGACCAGACCAAGAACACCCCGGAGACCGTCCGCGACCACCCCCGCGTCTTCGCCACCCTCACCGCGCCGTCCTTCGGCCCGGTGCACAACCGACCGGACAAGGGTCGCCGTACCTGCCGCTGCGGCGTTCACCACCAGGAGGACGCCCCCGAACTGGGGACCGCGCTGGATCCGGAGCGCTACGACTATGCGGGGGCGGTGCTGTGGAACAACCACGCCGGTGACCTGTGGCGGTACGTCACCATCTACCTGCCCCGGGAGCTGGCCAAGCGCGCCGGCATCACCCAGAAGGCGCTCAAGGAACAGCTCCGGGTCTCCTACGGCAAGGTCGCCGAGTACCAAAAGCGCGGCGCGATCCACTTCCACGCCGTCATCCGCTTCGACGGACCCGACGGCCCCGACACCGCGCCCCCGGCCTGGGCCACCTACGACCTGCTCACCGACGCGCTCCGGGCGGCCGCCGCACGGGCTGAGATCGTCCTCGATCCTGTCGGCGACCAGCCGGAAAGGGTCCTGCGCTGGGGCACACAGCTCGACATCAAGCGCATCGGCGCCTTCGGAGCCGATGAGGACCTGACCGAACAGGCGGTGGCCTCCTACGTCGCCAAGTACGCCACCAAGGCCGCTGAGACCACCGGCACCGTGGACCGCCCCATCGGCAACAAGGAAGCCCTCGTGCTCCTCGATGTGCCGGACCATCCCGCCCGGCTCATCGCCGCCTGCCTCGACCTGCACGCGCTCTACCCCGGCCGCAAGCTCCGTGACTGGGCGCACATGCTCGGCTTCCGCGGCCACTTCTCCACCAAATCTCGGCGGTACTCCACCACCCTTGGCGCCCTGCGCCAGGTCCGTGCCGACTACCGCGCCGCCCAACAACGCGCCGCCCTCGGCCTCCCCGACCCCGACGACCACCCCGAAGCCACCACCCGCGTCATCGCCCACTGGGCCTACGCCGGCCACGGTCACACCCCTGGCGAATCCTGGCTCGCCGCCAACATCGCCCGCGAGATCCAAGCCAACCGCGAGACCGCCAAAGAAGTACGCGCCGAACTGGAGACAGAGGAGAGCTGGACATGAGCGCCCGCACGCTGCCCGAGCGGTTCCTGACCCCAGTCGACCTCGCGGACCTCTTCGGCGTACCGATCGAGACCGTCTACCAGTGGCGCCGCAAGCACACCGGCCCTCGCGGCTTCCGCGTCGGCAAGCACGTCCGCTACGACCCCGAAGTAGTCCGTCTCTGGGTCACTGAGCAGATGAGCGAGGCCGCCTGATGGCCGGACACATCCAGGACCGCTGGTACAAGACCGAGACCGGCCCCGACGGCAAGGATCGCAAGGTCAAGAGCGACCGCTACGGCTCAGGCATGCGCTACCGCGCCCGCTACGTCGGCCCGGACGGCACGGAGAAGAGCAAGTCATTCCCCGACCGGCAGAAGCGCCTCGCGGAGAAGTGGCTCGTCAACATCGAAGCCGACATGTCCCGCGGCCGGTACATCGACCCGCGGGCGTCCCGGACGACCTTCCAGCAGTTCGCCGAGCGTTGGCTGACCGCGCAGACCACCGATCCGACGACACAGATCGCTGTCGAGACTCGGCTACGGCTGCACGCCTTCCCCCGGATCGGGACGCGGCCCCTCGACTCCTTCCGGCCGTCCCACATCCAGCAGCTCGTCAGGGCTCTGGAAGATGCCCCGATCGAGGGAACGTACGCGCGCACCATCTACGCCAACGTACGGGCTGTCCTGTCGGCAGCTGTCGATGACGGGCTACTCAGCCGCAACCCCTGCAGCGCGAAGTCCGTACGTCCTCCGGCTGTTGAGTCCGGTCGCGTCATCCCATGGCTCCCGGAACAGGTCTTCGCCGTACGGGCCGCGCTCCCGGAGCGGTACCGAGCCATGACCGATGCCGGCGCCGGGTGCGGGCTTCGTCAGGGCGAGATCATCGGGCTTGCCGAAGATGATGCCGTGGACTTCGAAGCGAACACACTCCACGTCGTACGGCAGGTGAAGCTCATCCGTGGGAAGGCCGTGTTCGCGCCGCCCAAGGGCAACAAGGAGCGTGATGTGCCGCTCCCCTCCTCGGTCGCCGACGCGCTTCGCGATCACATGGACGCCTTCAAGCCGGTACCAATCACGCTGCCGTGGAAGAAGCCTGACGGTCCCCCGGTTACGAAGCGACTGCTGTTCACGAACACGGCCGGTGGCATCGTCTGGCGGAGCAACTTCAACGTGCAGGAGTGGAAGCCTGCCACCGCTGCGGCTGGGCTCATCCCTGAGCCCGGCAAGGGAGAGTCGTACGACTCGGCGCGCGAGCACGGCATGCACGCCCTCCGCCACTTCTACGCCTCGGTCCTCCTGGACGCCGGGGAGAACATCAAGGCCGTGAGTGAGTACCTTGGGCACAGCGACCCCGCGATGACGCTGCGGGTGTACGCGCACCTGATGCCCAGCAGCAGGGAACGCGCCCGCCGGGCCGTCGATCAGATCTTCCGCCCGGCCCAAACGGCCCAGATCGCGGCCTGACGGCCCACAGACGGCCCACGGCCCAAGCAGAAGCCCCCTACTAGCGGGAAAACCGCAGGTAGGGGGCTTCTTGCTACCTGTGAGACGCAAGTTCTCCAGGTGCAGGCATGGTCCATCCAGTGTGGCAGATCATCGAGGCCGCCCCGGGCGGGAGAAGGGTGGGGGCCGTCACCCTCGCCGTGGCGCCGGGCGGCCTCCCGGCCGTGGGCTGTCCGGTCGCCGCTGCGGGCGTACGGGCAGACGATGGAGGTGACGGAGCTGGTACGTGGGCTCGGCACGTCTCGGCGGCGGGACGCGCGAGCCGGAAGGAGGCGCAGCGTCATGGCCCAGTTCATGGACGTCCACCACGGGATGAAGGACCTCACGGCCGATCAGCTGCGACAGGCCCACCAGGCCGACCTCGACATCGAGAAGGAAGAAGGCGTCCACTTCGAGAAGGCCTGGGCGGACCCGGCGTCCGGCACGGTCTACTGCCTCTCCGAGGCCCCCTCGGCCGACGCGGTCCAGCGCATCCACGAACGCGCCGGTCACCGGGCCGATGAGATCCACCCGGTCCCCTTGTCCGTGTGACGGCTCGTCCGTATAACGGCTTGTCCGTGTGGCGGCACGGCCCCCGAACCGCGAAGAACCGCGGAGAACCGCGGGCAGGGAGGCGTACCCGACGATCACAGGCCCCCGCGCAGCTCGCGCGGGGGCCTGTGGGGTGGAGCGAGGAGGCGCGTCAGCCGGTGCCCACGAAGAGGACCAGGAGGAGCCAGACCACCGGGGCCGTGGGCAGCAGGGAGTCCAGGCGGTCCATGATGCCGCCGTGGCCGGGCAGCAGGGTGCCCATGTCCTTGATGCCCAGGTCCCGCTTGATCATGGACTCGCCGAGGTCGCCGAGGGTGGCGCTGGCGGCGACGGCGAGGCCCAGGAGCAGGCCCTGCCACCACGCGCCGTTCTCGATGAGGAACTCCATGCACAGCGCGCCCGCCGCCATGGCGAAGGCCACCGCGCCGACCAGGCCCTCGCGGGTCTTGCCGGGGCTGATGCGGGGGGCGAGCTTCGTACGGCCGAAGCGCCAGCCGACGGCGTACGCGCCGGTGTCGCTGACGACCGTGAGCAGCAGGAAGGTCAGTACCCGCTGCGGCCCGTCCGCGTCCGCCGCGAGCATGAGGGCCACGAACGTCGCCAGGAACGGCACGTAGAACGCCGCGAAGACGCCCGCCGTGACGTCCCGGAGGTAGTTGTCCGGAGGCTCCGTCATGCGCCAGACGAGGACCGCGAGCGCGGTGAGCGCCATGGCCACCCAGGCGCCCTCGGCCCCGCGTACGTATCCGGCGACGACCATGGCCGTACCGCCGACCGCGAGCGGCACCAGGGGCACGCGGATGTCCTTGCGCTCCGCGAGCCGGGAGGTCAGCTCCCAGAGCCCGACGACCACGGCGACCGCGACGACGCCCACGAAGACGGGCTTGTAGACGAACAGCGAGAGCACGATGATCACGCCGAGGCCGACGCCCACCCCTATGGCGGCCCGCAGGTTGCGGCCCGCGCTCTTCTTCGCCGGCTTCTCCGGGGAGGGGCTGTCGTCCGGTGCCGGCGGGGTTGTGGGCATGGGTTCCCGGTGCTGGTCATCGTGGAAGAGGGGGCCACTCTGCCGAGCGGCCCCCCGTTCGTCCCGGTGGTCGTCCTGGTCTCCGCCTGCGTCGGGCACGGTGGGCATGGGCCGAGTCTGCGCTGCCGCGGCCCAGTCGTGCACGGGACCCGCCGACGGGGCTGCCGGTACCGTGCCAGGTGGCCACGGACCGGCGCCGGGTGGGGTCCCGCCTGCCGAGGGCGTGGGGCGGGCCCCCCAGGATGACTCGTTCATCAGACCTCGAGCAGCTCGGATTCCTTGTGCTTGAGCAGCTCGTCCACCTGCGCGACGTACTTCGCGGTGGTGTCGTCGAGCTCCTTCTCGGCGCGGCGCACCTCGTCCTCGCCGGACTCCTTGTCCTTGACGAGCTTGTCGAGGGTCTCCTTGGCCTTGCGGCGGATGCTGCGGATCGAGATCTTCGCGTCCTCGGCCTTGTTCTTGGCGACCTTGATGAACTCCTTGCGGCGCTCTTCGGTGAGCTCGGGGAAGTTCACGCGAATGATGTTGCCGTCGTTGCTCGGGTTGACGCCGAGGTCGGAGTCGCGGATGGCCTGCTCGATGTTGCGCAGCGCGCTCTTGTCGAACGGGGTCACCACGGCCATCCGCGGCTCGGGCACCGAGAACGACGCCAGCTGGTTGATCGGCGTCAAGGCACCGTAGTAGTCCGCCACGATCTTGTTGAACATCGCCGGGTGCGCACGCCCGGTGCGGATCGCGGCGAAGTCCTCCTTGGCGACCACGACGGCCTTCTCCATCTTCTCCTCGGCCTCGAGGAGGATCTCTTCGATCACCACTTGCTCCTGGTCTTAATCGTAAGAAGCAGAGCCTCGCCCCTGCGCGCGTCTTCTCCTGCACGGTGTCCGACCGGCAGGCGGTTGTCCATCCCCGTGCCGTGCTCTTCCCACGGCCGGGAGTTGCCGCGCGTACGGGCTGCCGTCCGTACGGCTCGTACCGGCGAACTCGTGCTTCCCGTACGGCTCGTACGGTCGGCACGTGCTGCCCCTACGGATCGTACGGACGGGCACGGGATGCCCGTACGGATCGTACGGACACCTGCTGCCCGTACGGATCGCGGCGGTGCGGGCCGTCAGGCCCTGGTGCCCTGATCGCTGACGAGCGTGCCGATCTTCTCACCCTTTACGGCGCGCGCGATATTGCCCTCTGCGAGCAGCTCGAAGACGAGGATCGGAAGCTTGTTGTCCCGGCACAGCGTGATGGCGGTGGCATCGGCGACCTTCAGGTCGCGGGTGATGACCTCGCCGTACTCCAGCGCGTCGAACTTCACCGCGTCGGGGTTCTTCTTGGGGTCGGAGTCGTAGACGCCGTCGACCCCGTTCTTGCCCATCAGCATGGCCTGCGCGTCGATCTCCAGAGCGCGCTGGGCGGCGGTGGTGTCGGTGGAGAAGTACGGCATGCCCATGCCCGCGCCGAAGATGACCACGCGGTCCTTCTCCAGGTGGCGGATGGCGCGCAGCGGGATGTACGGCTCGGCGACCTGGCCCATGGTGATGGCGGTCTGCACGCGGCAGTCGATGCCCTCCTTCTCCAGGAAGTCCTGGAGGGCCAGGCAGTTCATGACCGTGCCGAGCATGCCCATGTAGTCGCTGCGGGCGCGGTCCATGCCGCGCTGCTGCAGCTCGGCGCCGCGGAAGAAGTTGCCGCCGCCGATCACGATGGCGATCTCGTACCCGTCACTGACCACGGCCGAGATCTCACGGGCGATGGCGTGCACGACGTCCGGGTCGACACCCAGACCTCCGCCGCCGGCGAACGCCTCCCCCGAAAGCTTCAGAAGGAAGCGGCCCTTCCCCTTTTTGTGGGCTTTGTCCGCGCCGTCGGCACCGTGATTCATTGCGCTCTCCTCGTGCACATACGAAGAAGGCCATTGCCGGGGAACTGGTCAGATCCCTGTGCGGCAATGGCCTCCTCGTCACATCTGCGGCCGACCGGTGAGCGGCCGACTGCGTACGACCCTAGCGGGGCCGCGGGTCATTCGCTGCCCTGCGACAGGCCCGGCCCTGAAGGCCGTGGCCCGGCGGCAGGGTTTCGGCTCGACTCAGATGCCGACCTTGATGCGCGCGAAGCGCTTCAGGGTGACACCGGCCTCCTGGAGGACCTTCTCGACGGACTTCTTGTTGTCGAGGGCGTACGGCTGACCGAGCAGCGTCGCCTCCTTGAAGAAGCCGTTGACGCGACCCTCGACGATCTTCGGCAGGGCAGCCTCGGGCTTGCCCTCCGCACGCGTGGTCTCCTCGGCGACACGGCGCTCGGCCTCGACGACGTCGGCCGGCACGTCCTCGCGGGACAGGTACTTCGGCGCGAACGCGGCGATGTGCTGCGCGATGCCCTTGGCGACCTCGGCGTTCTCCTTGTCGAGCTCGACGAGGACGCCGATCTGCGGGGGCAGGTCGGGCATGGTGCGGTGCATGTACGCGGTCACGAAGCCGTCGGTGAACTGCGCGAAGCGGTCCAGGACGATCTTCTCGCCCAGGTTCGCGTTGGCCTCGTCGACGAACGCCTGGACGGTCTTGCCGGCCTCGATCTCGGAGGCGAGCAGGGCCTGGATGTCGGCCGGCTTGGTGGCGGCGACGTGCTCGGCGATCTGCTTGGCGACGGCCTGGAACTTGTCACCCTTGGCGACGAAGTCCGTCTCACACTTCAGCTCGACGATGACACCGGAGGTGTTGTCGTCGGCGATGAGGGAGACGACGGCGCCGTTCTCGGCGGACCGGCCCTCGCGCTTGGCGACGCCCTTCTGGCCCTTGATGCGCAGCGCCTCGACGGCCTTGTCGACGTTGCCGTCGGCCTCGTCCAGCGCCTTCTTGCAGTCCATCATGCCGGCGCCGGTGAGCTCGCGGAGCTTCTTGACGTCAGCGGCGGTGTAGTTCGCCATGATCTGTGAATCTCTTCTCGAAAGTCGAAAGATCTACGGGTGAACGGCGGGGGCGGCGCTTGTGGCACCGGCCCCCGCCGTCATCATCCGATGCTGAGGTGTCAGGCCTGCTCGGCCTCGGCCTCGGCCGGCTTCTCGGCCTCGGCGGCGGGGGCCTCGGCAGCAGCCTCGGCCGGCTTCTCCTCGGCCTTGGCCTCGTCGGCCTTGGGCTCCTCGGCCTTCTTCTCGCCCTCGAGCAGGTCACGCTCCCACTCGGCCAGCGGCTCGCCGGCGGCCTTCTCGCCCTTGGCCTCGGCACCACCGGAGCGGGCGATGAGGCCCTCGGCGACGGCGTCGGCGATCACGCGGGTGAGCAGGGTGACGGAGCGGATCGCGTCGTCGTTGCCCGGGATCTTGTAGTCGACCTCGTCGGGGTCGCAGTTGGTGTCGAGGATGGCGACGACCGGGATGTTGAGCTTCCGGGCCTCGCCGACCGCGATGTGCTCCTTCTTGGTGTCCACGATCCAGACGGCGCTGGGCACCTTCTGCATCTCGCGGATACCGCCGAGGGTCTTCTCCAGCTTGGCCTTCTCGCGCGAGAGCACGAGAAGCTCCTTCTTGGTGAGACCGGAGGCCGCGACGTCCTCGAAGTCGATCTGCTCGAGCTCCTTGAGGCGCTGCAGACGCTTGTAGACGGTCGAGAAGTTGGTCAGCATGCCGCCGAGCCAGCGCTGGTTCACGTAGGGCATGCCCACGCGGGTCGCCTGCTCCGCGATGGCCTCCTGGGCCTGCTTCTTGGTGCCGACGAACATGACGGAGCCGCCGTGGGCGACGGTCTCCTTGACGAACTCGTAGGCGCGGTCGATGTACGACAGCGACTGGAGCAGGTCGATGATGTAGATGCCGTTGCGCTCGGTGAAGATGAAGCGCTTCATCTTCGGGTTCCAGCGGCGGGTCTGGTGCCCGAAGTGGACGCCGCTCTCCAGCAGCTCCCGCATCGTGACGACGGCCATGGCCGTTCTCCTTGTGTTTCTCGGTTCCACCGCGGCCGGGCGGCCGCTGTGCCTGACGCCCCTGCGCGCCTGCCTGCACGGGGGCTCCGGCATGAACCGGGACACCTATCCAGGACCGAGGGACGCGGCCACCGTGTGCGCTGCGTCTCCACTGCGCTTCGCGTGAAGCACGGGGAGTGACGCGCTGGTGGCGGGGCGTGCGAAGTCGACCCGGTCACCCGGATCGCCACAAGAAGTGTACGGGAACGCCGAACCGCCTAGCGACATGCCGCCGGAAGGGGACGGGAGGTGAAGCTTCGGATGCGCGTGGCTTCGCCGCACGTCGCCGTACCTGGCCGACCTCGCCGTACAGCGTGGGCCGGGTACGTCATGACTGTTCAATGCCTGCTCCGACACTCACACGGGTTACAGCCTTATCCACACCCAGACCGCCGTCCACAGCCCCTGCCCAAGATCCCCCGACCTCGGCCGGCATGCGCCACGGTCAGCTCATGCGCCAGTCATGCCAGTCAGGCCAGTCACGCCAGCTCACTCGCCCCTGTCCCTCTACAGCCAGCCGCCTCTCGCCGCCCCGTCCCGATCGGGGCACGGCGGGTGGTGGGGGTAGCGCGGGTGGTGCGGGCAGCGCGGGCACTACCGCTCACGCCCTCACCCATGCCCTCACCGGCGCCATCGGCTGCGTCGCGGGATGCGTCATCGGCTTCGTGTTCCTGGTCGGGCCGGCCCCCTTCCCCGCTCCGCCACCTGCGGTGGCGGCGGATGCCCACGGCGCTCGCGCTCCGACCACCGACCGCCCCCCTTCGGCGGAGCACGCCCCCAGCGGAACATCCGCAACCCGCGCCTGGCCGATCTCCGGCACAACAGGCGCGCGCCCCATCGTCCTGCGCCCCTGGTTGCCCCCATCCACCCCTTGGGCGGCGGGCCACCGCGGCGTGGACCTCGCCGCACGTGCCGGAGCGACCGTACGAGCAGCAGCCCCCGGCCGCGTCGCGTTCGCGGGCAAGGTCGCCGGCCGCGGCGTACTGACCATCGCCCTGTCCGGCACCGGCCGACCACCGCTCCGCACGACCTACGAACCGGTACGCCCCACGGTCGGCAAAGGCGCCCAGGTCAGAGCGGGCCAGCCCGTCGCCGTCCTCCAGTCCGGCCCGTACCACTGCGACACCGCCTGCCTCCACTGGGGCCTGCGCCGCGGCCGCGCGTACCTGGACCCGCTCTCCCTCCTCCCACCGTCCCTGCTCGCGAACGCCGCACGCCGCCTGCTCCCGGTCTTCCCCATCCCCGAACCCCCGGCCAGGCCCCCTGCCGACAAAACCCGACCCCCACCCCTCTCCCCCACAGCAACCGCCCTCGCCCCCAACACCGGCCTCATCACAATCACCGCAGCCATCGCGCTGGCAGCGACAGCAGCCTGGTCCCACACCCGCCTACACCACAGAAAAGCCCCCGAAGAGAACCGAAAGGAGGCGACGCCCTTGTAGTCCCTGGACACATACGGACACGGCGGCGCAACCCCTGACCAGGACGCTCCCAGCAACGACACGAGCGCGACGACCGACGTCGAGGGCAAGCACCGCCCCGGGCCGAAAGGGCACCGACGAGAGAACGGCCGGCACTGAGCCGGCGCGGCCGTCCCTGGACACGGGCACAGCCACCCGCGGGCGGGGGCCGGGCGGGGCCACATTCGCGCTGAGTCGGCCCCCTCGGGCGCGTGCGGGGCCACGTCCGGGCCCTGAGCCAACCCCTCGGGCGCTGAGCCGGTCCCCCTCAGGCGCGGACGCGGCCACCTTCGGGGCCGCGAGCGTGCCCCAGCGCTGGGGGGGCACAGCCAGCCGTGGTCGCGGGAACGACCGACGCTGAGCCCTGGGGGGACGGCCGGCGCTGGATCTGAGCTACGGCCGGTGGAACCGGTCTACGGCCGAGGGTGAAGCCAGGCTATGGCCACGCCCGACACCCGGTCGAAGGCACGACCGACGCCGAGCTGCGGGCAAACCGAAACCGGGGCCGGGAACGACCGACGCTGAGCCCTGGGCAAGACCGATGCAGGGTCCGGGCACGGCCGACGCCGAGCCCTGGGCGAGCCCGACGCGGGCCCCTGGACAAGGCCGACGCCGAGTCCGGGCACGGCCGACGCCGAGCCCTGGGCGAGCCCGACGCGGGCCCCTGGACAAGGCCGACGCCGGGTCCGGGCACGGCCGACGTGGGCTCGGCCGCGGCTGGAGGGGCAAGGCCGTCGGCGCGTGCTGGGCCTGGCCGGGCTGGGTTGAGCCGGGCCGTACCGGACTGGGCCTGGCCGAGCTGGGCTGGACCCGATCGAACTGAGCCGGGCTGAGCTGGGCCGGGCCGGGCTGGGCTGGGCTGGCCGGGCTGGATTGTCTCGGAGGTGGTGGTGGAGGGGGGCGGGGGGGGAGGCGGGAGAGTCAGCCTCGGACGCCGCGGAGGGTCATTGCCACCGCCGCCTCCGTGATCTCCGCCGGGTCCTCCGCAGCCCCCAGTTCGATCCTGCGGACCGCGGCGTCGACGACGCCCTGCAGGAGCATCGCGGCGAGCCTCGGCTGCTCGTGGCCGAGCGCCGCCAGGGCCTCGACGATCATGGCGATGAGGCCACCGTGCGCGGCGCGGATCTTCTCGCGGGCACCGGCGTCCAGCTCGCCTGCCGAGATCGCCACGACAGCGCGGTGCCGGCGGTCGCCGACGAGGGCGAGCTGCTGCCGTACGTACGCCTCGATCTTCTCCTCGGGCGTCTCGACGCGCTCCATCGCGGCTTCGACCTCAGCGGCCCATACCGGGAAGTCGACCGCGCAGAGCTCTTCGACGACGGCGGCGCGGGAGCGGAAGTACTCGTACACGGAGGAGCGCGCGAGGCCCGTTCGCTCGGCGAGGGCGGGGAAGGACAGGGCCTCCGTACCGCCTTCGGACAGCAAGGTACGAGCAGCGTCCAACAGGGCGTCGCGCTGCATGGTCCGGTGCTCGGCCACTGAGGCCGCTCGAATCCTGGGCACGCCACCACTGTACGGATGCGTCCCCGGCAGTGGCACTCCGCGGCACGGTGTAAAGCGTGGCGCGCGGCGTCAGCGGTGGTCAGCGGCCCACGTCGGCGAGCTTGGCGCGCAGCTGGAGGACGGACTTGGTGTGGATCTGGCTGACCCGGCTCTCGGTGACACCGAGGACGTTGCCGATTTCGGCGAGGGTCAGCCCTTCGTAGTAGTAGAGCGTGACGACGGTCTTCTCGCGTTCGGGGAGCGTGTTGATGGCCCGGGCGAGCAGCCGGCGGAGCTCACGGTCCTCGGCGATCTCGACCGGGTTCTCGGCGGCCGTGTCCTCGAGGGTGTCCATCAGGCTCAGCCGCTCGCCGCTCTCGCCGCCGGCGTGCAGCAGTTCTTCGAGGGCGACGACGTTGGCGAGGGACAACTGGCTGAAGACGGCGTGCAGTTCCTCGATCGGGATGCCCATCTCCGCGGCAACCTCGGCTTCGGAGGGGGTGCGGCGCAGCTGCGCTTCGAGCGTGGCGTACGCGCGCTCGACGGCCCGTGCCTTTTGGCGGACCGAGCGGGGGATCCAGTCCAGGGCCCGCAGTTCGTCGATCATCGCACCGCGGATGCGGGTGATCGCGTACGTCTCGAACTTGATGGACCGTTCCGGCTCGAATTTCTCGATGGCGTCGATCAGCCCGAACACACCGCTGGAGACGAAGTCGGCCTGCTCGACGTTGGGCGGGAGGCCGACGCTGACGCGGCCCGCGACGTATTTGACCAGCGGTGAGTAGTGCAGGATCAGTTGCTCCCGCAGCCGTTCGTCGCCCGTCGCCTTGTAGGAGCGCCAGAGCTCCTCTAGCGAGGTGGGCGCTGCCGGGCGCACGCTGCCGCGGGCGGCGGGAGGTACCGCCGCGCGGTCAGACCCGGAAGTGTGCTGGGGCATTCGTCGCCTTGAGCCGTTCTGCCGAGACGCTGGTGAAGAGGTGCGTGAGGGTCGTGTGGTCCGTGGAGGGCGGATGCCTTGCGAGCGTAGCGTGACTACGCCGTCGCAGTGTGCGATCAGAGCGTGTTCGGGAGTGCGCAGATTCGTCCGGTAGTCCGCACCCTCGGATGACGGCGGGCGACTTCGCAGTCGTCCACGCGAAACTCGCAAAGATGCATTCTGCGGTCATCCCCCTCACCTTTTCACCCGTTCGCCCCAGGTCAAGGACCGCCTCGCCGGTAACCTCCCGCCGAATGGCCGCGGAGAGGCAACTCCCAGCGAGATCCGCATCTTTGAACGAATCCGAGCGCCTGCAGTTCGAAGAGCTTCGCTTGGGTCACTTCCAGGGCCGTACCCGCATCACAGGCGATCTGCCGGATGTCGGCCGCCCCTCGTATGGGGAGCACTTCGAGCAGGCGTGCGGCCGTCGGGTCCAGCAGGTCGCGCGCCAGGACCGGACCGCGCCGTTCGGGGGCCAGGTCGCCGATGCTGCCGACCAGTTCGACGACCTCGGCCGCGTCGGCAACCACCGCGGCCTCGCCTCTGAGCAGTTGGTGGACGCCGGCCGACAGGCTGCTGGTGACCGGGCCGGGCACGCCCATCGTGAACCGTCCCAGCTCGGAAGCCCGTCGAGCGGTGGCCAGCGAACCGCTGCGCAGCGCTGCCTCGACCACGACCGTGCCTCGGGTGAGGGCGGCGATCACACGGTTGCGCTGGATGAATCGGCTGCGGGTCGGATGATCGCCCGGCGGTAGTTCCGCGATGATCAAGCCCTGTTCGGCGATGCGCCCGAGCAGCTCGGTGTGGCCGCTCGGGTAGACGCGGTCGACGCCGGAGGCGAGGACCGCGACGGTCGCGCCGCCTGCCGCCAGTGCGCCCCGGTGCGCGGCGCCGTCCACGCCGTACGCGGCTCCGGACACCACCGACCACCCGCGCTCGGCGAGTCCGGAGCCCAAGGTGGCCGCCACGTGTGCGCCGTACTCCGTGCAGGCGCGGGCGCCGACGAGGGCGACGGAGCGCAGGGCCCACAGGCGGAGGTTCGCGGTACCTCGTACCCACAGGCCTACCGGGCGGGCATCGCCGAGGTCGTCCAGCTGGCGGGGCCACTCGTCGTCGCCGGGGCAGAGGAACCGGCCGCCGAGCGCGGCGACGGTGGCGAGGTCGGCGTCGGGCGACGCGCGCTCGGCACGTAGCCGCAGGCCCGCCACCTTTGCCGCGCCGACGCCTTCGGGCGGGTCGTCCGTGCCGAGGAGTGAGCGCCAGAGCGCCACCGGTCCCCTTCGCCGCAGCCATCTCCCGGCGACCTCGTCGCCCGGTTCCAGGACACGGGTGAGGGCTGCCCTGGCAAGGCGCTCCGGCTCGGGAACGGGGCTTGCGCCCGTTTCGGGACCGGCCGGCCCGACCGTATCTCCGTCGCCCGATGCGCTGTCGAGGAGGGTCATGATCGGCTCACCGCCAGGGGGACGCCGCGGCGGACGCCGGTGCGCAGCTCCAGGGCCCGGTCGACATCCTCGGCCGTCGGCCGGTCACGGCCCGCGAGGTCGGCCGCGGTCCAGGCGACGCGCAGTACGCGGTCCAGGCCGCGGGCGGTGAGCAGGCCGTTCTCCAGGTCGCGCTCCGCCTGGACGAGTGCGCCCGGAGCCACGGACCACCGGGTGCGCAGCTCGTGACCGGGGACTTCGTTGTTCGTGTGCCAGGGCGTGCCCTCGAAACGGTGGGCTGCGCGTTCTCTGGCGGCGCGGATCCGGTCGGCGACGGTGGCAGTGGATTCGCCGCGCGTACCCGCGACCAGTTCGCTGCGGGCGACCGGCTCGACGGCGATCCGCAGGTCGATCCGGTCCATGAGCGGCCCGGAGAGCCGTGCACGGTATCGGGTGATCGAGGAAGGGCGGCACTCGCAGCCGCCCGCGACGGTGCCGTAACGCCCGCAGGGACAGGGGTTCGCGGCCAGGACCAGCATGAAGGACGCCGGGAGCCGCATCATTCCGGCGGCGCGGGCGACCACGACGTGACCGGCTTCGAGGGGCTGGCGCAGCGCGTCGAGCACCTTGGCGCTGCATTCGGCGGCTTCGTCGACGAACAGGACGCCGCGGTGGGCGAGGGACACCGCGCCGGGGCGGGGCAGTCCGCTGCCGCCGCCCACCAGGGAGGCCATGGTGGCGGAGTGGTGCGGTGCGCAGTACGGCGGGCGGCTGACCAGCGGCTGGCCGGGCGGGAGCATGCCCGCCACCGAGTGCACCGCGGTGACCTCCAGTGACTCCTTGGGCGACAGGGGCGGCAGGAGCCCGGGGAGCCGTTCGGCGAGCATGGTCTTGCCGGCGCCGGGCGGTCCCTTCAGGAAGATGTGGTGCCGTCCGGCGGCGGCGATCTCCAGGGCGCGCCGGGCACCGTGCTGGCCTGCGACTTCCGCCAGATCCGGCGGCCGCCCCTCGGGAGCCGGTCCGGCACAGGACCCGGCTCCCGGGACGACCAGCCCGGCGAGCAGCGGGTCCGGACGGCCGGGCTCATCGGCTTCGTCCTCCTCCTCGGGGACGGGTCCGTCGGTGAGGACGGCGATGAGCTGGCGCAGGCTCCGGACGCCCAGGACGGAGACGCCCGGCACGAGCGAGGCCTCGGCGGCGGTCCGCTCGGGGACGACCACCTGGCGGTACCCCGCGTCGGCGGCGGCGAGGACAGCGGGCAGCACACCGCGTACGGGGCGCACCCGGCCGTCGAGACCGAGTTCGCCGATCATGACGAGGTCGGTGAGCTCGCGCGGGTCGATGAGTTCGGCGGCGCCCAGGACGGCGCAGGCGACGGCCAGGTCGAAGCCGCTGCCGCCCTTGGGAACGGAGGCCGGGCTGAGGCCGACGGTCAGCTTCTTCTGCGGCCACTCGGAGCCGGAGTTGACCACCGCGGCCCGCACCCGGTCGCGTGATTCGATGAGGCTCTTGTCGGGGAGGCCGACGAGGGTGAAGGCGGCGACGCCTGGTTCGAGGTCGGCCTGCACCTCGACGACGACGCCTTCGACGCCGACCAGCGCGACGGAGCACGTACGGGCGAATCCCATCAGGTCACCCCCCGTACGTGGGTCACGAGGGGCGCGCCGCGGGTGGGGAGCTGCACGCCGATCACGTCGATGCGTACGCCACCCGGGGGCGGGCCGCCGTGTGCCGCGGTCCAGTGTTCCGCGAGGAGGCACAGGCGGCGGGCCTTGGTCGGCGTGACGGCTGCCATGGGGTGTTCGTACGGGCCGGCGCGCCTGGTCTTGACCTCGCACACCACGAACGCGTCGGCCTCGGCGGCGACGATGTCGATCTCTCCGAAGCGGCAGCGCCAGTTGCGGTCGAGGATGCGCATGCCGTTGGCCGTCAGCCACCTCGTTGCGAGGTCCTCGCCGTACTGTCCGAGTCCTGAACGGCGGCTACCCGCTCGGGCGGGGCCGGCCGGGGCGCCCCGGCGCCGCGGACGCTTGCGCCGTGCCCTCGCCGATCCGGCCGATCTTGCCGATCCGGGGCCTGACCGACCCGATCCAGGGCCCGCTCGGCCCGATCCGGGGCCTGACCGACCCGATCCGGGGCCTGTCTCGTCGGGCCCGGGGGCTGTCCGGCCTGATCCAGGGTCCGCTGCACCGCTTCCGACTGCGGTGTTCTCTGCTGTGGCGTTCATCCGGCACCACCTCCGGCACCGACAGTGACGCCTCAGCCGCCAAGTATTGGATCTTGGTGGAAAACCCGACGGCTGTGCATAACCCCGTCACCCATTGGAGGGAACGAGGCCCCTCCGCGGCCGATCACGCGGAAACGGTCCCTCAGCCGCTCGGCAGTTCGAGGTCGCTCTTGTTCAGCTCCTCGATGTTCACGTCCTTGAACGTGAGTACGCGCACCTGCTTCACGAACCTGGCGGGGCGGTACATGTCCCAGACCCATGCGTCCGCCATGGAAACTTCGAAGAAGACCTCACCCTGAACGGAATGCACCTGCATCTCGTAGTCGTTGGTGAGGTAGAACCGGCGCTCGGTCTCAATCACGTATTTGAACAGCCCGACGACATCTCGGTACTCCCGGTAGAGCTTCAGCTCCATCTCGGTCTCGTACTTTTCGAGGTCCTCGGCGCTCATGGCAGATCCCCTTCAGCCGTGCGTCCCCCTATTGTGCGTCAGGCACTCTCGGTCTCCAGGACCACCGGCGCACTAGGGGGTCCTTCGTCGAGCAGTGTGCGCAGCAGCTCGGCGAGTCTGGTCGGGTACACCGTCTCATGGGATGCGGAAAGTTCCGCCACCGTCCACCATCGCAGACCCGCCACGCTGCGCCGCTCCAGCTCCGTCAGACCGCTCAGCCGGGTCACGGTGCTCCGTGTACGCGCCAGGTAGAACCACTCGTCCTGGTCCCAGCGCCGCCCGTCGAACGGGAACGAGCACTCCCGCCGCCACAGCACGGGGCCGAGCTCCGCGTCGGTGATCCCGGTTTCCTCGGCGAGCTCCCGCAGGGCCGCTTCCTCCCGGCTCTCGGCGCCCTCCAGGCCGCCGCCCGGCGTGAACCACCAGGTCCGCGACGGTTCATCCGGTTCGAATCCGTGCATCAGCAGGACCCGGTCCTCGGGGTCGAGCAGGACCACCCGGGAGACGCGTCGCAGCACCGTGCCCGTGGGTGTTCCGACCTGCTCCTCCATGCCGGTGCCCGCCTCAGATATGCCGGTGTCCGCCTCAGACACGCGTTCGCCTCCTCCGGTTCGCGATCGGCCCGTAGGCCGCTCCCCCCAGTATCAGCACCGCGCCGGCCACGATGGCCACCATGATGGGCCGCAGGGGGCCGGGCTGGGAGATGCCGCCGGGCAGGTCGGAGAAGGCCGTGGGCCGGTCCACCATGCCGAAGCTGCTGATCGGCCAGGCCTCGGCGTCCACCCGGGCGTCGACCGCGCCGCGCGGCACGGCGCCGTGATCGCCGTCCGTGAGGTGCACCCGCGAGTCCATGGAGTCGCTGCGGTGATCACCGAGGAGGAAGAGCTGCCCCTGGGGGACCTTGGCCTTGAAGCCGATGGGAGAAGCCGGACCGCTGCCCTGGAGATACGGTTCCTCGATGGGCTTGCCGTTGACGTTGAGCTTGCCGCCCCTGTCGCAGCAGGTGACCTTGTCGCCGCCGACCCCGACGACCCGCTTCACCATGGGAACGTCGCCCCACACGGAGTCCTGGAAGACGACGATGTCGCCGCGGCGCACTTCCGAGCCGTCCACCTGCTGCGCCAGAACGCGGTCCCCGGCCGCGATGGTGGGCGCCATCGAATCGGTCGGCACGGTGTAGGGCCGGTAGAGCACCGCGCCCCATATGAATCCGCCGAGGAACAGCACACAGCCGAGGGCCACCGCCAGCCCGGACAGCACACTGCCCGCGGTCCGGACGTGGCCGTCCCCCGTACGCACCCTGGTCCCGCTCATCCCGCGCTCCTGCCCCGCGGGCGAGCCCCGCGTCGAAGATCCGGGACGGCACATTACCTGGGGTTACGCGCCCCAGTCAGCCTCCGGCCGACGGCCCGATCCGGGCATCCCGGACGCCGTTGCGCAACGTCCGCCGCACATCGACGGTCCGTCCGCCGGAAGCACACACATCCCTCACCTGCGGGCTGTGCGGTCAGCCGTCGCGGGGCTCCTTGCCGGTCGCGCCCACGGCCACGTTCGCCGGCAGCTTGGCGAGCACCCGCCGGCGCCGCCACAGGACGATCGGCACCGCGCCGGCCAGGCCCAGCGCCGCCGGCGCCACGGCCATCGCCTGATTCAGGGCCGGCTGGTCGAAGGTGTCCGGCACCGGGAGCAGCGACCAGCGGTTGATCGGCCAGGCGATCGTGAACGCGCGGCCCACGACCTCGTCCTCCGACACCGTGCCGTTGCCCTTCAGGTCCTGGTGGTAGCGCGAGTCCAGGGAGTCCTGACGGTGGTCGCCCATCACCCAGATCCGGCCCTCGGGGACCTTGATGGGACCGAAGGGCTTGTCGCCGCACGGGGTGTTCCCCGCGAAGAGGTACGCGTCCTCCTTGAGCGCCGTGCCGTTGACCTTCACCGGCCCCGTGCCCTTGCACTCCACCGTGTCGCCACCGACCGCGATGACCCGCTTGATCAGGTCCTTCTCCTCCGCGGACGGCATCAGGCCGATCCAGCTGAGGACCTTCTGGACCGGATTGGGCGTCGGGGTGGGCACCTCGTTGAGCCAGCCGCCCGGGTCGTGGAACACGACGACCTCGCCGCGCTCCGGCTTCGAGCCGAACCACGGGGTGAGCTTGTCCACCAGCACCCGGTCACCGCGCTGCAGGGTGTTCTGCATCGAGTCGGACGGGATCGAGAACGCCTGCACCAGGAACGTCTTGATGACCAACGCCAGGGCCAGCGCGATGAGGATGAGGAGCGGCAGCTCCTTCCAGAAGGAACGCGGCTTTTTCTCCGTCGTCACGCCGCCGTTCTCCTCTTCCCGCTCCTGTCGCGCGTCCCGCGGCTGCTGCTCCTGATGCGCCGCGTCCGCCTCGGGGGACCTACCGCGCCCCTCTGGTTCTTCGGGCTCTTCGGTTCCGGACCGTGCGCCGACCGCCAAGTCCCCCACATTCACTCCTTACTCCAAGCCGCTGCCTGCTCGTCAAACGGTGCAGGCCCACCACTCCCATAACGAGCGGGAGTTCCGCAGGGGTCGGGAGTACGGTCAAACCTTCGGGTGACAGCCTATGCGGCACCGATGCCTGCGTCGCCGGTGCACCCGGCGCGTCGCGCACAGAAGCGTATGTATCGGGCTCTTCCAGGCGCCGCCAGTGACCGAACGGCCAGGCGATCACGACGGCGCGGCCGACGACGCTGCTCTCCGCCACGGTGCCGCGGTACGGCTCGTCCAGGTGGTAGCGGGAGTCGGCGGAGTTGGACCGGTGGTCGCCCATCATGAACAGCCGTCCGATCGGCACGGTGACCTCGAACTTCAGCTGCGAGGGCGGGTTGCCCGGGTGGATGTAGGGCTCGCTCAGGGGCGTGCCGTTGACGGTGACCCGGCCGTTCTTGTCGCAGCACTTGACGGTGTCGCCGCCGACCGCGACCACGCGCTTGATCAGGTCCTGCTCGTCCGCCGACGGCAGCAGCCCAATGAAGGTGAGCGCTTCCTTGATCTGCTTCACGCCCACCGGGTCGTCGGCCACGGCGGTGCGTTCCCCCGCCAGCCAGCGGTTCGGGTCCTTGAAGACGACCACGTCCCCGCGCTGCGGCTTCGAGCCGAACCACGGGGTCAGCTTGTCGACGAGCACCCGGTCGCCGATCTTGATGGTCTGCTCCATGGAGCCCGACGGGATCACGAAGGCCTGTACGAGGAAGGTCTTCAGGACCAGCGCGATCGCCAGCGCCACCCCGATCAGGATCGGGATCTCCTTCAGGTACGAGCGTTGCCTGCGCCTCTTGATGCGCTTGGCCTGACGCCTCCGTTCGGCCCGGCCGCCGGTGGCCGGCAGGGTCGTACGCGTCGCCGAGCCGCTCGTCCGGACGTCGGCCTCGTAGGGGTCGGCACCGGACGCCCCGAAGTCGTGCGTACCGGCCGCTCCGAAGTCGTGCGCGCCGGGCACATCGAAGTCATGCGTGCCGGCCGATCCGAAGTCGTGCGCGCCGTCCGCCCCGGAGGCGTACGCGTCCGGGCCGCGCCCTTCTTGTGGTGCGCCTTCCCGATGGTGTCCGTGGCGCGGGCGCCCTCTGTTACCCATGCGCCCCTGCCGGTTCCGGTATGCCGTCGAACGCGTGGGCCCCCTTCAGGGACGTCCAGCGGCCCACGGGCCAGCCGATCCAGTCGGCGCGGCCGATCACCTTGTCCAGCGGTACGGTGCCGCCGCCCGGGTCTCCCAGGTGATCGCGGGAGTCGCTCGACCTGGCGCGGTGGTCGCCCATGACCCACAGCTTCCCTTCGGGGACGACCACGTCGAAGGGCACGTCCGAAGCGCTGTCCCCGGGATGGAGATAGGGCTCGTCCACCGGTTTGCCGTTCACCTTGATCCGCCCCCGTTTGTCGCAGCAGGTCACCCGGTCCCCGCCGACGCCGATCACGCGCTTGATGTAGTCCGTCTCCGCGGCCGGTACGAGTCCGACCGCGGCACCGGCGCCACGCAGCAGCCCCGTCACCGGGTTTCCCGCCGGCGCCTCCTGGACGAATGATCCGGTGCCGTCGAAGACGACGGCGTCCCCCCGGCGGGGCTCGTCGCCGAACCGGTACGCCAGCTTGTTCACCAGCACCCGGTCGCCGACCTGGAGGGTGTTCTCCATCGAGGAGCTGGGAATCAGGAACGGCTGGACGACGAAGGCGCTCAGCAGCCCCACGAACGCCAGGCAGGCCAGCACCAGCAGCACGGGCCCGCGCCGCAGCGGAGGACGCGTCCCGGCCTCCTCACGGCCTTCCTCGCGGCCCTCCCCGGGCTCCCCCGACGCGCCCTCGCCGGCCGTCCCGGCGGGCCGCTCACCGGCCCGCTGCCACCGCCGGAAAAAACGCGCGGAGCGCGACCCCTGCTCCGCCCCCTGGTCGGGGGCAGGAGAGGAGTCGCGCTCCGGAAGCGTTGAAGGCTGTGCGTCGGTGTCCATCGAGCCCAGAGCCTAACCGGCCGGGCCGTAAGGACACCGTACGGCTGGTCAGCTCTCGCGCTTCTCCTTGATCTTGGCGGCCTTGCCGCGCAGCTCGCGGAGGTAGTACAGCTTGGCGCGACGGACGTCACCGCGGGTCACGACCTCGATCTTCTCGACGATCGGGGTGTGCACCGGGAAGGTGCGCTCGACGCCGACGGAGAAGCTGACCTTGCGGACCGTGAAGGTCTCGCGCACGCCGGCGCCCTGGCGGCGGATGACAACGCCCTTGAACTGCTGCACACGGGAGCGGTTGCCCTCGATGACGCGGACGTGGACGTTGACGGTGTCACCCGGGCGGAACGCGGGGACGTCGCTGCGCAGCGACGCGGCGTCGACGGAGTCGAGAAGGTGCATGACCTACTGCTTTCTTCGCTGATGCCACAGGTCATCAGCGGGATTCGTGATGATGTTTCGGAGACCGAACGAGAGCGTTCGGGTGCCGGTCCGCCGGGCGGGCGTCGTTCCCCCTGTGGCAGGGGCGCACGCCGGACGCACAGCAGCGGCCTATTCTTCCACGGGCTCGGTCGTCCGCCCAAATCGGCCGTCCGGCCCGGGGCCCCACCCCAGGATGGAGAGGATTTCGCGGTCCTTCTTGTCGAAGGCGGCGGGGTCGGCGCGTTCGATCAGGTCCGGGCGGTTCCGGTCCGTACGGCGGAAGGCCTCGTCCCGCCGCCAGCGGGCGATCTTCCCGTGGTGGCCGCTGACCAGCACCTCGGGGATGCCACGGCCGCGCCACTCCGGGGGCTTGGTGTAGACGGGCCCCTCAAGGAGGTCGGCCATGGCGCCGGGGGCGAAGGAGTCGTCCTGATGAGAGGCCGCGTTGCCGAGCACCCCCGGGAGGAGCCGGGCAATGGCCTCGACCATGACCAGTACGGGGGCCTCGCCGCCGGCCAGCACGTAGTCGCCGATGGAGACCTCACGGACGTCCAGGCTGTCGCCGTACTCCTCGATGACGCGGCGGTCGATGCCTTCGTAGCGGGCGGGGGTGAACACCAGCCAGGGCTTCTCGGACAGCTCGACGGCGAGCTGCTGGGTGAAGGACCGGCCGCTGGGCGTCGGAACGACGAGCACCGGCTTGTCCTCGCCCTCGCCCGACGCGATGACCGAGTCCAGCGCCTCGCCCCACGGCTCGGGCTTCATGACCATGCCGGGGCCGCCGCCGTACGGGGTGTCGTCCACGGTGTTGTGCTTGTCGTGCGTGAACTCGCGCAGGTCGTGAATGCGTACGTCCAGCTGGCCACGGGCCCGCGCCTTGCCGACCAGGGAGACATTCAGCGGTTCGAGGTACTCGGGGAAGATCGTGACGACGTCGAGGCGCATGTCAGGCGTCCTCACCGCGCGAGGGCCGATCGCCTTCGGGGGCACGGTCCTGCTCGGACCCGCCGGTCGGGCCCGCTTCGTCCGCCGCGTCCCGGCTGGAGGCGACCTCGGCCCGCTCCTCGTCCAGCAGCCCCGGCGGCGGGGTGATCACCGCGCGCTGCTCCTCCAGGTCGATCTCGGGCACGATCTCCGTGACGAACGGGATCATGACCTCGCTGCCGTCGGGGCGCTCGACGACCAGCAGGTCGTGGTAGGGCAGGTGCGAGACCTCGGTGATGCGGCCGACCTCGGTGCCGTCCGCGGTGACCACGTCGAGGTCGACGAGCTGGTGGTCGTAGAACTCCTCGGGATCCTCCGGCAGGACCTCGGGGTCCACCTCGGCAATCAGGAGGGTGTTGCGCAGCGCTTCTGCAGCGGTGCGGTCCTTCACACCCTCGAAGCGCAGCAGCAGCCGCCCACTGTGCACACGACCGGTCTCAATGGTCAGCGGGCCGGTGGACGCGGGGTCGGTGGCTAGCACCGCGCCCGGCGCGAGCCGCAGCTCGGGCTCGTCCGTGCGCACCTCCACCGTGACCTCGCCCTTGATCCCGTGGGCACGCCCGATCCGCGCGACAACCAGCTGCACGATTGCGCCTTGCCTTTCCTTGCGGCTCATCCACCGCCGCTCGCGCGGAGGTGGCTCTCGCCATCGTGGTTCCTCAATGAATGGTTGCGGTGGCCGAAACGCCGCCGCAAAACAGCACGGGCCGGGACGGGCCGAAGCCCACCCCGGCCCGTGCCGGTGTTCCGATGCTCAGCGGACCTGGTCCACGTCGACGAGGTCGACGCGGATGCCGCGGCCGCCGAGGGCACCCACGACCGTACGCAGAGCGCGCGCGGTGCGGCCGTTGCGGCCGATCACCTTGCCGAGGTCGTCCGGGTGCACCCGGACCTCCAGGACGCGCCCACGACGCAGATTGCGCGAGGCGACCTGCACGTCGTCGGGGTTGTCAACGATGCCTTTAACGAGGTGCTCAAGAGCCTCCTCGAGCATGCTCAGGCCTCGGTCGACTCGGACTTGGCCGTCTCGGCCTCGGCCTCGTCCGCCTTCTTGTCAGCCTTCTTGGCCTTGGGGGTGATGGCCTCACCCTTGGGCTCGTCACCGGCGTCCTTGGCAGCGGCCTCGAAGAGGGCGCGCTTGTCGGCCTTGGGCTCGGCGACCTTCATCGGGGCCGGGGCGGGCAGGCCCTTGAACTTCTGCCAGTCGCCGGTGACCTTGAGGATGGCCGCGACGGGCTCGGTCGGCTGCGCGCCGACACCCAGCCAGTACTGGACGCGCTCGGAGTCGACCTCGATGCGCGAGGGGTTCTGCACCGGGTGGTACAGGCCGATCTCCTCGATGGCCCGGCCGTCACGGCGGGTGCGGGAGTCGGCAACGACGATGCGGTAGTGAGGCGAACGGATCTTGCCCAGACGCTTCAGCTTGATCTTGACTGCCACGGGAGTGGTGTCTCCTGGTGTTGACGTGGTTGGGCACAACGAGATGCCACGTGGGGTTGCGGTACCCGAGTGCCCGATGGACGCGTCAGCCGGAGGAGAGAGGGGTCCTGTGCGACTGTCGAGTACAGCTAGTCATTGTGCCATACGAGCGTGGGGCGGCCGACCTCGGGCACCTCACCACCGCTCCGGCCGGGCGGGACCGCACCCCGCCCCTCGGGGCCTCGGCCGGCCGCGGGTCTCGCGGGCGGCCGGCCTGGGCACCTCGGTCAGCCGACCGCGGCCACCTCGGGGATACGGAACGGCTTGCCGCAGCCGCCGCACATGATGGGGGCCTGGGCGAGCACGGAGGGGACGACCCGGACGTTGCGTCCGCAGTCGCAGACGGCCTTGACCCGTACGCCGCCACCGGAGGAGCCGTGCCGCGCCGCCGGGCCGCGGAAGCTCCGGCTGCTGTCGGCAGCGGTGGCGACGGTGTGCGCTTTGAGGGCTCTGCCGAGCCGCTCGATGGTGGGGCGGTACCGCCTTCTGGCGTCGGGGTTGAGCGTGACCAGGGAGAAGCCACTGCTGGGATGCGGCTCGTCCGCGTGGTCCAGGCCCAGCTCCTCGGCGATCGCCAGGAAACGGCGGTTGTGGTAGCGACCGGCGCGTGAGGTGTCGCGGACGCCGCGGGAGGCGGCGATGCCGTGCACGGCCTCATGGAGCAGCCGTTCGAAGGAGAGGTCGGCGCCACAGGCGGACGAGGACTCTCCGATCAGGGATTCGGGCGCGGCCAAATCCGGCAGCTCGGGATGGTGCCGTTGAATGTCGGCCCAAGCGAGCGCCAGCTCGGCGGCGAGAACAGGTGTCGTGCTCACGTCGTGACAACGAGCCGGTGCCGCTCAGTGTTCCGATTCCGGGGCATCCCAAATAATTTGCACGTACCGGTCAGTTTCCGCTCATGCGCCGCACGGAGGGCGGGTGCGCAGTTCTCCGGAGGAGACGCGCACCGGGTACCTGGTCGGCACGTATCGGGGCGTACGTCCGGCGCACTCCGAGGGATGGACGGCACCCGGGCTTCTTCGCGCCCGGCACCCCACGAGCCCCGAGGCAGCGGCCCCGCCTCAAGGGCGACCGATGATCACCGCGATGCTACCCGTGCCGTCACGACCGCACGGAACCGCCCCGTCCACAGCACCCCGGACGTCCTACGGCCGGGGGGTACGAGAGGACGTACGCCACCCGGGTGACGGCCGTAACGAAGCGCCCGAACGGCGCAGGACCACAGTCACCTCCGCCTCCGCACCCGACCGGGTGGCGCTCGGAGGGCGCAAACGGGGGCGCGCGGTAGACAACCGGGCGCAACCCCTGGACTCTGGGATCGATGGGGGGTTGTCTGGATCGGGGGGCACAGCGCAACAAATCGGGGGCGGAAGACCATTTCCCAAGCTCGGGCTCTCGGCGGATAGGGGCGCTTTCCATGACACCCACGCTCGTACAGCACGGCCTCCAGCGTTCCGGCCCTTCTGGTCACCCGGTACCGGACGGCTCCGGTTCGGGGGCGCGCGCCCGCGACTGGGCCGAAATCCAGGAACGGATGCTGGTGCCGCTGTATGAGGCCGTTTATCAGCGCCTGGACGTCGGCCCGCACACCCGACTGCTCGCGCTGGGCTGCGGTTCGGGGCTCGCTCTCCTCATGGCGGCCACCCGAGGCGCGCAGGTGAGCGGGGTGGACGAGGACGAGCCGCGGCTGCGGCTGGCCCGCGAGCGGCTGACGCCCCAGCCGGACGCGAGCGCCGCCTCCGCAGGGTCCGCCGCCCGCCTGGCCCGCGGCGGCCCCGAGCGCATGGACGCCCCGGAGCGGGGCCGCTTCAACATGGTGACGGCGTTCCATCCGGCGGGCTGCGCCGGCAGCGTCGAAGGGCTGGTGTCCTCCCTGCAGACGGCGACGGCCCTCGCCGAACGCGGCAGTCCCGTGGTGCTCGGTGGCTGGGGCCCGTTCGAGCGGTGCGCGACGGCCGGCGTACTCCGAGTGGCGCAACGCCTCGCGGATCCGTCCGTCTCCCTCGACCGGACGGCCTCGCCCGGCTCGCCCGGAGCGGGCAGCTGGCGGCCGAGCGGCCGGGACGACCTGGAGGAGCTGGCCGGGCGCGCGGGGCTGCGACCCGACGGCTCGGGCCGGGTGGCCTGCCCGTTCGGGTACGCCGACATGCCGAGTGCGATGCGCGGGCTGTTGTCGACGGGCATGTTCGACGCCGCACTGGAGGTCGCCGATCCGGCGCAGGTGGAGAAGGAGCTGTCCGAAGCGCTGCATCCGTACCAGCGCGCGGACGGCACGGTCTGGATGCCGAACGTCTTCCGCTATCTGATCGCGCGTACGCGCTGAGCACGGCCCGGCCGCGACACCGGTCACGCGCCGAGTGCGGCCCGGCCGCGGCGCCGGTTGCTCTGCCGCAGCCGCGGAAGGGGGCGGGCGTCGTTCGCCGGGCACCCACGGCACGGCACCAATGAGCAGCCGGGTGCCGCCCCGCGCATGCGCCCTTTCCCGCACCCACTCGCGCGGGAAAACATCTTGGCAAAATCCAGAATCCTGGTTACTGTCATTTGCGTGAACAGTGTTGACGAGCGGTTCCTCACTCGCAACGGACTGGCTGCCCGGCAGCTCGCGGTCCTGCTGCTCAATCATGACGAGGACACCCGCCTTCCGCGCGTCCGCGACTTCGCCGAGGAGCTCGGCGTCGGCAACGGCACGGTCCAGGCCGCCCTCCAGATGCTGGAGGAGGCCGGCGCGATCGAGACCGTCGCCCGCGGCCACCTCGGCACCTTCCTCGTACGGGCCGACCGGAACATACTGTGGCGCCTGTCCGGACTGGGCACACTGCTCGCCGCCATGCCGCTCCCCTATTCACGACGGTACGAGGGTCTGGCCACCGGGCTGCGCACGGCATTCGAAGGCGCCGGCGCCCCGTTCGCCATCACGTTCATGCGCGGTGCGGCCACCCGCGTCGAGGCCCTGCTGGAGAGCAAGGTCGACCTGGTGGTGCTCTCCCGGTTCGCCGCCGACCGGTTCCTCGACGAACTCCCGCTGGAGCTGGTCGCCGATCTCGGCCCGGCCACGTACGTCGGCGCGCACGGCCTGCTGCTGCGGCACGGCGTCGATCCGGAGACGCCGGGACTGCGCGTGGCGGTCGACTCCGCGTCCGAGGATCTCCGGATGCTGGCCGCGCGCGCGTTCGCCGGGCGCGACGACATCCAATGGGTGGAGTCCTCCTACATGCAACTGCGGGATCTGTTCGCACGCGGCGAGGTGGACGCCACGGTATGGAACCTCGACGAGGCCCAGGACCACCTCGGGCCGGACGTCGACGTACAGCCGCTGGGCGATGAGATCACCCGTGATCTGGCGCTCCGCAACTCCAGCGCCGCGCTCATAGGGCGTGCGCAGAGCGCGGGAGCCCTGAGCGCGGTGCGGGACGGGGTCGACCTCTCCCTCGTCACCGATCTGCAGAGGGAGGTACTGCGCGGCGAGCGCATGCCCTCGTACTGACCTCGGAGCGGCGGCACCACGGAGAAAGCGGGCTGCCGCCACCCCGCGCCAGGCGTGGTTCCGCCACTGCCACGCCCGGCATCCATCGAACAAAGCGTCAATCAGAGCGAGCTTCACTCACTCATTCGAAAAAGAGAGCCCACGACTCTCGTCAATATCCAGAATCCTGGTTACTGTCGATAACGCGGACACCTCAGGCATCGCGAGGAAAGGACGGCCCATGGAAGACAGACTCGCCCTCCGGATCCAGCTCTTCCAGGAGAGCGGACAGGCGCCTCAGCAGGTGACGCGCTTCGTCGAGGAGGAGCTGACCGCCCTGGCCGCCGAGGGACACACCGTCACCGAGGACACCGCCGGGATGCTCACCAGCCACCTTGTGATGGCCCTCACCCGGCTGCTGAACGGCGAACCCATCGAGCAGTTCCTCACCGACGAGGAGGTGGCGGCGGAGCTCACCGGCCACCCCGACGCCGTCGAGCGCGCCCGGGCCGTCTCCTTCCGCGCCGAGAAGGAGCTGGGCGCCACACTGCCCGACTCCGAGATCAATTTCCTGGCGATGCATCTCGCCGTACTCCGCAAGAACGCCGTCAGAAGGGACGCGTCATGACGAAGATCCTCACTGGTGGTGTCGGCAAGGCCGACGTCGCCAAGACCGTGAAGCAGCTGGCACTGGACGGCGTGGACGTCGTCGTCTCCAGCGACATGGACGCGGCGATGAAACTGCGCGCCGGACAGGCCGATTACTACCTCGGCACCTGCCACACCGGCGCCGGAGCCTCGCTCGGAGTCCTGCTCGGCCTGATGGGCAGCGCCGCCTGCCACACCTTCGGCCGCTCCGTCCCCACCGAGGGCGAGGTGGCGGCGCTCATCGGCGACGGGAAGAAGGTCTTCGGCTTCGGCATGGACCAGATCGACGTCGTCGCTCCCGTCATCGCCCGCGCCATCGCGGCCCACGGCGCCTGAACCGCATCCGGCATTGAGGAGTGAGCCGTGAGTGGGAACCTCGCCGCCGCAGCCGTCGGCAGCACAGACCTCAGCCTGTCGCTGCCGCAGCAGCTGACCGTCATCGTCCTCTGCGCGCTGACGGCCTTCATCTCGCATCTGGCCCTGGCCGTCTTCAATGACGGCGTACGCCCCTTCATGCTGGACTTCATCCAGGGGCGCACGACCCGCAGCGCCACCACTGCCGTGTCGTTCGGGCTCTCCGCGGGCTTCATCTTCGGGCTGGGCGCGCCGATGGCGCTGTCCACCGGGGTGCTGAACCCGTGGCTGGTCTTCCTGCCCACCGACATCCTCGGCATCCTCTCGCCGAAGAAGTGGCTGGCCCCGATCCTCGGCGCGGCCTGGGGCGCGGTCATCGTCTTCGGTCTGAACGGCGCCAACAGTCTCGCGCACGACCTGCCTGTCGACTTCCTCACCGCGATGCAGCAGATGTCGACGCCGATCCTCTTCCTCTTCACGCTCTTTCCGGTGCTGGCCATCACCAAGCAGTTCGGCAGGGTGCGCGGCGCCATCGCGGGCGTCGTCGAACTGGCCCTGGTCGTCGCCACGATGAAGCTGTGGCCGAACGTCTTCGCCGGTGCCATCGCCATGGCGGTGGGCGTGCTGATGCTGATCGCGTTCGCCGTCTCCAAGGACCTGCGGGAGCGCAAGGCGGAGCGGGCGGAGCTGGCGGAACGAGTCGCGAACGGCGGCAGCGCGGCGGAGGCGGAGTCGAGCGACGACGATCCGATGGCCTCGCTGTTCAGCGCGAGCGCGACCCGGCTCCGTAAGCACCTGCCGCTGTTCATGCTGCTGGGTGCCGGGGTCTGCCTGCTGGCCCAGATGCACATCTTCGGCGGCGGCGAGGCGACCAGCTTCCTGATCGCCAAGGGCGACTACAGCGGTGCGGCGCAGGTGGACTTCTACCGGGTCTTCGGCTTCGTTCCGCTGATCGCCACCACGGCGCTGGCCTCGGGCGCGTACGGTATCGCCGGCTTCACCCTGGTCTACCCGATCGGCTATCTCCTGCCGAACCCCTGGCTGGCACTGATATGCGGCGCCGTCGTCTTCGCCGTCGAGGTGCTGGCGCTGTCCTGGATCGGCCGGGTGCTGGGCAGGCTGCCGTCGGTCCGGGACTCCTCGGAGCACCTGCGCGGCGCGATCAGCGACTCCCTTCAGCTGGCCATCCTCTTCGGCTCGCTGATGGCGGCCAACGCCATGGGCGGCGGCCTCGGCATCCTCATCGTCGGCGGGCTCTACCTGCTGAACGAAGCGATGGGCCGGGTCGTGGTCCGCATGGCAGCGGCACCCGCCGCCGTGATCGTCGGTGGCACCGCCCTCAACGTCCTGTACTGGCTGGACCTGTTCACACCCGTCAAGGGCGGCTGACGCGGTCGGTACGCGGCTCACGGAGTCGGCGGCATACGGGAAACGGGGCGGACAGGTCGCACGGCCGAGGCCCCGAGGCCAACGGCCGATCTCAGACCCCAACGACCGGTCCAGGCCCCAACGGCCGATCCCAAGCCGACGGTCGGCCCTTGGGCCAATGGTCGCTCCTTGGGCCAACGGTCGGTCCCCGCAGCCGGCACTCCGGCAGGAAGGAAGCAAGGCAGCACCATGCACGACATCCGGACCGTCACCGGTCCCCTCTCCCCCGCCGCCGTACGGGGCCCCGCGCTCGCACACGAGCACCTGGCCCTCGACCTGCGCCGGGACGCCGACCGGGCAGCGGTGCTCGACGACGCCCACGCCGACGCCGTCACGCGCGAACTCACCGAACTGCGCGAGGAGTACGGCCTCGCACTGGTCGTCGAGCTGACCTGCCGGGGCATGGGCCGCGACGTGGCGGCACTGGCCCGGATCGCCAAGGATTCCGGCGTGCCGGTCGTCGCGGCCACCGGCTGGTACTACGAGCCGTTCCACCCCTCGGAGGTCGGCGACGCCGGCGTCGAGGAGCTGACCGGCACGCTGGTACGCGAGATCACCGAAGGCATCGGGCCGGAGCGGGTGCTGCCCGGCGTCATAGGGGAGGTCGGGAGCCACGGGGACCGGCCGAGCGAGCCGGAGGTCCGTACGCTCACGGCGGCCGCGCGGGCGGCGGTGGCCACCGGCCTGTCCATGGTCACGCACGCGCAGCTCGGCCGGGGCGGCCCCGCCCAGCTGGCGCTGCTCACCGCCGAGGGCCTGCCGCCGCACCGCGTCTGCATCGGCCACCAGGACCTGCTGCACGACCCGGGCGTGCACCGGGAGCTGGCGGAGCAGGGCGCGTACGTCGCGTTCGACACGGTCGGCAAGGAGAGCTACCAGAGCGACGCGACCCGGCTGCGGCTGCTGCTCGCGCTGCTGGAGGCCGGGCACGCGGACCGGGCGCTGCTCAGCTGCGACGTCTCCCGTCACGGCTACCTGCGGGACGAGGGCGGCCAGGGCTACGGCCATCTGTTCCGGTCCTTCCTGCCGCGGCTCAAGGCGGCCGGCGTGGACGACGACACGATCGATCTGATGACCCGCCGCAACCCGCTCCGCTTCCTGGCCGGCGCGCGCACAGAGGAGGTGGCCTGAGATGTCCGTGGAGGAACACCGCCTGCCGGAGACCTTCCCGCTGCCGACCGTGCCGCTGGAGAACGCCGTCGCCCGCCAGTACCGACTGATGGAGTGCGTCGCGCGGCACTTCGAAGGGGAGCGGCTCTTCGAGGCGGACGCCGGAGTGGTTCCCGGGCTCGGCCGGCCCCGTACGACCGCCGGGGTGGAAGCCGTACTCGCCGACTTCTTCGGCGCCGAGGCCGCCGCTCTCGTACAGGGCGCGGGCACCGGAGCGATCCGCGCCGCACTCTCCTCGGTGCTCGGCGCGGGCGACCCGCTGCTCCTGCACAGCGCGCCGGTCTACCGCACCACCGCCGTCACGCTGCGGGGCCTGGGCGTGGCGGTGACCGAGGTGGACTTCAACGACCGTGCGGCGCTGACGGAGGCGCTGGCGAGCGGCCGGTTCACCTGGGCGTATGTACAGCACACCCGGCAGCGGCTGGCCGATTCCTACGACCCCGGCGAGGTGCTGGCGGTCTGCCGTGCGGCGGGGGTCCGTACGGTCGTCGACGACAACTACGCGGTGATGCGGGTTCCGCGGAGCGGGGTCGAGCTGGGCGCCGACGCCTCCTGCTTCTCGCTCTTCAAGCTGCACGGCCCGGAGGGCGTCGGGGTGGTGGTGGGCGCCGCCGACCTGGTGGCGCGCGTGCACGCGGACAACTACTCCGGGGGCGGACAGGTGCAGGGACACCAGTCGCTCGATGCGCTGCGCGCCCTGACCCACGTGCCGGTGATGTGGTCGTTGCAGTCCGCGGTGGGTGCGGAGGTGGCCGAACGGCTGGCGGCCGGTGAGGTCCCCGGCGTCGCCGAGGTCCGTATCGCCAACGCGCAGGACCGCTGCCTGCTGGTGCGGCTGGACCGGCCGGTGGCGCGCGAGCTGCCCGCCGTGGCGGCCCGATACGGGGCGGCGCCCTACCCCGTCGGGTCCAACTCCCGTTACGAGATCGCCCCGTTGTTCTACCGCATGTCGAGCTCGTCCCTGGAGGCCGCGCCGGGGCTCGCGGAGTGGACCGTGCGGATCAATCCCATGCGCGCCGGCGCGGACCTCGTCCTGGACATCCTCCGCCGATCGCTGCACGACCTTCGAGAAACACACGACCTTCGAGAGACAGGGGGCTGACCGTGTTCCTCGACGCCGTCCTGCACCGCAACCCCGAACTGGTCGCGTTCGCGACCGAGTTGCACAAATCCGGAGCCATCCCGCCGGACACGTACGTCATGGATCTCGACTCCGTCGAGTCCAACGCCGCGCTGCTGGCGCAGGAGGCGGACCGGCTCGGCCTGTCGCTGTGGTTCGTGGTCAAGCAGATCGGCCGCAACCCGGAGCTGATCGAGGCCGTCGCCCGGCACATCCCCCGGTTCGCGGCCATCGATCCGCCCGAGGCCCGCATCCTGCACGCGGCGGGAGCCGAGGCCGGCAACCTGGGCCATCTCGTGCAGATCCCGGCGCGCGCCCTGCCCGAGATGCTGGCCTGGCGCCCGGAGACCGTCACGGTCTACGACCTCGCGAACGCCCGCGCCGTCTCGGAAGCGGCCACCCGGCTCGGGTTCGTCCAGGACGTACTGATCCGGCTGGAGGGCGCGCCCGGGTCGGTCTATCCGGGACAGGAGGGCGGGGTACGGCTCGACGGCAGCGTGCGACGGGACAGCGGCGTACGGGTGGAAGACGGCAGGCTGCTCGGCGGTGGCGGCGGACGACTGCCCGATGGGACGGGGCCGGACGGCGGCGGGCCGCTTGCCGACAGCGTGCGGCTGGACGGTGGCGGAGGTGACGGACCACGCGCCGATGGCATGCGGCCCGAGGGAGGCCTCCGGCTCGACGGGGGCGCACAACTCGGCGCAGCCGTAGGGCTCGACGCGGATGCAGGACTCGACGCCGGCATCGGGCTGGACGCAGACGGGGGGCTGGATGCGTTTCTTGACGAGGCCGAGCGGTTGCCAGGGATCCGGGTGGCCGGTGTGACGGCGTTCCCGTGCGTGCTGTGCGATCCGGAGACCGGGGTGCCGCAGCCGACGCCCAACTTCGCGCTGGCGCGCAGGGCCGTCGAGCGGCTCGCCGCACGCGGTCACACGGACCTCAAGCTCAGCGCGCCCAGCGCCACGTCGATGGCCACCCTGCCGCTGCTGGCCCGGCTGGGCGCGACACACGGCGAGCCCGGTCACGCCCTGACCGGCACGACCCCTTTGCACGCGGTGGATTACGAGCAGCCGGAGCGGCCCGCGTATGTGTACGTCAGCGAGGTGGCCCACACGCTCGCCGACGGCCGGCCCGCGCTCTACGGGGGCGGCTTCTACGCCCGGGGCGGCGCGCGGGAGGCGCTGATCCCGCGTACCGGGGCGCGGTTGCGGGTCGAGGACGCACCCGCGGCGAACATCGACTACTACCGGCTGCTCGCCCCGGGGGACGCCCGGGTGGGCGACACCGCCGTACTGGCGTTCCGTACGCAGATCTTCGTCACCCGCAGCACCGTCGCAGTCGTCTCCGGGCTGTCCTCGGGCAGGCCGAAGCTCAGCGGCCTCTACGACCCCCTCGGGAGGCCCTACTGACCGAGCACCGGCACTGGGACCGGTGCCTGCACCGGCCATCGGGCAACCAGCTCGCCCCGACCAACCCACTCCCCTCCCCGCCTGCCCGTACAAGACTCATCCCTCTCGGACGCCAGGAACCGCCATGAGCAAGATCGTCATCCTCGTCGTCGACGGCTTCGGCATCGGCGCGATGCCGGATGCCGGAGCGCTGCGCCCCGGCGACGCCGAAGCCGACACCCTCGGCCACCTCCTCGACCACCACCGTGCGGCGACCGGCCGCCCCCTGGAGCTGCCCTCGTTCGGCGCCCTCGGGCTGGGCACCGTCCATCCGCACCCGGACCTCCCGCCGCGCCCCTCGCTGCCGGTCGCGGCCGGCCGGGCGGCGCTGGGTTATCCGGGCGCGGACACGTACGCCGGGCATCAGACGATGATGGGCGCCGACTTCAGCCGGGTGACGGTGGCGCGGCTCGCCGAGCATCTGCAGGAGGTCACCGCTGCCCTGCGGGCCGCCGGGCACCGTACGGAACTGCTCGACGGCAAGCCGTTGGTGGTGGTCGACGGGCGGGTGCTGGTGCACGACAACCTGGAGGCCGACCCGGGCATCAACTGGAACGCCTCGGCGCGGCTGACGGAGGCACCGTTCGCGCAGGTGCTGGACGTGGCGCGCGTGGTCAGGACGGTCGCACCCGTGGCGCGGGTGATCGCGGTGGGCGGGCACGCCGACGGGCCACTGACCGGGTTCGTACGGCACGGGGAGGCCGGCACTATCGGGCTGGACACCCCCGCCAGCGGCTTCTACCGCAACGGCGGGCTGGAGGTGCAGCACCTCGGCGCGCCGCTGGACCACACCCGCCAGCTGCCGGACGCCGCGGCCCGCGCGGGCGTCCCCGTCACGCTCGTCGGCAAGGCGGCCGACCTCCTCGCCTGCGAGGCGGCGGTGCGGCGGCCGGCGGTGGACACCGGGGAGGTGCTGCGGCACACGGTGGACGCGGTCCGGGCGGCGGCCGAGCAGGACAGCGGACCCGGACAGGAGGGCGGACCCGGACAGGAGGGGCCGGCGTTGGTGGTCAGCAACGTGCAGGAGACCGACCTGGCGGGCCATGAGCAGGACCCGGACCGTTACGCGGCGGTGCTGCGGAAGGTGGACGAGGGCATCGCGGAGCTGCTGCCGCTGCTCACCGCGCCCGGGGACCGGCTGATCGTCACCGGCGACCACGGCAACGACCCCACGATCGGGCACGCCTTCCACACGCGGGAGTACGTACCGGTGCTGATCCACCGTCCCGGCGCCGAAGCCGCCGAGCGACTCCCGGACGCCGCGTCGCTGGCGGACGTGGGCGCCACCGCGGCCGTCGCGCTGGGGCTGAGCCCGGCCGGGCTCGCCAGCGGCGCACCGCTCCAGGTGGAGCGTCCTATACGTGGCGCAGCCGCCTTCCCCTCCCCGCACGCCGCGCGCTGACCGGGACGCCGCCCTCGGCGCGAAGCGCCCGCCCCGGATGCGTACACCGCTTCGGGTACGTACACCGCTTCGGGCATGCGCACGGCTCCAGGTACGCGCGTCGCTCCGGGTATGCCGACGGCCCCGGCCGGAGGGGTCCGGGCGGGGCCGTGGGGGCGGGAGGCTACTGCGTGCGGGGGTGCACCAGCCGACTCAGTCGTGTCAGCTGTCTCAAGTACACCAGCTCGGTCAGCCCCCTCAACTGCATCAGCTGCATCAGCCCATGAACTTCTTGAATTCCTCCGGGAGTTCAAAGTTCTTCGGGTCGTCCTGGCCGCCCTGCGGGAGGCCGAGCGGGTTGCCGTTCTGGGCGGCCTCGCGGCGCGCCGCGGCGGCCTCCTCCTCGGCCTTGCGCTTCATGGGGTTGCCGCTGCGCTGCTTGCCCTTGGCCTTCTTCTGCTGCTTCTTCTTCTTGGCACCGCCACCCATGCCAGGCATCCCGGGCATGCCCGGCATCCCCGGCATGCCGCCGCCCTGGGCCATCTTCGACATCATCTTGCGGGCGTCGAAGAAGCGCTCCACCAGGCTCTTCACGGCGCTGACGTCGACACCCGAACCGCGCGCGATACGAGCACGGCGGGAACCGTTGATGATGGTCGGGTCCTGGCGCTCGCCCGGGGTCATCGACTTGATGATCGCGGCGGTGCGGTCGACGTCCCGCTCGTCCAGGTTGTTGATCTGGTCCTTCATCTGCGCCATGCCGGGCAGCATGCCGAGCAGCTTGGAGATGGAGCCCATCTTGCGGACCTGCTCCATCTGGGCCAGGAAGTCGTCGAGCGTGAACTCCTTCGGGCCCTTCTGCAGCTTGGCCGCCATCTTCTCGGCCTCGGCCTGGCTGAAGGTCTGCTCGGCCTTCTCGATGAGCGACAGCATGTCGCCCATGCCAAGGATGCGGGACGCCATGCGGTCCGGGTGGAACGCGTCGAAGTCGTCCAGCTTCTCGCCGTTGGAGGCGAACATGATCTGCTTGCCGGTGACGTGCGCGATGGAGAGCGCGGCACCACCGCGGGCGTCGCCGTCGAGCTTGGAGAGCACGACGCCGTCGAAGCCGACGCCGTCGCGGAACGCCTCGGCGGTGTTGACCGCGTCCTGGCCGATCATGGCGTCGACGACGAAGAGGACCTCGTCGGGCTTGACCGCGTCCCGGATGTCCGCGGCCTGCTGCATCAGCTCCTGGTCGATGCCCAGGCGGCCGGCGGTGTCGACGAGCACGACGTCGTGCTGCTTGGCACGGGCGAACTCGATCGAGTCCTGGGCGACCTTGACCGGGTCGCCGACGCCGTTGCCCGGCTCCGGGGCGAAGATCGCGACACCGGCGCGCTCGGCGACGACGGTGAGCTGGTTCACGGCGTTCGGACGCTGGAGGTCACAGGCGACCAGCAGCGGGGCGTGGCCCTGTGCCTTGAGCCAGCGGCCGAGCTTGCCGGCCAGGGTGGTCTTACCGGCACCCTGCAGACCGGCGAGCATGATGACCGTCGGCGGCTGCTTGGCGAAGCGCAGGCGACGGGTCTCGCCGCCGAGGATGCCGATGAGCTCCTCGTTGACGATCTTGATGACCTGCTGGGCGGGGTTCAGCGCCTGGGAGACCTCGGCGCCCAGCGCACGCTCCTTCACCTGCTTGATGAAGGCGCGGACGACGGGGAGCGCGACATCCGCTTCGAGCAGGGCGATACGGATCTCACGCGCGGTGGCGTCGATGTCCGCCTCGGAGAGGCGCCCCTTGCCCCGGAGATTTTTGAAAGTACTCGCCAGGCGGTCGGAAAGCGTATCGAACACGGCGGTCGTCGATCCTCGGGGTCGGGGGTGGAGTCAATCGGCTTCTAGAGTATCCGCCCCACGGTACAGAACGTCCCGGCCTACCCGAAGAGGCGGACGGGGACGGTATCCCCAGGTACGCGGGGTGCACCACGGCACGCTTGCGGCGCCCGACCGGTCCGTCGTGCCCGACGCGCCCGCCGCGTCCGTGGGGCCCGACGCTTCCGTCGCGCCCGACGCTTCCGTGGGGGCCCCGTCCCGTCCGCCGTCCTGTCCGGCCGCCGGAGCGGGAAGGGCGCTCCGGTCACTTCAAGGCGCGCTCCACGGCCTGGGCCACCTCCGTCGCGGTGGCGGGCGGAAGCGGGGAGCCGTCGGCGTCGGTGACGTAGAAGGCGTCCACGGCGTTGGCGCCCAGGGTGCTGACGTGAGCGCTGCGTACGGTGACGCCGGCGTCCTCCAGGGCGCGGCCGATCCGGTACAGCAGGCCCTGGGCGTCCTGGGCGCGTACCTCGATCACGGTGGCGGAGCGGGAACCGCCGGGCGCCACCGCCACCCGGGGCGGCGGCGCCTGAAGGCCGCGCGAGCGCCGCGCGTAGGCCCGTTCGCGCTCGGCCAGGCGCGCGGGGATGTCGAGCGTGCCGTCCAGGGCCCGTACGAGGTCGGCGCGGAGCCGGACCGCCTGCGGCAGCGAGCCGTACTCGGCTGCCACCCGCCAGCTGAGGAGCAGCATCGGACGGCGGGTGACGGCACGCGGGGCGCCGTCCACCACGCTGCCGCCCGCGCTGCCCTTCGTGCAGTCCTTCGTGCCGCCCGTCGCGCTGTTCCCCGTGCTGTCCGTCGCGCCGGTCTCCGTGCCGTACAGGCTCTCCGGCAGTGGCATGACGCGCAGGTCGGCGGCGCGGACGGTGAGCCGGTGCACGGCGAGTACGCCTGCCGTGGCGGGGAGGATGCCGGGTCTGTCCGGTACGGCGAGCAGGAGCTCGACGCCGACCGGTTCCGGATCTCCGGCGGACTCCCGGCCCGTCTCCCGGTCGTCCCCGAGACCCGGGTCCTCCGGAGAGGCCGAAGAGTCCGGGAAGGCTGGGGGGCCTGGAGAGACCGAGGAGCCCGAGGAATCCGGGGCGCCCCGGGTGGTCGTGGACTGTGGGGCGGGGACGGGCGGTTCGGTCCGGGTGTGCAGGGCCAGTACGGGTTCGCCGGTGCGCCAGGCCTCGACGGCGAGGCGTTCCTGTTCCGCGGTGGGCTCCCACGGGGTGGTCGTGGTCGCGTCCGGCTCCCCCGCGAGCAGTCCGCCGACCCGCCGCACCAGGTCGGCGACCAGCCCCTCGCGCCAGCGGCTCCAGGCGGCGGGCCCGGTGGCCAGGGCGTCGGCCTCGGTGAGCGCGTGCAGCAGTTCCAGCGTGCCGGCCGTGCCGACCACCCGGGCGACCGAGGCGATCGTGGCCGGGTCGTCCAGGTCGCGGCGGGTGGCGGTCTCGATGAGGAGGAGGTGGTGGCGGACCAGGGTGGCGACGACGTCCGTGTCCTTGGCGTCGAAACCGAGGCGGGCGGTCACGTCGCGGGCGATGGTCTCACCGGACACCGAGTGGTCGCCGGGCCAGCCCTTGCCGATGTCGTGCAGCAGCGCGGCCATCAGGAGCAGGTCGGGGCGGTGGACGCGCCGGGTCAGGGCGGAGGCGCGTACGGCCGTCTCGACGAGGTGCCGGTCGACGGTCCAGCGGTGCACGGCGTTGCGCTGCGGCCGGCAGCGCACCCGCTCCCAGTCCGGCAGCAGCCGGGTGATGATCCCCTCGGCCTCCAGCGCCTCCCAGACGGGCACCGTGCGCGCCCCCGCGCCCAGCAGGGTCAGCAGTTCCTCACGGGCCTCGGCGGGCCACGGCACGGGCAGCGGCCGGGCCACCGTGGCCAGCCGCCGCACGGCGTGCGGGGAGAGGGGCAGGCCGGCCTGGGCGGCGGCGGCCGCGGCTCTCAGCGGCAGGACGGCGTCGCGTTCGGGGCGGGCGGTGCGGGCCAGTACGACCTCGCCCTCGTGCTCGACGACGCCCTCGGCCAGCGGCGAGCGCTCGCCCCGGCCCGCTGTCCGCCCGTTCCGTCCACCGCGTCCGCTGATCAGGCCGCGCAGTGACGGCCGTACGGAGCGGGAGCGGAGCACCCGGCCGACCTCTCGCCAGGTCACGTCGCCGGCGTACGAGATCGTGCGCGCCGACTCGTATACCTGGCGCAGCAGGGCGTCGGCGTCGAGGAGGCCGAGGGCCGCCGCGACCTGGTCCTGCTCCTGGAGCGCGAGCCGGTCGGTGGCCCGTCCGGTCACCAGGTGCAGGGCGTCGCGTACGTCCAGCAGGCAGCCGCGGGCCTCTTCCAGGCCGGCCCGGGGCGCGTCGGCGAGCCAGGACGCGGCGACCGCGCGCAGGGCGGTGACGTCGCGGAGGCCGCCTCTGGCCTCCTTGAGGTCGGGTTCGAGGAGGTACTGCAGTTCGCCCTGGCGGTCGGCCCGGTCCAGGCAGAGGGCGTGGAGTTCGGGGAGGCGTTTGAGGGCCGACTCGCGCCAGTCGGCGAAGCTCGCGGTGCGCAGGGCGGCGGTGAGGTCGGCGCTGCCCGCGAGGTGACGGGCGTCGAGCAGGCCGAGCTGTGCCTTGAGGTCGTCGCGGGCGGTACGGCGGGCCTCGGCGAGTGTGCGGACGGAGTGGTCCAGGTCCAGGCCGAGATCCCAGAGGGGGTACCAGAGGCGGTCGGCGAGGGCCGCGACCTCCTGGGCCGAGGCCCTGCCGTCGTGGAGGAGGAGCAGGTCGAGGTCGCTGCGGGGGGAGAGTTCGCCGCGGCCGTAGCCGCCGACGGCGACGAGCGCGGCCCCGCCGACGCCACTCCGCGCGGCGGCGCTCTCGAAGAGGCCGGCCAGCCAGCGGTCGGTCAGCCGGGCGAGGGTGGTCCGACGGTCCGCGCCGGTCACCGTGGCGTCCTGGAGCAACCGCAGCCGGTCGGCGGCGTAGCCGCCCTCGTCGTCGGCCTGCCGGGAGTCAGCCGTGGCGTCGCCGGACTTGGCCCGGTCGCCGTCCGGTTCGGCCTTGCTGCGGCGGAGTTCGGTTCCGTCGCCGCCGGCCTCCTTGTCTCGGAGCTCGGCCCGGCCGTCACGGGCGTCGGCCGCGTCTCCGCGGGCCGCCGGGCCCCCGGCTGCCGTCCGTGCCTCACCGGCGGCCGGGCCTCCGGCCGCCGTCCCCGATGCGCCCGGGGCCGCACCCGGCCCGCCGGGCGTCGCCGCTTCCTCCACGCTGTCCGTCACCTCAGGCGCTCCTCGGTCGTCTCGGTCCTGCCCCCGGTGGTCGTGTCCGCCCCTCGCCCGGACAAGCTGCCCGCTTCCCGCCGGGACGGCGCCGCGCCGCCCGCCCCTCACCCGTACGGACCGGACGCTGCCCGCCGGTCGCCCGTACGCCGTCTCCGCCGCCCGGTCCGCCGACGGCCGCCCATCGCAGCCACCGCCGCCACACGATCACCGGCCGCACGATCACCGGCGGTCGGCGCCCCGCCCCAACACGTCCGGTCGCCGACCAACAGGCCACCGTCCGTCGCCCGGGGAGCCGGAGCACCGGCCAGCACCCGACCGAACAGCCAGGCCGCCCCTCGCCGGCCACCTACGCCGCCGGTCACCCGGCCGGCCCGGCCCCTGGCCGACCGCGTCACTGGGGCACTGGGTCACCGGGCGCCGGTCACCGAAGCCCCAGCCCGGACCACAAGCCTGCGTCAGCCCGGACCACAAGCGCGCGTCCCCGGCCTCAGTCCCCGGACTGCAATTCGAGGAGCCGAGACGGCCCCCGCCCACCGAAGCCACAGGCCACGCCCCACCGACCGGGTTTGCGGCGACCGCGGCGATCGGGCGCCATCCCACCGACCGGGGCCCACCCCCACCAACCGGCCCCAACCGATGCCCCGCCCCCTCAGTCCTCAAAGCGCATCCGGCCCCCGCTCCCCCGTTCGCACTCGGACCGCTTCTTCCACCGGGACACTCCAGACCTTGCCGTCGCCGATCTTGCCGGTGCGGGCGGCCTTGACGACTACCTCGACCAGTTGTTCGGCGTCGGCGTCCTCGACCAGGACCTCGATGCGGATCTTGGGGACGAGGTCCACGGTGTACTCGGCGCCGCGGTACACCTCCGTGTGGCCGCGCTGCCGGCCGTAGCCGCTGGCCTCGGTGACGGTCAGGCCGTGCACGCCGAACGACTGCAGGGCCTCCTTCACCTCGTCCAGCCGGTGCGGCTTGATTACTGCCGTGATGAGCTTCACGCGTCCACCTTCTTCGCCTTGCCCGGGGTCCCGCCCTGGGCCCGATCCGATGATCCTGTCTGCGAGGCCGAGGCCGTGCCACCGGCCGGGCCGTCACCGGAAGCCGACGCCGACGCCGGTGCCGCCGTACGGGCCAGGGCCGAACCGCCGCCGGTGCCGCCGTAGTCGTACGCCGTCTCCGCGTGGGCGGCCTGGTCCACGCCCGCCAGCTCCTCGTCCTCGCTGACCCGGAAGCCCATCACCAGGTCGATGACCTTGGCAAGGACGAACGAGACGACGAGGGAGTAGAGCAGCACGCTCACCACACCGACGGACTGCTTGCCGAGCTGGGCGAGGCCGCCGCCGTAGAACAGGCCCTGGGCCTTGCTCTGTACGCCGCCGGTGGCGAAGAAGCCGATGAGCAGCGAGCCGACGACACCGCCGACCAGGTGGACGCCGACGACGTCGAGGGAGTCGTCGTAGCCGAACTTGTACTTGAGGCCGACGGCCATGGCGCACAGGACGCCCGCGATGACGCCGATGGCGATCGCGCCGAGCGGGCTGACGGAGCCACAGGCGGGGGTGATCGCGACCAGGCCGGCGACCGCGCCGGACGCGGCGCCCAGAGTGGTGAACGAGCCGTGCCGCAGCTTCTCGTACGCGAGCCAGCCGAGCATCGCCGCACCGGTGGCGACCTGCGTGTTCAGGAAGGCCACCGCGCCCACGCCGTCACCGTTGCCGAGCCAGGAGCCGGCGTTGAAGCCGAACCAGCCGAACCACAGCAGGCCCGCGCCGAGCATGACGAGCGGCAGGCTGTGCGGCCGCATGGGGTCCTTCTTGAAGCCGATCCGCTTGCCCACGACGAAGATCACGCCCAGCGCCGCGGCACCGGCGTTGATGTGGACGGCCGTACCGCCCGCGAAGTCGATCACGCCGAGTTCGAAGAGCCAGCCGCCGGCGCCCCAGACCCAGTGGGCGACCGGGAAGTACACGATCGTCGCCCACAGGACGACGAACAGCGCCCAGGCGGTGAACTTCACCCGGTCCGCGAGCGCACCGCTGATCAGGGCGGGGGTGAGGATGGCGAACATCAGCTGGAAGGCCGCGAAGACGTAGACCGGGATGGTGTAGCCGTCCCACAGCTCGGTGAGCCCGATGCCGCTGAGTCCCACGTAGTCGCCGCTGAAGCCGATGACGGAGCCGTGGTCGGTACCGAAGGCGAGGCTGAAGCCGTACAGCACCCACAGAACGGTCACCAGGCCGAGGCTGATGAAACTCATCATCAGCATGTTCAGGACGCTCTTCACGCGGACCATGCCGCCGTAGAAGAACGCGAGCGCGGGGGTCATCACCATCACCAGGGCGGTGGCGATCAGCATGAATCCGGTGTCGGCCGGGCTCAGCTCGGCCTTGTCTGCTGCGAGCGTCAGGATGCCTGGGGGCATCGGCGTCTCCTCGTCGTCGATGCGGCCCGTGCGGGGGTGGTGCTGATGGGCCGACTCTCGCCACGAGATTGGCGCAGCGCCGTTTCCGGTGGAGCGCCCCGGTGTTTCGCCGCCGTGACGAAGGCGACGGCGGTGTTACGCCCGGATGAACGCCTGCGGAGGCCACGGAAACCGCGGACCGGCCGCGACCACTGCCCTCAGACCTGGCGATGGGGGAGCCGAGTCGGACTGTACGGGGCGTGGTCGCGGCCGGGGTCTTCGGCGGTACCGGCCGCGCGCGGGAGGTGCCGCGTGGGCCGGGCCGCTGGGCGGCCTCCGTGCGGGGCCGGGCCTCTCTAGACGGCCTCCGCGGCGGTCTCCGGCAGATGGTGCTGCAGTTCTTCGGTCAGCTGGATGACCTCGGCCACGTCGGAGAAGTCCCGGGCCGCGGTGTCGACGGTCTTGCGCAGCCGGGTGTTGACCCGCTCCGAGCGGACCTGCTTCGCGAACGGTATGGCCTTCTGGGCCATGTCCGCGCACTGCTCGGGCTCGCGCTGCAGCAGGTGGACCGTGGCCATGCCGATGAGGTTGAGGGCGTACGAGCGCTGGTGCTCCTGGTCCTTGCCGAACAGCTCGACGGCACGCTCCATCACCGGGTGCGCCAGCGAGGCGTACGTGGGGCTGCGGCCGGCTACGTAGGCGAGGTCGCGGTAGGAGTGGGCGTTCTCGGCGTTCAGCTCGGCCTCGGAGAAGAAGCGGATCCAGTCCGGTTCGAGCTGCGCGCCGGGCTCGACGTCGGCGTAGGTGTCCTCGGCCATCCGGACGGCCCGCTTGACCTTGCTGGGGTGGCCGATGCCGGCGTACGCGCGGGCCTCCATCGCATACAGCATGGCCTGCGTGCGCGGGGTGGCCATTTCCCGGCTGCCGTACTGCGCGAGGTGGATCAGCTCCAGGGCGTCCTCGGGGCGCCCGAGGTGGATCATCTGGCGGCTCATGCTGGAGAGGATGTACGAGCCCAGGGGCTTGTCGCCGGCCTCCTTGGACGCGTGCAGCGCGAGGACGAAGTACTTCTGGGCCGTGGGCTGCAGACCGATGTCGTAGCTCATCCAGCCCGCCAGCTCGGCCAGTTCGGCGGCGACCTTGAACAGCCGCTTGGAGACCGCTTCGGGGTGCGACTCCTGGAGCAGGTCGGTGACTTCGTGGAGCTGCCCGACGACGGCCTTGCGGCGGAGCCCGCCGCCGCACTGGGCGTCCCACTGCCGGAACATCATGGTGGTGGACTCCAGCAGCTCCAGCTCGGGCTGCGAGAGCCGGCCGCCGCGGCGGCGTCCGCCGCCGTCGGATCCGGCCTCGCCCGCGCCGCCGGCGGGCGTGGGGACCAGCCAGCGCTGCATGGGCTCGATGAGGGCGGGCCCGGCGGCCAGCGCCAGTGAGGTCCCGAGGAAGCCGCGCCGCGCCAGCATGAGGTCGCTGCGCGAGAACTCGCTGATGAGCGACACCGTCTGGGGCCCGGCCCAGGGAAGGTCCACGCCCGAGACGGACGGGGACTGGTGCGCGCTGCGCAGGCCCAGGTCCTCGATGCCCACGACGCACCCGAAGCGCTCGGAGAACAGCTCGGAGAGGATCCGGGGGATCGGCTCGCGGGGCTGCTCGCCGTCCAGCCAGCGGCGGACCCGTGAGGTGTCCGTACTGATGTGGTGCGCGCCCAGCTGCCGGGCACGGCGGTTGACCTGGCGGGCGAGTTCGCCCTTGGACCAGCCGCTGCGCACGAACCACGAGCCCAGTTGCTCGTTCGGGCGCTTGTCAGCGCACGTGCCGCCGTTGCCGCCCAACTCGAACGCCCCCATCCGGATCTGTCGCTCTGTCACGAACCTCAGACAGGATGCCGCTCCTTCGCGACGCCTGTCCTGGAGTGACCCCAGCCGACCACGGATTCCGGCCTACGGAAAGCCGCCGGACGGTCACTCCCTTGCCTTTGGCATACCCGCTTGGCGGATACCCCTCCCGGTTCGTGCACCGAAAGTAATCCTACGATCACGCCTCCCGCGAGGCCGAGCCGGGAAACGCCACCATTCGCCACCCCTTCGAATGAACTCCTCCGCGGCTCCTCGCGATTGACTTGACACAGGTCGCAAAGGGTTGGGCGGAGAGAAGCACTCAAGGGCGCGCGTGCCACGCCGCACAACCCGAAGCACTACGTCACACCAGCGACGGCGACGACTGTCGACGGAGCGTCACGGCAAAACTCCGGCACGTAACCACTGGCATGCAGGACCCGTTGGAGGGGGCATGGGCTTCACGATCGGCGGCATCCGGGAGTTCCGCGACATCCGCCATGGCACCAAGAGGCGCGTCCGCTCGGCCGAGGGCACCGCGGTGGCGGAGTACACCGGACTCTGGGGCTGGGACGTGGTCCCCGGCGCCCGCGCGGCACGGGGCGGCGACGGCCGCACGGCCTGCTCGTGCGGGACGGCGGACTGCGCGGCGCCCGGTGCCCACCCCCTCGCCTTCGCGGACGCCCTCCCCGCCGGCACCACGCTGGAGAAGGCGGCGGCGGTCTGGGCGGAGACGCCGGGCGCCGCGGTGCTGCTGCCGGTCGGCCGCACCTTCGACGTCCTGGACGTACCGGTCGCGGCGGGCCGCACGGCCCTGGTCCGGCTCGAACGGATGGGCCTGCCCCTGGGCCCGGTGGCCGCCACCCCGACCGGGCGGGCGCTGTTCTTCGTGGCGCCGGGCGCCGCTGCCGGACTGCCGACCCTGCTGTACCGCATGGGCTGGGACGACGCCTCGCTGGACCTGCGCTGCCTGGGCCCCGGCGATCACGTCGTCGCGCCGCCGTGCGACCTCGCGGGCCTGGGGCCGATGCGCTGGCTGCGGCCGCCGACGCTGGACAGCGCGGGCCACCCCCCGGAGGCGAAGCTGCTGCTGGGCACCCTTGCGTACGTCTGCCACCGGGTGTGCGCCTGACCTCCGCGCCCCGCTCCCCCACCGCCGCGTTCCGGCCGCCGGAGCGCGGCGCCTCTTCGTACACCCGCCCGAAAACCATCGTCCCGCGTCCGGTCGCCGGGCCCGTCATCCCCGCGCTGCGCCGCCGGGCGCACGCACCGAGCCCCGCCGCACTTCGTGTGCGGCGGGGCTCGGTGTATCCGTATCGGTGCGGGTGCCCGGGTTAACCCGTTCACGCTCCGGTCAGTCGCCGATCAGGGCGTCGACGAACGCCTCGGGCTCGAACGGTGCCAGGTCGTCGGCGCCCTCACCCAGGCCCACCAGCTTGACCGGGACGCCCAGTTCGCGCTGGACGGCGACGATGATGCCGCCCTTGGCCGTGCCGTCCAGCTTGGTGAGCACCACGCCGGTGATGTCCACGACCTCGGCGAAGACCCGGGCCTGGACCAGGCCGTTCTGGCCGGTGGTGGCGTCCAGGACGAGCAGCACCTCGCCGACCGGGCCGTGCTTCTCCACGACCCGCTTGACCTTGCCCAGCTCGTCCATGAGGCCGGTCTTGGTGTGCAGCCGGCCGGCGGTGTCGATCAAAACGACGTCGGCGCCCTCGGAGATACCTTCCTTCACCGAGTCGAAGGCGACCGAGGCGGGGTCGCCGGCCTCGGGTCCGCGCACGGTGCGGGCGCCGACCCGCTCGCCCCAGGTCTGGAGCTGATCGGCGGCGGCGGCACGGAAGGTGTCGGCCGCGCCGAGCACGACGGACTTGCCGTCGGCGACCAGCACGCGGGCGAGCTTGCCGGTGGTGGTGGTCTTACCGGTGCCGTTGACGCCGACGACCATGACGACGCCGGGGATCTCCTGGCCGCCTGCGCCCAGGCCGTTCGCGGTGTTCACGGCGCGGTCGGCCTCGGTACCGATGAGCTGGAGCAGCTCCTCACGGAGCAGCGCGCGCAGCTCGTCGGGGGTGCGGGTGCCGAGCACCTTCACGCGCTCGCGCAGCCGCTCGACCAGCTCCTGCGTGGGCTGCACACCGACGTCGGCGGTGAGCAGGGTGTCCTCGATCTCCTCCCAGGTGTCCTCGTCCAGGTGTTCCCGGGAGAGCAGCGTGAGCAGGCCCTTGCCCAGGGAGTTCTGCGAGCGGGAGAGTCGGGCGCGCAGCCGGACGAGCCGGCCGGCGGTCGGCTCCGGCACCTCGACCTCGGGCGCCGCGGGCGCCTCCGGCTCGGCGACGGGCGGTTCCTCGACGAGGGTGGCGCCGGAGTCCGGCAGACCGACCTCTTCGATGGTGCGACGCTCCTCGTCGCGGGGGGTCTCGGCGTCCTCACCGACCTGCGGTTCCGCAGGGGGCGCGGTGACGGACGGGGTGGTCGGCGGGGGCGGCGGCAGCTGCTTCTTCCTGCGGCTGCTGACGACGAGCCCGCTGATCGCGCCGAGCGCGACCACAGCGATGACTACAGCAAGGATGACGATTTCCATAACTCCCTCAGTATCGGGCACACGGCGCCCGCGGGGTCGCACGCCACAGATTGCGAAGACGTACCGCCCCGCACCTCAATCCGGATGCCCACTGTCCAGGTTCTAATCCGGATGTGTACTTTCCGGATTCACCCCCGCGGAACACGCCACGGGGAGGCCCGGAAGGAGAATCTGGATGTCGGGCATCCTGATCATGGGCGGCGGTTTCGCCGGAACGTGGGCCGCCGCCGGCGCCGCCCGCCTGCTGCGCACCCATGACGCCTCCGCCACGGTCACGCCGCTCGCGCCGGGCCCCGACCTGGTGATCCGCCCCCGGCTGTACGAGGCGGACCCTCCCGCTGGACCGCGTCCTCGGCCCCATCGGCGTACACCGCGTCGCGGCGACGGCGACCGGCATCGACACCGGCCGCCGGACCGTCACCGCCGAGGGCGCCGACGGCCGCACGGAGCACCGGTACGAGCGGCTGGTGCCGGCCACCGGCAGCGCGCCGGTCCGTCCGCGCCTCCCCGGCGCCGAGCTGCTGCACGGCGCCGACACGATGGCCGCGGCCGTCGCCCTGGAGGAGCATCTGCGGGCGCCGCCGGAGGCGCCCGAGGGAACCGGGCGGGGTCACGGCGGTGGCGGTCGGCGCCGGGTTCACCGGTGGAGATCGCGGCCGAGCCGGTGGGCCGGCTGCGGGCGGTCGCCGCACCGCAGGGCCTGGCGGACGAGGCCGAGGTCGTCCTGGTGGAGTGCGACGAGGTCGTCGGGCGCGGGCTCGGCGCGCCCGCGCGGCCGGTGATCGAGCGGGCGCTGGACGAGCTGGGGGTCGTATTGCGGCTCGGCGTCACGGTCGAGCGCGTCGACGAGCGGGCCGTCCACCTCTCCGACGGCAGCGCGGGCCCGGCCCGTACGGCCGTCTGGACGGCCGGAGTGCGGGCCGACGGCATCACCGCACGGATTCCTGCCGCGCGCGACGAGCCGGGGCGGCCGGCGGCCGACGAGTGACTGCGGATGCGCGGGGTGCCGGAGGTGTACGCGGCGGGCGACACCGCGGCCGCGCCCGCCGAGGACGGCCGCACCGTGACGCAGTCCTGCCGGCACGCGACGCCGCAGGGGAAGTTCGCCGGGCACCACGCGGCGGCCGACCTGCTGGGGCCGGACCGGGAGCCGTTCCTCACAGATCCGTACGTCACCTGCCTCGATCCCGGCGGGGCGGGCGCGGTACTGACCAAGGGCTTCGACCGGGCGCTGAACGACACCCCGGTCGCCGAAGCCAAGGCCCGGAAGCACGCGATCAACGAGACCTGGATCTATCCGCCGGTGGAAGACGCGGAGGAGATCCTGCGCGCCGCCGACCACCGGGTGAGTCGGCGCGGACCGGTGCCGGCACCGGCCGGCCGACCAGGGCACCCGCCCGCCGGTCGGACCCTCCGACGAAAAGTGTGACGCGCCCGACTCGTCGGAGGGTCCAATGGGTCTTACGGCAGGAAGTTGGTGCAAAGTACGATGGTGGATGGCCGCGCAACGCGCGTAGAGTCCTCGTCGGCCACCGCGCCGCCCCGCAGCCAGGCACCACCGCCGCTGCCGACTGCCCCCTGTGGGGGTGCCCTTGCCCCAGCGCACGAGAGACACCTGCACCATGGACACCACGGCCTCCTCCCCCGAGACCGAAGGCACCGTCGAGACCCGAGGCATCGAGCCGGTCCCCGACGACGAACGCCACGGCCGGGTCCGCGAGCTCTTCCCGACCTGGGTCGCCGCCAACATCAGCGTGCTGCTCCTGACCATGGGCGCCGCCCTGGTGGTCTTCAACGGCCTGAACTTCTGGCAGGTCCTCGTCGTCGCGCTGATCGCCGCGGCGGTCTCCTTCGGCCTCACCGGCCTGCTGTCGGTCACCGGCAAGTGGGGCGGCGCGCCCGGCCTGATGCTCTCGCGCGCCACCTTCGGCGTACGGGGCAACTACTTCCCCGGCATGATCCTCTGGGTCGCCCGCTTCGGCTGGGAGACGATCAACGCCGTCACCGGCGCGTTCGCGCTGCTCACGGTGTTGAATCTGCTTTTCGGCATCAAGAGCAACGACTTCCTGACCGTGCTCACCCTGTTCGCCTTCGTGGCGACCACGTTCCTGGTCTCCGGCCTCGGCCGGAAGGCGCTGAACGTCTGCAACAAGTGGTCGACGTACCTCTTCGGCATCTTCAGCGTGCTGGTGCTCGTCTACCTGATCGCCAAGATGGACTGGCAGCAGGTCTTCTCCCAGAAGGCCGGCGACACGGCGATGATGATCGCGGGCATCGGCACCATAGCGGCCGGCGGCATCAGCTGGATCCCCTCGGGCCCGGACTTCACCCGGTACCTCCCGCACGCCGCGTCCGGCAAGAAGATCGTCGCCACCACCGTCTCGGGCGCGGGGCTGGTCATGGTGCCGATGGTGCTCATGGGCGGCGTGATGTCCTCCCGCACGCCCGACCTGGCCAAGGCGAGCGACCCGGTCGCGTTCCTCGGCGACGTCCTGCCGACCTGGCTGGCCGTGCCGTACCTGATCACCGCGCTGGTCGGCATGCTGCTGATCAACAGCCTGTCGATGTACTCCGCCGGCTTCACCGCGCAGACCATGGGCGTGAAGCTGCCCCGCCCGCTGGCGGTCAGCATCAACGCCGCCATCAGCCTGGTCGGCGGCGCGTTCATGATGCTGGTGGCGACCAGCTTCATCAGCCAGTTCATCGCCTTCCTGACGCTGCTCGCGGTCTCTTTCTCGGCATGGGTCGGGGTGTACGCGATCGACATGCTGCGGCGCTACCGGCGCACCGTCCGGTACGACGCCGAGGGCCTGATGGACACCTCGCGCGGCGGCCGCTACTGGTACGCGGGCGGCTTCTGCTGGCAGGCGCTGACCGCCTGGGGCGTGGCCCTGGCCCTCGGCCTGTGCCTGACCAAGGTCGAGTGGTTCGCGGGCCCGCTGGCCGGCACCTGGCTCGGCACGCACGGCCTGGGCTGGGCCGTCACGATCGTGATCGCCGCCGTGGTCTTCGCGGTGCTGCCCACGCCGCGCGAGAACATCCCCGCGAAGGGTGACGCGGCGCCGGAGCCGATACCGGCCGGGCGGTAACGGACCCGGGCGGTCACCCCGTACGCCCCCTCCACAACTGACGCAGCATCAGATAACGTCCCCTTCGCCACCTCCCGGCGAAGGGGACGCTGTCATGCCCGTCACGGTCCTGCGCTTCAACCTGGTCGATCCCGAGCCCACTCCGGAGGGCCTGGCGGCGCGCTATCAGGCGGCCGTCGCGATGGCCCGGTACGCCGACGACATGGGTCTCACGACGGTGCAGACCGAGGAGCACCACGCCACCGACAACGGCTGGATGCCCTCGCCGCTGGCCTTCGCCGGTGCCGTGCTCGGCGCCACCCGGCGGATCACCGTCACCGTCTCCGCGCTGATCACCCCGCTGCACGACCCGCTGCGGCTGGCCGAGGACCTCGCGGTGCTGGACCTGCTCGGCGGCGGCCGGCTGGTGACCGTCGCGGGCCTGGGCTACCGCCCCGAAGAGTACGCGGCCCACGGCAAGGACTGGGAAGGGCGCGGCGCGCTCCAGGACGAGGTGCTGGAGACGCTGCTGCGCGCCTGGACCGGCGAGCCCTTCGAGTACCGGGGGCGCACGGTCCGCGTCACGCCGCGCCCGGCCACACAGCCGCACCCGCTCCTGCTCGTGGGCGGCGCCTCACGGCCCGCCGCGCGCCGGGCGGCCCGGCTCGGCCTGCCGCTCTTCCCCAGCGCCCACCTGCCGGACCTCACCGCGTACTACCACCAGCAGTGCGCCGAGCGGGGCCACGAGGGCTGGGTGATGGAGCCGCCGGCCAGCACGGCGCTGCTGCACGTCGCGGAGGACCCGGACCGGGCCTGGGACCGGTACGGGAAGCACTTCCTCTACGAGGCGCGGACGTACGCGGGCTGGCAGGCGGGGGCCGGCACGCACTCGGCCGTCCGCTCGGCGGCCTCGGACGTGGCGGCGCTGCGCGAGGAAGGCGTGTACCGGGTGCTGACGCCGGAGGAGTGCGTGGCGTACGCGGGCAAGGCGGAGGCGTCGGACTCGCTGATCCTGCATCCGCTGTGCGGCGGGATGCCGGTGGACGAGGCGTGGCGGTCGCTGCACCTCTTTGCGGAGCGCGTGCTGCCACAGTTGGCGTCGTGAGGGCGCAGGTCGGGTCAGGCCGGATTGTCAGTGGCCCCCAGTACTGTGCTGAGCAGGGGACCTGCGCCCCCATGGGGGAAAGAGGGGGCGAAACGGTACGCCGGCTGCGGACATGCGGCTGCCCCGGCTCCATCGGGGAGCCGGGGCAGTTCCGTGGTGAGGAGAGAGGCTGGCGGGGGGTTAGCCCATCTCCTCCAACGCCTTGCCCTTCGTCTCCTTCACGAACTTGAGCACGAAGGGGATCGAGAGCAGGGCGAAGATCGTGTAGATCACGTACGTGCCGGAGAGGTTCCAGTCCGACAGGCTCGGGAAGCTGGCCGTGATCGCCCAGTTGGCGACCCACTGGGCCGAGGCGGCGACGCCGAGGGCCGCGGCACGGATCTTGTTCGGGAACATCTCGCCGAGGAAGACCCAGACCACCACGCCCCAGGACAGGGCGAAGAAGAGCACGAAGGCGTGGGCCGCGATCAGGGCGACGGTGCCCTCGGTGGACGGCAGCGCGCCGCTCGCGGTCTTCGCGGCGAACGCCCAGGCCTCCAGCGCGAGGGCGACGGCCATACCGGCGGAGCCGATCAGGGCCAGCGGGCGGCGACCGATCTTGTCGACGAAGATCATCGCGATCACGGTGCCGATGATGTTGATGATCGACGTGGTGAAGCTGTAGAAGAACGAGCTGCTCGGGTCGATGCCGACGGACTGCCACAGCGTCGAGGAGTAGTAGAACGCGACGTTGATGCCGACCAGCTGCTGGAAGACCGACAGGCCGATGCCGACCCAGACGATGGGCAGGAAGCCCATCTTGCTGCCGAGCAGGTCCTTGAAGCTGGACTTGTGCTCGCGGCGCATCGCCTGCTCGATCTCGCCCACCCGGACGTCGAGGTCCACGCTCTGCCCCTCGACCTCGGCGAGCACTTCCTTGGCCTTGTCGTGGCGGCCGACGCTGATCAGGAAGCGGGGCGACTCGGGGATGGCGAAGGAGAGCAGGCCGTAGAGGACGGCCGGGACGACCATGACGCCGAGCATCCACTGCCAGGCCTCCAGGCCGGCGAGCTCGCCGCGCTGGTCGCCGTCGGCGAGGTTCAGGATGCCCCAGTTGACCAGCTGGGAGACGGCGATGCCGATGACGATCGCGCCCTGCTGGAAGGAGCCGAGCCGGCCCCGGTACGCGGGCGGCGCGACCTCGGCGATGTAGGCGGGGCCGATGACCGAGGCCATGCCGATGCCGAAGCCGCCGACGATGCGCCAGATGGCCAGGTCCCAGATCGCGAACGGCAGCGCGGAGCCGACGGCGCTGACCGTGAAGAGGATCGCGGCGATCTGCATGACACGGATACGGCCGATGCGGTCGGCGATCCGGCCCGCGGTGGCGGCACCGATGGCGCAGCCGATCAGGGCGATCGCGATCACCTGGGCGAGGCCGGCGGACCCGACGTCGTAGCGGTGCCGGATGGCCTCGACAGCGCCGTTGATCACAGAGCTGTCGTAACCGAACAGGAAGCCGCCCATCGCGGCAGCCGCGGTGATGAAGATGACGTGGCCGAGGTGGTCCGGATGGGCCTTGCGGCCTTCCGTCCCCGCCGGCTGCGCGGTGCTGGTCAACGTGTACTCCAGTGGCCCGGCTGCGCTGCCGGGCGTAGGGGGCTGGCTCTTCCAGTGGCGCATACGAACACGGCACCCACCACTTGAAGGTAAAAGCAACGTTGCAGAGACTATGCCTTCAAGTTTCTAAGTCAATAGGCGGTACTGAATTGACTTGGGCCGTCACTTTCCGCAGTTGCGTTCAGGTTATGAACAATGCAGGTCGCTGTCTTGATCACCCGCGCGGCCGGTCGCCTCAGTGCAGACGCTGGCTGATGACCTTGGATACCCCGTCGCCCTGCATCGACACGCCGTACAGCGCGTCGGCGACCTCCATCGTGCGCTTCTGGTGCGTGATCACGATGAGCTGCGAGCTCTCCTGCAGCTCCTCCATGATCCGGATCAGCCGCTGCAGATTGGTGTCGTCCAGCGCCGCCTCGACCTCGTCCATCACGTAGAACGGGCTCGGCCGCGCCTTGAAGATCGAGACCAGCAGGGCCACCGCCGTCAGCGACCGCTCGCCGCCCGAGAGCAGCGAGAGCCGCTTGACCTTCTTGCCCGGCGGCCGCGCCTCCACGTCCACGCCCGTCGTCAGCATGTTGTCCGGGTCGGTGAGTACGAGGCGCCCCTCGCCGCCCGGGAAGAGCCGCGAGAACACCCCCTCGAACTCCCGGGCCGTGTCCCAGTACGCCTCGGTGAACACCTGCTCGACCCGCTCGTCGACCTCCTTGACGACCTGGAGGAGGTCCGCGCGGGTCTTCTTCAAGTCTTCAAGCTGCTCGCTGAGGAACTTGTGCCGCTCCTCCAGCGCCGCGAACTCCTCCAGGGCCAGCGGGTTCACCTTCCCGAGCTGCTGATACGCCCGCTCGGCCGCCTTGAGCCGCTTCTCCTGCTCGGCCCGTACGAACGGCACCGGCTGGTTGCGCGGATGCTCCGGGTCGGCCGGCAACTCCTCGCCCTCGGCGGGCGGCGACGGCGGTACGAGCTGGTCCGGGCCGTACTCGGCGGCCAGCCCGGCCGGCTCCACGCCCAGCTCCTCCAGCGCCTTGGCCTCCAGCTGCTCGATCTTCATGCGCTTCTCGGCGCCCAGCACCTCGCCCCGGTGCACCGAGTCGGTCAGCTTGTCCAGCGCGTCCTTCAGCTCGCGGTCCCGGTCCCGCTCGGCGGCCAGCGCCTGCTCCCGCTCGGCCTTCGCCTGCTCGGCGGCGGCCCGCTCCTCCTCGGCCCGCACGAGCGAGACCTCGATGTGCGCGAGCAGCTGCCGCGCGCCCTCCGAGACCGCCGAGGCGACCCGCACCTCGTGGCGCAGCCGGGCACGCCGCTGTTCGGCCCGCGCCCGCGCCTCACGCTCGGCACGCGCCGCCCGGTCCAGCCCGTCCGCCCGCCCCACGAGCCCCTTGACGCGCTCCTCGTGCGTACGGACCTGGAGGCGCGCCTCCATCTCGGTCTGCCGCGCGTTGGCCCCGTCGGCGGCGAGCCGGTCCCGTACGGAGGTGTCCGGCTCCTCCGCGCCTCCCTCACCCGAGGTGGCTTCCTCCTCGGCGACGGCGAGACGTTCCGCCAGCTCCTCGGCCTCCTCGGTCGCGCGGGCCAGCGCCGCCTCGGCCTTGGCGACCGCGGCCGCCGACCGCTCCGCCTCCTCCGCGGCGCCCCGCGCCTGTCCGCCCAGCCGCCCCAGCGACTGCGCGACCTGGGACTTCTCGCGGTCGGCCGCCCGCCGGCGCTCGCCCAGCTCCTCGACCGCCGCGGCCCGTTCGGTCCGCCGCTCGGTGGCCACCCGCTGTTCCTCGGTCAGCTCCTCGCACCGTGCGGCCAGTTCCTCCAGCTCCGCCGCCGCCTCGTCGACGGAGGCCTGCACCTCCAGCAGGCTCGGCGCGCCGGCCGAGCCGCCCTGCGCGAAGTGCGCCCCGAGCAGGTCGCCCTCGGCGGTCACGGCGGTCACCCCGGGCCGCGCGGCCACCAGGTCCTCGGCGTCCTCCAGCGTGCTCACCACGACCACGTCCCGCAGCAGCCGCCGCACGGCCGGCATCAACTCGGCGGGCCCGTCCACCAGTTCCGCGGCAGCGGGCGGGCCACCGGGTGTACGAGTACGGGCAGCGGGCACCGACCCGAAGGGCGCGGCGCCGGCGTCGCCTTCCGCGCCGTCGGCCGACCCCGGCCCACTGCGTGCACCGGGGATGGCGGGGGTGTCGGCGTACGACGGCCCGTCAGAACGCGCGGCCACCTCGGGACTCGACAACCCGTCAGCACCTGCCCGTTCCTCGGCTCCCTCCGCGCCCGCGGCGTCCAACGTGCCCGGCGTACCCGCCGTCGCCGCCCTCCCGTCGTGCGGCACCGTCCCCGCGAGGGAACGTTCCCCCGCGGCGCCCGTCAGGGGATGTTCCGCCGGGGTCGCCGGGAGCATGACCGCGCGGCCCGCGTCCTGCTTGCGCAGCAGGCGGATGGCCTCCGCCGCCGTCGCGGGGTCCGCGACCGCGATCGCGTCGGCCGCCGCGCCCAGCGCCGCCGCGACCGGCACCTCGTACCCCGGCTGCACGGTCAGCAGCTCGGCGGCCGGCCCGAGCAGTCCGCCCAGCCGGTCGGCGGCGGCCAGCAGCGCACCCGTACCGTCCTTGCGGCGCAGCGCCAGCGCCAGCGCGTCGTGGCGCGCCGCGGTCGCCGCGCGCTTGCGTTCCGCAGCCGTCAGCGCCTCGCGGGCCGCGGTCAGCGCGCGCTCCGCGCCGGCCAGCTCCTCCTTGGCCCGCTCGTGCTGCTCCGCCAGCTCCTCGTCGCCCGCGTCCAGCCCGTCGACCTCGGCCTTGAGCTGCTCGTACTCCCGCTGGGCCGCCTCGGCGCGCTGCTGCGCCCCGTCCCGCGACTCGGTCAGCCGGTCGATCTCGGCCTGGGCGGAGGCGGCCCTGCCGTGCGCCGCGGTGACCTGCCCGTGCAGGCGGGCCAGTCCCTCGCGGCGGTCCGCGATGGCCCGTGCGGCGTCCCTTATGCGCCGCTCCTCGTCCTGCAGCTGCCGCTCCAGCCCCGAGCGATGCTCGACCATGTCGTCCAGCGCCCGGGTCGCCGCCTCCAGCGCGGCCTCCAGCTCCGCCTCCTGCTCGCGGATCCGGGCCGCCTCGCGCTCCATCTCCTCGGGGTCGCGCCCGCGCCGCTCCTCGGGGGGCGCGGCCTGCGCGCTCTTCACCCGGGCGTCGGCCAGCGAGATCGTGCCGCGTACCCGCTCCGCCAGCTGCGACAGCTCGTACCAGGTCTGCTGGGCGCGCTGGAGCCGCGGCGCGAGCGTCCGCACCTCTTCCTCCAGCGCCGCCTCGCGCCGCAGCGCCTCCTTCAGCTGGGCCTCGGTGGCCTCCCTGCGCTGCTTGAGCGCGGCCTCGTCGGCGATCTCCGTACGGAGCGCCTCGCGCAGCGTGACGAGGTCGTCGGCGAGCAGCCGGAGCCGGGCGTCCCGCAGGTCGGCCTGGATGACGGCGGCCCGGCGGGCGACGGCGGCCTGCCGGCCGAGCGGCTTGAGCTGGCGGCGCAGCTCGTCGGTGAGGTCCTGGACGCGGGCGAGGTTGGCCTGCATCGCGTCCAGCTTCCGCAGCGCCTTCTCCTTGCGCTTGCGGTGCTTCAGGACGCCGGCCGCCTCCTCGATGAAGGCGCGGCGGCCCATCGGGTCGGCGTGCAGGACGCCGTCGAGCTGCCCCTGGCCGACGATGACGTGCATCTCGCGGCCGATGCCGGAGTCCGACAGCAGCTCCTGGATGTCCAGCAGCCGGCAGGTGTCACCGTTGAGCTGGTACTCGCTGCCGCCGTTGCGGAACATGATCCGCGTGATGGTGACCTCGGCGTAGTCGATGGGCAGCGCGCCGTCGGAGTTGTCGATGGTGAGCGAGACCTCGGCGCGGCCCAGGGGCGGGCGGCCCGTGGTGCCGGCGAAGATGACGTCCTCCATCTTGCCGCCGCGCAGCGACTTCGCGCCCTGCTCGCCCATGACCCACGAGAGGGCGTCCACCACATTGGACTTGCCCGAGCCGTTGGGGCCCACGACGCAGGTGATGCCGGGCTCGAAGCGCAGCGTGGTGGCGGACGCGAAGGACTTGAATCCTCGCAGGGTCAGGCTCTTGAGGTGCACGCCGTTGGACTCTACCTTTCGAGTGCCTATGACCGTGCTCGTCCCGACCGGTCCTGGCGCGCCGCGGCGCCGCGCTCCGGCGGCGACCGGTCGCCGGCCCGCTGCCGTGGCCGGACCATTTCGGTTTCGCCGCGGAACGTGCAGGGCACATCATGCGGTAAGAAGTCGCCGGGAAGCGGAGGCGTGAACGACGAAGGGACGCCGAAGCGTCCCTTGAATCTTCATAGAGCGGTGCCTCAAGTGGCTGTCGTTTCAGCCCGACCGGCCCTTGGGGCGATGGTCAGGTGAGCGCCGGCTCCGCCTGGGATACGTCGATGCTGTCGAGCAGCGAGTCGCCGTGACGTGCGGCAGCGGACAGAGCGTCGTTCTCGGCCTGAATCCTGATGATCTCGGATTCGAGGTCCTGGACGCGCTGCTGAAGCCGTCGCATCTCGGCGAGGACTCGGGGGTCGGAGCCGCCGACGTAACCGAGAAGCGCCTTTGCCATGATGGATGGTCCTCCACACTGAGTGACCGACCGAAGCGGTGGTGGGTCGTGAGGGAATCGCACCCGCGGTGTCTGTCATTCTCTGGTGTACGCAATGCCAAACAGCTAAGGTGCGCGGGGATTCCAGAGTCTCACCAAATGGATTGACGGTCAACACGATCACACCCCGTATCCGAGGGCTCGTGTGCGCGCACAGCGGCAGAAGGCTCGCGGCGACGCTCCGGAAACGAACCCGGGGGCGTGGAGATCATCCTTACTGCCGCAGCCTTCCACGGGTCGGCGGAAATGGCAACCACCAGGCGATTTCTGCTCCCCGCCGGTGCTCGCGGCATGCCATGAGGCGGGTCGCCGACGGCCCCGAGGGCCGGTCGGGGGCCCTTCGTCAGCGGATCGCGAAGCCCTCGTACCCGCCCCGCGGCGTGTCCCAAATCTCACTCACCCCGTCGACCCGTCCGGGCGTGTCCCCGGTCCGCAGCCACTCCAGCAACTCCTCGCACCGCTCGCGGGGCCCCTCGGCCACCACCTGGACGCGCCCGTCCTCCCGGTTGATGGCGAACCCGGCGAGCCCCCCGATGCGCAGTGCGTTGGCCCGGGTGAACCAGCGGAAGCCGACACCTTGCACACGGCCCCGGACCCAGGCCGTCAGACGGACATCTTCGTTCATGCGTGCACGTTAACCGGCCAATTGCTTGCCGAGCACTTCAGCTCCGTACCTCGTGCCGTACAGTCACGCGACATCAGTGGTCACCCGTACGGGTGATTCAGATGTGGCGTTCGTGGACGCGAGTCCATGACGGTCGTGGACGGAAGGAAGTCACCGGATGGGCCGCCATCGACGCACCGCTCCCGTTGCCCCCGGAGCACCGCCCGCCGGCGCCACCACGGGCCGCCACCGCGGCGTCCGCCCCACGGGAACCACGAGAACCGCACGCCCCACGGGAGCCGCACGCCCCACCGTCCCCATCCTTACCGACGGCACCGTCGGCCCCGGCCCCCACGGGGCGCCGCGCCCCGACGCCCCCTCCCGTCCGGGCGGCTTCCTGCGGACCGCCCCTGTACGCACCGGCCTGCTGGGCGTGTCGGCGGCGCTGGCGATGGGCGCCGTGGCCGTATCGGCGGGTCTCCTGCCGGGCACCGGCACGTACGAGCCCGGTGGCGCGGACGGCCCCGGAGGGCAGGTCCGTACCGGCGCGCTGCCGGAGGTGACCAGCACCCAGGGCGGCCGCTCGCCGCTCCCCGCGGACCGCGGCACGCCCCCGGCCGACCGCGGCGCCGCCCGCCCGGACACCCCCGGCGCGAGCCCCTCCGCCGACGCCTCGGCCGACGACCGGGGCAGCAGGACCGACGACAGCGCTACCGGGGACGACAGGCCCGGCAACGGCACCTCCGACGGAAGCCGCACCGGCTCCCCCTCCGACCGCGCCGGCGGCTCGGGCGCTTCCGGCGACGCGTCCACCGCCACCCCGGCCGAGACCCGCGCGGCGGAGCCGGCCCCCGCCGGGGACGCCTCCGCCGCCGCCCGGGTCCTCACCCTGGTCAACAAGGAGCGCGTCACCGCCGGCTGCGCCCCGCTCACCGCCGACGGCGGCCTGACCGACCTCGCGCAGGACTTCAGCGAGGACATGGCCCGCCGCGACTTCTTCGCCCACACCGACCCGGACGGCGCCACCCCCTGGGACCGCGCGAAGACCGCCGGCATCGCCGACCTCGGCGGCGAGAACATCGCCCGCGGCCAGACCACCCCCGAAGCGGTCATGGACTCCTGGATGAACAGCCCCGGCCACCGCGCCAACATCCTCAACTGCGACTACCGCACCCTCGGCGTAGGCCTCCACCACTCCCCCGGCGGCCCCTGGTGGACCCAGGACTTCGGCTTCTGACGTCCCTGTCGTCTCTGCCGTCTCCCCCGTCCCGCAGAGCGAGCGCACCGCCTGCGGCGCGTGCTCCCCACACAGCTGTCGCGCCCTGCGCTGCGCATCGCTGCGCCCCTGACAGCGCCCTCCCACCCGGCACTCGTCCGAGCTGACCCTCCCGTGCATGGGGGATGACAGCAGCATGTGCCAGAGCTGCCGCAAGGCAGGTCCTGGGGTACAGATACGCGAACTTGCCGGTCGCCGCGGCCTGCTCTGCGATAGCTGCATGAAGTGGCCGGCCAACGTTCTTGCCGCTCTCGACGGCGCCACGGCCGCTCCGCCGGACATGGCTGGTCCCCCGCTGGAGTGCGACTGCGGTGCCCCGCTTGTACCCATCCGCACGGACTACGGCTGCTGGGTATATCTCACGGAAGAAGACCGCCCCGCAGAGCGGGTACGTGACCAGCGCTGGCGAGTGGTGGCGCACCCGATCCACGGCCGGGTGGCCGTGCGCGTCTTCGACCCCCGCCCCGGGGAGTTCCTGTGTACGACGCACGAGGCTGTGTGTCCGCTTTCCGAAGCCGATCCGAGCGGCTAGCGCGCCCTCGGCACCCGCTGGCACTTGGGGCAGAAATAGCTCGACCGGTTCATCCAGGAGCGGCGGCGGATGGGGGTGGTGCAGCGGCGGCAGGGTTCGTCCTCGCGGCCGTAGGCGTCCAGGGAGCGGTCGAAGTAGCCGGACTCGCCGTTGACGTTGACGTAGAGGCTGTCGAAGCTGGTGCCGCCGACGGCGAGGGCCGCGGTCATGACGTCCCGGACGTGGCCGAGGAGTTCGGCGGTGCGGGGGCGGGTGAGGGTGGCGGTGGGACGGTCGTAGTGCAGCCGGCTGCGCCACAGCGCCTCGTCGGCGTAGATGTTGCCGACGCCGCTGATCAGGGACTGGTCCAGGAGCGCGCGCTTGATCGTCGTACGGCGGCGGCGCAGCGCCTCGTGGAACGCCGCGTCGTCGAAGTCCGCGTCGAGCGGGTCACGGGCGATGTGGGCGATCACGTCGGGGAGGCCGTCGGGGTCGCCGGGGACGGTGGGGTGGAGCGAGAGTCCGCCGAAGGTGCGCTGGTCGACGAAGCGGAGCTCGGTGCCGACCGTGTCCGCGGGCAGGTCGGCGGCGGGCGCGACACCGGGCGCAGCGGCCGCCGCGTCCGGGACGCTCGCCGCGTCCGTGAAGCGGATCCGGATCCGGAGGTGCTTCTCGTCCGGCGCGTCCTGCGGCTGGACGAGAAGCTGGCCGCTCATGCCGAGGTGCGCGAGGACCGAGAGGTCGTCGGAGAGCGGCAGCCAGAGGTACTTGCCGCGCCGGCGGGCCTCGCCCACGCGGTGGCCCGCCAGCCGCGCCGCGAAGTCCGCGCCGCCCGCCGTGTGGCGGCGCACCGACCGCGGGTGCAGAACGTCCACCGTGTCGATCGTCCGGCCGCTGACCCAGCGCTCCAGACCGCGCCGTACGACCTCGACCTCGGGCAGCTCGGGCAAGGGATCTCCTCGGGGAGGCGGGTGGGTGCCCTTGGGGGCACTGTGGCGGGGCGGGTTCCAGGCACGGGGCGAAGGAAACCCCGCAAGGAAACCCCGTCCGGCGCCGGGAACGCGCCCCGGGCGCCGGAACGAGGAAACCCCGCCCGTCCCGCCCCGGTGAAGGGGCGGCCGGGCGGGGGCCGCGTGCGCGGGGCACGCGGGAAGGGCTCAGCTCGCGGGGCCGCCGGTGGTGGCTTCCGTGGCGGCCTTGGCCGCCGCGTCCGCCGCCGCGCGGATCTCCCGCCAGGCGGACTCGGCCGCCTGCTGCTCGGCTTCCTTCTTGCTGCGGCCGGTGCCGGTGCCGTACGAGACACCACCGACGCGGGCGGCAGCAGTGAAGGTCTTCTCGTGGTCCGGACCGGTCTCGGTGACCAGGTACTCGGGGACCCCGAGTCCTTCTGTTGCGGTCAGTTCCTGGAGGCTGGTCTTCCAGTCCAGGCCGGCGCCCAGGCTGGAGGACTTCTCGATCAGCGGGTCGAACAGGCGGTGCACCAGTTCGGAGGCCGCGTCGAGGCCCTGGTCCAGGTAGACGGCGCCGATGACGGCTTCGAGCGTGTCGGCGAGGATGGACGCCTTGTCCCGGCCGCCCGTGCCTTCCTCGCCCCGGCCGAGCCGGATGAACGCGCCGAGGTCGAGACCCCGGCCCACCTCGGCGAGCGCACGCGAGTTGACCACCGCGGCCCGCAGCTTGGCCAGCTGGCCTTCGGGCAGGTCGGGGTGGGTGCGGTACAGCGTGTCGGTGACCACGAGGCCCAGCACGGAGTCCCCGAGGAACTCCAGGCGCTCGTTGGTGGGCAGACCGCCGTTCTCGTATGCGTACGAGCGGTGCGTCAGCGCACGCACCAGAAGGGCGGACTCGAGCTGGTACCCGAGCCGCCCTTCCAGAAGCGTGTGGGACGAGGCCGTGTCCGCAGACGGAGTCTTCGAGGAGTTCTTCGACGAATCAGCGTCTGACATAGAGCCTGTCACCAGCCGATCAGACCTCGAGGACCTGGCGCTTGTTGTAGGTGCCGCAAGCGGGGCACGCGATGTGCTGCTGCTTGGGCTCGTGGCAGCGCTCGCACGCCACCAGGGTGGGGACCGCAGCCTTCCACTGCGACCGGCGGTGGCGCGTGTTGCTGCGCGACATCTTCCGCTTCGGAACAGCCACGGCTACTTCTCCTGCTTCTCGTCGACGCCCGCATCGGCGCCGCCCATGTTGTCCTTCTCGCCGTCCTGGATGGATTCAGCGAGTCCCTGCAGTGCCGCCCAACGGATGTCGACGGCATCGTGGTGGTGGTCCGGGTCGTCAGCGAGCCGGGCTCCGCACTCGGAGCACAGGCCCGGACAGTCGTCCTGGCACACCGGCTGCATCGGCAGTGCGAGCACCACCGCATCACGCAGCACGGGTTCGAGGTCGAACATGTCGTCCTCGAGGAAGAGGGTGTCCTCCTCGTCCTCGGCGTCGTCGCCTGCGTCCGCTTCACGGACCCGGGCGTCGGCGTCGGGGTAGGAGAACATCTCCTGGAAGTCCGCTTCGAGCTCCTGCCCGAGCGGCTCCAGACACCTTACGCACTCCCCCTTCACGGATGCACGGGCGGTGCCTGTGACAAGCACCCCGTCCATGACCGACTCCAGGCGGAGGTCGAGCTCGACCGGCGCACCCTCGGGCACCCCGATGACCTCGTTGCCGAGGCTCGCGGGGGCCTCGACGGAGCGGGAGACCTTCTTCATCGCACCGGGACGCCGGCCCAGCTCGCGTGTGTCGAACACGAGAGGGGAGCGGTGGTCGAGGCGGGCGTTGATGGCTTCCTGCTTTCTACGGCGGTACGGTCCGCCCGCGCCGCCGTAGCGGCTGCCGGGCAGCACAGATCGCGGACGTATGCGCGACCGAACAGCCAGGATACTGGACGCGCCGCGATTGACCCAATCCGCGGCGGCCGGCCCCCGGGGAGGCGCGCCGACGGCCCTCGCGGGTCCCCGCCGGCGCCCCTGCCCGTACGGTCAGCGCCCCTGCTCGTACTGCTGCTCGTACTGCCGCAGCTGGTCGAGGTCGATCATGCTGGTGTCGAAGAGGCTGGTCTCGTCCAGGGCGGCGGGCTGCTGGCCGTGGTGCTGCTGCGGCTCCTGGCCGGGCGGCATCTGCTGGGCCTGCTGGGGGAGGTACCCGCCGGCGTCGTACCCCTGCTGGGCCTGCTGCGCCTGCTGCTGCCAGCCGTAGCCGTACGGGTCCTGCTGCTGGGCGTACTGCTGCGGCTGCTGATAGCCGTACGCGTCCTGGGTGTACCCCGCCGCTGCGTAGTAGTCCTGCTGCTGCGCGGCGGCCGCGGGCTGCACGTCCGGCGGCATCAGGGGCTGCGGCGGAAGCTCCGTACCGGGCTGCGCGACCGGCTGCGGGGACGCCCCCTGCTGCTGGGCGGCGGCGAGGTCGGCGAGGTACTCGGCGTCGCCGGACTGCGGCAGCCCCGTCGCGGGGTCGGTGTGCGCCGCGAACTGCGCCCCCAGCTCGTCCGTGGGCTGCGCGCCCAGGAGCTTCTGGCGGCCGCGCCCGACGGCCTCCAGGGTCTTGGAGAGCACGGCCTCGAAGGCGCCGAACTTGGCGTCGACGTACGCGTCGGCCCGCTGCCGCAGCGTCTCCGGGTCCGCGCTGCGCTCGGGCGCCTCGGTGTCCGCGTAGCCGTCCTGGTCCAGACCCGGGCCGCGGCCGAGCAGCTTCTCGCGGCCGCGGTCCACGGACCCGATGGTCTTGGTCAGCACGACCTCGAAGTTGGCGAGCTTGCTGTCGACGTAGTCGTCGGCCTCGGCGCGGATCTCCTCGGCCTCCCGGCGGGCCTCGGCCAGGATGCGGTCGGCCTCCTCCTGGGACTGCCGGGCGATCTGCGTCTCGGAGAGCAGCGAGCCGCGCTGGGCGTGCGCGCTCTCGATGATCCGCTCCGCCTCCGCGCGGGCCTCCTCGACCATCTGCTCGCGCCCGCCGAGCAGCTCCTGCGCCTGTGCGAGGGACCCCGGGAGCGCGGCCCGCACCTCTTCGAGAAGCGCCAGCAGCTCGGCGCGGTTGACCACGCAGGAGGCCGACATGGGCATGGACCGGGCATGGCCGACGGTCTCGACGATCTCGTCGAGCTTCTTCTGCACGTCCACTGGGGGCTCGCCACTCTCTGGGGGATGAAACGACGGAACGGGACCGACTGTACGGCCACCCGCCCCCGCCCCGACACCCACTGACGCCCCGTCAGCCGGACGGCCCTCCGCCGCTTCCGGCGTCACTTCTCCCCGAGGCGCTCCGTGAGGGCTTCGAAGACGAAGTCCGGCACCAGGTGCGAGACGTCGCCGCCCCAGGCCGCGACCTCCTTGACCAGGCTGGACGAGAGGAAGCTGTAGGTCGGGTTGGTCGGGACGAAGAGCGTCTCGACGCCGGAGAGGCCGTTGTTCATCTGGGCCATCTGCAGCTCGTAGTCGAAGTCGCTGACCGCGCGCAGGCCCTTCACGATGGCCGGAATGTCTCGCTGCTTGCAGAAGTCCACGAGCAGGCCGTGGAACGCTTCGACCTCGACGTTCCCGTACTCGGCGGTCGCCCGGCGGATCAGGTCGATCCGCTCCTCGACCGTGAACAGGCCCTGCTTGGACTTGTTGATCATCACGGCGACGTGGACCACGTCGTAGAGCTTGGAGGCCCGGGCGATGATGTCCAGGTGCCCATTGGTGACGGGGTCGAACGACCCCGGACAGACGGCACGGCGCACTTCAGGTTCCTCGCTCTCCGATCCGGTCATGACTCGCTTGCCGACGTGGCGGGCCGCTCGTCCTTCTCGTCGTCCGCGCACGTCGAAGCGGCGCGACCGTACCAAAGCGTGGCCTCGCCGTAGCGGCGGGAACGCAGGCCCTCGAAACCCTCGGGCCAGCGGAACTCTCCGCCTCGGGTGCTCCGCTCCACGGTGGCGAGCGCGTCGCCCGCGATCCAGCCCTGCGAGCGGAGTGTGAGGAGGATCTCCCGAAGATCGTCGTCGCTCACCGCGTACGGCGGGTCCAGGAAGACGATGTCGTACGGCTCCCCGGAGACCGGCCCCGCGGCGACCTGCTCGGCCTTCGCGGCACGGAACTCGGCACCCGGCAGCCCGAGGGTGCGGATGTTCTCCCGGATCGTCCGGGCGGCCCTCGCGTCGGCCTCGGCCAGCAGCACCGCGGCGGCGCCCCGGGAGAGCGCCTCCAGGCCGACCGCGCCGGACCCGCCGTACAGATCCAGCACCCGGGCCCCGGCCAGCGGGCCGTCCAGCGCCTCCCAGGTGGAGAACAGGCCCTCGCGCGCCCGGTCGGAAGTCGGGCGGGTGCCCGTGCCGGGCGGCACGGCCAGGCGTCGGCCGCCGGCCGTGCCGGCGATCACGCGGGTCATACGATCTTCGTCCTCGTCCTGTGCTGCCCATGCGGCCCATGGGCGGGGCGGAGCCGGGAGCGGTCCCGCACCCCCACGATATGGCGTGCGCGCCTCACCTGCCGTCGGTCTCCTCCGCGCCGCCCACCAGCGCCGGTGAGGCGTACCGCGACCAGGACAGGCAGCCGTCCGGCGGGCAGTACTCCGGGCGGCGCGGGTCGTGGCCCAGCTCGCGCAGCTTCGTCCGTACCGAATCGGGCGTGCGGCCGAAGCGGGCGGCGATCCGCGCGATGGTCTCGCCCGCGTGGAACCGGCGGGTCAAGTCCTCCTCGTGCTGCGGCACCCAGGGGGCGCCGTGCCCGGGGAACAGCTCGCGCAGCACGTCCCGGTCCGGTATCGGCTCGGCCACGTCGGCCACCAGCGCGAGGGCGCGCAGGGCGCGGTTCAGCGCGATCCGCAGGGCCGGTACCTCGGCCAGGGGCAGGGTGAGGGCGCCGGAGGCGAGGAGCGTCTCGGGCGCTTCCTCGTGCCAGCCGGTGAGGGTGAGGGTGACGGTCGCGTCGTCGTCGCTGGCGAGCTCGATGCGGAAGACCTTGTCGCCGAGCGGCAGTTCGTTCAGATGCCGGAATGCCATGAGAGGCCCCCCTGGTCCGCGCACGGCCGGCCACCGGAGAGAGAAGATCAGGACCGGCTCGTACGGAATTCAGTCTCCCAGCAGGGTCTGACAACGGGCCGGTCCTCGGGCAGGGCCGGGGCGGACGGGGCCGCCCCGGTCGGTGCCTCACCCCTTGTCCAGGTAACTCTCCCGCTCGGTGTCCAGCAGGGCGTCCAACGCGATCCGCAGCTCGGGGAGTCCGGCCAGCTCCGGGTCGTTCGCCACCGTCGCCGTCGCCTCCTCGCGGGCCGCCTCGATGACGTCCTCGTCCTCGATGACCGCGAGCATCCGCAGGCTGGAGCGCACCCCGGACTGCGCCTGCCCCAGTACGTCGCCCTCGCGCCGCTGCTCCAGGTCGATCCGGGACAGCTCGAAGCCGTCCAGGGTGCTCGCGACGGCGCCGAGCCGGGCCCGCGCCGGGCTCGCCTCGGACATCTCCGTCACCAGCAGGCACAGGCCGGGCGCCGAGCCGCGGCCGACCCGGCCGCGCAGCTGGTGCAGCTGCGAGACGCCGAACCGGTCCGCGTCCATGATCACCATGGCGGTGGCGTTCGGGACGTTCACCCCGACCTCGATGACGGTCGTCGCGACCAGGACGTCGACCTCACCGGCGGCGAACCGGCGCATCACGTCGTCCTTGTCGTCCGGTTGCATCCGGCCGTGCAGCACCTCCACCCGCAGCCCGGACAGCGGGCCCTTCGCCAGCTGCTCGGCCACCTCCAGCACCGCCAGCGGCGGCCGCTTCTCCGCCTCCTCCGCCGCGGCCTCCTCCTCGGCGTCCTTGCCCTTCTTCTTCGCCCCCTTGGGCTCCTCCTCGTCCCCGATCCGCGGACACACCACATACGCCTGGTGCCCGCCCTCGACCTCCTCCCGCACCCGCTCCCAGGCGCGCGCGAGGAAGTGCGGCTTGTCCTTGGCAGGCACCACATGGCTCGCGATCGGCGACCGCCCGGCCGGCAACTGATCCAGTACGGACGTCTCCAGATCTCCGAACACCGTCATCGCGACCGTCCGCGGAATCGGCGTCGCGGTCATCACGAGCAGATGCGGCGGCTGCTTCCCCTTGGACCGCAGCGCGTCCCGCTGCTCCACCCCGAACCGGTGCTGCTCGTCGACCACGACCAGGCCCAGGTCGAGGAACTGCACCTTGTCCTCGATCAGCGCATGCGTTCCGATCACGATCCCGGCCTCACCCGTGACGAGATCCAGCAGCGCCTGCTTCCGCGCGGCGGCCCCCATGGACCCGGTGAGCAGCACGACCTTCGTCCCGCGCTCCGCTCCCCCGAGCATCCCGCCCTCGGCCAGCTCCCCCATCATCTCGGTGACCGACCGATGATGCTGCTGCGCCAGCACCTCGGTGGGCGCCAGCATGGCCGCCTGCCCGCCGCTGTCCACGACGGCCAGCATGGCGCGAAGGGCGACCATGGTGTTGTGCGTAACGGTGAAGTTGTCGGTCACGTACGCGTGACTCGGGTGCGCGACGCTGATGCACTGGACCGGCTTCGTCCCGACGTGCTCGACCGCCCGGATACCCCGCCGGAAGGTGGTGTACTTCGGGCTTCCGCTCATACGGCCGGCCTTCCGCGCGAGCCTGAACGGCGGGAATTCGTCCGGCAGTGCCACCGACACGTTGAAGGCGCTCCGCTTCGGCAGCACCCGTGCACGGCCACCGAGCGAACGCACCAGCCAGGCGACGTCATCGGCCAGCCGACGCGAGGCCGAGCAGAACGAAGCGGCCGTTCCGTTCGGCTGGACCGTGCCGTCCGTGTCCATCAGCCCCTGCAGCACGGCCAGCCGGTCCTTCGCCGGTGCGTTCTTGTAGCCGAGCGGGACGAATTTCGTGTGCGACGTGGCGCCCCACAGAACCAGGTCGCGCAGAGCCGAGATCACGGGGTTGCGTCGCGTGCCGCCCTTCGGACCGGTCAACTGAATCGTGTAGTCGCAGTTCTCTCCCGGTACGGGCACCAGCTTGCAGGCCGGCTCCAGCGCGCTGCCGACCGCTGCCAAGAGGTCTTCGTCCACGCTGGAGAACCGCAGATTGTGCCGGAAGGAACCGTCTCCGAGGAGGAGCCCCAGCAGGTACGGGTCGAGCGGCCGGGGATCACCGCTTTCGAGGTCCACGGCTGCCGCAGGCGCGATGTACCACTTGGAGGCGCCGTTGGCCTTGAACGTGTCCGCCCTGATCTCGCGAGTCGTCATCACCTTCGGCCGCTCGCCTGGGACCCATGCGCAACTGGTCGCGACGATCCAGAGGTGCTCGTCATCGCATTCGACGGTGCTTCCGTCGGACAGCACGAGGCGCCAGACATCCCGCTCACCCTGCGGAAACACCCCGTCCACCACGGCGATGTCGCCGCTCGGCACCACTACCTCGTCACCGACGGCCATGTCCCCCATCGGGCGGAATCCCGCTGGGGTCAGAACCGAGGAGTCGAGCGGCTGGGCTTTCCCGCTGCCGACCTCTCCCTGCAGCAGCCGGTGCATCGGGTGGTCCGTGGCGAGGTCGTCGAAGATCTCTCGGCTGACCTTCTGCTGGCCGTCGGTGAGGGTGAAGGGGAGGCGGGCGTCGAAGGCGTCCAGGATGCCGTTCTCGGTCAACGGGCGGGGGACGGCGGGGAGCTGGGTCTCGGCGAAGCGGCGGCGGGCCAGCGCGACCTGGAGGACGAACGCCTCGTCCCACTTCAGGCGGGCCCGGGCGTCCTCGATGTCGGCCCGGGTGGCGGGGCGGTGGATCTTGAGCAGGGCCTCGGGCAGCGGGACCAGGCCACGGCCCTCGCGGAGCGCGGGCGGCAGCGGGTCGACCGCGTCGCGGGCGTTGGGCAGGACCGCGTCGACGGCCTTGGCAACCTTCCAGGACGGCATCTTCTGGGCCGCCGGATAGATCGGCAGGAGCTGGTTGGCGAAGGCGTCCACGGCCTCGTCGCCGCCCTCGCCCGCGAGGAGTTCGTACTCGGGGTGGGCGAGCTGGAGCTTGCGGTTGAAGACCGAGACCTTGCCGGCGAACATCGCGCGGCGGCCCGGGAGCAGGTCGTGCCGCGGCTTGTGGATGCCCTTGCCGAAGAAGACCAGCTGGAGCCGGCCGCTGCCGTCGGTGAGGGTGACCTCCAGGCGCTGGCCCCGGCCGTGGTTGAAGGTGTGCACGCGGGCGTCGGCGACCCGGGCGACGACCGTGACGTGCTCGTCCAGCGGGAGGTCGGCGAGGGTGGTCAGCTCGCCGCGCTCGGCGTACCGGCGGGGGTAGTGGTGCAGCAGATCGCCGACCGTGTGCAGGCCGAGGTGCTCGGCCAGCACCTTCGCGGTGGTGCCGCCGAGGATCTTCTTCAGGGGTTCATCCAGCACGGGTCCATTGCACACCACGCCACTGACAAGCGGCGGGAGGACCGGGATTCGGGTGACGCGAAGAGACGCGGGATCCCGGCCGGCCGGAACCGGCTACTCGACGCCGATCAGCAGCAGCGGGGCCTGCCGGCCGCCCTCGTACACGACCGTGTCCACGGCCAGGTGGCGCTCGCGTACGTGGCGTTCGAGCCGGTCGGCCAGGCTCTGGGGGAAGCCGTCGCCCAGCACGAGGGTGACCATCTCGCCGCCCGCCGACAGCATCCGGTCCAGGACGTCGGCCGCGACGGCCGCCGGGTCCGCGCCGATCACCGCGACATCGCCGTCCACCAGCCCCAGCACGTCACCGGCCTGGCAGACCCCGGCCATGGTCCAGGACTGCCGTTCGGCGACGGCCAGCTCGCCGTACCGGGTGGCGCCCGCGGCCGAGGTCATGGCCACCACGTCCTCGTCGAACGAGCGGCCGGGCTCGTGGACGGCCAGCGCCGCGATGCCCTGGACCGCGGCACGGGTGGGGATCACGGCGACCCGTACGCCCTCGGTACGGGCCTGCCCGGCCGCCGCGGCGGCCGTGTGCCGCAGCTCGGCGTCGTTCGGCAGCAGCACCACCTCGCGGGCGTGCGCCTGCCGGATCGCCTGGACCAGCTCGCCGCTGGCGGGCGGCTCCCCGGGCCGTACGGAGACCACGCACGCGCCGGCCTCCGTGCACAGCCCGGCCAGCCCGTCCCCGGCCACCACCGCGACCACGGCCCGCTCCACGCGTTCGGGGGCCGGCCCCCGTGCGGCGCCGGAGCTCCCGAAGTGCGTGACGCGGATCCGGTACGGGCGGCCCGCCTCGATACCGGCCTCGACGGCCGCACCCGCGTCGTCCACGTGCACATGGACGTGGAACAGTCCGTCCCCGCCGACCACGACCAGGGAGTCGCCGAGCGCGTCCAGGCGGGTGCGGAGCCGGGCCACGGCGTCGTCGGCGGCCTCCAGGAGGTAGATCACCTCGAAGGCCGGCCCGTCGGCGGCGGCGTGCTCGTCGGCGCCGCAGCCGCCGGCGTCGGCGACGACCGCGACGGGATCGGTGCCGGCCCGTACGGCGGGCGCGCCCACCGCGATACGTACGCCGCCGGCCGCGGCCGTGCGCTCTCCGGAGAGCGCGTCGGCGAGCGCCCCGAGGACGGCGACCAGGCCGCAGCCGCCCGCGTCGACCACGCCGGCCCTGCCGAGCACCGCGAGCTGCCCCGGGGTGGCCTCCAGCGCCTTCCCCGCGCCTTCGTGGGCCGCGCGCGCCACGGCCACCACGTCACCGCCCGGCGCCGCGCCCTCGGCGGCGTCCGCTGCCGCCGTCGCCACGGTGAGGACCGTGCCCTCCACGGGGTGCGCCACCGCTTCGTACGTGGACGCGGCGGCCCGCCGCAGTGCTCTGCCGAGCGCGTCGGCCGTACCGTGTTCCGCGTCACACTCCGGCGTCGTACCGGAGGCCGCCGCCAGCACCTCCGTCATGCCGCGCAGGAGCTGCGCGAGGATCGTGCCGGAATTGCCGCGGGCCCCGATGAGCGCGCCGTGCGCCATGGCGCCGATGGCATCGGCGAGGCCGGGTGCCGTGCCGGAGGCCGCGTGCCCTTCGAAGACGGCATCGACGGCGCGGGCCGCGGACTCCATGGTCAGGTAGAGGTTGGTGCCGGTGTCACCGTCCGCGACGGGATAGACGTTGATCGCGTCGATCCGCTCGCGGTCCCGGCCGAGCGCCTCCAGGGCCAGCCCGCACCATGCGTGTACCGCGGCGGCGTCGAGCGTGTGGGGCACGGATGTCCTCCTCGGTCGGGGCCGTGCACCGCAGGGTAGCCGCGGACGGAGCGGGTGCTCGGGGCGGGGCCCCGAGCGGTCATGGTAGTTTCGTAGGGCGGGAGCGGTCGTTGTATGCTGCTCCGGTTGCCCGATGCGAATCGGGCCATTTCCCTCCCGGCACCGCTTGTCGTTCAATGCACTCGGCGCGCTGGGAATTACCGTAAGTGCATCTGAAGTCTTTGGAGTGACCCGTGGCTGCCAACTGCGACGTCTGCGGCAAGGGGCCGGGCTTCGGCAAGAGCGTTTCTCACTCGCACCGCCGCACCAACCGTCGTTGGAACCCCAACATCCAGACGGTGCGCGCTGTGATCGGGCGCACGCCGAAGCGGCTCAACGTCTGCACCTCGTGCATCAAGGCCGGCAAGGTCGCGCGCTGACGTTACGTCGTGGCGCAGTCTGCCGGTTGCCTTGAAGCCGGTCCACCCCAGGGTGGGCCGGCTTTTTTGCTGTTCCGAGTGCTTTCGCTGTTCCGCCGGCCTTTGCTGTTCCGGGGGCGCCCGCACCGGGATGCGAGCGCCCCCGGCATGCCTCAGCGCAGCTGCCAGCCGTGATCGACCGGGCCGATGCCCTCGCCCAGCCGGAAGCCGTGCGCGATCGCGCCCGTGACGTACTCCTTCGCCGCCGCCACGGCCTCCGGAACGGTGTCGCCGTGCGCCAGCCGCGCGGCGATCGCGCTGGCGAGGGTGCAGCCCGTGCCGTGCGTGTGGCGGTTGTCGTGGCGCGGGGCGCGCAGCCAGTGCTCCTGATCGCCGTCGGTGAGCAGGTCCGCGGCGTCGCCCGGCAGGTGCCCGCCCTTGATCAGTGCCCAGCGCGGGCCGAACTCCAGGACGGCCGCCGCGGCCCGCCGCATGTCGGCCTCCTCGTGCACCTGTACGCCCGTGAGCTGGGCGACCTCGTCGAGGTTGGGGGTGGCGACGGTCGCCGTCGGCAGCAGCTTCGTACGGACCGCGTCCAGGGCCGTCGCGGCGAGCAGCGCGTCGCCGTGCTTGGAGACGCCCACCGGGTCGACGACCACGGGGGCGGTGACCCCGCCGAGCAGGGCGGCGACGGTCTCGACGAGTTCGGGTGAGGAGAGCATCCCGGTCTTGACGGCCTGGACGCCGATGTCGTCCACGACGCTGCGGAACTGGGCGCGTACGGCCTCGGCGGGCAGCTCCCACGCGCCCTGCACGCCCAGGGAGTTCTGGGCGGTGACGGCGGTCAGCACGCTCATGCCGTGCGTGCCGAGCGCGAGCATCGTCTTCAGGTCCGCCTGGATCCCCGCGCCGCCGCCGGAGTCGGAGCCGGCGACGGCCAGGACGCGTGGTGGTGTGTACATGCTCCGAATCTAGACGACACCGGCCGGGTCCGGTCGAGGCCGGCCGGCCCTGACCGACGCCGGTCGGCCGACTCGAACGACGCCGGTCAGCCGACCACGTCGTCGTCCCCGAAGTGGTCCCAGCCGCCCTTGGTCCAGGGCGCACCGTCCACCGTGACCTGGGGCAGCGCGGAGGGGTTGAGGACCTCGCCGATGACCTTCCAGCGGGCCGGCAGCTTCACGTCCGGCGGGAAGGTCGCCACGATGGCGTGGTCCTCGCCGCCGCTGAGCACCCACTGCAGCGGGTCCACACCGCAGGCCGTTCCGATGTCGGCCATCTGCGAGGGCACGTCGATCTTCTGGGACTGCAGGTCGATGCGGACCTTGCTGGCCTCGGCGATGTGCCCGAGGTCGGCGACCAGGCCGTCGCTGACGTCGGTCATGGCGGTCGCGCCGAGCCCGGCGGCCGCGGGGCCCGCGTGGTACGGCGGCTCCGGCCTGCGGTGCGCCTCCACGAAGGCGCGCGGGGAGCGGAAGCCGCGGGTGAGGACGGCGTGCCCGGCGGCGGACCAGCCGAGCCAGCCGGTGACCGCGACGACGTCGCCCGGCTGGGCTCCGCCGCGGGTGACCGGCTCGACGTTGCGCAGGTCGCCGAGGGCGGTGATGGCGACGGTGATGATCTCGCCGCGTACGACGTCACCGCCGACCACGGCGGCGCCCGCGACCTGGCATTCGTCCCGCAGGCCGTCCATCAGCTCGGTGGCCCAGGTGGCGGGGAGTTCGGCGGGGACCACGAGGCCGAGCAGGATGGCGGTGGGGACCGCGCCCATGGCGGCGATGTCGGCGAGGTTCTGGGCGGCGGCCTTCCGGCCGACGTCGTAGGCGGTGGACCAGTCGCGGCGGAAGTGCCGCCCTTCGAGGAGTACGTCGGTACTGGCCACGACCCGGCGGTCCGGCGCGGTGACCACGGCGGCGTCGTCGCCGGGGCCGATGCGTACGGCCGGGGTGGAGGTGAGCCGCGAGGTCAGCTCTCTGATGAGGCCGAACTCCCCCAACTCGCCCACGGTGCCCTTCATGCTGTTGCCCTTCCCATGCGTACGGACCTTCCGTACTCCACTGACGCGTCGTGCACGGCCGGCACCGCCCTCCCGGACGGCCACGCTCCGGGTGACGCGATCCGCGCCGGCCGCCGCGAACTGTTGGCCGCGTCGGCCGCGCGGGTCTCCCCGCTCCGCTCGGCGACGCGGTACCGTGGCGTCCCTTCTTCCCACATGATCCTCGAAGCCGCCCTGGAGGTCCCGTGGTACAGGCCTACATCCTGATCCAGACCGAGGTCGGCAAGGCCTCCGCGGTCGCCGAAGTGATCGCCAAGCTGCCCGGCGTGATCCAGGCCGAGGACGTGACCGGTCCCTACGACGTGATCGTGCGTGCCCAGGCTGACACGGTCGATGATCTGGGCCGCATGGTGGTCGCCAAAGTCCAGCAGGTGGACGGGATCACGCGCACCCTGACCTGCCCCGTCGTCCATATCTAGCCCCCCGTATGCTCGGCCGGGTGAAATTCTCGCCCCGCCGGTCGCTCGCTCTGCCCCTGCTCACCGTGCTGATCACCGCGGTGGGCTGTGCCCCGTCCGACGATTCGGCGAGCGTGCCGGTTCCCGCCCCGAAGGGTGAGGCCGCCCGGCTGTGCCGGGCACTGCACGGGGAACTGCCCGGCACGGTGGACGGTCTGAAGCGGCGGACCGCCGATCCCGTCTCCGACTTCACCGCCGTATGGGGGTCGCCCGCCGTGCGCCTGCGGTGCGGCGTACCGAAGCCCGAGGTGCTGCAGCGCGGTAATGAACATTACAACCCGCTGCAGGACGCCGCGAAAATCAACGGCGTCGAGTGGGTCTTCGAGAAGCAGGACGACGGCTATCGCTTCACGACCGTGCTGCGCAGGGCGTACGTCGAGGTGACGGTGCCGGGGAAGTACGCGCCCGAGGTCGATGTGCTCACCGACCTGGCGTCGGCCGTACGGAAGACCGTTCCGGTCGGGGTCGTGTAGGACACGCCCCGACCGGGGACGCCGCGGGCTCAGCGCAGGCCCGTGGAGCGGCGCAGCGCCGCCTGGATGAGCCGGTCGACCAGCTCGGCGTAGCTCACGCCGGACTCCTGCCACATCCGCGGGTACATCGAGATGGGCGTGAAGCCGGGCAGGGTGTTGATCTCGTTGATGACGAACTCGCCGTTGTCCTGCAGGAAGAAGTCGGCCCGCACCAGGCCCTCGCAGGATGCCGCCTCGAAGGCCTGCACGGCCAGTTCCTGGACGCGCGCGGTCTGCTCCTCTGTGAGCGGCGCGGGCACCAGTCCGGCGGCCGAGTCGATGTACTTGGCCTCGAAGTCGTAGAAGTCGTGCGCGGTGACCGGGGGGATCTCGGCGGGCACGCTGGCCCGCGGACCGTCCTCGAACTCCAGTACGCCGCACTCGATCTCGCGGCCGCTCAGCAGCGACTCAACGATGATCTTGGGGTCGTGGCGGCGGGCCTCCTCGACGGCCTCGTCCAGCCCGGCGAGGCCGTCCACCTTGGAGATGCCCATGGAGGAGCCGGCCCGGGCGGGCTTCACGAACAGCGGCCAGCCGTGCTCGGCGGCGAAGTCCACGATCTTCTTGCGGGCGGCGGAAGGATCCTGCTCCCACTCGCGCGGGCGGATGACCTCGTACGGGCCGACCGGCAGCCCGAAGGAGGCAAACACCCGCTTCATGTAGTCCTTGTCCTGGCCGACGGCCGAGGCGAGCACGCCGGAGCCCACGTAGGGCACTCCGGACAGCTCCAGGAGGCCCTGGAGGGTGCCGTCCTCGCCGTACGGGCCGTGCAGCACGGGGAAGACCACGTCGACGTCGCCGAGCGCCTTCGGGACCGCGCCGGGCTCGCTGTAGACGACCTCACGGTTGGTGGGGTCGACCGGCAGCACCACGGCACCGTCCGCGGACTCGGCAAGCTCCGCGACGTTCGGCAGCTTCCGGTCCGTGATGGCCATCCGCTCCGGGGCGTCGGCGGTCAGCGCCCAGCGGCCGTCCGACGTGATGCCGATCGGCAGCACGTCGTACTTCTCGCGGTCGATGGCGCTCAGGACGGCGCCCGCGGTGACCACCGAGATGGCGTGCTCGGAGCTGCGCCCGCCGAACACGACGGCGACGCGGGGCTTCTGGGAGGAGGTCTCGCTGCTCATATCGGACCGAGACTACCTGTTGGTACGGCTGATGCGAATGTCCTGGGCGGCGTGGGGCGCTTCTATGGGCCATGAGCGCCGCGCTCCCGGAACGCCGCGTTCCTGGCAGGGCCCCTCCCTCTCCCCTGACCTTCGGGAGAGCTCCCGTTTCCCATGGCCAAGGCCCCTCCCCCACCTCCACCACGCACAAGGTGAAGTTAGCCCTCACGCCCCGCACCCGTGAGGGCCTGTGGATAACTCCGAGTTCGACAACTCCGAGTTCAACAACTCCGAGCTCAGTGCCGCTCCGGGTTCAGTGCCGCTCCGACTTCGCCGACCGCGACATCAGTTCCTTCAGCGCCACCAGCGGCGGCTTCGCGTCGTGGACGATGTTCACCACCGTTTCGGTGATGGGCATCTCCACACCGTGCCGGCGGGCCAGATCCAGCACCGATTCGCAGGACTTCACGCCCTCCGCGGTCTGCTTGGTGACGGCGATGGTCTCTTCGAGGGTCATACCGCGGCCGAGGTTGGTGCCGAAGGTGTGGTTGCGGGAGAGCGGCGAGGAGCAGGTGGCGACCAGGTCGCCCATGCCCGCCAGCCCCGCGAACGTGGCCGGGTCCGCACCCAGTGCGAGGCCCAGCCGGCTGGTCTCGGCGAGGCCCCGGGTGATCAGGGACGCCTTGGCGTTGTCGCCCAGGCCCATGCCGTCCGCGATGCCCACCGCGAGCCCGATGACGTTCTTCACCGCGCCGCCCAGCTCCGCGCCGACCACGTCGGTGTTGGTGTACGGGCGGAAGTACGGGGTGTGGCAGGCGGCCTGCAGGCGGGTGGCGACGGCCTCGTCGGCGCAGGCGACGACCGCGGCGGCGGGCTGCCGGGCGGCGATCTCCTTGGCGAGGTTCGGGCCGCTGAGCACGGCCACCTGCTCGGCGGGCACCTTGGCGACCTCTTCGATGACCTCGCTCATCCGCTTGGCCGTACCGAGCTCGATGCCCTTCATCAGGGACACCAGGACGGTGTCGGCAGGCAGCAGCGGCGCCCATTCGGCGAGGTTGGCGCGCAGCGTCTGGGAGGGCACGGCCAGGACCGTGAACTCCGCGCCCGCGGCGGCCTCCGCGGGGTCGGTGGTGGCCCGTACGGTCTGCGGCAGCTCCACGCCCGGGAGATAGTCGGGGTTGGTGCGGGTCGTGTTGATGGCCTCGGCGATCTCCGCGCGGCGGCCCCACAGGGTCACCTCGCAGCCCGCGTCGGCCAGCACCATCGCGAATGCGGTGCCCCACGACCCCGTGCCGTAGACGGCGCAGCGCGTCACTTGCCTTCATCCTCCCGAGTACGGCCGGACGCCTCGTCCTGCCGTCGCATCTGCTGGGTCTTCCGGCGCTGTTCGGCGCGGGCCTTGCGGTGGTCGTACGGCTCGGCGGGCGCGGGCTCGTCGCGGACCTCGGCCAGGATCGCGGTCACTGCCGTCATGATGCGGTCGGTGACGGCGCGCAGCACCTCGGCGGTGGGCTCCTGGCCGTAGAACTCGTCCAGGTCGACGGGCGGGCCCGCCTTCACGCGCAGGGTCTTGCGCGGGAAGAGGCGGAGTTTCTTGTCCTTGGCGTACGGCGGCATCGCCTCGTTGGCGCCCCACTGGGCGACGGGGATGACGGGTGCCTTGGTGAGCAGGGCGACGCGGGCCGCTCCGGTCTTGCCCTGCATGGGCCACATGTCGGGGTCCCGGGTGAGGGTGCCTTCGGGATAGAAGGCGACGCACTCGCCGCGGTTGATGGCGTCCACGGCGGCCCGGAATGCGGTGGCCGCGTCGGTGGACTCGCGGTAGACCGGGATCTGTCCCGTGCCGCGCATGACCGCGCCGACGAAGCCGCCCTTGAAGAGGCCGGCCTTGGCGAGGAATCGCGGGACCCGTCCGCTGTTGTACTGATAGTGCGCGTAGGAGAGCGGGTCGAGATACGAGTTGTGGTTGACCGCGGTGATGAATCCGCCCTCGGCCGGAATGTTCTCCATTCCCTGCCAGTCCCGCTTGAACAGAACCACGAGCGGCGGTTTTGCGATGACCGCTGCGAGGCGGTACCAGAAGCCGATTCTGTGGCGGGACACTCGGACACCCTCCTTGTGGGACCTGCTGAGCTGCGGCGACCCGGCAGCCGCACAAGTGTCGCCCCCGGTACCCGGTCTGTCGAGGACACCGTATCCCCGCGCCCTGCTGCGGGCGGCGGCAGCGGGTGACAATGCTGCCGATGCGAGAAGAAGGAGCGGTCGCGGTGTGGAGCCTGGTGGTGCCTCTGAAACCGCTGGTGCGGGCCAAGAGCAGGCTGTCCGCCGCGGCGGACGCCCGGTTCCGGCCCCGGTTGGCACTGGCGTTCGCGCTGGACACCGTGGCCGCGGCGCTGGCGTGCCCGGTGGTACGGGATGTGGCGGTTGTCACGGATGATCCGCTGGCCGGTGAGGGTCTCGCGGCTCTGGGGGCGCGCATTGTGGCCGACACTCCGGCGGCCGGGCTGAATCCGGCGATCGCGTACGGCGCGCAGGCCGTACGGGCGTCCCGTCCCGATGCCGCGGTGGCGGCGTTGAACGCGGATCTTCCCGCGCTGCGTCCGGCGGAACTGGAACGGGTGCTCTCGGCGGCCGCGCAATTTCCGCGTGCATTTCTCGCGGATGCGGCGGAAATCGGTACGACGCTGCTGACCGCGGCGCCGGGGGTGGAATTGGCGCCGGCTTTCGGGGGTGCCTCGCGTGCCCGGCACAGGACCTCGGGGGCGCGGGAGATCGCGCTGTCCGGTGTGCGGTCGGTGCGGCAGGACGTGGACACCCCGGAGGACCTCAGGGTGGCGCTGGAGCTGGGTGTGGGGGCGCGGACGGCCCGGCACACGGCGGCCATTTCGGCGCGTATCGCGGCGCTGGGGGCCCAGGGGGCCTGAAGGCGCCTGAGGGAGGCCGGAGGCGGCTCTCAAACGTCCGTGGACGTCCGGAGGTGTTTTCAGAACGTCTGGAGCGTGATGAGGGTGATGCGGCGGTTCTCGCCGTCGCCCGTCACGTCGATGCGGACGCGCTGGCCGGGCCGGAGGAGCCGGAGGGCGCCTGCGTCGAAGGCGGCGGCGTCGAAGGGCAGCGGGGTGCCGTCGTCGAGCAGCACGCTGCCGGTGCGGCTGTCGGCGTCGTAGGTGTATGCGGTGGCCTGCATGGTCAGAGCCTAATCGGGTGGGGCGCGGACAACACACCGCGGGCCGGGCTCCTCAGGGGAGCCCGGCCCGTCGCGAGGATCCGCAGGAAGGTCAGCGCTTGCGCGCGGTGGTCTTCTTGGCGGTGGTCTTGCGGGCGGTGGTCTTCTTGGCCGGGGCCTTCTTCGCCGTGGTCTTCTTGGCCGGGGCGGTCTTCTTGGCGGTGGCGGTCTTCTTGGCCGGGGTCGCCTTCTTGGCGGTGGCGGTCTTCTTCGCCGGGGTCGCCTTCTTGGCCGTGGTGGCCTTCTTGGCGGTGGTGGCCTTCTTCGCCGTGGTGGCCTTCTTCGCCGGCGTCGCCTTCTTCGCGGCGGTGGTCTTCTTCGCGGCCGTGGTGGTCTTCTTCGCCGCCGACTTCTTGGCGGTGGCCTTCTTGGCCGCGGCCTTGGCGGTCGTACGGGTGGAAGAGCCGCCGGAAAGGCTGCCCTTCGGGGCCTTCTTGACGGCCACGTCGTTCTTGGGGAGCTTCTTGGAGCCGCTGACCAGGTCCTTGAAGCCCTGTCCGGCGCGGAATCGCGGCACGGAGGTCTTCTTCACCCGCACTCGCTCACCCGTCTGCGGGTTGCGGGCGTAGCGGGCCGGGCGGTCGACCTTCTCGAACGAGCCGAATCCGGTGACCGAAACGCGGTCGCCGCCGACCACGGCGCGGACGATGGCGTCCAGGACCGCGTCGACCGCGTCTGCGGCGTTCTGACGTCCGCCGAGCTTGTCGGCAATGGCTTCTACGAGCTGCGCCTTGTTCACGTCTTCCCCTTCGGAGACATTGCTGGAACGAAAGTGTTCAAGCTTTTTCGCACGTTAGGCAGATATATACCGCAAATCAAACACGAAACGGGCTAATCACCCTTGTGCCGCAACGAACTCGACCGTCACGGAGTTCCGTCGGCATCCACATCTTCGGGATAACGGCCTTCGTCGAGGTCGTTCATGAACCGCTCCAGACGCCGTGCCGCGCCGGCGAGATCGTGTTTTGCCGCAGCCGTGATGACGAGCAGCTTCCGGGTCAGCGCCATCCGTACGCCCTCCGGGACTTGCAGTGTCCGCACTCTTGTGTGTGCGGCCTTGAGGCGGTCGGCGACGAGACCGTAGAGCTCCAGTTGGCCGTCGCGTTCCATGCGCTAATTGTGCCATCTGCGGTGAGTTGTCGCTTCACGGGGCCTCAACACGCCACTCAACAAGACGATGCGCCCCTTGCCAAGTAGCAAGGAGCGCATCGTATGCAAGATGTCTTTCAGCCAGAAAATCCCGAGGTCAGGCCACTACCGTCTCCGGCTTGAAGGACGGCCGCTTCGCCTCGTAAGCGGCGATGGACTCCTCCTCCCGAAGGGTGAGGCTGATGTCGTCCAGCCCCTCCAGCAGCCGCCAACGCGCGTTCTCGTCCAGCTCGAAGCCGGCCTTGACGCCCTCGGCCCGCACCTCGCGGTTGACCAGGTCGACCGTCACCTCGGCGGTGGGGTCGGCCTCGGCCAGCTGCTGCAGCGCCTCCACGGTCTCCTGCGGCAGGACGACGGTCAGCAGACCGTTCTTGAGGGAGTTACCGCGGAAGATGTCGGCGAAACGCGAGGAGATGACGGCCTTGAAGCCGTAGTTCTGCAGCGCCCAGACGGCGTGCTCACGGGAGGAGCCGGTACCGAAGTCCGGGCCCGCGACCAGGACGGTGGCGCCCTGGTACACGTCCTGGTTCAGCACGAAGTCGGGCTGCTTGCGCCAGGCCTCGAAAAGACCGTCCTCGAAGCCGTCCCGGGTGACCTTCTTCAGCCAGTGGGCGGGGATGATCTGGTCGGTGTCGACGTTGCTGCGGCGCAGCGGGACGGCCCGGCCGGTGTGGGTGGTGAATGCTTCCATCGTTCTCAGACTCCAGCGGGCGCGGGGACGGCGGCGTCGGACAGGTCGGCCGGGGACGCCAGGTGGCCGAGAACCGCCGTCGCGGCGGCGACCTGGGGCGAGACCAGGTGGGTGCGGCCACCCTTGCCCTGCCGGCCCTCGAAGTTGCGGTTGGAGGTCGAGGCGGAGCGCTCGCCCGGGGCCAGCTGGTCCGGGTTCATGCCCAGGCACATGGAGCAGCCCGCGTGCCGCCACTCGGCGCCGGCCGCGGTGAAGACCTTGTCCAGGCCCTCCTCGACGGCCTGCAGCGCCACCCGGACGGACCCGGGGACGATGAGCATGCGTACGCCGTCGGCGACCTTGCGGCCTTCCAGGAGGGCGGCGGCGGAGCGCAGGTCCTCGATGCGGCCGTTGGTGCACGAACCTACGAAGACGGTGTCCACCTTGATGTCGCGCAGCGGCTGACCGGCCGTCAACCCCATGTATTCCAGGGCCTTTTCGGCGGCGTACCGCTCCGAAGCGTCCTCGTAGGACGCCGGGTCCGGAACGCGCTCGGACAGCGGCGCGCCCTGGCCGGGGTTGGTGCCCCAGGTGACGAACGGCGCCAGCTCGGAGGCGTTGATGACGACCTCGTGGTCGAAGACGGCGTCCTCGTCGGTGCGCAGCGTCTTCCAGTACTCGACCGCCGCGTCCCAGTCCGCACCCTTCGGGGCGTGGTCGCGGCCCTGGAGGTAGGCGAAGGTGGTCTCGTCCGGGGCGATCATGCCGGCGCGGGCGCCCGCCTCGATGGACATGTTGCAGATGGTCATCCGGGCCTCCATCGAGAGCTTCTCGATGGCGGAACCGCGGTACTCGATGACGTAGCCCTGGCCGCCGCCGGTGCCGATCTTCGCGATGATGGCGAGGATCAGGTCCTTGGCGGTGACGCTGTCGGGCAGCTCGCCGTCGACCGTGATGGCCATGGTCTTGAAGGGGGACAGCGGCAGCGTCTGGGTGGCCAGTACGTGCTCGACCTGGCTGGTGCCGATGCCGAAGGCCAGCGCGCCGAAGGCGCCGTGGGTGGAGGTGTGCGAGTCACCGCAGACCACGGTGGTGCCCGGCTGGGTCAGTCCCAACTGCGGTCCCACGACGTGGACGACGCCCTGCTCGACGTCGCCCAGCGGGTGCAGCCGGACGCCGAACTCCGCGCAGTTCTTGCGCAGCGTCTCCAGCTGGGTGCGCGAGACCGGGTCGGCGATGGGCTTGTCGATGTCCAGCGTGGGGGTGTTGTGGTCCTCGGTGGCGAGGGTGAGGTCCGTACGGCGCACCGTTCGGCCGGCCTTGCGCAGGCCGTCGAAGGCCTGCGGGCTGGTCACCTCGTGCAGCAGGTGCAGATCGATGAAGAGGAGGTCCGGCTCGCCTTCCACGCGCTTGACGACGTGGTCGTCCCAGACCTTCTCCGCGAGTGTCCGTCCCATCGCTGTCCCTCCGGCCGGCCGCTTCGCCGGCCCAACTCGTCTGATTGCGCGCCGCTCGTACCCCTCGTACCGGGCGGTACACAGGCCCCTGGTCCAGGACCTCGCTTCAAGAGTGGCGACTTCCGCAGAAAATTGAACTTGCGTTTCACAGTGTGAGACGCGAGTATCGTTGCATGGACAACTCTAGCGGCGTCGGCGTTCTCGACAAGGCGGCTCTGGTATTGAGCGCTCTGGAGTCCGGTCCGGCCACCCTCGCCGGGCTGGTCGGAGCGACCGGGCTCGCGCGCCCCACGGCGCACCGGCTCGCGGTAGCACTGGAACACCACCGGATGGTGGCGAGGGACATGCAGGGCCGGTTCATTCTCGGACCACGGCTGTCGGAACTGGCCGCGGCGGCCGGCGAGGACCGCCTGCTGGCCACGGCCGGTCCGGTGCTCACGCACCTGCGCGATGTGACGGGCGAGAGCGCCCAGCTCTATCGCCGGCAGGGCGACATGCGGATCTGCGTGGCCGCTGCCGAGCGGCTCTCCGGCCTGCGGGACACCGTCCCGGTGGGCTCCACGCTCCCGATGAAGGCGGGCTCCTCCGCGCAGATCCTGATGGCCTGGGAGGAGCCGGAGCGGCTGCACCGCGGCCTTCAGGGCGCGCGCTTCACCGCGACCGCGCTCTCGGGCGTACGGCGCCGTGGCTGGGCCCAGTCGATCGGCGAGCGGGAGCCGGGCGTGGCCTCGGTCTCCGCGCCCGTACGCGGCCCCTCGAACCGCGTGGTGGCCTCCGTGTCGGTCTCCGGGCCGATCGAGCGCCTGACGCGCCACCCGGGCCGGATGCACGCCCAGGCCGTCATCGACGCGGCCGCGCGCCTCAGCGAGGCCCTGCGCCGTACGAGCTGACCTGCGCCGTACGAGCCTCTCCCCCGGGCCTGCCGTCGCCAACGCCGCCGGCGGCGGGCCGGGCCATTTCTCGCTCTTTTCTCTTGGCAAACGAAAAAGGCCCTCCACCGAAGTGAAGGGCCTTTCTTCTGTACCCCCGACCGGATTCGAACCGGCGCTACCGCCTTGAGAGGGCGGCGTGCTAGGCCGCTACACAACGGGGGCTGGTCTGCTGTGATCAGCAGGAGGTGCAGTTCACCTGCTCAACTGCGCTGGCCTACCAGGACTCGAACCTAGACTAACTGAACCAGAATCAGTCGTGCTGCCAATTACACCATAGGCCATGGTGGTGTAGACCAATCCAGGACTGGTCCACCAGTACCCCCGACCGGATTCGAACCGGCGCTACCGCCTTGAGAGGGCGGCGTGCTAGGCCGCTACACAACGGGGGCCCTAGCGATCCTCATCATCACCGCATCCGGGAGCGACCCGAAGGAGGTGGGCTGAAAGGATCTGTACCCCCGACCGGATTCGAACCGGCGCTACCGCCTTGAGAGGGCGGCGTGCTAGGCCGCTACACAACGGGGGCTTGCACTGCAATCAAGAGACGTGCTTCGACGTGCGATGACGCAAAAGATGATCTCTTGCTGGCCTACCAGGACTCGAACCTAGACTAACTGAACCAGAATCAGTCGTGCTGCCAATTACACCATAGGCCACCAAAACGCAACCCCCTGCGGGGATTTTGTTCGGGTTACGCTTCCCGGCCGGGCCTCTCGGCCCTCTCGGGCGGCGCAGAAAGAACATTACCCGAAGGTGTCCGGCGCTCCAAAACGCGTATCGCCGCGCAGCAGCCCGGGCAGCTGGTTCAGGCCGGTGATCCGGACCAGCTCGGGACGGCCGCCCAGTCCCCGGCGGTCCAGCCAGATGCCGGTGAGCCCTGCGGCCACCGCCCCGCGCGCGTCGATGTCGGGCTGGTCGCCCACGTACGCCACCTCCGCCGGCGGCAGTCCCAGGACCTCACATGCGGCGTGAAAGGCCCCGGCGGCGGGCTTGGCGACCCCCAGGTCCGCCGCGCACACCAGCGCCTCGAAACGGTCCCGCACGCCCAGGACGCGCAGCTTGCGGTCCTGGTTGCGGACGGAGGAGTTCGAGAGCACCGCGTGCCGGTAGTCCGCCGCCAGCAGCTCCAGGGCCGGCAACGTGTCCGGGAAGAGCGCCCAGGCGGCCTCGTAGTGCGCGAGGTACCGCCCGAACCAGTCGTCGGCCTCCTCGTCGCTCATCGACGGCGTACCGAGGAAGTCCCGCACGCGGTCGCGGCGCTGCGCCTCGAAGGCGACGCCGCCGCTCTCGAACCGCCGCCAGTGCAGCTCGGTGAGCTCCTTCCACCGCGCGAGGGCCTCATCGACGGACGGATACCCGCCGGTCAGCCCCTCGGCAAGAAGATGCGCCCGCATCCCGGCGCGGTCGGCGCTCGCGTAATCGAAGATCGTGTCGTCGACGTCCCAGAGAACCGCGCGTATCGGCATGATCCCCACGCTACCGGCGCCGCCCCCGGGACACCTGCCTCTTCGGGTGCTCGGTGCCCCGAGGCCGTCCGGCCCCGCGGCGGGCGGATCCCCGGCCGGGGCAATGAGAAAGGGGCGCCGACCGGTGCGGGTCGGCGCCCCTCTTCAGGGGTGGGCGGTTACGCGCCCAGCTTCTTCAGTGCGGCGTCCACGCGTGCCAGGGTGCGGTCCTTGCCGAGGACCTCCAGGGACTCGAAGAGGGGGAGGCCCACCGTGCGGCCGGTGACGGCGACGCGGACCGGGGCCTGGGCCTTGCCGAGCTTGAGGCCGTGCTCCTCGCCGGCGGCCAGGACGGCCTCCTTGAGGGCCTCGGGGCTCGACCAGTCCGCGGTCTCCAGCTTGGCGCGGGCGGTGGTGAGCAGCGCGACCGGGTCGCCCTTGCCCATCGCCTTGGTCCAGGACGCCTCGTCGAAGACCGGCTCCTGCAGGAAGAGGAAGTCGACGTTCTGGGTGATCTCGGAGAGGACCGTGAGGCGGGTCTGGGCGTGCGGGGCGATGGCCTCCCACGCGGCCCGGTCGAAGTCCTCGGGGGCCCAGGGGGCGTACGGGGCCTGCAGCCACGGGGCGCAGGCCTCGGTGAAGGTCTTCACGTCGAGGCGGCGGATGTGGTCCGCGTTGATCGCCTCGGCCTTCTTGAGGTCGAAGCGCGCCGGGTTGGCGTTGACGTCCTCGATCTCGAACTTCGCGACCATCTCGTCGATGGAGAAGAGGTCCTGGTCCTCGGAGAAGGACCAGCCGAGGAGCGAGAGGTAGTTCAGCAGGCCCTCGGGGAGGAAGCCGCGCTCGCGGTAGAGGTTCAGCGAGGACTGCGGGTCCCGCTTGGAGAGCTTCTTGTTGCCCTCGCCCATGACGTAGGGCAGGTGGCCGAAGGCCGGGACCTGCTTGGCGATGCCCAGCTCGATCAGCGCCTTGTAGAGCGCGATCTGGCGCGGGGTGGAGGAGAGCAGGTCCTCGCCGCGGAGGACGTGGGTGATCTCCATCAGGGCGTCGTCGACCGGGTTGACCAGGGTGTACAGCGGCGCGCCGTTGGCCCGGAGGATGCCGTAGTCGGTGACGTTCTCCGGCTGGAAGGTCAGCTCGCCGCGGACCAGGTCGGTGAAGGTGATCGTCTCGTCGGGCATCCGGAAGCGGACGATCGAGGTGCGGCCCTCGGCCTCGTACGCGGCCTTCTGCTCGGGGGTGACCGTGCGGCACTTGCCGTCGTAGCCGGAGGCCTTGCCGGCCTTGCGGGCGGCCTCGCGGCGCTCGTCCAGCTCCTCGGCGGTGCAGTAGCAGTGGTAGGCGTAGCCGCCGTCCAGCAGCTTCTGCGCGACGTCCTGGTAGATGTCCATGCGCTGGGACTGCCGGTACGGGGCGTGCGGGCCGCCGACCTCGGGGCCCTCGTCCCAGTCGAAGCCCAGCCAGCGCATGGCGTCCAGGAGCTGCTGGTAGGACTCCTCGGAGTCGCGGGCCGCGTCGGTGTCCTCGATCCGGAAGACCATGGAGCCCTGGTGGTGCCGGGCGAACGCCCAGTTGAAGAGGGCGGTGCGGACCAGGCCCACGTGGGGGTTGCCGGTCGGCGAGGGACAGAACCGTACGCGGGGGGGTGCCCCCTGCTCGAGCGAAGTCGAGAGCTTGGGGGCGGGGGTCGCGTTAGCCACGCTTGATCACCTTGTTGGTGAGAGTGCCGATGCCTTCGATGGTGACGGCGACCTCGTCGCCGACGTTGAGCGGGCCGACCCCCGCGGGGGTGCCCGTGAGGACGACGTCGCCGGGGAGCAGCGTCATCGCCTCGGTGATGTGGACGATCAGGTCCTCGATCGAGCGGACCATCTCGCTGGTGCGGCCCAGCTGGCGTTGTTCGCCGTTGACCGTGCACTGGATGGTCAGGTCGCTCGGGTCCAGCTCGGTCTCGACCCAGGGGCCGAGCGGGCAGGAGCTGTCGAAGCCCTTGGCCCGGGCCCACTGCTTCTCGCGCTTCTGGATGTCGCGGGCGGTGACGTCGTTGGCGCAGGTGTAGCCGAGGATGACGTCCTTGACGCGCTCGCGGGGGACCTCGCGGCACATGCGGCCGATGACGACGGCGAGCTCGGCCTCGTGGTGCACCTCCTGCGAGAAGGAGGGGTACACGACGGGGTCGCCGGGGCCGACCACGGAGGTGGAGGGCTTGAAGAAGGCGACCGGTACGTCGTCGATCTCGTTGCCGAGCTCCTTGGCGTGCTCGGCGTAGTTGCGGCCGATGGCCACGACCTTGTTCGGGAGGACGGGCGGCAGCAGCCGCACCTTGTCCAGGGGGACCTTCTGCCCCGAGCGCTCGAACTCGGCGAAGGGGTGTCCCTTGATGACGTCGAGGTCATTGCCCTCGACGACGCCGAAGCCGACGTTGCCGTCGATGGAGAATCTGGCGATGCGCACGGAAGCCGCTGCCCCTCTTGATCTCTAACCGGGAGTGGACAACCCAGGCTATCGCGGGAGCAGCGCCCGCCCTCTGTCCTCTTCGTACGGGGCGTGCTGCCCCGTTTTGTGCGTGGCGTCCTACTCGGGCGCGGTCATGAGGACGGTGCGGCGGGGGTTGGCGGTCTGGGCGGGCAGCTCGACGGCGTGCTCCGGGGCCGCGCTCTCCTCGACCGGTGCGGTCTGCAGCTCGTCCGCGTCCTTCAGGTGCATCAGAGTGGTGCGCCGCGGGTTGGCTATGGAGCGGAACATCATCGTCGTCTTCACTGTGGAATGCCTCGCGTATCTCGCGTCATGGTGGACATGGCTCAGGTGCCGCTGGGCGATAGCGGCACCTGTGTAAAGCGCAAGGCTATGCGCGCCATTCCCGTCCGCGGGGCGGCCAAGTCGACGATCATCATGTGAGTTTGCTCACGAACAGTGTGGCAAATGCCGCAATTTTCATGATCGAAAACCACCGCCGAAACGGACATTGGCGGATCGAAGTGCACGTTCCACTCCCCTTTACCGAACCCGGGGCGTCGCGCTATGGCGACCGGAACGCTCGCAAAAGTCCGTTATAAGGGGCGGGAGCTTCTACGACTCGTTACTCACTCCATACATTGCGTCACACATGTCACAGCCAGGGCCTCCGCTCTTGTTGCTGCTCCGGCACTGTGCTGGAATTCCCCGGACCGCCGCATGTTTCACACGGCGCGCAGGGGGCGCAGAGCAGCGCCGCGCGGTGGGTGTCGCTCTCTTCGCCAGAGGGAGCAGCCCTCCGGTCACACTCACGACCGCCATGGGGCCCGCGGCCCCCTACGACTCGACACCGTCCCGCCGTTACGCGGCGGGACGCCTGGTCCAGAGGTTGCGACGCTAGTGCAGGGACGTTTCAAGAGGGATGGCAGCGCTGCGGCTGACCCGGAGCTGCGCGGCGGGACCGACCGCGCCTCCTCGCAGCAGCGCGCCCAGAGCAACGGTCCGGCGAGCGGCACGTTGCCGACCGACCGGACCGACCCGGCGCCGGCCGGCGACTCCGCCGCCGAGCGCCCCAAGGTCAAGGGCCCCACGGGCCCCGGGACCCGTCTGTCGCTGCGCAACTGGCGCATCAGCACGCGCCTGGTCTCCCTGATCGCCCTGCCCGTGGTCGCCGCCACGACGCTGGGCGGTCTGCGGATCAGCAGCGAGCTGGACAACATCGACCAGCTGGACCGCATGCAGCTCCTCACGGAGATGACGCGGCAGGCCACCGAGCTCGCCGACGCGCTCCAGGAGGAGCGGGACCGCTCGGCCGGCCCGGTCGCCGGCTCGGGCAACACCAAGGACGACACCGATGTCGTGGCGCCGCGCGAGGAGACCGACCGCGCGGTCAAGTCGTTCAAGGAGCACACCGACGACATCGACTCGGTGCGCGGCTCCATGGCCGGCGTCCGCGCCACGATCGTCGACATCCAGCGCCAGCTGGGCACCCTCAACGAGGTCCGCAACAAGGCGTACTCCGACAAGGAGAACGTCGCCCAGACGATCAGCGCGTACAACCAGCTCATCACCTCCCTGCTCGCGCTCTCCCAGGACATGGCGCAGGCGACCAGCAACCCGGAGATGATCCAGAGCACCCGCTCGCTGGCCGCGTTCTCCTCCGCCAAGGAGTACGCCTCCATGCAGCGGGCCTTCGTCAGTGCCGGTCTGGCGCACAAGGGCCACGCGCACCTGTCCGCCAACGACCGGCTGGCCGGCCGTACCGCCGAGGACAACGAGGAGTCCGCGCTCAAGCGGTTCTCCAACATCTACCCCGGCGCCGCCTCCCTCATGGAGGGCCTGGACAGCGGCAACGACGACATCGAGCACGCGAACTCCTTCGCCGACCGCAGCTTCAAGACCGAGTCGGGCATCCGCGGTGAGGAGATGTCGTACCTGGACTGGTACGACCTCGACACCAACAAGATCAGCCTGATGTCGCGCATCGAGACGACGCTGCTCTCCCAGATGGAGCAGAAGTCACGCGAGCTGCGCAACGACGCGACCACCGGCGCCATCATCAACGGTGCGGTGATCCTGCTCGTCCTCGGCATCTCGCTGATCGGCGCGTTCGTCGTCTCCCGCTCCATGGTCCGCTCGCTGCGCCGCCTGCAGGACACCGCCCAGACCGTCTCCCAGAAGCGGCTGCCCGAGCTGGTCAAGCAGCTCTCCGAGGCGGACCCGCAGGAGGTCGACACCTCGGTCGAGTCCGTCGGCGTGCACAGCCGGGACGAGATCGGGAAGGTGGCCACCGCGTTCGACGAGGTGCACCGCGAGGCCGTCCGGCTGGCGTCCGAGCAGGCGCTGCTGCGGGGCAACGTCAACGCGATGTTCACCAACCTCTCGCGCCGCAGCCAGGGCCTCATCCAGCGGCAGCTGTCGCTGATCTCGGAGCTGGAGTCCCGCGAGGCCGACCCCGACCAGCTCTCCTCGCTGTTCAAGCTCGACCACCTCGCGACCCGCATGCGCCGTAACGGCGAGAACCTCCTCGTCCTCGCGGGCGAGGAGCCGGGCCGCCGCTGGACCCGCCCGGTCCCGCTGGTCGACGTCCTGCGCGCCGCCGCCTCCGAGGTGGAGCAGTACGAGCGCATCGAACTGAGCGCCGTGCCGACCACCGAGGTCGCCGGCCGCGTCGTCAACGACCTCGTGCACCTCCTCGCCGAGCTGCTGGAGAACGCCACCTCGTTCTCCTCGCCGCAGACCAAGGTCAAGGTGACCGGCCACGCGCTGCCCGACGGCCGTGTCCTGGTCGAGATCCACGACACCGGCATCGGCCTGTCCCCCGAGGACCTCTCGGCGATCAACGAGCGGCTGGCCAGCCCGCCGACCGTGGACGTCTCGGTGTCCCGCCGGATGGGCCTCTTCGTGGTCGGCCGGCTGTCCCTGCGGCACGGCATCCGCGTCCAGCTCCGCCCCTCCGACTCCGGTGGCACGACCGCGCTGGTCATGCTGCCGGTGGACGTCGCGCAGAGCGGCGGCGCCAACAAGAAGGCCGGCCCGGGCGGCAAGGCCGGCAAGCCCCAGGGCGGCCGCGGCGCCGGTGACGCGGGCGGCCAGCACTCCAGCCGGCTCGCCGGCCTCCAGCCGCGCGGCCAGGTCGGCGCGGGCCCCCGTACGGCGCTGCCCACCCGCCCCGGCGCGGGCGCGCCAGGCGGTGCCCCCGGCGCCCCGGCCGGTCCGCAGAACGACGCCTTCGGCAACCGTCCGGCGGCGCCCGCCGGCCAGGACCGGCCCTCGCTGCCGGTGCGCAGCGGTGAGCCGGCCCAGCCGCCGGCCGCGAACCACCAGCCGACCGTCGCCCCGCCCACCGGCGCACCCGCGCCGCGCGGCGAGCGGCCGCAGCTGCCCACGCGCCCCCAGCTACCGCTGGGAGGTGCCCCCGGCCCGGCCGGCGAGCTGACCGGCGGTCCCGCGGGTCAGGACGCGTCCGCGCCGCAGCAGCACGCGCAGCAGCCCGGTTCCAGCTGGGGTGCGCGGCGTGAGCGCGGCGAGGCGGCCGACGACTGGCCGCTGGCGCCCCGGCGCCCCCAGGAGGACCGCCCGCGCGGCCACGAGGAGCACGGCACGGCCGGCGGCTACGGCCGTCCGGAGCTCCCGGCGCAGTACGAGCGCCCGGAGACGACCGGGCAGTTCCAGCGGCCCGAGGCTCCCGGTCAGTTCTCGCAGCCGGCGGCCGGCGGCCCCGGTGACACGGCGCAGTTCGAGCGTCCCGACTTCGGCGGCCCGCGCCCCGGTGCGGACGCCCAGGCCCGCGACGACGGCCCCGCACAGGGCGGTCCGGCGCAGGGCGGCCGGCCGATGTGGAGCGGCGAGTTCACTCTGCCGTCGGCCCCGTCGTCCGGGCAGCCCGCCGAGGAGGCCCCCACGCCTCCCGCGGCGCCCGCCGGGCCCAGCAGTCCCATGTGGAGCGGCGAGTTCGCCCCGCAGTCCGCGCAGGACGGCCGCCCCGCCGAGGAGAGCGCCCCCGCGCCCGGCCGCGGCGAGGAGGCCCCGGCGCGCGGCGGCCAGGCGTACGACGCCGACTCCTACGGACGCGACGACATGTTCGGCCGGGACGACGCCTTCGGCCGGGACGACGCCTTCGGGCGCGGTCCCCGTACCGGCGAGGTGCCGCTGCAGCAGCAGCCGAGCAGCGCGCCGGACGACGCCGACTACCTCGGCGGCCCCGCGCCGCGCGACACGGGCGGCGACGGCCGTACGCCGATCTTCGACACGATCGAGTCGAACTGGTTCACCCAGCCGGGCGGCAGCGCGGCGCAGGAGCAGCCGAGCCGGCCGCAGAGTGCCCCCGAGGCGCCGCGGCTGCCCCGGCGTGAGCCGGCCGGCAGCGGCGCGCAGGGGCAGGGGCAGGGGCAGGCCCAGTGGCGTACCTCGCCCAACGACGACGTGTGGCGCCGGGCCGAGCAGGTCCGGCAGCCGGCGGCCGGCGGGGTCACCACCTCCGGGCTGCCGCGCCGGGTCCCACGTGCCAATCTGGTCGCAGGCACCGCGCAGCAGGAACCCCGGCCGGGCGGACCGCAGGTCTCCCGCTCGCCGGACGACGTGCGCGGCCGGCTGACCAATCTCCGCCGGGGCATCCAGCAGGGCCGGCAGGCCGGTCACACCGGCACGCATCCCATCGTGGACCCCACTCACCAGCAGGAGCGTTAGTTGAGTCCGATGAGCCAGGCGGCGCAGAACCTGAACTGGTTGATCACCAACTTCGTGGACAACACCCCCGGGGTGTCCCACACGGTGGTCGTCTCGGTCGACGGTCTGCTGCTCGCGATGTCCGAGGGCTTCCCGCGGGACCGGGCCGACCAGCTCGCCGCGGTGGCCTCCGGGCTCACCTCCCTGACATCCGGCGCTTCCCGCATCTTCGAGGGCGGGAACGTCAACCAGACCGTGGTGGAGATGGAGCGCGGCTTCCTCTTCCTCATGTCCATCTCCGACGGATCGTCGCTGGCCGTACTGGCGCACCCCGAGTGCGACATCGGCCTCGTCGGTTACGAGATGGCCCTGCTCGTCGACCGCGCGGGGGGCGTCCTCACACCGGACCTGCGCGCCGAGCTGCAGGGCAGCCTGCTCAACTGATCCACCACCGATTCCACGTGCCGCAGTTCCCCCCACCGGCCCGACCCGACGACAGCCAGTTGTCCAGCCCGGAGGACCCATGACCCCGCCACCCGCTTCGCCCGGCCCGTACGGCCATACCCCGTACGCCGACGGGGGCGACCAGCCACTGGTCCGCCCCTACGCGATGACCGGAGGCCGGACCCGGCCGCGCTACCAGCTCGCCATAGAGGCGCTGGTCAGCACCACGGCCGATCCCTCCCAGCTGCCCGGACTGCTGCCGGAGCACCAGCGCATCTGCCATCTGTGCGCCGAGGTCAAGTCGGTGGCGGAGGTCTCCGCGCTGCTCCACATACCGCTGGGGGTGGCCAGAATCCTGGTCGCCGACCTGGCCGAGGCCGGCATGGTGGCGATCCACCAGCCCGGTGGCAGCGGTGAGGCCGGCGGCACGCCCGATGTGACCTTGCTGGAGAGGGTGCTCAGTGGACTTCGAAAGCTCTGAGGCCGAGTCCCGTTCGACCACGTCCGCGAAGATTGTGGTGGCGGGCGGTTTCGGCGTGGGCAAAACCACCTTTGTCGGGGCGGTCTCCGAGATCAATCCGCTGCGTACCGAGGCCGTGATGACCTCCGCTTCGGCGGGCATCGACGACCTCAGTCACGTGCAGGACAAGACGACGACCACCGTCGCCATGGATTTCGGGCGTATCACCCTCGATCAGGATTTGATCCTTTATCTTTTCGGCACGCCCGGCCAGGACCGTTTCTGGTTCATGTGGGACGACCTGGTCCGCGGTGCGATCGGCGCCGTGGTGCTGGTCGACACCCGCCGGCTCGCCGACTGCTTTCCCGCTGTCGACTACTTCGAGAACAGCGGCCTGCCGTTCGTGATCGCGCTGAACGGCTTCGACGGCGCGCAGCCGTACACCCCGGACGAGGTCCGTGAGGCCCTGCAGATCGGCCCCGACGCGCCGATCATCACCACCGACGCGCGGCACCGCAGCGAGGCCAAGGGTGCCCTCATCACGCTGGTCGAGCACGCTCTGATGGCGCGGCTCAAGTAGCGCTTCGACGTGGTCAGTTGCGCCGGGGCCCGTTGTGTCCTTGGACACGCCGGGCCCCGGCGTTCATAACGTTTCGACAGAGAAATCCCAGCACCTGGACACCGGATGCGCACAGCTGGCTTCGCTGTGTTCACTTTCACCCCGGCTTTTGCCGCGCCTCGCCCTTAACGCCCCTTTTATCTGGCGCCCGGGCGGCCTTGCTCATCTTTTGCGCACTGTTTGGAACGCACGGCCCTGACGTGCTGGAATTCGCTGAACTCCGGAGTAGGTAACGCCCAGAACGAAACGGCACAGTGAGAGACGTGCCGGCGCCGAGAGGTTGTTGGTCGAGTGAGGCGAAGCAAGTCGGGCCCCGCGCCGCAGCAGGCGGCGCAGCGGGGCAACTTCACACCGCCGCCGCGTAGTACGGCGTCGCCTTCCGACGCGCCCGAAAGTCCGCTGACCGCCCAGCCGGTACGCGGCAACCGGATGTCCCCGCGCAACTGGCGGGTGGCCACCCGCCTGAACGCGATCCTGCTGCTCCCCGTGATCCTGGCGCTGATCTTCGCCGGACTGCGGGTGAACACCTCGGTCGGTACCTGGAACGAGGCGCAGGACGCCGAGAACACCGCGAAGCTGGTCCAGGCCGCCGCCTCCTACGGCCAGGCCCTCGTCGACGAGCGCGACCGCACCGCGGCGCCGCTCCTCCAGGGCAAGCAGAACGACCCGGCCGTCCGTGACGCCCGCGCCGACACCGACGCCGCCGCGGCCGACTTCCACGACGCCGTCAAGAACATGCCCGACAAGCCGGGCCTGAAGCGCCGCCTCGCGGTCTTCGAGAAGGTCGAGCCCAAGCTCGACGCGCTGCGCAAGGCCGCCTACACCTCGCAGCTGACCGGCGTGCAGACCGAGGAGGGCTACACCGAGGTCCAGCACCCGCTGATGGAGTTCTCCAACGAGCTGGGTCTGGGCACCGGCAACATCACCTCCTACGGCCGTACGGTCTACGCCGTCTCGCTGGCCAAGGCCGCCACGTCACTGCAGCGCTCCATCGGCACCCACCTGCTGGTGCACCCGGCGTCCGACGCCAAGGAGCGCAAGAAGCAGCTGACCGCCTACGCCTCGTACGCCTACCTGGAGGGCATCGCCATCGGCGAGTACACCTCCGGCGGCACCCCCGAGGACATCGCGCGCCTGAAGACGGACTCCGCCGCGCTGAAGAAGAAGGCGCGGGAGCAGGCGGCCCAGGCCAAGCGGCAGTCCGCCGCGGCCGGTCGCACCTTCCAGGCGCCGCCGACCATGGACCAGATGGTCCAGGCGATCTCCTCCGGCGCCTCGCCGCAGCTGCTCGCCGCCAAGGGCATCACCCCGAAGACCTGGTACACGGCCGCCACCGGCAAGTTCGACATGTACCGCAGCATCGAGAAGGACCTCGCCGACAAGGCGGTGGCCGAGGCCGCGCAGATCTCGTCCGACGCGCAGCAGACCACCTTCGTGGACTCCGGCGTCGCGCTGGGCGCGCTGATCATCGCCTTCCTCATCGCCGGCCTGATGGCCCGCTCGATGACCCGCAACATGCAGGAGCTGCGCACCGCCGCCTTCGGCATCGCGGAGCAGCGGCTGCCGATGCTGGTCGACCAGCTCTCCCGTACGGACCCGGGCCGGGTCGACACCCGGATCAAGCCGATCCCGATCTCCACCACCGACGAGATCGGCGAGGTCGCGCGGGCCTTCGACCAGGTCCACCGCGAGGCCGTGCGGCTGGCCGCCGAGCAGGCGCTGCTGCGGGGCAACGTCAACGCGATCTTCACCAACCTCTCGCGCCGCAACCAGGGCCTGATCGAGCGGCAGCTGACGCTCATCACCGACCTGGAGAACAACGAGGCGGACCCGGACCAGCTGGAGAGCCTCTTCCGCCTGGACCACCTCGCCACCCGTATGCGGCGCAACGGCGAGAACCTCCTCATCCTCGCGGGCGAGGAGCCGGGCCGCCGCTGGACCCAGCCGGTCCCGCTGGTGGACGTGCTGCGCGCGGCCACCTCCGAGGTGGAGTCCTACGAGCGCATCGAGCTCCAGGGCGTCCCGGAGAGCGAGATCCACGGCCAGGCCGTGACCGACCTCGTGCATCTGCTGTCGGAGCTGCTGGAGAACGCCACCACGTTCTCCTCGCCGCAGACCAAGGTGCGGGTCACCGCGACCCGTCTCCCGGACGGCCGCGTGATGATCGAGATCCACGACAAGGGCATCGGGCTCACCCCAGAGGACTTCGCGGACATCAACCACAAGCTGGCCAACCCGCCGACCGTCGACATCGCGATCTCCCAGCGCATGGGCCTGTTCGTGGTCGGCCGGCTGGCGGACCGGCACGGCATCCGCGTCCAGCTGCGCCCCTCGGGCGAGACGGCCGGCACCACCTCGCTGGTCATGCTGCCGGAGGCGATCACCCACGGCGGTGGCGGCGAGGAGCAGTTCGAGGACGACTTCACGGTCTCCCGGATCATGCCGGAGCACCCGCAGTCGTTCACCCAGCAGCCCGACATCCGTACCGCGGCCGAACTCGGCTTCGACGACCACTACCGGCCGTCGGACGACGGCCGGGACCTCGACCCCGTGGGCCGCTCGCTGCTCCGCGAGGAGCGCCGCGCGGCGCTGGAGGCCCAGAGCGGCGCTCCGCAGAACGGTGCGCAGCAGGGCCAGGAGCCGGCGCAGAACCCGGCGCAGGACTTCGGCGGGCTCCCCCGGCGTGGCGAAGCGGAGGGCTCGGGCGGCGCGTACAACGGCTTCCAGCAGCAGCCGTACGCCCCCCAGGAGCCCGGCGGGCAGGGCTATGACGAGCCTGCCGGCAGCGGCTACGGCGCCCCGTCCTTCGGTGGCGGGAACATGTTTGACCAGGGGCCTTCGGAGGCCACTGGTGAGCAGCCGCAGTACCCGGCGCAGGACCAGCAGCGTCCCGCCTGGAGCGAACCCGCTTCGTTCCAGGGGTACTTCGGCGGACAAGCGGAATCGGACCACAATGGTCCGGACGCTCCCGCGCAGCCGCAGGAACGCGTAGCATTCGATCGTCCGGGTCCCACCCCGAGCGAAGTCCACTCGCTGACAGACGCCGGCCTTCCGCGCCGCGGAGGCGACAAGGCGCCGGGCCAGCAGGAGTGGCAGCAGCCCGAGGAGCCGGCGTCGCCCCCGCAACAGCGGAGCGTGTCGGAGGACAGCTTTGGTTGGCGCACCGCCAACGACGAGCGCTGGCAGCGAGCGGAGCAGCTTCGCGAGCCGAAGGCGGGCGGGATCACTCCCTCCGGTCTTCCCCGGCGCGTGCCCAAGGCCAACCTGGTCGAGGGCACGGCGGAGCAGACCCTGCAGGGCGGCCCTCAGGTCTCCCGCGCGCCCGAGGACGTCCGGGGCAGGCTGAGCAACCTGCGCCGCGGCATCCAGCAGGGACGCAGTGCCGGTATGGAGGCACCCAAGAATGACCAACAGGGCTTCGGCCCCGGCAGCACCTACGATCAGGAGCGTTAGTGTGAGCCCGATGAGCCAGGCGGCGCAGAACCTGAACTGGTTGATCACCAACTTCGTGGACAACACCCCCGGTGTGTCCCACACGGTCGTGGTCTCCGCGGACGGTCTCCTCCTCGCCATGTCCGAGGGATTCCCTCGGGACAGAGCCGACCAGTTGGCGGCGGTGGCCTCCGGGCTGACCTCGCTGACCTCGGGTGCCTCCCGCATTTTCGAAGGCGGGAGCGTCAATCAGACCGTGGTGGAGATGGAGCGCGGCTTCCTCTTCATCATGTCCGTCTCGGACGGATCGTCGCTGGCCGTACTGGCGCACCCCGAGTGCGACATCGGCCTCGTCGGTTACGAGATGGCCCTTCTGGTCGACCGCGCGGGCAGTGTTCTCACGCCCGACCTGCGCGCCGAACTGCAGGGCAGCCTTCTCAACTGACAGACAGGCAGTGCGTTTCTCGCCACCGCGCCATAGGGTGCGGTGGCGCGACCGGCGTCGGATCGGCAAGTTGGAGGAGGAAACGTGGCAACGCCCCCTAGCGGATACCCGTACGATTTTGGGCATCAGCCCGAGTCGCAGGGCGAAACCCAGTACAACCGCTTCAACTTCCCTTCCGCACCGAGTCGCCGGCAGCCGCGGCCGCCCGCGCCGCAGCCCTACGACACGTCGTACGGCAGCCCCTCTCCGTCGCCGTACGGTTACGGTGACGAGGGGCCCCTGGTTCCCCGTATAGAACCGGTCCAGCCGCACCGGCGACCCGAGCCGTCGGCGCCGACCGGTGGTGCGCAGAACCCGCTGGTCCGCCCGTACGCCATGACCGGGGGCCGCACCCGGCCGCGCTACCAGCTCGCCATCGAGGCCCTGGTGCACACCACGGCCGGCCAGGCTCAGCTGCAGGGCCAGCTGCCGGAGCATCAGCGCATCTGCCATCTGTGCCGCGAGATCAAGTCGGTCGCCGAGATCTCCGCGCTCCTCTCCATCCCCCTCGGCGTCGCCCGGATCCTCGTCGCCGACCTGGCGGAGGCCGGACTCGTCGCCATTCATCAGCCCGGCGGTGACGAGTCCGCCGGCGGACAGCCAGATGTGACACTGCTCGAAAGGGTGCTCAGTGGACTTCGCAAGCTCTAGCGGTGCAGCCCGCTCCACCACCTCCGCGAAGATCGTGGTGGCGGGCGGCTTCGGCGTGGGCAAGACGACCTTCGTCGGGGCCGTCTCTGAGATCAATCCGCTGCGTACCGAAGCCGTGATGACCTCCGCCTCGGCGGGCATCGACGACCTCACGCACGCGCCGGACAAGACCACCACGACGGTGGCGATGGACTTCGGCCGTATCACCCTGGACCAGGACCTGATCCTGTACCTCTTCGGTACGCCCGGTCAGGACCGGTTCTGGTTCATGTGGGACGACCTGGTCCGCGGCGCGATCGGCGCCGTGGTGCTGGTGGACACCCGCCGCCTGGCGGACTGTTTTCCGGCCGTGGACTACTTCGAGAACAGCGGCCTGCCGTTCGTCATCGCCCTCAACGGCTTCGACGGGCACCAGCCGTACACCCCCGACGAGGTCCGTGAGGCCCTGCAGATCGGCCCGGACGCACCGATCATCACGACGGACGCACGGCACCGCAGCGAGGCCAAGAGCGCGCTCATCACGCTCGTGGAACACGCCCTCATGGCACGCCTGCGCTAGCGCCCGCCCGTACGCGAAGGGCCCCGCACACTCTGCTGTGCGGGGCCCTTCGCGCTTGGCGCCCCGCCAGGGGCGTTCAGGGGCGCGGGAGCGTGTCGACATGCGGCTCCGCCGCGCGGGCGCGACCGGCCACCGCGGCGCCGCGGCCGTCAGCGGAGCGTGGCCCCCACGGCGGTGACGAGCAGCGCCAACGACGTCGCCCCGGCATCCGCGTGGCCGTACCCCATCGTTCCCATCCGGGCCGCACGCCCCCGCGCAGGAGTCAGCTCCGCCGTCGCGGCCGCGGCCTTCGTGGCGACCTCGGCCGCCGCCCGCCAGGCCGTCGCCAGGTCCTCACCCGTACGGGCGGCCAACTCGGCCCGGAACGGGTCCAGCGCGTCCAGCATGGTCTTCTCGCCCACCGCGGCGCCGCCCAGCTCCGACACGGCCCGCTGCGCCGCGGCCACGGCCTCCGCGAGCAGCGCCGTCGTGCAGGAGGCGCCTTCCGGGGCCCGTACGAGGACGGCGCCGGTCTCGGCCAGCAGCGCCCCGTACAGGGCGCCCGAGGCGCCGCCGGAGGCGTCCGCGAGGGCCAGGCCCGCGCTGAGCAGCGCGCGGCCCGCGGAGCGCGGGTCACCGGCCGGTCCCGGCTCACTGTCGCGGGCCGCGGCCACCGCGGCGCGCAGCCCGCGCACGATCCCGATGCCGTGGTCCCCGTCGCCCGCGACCCCGTCGAGGCGGCCCAGCTCGTCCTCGTTCGCGGCGACCAGGTCCAGTGCGGCCTGGAGGGCCACGGTCGCGGGCAGGCCGGCGGCGGAGGGCGCGGCCTGCTGCCGCTGCTCGGGCACCGCCGCGGTCTCCCGCACGTCGTCGGCGTCCGTACGGGGCCCGGGCAGGCTGCGGAAGGCCGGGGTGTCGCACGGCGCGTCGTACAGCTCGGCCAGTTCGTCGTCGAGGACCATCACCGACAGCGAGACGCCCGCCATGTCGAAGGAGGTGACGAACTCGCCGACCTCCGGCCGGAAGGGCGTCAGTCCCGCCGCCTTCAGGCGCCGGTTGACCTGCCGGAACACCACGAACATCTCTTCGTACTTGGTCCGGCCGAGGCCGTTGAGCAGCACCGCGACCCGGCCGCCCGCGCCCTCGGGCAGCGGCGGCAGCTCCGGGAGGAGGTTGTCGACCAGCTCGTCGGCCAGCTCGCTCGCGGTGAGGCCGCGGGTGGTGCGCAGGCCGGGCTCGCCGTGGATGCCCATGCCCAGCTCGGTGGTGCCCTCGGTGACGGTGAACAGCGGCTCGGCCGCGCCGGGCAGCGTGCAGCCCGAGAAGGCGGCGCCGAAGGTGCGGGTCATGGCGTTGGCGCGGGCGGCCAGCCGGGTCACCCCGGCCAGGTCGTCGCCCCGCTCGGCGGCGGCGCCCGCCACCTTGAAGACGAAGAAGTCGCCCGCGACCCCGCGCCGGTCGCGCGAGGGGTCGATCTCCTGGCCCTCCACCGGCGGCGGGCCGCTGGCCACGTCGTCGGTGACCAGGACGGTGTGCACGGGCACACCCTCGGCGGCGAGGCGGCGGGCCGCCAGGCCGAAGTGCATCACGTCGCCGGCGTAGTTCCCGTAGGACATCAGCACGCCGGCGCCGCCGTCGGCGGCCTTGGCGGTGCGGTAGATCTGCTCGGCGCTGGGGCTGGCGAAGACGTCGCCGACCGCCGCCGCGTCCGCGAGGCCGGGTCCGACCAGCCCGGCGAAGGCCGGGTAGTGGCCGGAGCCGCCGCCGATGACGAGGGCGACCTTGCCGGGACGCGGGGCGTGGCGGCCGACCACGCCGAAGGTGCCGGGGACCCTCCGGAGCGTGCGCGCGTACGCGTCGGCCAGTCCTTCCAGCCAGTCCTCGCGGAAGGTCGCGGCGTTGTGTCCGAGGCCGTCGGGCGTCGTGGTCATCAGGGCACACTCCTTTGTTCCGTCCCTGTTGGATTTAACATCCAGATCACAGCTTCGTCACCCCCTGAGCCGCAAATCACGGTCCGCAGCGTGAGAATCGCGGGAGTAAAAACCCGGCATCACACCTTGCATGTGAAGTTCACAGGATTCATGCTGCTCGCATCCCCCTTCACGGCACACCCTCTCCCCACGGAGGCGCGAACATGGCTCCACCCTCGGCGCTCTCACTGCCGGACCGCCTCGGCATCCCCAAGGCGCTGGTCTACGGCTACCTCGGCGTCCTGCTCTTCATGGTCGGCGACGGCGTCGAGTCGGGCTTCATCGCTCCTTACATGGCCGAGCACGGCGCGGGCACCGAGGTGCACGCCTCGTATGTGATCACGGCTTACGGCGTCACGGTCATGCTCGCCTCCTGGCTCTCCGGTGCCCTGTCGGACCTGTGGGGCCCGCGCCGGGTGATGCAGCTGGGCCTGGCCATCTGGATCGTCTTCGACGTCCTCTACCTGGTCTTCGCGCTCGGGCCCGAGAACTACGCCCTGATGCTGGTCTTCTACGGTCTGCGGGGCTTTGGCTACCCGCTGTTCGCCTTCGGATTCCTGGTCTGGATCACGGCGACGGCCCCCATGGCACGGATGGGTGCCGCGGTCGGCTGGTTCTACATGGCCTTCACCGGCGGCCTGCCCACGCTCGGCTCGCTGGTCGCCGGCGCCACCAACCCGGTCTTCGGCCAGTTCGGCACCCTGTGGGTGGCGCTCGGCATCATCGCGCTCGGCGGTGCCTTCTGCATGTTCGGCGTCAAGGAGCGCACCGGCTTCTCGCGGCTGGCACCGCCCGAGGTCAAGCCGGTGCAGTCACTGATCTCCAGCCTCTCGATCGCCTGGACGCACCCCCGGGTCGCGGTGGGCTGCGTAGTACGCATCATCAACACCGCGCCGGAGTTCGGCTTCCTGGTCTTCCTGCCCACCGTCTTCGGCAAGGAACTGGGCTTCGGCGAGGGCCGCTGGCTGACCCTGCTCGCCGTGATCTACGGCACCAACGTCGTCTTCAACCTGATCTTCGGCGTCATCGGCGACAGGATCGGCTGGCGGAAGACGATCGCCTCCTTCGGCGGCATCGGCTGCGCGATCACGACCCTGACGCTGTACTTCGTCCCGCAGGCCGTCGGCAGCAACTACCCGGTCGCGATCGTCTGCGGCATGCTCTACGGCATCACGCTGGCCGGCTTCGTGCCGATCTCCGCACTGATCCCGGCGCTGGCCCCGGAGAACAAGGGCGGCGCGATGGCACTGCTGAACCTGGGCGCGGGCGGCGCGGCCTTCGTCGGCCCGGCCGTCGTCAGCCTCTTCCTCGACCCGCTCGGCCCGGCCGGCGTCGTCATCATCTTCGCCGCGCTGTACGTCGCCTCGGCGCTGATGACCCTGTACCTGAAGCTGCCCGAAGAACCCCGGCCGTCAATTGAGGAACCCGAACGGCGAGCAACCGGATCCGCGAGAGCGGCGGCGGCTTAGCCGCAAAAAAAGGGGCCCCGCACACCTCGGTGTGCGGGGCCCTTCGTACGTCGCTGCGTCAGCGCTGCCAGGAGCTCGCGCCGTGGAAGCCGCGCTGACGCTCCAGGCGGCGCCAGCGCGCTGCCGTGGCGTACGGCTGCGCCGGCACGTCGGCCGGACGGTGCGCGGCGCGGGCGAGCAGCACCGCGGTCAGCGCGGCGAGCTCCTCCTCGCTGGCCTCGCCCTTCTCGACACGGACCAGGGAACGGTCGGAGGTAGCGGCAGGGTTCACTTTCGTCGTCTCCAAGGTCGCAGGGTGGCTGCGGTTCTGGTGGCCGGTGGTGGCGGTCCGGTTACTGCGGCGGGTTGCCGTGCTTGCGGGCCGGGAGGTCGGCGTGCTTGGACCGGAGCATCGCCAGCGAGCGGATCAGCACCTCGCGGGTCTCGGTCGGGTCGATCACGTCGTCGACCAGGCCGCGCTCGGCCGCGTAGTACGGGTGCATCAGCTCGGACTTGTACTCCTTGACCATGCGCGCCCGCATGGCCTCCGGGTCGTCCGCCTCGGCGATCTGCTTGCGGAAGATCACGTTGGCCGCGCCCTCGGCGCCCATCACGGCGATCTCGTTCGTCGGCCACGCGTACGTCAGGTCGGCGCCGATGGACTGGGAGTCCATGACGATGTAGGCACCGCCGTAGGCCTTGCGCAGCACGATCGAGATCCGCGGCACGGTGGCGTTGCAGTACGCGTACAGCAGCTTCGCGCCGTGCCGGATGATCCCGCCGTGCTCCTGGTCGACGCCCGGCAGGAAGCCGGGGACGTCCAGCAGCGTGAGGATCGGGATATTGAAAGCATCGCACATCTGGACGAAACGGGCAGCCTTCTCCGACGCCTCGATGTCCAGCACGCCCGCCAGCGACTGCGGCTGGTTGGCGATGATGCCGACGACCTCGCCGCCCATGCGCGACAGCGCACAGATGATGTTGGTCGCCCAGCGCTCGTGGACCTCCAGGAACTCGCCGTCGTCGACGATCTCCTCGATCACCTTGCGCATGTCGTACGGCCGGTTGCCGTCGGCGGGCACCAGGTCCAGCAGGTCCTCGCCCGAGCGGTCCGCCGGGTCGTCGCACGGGACCGACGGCGGGTTCTCCCGGTTGTTCGACGGCAGCAGCGCGAGCAGGTACCGCACCTCTTCGAGGCAGGTCTGCTCGTCGTCGTACGCGAAGTGGCACACACCGGAGGTCTCGGCGTGCACGTCGGCGCCGCCCAGCCCGTTCTGGGTGATCTCCTCGCCGGTCACCGCGCGGACCACGTCGGGCCCGGTGATGAACATCTGCGAGGTCTCCCGCACCATGAACACGAAGTCCGTCAGCGCCGGGCTGTAGGCGGCGCCGCCCGCGCACGGGCCGAGCATCACCGAGATCTGCGGGATGACGCCGGAGGCCTTGGTGTTGCGCTGGAAGATGCCGCCGTAGCCGGCGAGCGCCGAGACACCCTCCTGGATGCGGGCGCCCGCGCCGTCGTTCAGCGACACCAGCGGCGCGCCGGCCTGGATGGCCATGTCCATGATCTTGTGGATCTTGGTGGCGTGGGCCTCGCCCAGCGCGCCGCCGAAGATCCGGAAGTCGTGCGCGTACACGAAGACGGTACGGCCGTGCACGGTGCCCCAACCGGTGATCACACCGTCGGTGTAGGGCTTCTTGCTCTCCAGGCCGAAGCCGGTCGCACGGTGCCGGCGGAGCGGCTCCACCTCGTTGAAGGACCCCTCGTCCAGCAGGAGGTCGATCCGCTCGCGGGCGGTGAGCTTGCCCTTGGCGCGCTGGGCCTCGGTGGCGCGCTCACTCGGGCCTCGCCGGGCCTGCTCACGGATCGCGTGCAGCTCGGCGACGCGCCCGCGGGCGTCGTTCGCCTCGGCGGGCGCATCTTCGACAGTGGTCATGCATCGACCGTACGCGGACACCTGCTCGGGAACCGATGTCGGTTTCGTACAACGTCGAGCGCGATTTGGTGGGCAAGCAGAACAGAACCAGGCTGTACGCGGGGCGCGGGCCCGGCCCGGACGCGAACGACCACTCCGCGGACACTGTGCGGGGCCCACAAAAGACACCGGTGTCGTCTTGTGGCGGTCCGCCGGTTGACCGCGCTTCCCGGCCACCGACCCGCGCGGCCGCCGGGCGGCGGGACCGGCCCGCAGCGCCCGGCGGACGGGTCAGCCCGTGGTGACAGTACAGCGGAACGTGGCGCAGACCTTCCCCGGCGCCACCCGCAGCCGCAGCCGCCGGCCGGCCTCCAGGACCGTGACGCCAGGCCCGGCGTCCACCACGCCGCGCACCCGCCGGTCCCAGACGACCTCCACCGGCTCCCCCGTACGCGGCGGCTCCGCCACGCACAGCGTCGCCGTCCGGCCGCGCCCGCGCACCAGCACGGAGACCGGCGCCGAGACGGTCAGCGGCCCCGCCGTACCGGCCCGCCAGAAGTTCGCCGCCGTCACTCCCAGCGCGCGCACCTCCACCGCCTGTGCGCCGCCGGTGTTGGCGAGGACCATCAGCCAGTGCCGGTCGGCGGCGCGCGCCGCGAGGGCACGCGGTCCGGCCCCCGGCATCAGGACGTAGGCGTACGAGGCGTCCACCGGATCGGTGCCGTGCTCGTGCCAGAGCGTGAGGTAGCGGCGGGTGAGCCGGTCCGGCGAGGAGCCCGTGTTGATGTCCCGCCACGCGCCCGTACGGGCCTCCCGCAGCGCCCGCAGCCCCGCGCCACCGGGGAAGACGTACCCGCCGTGCCCCTCCAGGTGCGCCCAGCGGGCCCGCGGGAAGGTGCCCGTCCAGCCGGTCGCCGAGGACTGCCGGACACCGTCGACCGTGAGCACCGGGCTCCCCGAGGCGCCGAGGTTGCGGTTGTCGACGATCGTCTCGGCGGGCACGCCGTCCTGACCGGTGATCCCCGCGCCCAGACAGACCACCGCGTCGGCCAGGCAGAACCAGGACTTCTTGGCCCGCAGCGTCGACGAGAGCCCGCGGACGTCCTGCCCCACGGCCGCGAACTCGCCGTCCGTGGTGCCGCCCACCCAGGTCGCGGCGGGCTTGGGCGCACCCCAGCCGCCGCCCTCGTTGTCGGCGAGCCGCTTGGTGGACACCGTGGTCCCCGGCAGGCGGTACGGGTCCACCGTCGGCCAGAAGGCGTCGGTGTACTGGCCGCCGCCGGAGTCCGCGCCCCACCAGTAGAGCATTCCCGCACCGGTGTGCCAGCCGCGCGGATTCTCCCCGTTGCCGTTCTCGTAGTACGTGATCCGCTCCGAGGCCATGGCGATGTTCGCGGCGAACCCGGCGCTGCGGTGCACCGCCCGGTCCATGGCGGGGAAGAGCTTGTGCGCGACCGGCTCGGGCGCCGCGGGGCCCGGCCCGGCGGCCACGGCGGCCAGCCGCGCGGCGTCGGCGACGCCGAACTGCCGGTCGGTCAGCACGGCCAGCGTGCTGTCCCGTTCGATCCAGCCCTTGACCATGGCGTGCCAGCGGTCCCGCTCGGCGGCGGAGGCGCCCTGCGCCAGCACCGTCACCGCGGCCAGCAGCGCGTGCCCGTGGAAGTGATCGCTGCGCATCACCTTCAGGTCGTCGTCGGCCAGGTAACCGCGGCTGACCGCCCGCCCGTTGACGCTGTCCATCATCAGGCCGTTGTGCAGCAGCGGCGCGTAGGCGTTCTCCACACTGTCGAAGATGATCTGCCGCTTGGGGTCGGTCACCTCCCAGCTGCTGCCGCGCAGCAGCGTGAACAGCCGCCCGAGCCCGTCCAGCAGCACGAAGCCGTAGGTACCGGAGTAGGCGACCCAGGTGTGCTGGACGAAGGAGCCGTCGGCGTACAGCCCGTCGCCCTTCGTCACGTACGGGAAGACCGGCGAGAGCGCGTCGCGGGCGAGCGCCAGCTTCGCCGCCGACCGGCCCAGGACGCCGCGCACCGCGACGACCCGGCACAGGTCGACGCGGTTGGCCCCGGTGCTCGTGCCGGTGTAGTCGCCGAGCATCGAGTCCGGCACGAAATGGTCGACCGCGGCGAGGTACCGGTCCCGCTGCGCGTCGCTCAGCGCCCCGTCGACGATCGTCATCGTGTCCAGGAGGAGCCGCGGGCTGCCGATCTGCCACTCCCACCAGTTGCCGTACCGGGTGGTCGTGGGGTTGTAGACCTTCGCGTCGAGATGGTCCAGGCCCGCGAGGACGTCGGCGAGGACGCCCGCGTCGCCGGTGAGTCCCGTACCGGGCTGGGCGTACGCCTGCGCCAGGGTGTTCAGCCGGCTGTAGCTGCGGGTGATGCCGGCCGGCGGGTCGAACGGGCAGTCCGGCCAGAGCGACGCTGCGGCCGGCGCCATGGCCGCCCGGAACTGCCGGGCGAGGTCGCCGGTCTCCCGCAGCCGGGAGGCGTACGGCTCGGCGGCCGGGTCGAAGTCGGTGCCCAGCTGGAGGCCGGCCCAGCGCTGCCGCAGGGTGTCGTACTCGTCGGCGGCGGGTGCGGCCCGGCCGGAGCCGGCGGCGACGGCGTCCGGCGCGGACAACGCGAGGGCGGCCGCGCCGGCGCCGCCCGCCGCGAGGAAGCCTCTGCGGGTCCAGTGGGAAGCGCGCGGCGCCATGGTCAGCAGCCGCCGCAGTTGTAGTAGAGGACGTCCCAGTGCGAGCCCTCCTTGGCGTAGATGTTCCCGGAGCCCGACCGGTACATCGGCGCGCCGTCACCGCGCACCCCGATGTAGGCGAAGGTGCCGGTCACGTAGTTGCTGACGCAGGTACTGAGGGCGAAGTCCAGCTTGTAACCGTTCCAGTGGCTGTACGTGCCGCTCGCGTGACCGGTCTCGGTGCCGCCGGTGATGTTGAGCGCGCAGCCGCTCGCCTTCTTGAGCGTGACGGCGCCCTGGGCGGTGGCCTGGTTCAGCTGGTCGAAGGAGGTGCAGGTCGGGGTGTTGCGGTCCGAACAGCCGCCGGAGGAGGACCAGGTGATGCCGGCGTTGCGGAACATCGTGGTGGCCTGGGAGTGGGTGAGCTTGGTGACGGCGTGCGCCTCGCCGGCGCCGGTGAGGACGCCGAAGCCGGGGGCGAACAGGACGCCGAGGACGAGGGCCGGCGCGCTGAGGACAGTACGGACTCTCAAGGGGAACCTCCTGCGGTGAACCGGTGAACCGTGCGACGGATGTTTCGGCGGTGCAGGTGGAGCACCGCAGATGATGCCCGACCTCTACGCGCGTCGCCAGCCCCCGTGAGCAGGGCGGACGAAGCCCGTTCCACCACCCCTCACCAGAAAGGTTGAAACTTGAACCAGATAGGTCTACGCTGAATCTCGTTGAACGTTAAACAAGAAGTTCGACAGCGACGCCCGAGGTCCCCCGACCCGTCCCCTGAGGAGGAGCCATGGCTCTGTTCAACCGCAAGCGCGCCACCGAGACCGCCGCCCCCGCCGCCACCGCGACCCTCGCGACGGACCCCGCACTGGCCGCGCTGACCGGCGAGTACACCATCGACCCGGCACACAGCAGCATCGGCTTCACGGTGCGGCACGCCATGGTCACCAACGTCCGCGGCTCCTTCGGCGAGCACGAGGGCACCCTCCGCCTGGACGGCGCGAACCCGGCCGCCTCGACCGCGAACATCGACGTGAAGATCGACAGCATCGACACCGGCATCGCGGACCGCGACGCCCACCTGAAGAGCGCCGACTTCTTCGACGCGGAGAAGTTCCCCCTGATGACCTTCCGCTCCACCGCCGTCGAGCAGACCGGCAGCGAGACGTACCGGGTCACCGGCGACCTGACGATCAAGGACGTCACCAAGCCGCTCTCCATCGACCTGGAGTTCAACGGCTCCGCCACCGACGTCTACGGCGCCGAGCGCGTCGGCTTCGAGGGCACCGCCGACATCCTCCGCTCCGAGTGGGGCCTGACGTGGAACGCCGCCCTGGAGACGGGCGGAGTCATGGTCAGCGACAAGGTAAAGCTGACCTTCGACATCTCCGCGGTGAAGGCGGCCTGACCCCGTCCCCCACTCCGCGGCCGGGCCCCTCCTCAACCGGTGAGGGGCCCAGCCGCCTCGGCCCCTCACCCCCGAGCCCCCCGGTACCGGGCCCCCTCCCATCGCCTGCACCGGAAGGGGAAGCCGCCCGCCGTGCCCTTCGAGCATGTGGCGGCGATACCGGATGCGGGCATCCACTCGCCCGAGCAGCCCCTCCCGTCAGCGGCGGTCCGCATCCGGTCCCGCAGGGCAACGCACAGCGCGCAGTCGGCGGTTTCATCGGCGGTGTCGGTCTCCGTGCGCACGCGTGGGGCGTGAACGCCTGTGCCGCGCCCGTTTGGCAGCGGCGACAGAGCAGTGGCGGCGCTTACTTCGACGACCCGAAAGCGCCGGAACGGAACAGCATGGTCGTGGCGGCTTCCGCCGTGGTGACCGACGCCGAGGGGCGCATCCTCCTTCAAGGACGCACCGACAACGGGCTGTGGGCACTCCCCGGTGGGGTCATGGAGCCGGCGGAATCCCTGCGGACGCGGCCGTCCGGGAAGTGCGACCGTCTCCGACGAGTCGACCGAGGTCCGGTTCGTCGCGGCTGACGAGATCGGCACGCTGCCCATGCACCGAACTCAACGCCTCCGCCTGCGTCACTTTCTGGCGAGGCGCCGGGATCCGTACCTGGGCCGACCGGCGAGGCAAGTGGTCCCGGCCGGTTCGAAGGAACCGGCCGGGACCACTGTCGTACGCAGCGGGCGTCAGTCCTGCGGGTCTACGCCCGCGCGGAGGAGGCCGTAGGCGTAGGCGTCGTCCAGGGCCTGCCAGGAGGCTGCGATGACGTTCTCCGCTACGCCGACCGTGGACCACTCGCCGCGGCCGTCGCCCGTGGAGACCAGGACGCGGGTGATCGAGCCGGTGCCGAGTGCGCCCTCCAGGATGCGGACCTTGTAGTCCACCAGCTCCATCGACGCGAGCTGCGGGTAGATCTGCTCCAGCGCCACCCGCAGCGCCCGGTCCAGGGCGTTGACCGGGCCGTTGCCCTCCGCCGTGGCCACTATCCGCTCGCCCTTCGCCCACAGCTTCACCGTGGCCTCGTTGGCGTGCGTGCCGTCCGGGCGGTCCTCCACGATCGCCCGCCAGGACTCGACGGTGAAGTAGCGCAGCGGCTTGCCCTGGACCTCCTCGCGCAGGAGGAGTTCGAAGGAGGCGTCGGCGGCCTCGTACGTGTAGCCCGCGAGCTCGCGCTCCTTGACCCGCTCCACGACCCGGCCGACCAGCTCGCGGTCGCCGCCGAGGTCTATTCCCAGCTCCCTGCCCTTGAGCTCGATGGAGGCGCGGCCCGCCATGTCGGAGACCAGCATCCGCATGGTGTTGCCGACCAGCTCGGGGTCGATGTGCTGGTACAGGTCCGGATCGACCTTGATCGCGGAGGCGTGCAGGCCCGCCTTGTGCGCGAAGGCGGAGAGGCCGACGTAGGGCTGGTGGGTGGAGGGCGTGAGGTTCACGACCTCGGCGATGGCGTGCGAGATACGGGTGGTCTCGGCGAGCTTGCCCTCGGGCAGCACCTTGCGGCCGTACTTCAGCTCCAGCGCGGCCACGACCGGGAAGAGGTTGGAGTTGCCGACCCGCTCGCCGTAGCCGTTGGCGGTGCACTGCACGTGCGTGGCGCCCGCGTCGACGGCGGCCAGGGTGTTGGCGACGGCGCAGCCGGTGTCGTCCTGGGCGTGGATGCCCAGCCGCGCGCCGGTGTCCGCGAGGACGGTCCGGACGACGGCGGTGACCTGGGCGGGGAGCATGCCGCCGTTGGTGTCGCAGAGCACGACGACGTCCGCGCCGGCCTCGCTGGCGGTCCGGACGACCTGCTTGGCGTAGGCCGCGTCCAGCGCGTAGCCGTCGAAGAAGTGCTCGCAGTCCAGGAAGACCCGGCGGCCCTGCTCGCGCAGGTACGCGACGGTGTCCCGGATCATTGCCAGGTTCTCCTCCGGCGTGGTGCGGAGAGCCAGTTCCACGTGGCGGACGTGGGACTTGGCGACCAGGGTGACCACCGGCGCATTGGAGTCCAGCAGGGCCTTGACCTGTGCGTCGTCCTCGACGCGTACGCCGGCCTTGCGGGTGGCGCCGAAGGCGACCAGCTGTGCGTGGCGGAAGGGGACCTCTTCCTGTACACGCTGGAAGAACTCGGTGTCCCGGGGGTTGGCTCCGGGCCAGCCGCCCTCGATGAAGCCCACGCCGAAGTCGTCCAGGTGGCGTGCGATGGTCAGCTTGTCCGCGACGGTCAGGTTGATGCCCTCACGCTGCGCGCCGTCGCGCAGCGTCGTGTCGAACACATGGAAATCGTCGGACAGAGGAGAGGGTTCTGAGGTGTCCGTCATGCTGGTCTGGCTCCTGTCGGGATCTCGGTCTACCGGAATTACCGGCTCCACCGTCCCCTCATGATCCCTCGCGCTCCGTCCCCGGTGGCTGGTGGGCCGGGAAACGAAAAAACCTCTCGCGGGTGCGAGAGGTCTGCGCGCGGGTCTGGGACGACGGTGCCGCGCCGTACTCGGTTTCGTACGGGGCGGTCACTGCGGACCGGCGCGCCTGCTGCCAATAATCATGGCGAACGAGAGCATGGGGGCAGTCTTGCACACGACTGCCCCCGAATCGCCCCTTGTCTCAGGATGCGAGCAGGCGCGCTTCCTTGCCCTGGTCCGTCCCGTCCTTGGTGACGCGGTGGAGGTCGATGGTGCGGGTTTCCCGCATCGTCAGGTAGACGACCAGGGAGACGGCGGCGCAGCCGGCGACGTACCAGTAGTAGCCGGACTCGATGCCGCCCTTCTTGAACCACAGCGCGACGTACTCGGCGGTGCCGCCGAAGAGGGCGTTGGCGATGGCGTACGGCAGGGCGACGCCGAGGGCGCGGATGCCGGTGGGGAACAGCTCGGCCTTCACGCAGGCGTTGATGGAGGTGTAGCCGGTGACGACGACCAGGGCGAGCAGGGCGAGGCCGAGGGCGGGCCAGAAGGAGCCGGCGTGCCGCAGCAGGGTCATGATCGGCACGGTGAGGAAGGTCGAGCCGATGGCGAAGGTGATCAGCAGCGGGCGTCGGCCGATGCGGTCGGACAGCTTGCCGGCCAGCGGCTGGATGCACATGAAGACGAAGAGGGCGCAGAAGCTGACCAGGGAGGCGGTCGGCTTGGCCATGCCGGCGCTGTTGGAGAGGTACTTGGTGAGGTAGGTGGTGTACGTGTAGTACGCCACGGTGCCGCCCATGGTGAGGGCGATGACGAGGAACGCCTCGCGCTTGTGGGCCCAGAGGGCCTTGAGGGTGCCGCGCTCGGGGTCGCTGTTGGCATCGTCGTCGGCCGCGTAGACCTCGGTCTCCAGCATGTTGCGGCGGAGGTAGAAGACGATGGCGGCGCCGAGGGCGCCGATGATGAAGGGGATGCGCCAGGCCCAGCTGTGCAGGGCGTCCTCGGACATGGTGCGCTGGAGGATGATCTGGAGGCCGAGGCCGAGGAGCTGGCCGGCGGTCATCGAGACGTACTGGAAGCTGGAGGCGAAGCCGCGGCGGCCGGGTGCGGAGGCTTCGGTGAGGTAGGTGGCGCTGGCGGCGTACTCGCCGCCGACGGAGAGGCCCTGGAGCATGCGGGCGACGAGGAGGACGGCGACGCCGCCGTAGCCGGCGACCGCGTAGGTGGGGGCGACCGCGATGAGGACGGCGGAGGCCGACATCAGGGTGACGGTGAGCGTGAGGGCGGCCTTGCGGCCCTTGCGGTCGCCGACCCGGCCGAGCAGCCAGCCGCCGACCGGCCGCATGAAGAAGCCGACCGCGAAGACGCCCATGGTGTTCATGAGATTGGCGGTCTCATTGCCCTTGGGGAAGAAGGAGTCCGCGAAGTACACGGCGAAGCTCGCGTACACGAACCAGTCGAACCACTCGACCATGTTGCCGGCGGACCCGACCCAGATCTTCTTCCACTGCTCTCGTCCCATAGCCGAGAACGGTGCCGGACCTGGGAATTTTCGGCAAGGGTGCACCGGACAACGATCGGGCTTCGTTCCGTGCGTTACGTGCTTTCGCTACCGTCGCGCGTGAGTGTTTCATCCAGGAAGTCGCGTACGTGTCCGAGTACGTCCGGGCGGGAGAGGCCGGGCAGGCCGACGACGAGGTGGGTGCCGAAGCCGTCGAGGAGGGCGCGGGTGCGGGTGGCGAAGCGTTCGGCGTCGACGGTGCGCAGTTCGCCCTTGGAGGCGCCTTCGACGAGGAGGGCGACGAGGTCGCGGTGCCAGGCGAGTTCCAGGTCGAGCTGGCGCTGGCGGGTGGCGTCGTCGGCGTTCTGGGAGCGGTTCCAGACCTCCAGCCAGAGGGTCCAGCGGGGGTCGCGGGGGCCGTCGGGGAGGTAGAGGTCGACGAGGGCGTCGATGCGCTCACGGGTGGGCGCGGGGCGGGCCAGCTCGGCGCGGCGCTGCGCGCCGAGCTGTTCCTCGCTCCACTGGAGGGTCTGCAGCAGCAGCTCGTCCTTGGTACCGAAGTAGTAGAGGATGTGGCCGCTGCTCATGCCGACCTCGCGGCCGAGTCCGGCCATGGTGAGCCGGTCCAGGCCCTCCTCCGCGATGGTGGTCATGGCCGCGGCGAGCACCTGCTCGCGTGGCTGGCTGAGCCGCCGCCGGGGACGGCGTGCGGGACCGGGCACGGTGACCTCCTGGACCGGCTGATCGGTGGCTGATCAGACCTTGGGCTGCTGCTGGGTGATGCAGTGGATGCCGCCACCCGCAGCGAAGATCGTACGGGCGTCGACGAGGGTGACCGTACGGCCGGGGAAGAGCCGGCGGAAGATTCCGGCGGCGTGCTCGTCGCGCGGGTCGTCGAAGGAGCAGAGGACGACGCCGTCGTTGCAGAGGTAGTGGTTGATGTAGGAGTAGTCGACGAACTCGCCGTCCTCCTCGATGACGGTGGGGGCCGGTACTTCGACGACCTCCAGCTGCCGGCCGCGGGCGTCGGTGGCGCTCCGCAGGATCTTGACGATTTCGGCGCAGACCGCGTGGTCGGGGTGGGCGGAGTCGGGCTGGGTGTGGACGACGACGGTGCCGGGGCGAGCGAAGGCGGCGACGATGTCGACGTGGCCGCGGGTGCCGAACCGGCCGTAGTCGGCGGTGAGGCCGCGGGGCAGCCAGATGGCCTTGGTGGTGCCGAGGTGGGCGTGGATCTCGGCTTCGACCTCTTCGCGGGTGCGGCCGGGGTTGCGGCCGGGGTCGAGCTGGACGGTCTCGGTGAGCAGGACGGTGCCCTCGCCGTCGATGTGCAGGCCGCCGCCCTCGTTGACGAGGGGGGTGGCGTAGCGGCGCGCTTCGGCGAGGTCCGCGACCTCGGCGGCGATCTTCGCGTCGTGTTCCCAGCTCGCCCATTCCTGGGCGCCCCAGCCGTTGAACACCCAGTCGGTGGCGGCGAGTCGGCCGTTTCCGGTGAGGAAGGTGGGGCCGATGTCGCGCATCCAGGCGTCGTTCAGTTCCCGTTCGACGACGTCGATGCCGGGGCCGAGGAGGCCGCGGGCGCCGGCGGCCCGGCCGGGGCCCGCGACGACGGTGACGGGTTCGAAGCGGCGTACGGCGCGTGCCACGCGGGCCCAGGCGACGCGGGCTTCGGAGAGGTCGCTGCCGCCTTCCTCGCCGAAGGTGAAGTTGGGGCCGGGCCAGGCCATCCAGGTGCGCTCGTGGGGTGCCCACTCCGGGGGCATGGTGTATCCGTCGGCGGCGGGGGTGGCGCCGGTGGAGGGGAGGGGCTGGTCCGTCATGAGCTGCGTCCTTGGGTGGGAGAGGTCGAGGGTGGGGAAGCCGGGGCGGCCGCCCGGGGAGGGGCGGGCCGCCCCGGTGCCGCCCGGGAAGGGACGGGGCCCCGGGCGGGGCGTGGTGGCCGCAGCGGGGCAGGCCGCTGCGGCCGGTGCGGGGCCGGTCCGGGCAGGGCGTACCGGCGGAAGGGGGCGCCGTCCCGCACAGACGGGCGCCCCCGGTCGGGTGCCGGCCCGGGTGTGCCGGGCGGCGGGGCGGTGCCGGCTCAGAGGAAGTAGAGCCGGGACAGCGAGACGTAGTCGGCGGGGTCGGAGCGCATGGGGGCGCCGTCGAGGGTGACCAGGCCGGTGTCGCCGTTGACCTGGACGTTGCCCACGCGGTCGTTGAGGAGCAGGTCGCGGGGGCCGATGCCGCGGGTGCCGCGGACGGCGACGCGGCGGCGCCGGGTGGGGAGGGAGTCGAAGGCCTTGCCGGGCGACCCGGCTTCGACCGCGGCGCCGCTGACGAAGGCGACGGAGAGGTCGGCCGCGGTGGCGCCGTGGCCGCCGAACAGCGGTCCCATGACGAGGGGTTCGCAGGTGTCGGTGGCGGCGTTGGGGTCGCCGGTGACGCCCCACGCGGGGAAGCCGGACTTCAGGACCATCTGCGGCTTGGCGCCGAAGTAGCGGGGCTGCCAGAGCGCGATGTCGGCCATCTTGCCGACTTCGAGGGAGCCGATCTCGTGGGAGAGGCCGTGGGCGATGGCCGGGTTGATGGTGAGCTTGGCCATGTAGCGCAGCACGCGGGCGTTGTCGTCGTGCGGGCCGTCGCCCTCCATGGGGCCGAGTTCGGCCTTCATCTTGCCGGCCATGGCGAAGGTGCGGCGTACGGTCTCGCCGGCGCGGCCCATGCCCTGCGCGTCGGAGGAGGTGATGCCGATGGCGCCCAGGTCGTGCAGGACGTCCTCGGCGCCCATGGTGCCGGAGCGGATCCGGTCGCGGGCCATGGCGGCGTCGCCGGGCAGGTCGGTCTTCAGGTCGTGGACGGAGACGATCATGCCGTAGTGCTCGGCGACCGCGTCCCGGCCGAAGGGCAGCGTGGGGTTGGTGGAGGAGCCGATGACGTTCTCCACGCCCGCCATCTTCAGGACGTTGGGTACGTGGCCGCCGCCGCAGCCCTCGATGTGGAAGGCGTGGATGGTGCGGCCGTCGAGGACGGAGAGGGTGTCCTCCACCGACAGGCACTCGTTGAGGCCGTCGCTGTGCAGGGCGACCTGGACGTCGTGGTCCTCGGCGACGCGCAGGGCGGTGTCCAGGGCGCGGGTGTGGGCGCCCATGTCCTCGTGGACCTTGAAGCCGGAGGCACCGCCCTCGGCGAGCGCCTCGATGAGCGGGGCGGGGTCGGAGGAGGAGCCGCGGCCGAGGAAGCCGATGTTGACGGGCCAGGCGTCGAAGGAGTTGAAGGCGTGCCGAAGGGCCCAGGGCGAGTTGACGCCGACGCCCCAGACGGGGCCGAATTCCTGGCCGATGATGGAGGTGACGCCGGAGGCGAGGGAGGCCTCCATGATGCGCGGCGAGAGCAGGTGGACGTGGGTGTCCACCGCGCCCGCCGTGGCTATCAGGCCCTCGCCGGAGACGATCGAGGTGCCGGTGCCGACGACGACGTCGATGCCGTCCGTGGTGTCGGGGTTGCCGGCCCGGCCGATGCCGCTGATGCGGCCCTCGCGGATGCCGATGGACACCTTGCGGATGCCCTGGACGGCGTCGATGACGAGGACGTTGCTGATGACGACGTCACAGGTCTCGCGGACGGCGGCGGCCTTGAGGTGCAGGCCGTCGCGGGCGGTTTTGCCGAAGCCGGCGAGGAATTCGTCGCCGGGCTTCTGGGCGTCGGACTCGACGCGTACGACGAGGCCGGTGTCGCCGAGGACGACGCGGTCGCCGGCCCGGGGGCCGTGCACGGATGCGTACTCCTGCGGGTCGATGGTCATGCCCGCTCCTCCTCTTCGGTGTGCGCCCCCAGGTAGCCGCAGGCGGCGGCCCGCCGCAGCGCTTCTTCCTTGGCCCCCGGTGCGTCGAGCGGGCCGTCCACCAGGCCCGCGAAGCCGATGGCGATGCGTGCGCCGCCGATCGGCAGGAGGCCGACCTGTTCCTCGGCGCCCGGGTCGAAGCGCTGGGAGGAGCCGGCGGGGACGTTGAGGCGCATGCCGTAGGCGGCGGCGCGGTCGAAGTCGAGCCGGGGGTTGGCCTCGAAGAAGTGGAAGTGGGAGGTGACGCTGACCGGGACGGTCGCGGTGTTGCGTACGCGGACGGTGACCGCGGGCTCGGGGGCGGTGTCGGCGGGTCCGGGCAGGATCGCGCCGGGTGCCGCGTCGCCCATCGATCCCCCGGCGATCGGGTCGCTGACCACGGCGAGCCGGGAGCCGTCGTCGAAGACGGCCTCGACGTGCACCTCGGTCACGACGTCGGCGACGCCGGGCAGGACGTCGTCCGGGCCGAGGACCGCGCGGGCCGCCTCGATGGCGTCGGCCAGCCGGCCGCCGTCCCTGGCCACCTCGCAGACCGTGTCCGCGACCAGCGCCGTCGCCTCGGGCACGTTCAGCTTCAGGCCGCGTGCCCTGCGCGCTCTCGCCAGTTCGGCGGCGCCGAACAGCAGCAGCCGGTCGCGCTCGGTCGGGGTCAGCCGCATGCCACCACACCTCCTAATCGATTAGAGCGACACTCTAACCACAGTATCGAGGCGTGGGAAAGGGTTGACCGACCACAGGGGTATGGGTCACATTGAGCGCCGCTCAATAAAGCGGAACGCTCCGCACCGGAGCGGCCCCCCTCGACAGTTGTCCGGCCTCTCAGAGGAGCCCTCTCATGCCGATCGAACAACGCGGAGTCGACACGATCCCCGACGAGGAACGCACCAGCAGTCCCCGCGATCTCGTCTCCATCCTGCTCGGCTCCAACCTCGCCCTGGGGGTGGTGATCTTCGGCTGGCTGCCGGTCTCCTTCGGACTCGGCTTCTGGCCTTCGGTCACCTCCCTCACCGTCGGCACCCTCGTCGGGACGCTGCTCACCGCTCCGCTGGCGCTGGTCTCGCTGCGTACCGGCACCAACCTCTCCACCAGCAGCGGAGCCCACTTCGGCGTACGCGGCCGGCTGGTCGGCTCGGTGATCGGCCTGCTGCTCTCGCTCGGCTACACCGCGCTCACCCTCTGGGTGGGCGGCGACGCCGTCGTCGGCACCCTCGCCCGGCTCATCGGCCTCCCCGACAGCGGCGCGAGCTACGCCGCCGTCTACGCCCTGCTCGCCGTCTGCACGGCCGCCGGCGCGGTCTACGGCTACAAGCTCCTGCTCCGCCTCTCCCGCATCCTCGCGCTCGGCATGACGGCGATCCTCGCGATCGGCCTGTTCGCGTACGCGCCGGACTTCACCACCGCAGCGGCGGACGGCAGCGCGTACCTGCTCGGCAGCTTCTGGCCGACCTGGCTGCTGGCCGTGGTCTCGGCCGGGCTGAGCGGTCCGATCGCCTTCATCACGCTGCTCGGCGACTACACCCGGTACATCTCCCCGCGCCGCCACGGCTCCCGCAAGGTGTTCCTGGCCACCTGCCTCGGGCTGGTCGCGGGCCTGCTGGTCCCCCAGCTCTTCGGCACCTTCACCGCGCTCGCGGTCGGCGCGGGCGAGGACTACGCCGGGCCGCTCGTCGCGGGCGCCCCCTTCTGGTTCCTGATCCCGCTGCTCCTCGCCGCCTCGGCGGGCTCGGTCGGCAACGCGGGGCTGATGCTGTACTCGATGGGCCTGGACCTCGACGCGATCCTGCCGCGCGCCACCCGCACCCAGGCCACGTACGTCGTCGCCGCGGTCGCCACGTTCTTCGTCTACCTCGGCCACTTCGCGTGGGACGCGCAGGACGCGATGACCTCGTTCGTGCTGCTGCTCACCGCGGTCGGCACGCCCTGGGCGGTGATCACCGTCATCGGCTTCGCGCACTGCCGCGGGATGTACGACGCCGAGGCGCTGCAGGTCTACAACCGCCGCTCCCGGGGCGGCCGGTACTGGTACACCGCGGGCTGGAACGCGCCCGCCACGGCGGCGTGGGCGCTCGGCTCGCTGGTCGGCCTGGCGGCGGTGGACACCCCGCTCTACACCGGGCCGCTGGTCCCGTACACCGGCGGCATCGATCTCTCGTTCCTGCTGTCGGCGCTGGTCACGGCCGTGCTGTACGGGGCGCTGACGCGTCGCCCGGCGGCTCTGCCGGTGTCCGTCGCGCCGGTGGAGGAGGCCCCGGCGGAGGTGCCGTAGCCCGGCCGGGCCGTACGGCGACGGGCCGCCCCGGACGCGGAAGGCGTACGCGGGACGGCCCGTCGGAGCCGGTTGCTTCCGTCGGCGGTCAGCCCAGGGGGTGCATCCAGCCGTGGGTGTCGGCCGCCGTGCCGCGCTGGATGTCCAGCAGGGCCTCGCGGAGCTTCATGGTGACCTCGCCGGGCTCGCCGCCGCCCTGCTGCCACTCGGCGCCGGTGCGCTTCACGGTGCCGACGGGCGTGATGACCGCGGCGGTGCCGCAGGCGAAGACCTCGGTGAGCGTGCCGTTCTCGGTGTCGGCCTGCCACTGGTCGATGGAGACGCGCGCCTCCTCCGCCTCGTAGCCCAGGTCGCGGGCGACGGTGAGCAGGGAGTCACGGGTGACGCCCGCGAGGAGCGAGCCCGTCAGCGTCGGGGTGACGATCTTCGGCCGGCCGCCTTCGCCGCCGTTCCCGTACACGAAGTACAGGTTCATGCCGCCGAGCTCCTCGACCCACTTGTGCTCCACGGCGTCGAGGTAGGCGACCTGGTCGCAGCCCTTCTCGGCGGCCTCGGCCTGGGCGAGCAGGGACGCGGCGTAGTTGCCGCCGGTCTTGGCGTCGCCCATGCCGCCGGGGACGGCGCGCACCCGGTCCTCGGACAGCCAGATGGAGACGGGCTTGACGCCGCCGGGGAAGTAGGCGCCGGCGGGCGAGGCGATCACGATGAAGAGGTACTCGTTGGCGGGCTTCACGCCGAGGCCGACCTCGGTGGCGAACATGAAGGGGCGCAGGTAGAGCGACTCCTCGCCGCCGTGCGCCGGGACCCAGCCCTTGTCCTGCTCGACCAGCGCGTCGCAGGCGGCGAGGAAGGTCTCGACGGGCAGCTCGGGCATGCCGAGGCGGCGCGCGGAGCGCTGGAAGCGCTGGGCGTTGGCCTCGGGGCGGAAGGTGGCGACGGAGCCGTCGGGCCGGCGGTACGCCTTCAGCCCCTCGAAGATCGTCTGGGCGTAGTGCAGCGTCATGTTCGCCGGGTCGATGGAGAGCGGCGCGTACGGGACGAGCTGCGCGTCGTGCCAGCCGCGGCCCTCGGTCCACCGAACGGTCACCATGTGATCGGTGAAGTGCCGGCCGAAGCCGGGGCTGGCCAGGATCTTCTCGCGCTCCGCTGCGGACAGCGGGTGCGCGGAGGGCTTGAGCTCGATCGTGGGCGTCGTCATGAGTGCGTGTCCTTCACCGGTGAGGTTGTGGCGGCCGCGCTCATGACGTCCTGTCGGTACGTGGACGTCCGAGTTCCCTCCCGTACGCGGCCCCGCGTCCGATTATCGCTCGTGTGGGACCGCGGAGAGGAAGGAGGTGACGTAATGCTCAAGCGCGACCTGGGGTCGATGGTCGCACCCAACCGCCGAGTAGCCCAGCGGCCGGGTACGTGGGTACGTACGCTGCCGCTGGGCTACTGGCGGAAACGGCCGTCATCGGCCGTCGTGGCGTAGAAGCAGCGGCGTCAGCCCGCTACTCGGCCGGCGAGCGCGTCGCCGATCTCGTCCGTGGTGCGGGCCGTGCCGTCGCGGGCCTCCAGGTCCGTGGCGACGGCCTCCTCGATGCGGGTGGCCTCGGCGTCGTGGCCGAGGTGCCGCAGGAGGAGCGCGACGGAGAGGATGGTCGCCGTCGGGTCGGCCTTGCCGGTGCCCGCGATGTCCGGGGCCGAGCCGTGGACCGGCTCGAACATGGACGGGAAGGCGCCGGAGGGGTTGATGTTGCCGGAGGCGGCCAGGCCGATGCCGCCGGTCACGGCAGCGGCGAGGTCGGTGAGGATGTCACCGAAGAGGTTGTCGGTGACGATGACGTCGAAGCGCTCCGGCTGCGTGACGAAGAAGATCGTCGCGGCGTCGACGTGCAGGTAGTCGGTGGTGACCTCGGGGTACTCCTCGCCGACCTTGTCGAAGATGTTCTTCCACATGTGGCCGGCGTGGACCAGGACGTTGTTCTTGTGGACCAGCGTCAGCTTCTTGCGCGGGCGGGCCTGGGCACGCTCGTACGCGTCCCGCACGACCCGCTCGACGCCGTACGCCGTGTTCAGGCTGACTTCGGTGGCGACCTCGTGGGGCGTACCGGTGCGCAGGCTGCCGCCGTTGCCGGTGTAGGGGCCCTCGGTGCCCTCGCGGACGACGATGAAGTCAATGTCGGGGCGGCCGGCCAGCGGGGTGCTGGTGTTCGGGAAGAGCTTCGACGGGCGCAGGTTGACGAAGTGGTCGAACGCGAAGCGGAGCTTCAGCAGCAGACCGCGCTCCAGGACGCCGGAGGGCACGGACGGGTCGCCGATCGCGCCGAGCAGGATCGCGTCGTGCTGCTTGAGCGACTCCATCTCGGCGTCCGGCAGGGTCTCGCCGGTCGCGTGCCATCGCTTGGCGCCCAGGTCGTACTCCTGGGTTTCCAGCTTCACGTCCTGCGGGAGGACGGCCGAGAGGACCTTGAGGCCCTGGGCCACGACTTCCTGGCCGATACCGTCACCGGGGATCACTGCGAGGCGAATGCTGCGAGACATGCCTGGACCCTACTCTTCGTCCCAGGGGCTGACACCCACCGTCCGGCATACGGACACATGGTGAGCCGTACAGCTGAGGTTAACCGGCAGTACGCCATCCGGTTCCGGGGCGATGGGACGTTACCGGCATGGCTTCCCGTGAGACCCCCACGTCCCCCGACATCCCCCGCTTCGGCATCCCGGAGCGGATCGCCGCCCGCATGTCCATGGCCGAGCAGCACGAGTACCTGCGCACCAAGCTGTCCCGCCGCGGACTGCTGCGCACCTCGGCGGCCGGTGCGGGGATCGTCGCGGGCAGCGGGCTGCTCGGCACCACCACGGCCTGTGCGTCGCCGCGCTCCACGACCCTGCTCTCCACGCCCGCCACGGCCACCGTGGACGGCTCGATGGTGGCGCCGTTCGGCCGGCACCTGCAGTTCGGCGCCGACCCCAAGACGCAGATGCGGGTCTCCTGGCAGGTGCCGTTCGCGGTGAAGCGGCCGTATCTGCGGGTGGGCCTGAAGCCGTGGGACCTCAGCCGGAAGATCGAGGCGGAGGTGCGGGACCTGCACACCCCGGCGCTCACGAAGAAGCTGCCGGCCGTCGACCAGTACTACCTGCACGCCGCGCTGGACGGCCTCAAGCCGGGCACGACGTACTACTACGGCGTCGGCCACGACGGCTTCGACCCGGCCGACGCGCGGCACTTCTCCACCGTCGGCACGTTCCGTACGGCGCCCGCGCGGCCGGAGAAGTTCGTCTTCACCGCCTTCGGCGACCAGGGCGTCAGCTACGACGCGCTCGCCAACGACCAGCTGATCCTGGGCCAGAACCCCTCGTTCCACCTGCACGCGGGCGACATCTGCTACGCCGACCCGGACGGCCAGGGGTCGGAGGAGGACACCTACGACGCGCGGGTGTGGGACCAGTTCCTGGCGCAGACGGAGACGGTCGCCAAGTCGGTGCCGTGGATGGTGACGACCGGCAACCACGACATGGAGGCCTGGTACTCCCCCGACGGCTACGGCGGCCAGCTGGCCCGCTGGTCGCTGCCGGAGAACGGCCCGGACCCGAAGACTGCGCCCGGCGTCTACTCCTTCACCTACGGCAACGTCGGCGTGGTCGCGCTGGACGCCAACGACGTCAGTTACGAGATCACCGCGAACACCGGCTACACGGACGGGAAGCAGACCCGGTGGCTGGACCGCCGCCTCGGCGAGCTGCGCGGCCGTGACGACATCGACTTCCTGGTGGTCTTCTTCCACCACTGCGCGTTCTCCACGACCGTCTCGCACGCCTCGGACGGCGGTGTGCGGGACGCCTGGCTGCCGCTCTTCGAGAAGCACGGCGTGGACCTGGTGATCAACGGCCACAACCACATCTACGAGCGCACCGACGCGATCAAGGGCACCGACGTGTCCCGCAAGGTGCCGGTCGGCGGCCATGTGGACTCCGCGCGCGAGGGCATCGTGTACGTCACGGCGGGCGGCGCGGGCAAGGCGCTGTACAAGTTCCCCGTGCCGGACAGCTACGAGGGGCACGTGAAGGACCTGGACGAGGTCGAGACGTACCACTGGGTGAAGGGCGGGGGTAAGAACACCGACAAGGTGGCCTGGTCACGAGTGCGCTACACCGGCTTTTCCTTCCTCGCGGTGGAGGTCGAGACCGGCCACCGGCCCCGGATGAAGGTCACCGCGCTCGCCGAGACGGGCGAGCGGATCGACCACTTCGAGGTGACGCGGACGAAGTCCGCGCGGAGCTGAGCTCAGCCGTTGGGCAGGATCACGGCCCGGCCGTTGATCTGCCCGTGGTGCAGCCGCTCGTAGGCCAGCGGCGCGTCGTCGATGCCGTACGTCTCGACGTGCACCCGGAGCGCGCCGGCCCGGGCCAGCTGAAGGACCTCGGCCAGTTCGGCGCGGCTGCCCCAGTACGGAGCGGCCACCGACACCTCGTACGCCGAGGTGCCGAAGCCGACGGGCAGCGCGCCGCCGCCGAGGCCGACGATCGTCACGTCCGCCTCGACGGCAGCGACCGCGCCCGCGGTGGTGACGGTGGGCGGCGCGCCGACGAAGTCCAGGACCAGCTGGGCGCCGAGGCCGCCGGTCAGTTCGCGGACGGTGGCCGCGGCCTTCTCGTCGGAGAGCACCGTCTCGTGCGCCCCGACCTCGCGGGCCAGCGCCAGCTTGTCCTCGCTGACGTCCAGCGCGATCACCCGGGCCGTGCTCAGCGCGCGCAGCAGCTGGATGGCGACGTGGCCGAGGCCGCCGGTGCCGATGACGACGGCGGTGGAGCCGGGCACCAGCTTCGGCAGCGAGCCCTTGATGGCGTGGTACGGGGTGAGGCCCGCGTCGGTGAGCGGCACGGCCTGCACGGGGTCCAGGCCGCCGAGCGGCAGCAGGTGGCGGGCGTCGTCGACGAGCAGGTACTCGGCGAGCGCGCCGGGGGCGCCCAGGCCGGGCGGGCGGATGCCGAGCTCGGGGGCGCGCAGGCAGTAGTTCTCCTTGCCCTCGGCGCACTTGGCGCAGGAGCCGCAGCCCCACGGGCCGTACACGGCGACCTGGTCGCCCACGGCGAAGCCGGTGACGCCGTCGCCGAGCGCGGCGACCGTGCCGGCGCCCTCGTGGCCGAGGGTGAGCGGCAGCGGGAAGGGCAGCTGCTCCGCCGGCCACTGCATGACCGAGAAGTCGGAGTGGCAGACCCCGGCGGCGGTCACCTTCAGCAGCACCTGGCCTGGCCCCGGTACGGGGACGGGCACCTCGACGACCTCGGGCGCCGCGCCCACGGTGCGGTACTGGACGGCCTTCATCGTGGCCTTCATTGCGAACCTCCTCGTTCTGCGGCGAGCGCCGCGAATGCCTGGTCGACCAGGCGCGGCAGCGCCCCGGTGTCCCCGCCGCGGGCCCAGGCGGTCTGTGCGGCGATCAGGGCCCCGGCGCACGCGCCCACCAGGACGGCGGGGCGCAGGTCGGCGTCCGGATCGGTGCCGAGCCGGTCGGCGACGATGCGGACGGAGTCCTCCTGGGCGTCCACGCGGGTGTGCTGGAGCGCGGCGAAGAGCGCCGGCTCCTGTTCGGCGAGGCGCAGCAGGTCGAACATGCGGGGGCGGCGGTGCCAGGCGGGGTGGTCCGGGTCGGCGAGCCAGTCCCGCACGGCCCGGTGGTAGGCGGTCACCGGCGGTTCACCGGCGGGCCGGGCGCGCAGGGCGCGGTTGATCCGGTCGGCGTCGGCGCGGAGGCAGTCCACGACGGCGCTCTCCTTGCCGGTGAAGTGGCGGCTGAACGTGCGGCGGGTGACGTCGGCGCGGGCGGCGATCTCCTCGACGGTGACGGCGGCGAGTCCGCGCTCCAGCGCGAGGGCGAGCGCGGCGGCCGCGAGCCGGTCCCGGGTGCGGCGCGCGGCCTGCACCTTTCGGTCCGTTTCGGGCGCTTCGTCATCCATACATGCACCGTACACCCGGATGTGTCCCGATGGGACACATGTCCCGCCGGGACACCGGGAAATGGGTGTGAACCGTGCGACACCCCAGCTCCCCCGGACAGTGAATTCCCAGGTCACAGCCGTGCGCGCGACATCGCCACCCGCACGCCGTCTCAGATAGTAGGAAGACCAAGTAATTGTGCAGACAGCACGGCCCGGCTGTCCTAACTTTGTAGGAAGCCGAACGTCTCGCTCCACCCAGCGAAGGCGGCTCAGGCCGGCGCGCACGCACAGGTGACCCCTGGCGCGACCTGGCCCCGCCCGCTCCGGCGTCGCATTCCGCTTTCTCGGCATCTCGGGGATCGAACAGAGGAGAGACGTGGCCATGGCCGAAACCGCTGCCCCTGCCCGCAGGATCCGTCACCGCGTGCGCACGTCCGGCGAGACCGACCGCAGGAACGCCGCCGCTGCTCTGCAGCGCGCCCTGGACCGCCGCGACAACGGCGGCGCGACCGGGCACTGAACGTGAAACCGCCCCCGTCCGGCAGCCATTGCTGCCGAGCGGGGGCGGAGTCCGTGCGGCCGGACCGGCCGCGCTCCCCGGGCCTCAGCCCATGTGCGGGTAGCGGTAGTCGGTCGGGGCGACCATCGTCTCCTTGATGGCGCGCGGCGACATCCAGCGCAGCAGGTTGAACTTCGAACCCGCCTTGTCGTTGGTGCCCGAGGCGCGGCCGCCGCCGAAGGGCTGCTGGCCGACGATCGAGCCGGTCGGGCGGTCGTTGATGTAGAAGTTGCCGGCCGCGAAGCGGAGCTTCTCGGAGACCTCGGCGACGACCTTCCGGTCCTTGGCGAGCACGGCGCCGGTCAGCGCGTACGCCGAGGCCGACTCCATCTGCTCGACCGTGGCGTCGAAGTCCGCGTCCTCGTAGACGTGGACGGCCATGATCGGGCCGAAGTACTCGGTCTTGAAGACCTCGTTCTCCGGGTCGGAGCAGACGATGACGGTCGGGCGGACGAAGTAGCCCACCGAGTCGTCGTACGTGCCGCCGGCGACGATCTCGCAGGCCGGGTCCTGCTTGGCGCGGTCGATCGCGGCCTTGTTCTTGGCGAACGAGCGGTCGTCGATGACGGCGCCGATGAAGTTCGACAGGTCGGAGGTGTCGCCCATGGTCAGGCCCTCGACCTCGGCGACCAGGTCGTCCTTGAAGCCGTTCTCCCAGGTGGAGCGGGCGATGTAGGCACGCGAGGCCGCGGAGCACTTCTGGCCCTGGTACTCGAACGCGCCACGGGTGATCGCGGTCTTCAGGATCGCCGGGTCGGCGGTCGGGTGCGCGACGATGAAGTCCTTGCCGCCGGTCTCGCCGACCAGACGCGGGTAGGAGCGGTACTTCTCGATGTTCTGGCCGACCTCCTTCCACAGGTACTGGAAGGTCTTGGTCGAGCCGGTGAAGTGGATGCCGGCCAGCTCCGGGTGCGGCAGCGCGACCTCGGAGACCTCCTTGCCGTCACCGGTGACCAGGTTGATCACGCCCTTGGGCAGACCGGCCTCCTCCAGCAGCTCCATGAGCAGGATCGCGGAGTGGGTCTGGGTGGGCGACGGCTTCCAGACGACCACGTTGCCCATGAGCGCGGGCGCGGTCGGCAGGTTGCCGGCGATCGCGGTGAAGTTGAACGGCGTGATCGCGTAGACGAAGCCCTCCAGCGGGCGGTGGTCCAGGCGGTTCCACACCCCGTTCGGCTGCATCGGGGGCTGCTCCTGGAGCAGCTCACGCGCGAAGTGCACGTTGAAGCGCCAGAAGTCCACCAGCTCACAGGGCGCGTCGATCTCGGCCTGCTGGGCGGTCTTGGACTGACCCAGCATGGTCGAGGCGGCGATGGTCTCGCGCCACGGGCCGGACAGCAGGTCGGCGGCCTTCAGCAGGATCGCCGCACGGTCGTCGAAGGACATCGCGCGCCAGGCCGGGGCCGCGGCCAGGGCCGCGTCGACGGCCTCCTGCGCGTCGGCCTTCGTGGCGTTGGCGTACGTACCCAGCACGGCCTTGTGGTTGTGGGGCTGCACGACGTCGAAGCGCTCGCCGCCGCCCATCCGCTTCTCCCCGTTGATCGTCATCGGGAGGTCGATGGGGTTCTCGGCGAGCTCCTTGAGCTTCGCCTCCAGGCGGGCGCGCTCCGGGGAACCGGGGGCGTAGCCGTGGACCGGCTCGTTGTACGGGGCGGGGACGTGGGTCACAGCGTCCATGGCGGCCGTGTCTCCTTCTGTCGGGTGCGGGTGCGAAGTCTGTGGTGTGGGGGGGGGCGGTCCGGGGGCGGGCCCGGCCCGGGGGCTCAGCCGCGGGTGAGCAGCGAGCGGGCGAAGAACGCGAGGTTCGCGGGACGCTCGGCCAGCCGGCGCATGAAGTAGCCGTACCAGTCGGTGCCGTAGGCGACGTAGACGCGCATGCGGTGGCCCTCCGCGGCGAGCCGCCGCTGCTCGTCGTCCCGGATGCCGTAGAGCATCTGGAACTCGTAGTCCTCGTTCTTGCGGCCGGCGCGGAAGGCGAGGTCCTGGGCGATGGCGACCATGCGCGGGTCGTGCGACCCGACCATGGGGTAGCCCTCGCCCGCCATCAGGATCTTCAGGCAGCGGACGTACGCCTTGTCCACCTCGGCCTTGTCCTGGAAGGCGACGGTGGCGGGCTCCTTGTACGCGCCCTTCACCAGCCTCACCCGCGAGCCTTCCCCGGCCAGCGCGCGGCAGTCGTCCTCGGTACGGAAGAGGTAGGACTGCAGCACCGCGCCGGTCTGCGGGAAGCGTTCCCGCAGCTCGGCCAGGATGGCGAGGGTGGAGTCCACGGTGGTGTGGTCCTCCATGTCCAGAGTGACCGTCGTGCCGATCGCGGCGGCGGCCTCGACGACCGGGACGACGTTCTTCAGGGCCAGCTCGTGGCCGCCGGGCAGGGCCTGCCCGAAGGCGGAGAGCTTGACCGACATCTCGGCCCTGGCACCCAGGCCCAGCGGCTTCAGGCCCTCGACCAGCTCCAGGTAGGAGTCCCGGTTGCGGAGCGCCTGCGCGGGGTCGGTGATGTCCTCGCCCAGCACGTCCAGGGTGACCTCCAGGCCGGCGTCGGCCAGGGAGCGGACGGCGGGGACGGTGTCGCCCAGGGTCTCGCCCGCGATGAAGCGGTCGACGACGGAGCGGGTGACCGGCGCGGCCGAGACGAGACGGCGCATTTTGTCGCTGCGCGCTGCGGCGAGGATCACGGGACCCAGCACGGGACACCTCCACGGTTCACGGATGACAAATGCCGAGCGTGCAAGGCGCGCCGGCAGGACGAGCCACCAGAAACGTAAGTTTCACGGTACGTCGGTAGCCATCGACAGCTGTCACGCCTTCGTGTCCGGGATCTCAGACAGATGTATGAGAATGTGCGGGGACAATGGCGCAGACGTGACCGGAGAGGAGCCAGGCGGCGCATGCCAGGGGACTACGAGCAGCTGGTGGACGAGATCTCGGCGGCGCTCGGCGCGCCCGCGACGCTGGAGGACCGGGACTTCCGGCTGATCGCGTTCGGCGCGCACGAGGGCGACGACGACTCGATGATGGACCCGGTGCGGACCCGGTCCATCCTCCAGCGCCGCTCCACGGCCGCCGTCCGCGCCTGGTTCGAGGGGTTCGGCATCGCCCGCGCCAAGTCCGCGCTGCGCATCCCGCCGGACCCCGCGGCCGGGGTCTTCAAGGGCCGCATCTGCCTGCCCGTACGCCACCGCGGCATCGTGCACGGCTACGTCTGGCTGCTGGACGACGGACACCTCAGCAACCTGGAGCTGGGCGGCCGCGGCACCCCTCCCGACCCGCGCATCGAGCAGGCCATGGAGACCGCCGCACGGATCGGCGCACTACTGGCGGCCGAGGCCCGGGCCGGTGCCGAACTGGGCGATCTGCTGCGGGAGTTGCTGCTGAGCGGGGCGGCGGACCGGCAGGCGGCAGCGGCGGCGCTGCGCGCCGCGCTGCGGCCCGGCGCGACCGAGGCACCGCTCGCGGTGGTCGCCGTGACGCCCTGGGACACCTCCGACACCGACGCGGCTCCGCTGCCCGGCCTGCCGGGGCTGCTCGCCGCGAGCGCGATGCCGGCGGGCGCGGCCGGGACGGAGGGTACGGACGGGGCGAGGAGCGCGGATGGGCGCCCCGGCGGGCCGCCCGGCGCGGGGGCCCGGCCCGGCGCGACGGGCCACACCCTCGCGGCCCTCGTGCGCCTGCGGACGGCCGGCGGACTCGCGCCCGCGCACTCGGCCGCCGAGCACCTGCTGCGCTCCCCCCGGGCCGGTGGCGGGGCCGCCGCCGGCCTCGGGGCCACCCGCGAGGAGCTGACCGCGCTGCCCGGCGCCTGGCGCGAGGCGCTGGCCGCCGCCCGCGCCGCGCACGCCGAGCCGCGGCTGGGCCCGGTCGCGCAGTGGGACGCCATCGGTGCGTACCGCCTGCTGACGGGTCTCCCGGTCGGCACATCGGATGAAACGATTCGCCCCCTGCTCTCCCCCACCCATGCCGAACTGGCGCGCACCGTCGAGGCGTTCCTGGACTGCGCGGGCCAGGCCAGCCGCACCGCCCAGTCGCTCGGCATCCACCGGCAGACGCTCTACTACCGGCTGGGCCGCGTGGAGAAACTCACCGGCCTGGACCTCGACGAGGGCTCCGACCGCCTCCTCCTCCACATGGCACTGAAGTCGGCACGCTTGTAAGGGACTTCGCCCAGCGGCAGGGGCCGCTCCCCCGTACCTCATCCGTAACACGGGGAAACGTGCCCGTCATCGCGCGAGCGGTCGTGGGTAACACGCCGTTCCTAGGGTCCCCGCCATGGACACAGGGCTGTACACCGAGGCGGGGGCCACGCCGGCCGTACCGGGGAACGGGCCGACCGTGCCGGAGGACGGGCCGGCCGGCGGCGGACGGGCGGCGGACGAGACGCTGGAGGACTACACCCTCCGGTTCGCGCCGCGCAGTTACCGCCGCTGGACGCCGATGGTCGTGGCGACCACCGCACTGGGCGGCATCGCCTACCTGGCGGACTTCTCCATCGGCGCGGGCATCGGCATCGCCCACGGCACCGGGAACGCGCTGGCCGCGATCCTGCTCGCGGCCGCGGTCATCTTCGTCACCGGCTTCCCGCTCGCGTACTACGGGGCGCGCTACAACATCGACCTGGACCTGATCACCCGCGGCTCCGGCTTCGGCTACTACGGCTCAGTGCTCACCAGCGTCATCTTCGCCAGCTTCACCTTCATCTTCTTCGCCACCGAGGGCTCGATCATGGCGCAGGGGCTGAAGCTCGGCCTCGGGCTGCCGCTGTGGCTGGGCTACCTGGTCTCCACCCTCCTGGTCATCCCGCTGGTCGTGTACGGCATGAAGGCGCTCAGCAAGCTCCAGGTGTGGACCACGCCGATCTGGCTGCTGCTGATGGTCGGGCCGCTGGTATACCTCGTCGCTACCGACCCCGGTACCGTGCGGCACTTCCTGGCGTACCCGGGCGCGGCCGGCGACGGCGGCCTGAACACCGCGTCCGTCCTGCTCGGTGCGGGCGTGTGCCTGTCGCTGATCGCGCAGATCGGCGAGCAGATCGACTATCTGCGCTTCATGCCGCCGAAGACACGGGCCAACCGGCGCACCTGGTGGACCGCGGTGATCATGGCGGGGCCCGGCTGGGTGGTACTGGGCGCGCTGAAGCAGGCCGCCGGCATCTTCCTCGCCGTGTACGCGCTCGCCGAGGTCGCCCCGGCTGCGGCCGCCGAACCGATCCAGCAGTTCAAGGGCGCCTTCGACGCGATGCTGCCGGCGTGGCTCGTGGTGCCGCTGGCCGTGGTGCTGGTCGTGATCAGCCAGATCAAGATCAACGTGACCAACGCCTACTCCGGCTCACTGGCCTGGACGAACTCCTTCACCCGCGTCACCAGGCGCTACCCCGGCCGGATGGTCTTCGTCCTGGCCAACCTCACCATCGCGCTGGTCCTGATGGAGGCCGACATGTTCAGCTTCCTCAACGCCGTGCTGGGCTTCTACTCGAACTGCGCCATCGCCTGGATCGTCACGGTCGCCACGGACATCATGGTCAACAAGTACCTGCTCAAACTCTCCCCGCACGCCCCCGAGTTCCGCCGGGGCATGCTGTACGCGGTCAACCCCGTCGGCGTCGTCGCCTTCACCGCCGCCTCCGGCCTGTCCATCGCGATGTACTTCCACGCCCTGGGCGACACACTCCAGCCGTACTCCCCCGTCGCCGCGGCCGTGCTCGCCTTCGTCCTCACCCCGCTGATGGCCGTCGTCACCAAGGGCCGCTACTACCTGCGGCGGACCGACGACGGCATCGCCGAACCGCTGCTGGACTCGGACGGCAACCCCAGCGCGCACACATACACCTGCCACGTCTGCCGGCAGGAGTTCGAGCGCCCCGACGTGGCCGCCTGCCGGACGCACGACGCGGTGATCTGCTCGCTGTGCCTGAGCACCGACCGCACCGGCACGCACCTGCTGCCCGCGGCGCCGCCCGCCGCCTGACGCCCGCATGACGCCTGCCGCGGTACGCACACACGGGCGACGCCTGCCCGTGTCGAGCCGGGCAGGCGTCGCGCAGTGGTGCGAGCGGAGAACCGCCCCCTGGGTCACCAGCGCCCCGTGTCCTCTTCGCCGGTCTCCTTGGTGTTCTTCATGCCCTTCATGCCCTTGCGGCCGGTCCGGTCCGCAGGACCCGTACGGCCGGTGGTACCCGTAGTGCCGCCGGTGCCGTCGTCGAACTCCAGCTGCTCACGGCGGACCTCGGTCGACACCTCCTGCTGCTCGGTGACCCGGTCGGTCTCCAGGCGTACCCGCTCGTAGGCCACGGTCTCCTTGCGGATCACGGGCTCCTCGCGGTGCAGCGTGATGTCGTACTCGCCGTCCTCCAGCTTCGCGGGCTTGCCGCCGGCGCGGCGCGCCTCGTCCTCGGGGATCCGCTCACGGGTGATGCGGACCTCTTCGTGGCTGACCGGCACGGTCTGGCTCACGTTCTCGGTGACGACGCGCTTCCGCAGGTGCGCGTGGCCGCTCTCGTGCTCCTCGACACCGAACTGGGCCCGCTCCTCCGACAGCGTCATCTCCGGGTTCTGCTCCTTGCGGGAGTGCCGGTCGTCGGCGGGGCCGCCACGCGACATGGCCATCTGCCCGGCGCCCGCGCCGGCCAGCGGCCGGTCGGCCTCGGGACGCGTGTGCTGCCCGGCCATGCCGGCCGCACCCGCGGTACCCATGCCACCCGCGGCTGCCGCGGTGCCCGTACCTCCGGCCTGCCCCGCGTCGCGGCCCATACCGCTCCGGCCCGACCGGGTCAGACCGTAGTGCCGGTACAGACGCTCCTCCTCCGACGGTTCCAGGTGGCCGTCGGCGTCCATGCGCGGGGCGTCCTTGATCACGTCCTTGGTGTGCGGAACACGGAGCGCGTCGTCCACCCGCGTGCACCCGGCCAGCGGGACGAAGGTCTCCTTCGTACCGAACAGCCCGGTGCGCACCGTGATCCACTCCGGCTCATTGGTGGCGTCGTCCCGGTAGACCTGCTGGACAGAGCCGACCTTGGCACCGTCGGCGTCGATCACATTCAGCCCGGCCAGGTCATGAGGGGTGTCACCCAGAGGTGCATTCATGGCGTCTCTCCTTTCGCGCGCGCCTGCAGGAGAGGCACGCGCCTCTCCCATTGCGCACCTCCTGGAGCCGCCGAGCGAGTCGGGAGCACGGGAGCGCGGCTCCGGCTACCGGTCCGTACCGGTCCCGAAGCCGCTCATGAGGGCGGAGCGCGGCACCGCCCGGCCCGGCGCCCCGCCCCCCATCACTACGCCATTCGGGTGAACACCCCCGTGGCTCAGCTGCCGCTGCCGTACGGGCGGGTGATCAGCTCCATGTAGTGGCCGTCCGGGTCGGCGAAGTACACGCCCCGGCCGCCGTCGTTGGTGTTGATCTCACCGGGGCGGGTGCGGTGCGGGTCGGCCCAGTACGTGAGTCCCTTTTCCTGGATCCGCTTGAACCCGTGGTCAAAATCTTCCTCGCCGACCAGGAACGCGTAGTGCTGCGGGGTGATCTTCCCGTCGTCCTGGGCGAAGTCGAGGGTGACGCCGTTGGCGGTCTCCACGGGCAGGAACGGCCCGAATTCGGGCTGCACCTGGAGCCCCAGAATGTCCGCCAGGAACTCCGCCGACCGCTTCCGGTCGCTGGCGTGGATGATCGTGTGGTTCAGCTCAACTGCCATGACTGGCCTCCCTCTTGGTCCCTCCCGAGCCTAGGCGCCGGGCGCCCTGCCGCCATCGGCCGCGGGGAGGAACGGGGTGGGCGCCGGGGCCTAGGTCCTCCGGCCCGCGGCGGGTCCTTCCCTCTCCTCCGATCCCTGGCAGGGCCCCTCCCTCTCCCCAACCGGCGGAAGAGCCCCCGCGGCAAGACCCCCTCCCCCGCCTCCACCGCGCATACCGCGAAGGTAGCGCGGCCCGCGGTCCCGCGGGGGCCCTGTGGACAACCGCCGAACGGGTCGGTGGACAACCACCGAACACGGCGGCGGACAACCGCCGAACGCGACGAAGGGCCCGGACGGAAGGAATCCGTCCGGGCCCTTCGTACGGGCTGCGGGCTGTCGGGCCGTCAGTCGGTGAGGTTGACCGTACGGGCCGAGGTGGCGCCGATCTCGTCGGCGATCTCGCCGAGGACCGGGGCCGCGATCGTGTCGTCGACGGTCAGCGCGACCAGCGCCTCGCCGCCCACGTCGGCGCGGGAGACCTGCATGCCGGCGATGTTGATGCCGGCCTCGCCCAGGATTCGGCCGAGGGTGCCGACCACGCCGGGACGGTCGCTGTAGCGCAGGAACGCCATGTGGTCGGCGAGCGCCAGGTCGATGCTGTGGTCGTTGACCGCAACGATCTTCTGCTGGTGCTTGTGGCCGGCCAGCGTGCCGGAGACGGAGATCTCCTCGCCGCCGGAGAGGGTGCCGCGCACCGTCACGACGTTCCGGTGCTCGGGCGACTCGCTGCTGGTGGTCAGGCGTACCTCGACGCCGCGCTCCTGCGCGAACAGCGGGGCGTTGACGTAGGAGACCGTCTCGTCCACGACGTCCTCGAAGACGCCCTTGAGCGCGGAGAGCTCCAGCACCTTCACGTCGTGCTGGGTGATCTCGCCGTACACCTCGACGTCCAGGCGGACCGCGACCTCGCCCGCGAGCGCGGTGAAGATCCGGCCCAGCTTCTCGGCCAGCGGCAGACCCGGCTTCACGTCCTCGGCGATCACACCGCCCTGGACGTTGACCGCGTCCGGGACCAGCTCGCCGGCGAGCGCCAGGCGCACCGAGCGGGCCACCGCGATACCGGCCTTCTCCTGCGCCTCACCGGTCGAGGCGCCCAGGTGCGGGGTGCACACGACCTGGTCGAACTCGAACAGCGGGGAGTCGGTGCAGGGCTCGGAGGCGTAGACGTCCAGGCCGGCGCCGGCGACCCGGCCCTCCTTGAGGGCGGAGGCGAGGGCTGCCTCGTCCACGATGCCGCCGCGTGCGGCGTTGACGACGCGGACGGACGGCTTGACCTTGTGCAGCGCCTCGTCGCCGATGAGGCCGACGGTCTCGGGTGTCTTGGGGAGGTGGACCGTGATGAAGTCCGAGACCTCCAGCAGCTCGTCCAGGGAGAGCAGCTTGACGCCCATCTGGGCCGCGCGGGCCGGCTGGACGTACGGGTCGTAGGCGACGACCTTCATGCCGAAGGCGGACATGCGCTGGGCGACCAGGACGCCGATGCGGCCGAGGCCGACGACGCCGAGGGTCTTCTCCGCCAGCTCCACACCGGTGTACTTGCTGCGCTTCCACTCGCCGTTCTTCAGCGCCGTGTTCGCCTGCGGGATGTTCCGCGCGGTGGCGACGAGCAGGCCGCAGGCCAGCTCGGCGGCGGTGACGATGTTGGAGGTCGGGGCGTTCACGACCATCACGCCGGCCTTGGTGGCGGCGGAGACGTCGACGTTGTCCAGACCCACGCCCGCGCGGGCGACGACCTTGAGCTTCTTGGCCGCGGCGATGGCCTCGGCGTCGACCTTGGTCGCGGAGCGCACCAGGATCGCGTCGACGTCGGCGATGGCCGGAATCAGCTCGGCGCGGTCCGCGCCGTTGCAGTGCCGGATCTCGAAGTCCGGACCGAGCGCGTCGACGGTCGCGGGCGACAGCTCTTCGGCAATGAGTACGACGGGTTTGGCGGAGGCAGTGCTCACGTGGTCTTCAGTCCTCACTTAGTCCTTCGCGGACGGCCGTCCCGACGGCCGAAGGCGGTGAAGGGGGCAGCCGCGTGGAAGACGCACGACGTTGTGAGCCTGACGCGCTTGTGGTCAGCAGTGTAGTGGCGTTTCAGGGCTCCTCCTTCGCCGGAGCGGAAGGATCACCCGTGCGTGGTTCTACGCAGTGGACAAGGCGGTGGCGCGAGGGGCCGTACCGGTGCGGTACGGCCCCTCGGCCAGGAGGCTTACGCCTCCTCGTCCACCCAGCTCATCAGGCCACGCAGCTTCTTGCCGGTGGTCTCCAGGAGGTGGTCGGCGTCGGCCTTCTTGTACTCGTTGTACTTCGGCAGACCGGCCTCGTACTCGGCCATCCAGTTGTTGGCGAAGGTGCCGTCCTGGATCTCCGCGAGGACCTTCTTCATCTCGGCCTTGGTCGCGTCGTTCACGATGCGCGGGCCGGTGACGTAGTCGCCCCACTCGGCGGTCTCGGAGATGGACCAGCGCATCTTCTCCAGGCCGCCCTCGTACATGAGGTCCACGATGAGCTTCAGCTCGTGGAGGCACTCGAAGTACGCGATCTCGGGCTGGTAGCCCGCCTCGACGAGGGTCTCGAAGCCGGCCTTGACCAGGGCGGCGGTGCCGCCGCAGAGCACGGCCTGCTCGCCGAACAGGTCGGTCTCGGTCTCCTCGGTGAAGGTCGTCTTGATGACGCCCGCACGGGTGCCGCCGATGCCCTTGGCGTAGGACAGGGCCAGCGCGAAGGCGTTGCCGGAGGCGTCCTGCTCGACGGCGGCGATGCAGGGCACGCCGCGGCCTTCCTCGTACTGGCGGCGGACCAGGTGGCCCGGGCCCTTCGGGGCGACCATGCAGACGTCGACGTTGGACGGGGGCTTGATGAAGCCGTAACGGATGTTCAGGCCGTGCCCGAAGAACAGCGCGTCGCCGTCCTTCAGGTTGTCCTTCACGGACTCCTCGTAGACCTTGGCCTGGATGGGGTCCGGCACCAGGATCATGATGACGTCGGCCTCGGCCGCCGCCTCGGAGGGGCTCACCACGCGCAGGCCCTGCTCCTCGGCCTTGGCCTTGGACTTGGAGCCCTCGTGCAGGCCGACGCGCACGTCGACGCCCGAGTCGCGCAGCGACAGCGCGTGGGCGTGGCCCTGGCTGCCGTAGCCGAGAACCGCGACCTTACGGCCCTGGATGATGGACAGGTCGGCGTCGTCGTCGTAGAACAGCTCGGCCACTTCGGGTATCTCCTTGGTACTAGCTGGTGCCCACAGACTATGCCGGGGCTGGGGGGTGTGAGCTCAGGGTCTCGCCATGCGGGCAGCGGCCGCGGGCGAGGGGGTGCGTTCCGGCCGTGCCCCCACGGCCGGGTGACGCGTCGGTCAGGCGGAGCGCTCCAGGGCCCGCAGCGATCGGTCCGTGATGGACCGGGCTCCGCGCCCTATGGCGATCGTGCCGGACTGGACCAGCTCCTTGATGCCGAACGGCTCGAGCATCTTGAGCATGGCTTCCAGCTTGTCGGCGCCGCCGGTGGCTTCGATGGTGACGGCTTCCGGCGAGACGTCCACGGTCTTGGCGCGGAACAGCTGGACGATCTCGACGATCTGCGAGCGCGTCTCGTTGTCCGCGCGGACCTTCACCAGGACCAGTTCGCGGTGGATGGCCGAGGACGGCTCCAGCTCGACGATCTTCAGGACGTTGACCAGCTTGTTCAGCTGCTTGGTGACCTGCTCCAGGGGGAGCGATTCGACATTCACGACAATGGTGATGCGCGAGATGTCGGGGTGCTCCGTGACACCGACGGCGAGTGAGTCGATGTTGAAGCCGCGGCGGGAGAACAGCGCGGCGATCCTCGCCAGGATACCCGGCGTGTTCTCCACCAGGACGGAGAGCGTGTGCTTGGTCATGGGCTCGGTCTCTTCTCTTCTGTCCTGGCCGTCAGTCTTCTTCGTTGTCGCCGAAGTCGGGGCGCACCCCGCGGGCCGCCATGACCTCGTCGTTGGAGGTGCCGGCGGCGACCATCGGCCAGACCATGGCGTCCTCGTGGACGATGAAGTCCACGACGACGGGGCGGTCGTTGATGGCGTTCGCCTTGGCGATCACGGCGTCCAGTTCGGCGGGGTCCTCGCAGCGCATCGCCACGCAGCCCATGGCCTCGGCCAGCTTCACGAAGTCGGGGCAGCGGGTGCCCAGGTTCTTCTGCTCCGCCGCCTCGGGCCCGGCGTGCAGCACGGTGTTGCTGTAGCGCTGGTTGTAGAACAGGGTCTGCCACTGGCGGACCATGCCGAGGGCGCCGTTGTTGATGATGGCGACCTTGATCGGGATGTTGTTCATCGCGCAGGTGACCAGCTCCTGGTTGGTCATCTGGAAGCAGCCGTCGCCGTCGATCGCCCACACCGGGCGGTCCGGCTGCCCGGCCTTGGCGCCCATCGCGGCCGGGACGGCGTACCCCATCGTTCCGGCGCCGCCGGAGTTCAGCCAGGTCGCCGGCTTCTCGTAGTCGATGAAGTGGGCGGCCCACATCTGGTGCTGGCCGACGCCCGCGGCGTAGATGGTGTCCTCCGGCGCGAGCTGGCCGATGCGCTGGATGACCTGCTGGGGGGAGAGGCTGCCGTCCTCGGGCAGGTCGTACCCGAGCGGGTAGTGCTCGCGCCAGCGGTTCAGGTCCTTCCACCAGGCGGCGTAGTCGCCGGGGTGGCCGGCCTCGTGCTCGGCCTGGACCGCCACGATCAGGTCGGCGATGACCTCGCGGGCGTCGCCGACGATCGGCACGTCCGCCATGCGGTTCTTGCCGATCTCGGCCGGGTCGATGTCGGCGTGGACGATCTTGGCGTACGGGGCGAAGCTGTCGAGCTTGCCGGTGACGCGGTCGTCGAAGCGGGCGCCCAGGGCGACGATCAGGTCGGCCTTCTGCAGCGAGGTGACCGCGGCGACCGAGCCGTGCATGCCCGGCATGCCGAGGTGCTGCGGGTGGGTGTCGGGGAAGGAGCCCAGCGCCATCAGGGTGGTGGTGACGGGGGCGCCGGTCAGTTCGGCGAGCACTTTCAGCTCGGCCGTCGCGCCGGCCTTCATCACGCCGCCGCCGACGTAGAGCACGGGCCGCTTGGCGGCGGTGATCATCCGGGCTGCTTCGCGGATCTGCTTGGCGTGCGGCTTGGTCACCGGGCGGTAGCCGGGCAGGTCGGTCTGCGGCGGCCAGGAGAAGGTGGTCTTCGCCTGCATGGCGTCCTTGGCGATGTCCACCAGGACGGGGCCCGGGCGGCCGGTGGAGGCGATGTGGAACGCCTCGGCGATCGTGCGGGGGATGTCGGCCGGGTCGGTCACCAGGAAGTTGTGCTTGGTGATCGGCATCGTGATGCCGCAGATGTCCGCCTCCTGGAAGGCGTCCGTGCCGATCGCGGCGGAGGCGACCTGGCCGGTGATCGCGACCAGCGGGACGGAGTCCATGTGCGCGTCGGCGATCGGGGTGACCAGGTTGGTGGCGCCGGGGCCCGAGGTGGCCATGCAGACGCCGACCTTGCCGGTGGCCTGCGCGTATCCGGTGGCGGCGTGGCCGGCGCCCTGCTCGTGGCGGGCCAGGACGTGACGGACCCGCTTGGAGTCCATCATCGGGTCGTACGCCGGGAGGATCGCACCGCCGGGGATGCCGAATACGGTGTCGGCCCCGACCTCCTCGAGAGAGCGAATGAGGGACTGCGCGCCCGTGACGTGCTCGACGGCGGTGGGCTGCTGCGCCCCGCCGGTACGGGCCCGCGGCTGCGGATGGTGGGCCCCGGAGGCCTGCTCGGTCATCTGCGTCTCTTCTCGGAGGTGAGGGTTTTGATGGGGTTTGGCGGTGCTGGTGCAACAAAAAACCCCTCGTGCCGGTAGGCAAGCGAGGGGAGCGCGTCGGTGCGGTGCGCCGGGATGTTCAGGTCCCGGCTTCAGCCGACGCGCTGTCCAAGTACGAGAATTCGGGTGCGCATGGCTCCGACCTTCCCCCCGGCGCACCTGGAGTGTCAAGTGGGTGGGACGGAGGTCTCACTATTTGAGCGCAACGGAGGATGGCTGATCGCGTCCGGTCCGGCCGGCACCTCCCCGGCGCCGAGCCGTCGCGGCAGCTCTCCGAGCCGTTGCGCGCCGCCCGGCTCCCGGGGGCCGGAGGCCCGCCGCGCGGCCGGTACCGCGCTGCTCAGCACCATCTCGCGGCTCTCGGGCAGCAGGCCGGGGACGGGGTAGGAGCCGATGGTGAGGGCCCGGCGGAGCCGGTGTTCGTCCAGCGGCCCGGAGAACGCCATGCCCTGGCCGTGCGTGCATCCCATGGCGCGCAGCGCGCTGACCTGTTCCGGACGGTCCACGCCGTCGGCGACGGACTGGAGTCCGAGGTCGCCGGCGATCCGCAGCAGCCCCGCTGTGATCTTGTGCAGCCGCGCGGACTCCACGACGCCGTCGACCAGGCCGCGGTCCAGCCGCAGTACGTCGATGGGCAGTCGGCGCAGGGCGCTGATGGCGGCGTATCCACTGCCGAAGCCGTCGAGCGCGATCCGTACGCCCAGCCTGCGCAGGGCCGCCAGGCGCCGCTCCAGCTCGTCCAGCGGGATCCGCGGGTCGCTGTCGGACAGCTCCAGCAGCAGCGCTCCGGAGGGCAGGCCGTGCCGGGCGAGTAACGTCTCGATGCTCCTGGGCGGCAGCTTGCGGTCCAGCAGCCGTCGGGCGGAGAGCCGGACGGCGACGCAGACCGGGTGGCCGGCGTGGTGCCGCCGCGCCGCCTGCTCGACGGCCTCCTCCAGTTGCCAGCGGCCCAGCTCGGCGGTGCGTTCGCCCTCCTCGCCGCCCGGCCGGCCGCGTTCGCCGACCCGCAGGAACTCGGCGGGGGTGAAGAGGATGCCCTGCGTGGAGCGCCAGCGGGCCTGCGCGGCGACCGCCGTGATCCGGCCACTGGAGAGCTCGACCACGGGCTGGTGCAGCAGCGCGAATTCGCCGTCGTGCAGCGCGGTGCGCAGCTTCGTCGCCAGCTCGGAGCGGCGTACGACGTCGGCCTGCATCTGCGGCGCGTACATCTCCACGCGGCCCTTGCCGGCCTGCTTGGCGCGGTACATGGCGAGGTCGGCGTTGCGCAGGAGGGCGGCCGGGGTGACGCCGGGCTCGGCGAAGGCCACGCCGATGCTGGCCGCGACGCGGACCTCCTGGCCGTCGATGCGGTACGGCTCGGAGAGCCGGACGCGCAGCCGGTCGGCGATCTCGTGGACGCGGAATTCGCGGGCGGTGAGGTCGCGGCTGCCGTCGCCCATGATGAGCGCGGCGAACTCGTCGCCGCCCAGGCGCGCGGCGATGTCCCCGGCCCGTACGGATTCGGCCAGCCTGCGCGCGGCCTGAACCAGCAGCTCGTCGCCGGCCTGGTGTCCGATGGTGTCGTTGACCTGTTTGAATCCGTCCAGGTCGATGTAGAGAACGGCGGTGTCGTGGTCGGAGGAGCGGCGGCCGGTGACGGCCTGGCTGACCCGTTCGGTGAACAGGGCACGGTTCGGCAGGTCGGTCAGGGCGTCGTGCGAGGCATTGTGCTGGAGCTGGGCCTGGAGCCGTACCCGTTCGGTGACGTCGCGGGAGTTGAAGATCAGGCCGCCTTCGTGGCGGTTGACCGTGGACTCGACATTCAGCCATTCCTCGCCGCCGGGGCGTCCGCCGCCGGCGCGGAAGCGGCACTCGATGCGGGTGGTGGGCTCCGTCTCGGCGTCGGCGGCGAGGAAGCGCCGTACTTCGTGCACCACGCGGCCGAGGTCCTCGGGGTGGATCAGGGAGGCCAGCTCGGAGCCGACCAGGTCCTCGGCGTCGCGGCCGTAGACGCCGGAGGCGGCGGGGCTGACGTACCGCAGGATGCCGGTGGGCGCAGCGATCATGATGACGTCGCTGGAGCCCTGCACCAGGGAGCGGAAGTGGTTCTCCTTCTGGGCCAGCTCACGGGTCAGGGTGATGTTGTCCACGAGCATGATGCCCTGGCGGACGACGAGGGCGAGCACGACCGTGCAGCCGGTGAAGAGCACGACGTGGTCGATGCGGCGGCCGTCCAGGACGTTGAGCAGGATGCCCAGGGTGCAGACGGCGGCGGCGAGGTACGGGGTGAGCGCGGCGAGCGAGCCGGCGATCGGGGGACTGCCGGGCGGTACGGCGGCGCGCCGGGTGGCGCGGGTGAAGTCGTCCCCCGCGGAGTCGGCGCCGGAGCGCGCGGCGACCCAGGGGGCGTACGCCAGGAGCATGGAGCCCGCGAACCAGCCGGCGTCCAGGATCTGCCCGGAGCGGTAGTGCTCGCGCAGCAGCGGCGAGGTGAACAGCGCGTCGCACAGCACGGTCAGCGCGAGCGCCGCGATCGCGGTGTTGATCGCCGAGCGGTTGGCCGAGGAGCGCTTGAAGTGCAGCGCCAGGACCATGCTCACCAGGACGATGTCGAGCAGCGGGTACGCGAGCGACAGGGCGCCCTGCGCGACCGTCTGGCCCTGGAAGTGCGTGGTGTGGGCGAGGGCCAGGCTCCAGGAGAGCGTGAGGAGCGAGCCGCCGATGAGCCAGGCGTCCAGCGCCAGGCAGACCCAGCCGGCCCGGTTGACGGGCCGCTTGGCGAGCACCAGCAGGCCGACGATGGCGGGCGGCGCGAAGAGCAGGAAGCAGAAGTCGGCGATCGAGGGGCTGGGCACGGGTGCTTCGAGGACGACCTCGTACCATCCCCAGACGCCGTTGCCGATGCCGGCCATCGCGGAGGAGGCGGCGAACAGCAGCCAGGCCGGGCGGAAGCGGCTGCGGTGCTTGCGGGCGTAGAACACGCACGAGACCGCGGCCGCCAGGGCCGCCGCGCTGAGCCCGAAGTCACCCATGATCAGGGCCAGTTTCTCCGAGCCCCAGCCGAACGCCGCCCCCGTGGCGTATCCGCCGCAGACCACGGCGAGCAGAATCTGCGGGAGACTGCTCACGGGCGACCGGGGCCCGGCCGACGGGGTCAGCACGGCGCCGGAGGCGGTCATCGGGCTCTCCCCCGCGCTGCCGACCGGCGTGGTCGTGGCGGGCGCGGCCCGCGCTGCATCCGTATCGCGGTGGGAACACGCGCAACGCGCGTGTGGTCAGCGGTCCTCGTCTCGGTGGTGCATCGGCCGTTCATCGCCCGTCGCCCCCCTCGGTTCCGGTCGTTCGCTGCGCGCCGCCACGTCCCGGCGCGGGTCCCCGTTCGGGACGATACACCAGTTCCGTCACACAGGGACATAGTTGCTCTACGGAGCGTGACTGGCCCGGAATTGGTGGCACAGGACGCAGTCGTACGACTCCGTAGAGCTACGGTCAACCCGTCAGCCGGCGGTCGTGATGACGTTGTCGAGGGGCTCGCCGGCCGCGAAAAGCCGGAGTTGATCACGGAGAAGCCGCTTCGCACGGGGCAGAAAGGCAGTACTGGGACCACCGACGTGCGGAGTGATGAGCACGCCGGGAGCGTGCCACAAGGGGTGTGTGGCAGGCAGTGGTTCCGGATCGGTTACATCGAGTGCTGCACGGAGCCGTCCCGACTCCAGTTCCGCGAGGAGCGCCTTGGTGTCGACCACACCCCCGCGCGCGATGTTGACGAGCAGCGCGCCGTCCTTCATACGGGCCAGGAAATCGGCTCCGACCAGGCCACGCGTGTCCTCGGTGAGCGGCGTCGCCATGATCACGACGTCCGCATCGGGCAACAGCGCGTGCAACTCGGCGAGTGGATGCACAGGACCGCGCACGGTGTCACGAGCGGTGCGCGCAATGCGCGCCACCCGCGCACACTCAAAAGGTGTGAGCCGGTCTTCGATAGCACTTCCGATCGAACCATAGCCCACAATGAGGACGGACTTGTCGGCCAGCGAATCACGGAAGCCCTGCCGCCACTCCCCCGCGTCCTGGGCCCGGACGAACGTGGGAATGTCGCGGAGCGCCGCGAGGACGAGCGTAAGGGCCAGCTCGGCGGTGCTCGCGTCGTGCAGACCGCGTGCATTGCACAGCCGGGTACCGGCCGGCAGTCCGGGCACGGCGGGCAGCATGTGCTCGATGCCGGCCGTGAGGGTCTGGACGACACGTACGTTCGTCATCTCCGCGAGCGGCCGCAGCACCCGGTCGACGGGCTTCATGTAGGGGACGGCGTAGAAGGCGCAGCGGGCGGGATCGGCGGGGTATTCGGGACCGGCGTCCCAGTGGACGTAGGAGAGGCCCTCGGGAAGGCCGTCGATCTCGGCGGCAGGCATGGGGAGCCAGACGTCGGTGGCGCGAGTGGTGTCTGAGGAAGCCATGGCCCGAGGCTATGCGAAGAGTGCCCCTCATCAGACGTTAGTTTGGTCAGCGCCCTTGACCGGGGCGAGGGGACGGAGGCACGACCAGGTGGAGCGCAGGACAATCGGTGCGACGGCGCTCGAAGTGGGCGCAATCGGCCTCGGCTGCATGCCGATGAGCTGGGGGTACACCGCGTCGCAGCGGCACGGGGAGAGCTCGGAGCGGACGGTGCACGCCGCACTCGACCGGGGCTGCAGTCTCCTGGACACCGCCGACATGTACGGCCCCTTCACCAATGAACTGCTGGTGGGGCGGGCGCTGAAGCAGCGCCGCGCGCAGGCCTTCGTCTCGACCAAGGTCGGGCTGCTGGTCGGCGAGCAGCACATCGTCGCCAACGGCCGCCCCGGGTACGTGAAAAGAGCCTGCGACGCCTCGCTGCGGCGACTCCAGACCGACCACATCGACCTCTACCAGCTGCATCGCGCGGACCCCGAGGTGCCGATCGAGGAGACCTGGGGGGCGATGGCGGAACTGGTGGCGGCCGGGAAGGTGCGCGCGCTCGGGCTGTGCGCGGTCGGCGCGCGGGCCCCCAGGCGCCGCGGCACCCGTACGCACGACGACACACTGCGCCAACTGGAGCGCATTCAGCAGGTGTTCCCCGTCAGCAGCGTCGAGGCGGAGCTGTCCGTGTGGTCGCCGGAGGCCCTGGAGGCGCTGCTGCCCTGGTGCGAGACGCGCGGCGTGGGCTTTCTCGCGGCGATGCCGCTGGGCAACGGCTACCTCACCGGCACGCTGACCCCGGGCCAGGGCTTCGAGCCGGAGGACCTGCGGGCCCGGCATCCGCGCTTCACGGCGGAGATGATGGCCGCCAACCAGCCGGTCGTGGCGGGGCTGCGCCGGGTGGGCGCGCGGCACGGGGTGACACCCGGGCAGGTGGCGCTGGCGTGGGTACTGGCGCAGGGCCGGCACGTCGTCCCCATACCGGGCGCGAAGAAGGAGCGCTGGGCCGTACAGAACGCCAAGGCCACCGCGGTACGGCTGACCCGCGAGGACTTCGCCGAAATAGCCACCCTGCCCCCGGCCCGCGGCTCCTGGGACTGAGGGGCACGAGGACGCGTACGAGGAAACGCCGGGCGGGGGCTACGAGTGGGGCGGTCGGGGAAACGGCCCGGCGGGGGGTGCCGGGTGTGGTGTGCTGGTGGCGCCCGTCGACGAGAGGACGCCCGCCGTGCCACGCCGTACCGCGACCGCCGCACTGACCGCCGCCGCCCTGCTCCTCGCGGCGGGCTGCTCCTCGGGGGACGGCAGCCCCGGTGAGCCCGGGAAGTCCACCGGGCCCTCGCGCGGCGCCGGCTCCTCGGCGACGCCGCACAAGCCGCACGAGACGCCCTCCGGCGCCCCCGCCAAGGGCTCGGTGAAGGTCGTCTCCACCCTCACCACCGGCCTGGACTCCCCCTGGGGCGTGGCCGTGCTGCCCGGCGGCGACCTGCTCGTGGCGTCCCGGGACACCGGGAAGATCGTCAAGGTGGACGCGGAGAACGGGAAGAAGACCGAGCTGGGCTCGGTACCGGGCGTGGCGGCCGACGGCGAGGGCGGGCTGCTGGGCCTCGCGGTGTCCTCGACGTACGGCGCCGACCACCTGGTCTACGCGTACTTCACCACCGCGTCCGACAACCGCATCGTGCGCATGATCTACAACGACAAGCGGTCGGCGGGGGACCAGCTGGGCGCGCCCGACACGGTGTTCAAGGGCATCCCCAAGGGGCACATCCACAACGGCGGGCGGATCGCGTTCGGCCCGGACAAGATGCTGTACGCCGGTACGGGCGAGACCGGCGACGGCGAACAGGCCCAGGACAAGGACTCCTTGGGCGGCAAGATCCTGCGGATGACGCCGGACGGCGAGCCGGTGCACGGCAATCCGTCGGCCGACTCCGTCGTCTATTCCACCGGCCACCGCAACGTCCAGGGCCTGGCCTGGGACTCCGGGAACCGGCTGTGGGCGTCGGAATTCGGCCAGGACACCTGGGACGAACTGAACCTGATCCGGCCGGGCGGGAACTACGGCTGGCCCGACGCCGAGGGGAAGAGCGGCGGAGACTCCTCCTCCGTACGCCCGGTCGAGCAGTGGCGGACCGCGGACGCCTCGCCCAGCGGCATCGCGTACGCCAAGGGTTCGGTGTGGATGGCCGGGCTGCGCGGCGAGCGGCTCTGGCGGATCCCGCTGCGGGGCACGAAGCCGGTGGCGAAGCCGCAGGCGTTCCTGGAGGGGAAGTACGGCCGGCTGCGGACGGTCGTACCGACCGGCGACGGCGGGCTGTGGCTGGTCACCAGCGAGACGGACAAGCGGGGTACGCCGGAGAAGGGCGACGACCGGATTCTGCGGCTGAAGATCACATGATGTCCTTTTTGCGGCAGGCGTGCCTACACTGACGGCAGTGAGCAGGACGCCACGCCAGGGGGTCGCATGTTCAACCTCGCCGAAGAGCTCTTCGCGCCGGGCCGCAAGCACACCGAGGACGAGCGGCGGAAGCTCACGCTCGTCGTCGTCAACATCGGCGACTCCGACCCCGGCCGGGGCCCGATCGACCTCACTTCCGGGCAGGTCGTCGTCCGCCTCCCGTACCCCGCTTCCGAGGAGCCGCGGGCCTCAGGCTGATTCCGCTTCGGGGAACAGTCGCAGCCGGTGCGCCAGCGCACCCGCCTCGCCGCGCCCCGCGACGCCGAGCTTCGCGAGGATGTTGGAGACGTGCACGCTCGCGGTCTTGGGCGAGATGAAGAGCGCGTCGGCTATCTGACGGTTGCTGCGCCCGGCCGCGACCAGCCGCAGTACGTCCCGCTCGCGCGGCGTGAGCCCGAGGGAGTCGGCGGTGGCGCCGGGGTCGGCGCCGGCGGAACCGGTCGCTGCCCGCTCTCGCCCCGGGGTGGCCGACGGAACGGCGGCGTGCCCCGCCGGCAGCACGGTCGGCGGGGTTGCCGCGGGTGCCGCGGGCCCGCCGCCCGGTCTTCGGCCGGGACCCGCCCCCGCGTCCGGCCCCACCCCGGCCCCCGGCTCCCCCACGGCCCCCGCCTGTACCGCCGTACGCACCGCTCCGGTCGCTCCGGCCCCGCCGGCCGCTCCCGCGCCACCGTCCCGCGCCGCGCCGCCGTCCCGCGCCGCCGCGCCGGTCACCGCCGGTACCGCGCCTGCCGTGATCGCAGGCCGCCACGTCCCGATCGTCCCGGCCCACTGCCGCCCCACCCCGGCTCCCGGCGACCCGCCGCCGATCCTCCCGCCGCCGCTCCCGGCGTCCTCCTGAGCCCCGCTCCAGCCGGTCCTCCCGTCGTCCTCCGGCAGCGTGATCCGGGCCCGTACGGCGAGCTGGTCGATCTCCACGATGAGCGGGCCCGCGCCCATCCACCGGGCCGTCGCACGCGCGTCGGCGAGCAGGCCCGTGGCCGTCTCCCGCGCGTCGCGGGCCACCGGGCCGCAGGTCAGCAGGGCTTCGGCCCAGCGGAGGCCGGCCCAGGCCAGTTCGTACGGCCACTCGACCTGCCGGAGGGCCGCGACCGCCTCGGCCCAGCGCTCCGGTGACGGGCGGCCCTCGGCCCGGCGCAGCTCGGCCTCGGTGAGCCGGCCGTACGCCTGCCACACCGGGACCGGGCGGGGCAGCCGCTTCACCGCCGCCGCCAGCCGGGCGAGCAGCACGTCCCGGCCCGCGGCCGCGGCGGGCAGCCCGCGGGCGTCGGCCTCCGCTGCGGCCACCCGCCACAGCAGCGGCCAGCCGTAGTTGTACGTACCGAGCGGGAAACCGGCCGTCAGCAGCGGCTCCAGCACCTCCCGCGCGGCGACCACGCCCTGGCGCTGCACCGCGATCTCGTAGGCGAAGCGGGTCATGGGGAGGCTGTGCTGGGGTTGGTTCTCGTAGCTGCCGAAGTGGGCGCGGGCGTAGTCCAGTTCCTCGGCGGCGGCGTCGGTGTCGCCGCGCAGCAGGGCGAGATCGGCGTGCCGGGAGGCGGCCAGCGCGCGGGTGCGGTTGCCCAGGGCGAGGCGCCGGCAGGCCGTCGCGGCTTCGGCGGCCTCCGCCCAGCGGCCCAGCGACAGCAGGCTCTTGGCGCGGTTGCCGTACACCCAGGCGCGGGAGTCCTTCATGCCGAAGTGGTCGGTCAGGGCGAGCCCCCGCTCGGTGGCCGCCACCGCCTCCCGGGACCGGCCCACCGACTCCAGGTGCGAGGGCAGGTTGGTGCAGCCGCGCGCGACGACGGCGGAGAAGCCGCGCTCCAGCGCGCTGTCCAGCGCCTCCCGGAAGCCGGTGAGGCCGCCGTCCACGTCCCCGGAGGAGACCTGCAGGCCGTACAGCGTGAGGCGGGCGTTCAGCTCGACCTCCTCCTCGCCGACCAGGCGGGCCAGCTCCACCGCCCGCTCGGCGGCGGTGAAGGAGTCCGGGCCGGGGGCGTGCAGCGCGCCCCAGGCGGCGGCCTGGGACAGCACGGCGGCGTGCACCGGGGACGGCGGCAGTCCGCGCACCAGCTCCTGGGCCGCGCTCAGGTCCTCCCACCCGTCACCGCGGCCCGTGGTCTCCGCCAGCCGGGAGCGCTGGGTGCGGAACCATGCCTCGCGCAGCGGGTCCTGCTCTCCCGTGAGCGCGCGCAGCGCGCGCTTGGTGACCGTGTGGGCGCGCTCGCGGTCGCCGGAGAGCCGCGCCGCGACCACGATCTCGGCGAGCAGGTCGAGGTAGCGCAGCGCGTCGTCGTCGCAGCCGGTGGCCGGGTACGCCTCGGCGTAGTCCACCGGGCGTACCGAGCGGCGGACGTTCTTGGGGACCTCGTCCCACAGCTCCAGGGCGCGGTCCAGCAGCCGCAGCTGTTCGGCGTAGGCGTGCCGGCGGCGGGCGGTGACCGAGGCGGTGAGCACGGCGGGCAGCGCCTTGGCTGCGTCCCGGGCGTGGTACCAGTAGCTGGCCAGGCGGGCGGCGCACGCCTCGGTGCGTACCAGTGCGGGGTCGGCTTCCAGGGCTTCGGCGTACCGGCGGTTGAGGCGGGTGCGCTCGCCGGGGAGCAGGTCGTCCTGGACGGCCTCGCGGACCAGGGCGTGCCGGAAGCGGTAGCCCGTGCCGTCGCTGGTGGGCACGAGGGTGTTGCTGCCGACGGCGACCCGCAGCGCTTCGATGAGGCCGTCCTCGGGCAGTTCCGCGACGGCGGCGAGGAGGTCGTGTTCGACGGTGGAGCCGCCCACGGCGGCGGTGCGGATCACCCGCTGGGTGTGCTCGGGCAGTGCCTCGACGCGCACCAGGAGGAGGTCGCGGAGGGAGTCGCTGAGGCCGGGGAGGGTGCCGTCGTCGATGCTGCAGGCCAGTTCCTCGACGAAGAAGGCGTTGCCCTCGGAGCGCTCGAAGACGCGGCCGAGCAGGGCCTCTTCGGGCTCGCGGCCGGTGATGCCGGCCATTTGGGTGCGGACCTCGTCGCGGTTGAAGCGGGCCAGCTCGGCGCGCCGGACCGTGCGCATCCGGTCGACCTCGGCGAGGAAGGGGCGCAGCGGGTGGCGGCGGTGGATGTCGTCGGAGCGGTACGTGGCGACCAGGAGGATGCCGGCGTCGTGCAGGGTGTGCAGGAGGTAGCTGAGCAGTTCGCGGGTGGAGCGGTCGGCCCAGTGCAGGTCCTCGACGACGATGACGAGGCTGCGGTCGCGGGCGAGCCGCTCCAGCAGCCGCGCGGTGAGTTCGAAGAGGCGGGCGCGGCCGTGCTCGTCGTCGCGGGACTCGCCGGGGGCCTCGGCCAGCTCGGGCAGGATGCGGGCCAGTTCGCCCTCCTGTCCCGCGACCGCCGCGGCCAGTTCCTCGGGCAGGCGGGCGTGGAGGGTGCGCAGGATCGCGGAGAACGGGGCGAACGGCAGGCCCTCGGAGCCGATCTCGATGCAGCCGCCGAGGGCGACGAGCGCGCCGGCGGCCCGGGCGGCCGCGGCGAACTCCTCGATGAGCCGGGTCTTGCCGACGCCCGCCTCGCCGCCGATGAGCAGCGCCTGCGGCGCACCGGACGCGGTGGTGCGTGTGAGCGCGTCCCCCAGCAGGCCCAACTCGCTGCTGCGGCCGACGAACACGCGACTGACGGACCTGGTCTCCACGCCGCAGAGCATGGCACAGGGGTCTGACAGTTCGGCACCGGGTTTCCCGGTCACCGGACGCCTCGGCGGGCCGCGCGGCTCAGGCCTCGGCCCTGCGGCGGGCCCACCCGCTGCGGCCCTTCTTACGGCTCACCCGCCCTTCGGGTTCGTGCTCGGCGGACCGGGCGGCGCGGCGTCCCGCGGCGGCTTCGCGTGCCAGCCGGTCGAGGTCGGCCTCCCGGCGCAGTTCCTCGTGGCGGACGCGGTGCTGGATCTCGTAGTAGTGCATGGTGCCCCCTGAGAAGGGCCGCGAGGAGCGTGCTCCTGCGGCGGCTGACGTTACGTCGTCAGCCTCGCCGCCTCAGGCGGTGCGCGGCATCGGGCAACTTCCCGATCTGCACAGCCGTAGGGGCCTCAGATTCCGCCGTGGTGTCCCACCGTGCGGTCTAAGGCCCCTGCCGGATGCCGTATGGATGCCGTATGCGGTCGTGCGGACTTCCTCAGGAACCGCCGGCGCTGAGCTTGGGGGCCGCGGCGAACAGGTCGAGGTACATGCCGCCGGCGACCACCAGGCCGAGTACGGCGAGCGCGAACCCGCCCCAGGCGACGGCCTTGGTCCAGGCGGCCTGCGGGCGGCCGAGCAGGACGACGCCGGTGACCACGAGGGCGATCAGGGCGAAGATGCCGTTGACGAGCGCGGTGGTGTGCCAGGGGGCGGTGTAGACGGCGGCGATCTGGTCCTTGGTCTGGCCGGTCTGGAGCTTGATCTGGCCGAGTACGCCCTGCCGCTCGGAGAGGATCGTGCCGGCCCAGGTGCCGGTCAGGGAGGCGAGGCCGAGCGCGGCACCGGCGACGGCACCGGCTCCGGCCACGATGCCGCGCCGCGCGGGTGCGGCCTGCCCGGTGGCGGGCGCGTCCTCGGGGTGCGGCTCCTCCTCGTGGGCCTCGTCCGTGGCGGTGTCCGGCACGCGGTCCTCGGGCGCTGCGGCCTGCTCCTCGGGTGCGGCGGCCTGCTCCTCGGAGGCGGCCGCCGGCTTCGGGTCGGCGGCCTTGTCGTCGGTGACCGCGTCGGTCTTCGCGGTGTCGTTCTTGCTCGTCGTGGTACCCATGGGCGCGACCGTAGGGGCCGCGTCTGAGAGTCGTATGAGAGAGCCGCGCTAGCGGGGCACGAGGGGCTCGCGTGCGGCGTGCCGCGGCGCGGGGACCGGCGCGGCGGCGTCCGGTTCCTCCTCCGGCGGCTCGATGGTGATCCGCGGCAGCCGGCGGTCCAGCCAGCCCGGCAGCCACCAGTTCGCGCCGCCCAGCATGTGCATCAGGGCGGGCACCAGGAGGGTGCGGAGCACGAAGGCGTCGAGGGCGACGGCGGCGGCCAGTCCGATGCCGAACATCGCGATCGTCCGGTCGCCACTGAGCACGAAGGCGGAGAACACCGCGATCATGATGACCGCCGCCGAGTTGATCACCCGGCCGGTCTCGGCGAGCCCGACCCGTACGGACCTGCGGTTGTCGTGGGTGCGCCGCCACTCCTCGTACATCCGGCTGACCAGGAAGACCTGGTAGTCCATGGAGAGGCCGAAGAGGACCGAGACCATGATCACGGGGAGGAAGGGCTCGATCGGGCCGCCGCTCCCCAGGCCCAGCGCCTCGCTCCCCCAACCCCACTGGAAGACGGCGACGACGATCCCGAAGGAGGCGGCGACCGCGGCGACGTTCATGACGGCGGCCTTGAGCGGGATGCCGATGCTGCGGAAGGCGAGGAGGAGCAGGACGCAGCCGAGGGTGATGACGACGCCCACGAAGAGCGGCAGCTTGCCGACGATCACGTCGGCGAAGTCGTCGTAGCCCGCGGTCACGCCGCCGACGTCGACGCGCAGGGTCGAGTCGTCGGCGGCCTGCGGCAGCACGTCGGTGCGGAGCCGCTCCACCAGGTCCGAGGTCTCCTGCGACTGGGGCGAGCTGTCCGGGACGACGGTGATCACGCCGGTGCTGCCGCTGCCGTCGAACTCCGGGCCGCTGACCTGGGCCACGCCGGGCGTGGTCCGCAGCCGGTCGGGGAGGTCGTCGAAGGCGAGCCGGTCGTCGGCCCCGTCCAGGTCGCCGACCAGGGTGAGCGGCCCGTTGAAGCCGGGCCCGAAGCCCTCGGCGAGCAGGTCGTAGGCCTGCCGGGTGGTCGAGGCGGGCGGATCGGTGCCCTGGTCGGAGGTGCCCAGGTGCAGGCCGAGGGTGGGCAGCGCGAGGACGAGCATGATCCCGGCGGCGAGGGCGCCGAGCAGCTTGGGGTGGCGCTCGACGAAGCCGGACCAGCGGACGGCGAAGCCGGTGGGGTGCTCGGGGACCGGTCCGTCGGCGGCCAGCCGGCCGCGTTCCCGGCGGCCCAGTACGCGGGTGCCGATCAACCCCAGGAGGGCGGGCAGCAGGGTCACGGAGGCGGCGACGGTGAGGACGACGGTCAGCGAGGCGGCGAGTGCGACGCCGTTGAGGAAGGACAGCCGCAGGACGAGCATGCCGAGCAGGGCGATGCAGACGGTGGCCCCGGCGAACACCACGGCCCGCCCCGATACGGCCACCGCCTTCTGCGCGGCCTCGGCGACGCCCATCCCCGTGCGGAGGTTCTTCCGGTGCCGGGTGACGATGAACAGCGCGTAGTCGATGCCCACGCCCAGCCCGATGAGCATGCCGAGCATGGGCGCGAAGTCGGCCACGGTCATGACGTGGCCCAGCAGGCCGATGCCGGACGAGGCGGTGCCGACCGCGACGAGCGCGGTGATGATCGGCAGGGCGGTCGCGGCCAGCGAGCCGAAGGCCAGGAAGAGGACGACGGCGGCCGCGGCCAGGCCGATGGCCTCGGCGAGGTGGCTCTTCGGCGCTTCGGCGAGGTCGATCCCGGCGCCGCCGAGGGCGACGGTCAGGCCGTCACCGGAGGCGTCCTGCGCGGTGTCCACGACCGCCCGCACGGTCTTCGGATCCAGGTCGTCGACGGGTGCGTCGAAGACCACCGAGGCGTAGGCGGTGTGCCCGTCCGCGCTGATGCGGCGCTCCGCGGCCTCGTCGGCGGGGGCGTCGGTCCGGGTGTCGTAGGGGCCGTCCACGGAGGCCACCCCGGGCAGCCCGGCGACGCGGTCCAGGGCCGGTGCCATCCGGTCCCGTACGTCCGCCGCGCGCACCGTCCCGGAGTCGGTGTGCCACACGATGGTGTCGCTCTCCCCGGACCGGCCGGGGAAGGCGTCCGCCATCCGGTCCGCCGCGCGTCCGGACTCCGTGCCGGGCACCTCGTAGTTGTTCGAGTACGAGGAACCCAGCGCGCCGGCGGCAGCGGCGACGCCCGCGAGGACGGCGAGCCATACGACGATGACCAGGGCGCGGCGCCGGAGACACCACCGGGCGAGTGCGGTCATGGAGGCCTTTTCTGCTGTCCCGGGATGTGCGTCGAACTCCGGGGCACCGGTGCTGTCGCGCGCGGGAGGGGCGGGGGATGGCGCGGGCCCGCCGCCTGCCGACGAAGGGGCGGCGGGCCCGCATTCCAGAAGAGTGGCAGCCCGAAAAGATCCTTTGACCCCTTTGTGTACTTCCCCACAAAGAAGCGAAGGGGCGGCCTCCGCTCGGATCAGCCCGTTATGGACTCCTCGCCGTTCTCGATGTGTCCCATCAGCCGGCGGCGGAACGATTCGTCCTGCCTGACCGTGAGGTTTAGGTCGTACCAGCCGTGGTCGCCCGCTGCGGGATGCGCGAGCGTACGGGTGCGGCCGGCCGGCAGCTCGACCGTGCGCGGTGCCGCGCCGGAGTACGCCAGCGGGGCCAGCGTGACGGTCAGCGACCGGTCACCTCGGTTGACGAGCGTGAGGTGGATCTCCCGCTCGTCGGCGTCAAGGTGCGTGGTCACCCGCAGCCCGGCCGCCGCGCCCGCCGCGGTCCCGGCGAACTCCCGCCGGAAGCCGTTCGGCCCGGTGAGCATGAAGTCGTACGCCCCGTCCCGGACCGGTACGTCCCAGCCCGCCGTCCCGCGTACGTCGCGGTGCTGGGGCGTGGCGTACTCCCCCGCGTACGGGTACAGCGCGAGGTGGGCACTGGCCGCGCCCGTATTGCGCAGCGCCAGCCGGAACCGCCCGGCCGCCGGGTCGTACGTGCCGTCCGCGTCGGGCTGGTACGGCAACGGACGGGCCGGCCGGGTGCCCTCCTCGGGGCGGGGCAGCCGCTGCTCGGCGGGTGGCTTCGGGTTCCACCGGCCGGTGAAGGGCGGGATCGGACCCGGCTGGTCGACGGCGGGCTGCTTCCGGCCGCGCGAGAAGTCGAAGGCGCTGGTGAGGTCGCCGCAGACGGTGCGCCGCCAGGCGCTGATGTTCGGCTCGCGGACGCCGGTCCAGCGCTCCAGGAAGCGGATGATCGAGGTGTGGTCGAAGACCTGGGAGCAGGCGTGGCCGCCGACCGACCAGGGCGAGATCACCAGCATCGGGACGCGGATGCCGAGGCCCGTGGGGCGGCCGTCCCAGTACTCCTCGTCGGTGCCGGCCGGGGCGACGGGCGGCGGGACGTGGTCGAAGAAGCCGTCGTTCTCGTCGTAGGTGAGCAGCAGGACGGTCCGCCGCCAGACGTCGGGGTTGCTGCCGAGGGCGTCGAGGACCTTGTAGACGAGGGTGGCGCTGGCGATCGGCGAGGAGGAACCGGGGTGCTCGGAGTCGGCGGCGGCCGGGACGATGTAGCTGACCTCGGGGAGCTTCCCGGCGGCGACGTCGGCCGCGAAGGCGGTGGCGGTCGAGCCGGGCTCGCCGCGCCGCAGCGCACGCTCGAAGAGGCTCCGGTCCGCCCGGGAGAGCGCCTTCACGCCCTCGTCCAGCAGGCCCTGGAGCCGCTTCTGCTCCGCCTCGTCGGCGTCGGCGACCTTCGCGTAGAAGGCGGTCATGTGCTGAATCCTCGGGTCCCCGATCCGGGCCAGCGCCTTCTTCGCCACGGCCTTGAAGCGCGCGTAGAACTCCAGGTTGTTGTCGGTGAAGTTGTCCCACTCCTGGTAGACCCGCCAGCTGCGGCCGGCCCGCTCCAGGCGCTCGGCGTACGTGGGCCAGTCGTACCCGGGGTGGGTGTCCTCCTCGTACGCGTCGTTGCCGACCGCCCGCTCGCCGTTCGCCTCGAAGCCGGTCCAGCCGCTGACCAGGTGGTTGCGGTTGGGGCTGGTGGAGGAGTGGATCGAGGAGTGGTAGGCGTCGCAGACGGTGAAGGTGTCGGCCAGCTCGTAGTGGAGCGGCACGTCCCGGCGGTCGTAGTGCGCCATGGTGGCCGCGGTCTTGGCACCGACCCAGTTGTCCATCCAGCCGCCGTGCCAGGCCTTGGCGCCGCCGTCCCAGCCGTGGTCGAGCGCGCCGATGTACTGCAGGTCCTTCTTCTGCGCCGCCGCTGCCTCCCGCACGGAGAAGGGCAGTACGGTCCGGCCGAGCGGTCCGGGCTGCTCGTAGACGCTGCCGCCCCCGGGGAGCGTGATCGCGTTCCGGTCGGCGTAGCCCCGCACTCCACGCAGCATCCCGAAGTAGTGGTCGAAGGACCGGTTCTCCTGCATCAGGACGACGACGTGCCCGATGTCGTCGAGCCCGCCGTCCGGACGCCCGGGCCGCGCCGCGTCGGCGGCCAGCGCCTGCTGGAGCGAGGGCGGCAGCAACGACCCGGCGGCGGCCGCCCCCACGGCCGCCGCCCCAACCGCCAGTACCCGTCTACGCGTTGTCTCCGCTGCCACCCTCGACCTCCAGTCGTCTCCAATGGTCCGCGGTCGGTCCATTGCTGTGGTGCGCGAGGGACACTAGAACCCCCACGTGGCGGGCGATACGTATCGGGATGACAACTTTGCAAACGCCTGCCGGACCGCGAGGAGTCGTTCACCCCCGTCGCATCGGGCTCGGGCCGGGAGGAACGCGCGAGGGGCGGCACGTCCGAAGACGTGCCGCCCCTCGGCGGATGTGCGGGGAGGTCAGCCCTCCACGCCCAGCTTTTCCAGGATGAGTTCGCGGACGCGGGCCGCGTCGGCCTGGCCTCGGGTGGCCTTCATGACCGCGCCGACCAGGGCGCCGGCCGCGGCGACCTTGCCGCCGCGGATCTTGTCGGCGATGGCGGCGTTGGACTCGATCGCCTCGTCGACGGCCTTGCCCAGCGCGCCCTCGTCGGAGACGACCTTCAGGCCGCGCTTCTCGACGACCTCGTCCGGGGTGCCCTCGCCGGCCAGCACGCCCTCGATGGTCTGGCGGGCCAGCTTGTCGTTGAGGGAGCCCTCGGCGACCAGCCCGGCGACCCGGGCGACCTGCTCGGGAGTGATCGGCAGCGCGTCGAGGTCGACGCCGTCCTCGTTGGCGCGGCGGGCCAGCTCGCCCATCCACCACTTGCGGGCGGCGGCGGAGTCCGCGCCGGCCTCCGTGGTGGCGACGATCAGGTCGACCGCACCGGCGTTGAGGATCGACTGCATGTCGTGCTCGGAGACGCCCCACTCCTCGCGCAGCCGGTTGCGGCGGACGCGCGGCATCTCGGGCAGACCCTTGCGCAGCTCCTCGACCCACTCGCGGGACGGGGCGACGGGGACCAGGTCGGGCTCCGGGAAGTACCGGTAGTCCTCGGCGTTGTCCTTGATGCGGCCGGAGGTCGTGGAGCCGTCGTCCTCGTGGAAGTGACGGGTCTCCTGGACGACCGTGCCGCCGCCGTTCAGGACCGCGGCGTGCCGCTGGATCTCGAACCGGGCGGCGCGCTCGACGCTGCGCAGGGAGTTGACGTTCTTGGTCTCCGAGCGCGTACCGAACGTCTCGCTGCCCTTGGGCATCAGCGAGAGGTTCACGTCGCAGCGCATCTGGCCCATCTCCATGCGGGCCTCGGACACACCGAGCGCCTTGATGAGCTCGCGCAGCTCGGCGACGTACGCCTTGGCGACCTCGGGGGCCCGCTCGCCCGCGCCCTGGATGGGCTTGGTGACGATCTCGATGAGCGGGATGCCGGCGCGGTTGTAGTCCAGGAGGGAGTGCGAGGCGCCGTGGATACGGCCCGTCGCGCCGCCCACGTGCGTGGACTTGCCGGTGTCCTCCTCCATATGGGCGCGCTCGATCTCCACGCGGAAGATCTCGCCGTCCTCCAGCTGTACGTCGAGGTAGCCGTCGAAGGCGATCGGCTCGTCGTACTGGGAGGTCTGGAAGTTCTTCGGCATGTCCGGATAGAAGTAGTTCTTCCGGGCGAAGCGGCACCACTCGGCGATCGAGCAGTTCAGCGCGAGGCCGATCTTGATGGCGGACTCGACGCCGGTCGCGTTGACGACCGGCAGCGAGCCGGGCAGCCCCAGGCAGGTGGGGCAGGTCTGGGTGTTGGCGTCGGCGCCGAGCGTCGTCGAACACCCGCAGAACATCTTGGTCTTGGTGCCGAGTTCGACATGCACCTCAAGACCCATGACGGGCTCGTACGTCGCGAGGGCGTCCTCGTACGAGACCAGGTCAGTGACAGTCACGGTGAAACTTTCTCCCTCAGCCCAGCAGGACGTCGTCGTCGCCCAGGTGCTTCAGTTCCCGGTAGAGGATCGCCAGGCCGGTGACGATGGCCGCGGCCGAGACGGCCGCGTCGATCAGCCGGAGCGTGTCGTTCTCCTGCCGGGCCAGCTTCGCCTGCTTGGCGACGCTCAGCGCGCCGAAAGCGGTGGTGCCCATCGACAGGTACAGACCCGACTTGGACTTCTTGAAGTTCTTGGCCTTCTTGGTGATGGCGCTCACAGTGACGGTGCCTCCTCGAGCAGCGGGTGGCCCCACTTTTCCACGAAGGCGGCCTCGACGGCGGCACCGACCTTGTACAGCCGGTCGTCCTTCATGGTGGGGGCGATGATCTGCAGGCCCACGGGCAGGCCGTCCTCGGGGGCGAGACCGCAGGGCAGCGACATGGCCGCGTTGCCCGCGAGGTTCACGGGGAGCGTGCACACGTCGGCGAGGTACATCGCCATCGGGTCGTCGGCGCGCTCGCCGATCGGGAAGGCGGTGGTGGGCGTGGTCGGCGAAACGATCACGTCGACCTGCTCGAAGGCCTGCTCGAACTCGCGGGTGATCAGCGTCCGCACCTTCTGCGCGGAGCCGTAGTACGCGTCGTAGTAGCCGGAGCTGAGCGCGTACGTACCGAGGATGATCCGGCGCTTGACCTCGTCGCCGAAGCCGGCCTCGCGGGTCAGGGCCGTGACCTCCTCGGCCGACTTCGTGCCGTCGTCGCCGACCCGGAGGCCGTAGCGCATGGCGTCGAAGCGGGCCAGGTTGGAGGAGCACTCCGAGGGCGCGATGAGGTAGTACGCGGCCAGCGCGAGGTCGAAGGACGGACAGTCCAGCTCGACGATCTCGGCGCCCAGCTCACGCATGAGCGCGACGGACTCGTCGAACCGCTGGATGACACCGGCCTGGTAGCCCTCGCCGCGGAACTGCTTCACCACGCCGACGCGCATGCCCTGCACCGAGCCGTTGCGGGCGGCCTCGACGACCGGCGGGACCGGCGCGTCGATGGAGGTGGAATCCATCGGGTCGTGGCCGGCGATCGCCTCGTGCAGCAGCGCCGCGTCCAGGACCGTACGGGCGCACGGCCCGCCCTGGTCCAGGGAGGAGGAGAACGCCACCATGCCGTAACGGGAGACGCCGCCGTAGGTGGGCTTCACGCCGACCGTGCCGGTCACGGCCGCGGGCTGGCGGATCGAACCGCCGGTGTCCGTACCGATCGCCAGCGGCGCCTCGTACGACGCGAGGGCCGCGGACGAGCCGCCGCCGGAGCCACCGGGGATGCGGGTGAGGTCCCACGGGTTGCCCGTCGGGCCGTACGCGCTGTTCTCGGTGGAGGACCCCATGGCGAACTCGTCCATGTTGGTCTTGCCGAGGATGACGACGTCGGCGGCCTTGAGCTTCGTGGTCAGCGTCGCGTCGTACGGCGGGATCCAGCCCTCCAGGATCTTCGAACCGACCGTGGTGGGAATCCCCTCGGTGGTGAAGATGTCCTTCAGGGCCAGCGGCACGCCGGCCAGCGGGCCGAGCTTCTCGCCGCGCTCGCGCTTGGCGTCCACGGCGCGGGCCTGGGCGAGCGCGCCCTCCCGGTCGACGTGCAGGAAGGCGTGCACCTTCTCGTCCACGGCCTCGATCCGGGCCAGGTGGGCCTCGGTGACCTGGACGGCGGTGACCTCACCGGCCGCGATCCTCGCCGCGGTCTCAGCGGCGGTGAGCTTGATCAGTTCGTGTGCTGCGGTGTCAGCCATCTCGGTCAGTCCTCCCCCAGAATCTGCGGCACCTTGAATCGCTGCTGCTCCTGGGCGGGCGCGCCGGAGAGCGCCTGCTCGGGGGTGAGCGACGGGCGCACCTCGTCCGCCCGCATGACGTTCGTCAGGGGCAGCGGGTGGGAGGTCGGCGGAACGTCTTGGTCGGCGACCTCGGACACGCGGGCTACCGCGCCGATGATGTCGTCGAGCTGTCCGGCGAAGTGGTCGAGCTCTTCGTCCTTCAGCTCCAGACGTGCCAGCCGTGCGAGGTGGGCGACCTCCTCGCGCGTGATGCCAGGCATGCAGCGATCCTCTGCTGGTTTCCGGTGGAGTTTTCGCCCCAATCCTATGGCGCGCGGAGTCGTGACCGCGAAACGCTTTCCGCCGGGGCCCGCCGGAGGCCGGGTGAGCTACTTCACGACCTGCCCGGAGGGCCGGTCGGCCTCCTCGGAGTCGGACGGCGAACCGTCCGACTCGCGGCGCCAGCCGTGGTGCTCGCGCGCCCGGAGCCACGCCGTCGTCTCGTCCGGCGGCATCGCGGCCGCCACCAGCCAGCCCTGTACCGCGTCGCAGCCCAGGTCCCGCAGCCGCTCCCAGGTCTCGTCGTCCTCGACGCCCTCGGCGACGACGAGCAGGCCGAGGGAGTGCGCGAGGTCGAGCGTGCAGCGGACGATCTCGGCGTCCTCGGTGTCCACCGCGAGCCGCGCCACGAACGAGCGGTCGATCTTCAGCTCGCTGACGGGCAGCCGCCGCAGGTGCACCAGCGAGCTGTACCCGGTGCCGAAGTCGTCCAGCGACATCTTCACGCCGTGCCCGGTCAGGCCGTTCAGCGTGTCGGCGGCCCGCTGCGGGTCCTCCAGCAGGACATGCTCGGTGATCTCCAGCTGGAGGGAGCCGGGCGGTACGCCGTGCCGGGCCAGCCGCGCGGCGACCGCGCCGGCGAACCCGGGGGTGTGCACATCGCGCGGCGAGACGTTCACCGCGACCGGGACCTCCAGCCCGTCCGCGCGCCAGCGCGCCACCTGGCCGAGCGCGGTCTCCAGGACGTACTCGGTCAGCCGCGGCATCAGCCCGGAGGACTCGGCGATGGCGATGAACTCGTCCGGGGGGACTCTCCCGCGGTCCGGGTGCACCCAGCGCACCAGCGCCTCCAGACCGGCCACCTGGCCGTCGAAGCGCACCTTGGGCTGGTAGTGCAGCTCGACCTCGCCCGCGTCCAGCGCCCGGCGCAGATCGCCGAGGAGGCCGAGCCGGTCGGGGGTGTTGCCGTCCCGCTTGGCCTCGTAGACCTCGACCCCGCTGCGGTCCCGCTTGGCCTGGTACATCGCGACGTCCGCGCGGCGCAGCAGGCCCTCGGCGTCCAGCGCGTGGTCCGGATAGACGGCGACGCCGGCGCTCGCCTCCAGCACCAGCGTCAGCCCGTCCAGGTCGAGGGGTGAGCCCAGCGCGGCCACGAGCGAACGGGCCACGCGCTGCGCGCTGGTGAGGGAGTCGGCGGTGGGCAGCAGCACCGCGAACTCGTCGCCGCCCAGCCGCGCGGCCTCCGCTCCGCGGGGCAGGGCGTGCCGCAGCCGCTCGGCGATCTGCAGCAGCAGGCGGTCGCCCGCGAGGTGCCCGAGGGTGTCGTTGACCGACCGGAAACGGTCCAGGTCGATCAGGACCAGGGCGGCGCGGGAGCCGACCCGCTCGGCGTCGTCCAGGGCGCTCCAGGTCCGTTCGAGCAGCCACTGCCGGTTCGGCAGGCCCGTCAGCGGGTCGCGCAGCTGCTCCTCGGCGCGCGCCCGGGCTATCCACAGCGTGGAGTCCAGCGCGATGAGCGGTACGGCGAAGAGGGGCAGCAGCAGCGGTGCGTGCTCGGCGACCACCACGATCAGCGGGGCTATGCCCACCAGGGCGATGCCGACCAGGGCCTGCCGGGTCACGGCGCGGCGCGCGATGGACGGCAGCCGGCCGTTGCGCGAGCCCATCAGGAACCACATCAGGGCGCGGGTGACCGCGAGGTACGCCAGCGCCGCGCCGAGGGCCGGCGGCAGGACCGAGAGGTCCCACTCGTCCGAGCCGCGGGGCTCGGGGACGCCGGCGGTGATGCCGAAGGCGGCGAGGCCCAGCGCGGCTGCGCCCAGGCCCAGTACGTCGATGGCGCCCTGCACCACTGCCTGCCGCCAGCGCTGCCGGCGCGCCGCGCCGACCAGGACGACGACGGACAGGCTGATGAGCGCGGCGGGCACCCAGCCGTACAGCAGCAGGACCGCGAGGGCCAGTGCGGCACCGGAGCCGGTGCCGCCGGACCAGCGGTCCCTGCCGATGGCGACGAGATGCCCGACGATGACTCCGGTCAGGACGGCCAGCGACCAGCCGATGGCGCCGCGCGGGAAGAGCGCGGCGCCGCCTCCGATCGTCATGATCACGCCCGTCACGAGCACCAGGGCGGCCGTCAGGACCACCGCGGCGGGCAACGCGGGCATGACGAGCCGCCGGAGCCGCGACGCCGTAGCGGCGCTGTCGGTCGGTTCCATTCCGATCCCTCTCACAGCCGGCTGTGCCCGCGCCACGGCAGGCGCACCCCTCAACAGTAGGCCGCAGAAGGCCGCTACGGGCAGCGATCGGCAGCGGTTGCCCGAATGCGACCCGACCACCCGTAAGCGTCTGGTATGCACCGAAGGAGTGTCTTGCTCACTCCTCCTCCGGAGGTGTGACAGCTACCGCTCGCGCGGCATCGGGACCCTGTTCGAGCAGCACCGCGAATCCGTCATCATCCAGCACGGGGACCTTCAACTGCATAGCCTTGTCATATTTCGACCCAGGATTGTCGCCTACGACGACGAAACCGGTCTTCTTCGAGACAGATCCGGTCACCTTCGCCCCAAGACGTTGCAGCGCTTCCTTCGCGCCGTCTCTGGTGTGTGATTGAAGTGTTCCCGTTACGACGACGGTGACGCCCTCCAGCGGCCTCGGGCCTTCGTCCCCGGTGCTTTCCTCCGCCATCCGCACCCCGGCGGCCCGCCACTTCTCCACGATGTCGCGGTGCCACTCCTCCTCGAACCACTGCTTCAGCGAGGCGGCGATGGTGCCTCCGACGCCCTCCACAGCGGCCAGTTCCTCCTCGCTCGCCTCGCGGATGCGGTCCAGCGAACGGAACTCCATGGCCAGCGCCTGCGCCGCGACCGGGCCCACGTGCCGGATCGAAAGACCCGTCAGGATGCGGGCAAGCGGGCGCTCCTTGGCGGCCTGGATGTTCTCCAGCATCGCCAGGGCGTTCTTCTTCGGCTCGCCCTTCTGGTTGGCGAAGAAGGTGGCGACCTTCTCCTCGCCGGTCTTCGGGTCCCGCTTGGGCAGCCCGCTGTCCGGGTCCAGGACGTAGGACTTGATGGGCAGCAACTGCTCGATGGAGAGCCCGAAGAGGTCGCCCTCGTCCCGCAGCGGCGGCTCGGCGGGCTCCAGCGGCTGGGTCAGCGCGGTCGCCGCGACGTACCCGAAGTTCTCGATGTCCAGGCTCTTGCGGCCCGCGAGGTAGAACAGCCGCTCCCGCAGCTGCGCCGGGCAGCCCCGGGCGTTGGGGCAACGCAGGTCGATGTCGCCCTCCTTGGCCGGCTGGAGCTTCGTGCCGCACTCCGGGCACTCGGCCGGCATCACGAACTCCCGCTCGCTGCCGTCCCGCAGGTCCGCCACCGGCCCCAGGATCTCCGGGATCACGTCGCCCGCCTTGCGCAGCACGACCGTGTCCCCGATGAAGACGCCCTTGGCCTTCACCACGTCCTGGTTGTGCAGCGTGGCGAACTCGACCTCGGAGCCGGCCACCATGATGGGCTCCACGACGGCGTACGGCGTCACCCGGCCCGTCCGCCCGACGCCGACCCGGATGTCCAGCAGCTTGGTGTTGACCTCCTCCGGGGGGTATTTCCACGCGATGGCCCAGCGCGGTGCGCGCGAGGTGGCGCCGAGGCGGCCCTGCAGCCGGATCTCGTCGAGCTTGACGACGACGCCGTCGATCTCGTGCTCGACGTCGTGCCGGTGGTCGCCGTAGTACGCGATGAACTTGCGCACCGCGGCGAGCGAGTCGACGACCTTGTTGTGCTTGGCCGTCGGCAGGCCCCATTCGCGCAGCAGGTCGTACGCCTGGGACTGGCTGTCGATGTCGAGGCCCTCGCGGGCGCCGATGCCGTGCACCACCATGTGCAGCGGGCGCGTCGCCGTGACCTTGGGGTCCTTCTGGCGCAGTGAACCGGCCGCGGCGTTGCGCGGGTTGGCGAAGGGGGGCTTGCCGTCCTCCACAAGACGGGCGTTCAGCTGCTCGAACTTCTCCATCGGGAAGAAGACCTCGCCGCGGATCTCCACCAGCTCCGGGATCCGGTCGCCCTCCAGCCGGTCCGGGATCTCCGCGATGGTCCGGACGTTCGGCGTGATGTCCTCGCCGGTGCGGCCGTCGCCGCGGGTGGCGGCGCGGGTCAGCCGGCCGTGCTCGTACGTCAGGTTGACCGCCAGGCCGTCGACCTTCAGCTCGCACAGGAAGTGGTATCCCGCGGACTTCGGGTCGCCACCCAGCTCACCGGCCAGCCGCTCCGCCCAGGCCGCCAGCTCCTCGTCGTCGAAGGCGTTGTCCAGCGAGAGCATCCGCTCGCGGTGGGCGACCTCCGTGAACTCCGTCTCGTAGGCCCCCGCGACCTTCTGGGTGGGCGAGTCGGGCGTCCGCAGCGGCGGGTGCTCCTCCTCCAGCGCCTCCAGGGAGCGCAGCAGCCTGTCGAACTCCGCGTCGCTGACGATCGGCGCGTCCTTGACGTAATACCGGAAGCGGTGCTCCTCGATCTGCTCCGCGAGCCGCTGATGCCGCTCGCGCGCCTCCGAGGGCACGTCGGCTCCCGCCGCGCCGTCCCCCGCCTGTCCGGTCTGCTCTTCGCCGGCCACCGTCTGTCCTCCCGTGTCCTTGAGTGCGCTCACTCAGGGTTGTCCGCGAGCGATCCCGCCGCCCGGACGCAATGGGCGAGCACCTTACGGGCATAGTCGGGCGAAGCGCCCGCGAGCCCGCACGCGGGAGTGATCACCACGGACTCGCTGAGAGTCCCCGGATTCAGCCCCAGCCTGCGCCACAGCGACCTGACACCCATGACGCTACCGGCAGGGTCTGACAATGGGCCGTCAGTGCCCGGCACGACCCCGGCGAAGAGTGTCGTGCCGCTCTCGACGGCCTCCCCGATCGCCTCGTCGTCACGCTCGGTGAGCAGCGAGAAGTCGCACGCGATGCCGGCGGCGCCGGCGCGGCGCAGCAGCGCGAAGGGCACGTCCGGCGCGCAGGAGTGCACGACGACGGGGGTGCCGTCGTCCTGCGCACCGCCCGCCGCGCCGATGATGTCGCGGAGCGCGCCCTCGACGACGGCGCGGTCCACCGCGCGGTGCGTCCGGTAGCCGCTCGCGGTCTTCACGCTGCCGCGCAGCACGGCGGTCAGCGACGGCTCGTCGAGCTGGAGCACGATCCGCGCGCCCGGCACCCGCCGCCGTACGTCCGCGAGGTGCCCGCGCAGCCCCTCCGCCAGCGAGGCGGTCAGGTCCCGGCAGGCGCCCGGGTCGCTCAGCGCGGCCTCGCCGTTGCGCAGCTCCAGGGCGGCGGCCAGCGTCCACGGCCCGACGGCCGAGACCTTCAGCGCGCCCTCGTACCCCTGAGTGAACTCCTCCAGGGCGTCGAGGTCCTCGCCGAGCCAGGAGCGGGCCCGGCGGGTGTCGCGGCCGGGCCGGTCGCTGATCCGCCAGCCGCTGGGCTCCACGTGCGCGTACACCTCGACGAGCAGCCCGGCGGTCCGGCCGATCATGTCGGCGCCGGGCCCGCGTGCGGGCAGCTCGGGCAGGTACGGCAGCCGTTCGAGGGAGCCGGTGACGGTTTTCGCGGCCTCGCGCGCGTCACCGCCGGGCATCGACCCGATACCGGTGGCCGCGCCGGCGCTCCAGGGTGTGGTGGTCTTGTCGCTCACGCGTCCGACCCTATGTGCCCGAAGGGCGTTGCCGTGTCCGTGCCCCGGGGCACGCGGTCGCGCGCCCCGGTAGCGGGGCTCAGCGGCCCGGGCGCACCGAGAGGTCGGTGATCTCGGCGTCCCGGGGGAGGTCGAGGGCGGTGAGGACCGTGGTCGCGATCGACTCGGGGTCGATCCAGCGGGCCGGGTCGTACTCCTTGCCCTCCTGCTGGTGCACGCTGGCCTGCATGGCGGTCGCGGTGCGCCCGGGGTACACGGAGGTGACGCGGACGCCGTTCTCGTGCTCCTCGGCGCGCAGCGCGTCCGCGAGCGCCTTCAGGCCGTGCTTGCTGGCCGCGTACGCGCCCCACTGCGGGTTCGCGCGCAGCCCGGCACCGGAGTTGAGGAAGACCACGTGGCCCTCCGCGAGCCGCAGCTGCGGCAGGAAGAGGCGGGTCAGCTCGGCCGGCGCGACCAGGTTGGCGGTCAGCTGGCGCTGCCAGCTCTTGGCGGGCAGGTCGGCGACCGTGCCCAGCTCGACGACGCCGGCGATGTGCAGGACGGAGTCCAGCCGGTCCGGCAGCGTCTGGTGGCCGAGCGCCCAGCCGAGCTTCTCGGGGACACCGAGGTCACCGACGACCGTGCGGGCCCCCGGGAACTGCGCGGCCAGCTCCTTGGCGCGGCCCGCGTCCCGGGCCAGCAGCCACAAGTCCTCGCCGCGGTCGGCCAGCCGCCGCGCGACCGCCGTCCCGATGCCCGATCCTGCGCCGGTGATCAAGTGCGTACCCATGGGCCCGATCCTAACGACAGGTCCGCACAAGGCGGACGTACGGGGCGGCTGCTCCGCCCGGTGCCCCTCAGGCGGCCTGGATGCCCGCCTGCTCCTCCAGGTAGGCCAGCGCGCCCACGCCGTCCTCCGCGAAGAACGCCAGCTCGGTCAGCGGCACGGGGAGGAAGCTCTCCTCCTCCATGCGCCGGAACTGCTCACGGAGGCCGTCGTAGAACCCGTTGGTGTTGAGCACGACGACGGGCTTGGCGTTCAGGCCGTGCTTCTTCAGCTCCAGGATCTCGGTGGCCTCGTCCAGGGTGCCGGTACCGCCGACCATCACGACGATGGCGTCGGCGCGGGCCAGGAGCGCGGCCTTGCGCTCGGCTAGGTCCGCGGTGATCACCATCTCGTCGGCGCCCGCGCGCGCCTTGTGGGCCAGGAACTCCACGGAGATGCCGATGAGCCGGCCGCCGTTCTCCTGCACGCCGTCGGCCATGACCTTCATCAGACCGGTGTCCGAGCCGCCCCAGACGAGGGCGTGACCGCCCTTGCCGATCAGCTCGGCGAACTCACGGGCGGGGGTGGTGTAGCGCTCGTCGAGGTCGGCGGCGGAGCAGAAGACGCAAATGTTCATACTGCAACCATACGGGCGGGGGCGGCGGCCATGGGTAAGCGCGGGGACGCCGCCATGGGTAGGCGCGGGGACGCCGCCACAGGCGGGCGGGGACGGCACGTACCGCCCCCGCCCCCAGCGGCATCGGGGGCCGGGTACGGCCGCGTACTAGATCAGGCCCTGCGCCAGCATCGCGTCGGCGACCCGCTCGAAGCCGGCGATGTTCGCGCCGGCCACGTAGTCGCCCGGGTGCCCGAACCGCTCCGCCGTCTCGAAGCAGGTGTCGTGGATGTTGCGCATGATGGCCGCGAGCTCGCCCTCGGCGCGCTCGAACGTCCACGTCTCGCGCGCGGCGTTCTGCCGCATCTCCAGGGCGCTCGTCGCGACGCCGCCCGCGTTGGCCGCCTTGCCGGGCCCGAAGGCCACTCCGGCCTCCCGGAACACGGCGATCGCGCCCGGCGTGGCGGGCATGTTCGCGCCCTCCGAGACCGCCTTGACGCCGTTGCGCACCAGGACCCGCGCGGCGTCCTCGTCCAGCTCGTTCTGGGTGGCCGAGGGCAGCGCCACGTCCACGGGGACGTCCCACACGGACCCGCCGGGCACGTAGGTCGCCGAGGTTCCGCGCCGCTCCGCGTACTCGCTGATGCGCCCGCGCTCGACCTCCTTGATCTGCTTCAGCAGGTCGAGGTCGATACCCTTCTCGTCCACCACGTAGCCGCCGGAGTCCGAGCAGGTCAGCACGTTCGCGCCGAGCTCCTGGGCCTTCGCGATGCTGTAGATCGCGACGTTGCCGGAGCCGGAGACCGAGACCTGCAGGCCGTCCAGGTCCTCGCCCCGCTGCTTCAGCATCTCCACGGTGAACAGCACGTTCCCGTAGCCGGTGGCCTCCGTGCGGGCGCGCGAGCCGCCCCAGTCCAGGCCCTTGCCGGTGAGCACACCGGACTCCCAGCGGTTGGTGATCCGCCGGTACTGGCCGAAGAGGTAGCCGATCTCGCGGCCGCCGACGCCGATGTCACCGGCCGGTACGTCGGTGTGCTCGCCGAGGTGGCGGTGCAGCTCGGTCATGAAGGACTGGCAGAAGCGCATGACCTCGGCGTCGGAACGGCCGTGCGGGTCGAAGTCGCTGCCGCCCTTGCCGCCGCCGATGTTCAGGCCGGTCAGCGCGTTCTTGAAGATCTGCTCGAAGCCGAGGAACTTCACGATGCCGAGGTTGACCGAGGAGTGGAAGCGCAGGCCGCCCTTGTACGGGCCGAGCGCGCTGTTGAACTCCACCCGGAAGCCCCGGTTGATCTGCACCCGGCCGCGGTCGTCCAGCCACGGCACCCGGAACATGATCTGCCGCTCCGGCTCCACGAGCCGCTCCAGTACGCGGGCGTCGGCGAACTCGGGACGCGCCGTGAGCACCGGCTCCAGCGTCTCCAGGACCTCCAGGGCCGCCTGGTGGAACTCCGGTTCCCCGGGATTGCGCCGGACCAGCTCGGCATGGAGCGCGGCCGGCCCGGCCCCATGGACCCCGGCCTTGTCCTCCGTATGCACGGTCACGTTGACTCCCTTTCGATCAGCAGCCGTTGTCGTCCCGTCGCCCCCGCGACTCTACGTCCCCGCCCGCAACGGGCGGTATCCGGTCTCCGCAAACCCTGGCGGAATCCCGGGCGGCGGGCGTATGGGACCGCCTCCGCATTGCCTCCGTTCCTGGGCAGCGGGGCACCGGGGGCATGCGCGACCGGGCCCGTCCGGTACCCCTGAAGGAGCACCCGCCCGGCCGGAAAGGGGTTCCCATGCGAATGCCGCTGAAGGTCCAGCTGGACACACCGACGGCCAACGGTGCCATCAGGAACGGCACGCTGCCGAAGGCCATGGAGAACGCACTGACGGCCCTCCGCCCCGAGGACGGCCTGTTTCACCACCGGGAACGGCTGCCGCACGGCGTCCATCTTCTTCGACGTGCAGAGACCCGTCGCAGATGCCGAAGACCGGGGAGCCGTGCTTCCTGGAGCTCGGCGCCAAGGTCCAGTACTCGCCGGTCATGAACGCGGAGGATCTCCGGACCGGCCTCGCGGCCCTCGGGGCCGACGGCTGGCCATCCCTCACCGGCGGGCTGCCGCCGCCCGGCAGCCCGCCACCCGCAGGGCATCCCCCAAGGCCGCCACCAGACAGCGCGCCAGGTACCGGAACTCGATCTCCGTCGCCTTCGGGTCGGCCAGCATCGCGCGCGCGTGGCACAGCAGCTCCTCCCCCATCCCCAGCTGGATCTCCTCAACGCTGTCGGCGAGCGCCGACACGGGCCCGGAACCGTCGGTGGAGAGATAGCAGGGCCGGCCGTCGACGCTCGTCCAGGGCAGCAATCGAAGGCCGGCCGCGGGCGTCTCACCAGGGTTTTCGTCAGTCATGGACTGATTGTCGGTGGCGGCGATTACTCTCTGTACTGGATCGGCTCCGTTGTGCGGAGGCGTACGGCGAGTGTGCGATCCGTGCGATGCGGTACGACCAGCGTCAGCGGAGGTGCCCGATGACCCGGACCAACGAGCCCCCGATCAGCCTGCTGATCTTCGGGAAGCAGTCCCGCTTCCTGCGCGAGAAACGCGAGATGACGCGGCGCGAGCTGTCCGCGCTCATTCCGTACTCCGAGTCCTTCATCGCGATGGTCGAACGCGGCGAGAGACCCCCGAAGGTGGGCTACGTGAACGCGGTGGACGCGGCCCTGGGCGCGAACGGCCTCCTGAGCGTGCTGGCCCCGGAGGTGGCCGAGAAACATCACCCGGCGTGGGCGGAGGAGTACGTCAAACTCCAGGCGGAGGCACTGGCGTTGCACGTGTACTCCACGCATTTCCTGCACGGCCTGTTACAGACGGAGGAGTACGCGCGGGCGGTGTTCCGGTCGGTACGCCCGAGCATGACCGACGAAGAGATCGAAAAGTCGGTACAGGCCCGACTGGCCACGCAGAATCTGCTGACGCGTACGCCCGCGTGCCGGATGACGTTCGTGCTGGAGGAGTCCACGCTGCTGCGGAAGATCGGCGGACAGGACGCATGGGCAGGCGAGCTGCGCAATCTGCTGAACCTCTCCGAACTGCACAACGTCCAGCTGCAGGTGATGCCGCTCAGCAGGGAGACACACTGCGGGGTGGACGGCCCCATGACGTTGCTGGAGACGCCGGACCACCACACCATTGGCTATGTCGCGGGCCAGCAGGGAAGTTACTTCCTCACCGAGCCCGACGACATCAGCGTGCTGAGCCATCGTTACGGGACACTCCGCGCACAGGCTCTCGACCCCGAGGCGTCGCGAGCCCTCATTCAGCGACTGCTGACAGGAGAGACGTGATCATGAACTCTGAACTCACGTGGTTCAAGAGCAGCTATAGCGGCGGACAGGACGAATCGTGCATCGAAGTCGCTGTCACCTGGCGGAAGTCCAGCTACAGCGGTGGCGAGGGCGAGGCATGCATCGAGGTCGCCTCCTGCCCCGATGCGATACACGTGCGGGATTCCAAGGACACCGCGCTGCCGCACTTCAGCGTCTCCCCGGGCGCATGGGCGGAGTTCGTCGCGTACGCGCGGGGCGCGAGGGAGGCGGCCGGCTGACCGTGCGGCGGTGCGGCGGTGTCAGACCGCCCCACCGCCCGACCGCCCCACCACGCCGCAGGCGCGCCACGCGCCACGCGCGCTACGCGCGCTCGTTCAGAACGGCGAAGTCGACCGTCACCTCGTCGCCCCGCACTCCGGTCACGGAGATCGTCATCGGCTTGCGCTTCCCGTCGAAGACGGCGGTGCACTCCACGCGCTCCGACTGCTTCGCGCGCAGCCCGCCCTCGCAGCTCACCGATTCCGGTCCCTCGTCGCGCAGCGGACGGCCGTAGTCCTCCACCGCGTGCTTCTCGACCTCCGCGCGCGGCACCACGTGGTCCGTTCCGTTCGCGGTGAGGACCGCCCCGTCGGTGTTCGTGTTCAGGGCGATCATCGCGCCCAGTGCCATTACGGCGACGGCGGCCAGGGCCATGACAATGCGCTTCATGCGTCGTTCCTCGAATCCCGTTCCGGCCGGTCGCTCCGGCCTCGATCCGCACCGGAGAGCGCCTGGACACTGGCGGTGCACGCCCGGGGTCCCGGCCGCGGGAACAAGACTTCCGGCCGCCGCTGCTGATCCACCGCCGTACGGCTAACGGCTCACTAACGCCGCGTACGGCCGGGAGCCCGGGCCGAGGGCCCGGGCCGGGAACAACCGCCCGGCGGCCGCTAGCGAGCGCTCGCGGCCGTCGCGCGGCGGGTCGTCGCGATGGTCGCCGAGCCGACCACTCGCGTCCCGTCGTACAGGACGATCGCCTGGCCGGGGGCCACGCCTCGGGCCGGGGTGGTGAAGTCGACGGTGAAGCCGTCCTCGGTGGGCTCGGCGCGGACCTCGGTCTCGTCGCCGTGGGCGCGGAGCTGGGCGGTGTACGTGCCGGGGCCGGACGGGGGCGTGCCGCACCAGCGGGGGCGGATGGCCGTGAGGGCCGTCACGTCCAGGGCATCGGCGGGGCCGACGGTGACGGTGTTGTCCACCGGGGAGATGTCCAGGACGTAGCGCGGCTTGCCGTCCGCGGCCGGGGTGCCGATGCGCAGGCCCTTGCGCTGGCCGATCGTGTAGCCGTACGCGCCCTCGTGCTTGCCCAGGACGTTGCCCGTCTCGTCGACGATGTCGCCCTCGGCGCGGCCCAGCCGCTTGGCGAGGAAGCCCTGGGTGTCGCCGTCGGCGATGAAGCAGATGTCGTGGCTGTCGGGCTTCTTGGCGACGAACAGACCACGTCGGGCGGCCTCTTCGCGGATCTCCGCCTTGGTGGTGACCGTGTCGCCGAGCGGGAACATCGCGTGCGCGAGCTGGCGCTCGTCCAGGACGCCGAGGACGTAGGACTGGTCCTTGGCCATGTCGGAGGCGCGGTGCAGCTCGCGGCTGCCGTCCTCGCGGGTCACGACCGTGGCGTAGTGGCCGGTGCAGACGGCGTCGAAGCCGAGGGCGAGGGCCTTGTCGAGGAGGGCGGCGAACTTGATCTTTTCGTTGCAGCGGAGGCAGGGGTTCGGGGTGCGGCCCGCCTCGTACTCCGCGACGAAGTCGTCCACCACGTCCTCGCGGAAGCGTTCGGCGAGGTCCCAGACGTAGAAGGGGATGCCGATGACGTCGGCGGCCCGGCGGGCGTCGTGCGAGTCCTCGATCGTGCAGCAGCCGCGCGCGCCCGTACGGAAGGATTTGGGGTTCTCGGAGAGGGCGAGGTGCACACCGGTCACGTCGTGTCCCGCCTCGGCGGCGCGGGCGGCGGCGACGGCGGAGTCGACACCGCCGGACATGGCGGCGAGCACGCGGAGGCGGCGGGGAGCGTCAGTCATAGCCCTTCCAGAGTAGACGGAACCGCTGACACGAGTGGAAGGGGAAGGTGTCCGGCCGCCGGGCGGAACCAGGAACCGGGGGGTGAGCGTTGTTCAGCGCATGGGAGACGGTGATCACACGGGCCGCAGAGTCGTCGGCCGCCGAGCGGTGCTGATCGGCGGGACGGTCGCGGTGGCGGCCGCGGGGCTGGCCGCGCACGACCAGCTGGAGCGCTGGTGGTGGCGGCTGCCCGGCCAGGAGAAACCCCGCAAGCCGGGCGCGGTCGACTACCGCGACGCGCAGTGGTCCGCCGCGTCCGGGGCGAACTGGCGGCGGGCCGACCGGCCGGACGACTACGTCATCGACCGGGTGGTGATCCACGTCGTGCAGGGGAGCTACGCGACGGCCCTGCGGGTCTTCCGCAATCCGGATCACGGCGCGGCCTCGCACTACGTCGTGCGGAAGGACGGGCACGTCGCGCAGACCGTGCGGGAGCTGGACGTCGCCTTCCACGCGGGCAACCGGGAGTACAACGAGCGCAGCATCGGCATCGAGCACGAAGGCTTCGTCGACCGGCCGCAGGACTTCACGGCGGCGATGTACGCGAGCTCGGCGCAGCTGACCGCGGACATCTGCGCGCGGTACGGCATCCCCGCCGACCGCACGCACATCATCGGTCACATCGAGGTGCCGGGCGCCGACCACACCGACCCGGGGCCGCACTGGGACTGGGACCGGTACATGGACCTGGTGAAGGAAGCGCTGTCGCGCAACCCGGGCAAGGGGAAAGACCCGGGGAAGGCCCCGGCCTAGCCGCCCGGCCGCCCGGTCCGAGGCCCGGGGGCCCGGGGACAGCGGCGGACCGGACCCGGGAGGGCCCGGCGGCCCTGCCCGGCCGCCCCGTCACGGCAGCCCGGCCCCGGTCAGCTGAGCCCCGCGCTCCGGGCCCGTTCCACGGCCGGGCCGATCGCGTCCGCCAGGGCCGCCACGTCCTCCTTCGTGGACGTGTGGCCGAGGGAGAAGCGGAGTGTGCCGCGTGCCAGGTCCGGGGCCATGCCGGCGGCGAGCAGGACGTGGCTGGGCTGGGCGACGCCGGCGGTGCAGGCCGAGCCGGTGGAGCACTCGATGCCCTGCGCGTCCAGGAGGAGCAGCAGGGAGTCGCCCTCGCAGCCGGGGAAGGAGAAGTGCGCGTTGGCGGGCAGCCGGCCCGCCGGGTCGGGGTCGCCGCCGAGGACGGCGTCGGGCGCGGCCGCGCGGACGGCCGCGATCAGCTCGTCCCGCAGGGCGCCGATCTCGCGCGCGAACTCCTCGCGGTGCGCGAGGGCGTACCGCGCGGCCGCGGCGAAGGCGGTGATCGCGGGCGTGTCGAGGGTGCCGGAGCGGACGTGGCGCTCCTGCCCGCCGCCGTGCAGCACGGGCACGGGGGCGTACTCGCGGCCCAGCAGCAGTGCCCCGATGCCGTACGGGCCACCGATCTTGTGGCCGGAGACGGTCATCGCGGCCAGGCCGCTGGCGGCGAAGTCCACGTCCAGCTGGCCGACCGCCTGCACCGCGTCGGCGTGCAGCGGGATGCCGAACTCGTTGGCCACGGCGGCCAGTTCGGCGACCGGCTGGACCGTACCGATCTCGTTGTTGGCCCACATGACGGTGGCGAGGGCGATGTCGTCGGGGCCGGCCCCGGACTCGACGGCGGCGCGGAACGCGTCGGGGTGCACCCGCCCGTACGAGTCGACCGGCAGCCATTCCACGCGCGCGCCCTCGTGCTCGGCGAGCCATTCGACCGCGTCCAGTACGGCGTGGTGCTCGACGGGGCTGGCCAGTACGCGGGTACGGGACGGCTCGGCGTCCCGGCGGGCCCAGTACAGGCCCTTGACGGCGAGGTTGTCGGCCTCCGTGCCGCCCGCGGTGAAGACGACCTCACTGGGGCGTGCGCCGAGCGAGGCGGCGAGGGATTCCCGGGCCTCCTCGACGGTACGGCGAGCACGCCGGCCGGCGGCGTGCAGCGAAGAGGCATTGCCGGTCACGGCCAGCTGGGCGGTCATCGCCTGCACCGCCTCCGGCAGCATCGGGGTGGTGGCGGCGTGGTCGAGGTAAACCATGGTGCGCACGATTCTACGAGCTTCCGAAAGGCAGCCCGGGAGCGCACACCCCGCGCTCGGAGGCACCCTCCACAACTCCGGCCGGGCGCGCCCCGGCCGCCGGTCAGTCCAGCAGCGCCCGCGCGAGCTGCCGGGACTGCGCGACCAGGCGGTCGTCGGCGTCCCAGACCTCGGCGTCCTCCTCCAGGAAGCCGCCGGCGAGGTTGCGGGTGGTGATCGAGACCCGGAGCGGGCCGGGCGCCGGGCGGCAGCGGATGTGAGTGGTCAGCTCCACCGTGGGGACCCAGCCCTTGAGGCCCATCTCGAAGGCGGTGGGCGGCAGCGCGTCGACCGTGAGGAGGAGGGAGAGCGGATCGGCGTCGCGGCCGTCGGCGAGGCCGAACCAGCCGCGCATCTCGCCGTTGCCGCTGGGCGCGCCGATGGCCCAGCCGCAGGTCGCGGGGTCCAGCCGGACGTCGAGCCGGGCGGTGATCGCCGAGCTGCCGGGCAGCGCGGGGCGGCCCCCGGGCGCGGCGTCGGCGCCGAAGCACTCGGCGTGCGCCGGCATGGCGGGCGGCTTGGCGGTGGTGCGCACGTCGTCCGGCAGCGCGTCGAGGTCGCCGTACGCGGCCAGTACGCGCAGTCGCTCGACCTCGGAACCGTCGTCCTCGAACTGGACGAGGGTCGCCGTGCCGGTGGACATGGTGCGGCCGGTGCGCACGACCTCGGTGCGGATGACGGCCGGGCCCGGCCTGGACGCGGTGAGGTAGTGAGCGGTGACCGTCATCGGGTCCGGGTGCGGCAGTGCGTCACCCAGGGCGCGGCCCATCAGCGCGAGGAGGTAGCCCCCGTTGACCGCGTGGATGATCGTCCAGCCGGCCGAGAGCTCGGCGTCGTACACGCCGGGAGAGCGGCGGACGACCGCCGTGTCGCGGTCGAACTCGCTGTTGCCTATGGTCACCTGTGCCATGCGGTGCACCGTACATGGAATTATTACCGGCCGGTAGAGGGGTCTTGACCGCCGGTCATCGGGCTCCTGTCCCGGCGTCCGGCGGCCTCCCCCGCCCTACTGCTCCACTACTTCGGCGCGGCCTCCGGCGCCTGGTCGGCCGCCCCGCCGCTGAGCGGCACATCGGACTCGAGTTCCGGGTGATGGCACGCCACCCGGTGGCCGGTGCGCAGCGCCACCAGCGGCGGCTCCGTCGTGGTGCACACCTCCGTCGCCTTCCAGCAGCGGGTCCGGAAGCGGCAGCCGGAGGGCGGGTCGATCGGCGAGGGCACGTCGCCCTTGAGCAGGATGCGGTCCCGCTCGGTGCGCCGCTTGGGGTCCGGTACGGGCACGGCGGAGAGCAGCGCCTTGGTGTACGGATGCATCGGCGCGTCGTACAGGGAGTCGCGGTCCGCCAGCTCCACGATCTTGCCGAGGTACATCACCGCGATCCGGTCCGAGACGTGCCGGATGACCGAGAGGTCGTGCGCGATGATCACGTACGTCAGGCCCAGCTCCTCCTGGAGGTCGTCCATCAGGTTCACGACCTGGGCCTGGATGGAGACGTCCAGCGCGGAGACCGGCTCGTCGGCGACGACCAGCTTGGGCTTGAGGGCGAGCGCACGGGCGATGCCGATGCGCTGGCGCTGGCCGCCGGAGAACTCGTGCGGATACCGGTTGTAGTGCTCCGGGCTCAGGCCCACCAGCTCCAGCAGCCGCTGCACCTCCTTCTTCACCCCGCCCTCGGGCTCGACGCCCTGGAGCCGGAAGGGGGTGCCGATGATCCCGCCGATGGTGTGCCGCGGGTTCAGCGAGCCGTACGGGTCCTGGAAGATCATCTGGACGTCGCGGCGCATCGGGCGCATCCCGCCGGTCGACAGATGCGTGATGTCCCGGCCCTCGAACTCGATGCTGCCGCCGGTCGGCTCGTCCAGCCGCGTGATCAGCCGGCCCATCGTCGACTTGCCGCAGCCGGACTCGCCGACCACGCCCAGCGTCTCGCCCGGGTACACGTCGAAGTCGATGCCGTCGACCGCCTGCACCGCGCCCACCTGGCGCTTCAGCAACCCCTTGGTGATCGGGAAGTGGCGGACCAGGCCGCGTACCTTCAGCAGCGGTGCGGCCGCTTCCCCGTCGGGCGGTGCCGCCACCGTCGTGTTCTTCGCGTCAGTCGTCTCGGTCACAGCTTCGGCGCAATCTCTTCGGTCCAGATCCGCTCCCGCTCCTCCGGCGCCATGTGGCAGGCGGAGAAGTGCCCTCCCCCGCCGGCTACGCCCTCATTGGCGGCCTCGCGCAGCTCGGGGCGGACGGTACGGGTGAGGTTGTCCTTCGGTACGTCCGCGTACGGGCAGCGCGGGTTGAAGGCGCAGCCGGCGGGGACGTTGATCAGGCTGGGCGGGGATCCCTTGACCGGGATCAGGCGCTCGGTCTGCGCGCGGTCGATGCGCGGCATCGAGCCGAGCAGGCCCCAGGTGTAGGGGTGCTGCGGCGCGTAGAAGACCTTCTCGGCCGGGCCGCGCTCCACGCACCGCCCGCCGTACATCACCAGCAGGTCGTCCGCGAGCTCGGCGACCACGCCGAGGTCGTGGGTGATGATGACGACCGCCGAGCCGAACTCCTTCTGCAGGTCCCGGATCAGGTCCAGGATCTGCGCCTGGACGGTCACGTCCAGCGCGGTGGTCGGCTCGTCGGCGATCAGCAGCTCGGGGTTGTTGACCAGCGCCATCGCGATCATCGCGCGCTGCCGCATGCCGCCGGAGAACTGGTGCGGGTGGTCGTCGACCCGCTTGTCCGGCTGCGGGATGCCCACCCGGTCCAGCATCTCGATCGCCCGCTTGCGCGCGGTCTTCTTGTCCACGTCGTGGTGGACGCGGTACGCCTCCACGATCTGGTTGCCGACCGAGTAATAGGGGTGCAGCGCGGACAGCGGATCCTGGAAGATCATCGCCATCTCGCGGCCGCGCAGCCGCCGTACGTCGTCGGGGTCGGCGCCGATCAGCTCCTTGCCGTCCAGCCAGATCTCGCCGGACATCCGGACCTTGCTGCGCTGCCGGCGCGACGCCTGGTGCAGGCCCATCACGGCGAGCGAGGTCACGGACTTGCCGGAGCCGGACTCGCCGACGATGCCGAGGGTCTTGCCCTTCTCCAGCTTGAAGGAGAGCCCGTCGACGGACTTCACGACACCGTCGTCGGTCGGGAAGTGGACCTTCAGGTCGCGTACTTCGAGGAAGGCGGTGGGTTCCGCGCCGCCCTCCGCGACGGGCTCGGCGATCGCCGACGAGCCCGCGTCGGGGCCGGTCCGCGTCAGTTCTTCGGAGTCGGTCACGAGAGCCTCACCCGCGGGTCGACGGCGGCGTACAGGACGTCCACCACCAGGTTGCACAGGACGATGAAGAAGGCGGCGAGCAGGGTGACGCCGAGGATGTTGGGGAGGTCGTTGCCGGTGATCGCCTGGACGGCGAAGGCGCCGACGCCCTGGAGGGAGAAGACCTGCTCCGTGATGAGCGCGCCGCCGAGCAGCAGGCCGAGATCCATGCCGAAGACGGTGATGATCGGCGTGAGCGCGGCGCGCAGACCGTGCCGGACGACGACCTTGCGCTCGCGCAGGCCCTTGGCGCGTGCGGTGCGGATGAAGTCCTCGTTCAGCGTCTCCAGCATGCCCGCCCTGGTGAGCCGGGCGTACAGCGCCGAATAGAGGAACGCCAGGGTCACCCAGGGCAGGACCAGGGTGCGCGCCCACCCGAACGGATCCTCCAGCAGCGGTACGTAGTCACTGCGCTCGAAGATCGGCCACTGGTAGGTGAAGAGGGCCAGCGCCAGGGCGCCGGTGAAGAACATGGGGAGCGAGACACCGGCCAGCGCCACGCCCATCGCGGCGCGGTCGAAGAGCGAGCCGGGGCGCAGCGCGGAGAGCACGCCGGTGGCCACGCCGGAGACGACCCAGACCACCGCGGCACCGGCGGCCAGCGAGAGGGTCACCGGAAGCCGGGACTGGATCTCGGGCCAGACCTCGATGTGGGTCTTGAAGGAGTACCCGAAGCACGGCCGGTGGCAGTGCACCGCCTCGGGACCGAATTTGTAGTCGACGCCGACGAAGATGCCCTTGAGGAAGTCCCAGTACTGCTCGTACACCGGCTTGTCCAAGCCGAGGTTCTTCTTCACCGCGGCGATGTCCGCGGGCGTGGGTGCCTTGCCGATGTACTGCTGGGCGAGCTGGTCGCTGGTCTGCCCGGCCAGCTTCGGCAGCAGGAAGAAGATGCCGAAGGTGACCGCACTGACGATCAGCAGCAGGATCACTGCGCTGATCAGCCTGCGGATGATGTACGAGAACACGGGACTGCGGCGTCGGTGCCCGCCGGCCGCCGCCGGCGGGCACCAATGCCTTCACCTGCCTTCCGGGGCTGCTACTTCTTGACGCCGACGTTGAGGTAGTCGTACTGACCGCTGAAGGCCGAGGTGGACACCAGGTTCGTGGCCTCCGGCGAGCGGTACATCAGCACCTTGAAGTAGGTCAGCGGCACGATCACCGCCTGCTCCATCGTCTTCTTGTCGATCTCGGCGTACGCCTTCTCGCGCGCGGCCTGGTCGGTGTCGGCGATGGCGCTCTCGAGCAGCTTGTTGATCTCCGGGTCGTCCAGCTCGGAGAGGTTGGTGTTGCCGGACTGGCTGATCGCCTTGCCGTTCAGGATCTGCTGCAGGTAGCCGTAGCCGGTCGGGAAGTCCGAGCCCCACTGCATCATGATCAGACCGACGTTGTTCTTCTTGTTGAACTTCGGCACACCGGCGTAGTCCGAGAAGTACTTGCTCGTCGGGTACTGCTGGATCTTGGCGTTGATGCCGATCTTCTTCAGCGAGTCGATGACCGTGGTGGCCGCGTCGACCTCGTCCTGGCGGTCGGAGCGGGCGAGGATGGTGGTGTCGACCTTGCCGGCACCGCACTCCTTCCACTTCTTCTTCGCCTCGGTCAGGTCCAGCTTGTCCTTGGCGTCGTACTTCTGCGGGTACTGGTCGAACTTCTGGTACCCGGCGATGTCGGTCGGCAGGACGGTGGAGGCGATGTCACCGCGGATCGGACCGCCGAGCGAGGTCTGCACGGCCTTCTTGTCGATCGCGTACTGGACGGCCTGGCGGCACTCCAGCTTGTCGAACGGCTTCACCTTGGAGTTGATCGCCGTGTAGACCAGCCGCTGGCCGAGCGCGTTGTCGGTGTTGGCCTTCTCCGAGTTGCTGGTCAGCAGCTGGGCCTGGGTCTGGCCGTCCACGCCGCGCCCGGCGAGGTCGATGTGGGTGTTGCCGGAGCGCAGGTCCTTGTCGATGGTCGACTGGGCGACCTTCATCTTCAGGACGATCTTGTCCGGGAGCTGCTTGCGCAGCGGGTCGGTCTTGGCGGACCACTGCGGGTTGCGCTCCAGGACGAGCTGCTTGCCCTCCTGGTAGCTCTTGAACTTGTAGCTGCCCGTGGAGACCACGGAGCGGGTGTACTCCGCGCCCTTGTCCTTGGCCTGCGGGACCGGGGCGGTCTGCGGCGCCGAGACCAGGTAGTCGAACTCCGCGAACGGCTTCTTCAGGTGGAAGACGATCGTGTGGTCGTCCGGCGTCTCGATGGACTTCAGCCCGGCCTTGGACTTGTCCTTGTACGGGCCCTTGTACTTGTCCTCGTCCACCAGGAACTGCTGGAAGTAGTTCGGGCCGAGGGAGAGGGTGTCCCGCGCGAAGTTGGAGCGCTCGACCGCGTACTTGACGTCCTGCGAGGTGACTTCCTTGCCGTCCTCGTACTTCACGCCCTTGCGGATCTTGTACGTCCAGGTCTTGCCGCCGTCGGAGGGCTTGCCCATCGACTCGGCGAGGTCCGGCACCAGCTCGTTGCCCTTCTCGCCGGGGGCCGGCTTGAAGGTGGTCAGCGGACGCGCGTAGAGACGGCTGAAGTTGTAGATGAAGGCGTAGTACGTGTTGCCCGGATCGAAGGACTCGGGGGCGTCACTGATCGCGTAGTTGAGCGTTCCGCCCTTCTCGTTCGAGGCGTTGACGACCCCCTTGGTGGCGGCGTTCGCCTCGGACGATCCGTTGGCGGAGTCCTTGCCGCCACTGCAGCCGGCCAGCAAAAGGCCCGCACTGGATATGGCCGCGATCGCCGCGACCGGGACTGACCTTCGCATGATGGTCGGTTTCCCCTTCGTTCGTCGGAAACTTCGAGTGGAACTGCCGGGACCGCCCGGGCGCCGCGGAAGCGGCGTCAGCGGCTGCGTGGGTCCAGCGCGTCCCGCAGACCGTCACCGAGGAGGTTGAACGCGAGTACGGTGACGAAGATCGCGAGGCCGGGGACGAGCATGTACTGCGGGTCGACCTCGTAGTACTTGACCGCCTGGTTGAGCATGCCGCCCCAGGAGGCCTGAGGGGGCTGGATACCGACACCGAGGAAGCTGAGGGCCGCCTCGAAGAGGATGTTGGAGGGGATCAGGAGCGTGGAGTAGACCACGATGGGCCCCACCAGGTTCGGCAGCAGCTCACGGAAGAGGATGAACGGTCCGCGTGCACCCATCCCCCGGGCCGCGTCGACGAATTCGCGCTCGCGCAGCGACAGGGTCTGCGCCCGCACGATGCGGCCCATGTAGGGCCAGTTGAAGAAGCCGATCACGAAGATCAGGACCGAGATGTGCAGCGGCAGGCCCTCCAGGCCGAAGGCGCCGCCCTGCAGCGAGGCGGAGATGGCGATGGCGAAGAGCAGCAGCGGGAACGCCAGGAAGACGTCCATCATCCGGCTGATCACCGCGTCCACCCGGCCGCGGTAGTAGCCCGCCACCACGCCGAGGACCGTGCCGATCGCCACCGACAGCAGGGTCGCGCCGAACGCGACGATCAGCGAGACCCAGGAGCCCTCCAGGACCCGCGCGAGCAGGTCGCGGCCGAACTTGGGGTCGACGCCGAGCGGGTGGTCCGCGCTCATGCCGCCCAGGTCGCCCAGCGGCAGGGTGGTGTTGGGGTCGATCAGCGACTGATTCGGCTCGTTCGGGTCCAGGCCGAGGAGCGACTGGAGGGGGCGGGAGAGCGCGGCGATGACGATGAGGAGGATGACAACGATGGCACCCGCCACCGCGACCTTGTCGCGCTTGAAGCGCAGCCAGGCGATCTGGCCGAGCGAGCGGCCTTCGATCCGCTTGCTCCCGACGCCTTCCAGCACCGCTTCCGGCTGCGCCTCAGCAGCCGCCCCGGTGGTCTCGATCGGTGCGGTCACAGTGCCTTTGACCCCTCTCGGCCCGCCCTGCGGCCGGCCACGCCCGCCGCGTCGGCGGCTCGGTTCACTCACTGGTGTGCACGCCGGCGGACGCCCGGAGGTCTTGCAGCTCATCGGTCTTCGGATGTCCGCGCGACAGCGGTCCAACTGCTCGTCGCACACAGGGTCTAGACCCCTGCTGCGGGAGTCTTCATCCGAGTCGCGATCAGTCACCAGTCCTGCCGAGGAAAGGATGCGCAACTGTGATGTGCTCCACGGCATACCGTTATACGGACATCACGGACGGCTGAGCGGTCCTGACAGCCGGTTCACGCCAGCCTCAACCGGGGTACACACAGGGGCAATTCGGCACACTACGGCACACGGGAGGGCGGCCGGGGACGCCGCGCTCCCGTCCGCGCGGGACGTCAGTGGGGGCCGGGGTAGCCGTAACCGTACGAGGCGGCCGGAGCCGGGGCCGGGCCGTGCGCCCCACGGTCGAAGAAGGGGCGGGAGTAGGCCCGCATCCACATGGCCACGGGGTCGTACTCGTCCTCCATCGCCACCGTGGAGACCGGCAGTCCCTCCGGAACCGCGCCGATGGACTGCTGCATCATCAGCCGTACCGATTCCACCGCGGCCCGGCCCGTGTCGTACAGATCCAGGCCGATCGCGAGATAGGGAACGCCGAGGGCCGGTTGCACCCAGGCCCGGCGCAGCGAGCGGACGGCGGGCGTGCGGTGCGCGTTCTGCCCGAGCAGGGCGTAGAACTGCGGGATCTCCACGACCGGTTCGGTGATCCGCAGGGGCCCCGCGGGCAGCCGGTCCAGGCCGCCGGCGATCCGGCGCAGGTCCAGCCAGGGGATGCCGACGCCGCCGCCGGGCGCGTGCGGGTTCAGCCAGAGGCCCCAGCGGTCGGGGTAGAGGGCGGCGGCGATCTCGGCGCCGGGCACGACCTCGTGGGCGCGGGTCCAGCCGCTGGCCGCGAGCTCGGCGGGGGAGGTCACGCACGGTGCGTAGCCGAGCCCGTCGACCTCCATGTTCCCGTACTGCGCATCGGGGGCCCCGGCCTGGCCCTGCCACAGCAGCATCCACACCTGGCCGCCGGACAGCGCCTGCAGCAGCGCCTCATAGGCGTCGTACCGGCCGGGCGAGACCTGCTGCAGCACCTGCTCGACCTGGCCGGCCGCCGCTCCCTGATGCGCACCCGCGCTCACGTGTCCCCGTCCCTTCTCCCGTCGGGCACGTGGGGGTGCCCGCCCGTCGTCCCACCAGCTTACGGGCCGGATCCCGGCGTGGTCCGGGCGCGCGCCGATCGGTCCGGCACGGGCCGCGGCCGGCCCCGGCCCTACGGGCTACACGAGGTCCTGCGTGTAGAAGGGCCGCACGCGCTCCAGCATCCAGTCGACGACCGGGTCCTGTGCGATGTCCAGCATGACCAGCTGGACCGGCCAGGGCACCTCCACGGCGCCCAGCGCCCGGCCCAGCGCCCCGAGCGCGATGTCGCGCTGGGTCTGGTCCTGGAGGGCGGCCGCCGGGTCGGCGACCTGCACGCCGACGAAGAGGGTGGGCGCGTCGCCCTCGATGTTCGCCAGGCAGCGGCGGGCGGTGGTGACGTGCGGTACGCCGGAGAACTCCAGGCCCGCGGCGGCGAGGAAGTCCACCGGCTCGTCCTGCCAGTCCGGCTCGTACAGCCGCACCCGGCCGCCGGACGGCAGCCCCTCGCGGGGCACGTCACCGCGGCACAGCTCGGCCACGGCGGGCGGCGGCAGCGGGACGCCGACCGTGCCGTCCGGGTTCACCGCGATACCGATCTTCGGGGGCAGGCCGCGGGCGAACTCGCGGGCCGGTGCCACCGTGAAGGACATGTGCGCGCCGACGACCCGCAGGAACTCCTGCTCGGAGCTGAAGACGGGCACGTACGCCAGGCCGTCGGGCAGCTCCACGGTGGGCAGGTCAAGGCCGGGCGCGCCGAAGCCGGCGCTCTCGGGGCCGCCGCCCTTGGGCAGCGGCACCCATATCCGGCTGCGGCCGAGCACCTCGACGATCCGGGCGCCGGCCCCGGGATGACCCACCGACGCCGCGAGCACTTCCTCCAGCTCGTTGGCCGGCCAGGCCAACTGCGGAATGCCCTGCTCGAAAACGCCCTGACCGGGGATGCTCTGCTCCGGAATGTCCATGGTCACCCACCCGCTTCGTACCGCACTGCCTGATCGAAAACCCTAGCGGCCCGCCGCGGACGCTTCGCCCCCCCGTCCCGAAGCCCGGACAGGAGACGCGGCAGTGTCGTACCCAGGCTCTCAGCCGAACGTCGCGCGTTCCAGTGCCTCGGCCGCCCGCCGGTCCAGCAGCACCGTGGCCGTGAACCCCTTCGGCAGCCGGGCCGCCCGGGCCCTGGCGAGCAGCCGGCGCACCGCGCGCCGGTGCCGCGCGAAGGCGTAGCCGGACACCCCGCGGCCCCTGGCCCGCTGGCCGGACAGCGCGACGCCGGCGGGCACGTCGAGCAGCAGCAGGTGCAGCTCGCGGCCGCCCCGCAGGGCGGTGCGCGCGATCCAGCGGCGCACCCAGGCGACCGTGCCGCAGTCGTGCACCACGACGCTGGCGCCGGAGCACAGCGCCCGCCACAGGCCGTGGTAGTGCGCGATCCGCACCAGCGGCCGGAGCAGGCCGTACGGCAGCGCGCCGAGCCGGCCGGCCTCCCAGCGCTCCCGTACGTCCTGGGAGTCGATGCGGTGGACGGGCGCCCCGGCCCGGTCCACCGCCGGGACCACGCGCTGCATCAGTGTGCTCTTGCCGCCGCCGGGCAGACCCGAGACGACCACCAGGCAGCGCGCGGGGAAGTCCAGCTCGCGGACGCGCGCTTTCCCCTCCGCGCCGCGCAGGTCCGTCACGCGGGCGCCGCGGCCCGGACGCACCACCGTCTTGGGTGTGCGGGCGCGGCGGGGCACCGCGCCGCGCGCGACCCCTGCCGACGTCGCATATACGGCTTGCCTCTGCACCGTGATCGCCCTCCCCGTTCCGTTCACTGCCGCCCCCCTACCCGCAGAGTGTCAAGAAAAGGTAATGAGCTTCAAGCGGAGGGCAGGTCATGGCGGGTTGGTCCCGGGCCGGCGGGGCGGCACGGGCCGGGGCTCCTGGATCCGGCGATCCCGTGCAATGATGTGCGCGCCGGCCGCCGTACCCGACGCCGGCCGCCAACTGCATACCGGCCGCTTGAATCCGCGCGGGAGAGTTCCCGCCAGGCCACGGCGGGGCGCCGAAGGAGCAAGTCCTCCCTTGAATCTCTCAGGCCCCTGTACTGCGCGGACGAGGCAGATCTGAAAAGCGGGCCGCACGCCGGTGCGGCCCCACCCAAGGTGCAAGCCGAGGTCCTCTTGGGGGCTGTCGGTGAACCTCTCAGGTTCCGATGACAGATGGGGAGACGTCCGATACGTCCCTGTCGTCCACTTCGGGAGCCCGCAGCCATGAGTGAAGCCCGCCCGTCGCCCGCCACCGCCCCAGATGGAGTCGCTTCGCGACGAAGCGCACGACTCACTGCGCTCGATGCCACGCATCGCGCCCTCGGCGCGACCATGACCGACTTCGCCGGCTGGGACATGCCGCTGCGCTACGGCAGCGAGCGCGACGAGCACGTCGCCGTCCGCACCCGCGCCGGCCTCTTCGACCTCTCCCACATGGGCGAGATCACCGTCACCGGGCCGCAGGCGGCCGACCTGCTGGACCACGCGCTGGTCGGCAACATCGGCTCGGTCAAGCCCGGCCGCGCCCGGTACACGATGATCTGCCAGGAGGACGGCGGGATCCTGGACGACCTGATCGTCTACCGGCTGGGCGACCAGGAGTACATGGTCGTCGCCAATGCCTCCAACGCGCAGACCGTGCTGGACGCGCTGACCGCCCGGCAGGCCGGCTTCGACGCCGCCGTACGGGACGACCGTGACGCGTACGCGCTGCTCGCCGTCCAGGGCCCGGAGTCCGCGGGAATCCTGAAGCAGCTCACGGACGCCGATCTGGACGGGCTGAAGTACTACGCGGGCCTGCCCGGCACCGTCGCGGGCGTCTCCGCGCTGATCGCCCGGACCGGCTACACCGGCGAGGACGGCTTCGAGCTGTTCGTCCGGCCCGCCGACGCGGCCGCCCTCTGGGAGGCGCTGACCGAGGCCGGCAAGGACGCGGGCCTGGTCCCCTGCGGCCTGTCCTGCCGCGACACGCTGCGCCTGGAGGCGGGCATGCCGCTGTACGGGAACGAGCTGTCCACCTCGCTCACCCCCTTCGACGCGGGCCTCGGCCGGGTCGTGAAGTTCGAGAAGCCCGGGAACGACGGCCGCTTCGTGGGCCGGGACGCGCTGGCGGCCGCCGCCGAGCGGGCCGAGCAGGACCCGCCGCGCAAGCTCGTCGGGCTGATCGCCGAGGGCCGCCGGGTGCCGCGCGCCGGCTACCCCGTCGTGGACGCGGAGGGCACCGCCATCGGCACCGTCACCTCCGGTGCCCCCTCCCCCACGCTGGGCAAGCCGATCGCGATGGCGTACGTGGACGCGGCGCACGCCGAGCCCGGTACGAAGGGGGTGGCCGTCGACATCCGCGGCAAGCACGAGCCGTACGAGGTCGTCGCGCTGCCCTTCTACAAGCGGGAGAAGTGACCGCACGGCACGCTCCGGCCAGGAAAATGGCCGCGGGACGGCCGTCCTGCCGGTAGAAGCGACGCAGTCGCGTCTCACCTGTCAAGACCCTCTGCACGATCATTCCCCCGCATCCAGGAGAATCGAACCATGAGCAACCCCCAGCAGCTCCGCTACAGCAAGGAGCACGAGTGGCTGTCGGACGCCGCGGACGGCGTCTCGACGGTCGGCATCACCGAGCACGCGGCCAACGCGCTCGGCGATGTGGTCTTCGCCCAGCTCCCCGAGGTCGGCGACACCGTCACCGCGGGCGAGTCCTGCGGTGAGCTGGAGTCGACCAAGTCCGTCAGCGATCTCTACTCCCCGGTCGACGGTGAGGTCACGGAGATCAACGAGGACGTGGTGGCCGACCCCTCGCTGGTGAACTCCGCCCCGTTCGAGGGCGGCTGGCTGTTCAAGGTGAAGCTGAGCGGCGAGCCGGAGGACCTGCTCACCGCCGACGAGTACACCGCTTTCACCGCCGGCTGACCCGCCCGTCACCCGCCACCGCCCCAATTGGAGCTTCGCGCCCCTTATTGGATTCCGCCCGCCGTGCCGAGGGCCGTCCCCTCGGTGGCTCCCACCCAGGAAGACTCATGTCGCTTCTGAACAGCTCCCTCCATGAGCTCGACCCCGACGTCGCCGCCGCTGTCGACGCCGAACTCCACCGTCAGCAGTCCACCCTCGAAATGATCGCGTCGGAGAACTTCGCTCCCGCCGCGGTCATGGAGGCCCAGGGCTCGGTCCTCACCAACAAGTACGCCGAGGGCTACCCGGGCCGCCGCTACTACGGCGGCTGTGAGCACGTCGACGTCACCGAGCAGATCGCGATCGACCGGGTCAAGGAGCTGTTCGGCGCCGAGTACGCCAACGTGCAGCCGCACTCCGGCGCCTCCGCCAACCAGGCGGCGCTCTTCGCGATCGCCCAGCCCGGCGACACGATCCTCGGCCTGGACCTGGCGCACGGCGGGCACCTCACCCACGGCATGCGCCTGAACTTCTCCGGCAAGCAGTTCAACGTGGTCGCCTACCACGTGGACGAGGCCGGCCTGGTCGACATGGCCGAGGTCGAGCGCCTGGCCAAGGAGAACAGCCCCAAGGTGATCATCGCGGGCTGGTCCGCCTACCCGCGCCAGCTGGACTTCGCCGAGTTCCGCCGGATCGCCGACGAGGTCGGCGCGAAGCTGTGGGTCGACATGGCGCACTTCGCCGGCCTGGTCGCGGCGGGTCTGCACCCGAACCCGGTGCCCTACGCGGACGTGGTCACCTCCACCACGCACAAGACGCTCGGCGGTCCGCGCGGCGGCATCATCCTGGCCCGCAACAAGGACTTCGCGAAGAAGCTGAACTCCGCGGTCTTCCCCGGTTTCCAGGGCGGTCCGCTGGAGCACGTGATCGCGGCCAAGGCGGTCTCCTTCAAGGTCGCCGCCTCGGAGGACTTCAAGGAGCGCCAGCAGCGCACCGTCGAGGGCGCCCGGCTCCTCGCCGAGCGTCTGACCTCCCCGGACGCGCGTGAGGCCGGTGTCAACGTGCTGTCCGGCGGCACCGACGTGCACCTGGTCCTGGTCGACCTGCGCGACAGCGAGCTGGACGGCCAGCAGGCCGAGGACCGCCTCCACGAGGTCGGCATCACGGTCAACCGCAACGCCGTCCCGAACGACCCGCGGCCCCCGATGGTCACCTCGGGTCTGCGGATCGGCACCCCGGCGCTGGCCACCCGCGGCTTCCAGACCGAGGACTTCCGCGAGGTCGCCGACATCATCGCGCTGGCACTGAAGCCGGAGTACGACGCGGCGGCGCTGAAGACCCGCGTCACCGCGCTGGCGGACAAGCACCCGCTGTACCCCGGCCTGGCCAAGTAGGGCAACCGGCCGGTCGTACGGGCTTCACGGGCCCGGGGCAGGATGTCCCGGGCCCGTGGTGTGCGCGCCCGCTCACAGGGAACCCACGTCACCAGCACGTCACGCGCATCACGGGTGGATTCGCCCGCACATGCACCGTCCGTCCCCCGGGCGCGTTACGCTCGACAACCGGTACCGATCCGACAACCGGCGTTTTCCGTCCGTCGGCGCAGAAACGTCACACCTCTTCGGCCGCCCGACCCCTCCCCTTCTGGCGCGTGCTGTCGCACGGCCGCGCACGACCGCCCACCACGAGCCGACAAAGGAGTCCGCCACCGTGGCCATCTCCGTCTTCGACCTTTTCTCCATCGGCATCGGCCCGTCCTCCTCCCATACGGTCGGCCCGATGCGCGCGGCGCGGATGTTCGTCGGCCGTCTCAAGAAGGACGGCCTCCTCGCGCAGACCACCTCCGTACGGGCCGAGCTGTTCGGCTCGCTCGGCGCCACCGGGCACGGCCACGGCACCCCCAAGGCCGTCCTGCTCGGCCTGGAGGGCCACTCCCCGCGCACCGTGGACGTCGAGCGGGCCGACGACATGGTCGAGCGCATCCGCACCACCAAGCGGCTGCGGCTGCTGGACGCCGAGATAGGCGATGTGCACGAGATCGACTTCGACGAGTCGACCGAGCTGATCCTGCACCGCCGCCGCTCGCTGCCGTACCACGCCAACGGCATGACGCTCTTCGCGTACGACGAGCACGGCGCCCCGCTGCTGGAGAAGACGTACTACTCGGTCGGCGGCGGCTTCGTCGTCGACGAGGACGCGGTCGGCGCCGACCGGATCGTCCTCGACGACACCGTGCTGAAGTACCCCTTCCGCACCGGCGACGAGCTGCTGCGGCTCGCCCAGGAGACCGGCCTGTCGATCTCCGCGCTGATGCTGGAGAACGAGAAGGCGTGGCGGACCGAGGAGGAGATCCGCGCCGGGCTGCTGGAGATCTGGCACGTCATGCAGGCGTGCGTCGCCCGCGGCACCAGCCGCGAGGGCATCCTGCCCGGCGGCCTGAAGGTGCGCCGGCGCGCCGCGAACGCCGCCCGCGCGCTGCGCGCCGAGGGGGACGCGCAGGCGCGCGCCATGGAGTGGATCACGCTCTACGCGATGGCGGTGAACGAGGAGAACGCGGCCGGCGGCCGGGTGGTGACCGCGCCCACCAACGGCGCGGCCGGCATCATCCCCGCCGTTCTGCACTACTACATGAACTTCGTGCCCGGCGCCGACGAGGACGGCGTCGTCCGCTTCCTGCTGGCGGCGGGCGCCATCGGCATGCTCTTCAAGGAGAACGCCTCGATCTCCGGCGCCGAGGTCGGCTGCCAGGGCGAGGTCGGCTCGGCCTGCTCGATGGCGGCGGGCGGCCTCGCCGAGGTGCTGGGCGGCTCCCCGGAGCAGGTGGAGAACGCCGCGGAGATCGGCATGGAGCACAACCTCGGCCTGACCTGCGACCCGGTCGGCGGCCTGGTCCAGATCCCGTGCATCGAGCGGAACGGCATGGCCTCGGTGAAGGCGGTCACGGCGGCCCGTATGGCGCTGCGCGGCGACGGCCGGCACCACGTCTCCCTCGACAAGGTCATCAAGACCATGAAGGACACCGGCGCCGACATGAGCGTGAAGTACAAGGAGACGGCGCGCGGCGGGCTCGCGGTGAACATCATCGAGTGCTGACCGGGCCGCCCGGCCACCGGCGTACGCGCCGTCACACCCGCCCCTTCCTCATGTGATCCAGATCACGGAATGGTCCCGGGAGTTCGGGGCAGGCGACGCTGGTGATTCTCGTAATGCTGATCATGATTGCCGCCCTGACCGCGCTGGTGGCGCGCTACGCGCCCCGCCCTCCGGCCTGACTGCTCACTCCCGACAGCGGGTCCGATCCCTTTCCGGGTCGGACCCGTTGCCGTTTTTTGCTTGCGCGCCCGGCCCGCACCCCGTATCCGTATTACCCACGGGAACTCCCGTACGCCGAGAGGCGTTTGCTCACCGACGGCACTTGTCGCACAGCGTGCACAGCCGTCGTGCACGGGGGACGTCGAGGGGAGCGACGAAGCACGACCGGAGGGCAAGAGCACCTTTGGGGCCCGGCGTCAGCGGGCATGTCCATGAAGGCGGACCGCAGTGACGCTTGGTAATCGCACGGTTGCGGGAGGAGTGCAATGCTGCACGGCGTCGATGTCAGCTCGTATCAGCCCACCTACTCCACGAAGGGCCTGGACTTCGTCTTCATCAAGGCGACGGAGGGCCGTTCCTACATCAATCCGCATCAGAGCTCGCAGGCCTCGCGGGCCCGCGAGGCCGGCTGCGTGGTCGGCTTCTACCACTTCCTGTGGCCGGGGAACATCGCGGCGCAGGCCCGCTACTTCGTCGAGAAGTGCGCGTCGAGACTGGGCGACGTCCTGATCGTCGACTGGGAGCGCACCAGCGCCGGGACCTACGCGAGCAACGCGCAGAAGGACCAGTTCATCCGCGAGGTGAAGGCCCTGCGCCCGGACCGCCACCAGGTGCTCCTGTACTGCAACCGCGACTTCTGGCTCAACCACGACACCACGTCGTACGCCGGCGACGGCCTGTGGATCGCCGACTACGTCAAGGCCGGGCACCCCCGGATCAAGGCGAAGTGGCGCTTCCACCAGTACACCGACAATCCCCTGGACAAGAACGTCGGCCAGTTCTCCAGCAAGGCCGCGCTGAAGTCCTGGGCCAACGAAGAATAGAGTTTCCTCGTACGTACGCGCCTGTGCGCCGGCGCCGCCAGCCCCTCCGCACGCCCTGGCGCCACAGCGAGACCACGAGGAGCCACTGTGACCGACCCGGCGTCCATGAGCCTGCAGCAGGAGATCGCCCGGGATCTCCAGGTGTCCGCGTCCTTCGACGCCCAGGAGGAGATCGAGCGCCGGGTGGCCTTCCTCGCCGAGCGGCTGACGAGCACGGGGCTGCGCTCCCTGGTGCTCGGCATCAGCGGCGGCGTGGACTCCACCACCGCGGGCCGGCTCTGCCAGCTCGCGGTGGAGCGGGCCCGTGAGGCGGGCCACGACGCCACGTTCTACGCCATGCGGCTGCCCTACGGCGTGCAGGCCGACGAGCACGACGCGCAGCTCGCGCTCTCCTTCATCAAGGCGGACGAGGTGCTCACCGTCGACGTGAAGGGGGCCAGCGACGCGGCCCTGCAGGCCGTGCTGGACTCCGGTGTCCCCTTCCGCGACGCGCACCACCAGGACTTCGTCCAGGGCAACATCAAAGCCCGGCAGCGCATGATCGCGCAGTACGCGGTGGCCGGTGCCCGGGACGGCCTGGTCGTCGGCACCGACCACGCCGCCGAGGCGGTGACGGGCTTCTTCACCAAGTTCGGCGACGGCGCGGCGGACGTGGTGCCGCTGACCGGCCTGACCAAGCGGCGGGTACGCGCGGTGGCCGACGCGCTGGGCGCCCCCTCCGAGCTGGTCTGGAAGGTCCCCACCGCCGACCTGGAGACGCTGTCCCCGGGCAAGGCGGACGAGGAGGCGCTCGGCGTCACGTACGACGAGCTCGACGACTTCCTGGAGGGCAAGCCGGTCAGCGAGCAGACGTTCGACACGATCGTGCGCCGCTACCGCCTCACCGCCCACAAGCGCGAGCTCCCGATCGCGCCCTGAGCCGACACGGACGCCGGGGCCGGGACCGGGTGCGGGCACGGGCGTGCCCGGACCGGGCCCGGCGACCGGGGCGGGACGTCCGGCGCCCGTCGCCGGCGTCCCGCCCGTCACCCGGACGTCATGCCTCCGCAAGGGGGGCTTCCGCTCCGCGGTGGTGAATCGCGGCCGCGGGCGGGCATGCATCGGCGCATGGGATGCCACGAAGTGCGATCGGAAGATCAACTGTCAGTGGGTGCGCCTACGCTCCGGGGCATGAGTTACGCAGACCTGCGCGAACTCCAGACCGCGCTCACTCTCGCCGCCGACCTCGCCTCGGGCCTGCAGCAGGCCCCCAGCCGACAGGACGCCGACCGGCTCGTCGACGTCCTGCGGCACGCCCTGACCACCGCCGGATCGATCGCCCCCGGCACCGGGCCGGCCGGCAGTCCGACCGGCTGCGCCGCCCATCCGCACGGCGCCGTCGACCCGCTGTACGGCGACCCCGAGGACCCGCTGCCGCCCGGCTACGGCAAGTGCCTGCTGTGCAACGACCGCCGGCGCCGGGCGGACGCGCACCCGCATCCGCCGCTGCGCCGCAGCGCCTGACCCGGGCGGCCTGCCCGGCTCAGCGCACCAGCCCCAGGTCGTAGAAGAGCTGGTAGCGGCCGGGGGCGACCGGCAGGAAGACGTGCAGCCCCGCCTCCAGGAAGACGGCCACCGCGCTCGCCGCGACGACCGCCCCGGCGAGGAACAGCACGCCCACCCCCGCCGCGTGGGGCGCGCCCCGCGCGGGGATCCGCCGGGCGGTGGTGAGGTGCGAGGTGACCAGCACGGCCCCGATCGCGAGCACCGACGCCTGGAAGAAGAACCACGCCCAGACGTCGGACGGCACGCCCCGCACGGTGCTGCCGTACGCCCCGGCCGGTGCACCGCCGACCGCCCCGCCGCCGTCACCGGCGAGCAGGTACAGCAGCGCCTGCCGCCCCGCCACCAGCGCACCGGCAGTACAGCCGACGAGCGCGAGCCCCCACCCCATGAGGTAGTCCCGGCGCGGCACCGTGCCGCGCAGCCCCTGCCGGACGATGTGGGCGGCGCCCAGCAGCGCCAGCACCATGAACATCCGCTGGACGACGCAGAGCGGGCACGGGTGTTCGCCCCAGGCGAGCTGGAGGTAGAGCCCGCCGCCGAGAACGGCGGTCCAGCCGGCCGCGAAGAGGCAGGCGAACCAGTACTGCGCGCGGGCGATGACGCCCGGCGGACCGGGCTCCAGCGCGGGAATCGCCGGCGTGCTCAGCGGCGTGGTCATCCGCCCGGTCAGTAGTGCGCTCATGAGCGAGAAGATCTCCGGTCCAGTCGGTTCCGGCCCGCCGGTCGGCGCGGGCCGGCGGGCGCGGCACGCTTCACTGCGGCAGACCGGGCACGACGGCGCCCGTGACGTGATGTGCCGCCAGCCAGACGACAGCGGCGAACATCACCGACCACGCCGCGACCGCCGCCATTCGGCTCTTCTGGCCCACGACGCACAGGAAGGTGGCGAAGAGACCGGCGAAGAGGAGGGCGTCCATGCCACGGCAAGCTAGTGGCCGGCCGGCGACATCCCGCGCACGCCACGGAAGGTCACCGGCCGCCGCGCCGGATATGAGCCGAATGGCCCCACCGCCGGCCGATGAGTGGGATCAGTCCTTCGTCTTCTTGTCCGGGCGGAGCGCGATGCGGCCGAGCACCGCGGCGACGGCCAGCGCGGCCACCGCGAGCAGCACGGTGTCCGGCACGGCGTCCCCGGCCGCCGCCACCCATTCCTCCAGCCGGAATTCCGCGTCGGTCCCGAGGATTCCGGGCAGCGCGCTCGTGCCGTTGAACGTCAGGAAGAGCACGCCGATGCCGATGAAGAACAGCCCGGAGACGAGCGAGGTGGTGTGCAGCCGCAGCGGCCCGAGGCCGAACTCCCGCCCCCGCAGCCAGCCGCGCCGGCCCAGCTGGAACCGGTCCCACAGCAGGGCCAGTACGAACAGCGGCAGCGCCATCCCCAGCGCGTACACGGCCAGCATCGAAGCGCCGTACACCGGCGAGCCGCTGACCGCCGTGACCGTCAGCACCGCGCCCAGGATCGGCCCGGCGCAGAAGCCCGCGAGGCCGTAGACGCAGCCCAGCAGGAAGGTGGAGACGGCCGAACGCGGGGTGATCCGGGCGGCGGCGGACTGCGCGCGGCGGGACGCGAAGCCCAGGCCCAGGATCTGCAGCACGCCCATCGCGATCACGACCCAGCCGCCGACGGCGATGAGGAGGTCGCGGTGGCCGTTGAAGAGCCGGCTGGCGGCGGTGCTGGCCGCGCCGAGCGGCGTCAGCGTGGCCGCCAGCCCCAGGTAGAAGACGCCGGTACGGGCCAGCAGCCGGCCGGGCGTGGCGAGCGAGTACGCGAAGAACGCCGGCAGCAGCAGCGCGCTGCACGGGCTGAGCAGGGCGAGGGCGCCGCCCAGGAAGGCGGCGAGGTAGCCGATGTCGCTCACTTGCCGCCCCCGTTCTCCCCCGCGCGCGCGGCGGCCTCGTCGATGGCCTGGGTGAAGGTGGCGGTCGGCTGGGCACCGGCGATCGGCTCGCCGTTGACCAGGAACGACGGGGTGGACTGCACGCCGAGGTCGTAGCCCTCGCGCTGGTCGCGGCCGAGCGCGTCCGCCGCCGCTTCGCTCTTCATGTCGCGCCGGAAGCGGTCGATGTCCTCGATGCCGCTGTCGCGCGCCAGCTCGGTCAGCTTGTCCTCGGCGAGCGCCTTGCCCTTGCGGCTCTTGGCGTACAGCGCGTCGTGCAGCTCCCAGAACTTGCCCTGCCGTCCGGCGGCCCAGGAGGCGCGCGCCGCCCGCTCGGAGTCCTCGCCGTAGATGGTGAAGTTGCGGAACTCGATGCGCAGGACGCCCTTGTCCACGTACTTCTTGATCAATTCGGGCTGGGTCTCGCGGGCGAAGCGGCCGCAGAAGCCGCACTGGTAGTCGGCGTACTCGACCAGGACGACGGGCGCGTCGGTCCGGCCGACGGCCAGCGCGTCGCCCTTCTCCCGGCGCGAGGTCTTCTTCTCGATGTCGTCGTACATCTGCCGGCGGCCGCCGGGATCCGACTCCGAGACGGAGGCGGCGGGGCCGGGCTCGGCGGAGGTGTGGTCGCCGCCGCCCTCGACGGCCGTGCCGACGGCGACGCCGATGGCGACGAGGCCGACGATGAGGGCGAGGATCGCGCCGACGGCCGCGAGACGGCGGCCCGGCGAAGCGGATGCGGACATGGGTGTGCTCCTGACGTGCGGATGCGGATACGGAGAGGCTGCGCCGGTTCGCGCGTACGGCTGCCGGGGCACCGAGGTGCCCGGGGCGCCGGCGCGCGGGGTGGCGCTATATCCGCAGGACGGTCAGGAGGGCGCTGGGGTCGGCGGCGGGCGCCGGGCCGGTGGGCGGCCGGGCGAGGGCGCAGCGGGCGGGGTCGTGGGAGAGGTATGGCGCGGGCACGGCCGCCGGCGCTGCGAACGGCTCGCCGCGGTGCGTGGCGGGCGCGGGCGCGCTGTCGCCGGACGCGGGCGCGTCGTGCGGCGCACACCTCTTCGGCGCGGACGCGGCCACGGGGACCGGGTCCGCGGACTGCGAGGTGACGGCCGCGTGGGCCGGAACCGCGGTCCGGGCCACGTGCGACGGGGTCACGGCCTCGGTCCGCTGTGCGACGGGGGCCGCGTGGGCCGGGGTCACGGCCGCCGTCCGTGGCGCCGTCGCGGCCGGTGTGCCGCCGCCCGTCCGGCAGAGCAGCGGCGCGAAGACCACCGCGAGGAGGACCAGCAGCGTCCAGGCGGCCGAGCGGTGCGCACGTCCCGTCGCTCCCATGCGGCCGCTCCCTCCCCGGTGTCCGGTGCCGCCCGGCGCCGGGCGGCTTCGGCGCCCCATCCTACGGACCGCCGCGGCCGGCTCCCAGGGGGGAACGCCGGTCTCGGCCGACGCCCGCCGCACGGTCCGCATAACCATCGGGCGAATTCGGTAATTACTCAGCGATTACCCAAGTGAGAGCGGCAATTGGAAGGTCGGTGGCACAACTCACCTTGGATCGACCGAGGATTACCACCGATACTTCCGCACATGACCGAAATGCCCTTTTGGCAGCCGCCTGCCCTGCCTGCGATAGTCGGGGCAACGACCCCCATTGACCCGGGCCAGGTCGTATCTGCGCCGCGGACACACCCCTTCCGTCCGCCGGCGCGCGACAACTGGGGCCCGTTCCGCCGACAGCGCGGAAGGGCCCCAGTCACGTTTCCGGGCACGAGCGGCACGGCTCACCGCGCCGCGCTCACGCGCGGTCCGTCACCCGCATCTCGAACCACGTCGTCTTGCCGCGCGGCAGCAGGTCGACGCCCCAGCGGTCGGAGAGCTTGTCCACGAGGAAGAGCCCGCGCCCGCTCACGTCCAGCTCATGGACCGGCATCAGACAGGGCAGGCCGCGCGACGGATCGCGCACCTCGATGCGGATCCAGCCTCGGCGCCGCAGCATCCGCAGGCCGAACGTCCGGGCTCCGGTGTGCCGTACGGCGTTGCCGACCAGCTCGGACACGAGCAGTACGGCGTGCTCGGCGAGCGCGGGCGTCAGCGACCACTGTTTCAGCAGTACGGACTGCGTCAACCGGCGTGCGGTCGCCGCCGATTCGGGTCGCGAGGGGAGCCGCACCTCGTCGAGGGCGGGGTCACCGATGAGATCGAGCGCCCTCGACGCTCCGTCCCCCCGAGCGGCAGCCGTCACCCTGGCACTCTCCCCCTCCACATCCTGGGCGGGCAGAACCCAGCGCGCGGCAGCCGTACCGGCTCGCGGCTGCGGCTGCTCCCTGCCTTCGAGGCCCGCCATGCCACCATCATGGACGCAACCGACACGGTACGGGGGCGGAACCGCGGGAATCGGTCTCCCGGAATCCGCGGTTCCCGCACCCCCTCCGGTCATATGCCGTGGGCAGGCAACCGGCCGGTACGCCCCGTCTGACCTGCACGGTCATCCCGGTCGCCGCGGAGCGTCGAGACCGCGCGCGGGGCACTCCATAAGGCTCCCTTGAGCCTCACATCATTCCCCCACAAGGGGCACGCATGCGCGCCGGCTTCCCGCGCGCCCCGCCAACACCTGCCGGGTCAGCGGAACTTGGCCTTGCCCGGGCCGTCCTCGACGAAGCTGCGCATGCCCGTCTCGCGGTCCTCAGTGGCGAACAGGCCTGCGAACCAGTTGCGTTCGATCGTCAGTCCGGTGTCGATGTCGGTCTCCAGACCGGCGTCCACCGACTCCTTCGCGGCGCGCAGCGCGATCGCCGGGCCCGCGGCCAGCCGGGCGGCCCAGGCGTGCGCCTGCGCGTACACCTCTTCGGCGGGAACCACGCGGTCCACCAGCCCGAGCGTGAGCGCCTCGTCGGCCTTCACCTGACGGCCGGTGAAGATGAGGTCCTTGGCCTTGGAGGGACCGATGAGACGGGCGAGGCGCTGGGTGCCTCCCGCGCCGGGGATCAGGCCGAGCAGGATCTCGGGCTGGCCCAGCTTGGCGTTCTCCGCGGCGATGCGGAAGTCGGCGCAGAGGGCGAGCTCGCAGCCGCCGCCGAGCGCGTACCCGGTCACCGCGGCGATCACGGGCTTGGGGATGCGGGCGACGGCGGTGAAGGAGTCCTGCAGGGCCCTGGACCGGGCGACCATCGCCGCGTGGTCCATCACCTGCATCTCCTTGATGTCCGCGCCGGCCGCGAACACCTTCTCGCCGCCCCAGATGACCACGGCGCGGACATCGTCGCGGCGGGTCGCCTCCGCGGCCAGCTCACGCAGCCGGTCCTGGGTGGCGATGTCCAGCGCGTTCATGGGCGGGCGGTCCAGGCGGATGGTGCCGACCCCGTCGGCGACCTCGAAGTTCACAGTCATGCAGGCAGGTTAATGGCCGTTCACGGGAACGTCGCCGGTGCATCTCGTCACAGTGCGGCCGCGCCGTCCGACCGCGCCGTGCGACCGCGCGCGGTCCCGTCGGCGCTCCCCCGCCGACGGGACCCCCGCGTCGCCGTCCCGGCCGCTACTGCGCCGCCTGGACGGGCTGCGGCTTCTTCCATTCCTCCCACGGCATGTTCCACACGTTCAGCCCGTTCTCGGGCTGGATGGTGCGGTCGTGCGAGTTCTTGACGACGACCAGGTCACCGATCAGGGAGTTCTCGTAGAACCAGCCGGCGGGCGTGGACGTGGAGCCGCCCCGGTAGTCGAAGAGCCCGACGCAGCCGTGGCTGGCGTTGCGGTTGCCGAACGTCCACTGCCCCGACCAGTAATTGCCGTGGATGAACGTGCCGGAGTCGCTGAGCCGCATCGCGTGCGGCACGTCCTTGATGTCGTACTCCCCGCCGAAGCCGACGGTCTCGCCGTTCATCCGCGTCACCGGGTGCTTCTCGCTGATCACCATCTTGCCGTTGTACGTCTCGGTGCCCGGCGCGCCCGACGTGATCGGCAGGGTCTTGATCTTCTTGCCGTCGCGGACCACCGTCATCCGGTGCGACTCCGCGTCCACCGTGCTGACCTGACTGCGGCCGACGGTGAAGGTGACCTTCTTGTTCTGCGTCCCGTACACCCCGGGGCGGCCCTCGACGCCGTTGAGGTTCATGGTGAGCGTGACCTTCGTGCCCGGCTTCCAGTACTTCTCCGGGCGGAACTCCAGGCGGTCGTTGCCGAACCAGCGCCCCTCGACGGGCACCGACGGCTCGGCCGTCACCTTGATCGCCCTCTCCACCGCCTTCGGGTCGGTGATGCCGCGGGTGAAGCGCAGATCGACCGGCATCCCGACGCCGACCGTCTGCCCGTCCTCCGGCACATAGCGCCCGACGAAGGTGTTCTTCGGGGTCAGGGTGGTGAAGTCGGCGTGCTCGGCGGCCTCGCGGCCCTCGGAGTCCTTGGCCACCGCGTCGACGGTGTACTCCGTCGCGTTGGCCAGATGGCCGGCCGGCTGCCAGACGCTGCCGCCCCTGGACAGCCTGCCCTCGACCTTCTTGCCCTTGCGGTCCTTGACGGTCACGGACTTCAGCGTGCCCTTGTCGACCGTCACCTTCAGGGCCCCGTTCGTGGCGACGCCCGCGGCGCCGTCCTTCGGGGATATCTTCACCGTCGCCCGCGACGGCGTGTCCCCGCCGCCCTTGTCCCCCTCGTCACCGCTGCCCCCGCACGCGGCCACCAGCACCATCAGCGCCCCGAGCACCGGAGCGAGCAGGACCTTTCCCCCCTGCCGCCGCCGATGCCGCTCCCGCGGCGCCCCCCATATCGGCTGCACGTCCAAGACTGGCCTCTTTTCCCCTCGCACAACCCGCATCCGCAGCGCGCGGCACGGGCCACGCGCGCGCCTGCCGCCAGATAACCACACCGCGGACGGGAGGGGACTCCCCGGACATGTCACCGTTTCGTACCGACTGGTGAGGGTGGTACGGAACGTACGGAAGGGGCTCCGGCGGGCGGTCGATTCGGCCGGATAACGGTCCGGCACGGACCCGCCGGGCCGCCGCGTTCAGTCGGCCGCCGAGCCCCGCAGCCACGCGCGCCACGTCATGTTCCAGCCACCCAGACCGTTGTCCGGGGCGACCGTCGTGTCACGGGAGCGGATCACCTCCACGATGTCGCCGATGAGAGAGGTCCGGTAGAACCAGCCCGCCGGGGTGTCCGGGCTGCCGCCCTGCTCGTCCCGCAGGCCGACGCAGCCGTGGCTGGTGTTGGCGGCCCCGAACGTGGCCCTGGGCGCCCAGTAGTTCCCGTGCAGGAACGTGCCGGAGGTGGTCAGGCGCAGCGCGTGCGGCACGTCGGGGATGTCGTACTCGCCCCCGAAGCCGACGGTGCCCCCGTCCATCCGGGTCATCGGGTGCCGTTCGAGGATCACCATCCGGCCGTTGTACGTCGGGTTGTCCTGGTCGCCCGCGGTCACCGGCAGCGTGGCGAGCGGTTTCCCGGCGCTGCGTACGGTCATGGTGTGCGCGGTCGCGTCAACAACGCTGGTCCGATCCCGGCCGATCCTGAAGCGGACCGTCTTGTGCTGGATCCCGTACACCCCCGGCGCCGCACGGACGTCCCGCAGCCGCAGCGCCATCGAGACCTCGGTGCCCGGCCGCCAGGGCTCGCGGGGCCGGAAGTCCAGCCGCCGGTCGCCGAACCAGTGGGGCGCGACGGTCACCTCGGGGCGCGCGGTGACGGTGACGGCGCGCTCGACGGCGGCCCGGTCGCGCACGGGGCGGTTGAAGGCGAAGGAGATGATCATCCCGGTGCCGACGGTGGAGCGGTGCTCGGGGCGGAAGAAGCCGACGATGCGGTGCTCGGGCACGTAGGTGGTGAAGGAGGTGTGCCGGGCGGTGCGCCGGCCGTGGCCGTCCAGCGCGACGGCCTCGACGGTGTACCGGGAGGCGAGCGCGAGCGGGGCGCCGGCCGAGCGCCAGCCGCGCCCGTCGGGGGTGAGCCGGCCGGGCACCAGTTCGCTCCCGGTGTCGCCCGCCCGGGTGACCTCGACCCGCTCCAGCCGGCCGTCCGGCACCCGCACCTCGATGCGGTGGTCGGCGGGCACGCCGCGCGCGCCGTCGTCCGGATGCACCCGTACGGCCTCCTTCGGGGAGGGCGGCTCGTCCGACGTCCAGCCGCCGGGTCCCCGGCAGCCGGCGAGCAACGCGGCGCCCGCGAGCAGCGGTACGGCGGCCGTCCAGGGACGCCGGAGCGTTCGGTACGTCAGGGATCGGTTGGTCACGGTGGTCTCAACGAGCGCTCCCTTCGTGGGGAAACGTGACGTCCCGACCGGTTCGGGGAAGGAGGAGTGCAGGGAAGGATTGCCGGGAGGGCACGTCCACACACGCGGCCGGGACGCCGCGTACGGCACCGCCCGATCGAGTCGCGAGCCGCGGGAGGCTGCCACGTGTCGAGCGCGCTTGAGCAGGAGGCACTGCCGGACGAGGGCGGGGCGAGACCGGCCGCTGCCCCGGTCACGGTGCGGCCGGGGTCCCCGCAGCCGCTCGGGGCGCGGTTCCGCTGCGGCCCGGACGGTGTCGCGGGGACGAACTTCGCGCTGTGGGCGGCGGGCGCCGAGTCGGTGGAGGTGTGCCTTTTTGACGACGCGGGCGTCGAGACCCGCCATCCGCTGGCGGAGCTGACCCACGAGATCTGGCACGGCTTCGTGCCCGGCGTGCTGCCGGGGACGCGGTACGGCTACCGGGTGCACGGCCGCTGGGACCCGTGGACCGGCGCCCGCTGGAATCCGGCGAAGCTGCTGCTCGACCCGTACGCGCGCGCGGTCGACGGGGACTTCCTGCTGCCGCCGGAGGTGTACGGGCACGTGCGGGACTGGCCCGAGCAGCACATAGCGGACACGGTGCGCGACGAGCGGGACTCCGCGCCGCACGTCCCGAAGGGCGTCGTCGTCCACGACGACGTGCCCGGCGACGAATGGGAGGACGACCGCCGGCCGAAGACGCCGTGGGCCGATTCGGTGATCTACGAGCTGCACGTGCGCGGCTTCACCAAGCGGCACCCGGGCATCCCGGAGGAGCTGCGCGGCACGTACGCGGGGCTCGCGCACCCGGCCGCGATCGGGCATCTGACCCGGCTCGGGGTCACGGCGGTCGAGCTGCTTCCCGTACACCAGTTCGCACACGAGGACCATCTGCTACGCCGCGGGCTGCGCAACTACTGGGGCTACAACTCCATCGGCTACTTCGCGCCGCACGCCGCGTACGCCGCTTCGGGGACGCGCGGCCAGCAGGTCGGCGAGTTCCGCCGGATGGTGCGGGCCCTGCACGACGCGGGCATCGAGGTCATCCTCGACGTGGTCTACAACCACACGGCCGAGGCGAACGAGATGGGCCCGATGCTGTCCCTGCGCGGGATAGACAACCGCGGCTACTACCGCCTCCAGCAGGACCCGCGCCGGTACGCCGACTACACCGGCTGCGGCAACACCCTGCACGTCGTGCAGCCGAACGTGCTGCGCCTGATCACCGACTCGCTGCGCTACTGGGTCACCGAGATGGGCGTGGACGGCTTCCGCTTCGACCTGGCCGCCGCGCTGGCCCGCTCCATGCACGACGTGGACATGCTCTCGCCGTTCCTCGCGGTGATCGCGCAGGACCCGGTGCTGCGCCGGGTGAAGCTGATCGCCGAGCCGTGGGACGTGGGAATGGGCGGGTACCAGGTCGGGGCCTTCCCGCCGCTGTGGACGGAGTGGAACGACCGGTACCGCGACACCGTGCGCGACTTCTGGCGCGGCGCCCAGCACGACGTACGCGACCTGGGCTACCGGCTGTCCGGCTCCAGCGACCTGTACGCCTGGGGCGGCCGCCGCCCGCAGGCCTCGGTCAACTTCGTCACAGCGCACGACGGCTTCACCCTGCGCGACCTGGTCTCCTACGAGCACAAGCACAACGAGGCCAACGGCGAGAGCAACCGCGACGGCACGGACGACAACCGCTCGTGGAACTGCGGCGCCGAGGGCGAGACCGACGACGCGGACGTACGGGCGCTCCGCCGCCGCCAGCTGCGCAACCTCCTCACCACGCTGCTCCTGTCCACGGGCGTGCCGATGCTGGTCGCGGGCGACGAGCTGGGCCGCACCCAGCAGGGCAACAACAACGGCTACTGCCAGGACAACGAGCTGGGCTGGCTGGACTGGTCGCTGACGCAGGACCCGGAGTGGCGGCCGCTGACCGAGCTGGTCTCCCGGCTGATCGCGCTGCGCCGGGCGCATCCGGTGCTGCGCCGCCGGGCCTTCTTCTCGGGGCGGCCGAACGGCCCGGACGGGCTGCGGGACCTGGCCTGGTTCACGTCGGCGGGGACGGAGATGGCGGAGGGCGACTGGTACGCGCCCGCCGCGACGCTGGGCATGTTCCTGTCCGGGACGGACATCCCGCAGCGGGACGAGCGGGGGCTGCCGGTGACCGACGACAGCTTCCTGGTCCTGCTGCACGCCGGGCACGCCCCGGGCCGCTTCACCCTGCCGGCCGCGCCGTGGGCACGTACGTACGAGCTCCTCGTGGACACCGCGCGCGAGGACCAGGAGGCGGAGCCGGGAACGGCGTACGAGGCGGGCACCGAGGTGGAGCTGCCGGGCCGGGCGGTGTGGCTGCTGCGGGCCGGGCGGTGAGCCGCTGACGGACGGCGCGCGGGGTCCTCGCGACCCCAACTGCCGCTTTCCCGGCGGGAAAAAACCGCGTGAGGATTGTCAGTGGCGACTTCTACGCTCACTGCTGATGAGCGCTGCAGCGAACCGCCCCGAGCCCGCCGTCCCTCCGCCCCGCTCCGCCGTACGGTCACTGCTGCGGCTGTGGCCCTACGTCCGCCCCGTACGCGCCCGGGTGTCCGGCGCCGCGATCGTCGCCGTCCTGGCGTCCTGCATGGGCCTGCTGATCCCGCTGGTGCTGAAGTGGCTGGTCGACGGGCCGGTGGCGCGCCGGGACGCGGGCGGCATCTGGCTGGGCGGCGGGCTCCTGCTGCTCCTCGGGCTGGCCGAGGCGGGGCTCTTCGGGCTCCGCCGGTGGCTGGTGGCGCGCCCCCTGGCGAGCGTCGAGGCGTCGATGCGGGACGCCCTCTACCACCACCTCCAGCGGCTGCCGGTGAGCTTCCACGACCGCTGGCCCTCGGGGCAGCTGCTCTCGCGCGGCACGACCGATCTTCAGCTGCTGCGCATGTTCCTGGCGTTCCCGCTGACGTTCCTCTTCGTCAACGGCGTCACCATCCTGGTCGGCTTCGCCATCCTGCTCGCCCAGCGCTGGACGCTGGGCCTGGTGCTGCTCGCGCCGCTCGTGCCGCTGATGGTGCTCTGCTACGTGTTCGAGGGGAAGTACTCGGTCGCGGCGCGCCGTTCGCAGGACCAGGTGGGCGACCTGACCACGCTGGTCGAGGAGGCGGTGCTCGGCATCCGCATCATCAAGGGCTTCGGCCGGCACCGCGCCCAGGCCCGCGCGTACACCGCCCTCACCCATGAGCTGCGCGGCACCGAGCTGCACAAGGCGCGGCTGCTCGCGGCGATCTGGGGAGTGATCACGTTCCTGCCGGAGACCGCCATCGGCGCCGCGCTCGTCCTCGGCACGGTCCAGGTCGCGGACGGGGACCTGTCGGCGGGCACGCTCGTGGCATTCCTCTCCACCGCGCTGGCGCTGCGCTGGCCGGTGGAGTCCATCGGCTTCCTGCTGGCCATCAGCAACGAGTCGGCCACCGCGGCCGACCGGTACTTCGAAGTGCTGGACGCCCCGCCGGCGGACGCGGACGACGCGTCCGCGAGCGCCGCGGCCCGCGCCCCCGCGCCCGGCACCCCGGCCCCCGACGGGCTCGCCTTCACGGGGGTGGAGTTCCGCTACCCCGATGCGCCGCCGGGCGCCCCGCCCACGCTGCGCGGCGTCGACCTGCACATCCGGCCGGGCGAGACGATGGCGCTGGTGGGCGCGACGGGCAGCGGCAAGACCACGCTCACCGCGCTGGTGCCGCGGCTGTACGACGCGACCGGCGGCCGGATCACCGTGGACGGCCGGGACATCATGACCCTGCCGCGCGACGAGCTGCGCTCCCTGGTCGCGGTGGCGTTCGAGGAGCCGACGCTCTTCTCCGCCACCGCGGCGGAGAACGTCCTGATGGGCGGCGAGGAGGCGGGCGAGGACGGCGTCGAGCGGGCGCTGCGCACCGCCCAGGCGCAGGAGTTCGTCGCCGCGCTCCCGCAGGCCGGGCACACCCAGGTCGGCGAGCAGGGCCTGAGCCTGTCCGGCGGCCAGCGGCAGCGGCTCGCGCTGGCCCGCGCGGTGGTCGGAACGCCGCGCTTCCTGGTCCTGGACGATCCGCTCTCCGCGCTGGACGTGCACACCGAGGCGCGGGTCGAGACGGCGCTGCGGGGGGTCCTGGCCGCCACCACCGCGCTGATCGTCGCGCACCGCCCGTCCACGGTGCTGCTCGCCGACCGGGTCGCGCTCCTCTCCGGCGGCCGGATCACCGCCGTCGGCAGCCACCAGCAGCTGCTGCGCGAGAACGCCGAGTACGCCCACCTGATGTCCGGCGCCGACCTGGCGGAGGACGTCCCGAACGGGGACGGCCCGGACGCTGCGCCCCGTGCCGCCGCACCGCACCGGAGCACAGAGGAGACGGAGCGATGACCACGACCACGACCGCGGCCGGCCGGCCTCCCGAGGACAACGACGCGGGCCCGGCCGCCTCCCCCGGTTCCGCTCCCCCCGAGGACCCCTTCGACCGGGACGTCCTGCCCACCCCCAAGGGCGCCTCCCTCACCCTGCTCCGCTCGCTGCTGCGCCCGTATCTCCGTCGCGGCCGGCTCACGGTCGTCCTGCTGCTGCTCCAGCAGGCGGCCGTGCAGGCGGGCCCGCTGCTGGTCGCGTACGCCATCGACCACGCCGTGCCCGCGCTGCGGGCGGACGACCACGGCCCGCTGCTGGCCGTCGGCGCGGGCTATCTGGCGTGCGCGCTGGCCGCCGGCACGCTCCAGTACGCCTTCACCCGCTCCTGCTCCCGGGTCAGCCAGGACGTCCTGCGCGACCTGCGCGGCCGGATCTTCCGGCACGCCCAGGCGCTCAGCCTGGACTTCCACGAGCGCTACACCTCGGGCCGGCTGATCTCCCGCTCCACCACCGACGTCGAGAGCCTGCGCGAACTCCTCGAGGACGGCCTGCAGGAGCTGGTCGGGGTCGTGCTGTCGATGGTGTACGTGACGGCGATGCTGCTGTACCTGGACTGGGGCCTGGGCGCCGCGGCGCTCCTGTCGACGGGCCCCCTGCTGCTCCTGATCCGCTCCTTCCAGCGCCGCTCCCTGGCCGTCCACAAGCGCCGTTCGACGGCCATCGCGGCGGTCATCGTGAAGTTCGCCGAGACGCTCAACGGCATCCGCCCCGTGCAGGCCTTCCGCCGCGAGCGGCCCAACGACACCGAGTTCGCCCGGCTGAACCACGTCCACGAGCGGGCCAACGGCACCGCCATCCTGGAGATGGCCCGGTACGTCGTCCTCTCCCGCACGTGCGCCAACATCGCCCTCGCGGCCATCGTGCTGTGGGGCGCCTACCGGGTCGCCACCGGCTCGCTGGCCCTCGGCGTACTCGCCGCCGGCGTCCTCTACCTGCGCCGGCTGTACGACCCGATCGACCGCCTGGGCATGTTCCTCAACGCCTACCAGTCGGCGGCCGCGTCCCTGGAGAAGATCGCCGGCCTGCTGGCCCAGCGTCCCGCCGTCCCCGAGCCGGCCGCGCCCGTCCCCCTGCCCCCGGCCGCCGGCGGCAGCCCCGGGCGCGAAGTGGTCTTCTCCGGCGTCCGGTTCGCCTACCGCACCGGCGGCGAGGTGCTGCCGCGCTTCGACCTCACGCTGGCCGCGGGGAGCACGGTCGCGGTCGTCGGCAGCACGGGAGCGGGCAAGTCCACGCTCGCCAAGCTGCTGGCCCGCTTCTACGACCCGAGCACGGGCCGGGTCCTCCTGGACGGCGTGGACCTGCGCGACCTGTCCACCGCCGAGCTGCGGCGCGGCGTCGTGATGGTCACCCAGGAGGCGTTCCTGTTCTCCGGCACGGTCGCCGAGAACATCGCCGTCGGCCGCCCGGACGCCACCCGCGCCGAGGTCGAGGCGGCGGCGCGGGCCATCGGCGCGCACGAGTTCATCAGCGCGCTCCCCGACGGCTACGACACCGATGTGCGCAAGCGCGGCGGCCGGATCTCCGCCGGCCAGCGCCAGCTGGTCTCGTTCGCCCGCGCGCTCCTCGCCGACCCGGCGGTCCTCGTCCTCGACGAGGCCACCTCCTCCCTCGACATCCCCGGCGAACGCGCCGTCCAGCGCGCCATGCACACCGTCCTCCGCGACCGCACCGCCGTGGTCATCGCTCACCGGCTGTCCACGGTCCGGATCGCCGACCGCGTCCTGGTCATGGAACACGGCCGGATCATCGAGGACGGCACCCCCGACCGGCTCATCGCCGACCGCGGCCGCTTCGCCGACCTGCACAGCGCCTGGAAGGAGAGCCTGGCGGGGTGACGGTCCGCGTCCTGCTGTGCGGGGCCGGGCCGGCTAGCGCCGCCGTGCGGGGCCGGCCCGGCCGCCCCGACCAGGTGGTTGACCGCTATACGAACGCCAACCGCCGCTCTACGGACGGTTTCCGGCCATGTTCTTGAAGGGATCCTGACAATCGGGTGTGGCAGGTGGGAAGCTGCGCGGCAGTCGAAACGGGTCCCCACAGCACCACCGCCCGCTCCGGCCACGTACGCACCGCTCCCCCCACACGCACTTGTTCTGCCCGGACGGCCACCCAGCCGACCGGTCCCCTCGGCCGCGGCCCATCCCGTCGCGGCCTCGCAGAAGGAGCCAGCGTGACACGCACCCCCCATGGACGCTCCGGACAGGCCCGCAGACGTGCGATGGCCACCGGCACCATCGTCGCCGTGACCGCCCTGCTCGCCGTCGGCGTACAGACCGGCGCGGGCAATGCGGCCCCCAACCCCGGCGTCGAACACGTCCAGCCCCGCGCGGGCGCACTGCCCGCCAAGCTCTCCCCCTCGCAGCGTGCGGAGCTGCTGGAGGAAGCGGCGGCCACCACCGCGCAGACGGCGAAGAAGCTCCAGCTCGGAGCCGAGGAGAAGCTGGTCGTCCGCGACGTCCAGCAGGACCGGGACGGCACCACCCACACCCGGTACGAGCGCACCTACAAGGGCCTGCCCGTCCTCGGCGGCGACCTCGTCGTGCACGAGACCCGCACCGGCAAGGTCCAGCGGGTCACCAAGGGCGTCAAGGCCCGGATCGCCGTGCCGAGCACCAAGGCGGCCGTCGCGCCGGCCACCGCCGAGTCCAAGGCGCTGAAGGTCTCGAAGGCGGAGGGCGCCGAGAAGTCCGACGCCAAGGAGCCCCGCAAGGTCGTCTGGGCGGCGAACGGCAAGCCGGTCCTCGCGTACGAGACCGTGGTCGGCGGCGTGCAGGACGACGGCCAGACGCCCAACCGGCTGCACGTCGTCACCGACGCCACCACCGGCGAGAAGCTGTTCCAGTACCAGGAGATCGAGCAGGGCACCGGCAACAGCCAGTACAGCGGCAAGGTGACCATCGGGACCGCGCCGTCGTACACCATGACGGACACCGCGCGCGGCAACCACAAGACGTACAACCTCAACCACGGCTCGTCCGGCACCGGCACGCTCTTCAGCGACCCGGACGACGTGTGGGGCGACGGCACCCCGCAGAACGTCCAGACCGCGGGCGTGGACGCCGCGTACGGCGCCCAGCTCACCTGGGACTACTTCAAGAGCGTGCACGGCCGCAGCGGCATCCGGGGCGACGGCGTCGGCGCGTACAGCCGGGTCCACTACGGCAACAACTACTCCAACGCCTTCTGGGACGACAGCTGCTTCTGCATGACCTACGGCGACGGGTCGGGCAACACCCACCCGCTCACCTCGATCGACGTGGCGGCCCACGAGATGACGCACGGCGTCACCTCCGCCACCGCCGACCTCGTCTACAGCGGTGAGTCCGGCGGTCTGAACGAGGCCACCTCCGACATCTTCGCGGCGGCCGTCGAGTTCAACGCCAACAACGCCCAGGACCCGGGCGACTACCTCGTCGGCGAGAAGATCGACATCAACGGGGACGGCAGCCCGCTGCGCTACATGGACAAGCCCAGCAAGGACGGCGCGTCCAAGGACTTCTGGTACTCGGGCGTCGGCAACGTCGACGTGCACTACTCCTCCGGCATCGCCAACCACTTCTTCTACATGCTGTCCGAGGGCAGCGGTGCGAAGGTCGTGAACGGCGTGCAGTACGACAGCCCGACGTCCGACGGCAAGTCCGTGCCGGGCATCGGCCGGGCCAACGCCGAGAAGGTCTGGTTCAAGGCGCTCACCCAGTACATGAGCTCCAACACCAACTACGCGGCAGCCCGCACCGCCACCCTCAACGCCGCCGCCGACCTCTTCGGCAAGGACACCCCGACCTACAACACGGTCGCCAACACCTGGGCCGCGGTGAACGTCGGCAGCCGCGTCGGCGACGGCGGCGACCCCGACCCGGGCGGCAACGTCTACGAGAACAACAACGCCGTGGCGATCCCGGACGCGGGCGCGGCGGTCACCTCGTCGATCGCCGTGAACCGGACCGGCAAGGCCCCGAGCACGCTCAAGGTCGGCGTGGACATCACCCACAGCTACCGCGGTGACCTCGTCCTCGACCTGCTCGCGCCCGACGGCACGGCGTACCGCCTGAAGAACTCCAGCTCCTGGGACTCGGCTGCGGACGTGAAGACCACCTACACGGTCAACGCCTCCTCGGAGAACGCCACCGGCACCTGGAAGCTGCGGGTCCGCGACGTGTACTCCGGTGACACCGGCCGCCTGAACAGCTGGAAGCTGACCTTCTGACCGGAAACCCGGCAGACCGATCAACCGGGAGGGCCACCCCCGCCGTTCGGCGGGGGTGGCCCTCCTCCGCTATGCGGACGACAGCTCGCTCTTTGCGAACAAATTGCAAACCGGCCCCAATTACCCGGTGACAGTCGCGCGTTGGAATGGCACGCTGACCCCGCACGTACCACCCGCATCGCTTTGCACCCCCACCACTTGGCAAAGTTGAAGGAGCACGCGTGACCCCCCACATATCGCGTACCACCCGTATCGCCGGCGCCTCCGTGGCCGCGGCAGCACTGCTCGCCGCCGGCATCGCCACCGGCACGGCGGGCGCGGCCCCCACCTCCCACGAGGCCGCCGGCGCGCCCGTGAAGATGACCGCCTCGCACCGCGCGGAGCTGCTGCGCGACGCGCAGGCCACCAAGGCGAAGACCGCCGAGGAGCTCGGGCTCGGCGCCAAGGAGAAGCTGGTCGTCAAGGACGTCATCAAGGACGCCGACGGCACCACGCACACCCGCTACGACCGCACCTACGACGGCCTGCCCGTCCTCGGCGGCGACCTGGTCGTGCACCGGGCCAAGGGCGGCGCCGTCAAGTCGACCTCCAAGGCCACGAAGGCCGGCATCAAGGTCGCCTCCACCAGCGCGAAGATCGCCCCGAAGAAGGCCGCGGCGTCGGCGCAGTCGGTGTCCGGCAGGACCGAGGGCATCAAGAAGTCCGACGCGGCCACCCCGAACAAGGTGATCTGGGCCGCCTCCGGCAAGCCGGTCCTGGCGTACGAGACCGTGGTCAAGGGCGTCCAGAAGGACGGCACGCCCAGCGAGCTGCACGTCATCACCGACGCCAACACCGGCAAGAAGCTGTTCCAGCACCAGGCGATCGAGACCGGCGCCGGCACCAGCATGTACAGCGGCAAGGTCGAGCTGGCCACCAAGAAGGGCAGCAGCGGCTACGAGCTGACCGACGACAGCCGCGGCGGCCACTCCACGCTCGACCTGGGCGGCAAGGAGAGCGGCGAGGGCAAGCTGCTCACGGACGACGACGACAAGTGGGGCACCGGCAAGGGTGACGACCCGCAGACCGCCGCCGTCGACGCCGCGTACGGCGCCCAGGCCACCTGGGACTACTACAAGAGCGTGCACGGCCGCAGCGGCATCAACGGCGACGGCAAGGGCGCGACCTCCCGCGTGCACTACGGCCAGAACTACGTGAACGCGTTCTGGGACGACAGCTGCTTCTGCATGACGTACGGCGACGGCGAGGGCAACACCCACCCGCTGACCGCGCTGGACGTGGCGGCGCACGAGATGTCGCACGGCGTCACCTCGGCCACCGCGAACCTGGAGTACAGCGGCGAGTCGGGCGGCCTGAACGAGGCCACCTCCGACATCTTCGGCACCTCGACGGAGTTCAACGCCAAGAACGCCGAGGACCCGGGCGACTACCTCATCGGCGAGAAGATCGACATCAACGGTGACGGCAGCCCGCTGCGGTACATGGACAAGCCCAGCAAGGACGGCCAGTCGCTGGACTTCTGGAAGGAGGGTGCCGGCGACGTCGACGTGCACTACTCCTCGGGCATCGCCAACCACTTCTTCTACCTGCTGTCCGAGGGCAGCGGCGCCAAGGAGATCGACGGCGTGAAGTACGACAGCCCGACCGCCGACGACTCCAAGGTCGAGGGCATCGGCCGGGACAAGGCCGAGAAGATCTGGTACAAGGCGCTGACCGCGTACATGACCTCGACGACCGACTACAAGGCGGCCCGCGAGGCGACCGTGAAGGCGGCCACCGACCTGTACGGCGCGGACGGTGCCGAGGTCAAGGGCGTCGAGGCGGCCTGGACGGGCGTCAACGTGAAGTAACGCTTCGCCACATGGCTCCCCTTACAGTCCGGGGAGTTTAGGGGGGCGGGTCGGCCGGTGGGCGTTGTCCACAGGGTGATCCGCTGCCCGCACCGCACACAGGCCGAGCGGTGTCCGGAGGCTCCCGATATCCCTCCGGGCACCGCTCCTCCATGTCGCGGGGCCGGTCGCTCGGCCGTCGGCCCTCGGCTGCCGGTCGTCGGTTGCCGGCCGCTGGTCGCCGGTCAGGGCGGGGCTCCCGTCAGGACAGGGCGCCGGCCTTTCGCAGGCCGTCGGTGGCGGCCGGTGACAGGCTCGTGTGCGGGAGATCTGGCAGCGGGATCCAGGCCACGGCGCCCGTGGAACCGTCGGCTTCGGCGACCGCCGTCGGGCCGTCCTCCAGCGCGACGGCGTAGAACAGGCCGGTGAGCTGCCAGTCCACCCCGAGCCGCCGGACCTCGTAGGTCCGCGCGTCCAGCAGCCCGGCCTCCCGGACCGTCCGCCCGGTCTCCTCGCGCAGTTCGCGTACCAGCGCGTCGACGGGCTGCTCGCCGGGGTCGATGCCGCCGCCCGGGAGATACCACTGACCGGGCGTGAAGACCGGCGAGGCGTCGGACAGCCGGGTCAGCAGCGCCCGGCCCTCCGCCACCACGATCGCGTATGCCGAGACCCGTGTCCGTACCTGGCTCATGATCCGCCCCCGTGCAGCCGCCCGGCCGCTCCTGTGCGGCCGGCTGTGGGCAGCAGCCTATGGCGTGCGGGACGGAGCGGGCCTCGCGGTGCGGCGCCGTGCCGGTGTGTTCGTGGCACGGCGCCGTACCGGGTCAGCGGAGCAGTACCCCGGCCGCTTCGCCCGTGGCCTCCGAAGGGGCCGCGATCAGGCCCATCTCGGCGCCGGTGGCGAGGAGCGGGTGGGCGGGGAGGATGCGGACGGTGTAGCCGAAGGGGCCCGTCCGGTCCAGCACCAACGGCCCTTCGTAGAGCCAGCGGCCCTCCAGGTCGGGCCCGCCGGCCGGCTTCAGCGCCGCGGTGAGCGGGTCGGCGATCCGGTCGGACTCGTCGACCCGGCCGGAGACCAGCTGCACCTCGACGTCCTCGGGCGCCAGCTCGTCCAGCGCGACCCGGACGCGGAGCGCCAGGGTGCCGCCCAGTTCGGCCTGCCCGTTGGCGGGTGCGGCCGCGCTGCCGGTCTCGACGTGGTCCACGGCGACCCGCGGCCAGGCCTCGCGCACCCGGGTCTTCCACCGCGCGAGGTCGCGCGCGGCGTCCGGGGTGAGGGAGCGGTGCGCCTGCGCGGCGGGCGCGTAGAGCCGCTCGACGTACTCGCGGACCATCCGCCCTGCCAGCACCTTCGGGCCGAGGGTGACCAGCGTGCGGCGGACCATCTCGACCCAGCGGTGCGGTACGCCCGCCTCGTCGCGCTCGTAGTAGCGGGGCGCGACGCGCTGTTCGAGGAGTTCGTAGAGGGCCGCGGCTTCGAGGTCGTCGCGGCGTTCCTCGTCGGTGGCGGTGCCGTCGGCGGTCGGGATGGACCAGCCGAAGTCCGGCTCGTACCACTCGTCCCACCAGCCGTCGAGGACGGAGAGGTTCAACGCGCCGTTGAGGGCGGCCTTCATGCCGGAGGTGCCGCAGGCCTCCAGGGGGCGCAGCGGGTTGTTCAGCCAGATGTCGCAGCCCGGGTAGAGCTTCTGGGCCATCGCCATGCCGTAGTCGGGCAGGAAGACGATGCGGTGCCGGACGCGCGGGTCGTCGGCGAAGCGGACCAGTTCCTGCACGAGGCGCTTGCCGCTGTCGTCGGCGGGGTGTGCCTTGCCGGCGACCACGATCTGGATCGGGCGCTCGGGGTGGAGCAGCAGCTCCATGAGCCGGTCGCGGTCCCGGAGCATGAGGGTGAGCCGCTTGTAGGACGGCACGCGGCGGGCGAAGCCGATGGTGAGGACGTCGGGGTCGAGGACCTGGTCGATCCAGCCCAGTTCGGCGGTGGCGGCGCCGCGCTGCCGCCAGGAGGCACGCAGCCGCATCCGTACCTCGGTGACCAGCTGTTCGCGCAGGGTGCGGCGGAGGTCCCAGATGGCGGGGTCGGAGATGTCGGCCACCGCGGACCAGCGTTCGGAGCCGCCGACGGTGAGGGCGTCCTCGGTGCGGGTGGCGCCGATCTGCTTGGCGCCGAGGCGGAAGACCTCGGGGGCTACCCAGGTGGGCGCGTGCACGCCGTTGGTGACGGAGGTGATCGGTACCTCGTCGGGGTCGAAGCCGGGCCAGAGTCCGGCGAACATCTCCCGGCTGACCCCGCCGTGCAGGGTGGAGACGCCGTTGGCGCGCTGGGCGAGGCGGAGGCCCATGACGGCCATGTTGAAGACGTTGGGTTCGCCGCCGGGGTAGCTCTCCATGCCGAGGCCGAGGATCCGGGCGGCGTCGATGCCGGGGAGTTCGCCGTCGGGGCCGAAGTGCCGGGCGACCAGTTCGCGGTCGAAGCGGTCGATGCCGGCGGGTACGGGAGTGTGGGTGGTGAAGACGGTGCCGGACCGGACGGCTTCCAGGGCGCTGTCGAAATCGAGCCCGCCGGCGTCCTCTTCGGACAGTTCGCGGATGCGTTCCAGGCCGAGGAAGCCGGCGTGGCCCTCGTTGGTGTGGAAGACCTCGGGGGCGGGGTGACCGGTGAGCCGGCAGTACGTACGGACCGCCCGTACGCCGCCGATGCCGAGCAGCATCTCCTGGAGGAGGCGGTGCTCGCTGCCGCCGCCGTAGAGGCGGTCGGTGACCTGGCGCTCGCCGGGTCCGTTCTCCTCGACGTCGGAGTCGAGGAGGAGCAGGGGGACGCGGCCGACGCGGGCCTGCCAGATGTAGGAGCGCAGGCGCCGGCCGCCGGGGAGGGCGAGGGAGACCTGCGCGGGGCTGCCGTCGGCCTCGCGGAGCAGCTCCAGTGGCAGCTCGTTGGGGTCGAGGACCGGGTAGTGCTCCTGCTGCCAGCCCTCGCGGGAGAGGGTCTGGCGGAAGTAGCCGTGGCGGTAGAGCAGCCCGACGCCGATCAGCGGAACGCCGAGGTCGGAGGCGGCTTTGAGGTGGTCGCCGGCGAGGATGCCGAGGCCGCCGGAGTACTGCGGCAGGGCCGCGGTGATGCCGAATTCGGGTGAGAAGTAGGCGACGGCCTCGGGCAGGGCGGCGTCGACGGACTGGTACCAGCGGCGGCCGGCGAGGTAGTCCTGCAGCTCGTCGGCGCAGGCGGTGAGCCGGCGCAGGAAGCGGCGGTCGGCGGCGAGCTCGGCGAGGCGCTCGGCGGTGACGGTGCCGAGGAGCTGGACCGGGTCGGAGCCGGGCCGCTGCCGGCCGTCGGGGTCCAGGGCATGGAAGAGTTCGCGGGTTTCGGTGTGCCAGGACCAGCGCAGGTTCCGCGCCAGTTCGCTGAGCGGTCGTAGGGACGGGGGAAGGACAGGGCGCACGGTGAATCGACGAATGGCCTTCACGCTCCGACCGTAGCGGCGGCTCGGCCGCGGCAACCACAGCGCGCGGCCCGTGCCGCGGACAACCGCTCGAAAGGCCCGCTCCTCGCGCCAGGTGTGCCCCCGTGCGCCTCTTGCCGGTCGGAGGGTACGCCTCTTGGCCGAGGTGCCTGCCCCGGAGCGCGGCTTCGGGCGGGTCGGGGGGTGCCCGGCCGGGCGCGGGGAGGGGGCGGGGCGCGGGAATCCGGCCAGAAATCACCGCAACCTTCGCCACGGATCGCTCACCCGATATGGCCGATTCCGCCCCCTCGTCCTCTCTTGTACGGACTCCGGGCCCACGGAAGGCTGCAGGATGGCGTCGGTGGAGCGCGGCGCGGCAGCCGGCGCCACGGAACGGCAACACCCTTGCCCGCCTGTCGAGTTGAAGAGGGGAACTCCGTACATGGCCTGGACACGAATAGCCCGGCGACGGCTGGCGGCGGGGGGTACGGCCGCCACCTCGGCGGCCCTGCTCTGTGCCGCCGCGCTGCCCGCCCACGCCGCGCCGCCCGAGGGCCGGATCCTGGGAGCGGGGGCGGCCGGCGCGGTGCGCAGCAGCTACATCGTCACCCTCAAGGCGGGCGCCCGGGGTGTCGAGGCACGCTCGGCGGCGGGCAAGGGCCTGGCGGCCAAGTACGGGGTGTCGATCCGCCGGACGTACCACACGGCCATCAACGGCTATGCCATCCGGGCGAACGAGGCCCAGGCCCGGCGTCTCGCGGCCGATCCGGCCGTGGCGGCGGTGAGCCAGAACCGCACGGTGCGGCTGACGGACACGGTGGCGGCACCGGGCGGCGACGCAGCGACGGCGGGCGGCGCCGCGACGGCTGCGGGCGGCACCCGCAAGAACCCGCCGTCCTGGGGGCTGGACCGGATCGACCAGGAGAGCCTGCCGCTGGACAAGTCCTACACCGCACCTGCGTCGGGCGGCGCCGGGGTGCAGGTATACGTGCTGGACACCGGCGTGCGCACCTCCCACTCGGACTTCGGTGGCCGTGCCAGAAGCGGCTGGGACTTCGTCGGCGACGACGCGGACGCGAGCGACGAGAACGGTCACGGCACCCATGTGGCCGCCACCATCGCGGGCAGGACGTTCGGCGTGGCCGACAAGGCCCGCGTCGTGTCGGTACGGGTGCTGGACGCCAAGGGGGCGGGCACCACCGAGAACGTCATCGCCGGCATCGACTGGGTGGCGAAGCACGCGCAGAAGCCCGCGGTGGCCAACCTGAGCCTGGGCAGCATGGCCTCGCCGCAGCTGGACCAGGCGGTGCGCAATGCCGTGCAGGCCGGGGTGACGTTCACCGTCGCGGCCGGGAACGACGGCCTGCCGGCCGACCTGTTCTCGCCCGGCCGGGTGCGGGAGGCCCTCACCGTCGGCGCCACCAGCAGCAAGGACGTCCGCGCCGACTTCTCCAACTGGGGCCCGAGCGTGGACCTGTTCGCGCCCGGTGTAGGGATCACGTCGGCGTGGCACTCGGACAACGCGGCCTCGAAGACGCTCTCCGGCACTTCGATGGCCGCGCCGCACGCAGCGGGCGCCGCCGCCCTGTACCTGGCGGACCACCCGGGGGCGACCCCGCAGAAGGTGGACGACGCGCTGGTCGGCCGGGCTTCGGCGGGCCAGGTGAAGAGCTCTTTGGGATCACCGAACCGACTGCTCCGGGTCGAGGGCTCCTGACGGAGCCCCTTCAGGACCGGCACCACGGCCGGCTCCGCCCGAGGGCGGGGCCGGTCCGTTGCTGTCCGCACGCCGCGCGGCCGGTACGTCCGTCTTGATCGACGTGCGCTGTTACGTACGAGTAGTTCATCCGCGGGCGGATTGCCCGGCCGCGGCGTGTGGGAAGGCTCAGTCGGAACCCTCGCTGCGTGCCTCCCCCGCGTGTCCCGCCCTGCGCACCTCCAACCGAGTGAAAGGCGACAGGACCGTTCATGCCCGCAACCCGTAAGCCCGCCGCGGAGATACAAAGGACAACACCCCGCAAAGTGTCCCAAGTCTCAGGTGATCCCATGATCGGTCGCATTCCCGTCCTGGACGTCCGTCCCCAGATCGACTGCGGGCGCCGCCCGGCCAAGGCGGTGACCGGCGAAACCTTCGAAGTGTCCGCCACCGTCTTCCGCGAAGGGCATGACGCGGTCGCCGCCAACGTGGTGCTGCGCGACCCGAACGGCAGGAGCGGGCCGTGGACGCCGATGCGGGAGCTGGCGCCGGGCACGGACCGGTGGGGCGCGCGGATCACCCCGGACGCCGAGGGCCGCTGGACGTACACCGTGGAGGCCTGGTCGGACCCGGTGACCACCTGGCGGCGCACGGCGCAGGTCAAGATCCCGGCCGGCCAGGACACCGGCCTGGTGCTCGCCGAGGGCGCCTCGCTGTACGAGCGGGCGGCGGCCGGGGTGCCGAAGAACGCGGGGCGTGAGTCGATCCTCCGGGTGGCCGACTCACTGCGGGACGAGAATCTGCCGGCCGCCACCCGGCTGGCCGCCGCGCTCACCCCCGAGGTGCTGGAGACCCTCGGCCGGTATCCGCTGCGCGAACTGGTCAGCGCCTCCCGGCCGATGCCGCTGCTGGTGGAGCGGCGCCGAGCGCTGTACGGCTCGTGGTACGAGCTGTTCCCGCGCTCGGAGGGGGCGTACGAGGCACCCGACGGGACCATGGTCAGCGGCACGTTCCGGACCGCTGCCGAGCGGCTGCCGGACATCGCCGCGATGGGCTTCGACGTGGTGTACCTGCCGCCGGTCCACCCGATCGGCACGACGCACCGCAAGGGCCCGAACAACACGCTCTCCGCCGGCCCGCACGACGTCGGCTCGCCGTGGGCCATCGGCTCGGCCGAGGGCGGCCACGACGCGCTCCACCCGGACCTGGGCACCTTCGAGGACTTCGCGTACTTCGTGCAGACCGCGCGGGACCTGCGGATGGAGGTCGCGCTGGACTTCGCGCTGCAGTGCTCGCCGGACCATCCATGGCTGGACAAGCATCCGGAGTGGTTCCACCACCGCGCCGACGGGACCATCGCGTACGCCGAGAACCCCCCGAAGAAGTACCAGGACATCCACCCGATCGCCTTCGACGCGGACTTCCGCGGGCTGGTGAAGGAGACGGAGCGGCTGCTGCGCTTCTGGATGGCGAAGGGCGTCCGCATCTTCCGGGTGGACAACCCGCACACCAAGCCGGTGGTGTTCTGGGAGAAGGTGATCTCGGACATCAACCGCACCGACCCCGACGTGATCTTCCTGGCCGAGGCGTTCACCCGCCCCGCCATGATGCGCACCCTCGCGCAGGTCGGCTTCCAGCAGTCCTACACCTACTTCACCTGGCGCAACTCCAAGCACGAGCTGACCGAGTACCTCACCGAGCTCTCCCGGGATTCGGCCTCCTGCATGCGGCCGAACCTGTTCGTGAACACCCCGGACATCCTGCACGCGTACCTCCAGCACGGCGGCCGGGCGGCTTTCGAGGTACGCGCGGTGCTCGCGGCGACGCTCTCCCCGACGTGGGGGGTCTACGCCGGATACGAGCTCTGCGAGGGGACTCCGGTACGAGACGGGAGCGAGGAGTACCTGGATTCGGAGAAGTATCAGCTGCGTCCTCGGGATTGGCAGACAGCGGCCCGTGAGGGCCGTAGCATCGCTCCCCTCATCACGGCACTCAACCGGCTGCGCCGCCGCCACCCGGCACTCCAGCAGTTGCGTGATCTGCACTTCCATCATGTCGACAACGACGCGATCCTCGCCTACTCCAAGCGCGAGGGCGCCGACGTGGTGCTCACGGTCGTGAACCTGGACCCGCACCACACCCACGAGGCGACGGTGTCGTTGGACATGCCGGAGCTCGGCCTCGACCGGCACGAGTCCGTACCGGTGCGCGACGAGCTCACCGGCGAGACCTACCACTGGGGCAGGGACAACTATGTGCGCCTGGAGCCGGGCAGTGGCATTGCGCCCGCGCACGTGCTGTCCCTGCGACCGTCCTCACCGATCGGAGGGTCACCCAATTGATCGTCAATGAGCCCGTCCCCGACACGTTCGAGGACACTCCGGCCAAGGACCGCGATCCCGACTGGTTCAAACGGGCCGTCTTCTACGAAGTCCTGGTGCGGTCGTTCCAGGACAGCAACGGGGACGGCATCGGCGACCTCAAGGGCCTGACGGCCAAGCTCGATCATCTGCAGTGGCTGGGCGTCGACTGCCTCTGGCTGCCGCCGTTCTTCAAGTCCCCCCTGCGGGACGGTGGTTACGACGTCAGCGACTACACCTCGGTGCTGCCGGAGTTCGGGGACCTCGCCGACTTCGTGGAGTTCGTGGACGCCGCGCACCAGCGCGGCATGCGGGTGATCATCGACATGGTGATGAACCACACCAGCGACCAGCACCCGTGGTTCCAGGAGTCCCGCAGCGATCCCGAAGGGCCGTACGGCGATTACTACGTCTGGGCGGACGACGACAAGCAGTACCAGGACGCCCGGATCATCTTCGTCGACACCGAGGCGTCCAACTGGACCTTCGACCCGGTCCGCAAGCAGTACTACTGGCACCGCTTCTTCTCCCACCAGCCGGACCTCAACTACGAGAACCCGGCGGTCCAGGAGGAGATGATCTCGGCCCTGCGCTTCTGGCTGGACCTGGGCATCGACGGGTTCCGGCTGGACGCCGTGCCCTACCTCTACGCCGAGGAGGGCACCAATTGCGAGAACCTCCCGCAGTCGCACGCCTTCCTCAAGCGGGTGCGCGCCATGGTCGACGCGCACTACCCGGACACGGTGCTGCTGGCCGAGGCCAACCAGTGGCCGGAGGACGTGGTCGACTACTTCGGCGACGCGTCGGTCGGCGGCGACGAGTGCCACATGGCCTTCCACTTCCCGGTGATGCCGCGCATCTTCATGGCGGTACGCCGCGAGTCCCGCTACCCGGTCTCGGAGATCCTCGCCAAGACCCCGGCGATCCCGTCCGGCTGCCAGTGGGGAATCTTCCTCCGCAACCACGACGAGCTGACCCTCGAAATGGTCACGGACGAAGAGCGTGACTACATGTACGCGGAGTACGCCAAGGACCCGCGGATGCGCGCCAACATCGGCATCCGCCGCCGCCTCGCGCCCCTGCTGGACAACGACCGCAACCAGATCGAGCTGTTCACCGCCCTGCTGCTCTCCCTGCCCGGCACGCCGATCCTGTACTACGGCGACGAGATCGGCATGGGCGACAACATCTGGCTGGGCGACCGGGACGCGGTGCGCACCCCCATGCAGTGGACGCCGGACCGCAACGCCGGTTTCTCCTCCTGCGACCCCGGACGGCTCTTCCTGCCGACCATCATGGACCCGGTCCACGGCTACCAGGTGACCAACGTCGAGGCCGCGATGTCCTCGCCGGCGTCCCTGCTGCACTGGACCCGGCGCATGATCGAGATCCGCAAGCAGAACCCGGCTTTCGGCCTGGGCACGTACACCGAGCTGCCGTCGTCCAACCCGGCGGTCCTGGCGTTCCTCCGCGAATACGAGGACGACCTGGTCATGTGCGTGCACAACTTCTCGCGCTTCGCCCAGCCCACCGAGCTGGACCTGCAGTCGTTCGACGGCCGCCACCCGGTCGAACTGATCGGCGGCGTGCGCTTCCCGGCGATCGGCCAGCTGCCCTATCTGCTGACCCTCGCGGGGCACGGCTTCTACTGGTTCCGGCTGCGCAAGGACGCGGTGGCCTAGCCGGAAAGATGTTCGGACACCGGCCGCGCTCGTGGGCCGGTGCCACGCGGGCGCTCCGCCAGGAGCGCCCGCACACCGCCGCGTACGGGCCCGTCGCGCCGGCCGTCCGGCCGCGTCGGGGGCGTGAATTACCCGCCCGTACATGCACGCAAGGCGTGTTCGGGTGTTTTTCGACCTTTCGCCCGGGCAGTCTCCCTACTGCCGCACGGGCCGGACGATCCTCGCGCCGCGCCTGCGGGCGTGGGGACCCCTGCCGCAGATTCCGCTGCCGTACGGACGATCCTCGCCCGACACGTCCCGCACCGCCCCACAGTAAAGGCCGTATTCCGGGACACTTTGCCGTAGCTGTCGTGTGCCCGGGGAAAGGACGCGACGTCATGTCGGAAACCGCCTCGACCCGTGCTCTGCAAGGCCGGCACCACCGGCCGCCCGTCACCGCCGCGCCCGGGCTGCTGCCCTCGCTCGTCCCACTGCTGCGCGAATGGGTGCCACGGCAGCGGTGGTTCGCGGGCAAGGGCCGCCCGGTCACCGGTTTCGACCTGGTCTCCGCCGCCGAACTGCTGCCCGTCGAGGGATCCGCCGCGCCCGGCATGCTGCACCTCCTCGTCCGCGCCCGGCAGCCAGGCCCGCCGGCCCGCACTCCGGGGGACGACGACTGCTACCAGCTGCTGCTCGGCGTGCACGGCACGCTGCCGCCGCGGCTCGCCCACGCCCTGATCGGCCACCCGGAGGAAGGACCGCTGGCCGGGCGGACGGTCTACGACGCGCTGCTGGACCCCCGGCTCTGCGCACTCCTGCTGGAACGGCTCCGGGTACCGGGGCAGCTGGGCGCGCTCCGCTTCACCGTGGCGCCGGACACCGCGGTCGCCTCCGGACTCACCGCCCGGCCGCTGGCCACCGAGCAGTCCAACACCTCGGTGGTGTTCGGCGACGCCTACATCCTGAAGGTCTTCCGCCGGGCCTCCCCCGGCCTCAACCCCGACCTGGAACTGCCGCTGGCGCTGGCCCGCGCCAAGTGCTCCCGGGTACCGCCGCCGGTGGCCTGGTTCGAGTCATCGGCGGCCGGCCCGGTGAAGCCGGCCGACGGCCCCCGCCATCACGCCGCAGAACCGATCACTCTCGGCGTGCTCACCCCGTTCCTCAACGGCTCGGCCGACGGCTGGCAGCTCGCGCTCAACGCCCTCTCGGTACGCGCCGACTTCACCGGCTCGGCGCGGGCGCTGGGCCACGCCACCGCCGAGGTGCACACCGCGCTCGCCGAGACGCTCCCCACCACCGAGCTGCGCCGCACCCACCTGGAGCTGATCGCCACCGGCATGACCGAGCGGCTGGACGCGGCGGCCCGCGCCGTCCCTGCACTGCGCCCGTACCGCAACCGGCTGCGCACCGCCTTCCAGGCACTGACCACGCTCGGCGAGGACGGCCGGGCCTTCGCCGCCCAGCGCATCCACGGCGACCTGCATCTGGGCCAGACACTGCGCACCGCCGGCGAGGGCCGCTGGTCGGTCATCGACTTCGAGGGCGAGCCGGCCCGGCCGCTGGCGGAAAGGCGCGATGTCCAGCCCGCGGTGCGCGACGTGGCCGCTATGCTCCGGTCCTTCGACTACGCGGCGCGCAGCGGCCCCGGCGGCGGCGACGCCTGGTCGCTGGAGTGGGCGCGGCGCGCACGGGCCGCGTTCTGCCGCGGTTACGCCGAGGCCGGCGGCCTGGACCCGGACTCCGTTCCGGAGCTGATGCGCGCGTACGAGACCGACAAGGCCGTGTACGAGGTGCTCTACGAGGCCCGGCACCGGCCGGACTGGCTGCCCATCCCGATGGCCGCCGTCCGCCGGCTCGCCGGTGCCGACCCCCGCCTCGCCACCGACCCGCACCTGACGACCGACCCCCATGTGGCCGCGGGGCCCGACCCCTACGCCGACACGGAACCGGAGGAGGGCGACCCGACGTTCACCGCCTCCGCCCCGCCCGAGGACCGCAGCTGACCACCGTGCACAGCGCTTCGATCCCCCGACCGCCCGACCGCCCCGCCAGGAGGCTCCTCCCGTGACCCCCCGTCCGCCGTCCCGCCCCTCGTCCGACCCCGCCACAGCGCCCGACGCCGACGTACCGCACACCTTCCTGCCGGCCCCCGCCCGGCCTGAGGGGGAGCAGGAGGCGCCGCCGGGCCGGCGCACCGGGCCCGGCCCGGAGGCGGAGGCGGCCGCCGAAACCGCCGCGCAGCCGGCGCGGAAGAAGACCTCGCGTGCGAAGCCGGCCCGCGGCGGTGCCGAGCCGTCCGACGCGCCGGCCACCGAGGTGAAGCCGTCCGGGACCTCGGTGACCGATGCCCCGGCGGTCGGGGAACCGGCCGCCGGGGCCGCCGCCAAGAAGACCGCCACCCGGAAGAAGACCGCCGCGAAGAAGGCCCCGGCCAAGAAGGCCACGGCGAAGAAGATCACGGCCGAAGCGGCGGCCGGGAAGACCGCCACCAAGAAGACCGTCAAGGCGTCCGCGAAGAAGGCCGCCGAGAAGGCGGAACCCAAGAAACCCGCCGGCCGGAAGGCGGCGGCCCCGGCCTCCGCGAAGGTCGCCGCCGCACGGACCCCGGCCACGCCGGCCGCCGCGGCGAAGATCCCGGCCGCGCAGGTCCCGGCCGACGAGGCCACCGCCCGGACTGCCGGAGCGGAGGCCGCCGAGCCTTCGGCGTCCGCCGCGAAGGGCGGTGTGCTGCCCGCGCCCCCGCTGGGCGACACCGACCGGGGCCGGCTGCTGTCCGGTACGCATCACGACCCGCACGCGGTGCTCGGCGCGCACCCGGTGGGCGGCGGGGTCCTCTTCCGCGCGCTGCGCCCGTACGCCACTTCGGTGGCCGTGCTCGCCGAGGGGCTGCGGGCCGAACTGCCGCGCGAGGGCGACGGGATCTTCGCCGGGGTGCTGCCGCTGCCGGAGATCCCCGACTACCGGCTGGTGGTCACCTACGGCGAGGGCCCGGACGGCCACGAGGTGACCGTCCACGACCCGTACCGCTTCCTGCCCGCCATCGGCGAGCTGGACCTGCACCTGATCGGCGAGGGCCGGCACGAGGAGCTGTGGCAGGCGCTCGGCGCCCGGGTCATGGAGCACGAGGGCGTGCCCGGCACCCGCTTCACGGTCTGGGCGCCGAACGCGCAGGGCGTCCGCGTCGCCGGGAACATGAACTACTGGGACGGCACGGTCTACCCGATGCGCTCCCTCGGCTCCACCGGCGTGTGGGAACTGTTCGTGCCGGGGCTGGGCGAGGGCGAGCTGTACAAGTTCGACATCGCCCGCCCTGACGGCAGCCACACGCTGCGCATCGACCCGATGGCCCGGCGGACCGAGTGCCCGCCCGCCAACGCCTCGGTCATCGACGTGTCGCGCCACGAGTGGGGCGACGCGGAGTGGATGGCGCGCCGGGCCGAACGCCCGGTGCACACCGCGCCGTTGTCCGTCTACGAGGTCCATCTGCCGTCCTGGCGGCCGGGCCTGACCTACCGCGAACTCGCCGAGCAGCTGCCCGCGTACGTCAAGGACCTCGGCTTCACGCACGTGGAGCTGATGCCGGTCGCGGAGCACCCCTTCGGCGGGTCGTGGGGCTACCAGGTCACCGGTTTCTACGCGCCGACCGCCCGGCTCGGCTCGCCGGACGACTTCAAGTACCTGGTCGACGCGCTGCACCGGGCCGGCATCGGCGTGATCATGGATTGGGTGCCGGCGCACTTCCCGCGCGACGACTGGGCGCTCGCGGAGTTCGACGGGCGGACGCTGTACGAGCACGAGGACCCGGCGCGCGCCGCGCACCCGGACTGGGGCACCCTCGAATTCGACTACGGCCGCACGGAGGTCCGTAACTTCCTGGTCGCCAACGCCGTCTACTGGTGCTCCGAGTTCCACATCGACGGGCTGCGCGTGGACGCCGTCGCCTCGATGCTCTACCTGGACTACTCCCGGGAGCACGGCGAGTGGACGCCCAACCAGTACGGCGGCCGGGAGAACCTGGACGCGGTCGCCTTCCTCCAGGAGATGAACGCCACGGTCTACCGGCGCTGCCCGGGCGTGGTGACCATCGCCGAGGAGTCCACCGCCTGGGACGGCGTCACCCGCGCCACGCACCACGTCGGGCCCGGCGGCTTCGGCGGTCTGGGCTTCGGCCTGAAGTGGAACATGGGCTGGATGCACGACTCGCTGGTCTACATGTCCAAGGAGCCGGTGCACCGCAAGTACCACCACAACGACATGACGTTCTCGATGGTGTACGCCTACTCCGAGAACTACGTGCTGCCCATCTCGCACGACGAGGTCGTGCACGGCAAGCGGGCGCTGGTCTCGAAGATGCCCGGCGACTGGTGGCAGCAGCGTGCCAACCACCGTGCGTACCTGGGCTTCATGTGGTCGCACCCGGGCAAGCAGCTGCTCTTCATGGGCCAGGAGTTCGCCCAGGGCGCCGAGTGGTCCGAGGAGCAGGGCCCCGACTGGTGGCTGCTGGACCCGGCGTACGCCGCGGCGCCCGACCACCGCGGCGTCCGCGACCTGGTCCGCGAGCTGAACCGCCAGTACGCGGCCACCCCGGCGCTGTGGGAGCGGGACACCGACCCGGGCGGCTTCGCCTGGATCGACGGCGGCGCGTGGGAGGACAACGTCCTCTCGTTCGTGCGCTACGACGCCGCCGGCGACCCGCTGCTCGCGGTCGCCAACTTCTCGCCGGTGGTGCGGCACGGGTACCGCCTCGGCGTGCCGGAGAACGTCCCGTCCTGGCGAGAGGTGCTCAACACCGACGAGGAGCGGTTCGGCGGCAGCGGCGTGACCAACACCGGGGAGCTGAAGTCCGAGCCGGTGCCGTACCACGGCCGCTCCGCCTCCATCGCGCCGGTGCTGCCGCCGCTCGCCACGATCTGGCTGCGCCCCGAGGGCTGACGGCCGTACCGACGTGCTTGCGGGCCGGTGTCGCACCCCCTGCTCGTACGCACAAGAAAGGGGCCCGCCGGCGTCTGCCGCCGGCGGGCCCCGTTCCCCCGTGATCCCCCGTACCCCCGTTCACCGGCGGCTTCCCGCCGGCCCTGCCGACTCTGCCGCTTCACAGCGTCCGGCGACAGTCCCGCCACGGGTTCGTTGCCCGCCCGCGACGCCTTGAGACGCAATCGAGAAATTCCGTACAAGATCGCGAACTTCGAAGGCCCCCGACGCGTGGTGCGGCGGGGGCCTTCGGGGCGGGGCGCGGAACGCGTCAGACGGCGGCCTTGTCGCCCTCGGGGCGCGGCTGCGGGACGTCGGCGTCGTCCTCGGCGGCCGGGCCGTGGCCGTCGTCCACGAGGGTCGTCTCGTCGAACGGACGGTTGCCCGCCAGGACCTCGCTCACCCGGGACTTGTCGATCTCCTTGGTCCAGGTGCCGATGAGGACCGTGGCGACCGCGTTGCCGGCGAAGTTGGTCAGCGCGCGGGCCTCGCTCATGAAGCGGTCGATGCCGACGATCAGGCCGACGCCGTCGACCAGGTCGGGGCGGTGCGACTGGAGGCCGCCGGCCAGGGTGGCCAGGCCGGCGCCGGTGACGCCGGCCGCACCCTTGGAGGCGATGATCATGAAGACGAGGAGCGAGATCTCCTGGCCGAGGGACATCGGGGAGCCCATCGCCTGGGCCACGAAGATCGAGGACATCGTCAGGTAGATCGCGGTGCCGTCGAGGTTGAAGGAGTAGCCGGTCGGGACGGTGATGCCGACCACCGGCTTGCTGACGCCCAGGTGCTCCATCTTCGCGATCAGGCGCGGCAGCGCCGACTCCGAGGAGGACGTGGAGAGGATCAGCAGGAACTCGCGGCCCAGGTACTTCAGCAGCATGAAGATGTTCACGCCGGCGATCAGCCGCAGCAGCGAACCCAGGACGACGATCACGAAGAGCAGGCAGGTGACGTAGAAGCCGACCATGATGACGGCGAGGGACTTCAGGGCGTCCAGGCCGGTCTCGCCGACCACCGCGGCGATGGCGCCGAAGGCACCCACCGGCGCGGCCCACATGATCATGGACAGGACGCGGAAGACCAGCTTCTGGAGGTGGCCGATGCCGCGCAGGACCGGCTCGCCGGCCTTGCCCATCGCCTGCAGCGCGAAGCCCACCAGCAGCGCGACCAGCAGGGTCTGCAGCACCTCACCGGTGGTGAAGGCGGAGACCAGGGTGGTCGGGATGATGCCGAGCACGAACTCCGAGCTGCTCTCGCCGCCGCCCTCCGTCTGCGCCTGGCCCGCGTGCCGGAGCGACTCGGTCAGGTGCAGCCCGGAGCCGGGCTCCAGGATGTTGCCGACGACCAGGCCGATGGCAAGGGCCACGGTGGACATCAGCATGAAGTAGCCGAGCGCCAGGCCGCCGACCGCGCCGACCTTGGCGGCCTTCCGTACGGAGCCGACGCCGAGGACGATCGTGCAGAAGATGACCGGCGAGATCATCATCTTGATGAGGTTCACGAAGCCGGTACCGAGCGGCTTCAGCTCCACGGCGACGCCCGGGGCGATGAAGCCGACCGCGATGCCGAGCACTACGGCGCCGATGACGGCGATGTAGAGGTAGTGGGTGCGGTCACGCTTCTTCGGCGCGGGCGTGGTGGGCTCGCCGGGGGTCCCGCCACCCGGCAGGGTCGTTGCGGCCACGACTGCCTCCTGTCCTCGATTGTCCGGTTCTGCGTGCGACCTGCGGCTCTTGAACGCAAAACAAAGTCCCGGCGACTATGCACCCCCCTCTTGATCACGTCACCCTTACGTACATTTCGTTCATGTAAACGTGACCGGGCAAACTTATGCACATGCGCCTCCCCCGTCCCCGCAGCCTGGCCGGCCAGCTCTTCGCCATGCAGGCCGTGCTGATCGCGGTCGTCGTCGCGGGCTGCGCCGTCTTCGCGTACCTCAACGCGAGCGAGCAGGCCGAGGAGACCGCGCGCCGCCAGACCACGGCCGTCGCGACCTCCGTGGCCAACGCCCCCGAGGTCGCGCGCGCGGTCCGCTCCGAGGACCCCACGAAGCTGCTCCAGCCGTACACCGAGCGGGTGCGCAAGGCCGCGGGCGTGGCCTTCGTCGTGGTGATGGACACCGACAAGACCCGGTATACCCATACACGGCCGTCCGCGATCGGCGAGAAGTACCTCGGCCACATCGGCCCCGCGCTGCGCGGCGAGGTCTACCACGAGACCCATCTGGGGACGCTGGGGCCGTCCGTGCGGGTGGTGGCGCCGGTACGGTCCGGCGGCAGGGTCGTCGCGCTGGTCAGCTCCGGCATCACGGTCGAGACGATCAGTGACGGGCTGCGCCGCCAGATGCTCTCGCTGATCCTGGTCGCGGCCGCCGCGCTGGCCCTGGGCGGCGTCGGCACGTACGTCGTCAACGCGCGGCTGCGGCGCCATACGCACGGCATGAACGCCGCCGAGCTGAGCCGGCTGCACGACTACCACCAGGCCGCGCTGCACGCCGTACGCGAAGGGCTGCTGCTGCTCGACGGGCGGCGCGCGGTCGCCCTGATCAACGACGGGGCGCGCGAGCTGCTGGGCCTGGACGGGAACGCGGTGGGCCGGCCGGTCGCCGAGCTGGGGCTGCCCGCGCCGCTCACCGAGGCGCTGCTCTCCCCCGGCCCGTGCGTCGACGAGCTGCATCTGTCCGCCGACCGGGTGCTCGTCGTGAACACCTCGCCGGTCGACGGGGGCGAGCGGCGCGGCACGCTGGTCACCCTGCGCGACCACACCGAGCTGCAGGCGCTCTCCGGCGAGCTGGACTCGGTACGCGGCTTCGCCGAGGCGCTGCGCTCGCAGGCGCACGAGGCCGCCAACCGGCTGCACACCGTCGTGTCGCTGATCGAGCTGGGCCGCGCCGAGGAGGCGGTGGAGTTCGCCACCGCGGAGCTGGCGCTGGCGCAGACCCTGACCGACCGGGTGACGGGCGCGGTCGCCGAGCCGGTGCTGGCCGCGCTGCTGCTGGGCAAGGCCGCGCAGGCGAACGAGTACGGCGTGGAGCTGACGTTGACCGAGGACAGCGGGATCGACGACGGACTGCTGCCCGAGTGGCTGCCCGCCCGTGACCTGGTGACCGTCCTGGGCAACCTCGTCGACAACGCGATCGACGCAGCGTCCGGCACGCACCCGGCGGGCGAGGCGGGCCGCGTCGTGGTCACCGCGCGCGCCACGGACGGCGAGCTGCTGCTGCGGGTCGCCGACTCCGGGCCCGGCGTGGACCCGGGACACGCCGAGGAGATCTTCCGGCGCGGCTGGACCTCGAAGGAGAGCGGCTCTACGGTGCACGGCCGGGGCCTGGGACTGGCCATCGTGCGGCAGACTGTGCGCCGCCACGGCGGCACGGTCACCCTCGACCGGGCGCCCGAGGGCGGTGCGGCGTTCGCCGTCCGCCTGCCACTGCGGACGGAGCGGCGGGAATGACCCCACAGGACGGCACGGGCGGCACCCCGCCGGCCGACAGCACCGGCGGCACCCCGAAGGTCCCGGAGGCCCCCATTCGGGTGCTGGTCGTCGAGGACGACCCCGTCGCTGCCGACGCGCACGCGCTGTACGTCGGCCGGGTCGCCGGCTTCACCGTCTCCGGCACCGTGCACACCGCCGCCGCGGCCCGCCGCCATCTCGACCAGTACCCCGTCGACCTGCTCCTGCTGGACCTGTTCCTGCCCGACGGGCACGGGCTCCAGCTGGTACGGACGCTGCGCGCGGCCGGGCACACCGCGGACATCTTCGCGGTGACCTCGGCCCGTGACCTGACCGTCGTACGGGAGGGCGTGTCGCTGGGCATCGTGCAGTACGTCCTGAAGCCGTTCACCTTCTCCACGCTGCGCGACCGGCTCACCCGCTACGCCGTCTTCCGCGCGTCGGCCGGCGAGGCCGCCGGCCAGGACGAGGTGGACCGGGCCATCGGCGCGCTGCGGGCGCCGCAGCCGGCCACCCTGCCCAAGGGGCTGACCCGGGCGACGCTGCGGGCGGTGACCGACGCGCTGCGGGCGGCCCCGGAGGGCCTGTCGGCGGGCGCGGCGGCCGAGACGGTGGGCATCTCCCGGATCACGGCCCGCCGCTATCTGGAGCATCTGGCCACCACGGGCCGCGCGGCCCGCAGTCCCCAGTACGGGCACGTGGGCCGCCCCGAGCTGCGGTACACCTGGCTGCACTGAGCCCGGCCCGTGAGCGGACGCGTACCCGGCCAATAACAACGTTGTCACGGAACAACGGCCGCCCGGCGCAAGGGCATTGACCAGCCACGGAACGCCGCCTTACGTTCACCGGGCAGCCAACGAGGGCGGCCGGCCGGAGCCGCCAGTGCCGGATGGCTCGTAGGAGGTCGTGCCGTGCCCCGCCCCAGCACTCCCCTGCTGCTCACCGCAGCCGCCCTGCTCGCCGCTTCCACCCTGACCGCCTGCGGAGGCGGCTCCGGGAGCGACCCGGACGTCGTGAAGGTCTCGTTCAAGCAGTCCACGGACAACAAGATCCGCCAGATGGACACCTACCTGGCCGGGATCAAGAAGGAGTTCGAGCAGGCGCACCCGGGCAAGAAGGTGAAGCTGGTGCCGATCAAGGCACCGGACTCCGAGTACTACACGAAGCTGCAGCAGATGCTGCGCTCCCCCAGGACGGCGCCCGACCTCGTCTACGAGGACACCTTCCTCATCAACTCCGACATCACCAGCGGCTACCTGAAGCCCCTCGACCCCTACCTGAACAAGTGGCGGGACTGGGGGCAGTTCATCGACACCGCGAAGGCCGCGGCCAAGGGCGAGGACGGCAAGACGTACGGCGTGCCGGACGGCACCGACACCCGCGGCCTATGGTTCAGCAAGGACATCTTCGAGAGGGCGGGCCTGCCCGCCGACTGGCAGCCGAAGAACTGGGACGACATCCTCGAAACCGCCCGCACCATCAAGAAGAAGGTGCCCGGCGTCATCCCGCTGAACGTCTACACCGGCAAGCCCGCGGGCGAGATGTCCGCGATGCAGGGCTTCGAGATGCTGCTCTACGGCACGGGCGCGGACCCGCTGTACGACCCGGAAAAGAAGAAGTGGGTCGTCGGCGGCGAGGGCTTCAAGGACGCCCTGAAGTTCGTGGAGACCGTCTACAAGGAGAAGCTCGGCCCGGACGTCTCCGACGCGCTCGACCCGAACATCGGCACCCGCACCCGCGGCGAGCTGCTGCCCGAGGGCAAGCTCGCCATCAACCTCGACGGCTCCTGGCTGCCGCAGGACTGGATCAAGGGCTCGGGCCACGAATGGCCGGAGTGGTCACAGGAGTTGGGCCTGGCGCACATGCCCACACAGAATGGCGGGGCGCCCGGGAAAGTGAGCATGTCCGGCGGCTGGACCTGGGCCGTCCCGGCCAAGGCGGGCAACCCCGACCTGGCCTTCGAGTTCATCAAGACGATGCAGACCAAGCAGAACGCGCGGAAGTGGTACATCGCCAACTCCGGCATCGCGGTCCGCAAGGACGTCGCCGAGGACCCGGAGTACGTGAAGGCGCAGCCCGGCATCAAGTTCTTCACGGACCTGGTCGCGCACACCCACTACCGGCCCGCCTACCCCGCGTACCCGAAGGTCTCCACCGCGATCCAGGAGGCCATGGAGGGCGTCACGACGGGCGACACCTCGGTGGCGGAAGCGGCGAGGACCTACGACGAGGAGCTGGACTCGATCACGAACGGCGCAGTGGTCAAGAAGTGAGCGCCCTTGGTACGCGCCCGCGCCGCACCCTGGCCCGGGCGCTGCCGGTGACCCCCGGCGTCGCCCTGCTGCTGCTCTTCCTCGCGGGACCGATCGGCTACTGCGTCTATCTCGCCTTCACCGACCTGCAGTTGACCGGGCAGGCGGAGTCGTCCTTCGTCGGCCTGGACAACTTCGCCGAGGCCTTCGGCGACAAGGGCTTCCTCAACGCCGTCTGGCTGACGCTGGTCTTCACCGTCGTCTCGTCCCTGATCGGCCAGAACACCCTGGGTCTGACGCTCGCGGCCCTGATGCAGCGCGCCTCCGGCCCTGTGCGCACGCTCACCGGCGGCATCGTGGTGACGGCCTGGGTGCTCCCGGAGGTGGTGGCGGGCTTCCTGCTCTACGCCTTCTTCCGCCGCGAGGGCACCCTGAACGCGGTGCTCGACTGGCTGCACCTGCCGGGCCAGAACTGGCTCTACACCCTGCCGATCCTGGCGGTGTCCTTCGCCAACGTCTGGCGCGGCACGGCCTTCTCGATGCTGGTCTACTCGGCGGCCCTGAACGAGATCCCCAAGGAGATCACCGAGGCCGCGCAGGTCGACGGCGCGAGCGGCCGGCGCCGGATGTGGCACATCACGCTCCCGATGATCCGCCGCTCCATCGGCACCAACCTGATGCTCAACACCCTCCAGACCCTCTCGGTCTTCGGCCTGATCTGGGTGATGACCCGCGGCGGCCCCGGCAACCGCAGCCAGACGCTCCCCCTGTACATGTACGAGCAGGCCTTCCAGAACAGCATGATCGGCTACGCGACGGCGGTGGCCCTGCTGCTGCTCCTGGTCGGCTCCCTCTTCTCCCTCGTCTACATGCGCCTGCTGCGCACGGAGGTCTGAGTGCCCCGGTCCGTGACCCGCACCCCGGCCTTCCGCCGCGCCACCCGCCGGCTGACGGCGGACGCCGCGCTGCTGGTGGTGGCGGCGGCCTTCGTCCTGCCCCTGGCCTGGGTGGTCCTCTCCTCCGTCGATGCGCGGGCCGACCTGCGGGCGAAGCTCCCCGACGAGTTCACCTTCGGCAACTTCGACGCGGTGCTCGTTCCCGACGTGACCTTCACCCCGCTCCTCAACAGCCTGATCCTGTGCGGCGGGGCGACCCTCCTGACGATCGTCTGCGCGGCCCTGGCGGCCTACCCGCTGTCCCGCTACCGCTCCCGTACGGGCAGCGCCTTCCTGGCCACGATCCTGTTCGCCACCTGCCTGCCGATCACGGCGATCATGGTTCCGGTGTACGCGCTGTTCGTCCAGGTCGAGCTGATCGACACCATGCACGGCACGATCCTGTTCTTCGCGGCGTCCCAGCTGCCCTTCGCCGTCTGGCTCATGAAGAACTTCATGGACGGCGTGCCGAAGGAGCTGGAGGAGGCGGCCTGGACCGACGGCGCCTCGCCCATGCAGTCCCTGCTCCGCGTCGTCCTGCCGCTGATGGGTCCGGGCATCGCGGTCGTGACCGTCTACTCCTTCGTGATGATGTGGGGCAACTTCTTCGTCCCCTTCATGCTCCTGCTCGACCCCGCGCAGATGCCCGCCTCGGTCAGCATCAACGACTTCTTCGGCAACCGCGGGACCGTGGTCTACGGCCAGCTCGCGGCCTTCTCCCTGATCTACTCCACGCCGGTCCTGGTCCTGTACGTCCTCATCGCCCGCCGCCTCGGCGCCGGCTTCGCGCTGGGCGGGGCGGTGAAGGGGTAGCCGAAACCTCTCTGGCCGGTGCGTGGCGCGCGGCCTACCGTGCGCGGTAGCCATGACGCCGCAAGGAGGTCCGCCATGTCCAGCGTCCCCTCCGCACCGTCCGCAGCGCTGCCGTCCCGCGCCCGCGTCGTCGCCGCGCACAGCGGCAAGGTCGTGTGCGTGAGCGAGGCGTCCACCGCCGACGGTGCCCACGTGATCCAGTACTCGCGCGGCGCGCACGACAACGACAAGTTCTCCCTGGAACCCGCCGGCGACGGCTCCCACCGGCTCGTGGCCAAGCACAGCGGCAAGGTCCTGAGCATTGCGGACGCCTCACCGAAGGAGGGTGCGGGGCTGGTCCAGTGGCGGGCGGTCGGCACCCCGAACGAGAAGTTCCGGTTCGAGCCCCGGCCCGGCGGCGTCTACCGCATCGCCGTGGAACACAGCGGCCAGTACCTCGACGTCGAGGGCGGCGCCACGGGCAACGGCGCCCGCCTCGTCCAGTGGCCGCGCGAGGAGGTGGACCACCAGCTGTTCCGGCTGGAGCCGCTCGTCGACGCCGACTGGTGACGGGCGCGAGCACCGGCTGAGCGAGCGCTCAGTCAATCGCCATGTTTGGCTGAGAATCCTCTCGCGCATCGTCACGGTCCGTGAGAAGATCACCCACCGTTACAAGATCACTCTCTGCAATCCGTATATTGCTACGAGTTTTCGAAGCAAAGAGCGGAACTACCCGCGTAGACATATCCCGGTCATTTACGGTGTGGCCGTGCACACGCCAGACAGGGGCGAGCGCCGCCCACCCTTCGACGCCCAGGCAGCCAAGCGCATGCGCGAGGCTCTCGGCATGACGCCCGCGCACGTTGCGTACGGAATCAACGCCGCCTACGGAAAACCGATTCAGCCACGGATGATCGCCGCGTGGGAGCGGGGCGAGGGCTCGCCGACGGAGAGCGAGCTGAACGCGCTCGCCGGCGCCCTGTGGTGCGCGCCCGGTGATCTGCTCGGCACCCCCGACACCCTGCGCGAGTACCGCATCGCCCGCGGCATCGCCGCCGACGACCTCGCGCTGCGCATCGGGATGGAGATCCCGGCGTACGAGCGGATGGAGGCCACCGGCCAGTGGCAGGGCAACGACCGGCAGGCCGCGGCCCTCAGGGCCGAGCTGGACCTCCCGCTGCCCGCACTGGTCCGGCTGACCGGCCGCGACCGGCAGCTGGCGGAGATGCTGCGCAGCGCGGCGACCACGCGCTGGCAGGCGTACACCCGGCCGGTGTGCAAGCTGCTGGGGCTGCCGAAGCCGACGGTGCAGAAGGCGCTGGAGTTCCTGTTCGAGGAGTACCACCGCCGGATGGCCGGGACCCTGGGCTGGGGCGGCGGCGTGGAGTCCGCCGCGGAGTCCAGCGACGCGGGCCGGGCCTTCCTGGCCGACGTCCTCGCCCACTTCTGGGAACAGGTCGGCGAGGCGTGAGCCGTGCCCGGCCCCCGAGGACCGGGCGCCGGGACCGGGCGGCGCGGCCCTGAGCCGCGGGGCGGGTCAGAAGACCGACTCGGCCTCGCGCATGCGGTCGGCCGGGACGGTCTTGAGGTGGGTGACCGCCTCGGCGAGCGGCACCATCGTGATGTCCGTACCGCGCAGCGCGGTCATCCGGCCGAAGTCGCCGCGGTGCGCCGCCTCGACGGCGTGCCAGCCGAAGCGGGTGGCGAGCACACGGTCGTACGCGGTGGGGGTGCCGCCGCGCTGGACGTGGCCGAGGATGACCGGGCGGGCCTCCTTGCCGAGCCGGTTCTCCAGCTCGACGGCGAGCTTGGTGCCGATGCCCTGGAAGCGCTCGTGACCGAACTGGTCGATCTCGCCCTTGGCGTAGTCCATCGTGCCCTCGGCGGGGTGCGCGCCCTCGGCGACGCAGACGACGGCGAACTTCTTGCCCCGGGCGAAGCGCTCCTCGACCATCTTGACCAGGTCGTTCACGTCGAAGGGGCGCTCGGGCAGGCAGATGCCGTGGGCACCGCCGGCCATGCCGGACTCCAGGGCGATCCAGCCCGCGTGCCGGCCCATGACCTCCACGACCATGACCCGCTGGTGCGACTCGGCGGTGGTCTTCAGGCGGTCGATGGCCTCGGTCGCGACGCCGACGGCCGTGTCGAAGCCGAAGGTGCGGTCGGTGGAGGAGATGTCGTTGTCGATGGTCTTCGGCACACCGACCACCGGCAGCCCCGCGTCGGCGAGCATCCGGGCCGCGGTGAGCGTGCCCTCGCCGCCGATCGGGATGAGCACGTCGATGCCGTACTCCTTCGACATGTCCTTGGCGTCCTCGCAGGCCTGGCGCAGCCGCGCGCGCTCCAGACGGGAGGAGCCGAGGATGGTGCCGCCGCGGGCGAGGATGCCGCCGACGGCGTCGAGGTCGAGCTTGCGGTAACGGCCGTCGAGCAGACCCTTGAAGCCGTCCTCGAAGCCGATGACCTCGTCGTCGTGGCCCGTGACGGCGCGGTGCACCACAGAGCGGATCACGGCGTTGAGGCCGGGGCAGTCGCCGCCCGCGGTCAGGACTCCGATACGCATCGTGCTGAGTCTCCTGTGCTCGATGTTGGTTCTGGTGAGCCGGTGCGATTGTTTCACGGGCCGGTAACCGGTGACCTCACGCGCCTCGGGTACTCCGTTCTCGGGTACCCGGCACAGGAGCCCTCACCCACCTCTTGCACCCGCCTTCGCCCACCGGCGCCGACCATGGACACTGGAGGAAGCGACTTATCCACTGGCGCAGGTATTGTCAAGGGGGGCAAGGCCACCATAACGGGTATTTTTCCCCGGTGAGCAACGGAAAAGGACGGAGATCGCGCGTGACGCGGAGCGTGTACGTGACCGGCATCGGCCGCGGCGACGGACGCCAGGTGATCGAGCTGGGGGTCATGGAACTGCTGACCCGCCATGTGGACCGGGTCGGCGTCTTCCGGCCGCTCGTGCACGACGACGGCCCCGACCGGCTCTACGACCTGCTGCGGTCGCGGTACCGCCTCACCCAGCCGGCCGACACGGTCTACGGCATCGGCTACGAGGAGGCGAACGCCCTCCAGGCCGAGCGGGGCACCGACGAGCTGGTCTCCCGGCTGGTGGACCGCTTCCACGACGTGGCCAGGGAGTACGACTACGTCCTGGTGCTGGGCACGGACTACGCCGACACCGGCCTGCCGGACGAGCTGAGCCTGAACGCACGGCTGGCGAACGAGTTCGGCGCCTCGGTGCTGCCGGTCGTCGCGGGCCGCGACCAGGAGCCGGAGTCGGTGCGGGACGAGGCGCGCAACGCCTACCGCGCCTTCGAGTCCATGAGCTGCGACGTGGTCGCCGTCGTCGTGAACCGGGTCGCCCCCGCCGACCGCGCCGCCGTCGTGGAGCAGTTGGCCGGGCACCTGCCGGTCCCCTGCTACGCGCTTCCCGAGGACAGCTCGCTCTCCGCGCCGACCGTCTCCCAGATCGTGCACACCCTCGGCGGCGAGGTGCTGCTCGGCGACGACTCCGGGATGGCCAGGGACGCGAAGAACTTCGTCTTCGGCGGCGCCATGCTGCCGACGTTCCTCAAGGCGCTGACCGACGGCGCCCTGGTGGTGGCGCCCGGCGACCGGGCCGACCTGATCATCGGGGCGCTCGCCGCGCACAGCGCGAGCGCCCCGCCCCTCGCAGGCGTGCTGCTGACACTGGGCGAGCGCCCGGGCCCGGACATCATGGCGCTGGCCGCCCGGCTGGCCCCCGGTACGCCGGTGATATCCGTGCCGGGCGGGTCCTTCCCGACGGCCGGCGAGCTGTTCGAGATCGAGGGCAAGCTGAGCGCCGCCTCGCCGCGCAAGGCCGAGACCGCGCTGGGCCTCTTCGAGCGGCACGTGGACACCGTCGAGCTGACCAAGCGCATCGCGGTCCTGAAGTCCGACCGGGTCACGCCGATGATGTTCGAGCACGAGCTGATCGAGCGGTCCCGCTCCGGGCGCCGCCGGGTCGTGCTGCCGGAGGGCACCGAGGAACGCGTGCTGCGCGCCGCCGACGTACTGATCCGCCGGGACGTCTGCGACCTGACGCTGCTGGGCGAGGAGGACACCATCCGCAAGCGGGCGGCCGACCTCTCCATCGACCTCCAAGACGCGGGGATCATCGACCCGCAGACGGCGCCGGTGCGCGAGCGCTTCGCCGAGCGGTACGCGGAGCTGCGCGCCCACAAGGGTGTGACGTACGAGCTGGCGTACGACGTGGTCGCCGACGTCTCCTACTTCGGCACCCTGATGGTGCAGGAGGGCCTGGCCGACGGCATGGTGTCCGGCGCCGTGCACTCCACCGCCGCCACCATCCGCCCCGCCTTCGAGGTCATCAAGACCAAGCCGGACGCCCAGATCGTCTCGTCCGTCTTCTTCATGTGCCTGGCCGACCGGGTGCTGGTCTACGGCGACTGCGCGGTCAACCCGGACCCGAACGCCGAGCAGTTGGCCGACATCGCCATCCAGTCCGCCGCCACCGCCGCGCAGTTCGGCGTCGAGCCGCGCATCGCGATGCTGTCGTACTCCACCGGCACCTCCGGCTCCGGCGCGGACGTGGACAAGGTGCGCAAGGCCACCGAGCTGGTCCGCGAGCGCCGCCCCGACCTGCTGGTCGAGGGCCCGATCCAGTACGACGCGGCCGTGGACGCCGACGTCGCCCGCACCAAGCTGCCGGACTCCGAGGTCGCGGGCCGGGCCACCGTGCTGGTCTTCCCGGACCTGAACACCGGCAACAACACCTACAAGGCCGTACAGCGGTCGGCCGGCGCGGTCGCCGTCGGCCCGGTGCTGCAGGGCCTGCGCAAGCCGGTCAACGACCTCTCGCGCGGCGCCCTGGTCCAGGACATCGTCAACACCGTCGCCATCACGGCCATCCAGGCCCAGGGCGGCGCCTCCCCCACCGGCCGCTGAGCCCGTCCCCCACCCCTCGCCCGTCCCGCATCCCGACCCGAAAGCCTTCTCCATGACTGCCGACGCCACCCGAGTCCTCGTCCTGAACTCCGGATCCTCCTCGCTCAAGTACCAGCTGCTGGACATGGGCGGGGGCGCCCGGCTGGCGGTGGGGCTGGTCGAGCGGATCGGCGAGCGGGCCTCGCGGCTGGTGCACACCCCGCTGGCGGCCGGCGGCGAGAAGCGCGAGCGCGAGGAGCGGATCGCCGACCACGACGCGGCGCTGAAGGCGGTCGCGGACGAGCTGTCCGCCGACGGGCTGGGCCTGGACTCCCCGCAGCTGGCCGCGATCGGGCACCGGGTGGTGCACGGCGGGCTGCGGTTCACCGAGCCGACGCTGATCGACGAGGCGGTGCTCAAGGAGATCGAGCGGCTGGTGCCGGTCGCGCCGCTGCACAACCCGGCGAACCTCACCGGCATCCGGACCGCCCAGCGGCTCCGCCCGGACCTGCCGCAGGTCGCCGTGTTCGACACCGCCTTCCACTCGACGATGCCGGAGTACGCGGCCCGGTACGCCCTCGACGTGGAGACCGCCGACGCGCACCGCGTGCGCCGGTACGGCTTCCACGGCACCTCGCACGCGTACGTCTCGCGCGAGACCGCCAAGCTGCTGGGCAAGGACCCGTCCGAGGTCAACGTCATCGTGCTGCACCTGGGCAACGGCGCCTCCGCCTCGGCGGTGGCCGGCGGCCGGTGCGTGGACACCTCCATGGGCCTGACCCCGCTGGAGGGCCTGGTCATGGGCACCCGCTCCGGCGACATCGACCCGGCGGTCATCTTCCACCTGGAGCGCAACGCCGGGCTGTCCAGCAACGAGATCGACGAACTGCTCAACAAGAAGAGCGGCCTGCTGGGGCTCTGCGGCGACAACGACATGCGGGAGATCCGGCGGCGGATCGACGAGGGGGACAAGCAGGCGGCCCTCGCGTTCGACATCTACATACACCGGCTGCGGAAGTACATCGGCGCCTACACCGCGGTGCTGGGCCGGGTCGACGCGGTGGCCTTCACCGCCGGCGTCGGCGAGAACTCCGCCCCGGTGCGCGAGGCCGCGGTGCTCGGCCTGGAGGAGATGGGGCTCGCGGTGGACGCGCGGCGGAACGCCGAGCGGTCCGGCGAGGCCCGCATCATCTCGCCCGAGTACGCCCGGGTCGCGGTGGCCGTGGTGCCGACCGACGAGGAGCTGGAGATCGCCAACCAGACATACGCACTGGTCAGCGCCTAAGTTTCGGCGCTTCCGCCAGGTGGAATATTCCGCTCTGAAACAAACCGATAGGATTCAGCCCATGCGCCGTTCGAAAATCGTCTGCACCCTGGGCCCTGCCGTTGACTCCTTCGACCAGCTGAAGACGCTGATCGAAGCCGGCATGAACGTGGCCCGTTTCAACATGAGCCATGGCACCCACGCGGAGCACGAGGAGCGGTACCACCGCCTCCGCAAGGCCGCCGAGGAGACCGGCCGGGCCGTCGGCGTCCTCGCCGACCTCCAGGGCCCGAAGATCCGCCTGGAGACCTTCGCCGACGGACCGGTGGAGCTGGTGCGCGGTGACGAGTTCGTCATCACCACCGAGGACGTCCCCGGCGACAGGACCATCTGCGGCACCACCTACAAGGGCCTGCCCGGCGACGTCTCCAAGGGCGACCCGGTCCTGATCAACGACGGCAACGTCGCCCTCCAGGTGGTCGAGGTCGACGGCCCGCGAGTGCGCTGCATCGTCATCGAGGGCGGCGTCATCTCCGACCACAAGGGCATCAACCTGCCCGGCGCCGCGGTCAACGTCCCCGCGCTGTCCGAGAAGGACATCGAGGACCTGAAGTTCGCGCTGAACATGGGCTGCGACATGGTGGCCCTGTCCTTCGTGCGGGACGCCAAGGACGTCCAGGACGTGCACCGCGTCATGGACGAGGTCGGCCGCCGGGTGCCGGTCATCGCCAAGGTGGAGAAGCCGCAGGCGGTCGCCAACATGGAAGAGGTCGTCGCGTCCTTCGACGGCGTCATGGTGGCCCGCGGTGACCTGGCGGTGGAGTACCCGCTGGAGAAGGTCCCGATGGTGCAGAAGCGCCTGGTGGAGATGTGCCGGCGGAACGCCAAGCCGGTGATCGTGGCGACCCAGATGATGGAGTCGATGATCACCAACTCCCGGCCGACCCGCGCCGAGGCGTCCGACGTCGCCAACGCGATCCTGGACGGCGCGGACGCGGTCATGCTCTCCGCGGAGTCCTCGGTCGGCCAGTACCCGATCCAGACCGTCAAGACGATGTCGAAGATCGTCGAGGCGGCCGAGGAGGAGCTGCTGTCCAAGGGACTGCAGCCGCTGGTCCCGGGCAAGAAGCCGCGCACGCAGGGCGGCGCCGTGGCCCGTGCCGCCGCCGAGATGGCCGACTTCCTCAACGGCAAGGCGCTGGTGGCCTTCACCAAGTCCGGTGACACCGCCCGCCGCCTGTCCCGCTATCGCGCGGTGCAGCCGATCCTGGCCTTCACCACGGACGAGTCCACCCGCAACCAGCTCTCGCTGAGCTGGGGCGTGGAGACCTTCGTCGTGGAGCACGTCAACACCACCGACGCCATGGTCGACCTGGTCGACTCCGAGCTGCTGAAGCTCAAGCGGTACAACGCCGGCGACACCATGATCATCACGGCCGGTTCGCCCCCCGGCGTCCCCGGCACCACCAACATGGTCCGGGTGCACCACCTGGGCGGCGAGCGCGGCTGACGCGCCCCGTACGTACGCGAAGGCCCCGCTCCTCCGAGGAGGAGCGGGGCCTTCGCGGTGCGGCTCCCGGACGGGACCGCGGCGGGCCGGGCGGACCGGACCGGCGGCGATGCCTCAGGTCATGTACTGGTGCAGGCCCGGGACGTGCAGGTTGCCGCCGAACTGGCCCGCCTGGTCCAGCTCCACCTTGGTGAAGTAGGCGAACGGGGTGTTGATGGGCGGCGGGTGCTCCGCGTCGAACACGATCGGGATCAGTCCGAAGAGGTTGCCCTGCAGGCGCTCGGTGTACATCGTCACCTTGCCGCCGCGGAAGGTGGACGTGGAGCCCTTGCGCGCCTCGACGTGGTACTTCTTCCCCGACGTCGGGTCGTCCACCGTCTGGTGCAGGTCGCCGATGTCCACGCTGTCCGCGGTGAACTTCAGTACCTGCTTGGTGTTGCCGCTCTGGGTGGTGACGTTGACGACGCCCTCGTAGTCCAGGCCGCGCAGGGTGAGCGCGGAGGACGTCAGGTGCCAGGGCTTGTCGGGCAGGGTGACGGGGGTCTGCTCGTCCTTGCCCTTCTGCTTGTTCTCGGTGACGCAGGGGTAGCCCTTCTTGCCGTTGGCGTCCTTGCCGTCCAGACCGCCGCCGGGCAGGGCGTTGTCCGCCATGCCCACGGCGCCGTGGACGGTGTCGCCGACGGTCTTCGAGCCGCCCTTGAGGGAGTCACCGGCCTTGCCGAGACCGTCGGTGACGCCCTTGACGGTGTCCTCGACGGGCTTGGTGGCCTTGCCGGCATCCGCGTCCGTGTCCCCGGTGTCCTTCGTGGACTCCTCGGACGCGGTGTCCTCGGAGGCCGACGGGGTCGGGCTCGGCGACTCGGTGGACTCCTCGTCGGACTTGTCGCCGCCGCCGAGCAGGCCGCCGAGCGCGTCACCGACGCCACCCAGCAGGCCACCGTCCTTCTTCTCCTCCTCGGGGGAGGCGGACGGCGAGGGCGTCGCGGATTCCGACGGCTCCTCGCTCTCCGGGGTGGCCGACGGCTCGGTCTTCTTGTCCTCGGCCGTGTCGGAGGGCGAGGCGGAGGGCTTCGCGGACGGCTCGGCGGTGTCCTTGCCGTCCTTCTTGTCCTTGTCCTTCGCCTTGGCGTCGTCCTCGGCCTCGGCGTCCTGCTCGTCCACCTTGTCCGGAGCGGTCACGCACGGACCGTCCCGGAAAGGGCTCTCCGGGGGCTTGGGCTTGGCCATGGCCAGCTGGGGCGTGAGCCCCATGCCCATGAGCACGGCGGAGGGCATGGCGGCAATGGCGATCGCCTTGCCGGCCGGCACGTGCAACCGCGTCAGCAGCGGCTTCCTCGGCGCCGCGTGCCGCCCGGATCTCGCCCCGGCGGCTGCGCCCTCGTCGTGCAGCTCATCACCCGGCACGGTGCCTCCCGTTCGTCCCGTTGGTCGGGCTCTTACCTGACAGGTCGTCCAGTACGCCGCGCGAACCGCCCGCTCCGGCCGCCGCGGGCCGTCCGCCGCCGAACGCGTCGAACCCGTCGGCGTCGTCGTCCGCACGCCCGCGGGGACCGTCGGTGTCCTCGGCGGCCTCGGCCCTGCCCGGCTTGCCGGGGGCCCAGGAGACCGCCAGCGCACCGCCGATCAGCCCCAGCAGGAAGCCGACCAGGAAGGCGCCGAAGTTGGAGACGACCAGGGACACCAGCGACAGCAGGATCGCCGCGACACCGGCGAAGACCCGTGAAGCGGGCTGGAACCACATGGTCAGACCGAGTACGACCAGCAGCACGCCGATGATCAGCGAGCCGGCGCCCGCCGTCGTCGCCATGCGCACGGTCAGGGAACCGATCGTGAGGTTCGCGTAGGGGATGTACATGATCGGGATGCCGGCCAGCAGGGTCAGCAGCCCCGCCCAGTACGGGCGTTGTCCTCGCCAAGCCCGGAAGGAACGGCGCTGCCGGCCGATTGTCTCGCTCAGCCGTGGTCGCGTGTCGGCGCTCATCTCGTACAGCTCCTCGGGACTGGCAATTCGGTGGTACGTGAGCTGGTGGTGCTGGGTGCTGTCCGAAGGACCGGCGCACGGGCACAGGGATACGGCTCAGGGGCCTGGTATCGGCTCCCCCGTGCCCGCACGCTCAGCGCGTCAGTAGCACTCGTTCTTGCCCTTGGAGACCTTCATCTTCAGGCCGCTGAGCTTGAACGTGCCGGCCGTGGTCGCCCAGGCCGTCTGCTTGACACCGGTCAGCGTGGCCGTGTCGGCCTCCTGGGCGAACGAACCGGGGTCCGCCTTGTCGCCCTTCTTGATACCGGGGCCCTTGGTCGACGAACCCGCGGCAACACCGATGTTGATGTTGTTGAAGGTCGCGTCCGCCTCGAGCTGGTCGAGGTCGATGTAGAGGTTCTTCGCCTCGACCGGCGTGTCACCGCCGCCCGCCTGGAGCTTCATCGACACGTCGCCGAAGACCGGGACGGGCACGACGACGGACTGGCACAGGTTCTTGATCTTGGCGTTGGAGAACGCCGAGACCGCCACCGGGATCTGCTTGCCGCCCTTCTGGGCGTCAACGGCTCCGTACTGAACGAAGCCTTGGCCGTCCAGGCGGTCGGTGGCCACCTTGAACTGCTGGCCGGACACGCTGAACGACGCGGCCAGCGCACCCTGCGAAAGGGCCACGCCGATCGCGGCCGTCGCAGCGACGCTCGGCACCATGACAACGGCGAACCGCTTCCATCTGGTCCCGCCACGAGCCAGGGACTCCATGACTTTCCTCCTTCTCGGACGTACATCTCCGGCGCCGGCCGCCCGGTCATGGATACGGCCGCACCTGGGATGGGAGAAGTGCTACGTCCTCGGGAAGGAGAGCGCCGCTTCGGAGGACTTGCGTTTCCGAACCACCGGCGATCACCCCCGAGCGACAACCACTGGCCACGCTCTCGCGCAACCTCTCTGGACAGGCTCCGCCGGGACGGCGAAGACCCCCCTGCCCTCGACCGGCGCCACTGACGCCGGCCCACTCGGTGGGGACCCACCTCCCGCCCGCCTCCCGGCCGGCTGCCGGACTGCTGGGTGATGGACCGAGCTTGGCTGATCGTGGTGCATTCTCAGCCGCCGCACAAGGGGCTCGTTACCTACGAGTAACAGACAAATGATCCGTCGGGCACCGAGCGAGATCGCCCCGGCACACAGGGTCGCCTTTAACGCGGAAGAAACATCCGCAAATTACGCCCAAAACACACCAAGCCATCCCAGCGCTCTTACTCCAAGTAACAGCGGCCACGATTACCAAGTTTTGGTAAAACGTGGCCGCTGTTCCGTTTGAGGAGGGAGGACTTGGCGAGCCGTCAGAACAGGACGCGGGCCAGCGCGGTGCGCGCGCTCACGACGCGCGGATCCTCGCCGCCGATGACCTCGAAGAGCTCCAGCAGCCGCAGCCGCGCGGCCTCGCGGTCGTCGCCCGCGGTGCGCTTCACGACGTCGACCAGCCGCCCGAAGGCGTCCTCGACGTGCCCGCCGACCAGCTCGAGGTCGGCGGCCCGGATCTGGGCCTGCACGTCGGCGGGGCTGTCGGCCGCCTCCTTGCGCACGGCCTGCGGGTCGAGGTCCTGCACCCGGTTCAGCAGCTCGGCCTGCGCGAGACCCAGCTTGGCCTCCTCGTTGGCCGGCTCGTCGGAGAGCACGTTCTTGTACGCCTGGATGGCACCGGCGAGGTCGCCGGAGTCCAGCGCCCGGGTCGCGGCCTCCAGCAGGGCGTCGTGCGGACCGGCCGGCGCGGGCGCCTCGACGGGCTCCTCGTCGCCCGGCGCCGCCGGGTCGACGGGCGCGCCGACGATGCCGAACTGCTGCTCGGCGGCCTGGACCAGCTGGTCCAGCACCTGCCGGATCTGCGCTTCCGGGGCCGCGCCCTGGAACAGCGGGATCGGCTGGCCGGCGACGACGGCGAACACCGCCGGGATGCCCTGCACACCGAACTGCTGGAAGAGGGCCTGGTTGCTGTCTACGTCGATCTTGGCGAGCACGAACTTGCCGGCGTATTCCCCGGCCAGGCGCTCCAGCAGCGGACCCAGCTGCTTGCACGGCTCGCACCACTCGGCCCAGAAGTCGATGACGACCGGCACTTCATTGGAGCGCTGCAGGATCTCCTGCTGGAACCCCGCCTCGTCGACATCGACCACGAGCCGGCCGGCCGCCGGAGCGCGACCGGTGCGCGCTGCCTCGGCGCGCGCCTGTTCCGCCTTCTGCTTCGCTTCCCCGGCCGCCTTCACCGCGGCGAGGTCGACCACTCCACTCATGGACATATTGCGTGGCTGCATGGTCCTATCCTCCCCCCTGAGCGGGCCGTTCCGGAAAGCGGTGCGGAAAATCCAGGGCCCCCATGGCCCTGGACCCCGCGAGGTGAGCTCCGCACCCGGCCGCGCGTCCCGCCGGTTTGCCTGAAGCGGGCCGGGAACAGAGCTCTGTGGTGGTCCCGAGGAGGACCGGTCTGTGGGCACGGCCCCCGTGGAGGGCCGGCGTGTGCGGCCCCTGCCGGAGCCGGTCACGGTCCCGAGGAGGACCGTCGTGCGGCGGCCGGGGTCCCCACCCGCGGCCAGCGTGGCGTCGCTCTTTCGCTACGAGTCGTAGCGTAACTCTCCGGTCCCCCGCCACCGCAAGCGCGCGGCCCCGCCGCGTCCGTGATCTGTCTCACCCGCCACACGACCCTCACACCTACCGGCCGGTATCGTCAGCCGCATGCAGTGCTCTTCCCCCGGCCCCCGCAAGGGGCGCACCCGCCCCACCGGCCGCACGGGACGCCCACGCAGCGCCGCGGCCGACGCCGCGATCCTGGACGCCACCCGCGCCGCGCTCGTCGAGCTGGGCTGGGGCAAGCTGACGATGGGTGACGTGGCGGCGCGCGCCGGGGTCGCCAAGACGACGCTGTACCGCCGCTGGGCGGGCAAGAACGAACTGGTCGTGGACGCCGTCGCGGTCCTCTTCGACGAGCTCGAACTGCCCGACCGGGGCTGTCTGAAGAACGACATCGAGGGCGTGGTGCTGCAGTTCGCCGCGCTGCTCGCCCGCCCCGAGACCAAGACGGCCCTGATGGCGGTGGTCGCCGAGTCCACCACGGACGACGCGCTGCGCAACCGCATCCGCTCGGCCGTCGTGGACCGCCAGAAGCGGCTGGTGGTGCAGGGCCGGGAGCGCGCCCAGCGGCGCGGCGAGCTGCCGAAGGACGCCGGCGGCCCCGAGGGCGCGGCGGCCGCGGCGCGCAGCGTGGACATGATCTTCGACGTGATCGCGGGCGCCGTGGTGCACCGCGCCCTGGTCAGCGGCGAACCGGTCGACGCGGCCTGGGCGGCCCGCTTCACCACCCTGCTGCTCGGCGGCCTGGGCGGCCTGGGCGGCCTGGAGAGCAAGGACTGACCGCGGGCCGCCCGCCCGCTCCGGTGCCGCGGATCGCGCGGCCCGGCACCGGAGCGGGTGTGCTCAGACCTGGTACCGGTCCGCCGCGAACAGATGCAGATGGCCGCCGACCCAGTCCGAGGTACGCCGCAGCCCGACCTTCAGCGGCACCCGCGGCTGCCAGCCGGACAGCTCCCTGGCCCGCGCGTTGTCCGACAGCAGCCGCTCCACCTCGCTGCCGGCGGGCCGCAGCCGCGCCCGGTCCACGACGACCTCCGCCGCCCGGCCCGAGGCCGCCATCAGCTCCTCCACGAGCTGCCCGATGGAGATCTCCTGTCCGGTGCCGAGGTTGACCACCTCGCCCACCGCCCGGTCGCACTCCGCCATCGCGAGGAACCCCTCGGCGGTGTCCGTGACATAGGTGAAGTCCCGGGTCGGCGTCAGCGAGCCCAGCTTGATCCGCCGGGCGCCGGAGTGCAGCTGCGCGAGGATCGTCGGGATCACCGCGCGCGCCGACTGCCGCGGCCCGTAGGTGTTGAACGGGCGCACCACGGTGACCGGCAGCTCGAAGGCGTGCCAGTGGGAGAGCGCCAGCATGTCGGCGCCGATCTTGGAGGCGGAGTACGGGGACTGCGGCTGGAGCGGGTGGTTCTCGGCGATGGGCACGGTGCGCGCGGTGCCGTACACCTCGCTGGTGGAGGTGTGCACCAGTCGCCGCACGCCGTGCAGCCGAGCGGCCTCGCACACGTTCTCCGTACCGACCACGTTGGTCTGCACGTAGGCGCCGGGCGAGTCGTAGCTGTACGGGATGCCGATCAGCGCGGCGAGGTGGAAGACCGTGTCGCAGCCGGCCACCGCGTCCCGCACCCGGCCCGCGTCCCGTACGTCCCCCGCCATCATCTCCACGGGGCCGCCCGGCCGCAGGTACCGGGCCAGGTGGCCCTTCTCCGCGTACGGCTTGTAGTGGACGAGCGCCCGGACCCGGGCGCCCCGCTCGGCGAGCAGGTCGACGAGCGTGGAGCCGATGAACCCCTCGGCTCCGGTGACGAGGACCCGGCGGCCCTCCCAGGGGTTGTGCTGCGTGGTCATGCGTACTCCTTCGAAGAGGCGGGATGCGTGGTGGGGACGGTGCGGCCGGCCAGCCGGAGGACCTTCGCGGCCAGCAGGCCGGCGGCGCGGGCGTGGTCGCCCGGGTCGGCGGCGGCGCCCATCGCCGCCAGCCGCGCCGGGTCGTCCAGCAGCGGGCCGACGACGGCGTCGAGCCGCTCGGCGGTGGTCTCGGCGTCGGGCAGCAGCAGCCCGGCCCCGGCGTCGGACAGCACCCGCGCGTTGTGCGTCTGGTGGTCGCCCGGGGCGTGCGGATACGGGACGAGGACGGCCGGCATGCCGATCGTGGCCAGCTCGGCGACGGTCGCCGAGCCGGCCCGGCACACCACCAGGTCGGCGGCGGCGTACGCGAGGTCCATCCGGTCCAGGTACGGGACCGCTTCGGCGACCGCGGCGCCGCCCTCGGCGGCCAGCCGCTCCCGCGCCGCGTCCAGCGCCGCGGGGCCGGTCTTGATCAGCAGCCGCAGGTCCGCGCGGTGGCGGTACCGCGCTGCCAGCCCGAGGGCCGCCTCGGTGAGCCGCGCTGCGCCGAGGCTGCCGCCGTTGACCAGCAGCAGCCGGGCCTCGTCCGGGACGCCCAGCGCCCGGCGGGCCGGGCCGCGCAGCGCCGCCCGGTCCAGTCCCGCCAGCGGACCGGACAGCGGCATGCCGACCGTCTCGGCCCGCTCCCCGCCCGGCAGCTGCGCCCGGCCGCGGTCGAAGGCGAGGGCGATGTGCGGGGTGAGCCGGGCCGCGAACCTGTTGGCCCGGCCCGGTACCGCGTTGGACTCGTGGATCAGGCTCGGCAGCCCCGCCAGCCGGGCACCGACGATCACCGGCGCGCTGGGGTAGCCGCCCATGCCGACCGCGACCTGCGCGCCCTGCGCCCGCAGGATCGCCCGGCACTGGGCACCGGACTTCAGCAGGTCGGCGGGGAGCAGGAAGCGCCGGGCGCCCAGCGCCGGATCGAAGGGGATCATGTCGACGGTGTGCAGCGGGTAGCCGGCCCGCGGGATCAGCCGCGTCTCCAGCCCGCGCTCCGTCCCGACGAACGAGATCACCGCGTCCGGCACGGCGCGGCGCAGCGCGTCGGCGAGGGCGAGCCCTGGGTAGATGTGGCCGCCGGTGCCGCCGGCCCCGATGACAACGGAGAGTGGTGTGCGCATGGCCGCCACGCTCGCCGCGCGCCCTAAGAACGTTCTAAGAGCGCCGTTTGGCAGCCTTGGCTCATGCCGCCGACCGCATCACCCCCGCCGCCCCCGCACGCAGCCCCGCCCGCGCCCCGCGTCCTGGTCGTCGACGACGACGCCGAGGTGCGCGCCGCCGTCGAGGACGGGCTGACCGTGGAGGGCTACCGGGTCCGCGGGGCCGCCGACGGGCTGGCCGCGCTCAGCGCCGTCGCGGAGTGGCAGCCGGACGCGCTCGTGCTGGACGTGATGATGCCCGTCCTGGACGGCCTCGCCGTCTGCCGGCGGCTGCGGGCGCTGGACGACCGTACGCCCATCCTGGTGCTGACCGCCCTGGACTCGGTCAGTGAGCGGGTGGACGGCCTGGACGCCGGCGCCGACGACTACCTGGTCAAGCCCTTCGCACTGGACGAACTGACCGCCCGGCTGCGGGCCCTGCTCCGCCGCGTCACCCCGGCGGACGCGGGCGCGTCCCCCGCCGTCGCCGACCTGATTCTCGACCCGGCCACCCGGACCGGGCGCCGGGCCGGTCGGCGGCTGGAGTTCAGCCGCACCGAGTGGGCCCTGCTCGACCTGCTCGCGCGCAACCCCGGGCAGGTCGTACCGCGCGAGGTGATCCTGGAGCGGGTCTGGGGCCGCGACTTCGGCCCGGACTCCAACTCCCTCGCGGTGTACGTCGGCTACCTGCGCCGCAAGCTGGAGGCGGGCGGCGAACCGCGGCTGCTGCACACGGTGCACGGCATCGGCTACCGCTTGGGCGCGGAGTGAGCGGGCGGCGCGGGCTCGGCGCGCCCTGGCGGCGCCGGCGACCGCTGCGGACCCGGCTGGCGCTGGCCGCCTCCGCGGCCGTCGCGCTGGTCGCGCTCGGCGTGTGCACCGCCGCCTTCGTCATCATCCGGTACGCCATGGGCCACCAACTGGAGCTGAACCTCACGCAGTCCGCGACCCTGGTCATGCAGCAGAACCGGGACGAAGGGCCCGGTGTCGTGGCCGCCGAGTGCCGCTACCTGTCGGCCCCGGCCTGCTCCCAGATCGTCCCCGCCGACGCCGCCGACGATCCGTCCGGGACGTACGCGCTGCCGGTCACCGACGCCACCCGCGAGGTCGCGGCCGGTCGGCGCGCCCCGTACTTCAGCGCCATCACCCTGCACGGCCACCCCGCCCGGATGCTCGTACAGCACTTCAGGGACGGCACGGCTGTACAGGTGGCGCTGCGCGCGGACACCGTGGAGAAGGGGGTGCGGCAGGCCGCCGGGATGCTCGCGGCGGTGGGCGGCGCGGGCGTGCTGCTGGCCGCCGCGCTCGGCTACTGGGTCTCCCGCACGGGCCTGGCGCCCGTCACCCGGCTGACCGCGGCGGCGGAACGCATCGCCGCCACCCGCGACGCCGCCCACCGCATCGAACTGCCCGCCGGGCCGCCCGGCCGCGAGGACGAGCTGACCCGGCTCGCGGCCAGCTTCAACACCATGCTCGGCGAGCTGGAGCAGTCGGTCGCCGCCCAGCGCCGGCTGGTCGCCGACGCCTCCCACGAGCTGCGCACACCGCTGACGGCGCTCCGGACGAACGCCGAACTCCTCGCCCGCGCCGACCGGCTGACCGACGCCCAGCGCGACCGCGCGTCGGCCGCCCTGGGCCGCCAGCTTCGCGAGGTGACCACGCTGGTCAACGACCTGATCGAGCTGGCACGCGACGAGGAGCCGCAGCCGCTGGTCGAACAGGTGCGCGCCGCGGCGCTGCTGGAGCACGCGGTGGCCGCGGCCCGCGGCCACTGGCCGGAGATCGCCTTCACCGTACGGACCGCGCCGGGCACGGCGGCGCTGACGGTGCCGGGCGTCCCCGCCCGGCTCGCCCGCCTGCTGTCGAACCTGCTCGACAACGCCGCCAAGTTCTCCCCGCCCGGCGGCCCGGTCGAGGCGGAGCTGACCGCCCCGCCGGGCGCGCTGGAGATCACCGTCCGGGACCACGGCCCCGGCATCGCCGACGAGGACCTGCCGCACGTCTTCGACCGCTTCTACCGCGCGCAGGCCGCGCGCACCCTGCCCGGCTCCGGGCTGGGCCTGGCGATGGCCCGGCAGATCGCCCGCGCGCACCACGCCACGCTCGCCGCGGAACGGGCCCCGGGCGGCGGGGCGCTGTTCCGGCTGCGGTTCCCGCGCGACCGGACGGGGCTCCCGCCGGCCGGGGCGGAGTGACGGCCGGTCAGCCGGACTTCCGCCAGGCGCAGCTGCCCAGCGTGGCCCGCCCGCCGGCCACCAGCTTCTCCGCCGTACGGGCCGGCAGCATGCCGCTGTGCCCGTCTCGGCAGACGACCGTGCGGTCGGTGAACCCGGCGAGGTCGACCAGGATCTGGTCCCAGTGCCGGTACTGCACATCGTGCCCGGAGTCGGCGTACGAGCGCACCAGCGGCTTGCCCGGCAGCTGTTGCCGCCACGTCTTGATCGTGCTGGGCGGCACGGTGGTGTCCTTCTTGCCGCTGTAGAGGACGACCGGCGCCGTCAGCTTCGACAGGTCCGGCCCCGGCCGCCGGCAGTACAGCTTCTGCTCGTGCACCTGCGGGGCCGGGTCCGCCTTCTGGCCGCGCTGGTTGTAGGTCCGCGCGCCCTCCTCGTACGCGGTGTCGGCGAAGCCCGGGATCTTCTTCGTCGGGCTGTCGTCGGGGAACGCCCACCACTTGCGGGGGTCGGCGATCGTCGGGGCCAGCTGCTTGCCCAGCTCCGCGTCGGAGAGGCCGCAGTAGTCGGGCTGCTTGCCGTAGGGGGGCAGCGCGGCGGCCAGGTGCAGCGCGTCGATGCGCTGCGGAGCGCGGCTCGCGAGCTCGGCGGCGTACGGCCCGCCGCCGGAGATCGCGACCACGGCGGTCTTCTTGACGCCGATCCGGTCCAGGACCTCCAGCGCGTCCTTCGCGAAGTCGGCCTTGCCCAGGTCCTTGTCGTACGCGGTGTCCCCGAAGCCGTTGCGCTCGACCGAGATCAGCCGCAGGTTCAGCGACTCGCGCGTGGAGCGGAAGAAGTCGGTCATGTGCGCCGCCCGCGCGCTGGTGCCCGTACCGCCGATGAACAGCACCGGCCGGCCGTCCCGCGGCCCTTCGTCGATGTAGTGCGCGGTGCGGCCGGTGGACAGCTTCGTGGCCCGCACCTCCGGGCCGAGGGAGTCGAAGTCGTCCTGGATGCGGGCCTCGTGCGCCCGTGCCGCGTGCGGCTCCGGTGCGGGATCGGCGCCGGCGGGGGCGCCGACGACCGCGGAACCGGCCAGCAGGAGGGTGGCGAGGGCTGCGGTGCCGGCAGCGGCGAGAGCGGGTCTCTTCACGTACGTCTCCGGGGGGAGGTAGATGGATGCAGACCGCACCCACCTACCCGGACCGCCCGGAAGAACGCCACGGATTCCGTCGTCTGCGCGCCGGCCGTGCCTCCCGTCCCTGCTGTACCTGCCGTACCTGCTCAGAATCCGGCCGGCTCCGTGTAGACGCCCCATTCGTCCCGCAGCGCGTCGCAGATCTCGCCGAGCGTGGCCTCCGCCCGGACCGCGTCCAGCATCGGCTCGATCATGTTTCCGCCGTCGCGGGCCGCGGCCAGCATGGCGTCCAGCGCCGTGCGCACCGCCGCGTCGTCCCGGGCCGCCTTGCGGTCGGCGAGGACGCGCACCTGCTCGCGCTCCACCTCGTGGCTGACCCGCAGGATCTCCAGGTCGCCGGTGACCGAGCCATGGGCGCAGTTGACGCCGACGACCTTCTTGTCGCCCTTCTCCAGCGCCTGCTGGTACTGGAAGGCGGACTCGGCGATCTCGCCGGTGAACCAGCCGTCCTCGATGCCGCGCAGGATGCCGGAGGTGATGGGGCCGATCGGGTGCCGGCCGTCGGGCACCGCGCGGGCGCCACGCTGCTTGATCTGCTCGAAGATCTTCTCGGCGTCCGCCTCGATCCGGTCCGTCAGCTGCTCGACGTACCAGGAACCGCCCAGCGGGTCGGCGACGTTGGCGACACCGGTCTCCTCCATCAGCACCTGCTGCGTGCGCAGCGCGATCTCCGCGGCCTGCTCGCTGGGCAGGGCGAGGGTCTCGTCCAGCGCGTTGGTGTGCAGCGAGTTGGTGCCGCCGAGGACGGCGGCGAGGGCCTCCACCGCGGTGCGTACGACGTTGTTGTACGGCTGCTGCGCGGTCAGCGAGACGCCGGCGGTCTGCGTGTGGAACCGCAGCCACTGCGCCTTCTCGCTGGTCGCGCCGTACACGTCACGCATCCAGCGGGCCCAGATCCGACGCGCGGCGCGGAACTTGGCGATCTCCTCGAAGAAGTCCACGTGCGCGTCGAAGAAGAAGGACAGGCCGGGCGCGAAGGTGTTCACGTCCAAGCCGCGGGAGAGGCCCAGCTCGACGTAGCCGAAGCCGTCGGCGAGGGTGTACGCCAACTCCTGCGCGGCCGTCGAACCCGCCTCGCGGATGTGGTAGCCGGACACCGAGAGCGGCTTGTAGGCAGGGATGGAGCGGGCGCAGTGCTCCATCAGGTCGCCGATCAGCCGCAGGTGCGGCTCGGGCTGGAACAGCCACTCCTTCTGGGCGATGTACTCCTTGAAGATGTCCGTCTGGAGCGTGCCGTTCAGGACACCGGGGTCGACGCCCTGCCGCTCGGCGGCGACCAGGTACATGCAGAAGACCGGGACGGCCGGGCCGCTGATCGTCATCGAGGTCGTGACATCGCCGAGCGGGATGTCCTTGAAGAGGACCTCCATGTCGGCGGCGGAGTCGATGGCGACGCCGCAGTGGCCGACCTCGCCGAGCGACCTGGGGTCGTCGGAGTCGCGGCCCATGAGGGTCGGCATGTCGAAGGCGACGGACAGGCCGCCGCCGCCCGCCTTGAGGATCATCTTGTACCGCTCGTTCGTCTGCTCGGCGTTGCCGAAGCCCGCGAACTGGCGGATGGTCCACGTCCGGCCGCGGTAGCCGGTCGGGTACAGGCCGCGCGTGAAGGGGTATTCGCCGGGCCAGCCGATCCGGTCGAAGCCCTCGTAGGCGTCGCCGGGACGGGGGCCGTACACCGGATCGACGGGGTCGCCCGAGAGCGTGCTGAAGTCCGCGTCGCGCTTGCGTGCGGAGTCGTACCGGGCCTGCCAGCGGCGGCGGCCCTCTTCGATCGCGTCAGCGTCCATGCTTCCAAATTTACTTGGACGTCCTACTAATTGTCGATGGCGAACGGCCGCCGAACGCCCCGCCGGGGCCCGGAATCAGCCGCGCAGAGCCGCCAGGTGTGCTTCCCTGACATCCGCCGTCTGGCCCTGGACCAGCAGAAACATGCCCTCACGGGCGAGCCGCTGGGCCGGTCGGTCCAGGCCGACCGCCCGGCCACCGCCCGCCACCACAGCGGCCGTGGTCGCCGCCCGCATTACGTCGTACGCGCGCGTCTTCGCGGCCAGCCGGTCCGCGATCCGCCCGTCCGCCGGCACCTCGTCCAGCAGCGCGTACGCGTCCTCGCGCACGGCCACCAGCCGCTCGCGCAGCACGCCGGCGGTCCGTACGGCGGCCTCGTCGCCCGAGGTGTCCAGAAGATCCAGCGCGGCCCGGGTGACGCCCAGCACCGCCGGATTGACGTTGGTGTTCTTCGGCCGGTCGGCCGCCGCCCAGTCCTCGTACGGCTGCCGCAGCGCCACCGCGCCGTCCGGCAGCACCAGACCGTCCAGCTCCAGGCCGACGGTACGGGTACCGGAGAGCGCGGCCAGCTCCAGCGGCCCGGTCGCCCGCAGGCCGGGCTGCTCGCGGGCCTCGGTGACGGCGAAGACCACCTCGCCGTCCTCGGTCGCGCCGCCGAGCATCAGGACGTCGTTCAGGCCCCAGCCGGTGTACCAGGGCACCCGGCCGTCGAAGCGCCACCCCGAGTGCTCCCGGGTGACGCGCACCGGCAGCCGCGGGAAGGCACGCAGGTGCGAGAAGGCGATGCCGGACAGCAGCGTGCCGTCGCACAGCGGGTGCAGCAGCTGCTCGCGGACGGGCGTGCCCTCGGGCGCGGCGGCGAGGGTGCCGACCGGCGTGTGGTGCTGGGCCTGGACGAAGAAGGTGGCGCAGCAGGCCCCGGCGAGGATCTCGGCGATCTCCCGGACGACGGGGGCCGGTGCGGCAGCGCCGCCGTACGCGGCCGGGCCGGCGGCGCCGAGCACGCCGGAGGCCTTGACCGCGGCGATCGTGGCGGGACCGACACCCTCGCGGTCGGCGCGCTCGGCGGCGGGCGCGAGGGTGTCCTCGGCGAGCCGCCGGGCGGCGGCGACCAGCGGGTGGCCGTCGTACGGCTCGCTCATGCGGGGCCCGTCAGACCTTGGCGGTCTGCGGGGCCGCGGTGCCGGAGACCAACGGCTCCAGCTCGCGCGAGACCTTGCGCTCGACGAAGAAGGCGGCGGTGGGGATCGTGCCGGCGATCAGCACCCACAGCAGCTTGCCGACCGGCATCTTGGCCTTGGAGCCCAGGTCGAAGGCGAAAACGAGGTACACGACGTACAGCCAGCCGTGGGCGATGCCCACGACGCTGGTGAAGCCGTCCGCACCGTCGATGTGCAGCAGGTACTTGGCGATCACGCCGAGAGTCAGGAGGACCAGCAGCACGCCCGTCACGTACGCCATCGTCCGGTAGCGGGTCAGCACGCTCTTCTTCATGGCATCGAGCGTAACGGCACGGGCGGGGGCGATCTTCGCCGCCCCCGCCCGTGGCGCACGGCTTATCGGCCCCTTATTGACAGGAGTTTTATTCGTCCTTGAAATCCGCCGCCGCCACCCGGAGCGGGCGCAGCAGGGCGAAGATCTCCTGGCACTCCTCGGCGTCGTACGCGCCGAGCCCGAAGTCCATGGCCATCAGGTCGCGGGTGGCCGCGTCGCACACCTCGCGGCCCTTGTCCGTGATGGAGGCGAGCGTGCCGCGCCCGTCGTTCGGGTTCGGGCGCTTGGCCACCAGGCCCGACTTCACCAGCCGGTCGACGGTGTTGGTGACCGAGGTGGGGTGCACCATCAGACGTTCGCCGATCTTGGACATCGGCAACTCGCCGGCCTGCGAGAAGGTCAGCAGCACCAGCGCTTCGTAGCGCGCGAAGGTGAGGCCGTACGGCTTGACCACGGCGTCCACCTCGCCGAGCAGGATCTGCTGGGCCCGCATGATCGAGGTGATCGCCGCCATCGCCGGGACGGCACCCCACCGGCGCTGCCACAGCTCATCGGCGCGGGCGATGGGATCGAAGGGGAGACTGAGCGGCTTCGGCACATCTCCGACCCTACCGGTCGCCCACATGGTGGTCAGCCCCGTCTCAGGAGACGGGCGGGGACGGGGCCGGCACCCCGTCCGTTCCGGTCAGCCCCGGCCCTCCGCGAGGTGCCGCTCGACCGTCTCGACCTTCGAGGTGAGCCCGTCGGCGACACCCGGCCGGATGTCGGCCTTGAGGACCAGCGAGACCCGGCCCGCGCGCTCCTCGACGGCCGCGACGGCGCGCTTGACGACGTCCATGACCTCGTCCCACTCGCCCTCGATCGAGGTGAACATGGCGTCCGTGCGGTTCGGCAGCCCGGACTCGCGGACCACCCGTACCGCGTCGGCGACGTACTCCCCGACGTCCTCGCCGACCCCGAGCGGGCTGACCGAAAACGCGACGATCATGCGCTGGCCCTTCCTACGACGCCTTCCTTCTCCTTGCGGGCACGCGCGGCGATCACGGTGGCCTCGGCCTCGCGCTTCAGCCGGCGCTCGGCGAAGAAGCCGCCGGTGGGCAGGACGGAGAGGACGAAGTAGAGCGCGGCGGTGCCGAAGGACCACTTCGTACGGTTCCAGGCGTCCAGCCAGAAGATCACGTACAGGATGAACAGCACGCCGTGGACGGCGCCCATCACCGGCACCGCGTTGAACTCCGTGGTCCGCTTCAGGACCGAGCAGATCAGCAGCAGCAGGAAGGAGACGGCCTCCGGTGCGGAGACCAGGCGGAGCCGGCGCAGGGCGGATGCGGTCTTGATGTCCACGGGAACCTCGTTCGGGTGGGAGGGGTGCAGCCTTTAGCTTGTGCTTACATTCACAAGCACCGCTCCATTGTGACAGCAGCGCGGCGGTCCCCCGTCGCCGGGCCCGTTCCCGGCCGGTCCCCGCGGGGCCCTCTGCCCGTGGGCGCCGCGGCGGACTACGGTCTGGTGCCGTGGCTCAGTTTCGGCTCCAGGGGAGCAAAGTGCTCGCCGTCGACATGACCGGCGATGCCGTGAAGGCGAAGAACGGCGCGATGGTCGCCTACGACGGCCGGATGGCGTTCAAGAAGATGAGCGGCGGGGGCGAGGGCCTGCGCGGCATGGTGACCCGGCGGCTGACCGGGGAGCAGATGGAAGTCATGGAGGTGAAGGGCGAGGGCACCTGCTATTTCGCGGACCGCGCGAGCGAGATCAACCTCGTGAACCTGCACGGCGAGAAGCTGTACGTGGAGGCCAGCAACCTGCTCTGCACGGACGCGGCACTGCGCACGGGGACCACGTTCACCGGGCTGCGCGGCGCCTCGCAGGGCAACGGGCTGTTCACCACGACCGTGGAGGGCACGGGCCAGGCCGCGCTCACCTCCGACGGCCCGGCGGTGGTGCTGCGGGTGACGCGGGACGCCCCGCTCCAGGTCGACCCGGGCGCGTATGTCGCCCATACCGGTGATCTGCGGCAGCACTTCCAGTCCGGTGTGAACTTCCGCACGTTCATAGGAGAGGGCTCGGGCGAGGCCTTCCAGATCCGCTTCGAGGGCGAGGGCCTGGTGTACGTGCAGCCCAGCGAGCGCAACACGATCGGCGGTGAGGTCTGATGCCGTTCACGGTGCTCAACTCGCGCATGGTCCGGGCGGAGATCGGGCCGGGGCAACGGCTGTTCAGCCAGCGCGGCGCGATGCTCGCGTACCAGGGCGAGGTGACCTTCACCCCGAACGTGCAGGGCGGCCAGGGCGGTCTGGGGTCGATGATCGGCCGCCGGATCGCGAACGAGGCCACCCCCCTGATGACCGTGGAAGTCCCCCAAGGTCTTCATGACCAGGGAGGGGCCCCCACCGCCTCCGTGATGTTCGGGCACGGCGGCCACCACGTCCACGTCGTGGATCTCACCGGCGACACCCTCTACGTGGAGGCCGACCGGCTGCTGGCGTTCGACGGGACGCTGCGCCAGGGCACGATGTTCATGGGCGCGCAGGGCGGCGTGATGGGCATGGTGCGCGGCCAGGTGACCGGCCAGGGCCTGTTCACCACCACGCTCGAAGGGCACGGCTCGGTGGCGGTGATGGCGCACGGCGGGGTGATCGAACTGCCGATCCGCCAGGATCGCCCGGTGCACGTGGACCCGCAGGCGTACGTGGCGCACCGCGGCAATGTCCGCAACAAGCTGTCGACGGCGCTGGGGTGGCGGGAAATGGTCGGCCGCGGCTCGGGCGAGGCGTTCCAACTGGAGCTGTCGGGCCAGGGCACCGTCTATGTACAGGCGTCGGAGGAGAAGCTGTGAGCGGTCCCGTCATTCACGATGTGCATTCGCTGCCGGTGGACGACAACGTCAATCCGTACGCCTTCAGCGTGGACCTGAACGGCCAGTGGTTCCTGCAGAAGGGAAAGATGGTCGCCTATTACGGGCAGATCGAATTCCAGGGAATCGGACACGGCGCGCTGGACCGGCTGATCGCCGGCAGTTTCCATTCCCCGTTGCACGCGGCGGACTGGGTGGTCGCGCAGGGCCGCGGGAAAATGGTGCTGGCGGACCGGGCTTTCGATGTGAATTCCTACGACCTGGAGGACGGCAATCTCACCATCCGGTCCGGGAATCTGCTCGCTTTTCAGCCGTCCCTGTCGCTGAAGCAGTCGATCGTGCCGGGCTTTTCGACGCTCATCGGCACCGGGAAGTTCGTCGCCGCGTCCAACGGTCCGGTGGTCTTCGCGGAGCCGCCGATCCGGGTCGATCCGCAGGCGCTGGTGGGCTGGGCGGACTGCCCCTCGCCGTGCCATCACTACGATCACCAGTACCTGCGCGGCTTCCTCGGCGGGCTGCGGGCACACACCGGGATCGGCGGAGTCTCCGGCGAGGAGCACCAGTTCGAGTTCGTCGGGGCCGGCACCGTCCTGCTGCAGTCGACCGAGCAGCTGATGCCGGAGGTACCGACGGGGACAGTGGCGGCGGAACCCGGCGTACCGGGCGGGTCCGCTGGTCACAGCGGTGGCTCACAAATGCCGCAGCTGCCGGGTTCCCTCGGGGGGCTCCAGCGCCGCTTCGGGCTGTGAGCGGTAGTCTGCGGAGGGTGACCTCGAACGTCTGAGCCCTCCCGGCGGTCTGACCCCCGGCGGGAGGGAGCGGTGAGGGCACCATCACGGGGCATGACTAATTTACTATTCAACTTTTACGGGTAGAATTCATTCATGACGACCGACAGCGACACTCCCTGGCTGACCGACCAGGAACAGCGCGCCTGGCGCACCCACCTCGACGTCAGCAGGCTGCTGACGCACCAGTTGGAGCGGGACCTCCAGCCGTTCGGGCTGACCTACAACGACTACGAGATCCTGGTGAATCTCTCGGAGGCCGAGGAGCGCAGGATGCGCATGAGTGACCTCGCGGCCTCCACACTGCAGTCCAAGAGCCGGCTCTCGCACCAGATCACCCGGATGGAGAACGCCGGGCTGGTACGCCGCGAGAGCTGCGAGTCCGACCGGCGCGGGCTGTACGCGGTGCTCACCGACGACGGCTGGGAGACCATGCGGCGGGTCGCCCCGCACCATGTGGCCTCCGTGCGCAAGCACTTCATCGACCTCTTCTCGGCGGACGACCTGGCCGCGCTGCGCGCCTCGCTGACGCCGGTCGCCGATCACCTGCGGGGGCACCGCGGCAAGTACTGACCGGCCGGGCGCCGTGCGGGACGCGGGTGGGGGAACACCGTCGCACCCGCGCGGCGCCGCGTACGGCCTCAGTCCCGGCCGTCGGCGGCCAGCGGCAGCCGCAGTTCGAACGCCGCGCCCTCGCGCACCTCCAGCGCGCCGCCGTGCCGTTCGGCGATGTCCCGGGCGATGGCGAGGCCCAGTCCCGCGCCGCCCTCGTCACGGCTGCGCGCGTCGTCCAGCCGCACGAAGCGCTCGAAGATCCGCTCCCGGTCGGCCGCCGCCACCCCGGGCCCGTCGTCGTCCACCCGCAGCACGGCCCAGCCGCCGTTCCGGCGGACGTCCACCGAGACCTGCGTACGGGCATGCCGCTGCGCGTTGTCGACGAGGTTGCCCAGGATCCGGCTCAGCTGGCTCCGCGAGCCCGACACCGCCACGCTCGGCAGTTCGCCGGCGCGCACCGGCACCCGGTCGGCGACCCGTTGCGACAGCTCCTCCCGGGCCAGCGCCCCCAGGTCCACCTGGGTGTCCTTGGGCCGCTCCCCCGCGTCCAGCCGGGCCAGCAGCAGCAGGTCGGCGGCGAGGTGCTGGAGCCGTACGGTGTCCTCCACCGCGCCCGGCAGGTCCAGCAGTTCCGGGTGGGCCTCGGCCACCTCCAGCTGGGTACGGAGGCTGGCGATGGGGCTGCGCAGCTCGTGCGAGGCGTCCGCGATGAAGCGGCGCTGGCGCTCGACGGACGACTCCAGCGCGGCCAGCGTCTCGTTGGTGGTCCGGGCCAGCCGGGCGATCTCGTCCCGTGTGGCGGGCTCCGGCACCCGCCGGGACAGGTCCGTACTGGCGGTGATAGCGGCCATCTCCGCGCGGATGCCCTCGACGGGGCGGAGCGCCCGGCGGGTGACCAGCCAAGTGACGCCCCCGACGACCAGGAGCAGCAGCGGCAGGCCGACCAGCATGGCGTTCCGCACCGAGTTGATGGTCTTCTCCTCGGCACCGAGCGGGGTGCCGGCCATGACGGTCACGGTGCGGTCACGGGTGTCGGTGGCGTCGACCTCGGCCCAGCGGTAGTCGGCGCGCTTGCCGTCGACGACGGCCGTGCCGTCGGAGCTGTCGACGTCGTCGTCCACCTCGCCGGGACGGGGGGCGTCGCCGTCGTCATCGTCGCCGCCGTGGCGGCCGGAGCCGGGCGGTGTGCCCCGGGCGACCTTGTAGCCGTCGACCTCCTGGAGGTCCTCGCCGGCCGCCAGTACGCGGCCCCGCTCGTCGTCGACCAGGACGGGGTGCTCGTCGGCGTCGGGGAGGTCCAGGTCCTTGTAGGCGGTGCCGGTGGCGATCGCGGAGGCGACCTCGCGCGCGGTGACCTCGGCGTGCAGATCGGCCTGGGAGACCAGGTTCCCGCGCAGCACGATGAGGACCGCTATGCCGACCGCGACGAGGGCGAGGGCCACCACGGCCGTGGCGCCCGCGGTCGCTCTGGCCCGTACCGAGCCCAGCGCCCTAAACACCGGGCACCATCCGGTACCCCGCGCCGCGCACGGTCTGGATCGAGGCCGCGCCGAGCTTGCGGCGCAGCGCGCTGACGTACACCTCGACGATGTTCGGGTCGCCCTCGTAGGCGAAGTCCCAGACGTGCTCCAGGATCTCGGTCTTGGAGACCACCTCGCCGGCGCGCAGCGCGAGTTGTTCCAGGACGGCGAACTCCTTGGTGGTCAGCGGCACGTCCGCGTCCCCGCGCCGTACCGTGCGGGCGCTCTGGTCGATGGTGAGGACGCCGACGGTCAGCACGGGCAGCGCGGTGCGGCCGCGGCGGCGCAGCAGCGCCTTCACGCGGGCGACCAGCACGACGTAGCTGAAGGGCTTGGTGAGGTAGTCGTCGGCGCCGGTGTCCAGGCCCTCGGCCTCGTCGTACTCGCCGTCCTTGGCGGTGAGCATGAGGATGGGCACGTCATTGCCCGCGGCGCGCAGGGCGCCGCAGACCCGGTAGCCGTTCATGCCGGGCAGCATGATGTCCAGGACGAGCAGGTCGTAGGCGCCCTCGCCCGCCATGTGCAGGCCCTCCAGGCCGTCGTGCACGACGTCCACGGCGTATCCCTCGGCGGTCAGGCCGGCGGCGAGGGAACGGGCCAGCCGCTTCTCGTCCTCCACGATCAACAGGCGCATGCGACAAGGGTGCCACCGGCTTGCTGAAGACCGCTTCAGGCTGGGTTCCTGAAGACCGCTTCAGGCTCCTTCAGGGTGGCTTCAGGAACGGGTCGGCAGTGTGTGGGCATCACCTCGGGGGCCAGTCCCGGCCCCCTCCGGGCGACCCCCGGCCCCCGCAGGTGATCCTGCCCAACAGCAATCCGTTCTGGAGGCTTCACCATGAAGCGCAATGTCGTCATCGCCACCGTCGCCGCGGCCGCTCTGATCGCCGGCGGCACCGCGACCGCTGTCGCGATCGGTAACGAGGACGGGACGGCAACGGCGTCCAGCCCGGCGCAGTCCCAGCAGGCCGGCGGCGTGGCGTCGTACGACGGGCAGGGGACCGGCGACGACAGCGACGGCGACGACGCCCGTGAGGCGCGGTCCGCCGCGGTCACCGCGCAGCAGGCCGCGGCCGCCGCGCTGAAGGCCGTGCCGGGGACGGTCACCGAGGTCGACCTGGACGACGACGAGTCCGGTGTCGCCTGGGACGTGAACGTGCTGGGCAAGGACGGCAAGTGGCACGACATCACCGTCGGCGCCGACAAGGCCGAGGTGCGCGGTCAGCACATCGACCAGGACGACGACGGTGACGAGGGCAAGGACCGGGTCCGCTCCGCCCTGGACGACGCCTCCGTCGACATCGCGCAGGCCGCCGGCAAGGCCGCCGCGCACGGCACGGTCGTCTCGGTGGAGCTGGACGGCCCGGACCACGGCAAGAAGCTCGTCTGGGAGGCCGAGACGGTCACCAAGGACGGCGCCGAGCACCATGTGAACGTCGACCCCAAGGGCGGCGCCGTGACCCAGGCGCACTCGGACGACGACCACGACAACGGCGACGACGGCGACGACGACTGATCCCGTACACCGCACACCCCGAGCCGGCGGCGCCCCCCGCCGCCCGCCCGGCCGGCCGGCTCCTCGCCCCCCGAGGAGCGGGCCGGCCGGCCAATTGCGTTCAGGCCTGTTCCGTCAGGCCCGCCACCAGCTCGTCGGCGGCGGTGTACGGGTCGAGCGTGCCGTCCATGATCCGCCCGGCGAGGGCGCCGAGCCTGCGGTCGCCGTGCAGGTCACCGATGCGCTCGCGGAGGGTCGTAACGGCGATCGTCTCGACCTCGCGGGCGGCCCGGGCGGCCCGGCGCTCGGCGAGCACGCCGTGCTCGTCCATCCAGGCGCGGTGCTTCTCCAGCGCCTCCACGACCTCGTCGACGCCCTCGCCGCGGGCCGCGACGGTCTTCACGATGGGCGGCCGCCAGTCGCCCGGCGCCCGGGACTCCCCCAGGCCCAGCATGTGGTTCAGCTCGCGGGCCGTGGCGTCGGCGCCGTCCCGGTCGGCCTTGTTGACCACGTAGACGTCGCCGATCTCCAGGATGCCCGCCTTGGCGGCCTGGATGCCGTCGCCCATGCCCGGCGCGAGCAGGACCATGCTGGTGTCGGCCTGCGAGGCGATCTCCACCTCGGACTGGCCCACGCCGACGGTCTCCACGAGGATCACGTCGCAGCCCGCCGCGTCCAGCACCCGGATGGCCTGCGGGGCCGCCCAGGCCAGGCCGCCGAGGTGGCCGCGGGTGGCCATGGAGCGGATGTAGACGCCGGGGTCGGAGGCGTGCTCGCTCATCCGTACCCGGTCCCCGAGCAGGGCCCCGCCGGAGAACGGCGAGGACGGGTCGACGGCCAGCACCCCGACCCGCTTGCCCGTCTTCCGGTACGCGCTGACCAGCGCCGAGGTGGACGTGGACTTGCCCACGCCCGGCGAGCCGGTGAGGCCCACGACGTACGCCCGGCCGGTCAGCGGGGCCAGCGCCGCCATCACCTCGCGCAGCTGCGGCGAGGCGCCCTCCACCAGCGAGATCAGCCGGGCCACCGCACGCGGCCGGCCCTCCCGGGCCTGGGCGACCAGGGTGGGGACATCTGCCATTGCTCAGCGCTCCGTTCTCGGTCCCTGCGGGATGTACGTACGGGCCTGCCGTACGGGTGCCCCGGCGGACACCCGTACGGTCACCTGCCCGGTCGGGTCACTTGCCGGGCACCCGCACGATCAGGGCGTCGCCCTGGCCGCCACCGCCGCACAGCGCCGCGGCGCCCACGCCGCCGCCACGCCGCCGCAGTTCCAGCGCCAGGTGCAGGACGATACGGGCGCCGGACATGCCGATCGGGTGGCCGAGCGCGATGGCTCCGCCGTTGACGTTCACCTTTTCCGGGGAAACCCCGAGGTCCTTCATGGACTGCACGGCGACCGCGGCGAACGCCTCGTTGATCTCGATGAGGTCGAGGTCGGCGACCTTCAGGCCCTCCTTGCCGAGGGCGTGCTGGATGGCGTTGCTGGGCTGGGACTGCAGGGAGTTGTCCGGGCCGGCGACGTTGCCGTGCGCGCCGATCTCCGCGATCCACTCCAGGCCCAGCTGCTCGGCCTTGGCCTTGCTCATCACGACCACGGCGGCGGCGCCGTCGGAGATCTGCGAGGCGCTGCCGGCGGTGATGGTGCCGTCCTTGGCGAACGCGGGGCGCAGCTTGCCGAGGGACTCGGCGGTGGTCTCGCCGCGGATGCCCTCGTCCTGGCTGAAGACGACCGGCTCGCCCTTGCGCTGCGGGATCTCCACGGGGGTGATCTCGGCCTCGAAGAGGCCGTTCTTCTGGGCCGCTGCGGCGCGCTGGTGGGAGCGGGCGGCGATCTCGTCCTGCTCGGGGCGCCCGATGCCCAGCCGGGTGTTGTGCTTCTCGGTGGACTCGCCCATCGCGACGTTCTCGAAGGAGTCGGTGAGCCCGTCGTGCGCCATGGAGTCCAGCATCTCCACGGCGCCGTACTTGTAGCCGCCGCGGGACTTCGGGAGGAGGTGCGGGGCGTTGGTCATCGACTCCTGGCCGCCGGCCACGACGACGTCGAACTCGCCCGCGCGGATGAGCTGGTCGGCCAGCGCGATGGCGTCCAGGCCGGAGAGACAGACCTTGTTGACGGTCAGGGCCGGGACGTTCATGGGGATGCCGGCCTTCACGGCCGCCTGGCGCGCGGGGATCTGGCCCGCGCCGGCCTGGAGCACCTGGCCCATGATCACGTACTGCACCTGGTCGCCGCCGATGCCGGCCCGGTCCAGTGCGGCCTTGATGGCGAAACCGCCGAGGTCCGCGCCGGAGAAGGACTTCAGGGAGCCCAGCAGGCGCCCCATGGGAGTGCGGGCCCCCGCGACGATCACGGAGGTGGTGCTGCCGTTCGATGAGGACATCAGCGCGGCCCTTCCTGTGCAGGGAAGTTAACGAGGGTTTTCATCAATGTACTGAGCGGTACCGCACCGGGTCACCGGGCTGTGGATGTGATCGCGCGCACGTTGCGTAATCATGCGTGCGAGCGGTGCACTGGAGAAATGCTGACGCGAATCGACCACATCGGGATCGCCTGTCATGACCTCGACGCGACCGTCGAGTTCTACCGGGCGACGTACGGGTTCGAGGTCTTCCACGAGGAGATCAACGAGGAGCAGGGCGTGCGCGAGGCCATGCTCAAGATCAACGATACGTCGGACGGCGGTGCTTCGTACCTCCAGCTGCTGGAACCGACCCGGGAGGATTCAGCCGTGGGCAAGTGGCTGACGAAGAACGGTGAGGGGGTGCACCACATCGCCTTCGGCACCGCGGATGTGGACGGTGATGCTGCTGACATCCGGGAGAAGGGCGTACGGGTGCTCTACGACGAGCCGCGGACCGGTTCGATGGGCTCCCGGATCACCTTCCTGCACCCCAAGGACTGCCACGGCGTGCTGACCGAACTGGTCACGGCCTCCCCAGAGCACTGACCTTCGCGTTCCCCGGCCGGTAGAGTGCTGCTTCGGCCGGGGTCCGGATCGGGGCTCGGTCCAATCTCCGCCGATGATCTGACACCATTTCTTCGGAAGGGTCAGCTCCACGCACGACGGAGCCGGCCGCCACCATGACCAGGGGACGGATGGGACCGCGCAGTGCGGGGCAACGACCGCTACGAGGCTGACGATCACCTCTCGCAGTTCGAGGCCGAGATGGAGCGGCTGAAGACGGAGCGGGACAAGGCCGTCCAGCATGCCGACGACCTCGGGTATCAGGTCGAAGTTCTGCGTGCCAAGCTGCACGAGGCACGCCGTACCCTCATGACGCGTCCGGCGTACGACAACGTCAGCGCCCAGGCCGAGCAACTGCTGCGCAATGCGCAGATCCAGGCCGACCAGCTGCGTGCCGACGCCGAACGCGAGCTGCGCGAGGCACGGGCCCAGACGCAGCGCCTCCTCCAGGAGCAGGCCGAGCGCCAGTCGCAGCTGGAAGCCGAGCTGCACACCGAGGCGGTGGAGCGCCGCCGGCGGCTGGACGAGGAGCTGAACGAGCGCCGGGCCACCGTCGAGAGCCACGTCAACGAGAACGTCGCCTGGGCAGAGCAGCTGCGCGCCCGTACGGAGGCCCAGGCCCGCCGGCTCATGGACGAGTCCAGAGCCGAGGCCGAGCAGGCGCTCTCGCACGCCCGCGCCGAGGCCCAGCGGCTGGCCGAGCAGGCCCGCGAGCGGCTGGGCGCCGAGGCCGAGCAGGCCCGCGCGGAGGCCGACGCGATCCTGCGCCGCGCCCGCACGGACGCCGAGCGGCTCCTGAACGCCGCCTCCACCCAGGCCCAGGAGGCCACCGACCAGGCCGAACAGCTGCGTACCTCCACGGCGGGCGAGTCCGAGGCGGCCCGCCGCCGCAGCGCCGAGCTGACCCGCACCGCCGAGGAGCGGATGCAGGAGGCCGACACGGCGCTGCGCGAGGCGCGCGCCCGGGCCGAGAAGCTCGTCGAGGAGGCGGAGGCCGACGCCGCCAAGCGGCTGGCCGCGTCGGAGTCGGAGAACGAGCAGCGCACCCGTACGGCCAAGCAGGAGATCGCCCGGCTGGTCGGCGAGGCCACCAAGGAGACCGAGGCCCTCAAGGCCGAGGCCGAGCAGCTGCGCGCCGACGCCAAGGCGGAGGCCGAGCGGCTGGTCTCGGAGGCCCAGGAGGCCGCCCGCGCCAAGGCCGCCGAGGACTCCGCGGCGCAGCTGGCGAAGGCCGCGCGGAGCGCCGAGGAGATGGTCAGCAAGGCGTCGGAGGACGCCAAGGCCACCACCAGGGCCGCCGCCGAGGAGGCCGAGCGGATCCGCAAGGAGGCCGAGACCGAGGCGGACCGGCTGCGCGAGGAGGCGCACGAGACCGCCCAGCAGCTCAAGGGCGCTGCCAAGGACGACACCAAGGAATACCGCGCCAAGACCGTCGAGCTGCAGGAGGAGGCGCGCCGGCTGCGCGGCGAGGCCGAGCAGCTGCGGGCCGAGGCGGTCGACGAGGGCGAGCGGATCCGCGGCGAGGCGCGCCGCGAGGCCGTGCAGCAGATCGAGGAGGCCGCGGCCACCGCCGAGGAGCTGCTGGCCAAGGCCAAGTCGGACGCCGAGGAGACCCGTTCGGGTGCGGCGGCGGACGGCGAGCGGGTGCGCGGCGAGGCCGCCGAGCGCGCCGCGCAGCTGCGTACGCAGGCCGAGGAGGCGCTGGACCAGGCCCGCCAGGAGGCCGAGGACCTGTACGCAGCGGCCGAGGAGGCCGCGGCCGCCACCCGTACCGAGGCCGAGGAGGCCGCCGCCGAACTGCGGGCCGAGGCCGAGCGCAGCGCGGACGAGCGCCGCGAGCTGGCCCAGGCCGAGCTGGACCGGCTGCACTCCGAGGCGGAGGAGCGGGTCGCCGCGGCCGAGACGGCGCTGCGCGAGGCCCGCGAGGAGGCCGAGGGCCTCCGCAGGGAGGCCCAGGAGGAGACCGCCCGGCTGAAGGCGGAGTCCGCCGAGCGCCGCCGGGAGAAGGAGCAGCAGGCCGAGGAGGAGGCCGAGCGGCTGCGCACCGAGGCCGCCGCGGACGCCTCCGAGGCGCGCGCCGAGGCCGAGGCCACCGCGGCCCGGCTGCACAGCGAGGCCGCCGCCGAGGCCGAGCGGCTGAAGGCGGAGGCGCAGGAGACCGCCGACCGGGTGCGCGCGGAGGCCGCGGCGGCCGCCGAGCGTACGGGCACGGAGGCCGCCGAGGCGCTGGCCGCCGCGCAGGAGGAGGCGGCCCGCCGCCGCCGGGAGGCCGAACAGCAGCTGGGCGAGGCCCGCGAGGAGGCCCACCAGGAGCGCACGGCGGCCCGCGAGCAGAGCGAGGAACTGCTGGCCACGGCCCGCGCACGGGTCTCCGAGGCGCAGACCGAGGCCGAGCGGCTGGTGGAGGAGGCGGACCGGCGCGCCGAGGAGCTGGTCGCCACCGCCGAGCAGACCGCGCAGCAGGTGCGGGACGCGGTCGCCGGGCTGCGCGAGCAGGCCGAGGAGGAGATCGCCGGACTGCGGTCGGCCGCCGAGCACGCGGCCGCGCGCACGAAGGAGGAGGCGCAGCAGGAGGCGGACCGGGTCCGCTCCGACGCGTACGACGAGCGCGAGCGCGCCTCGCAGGACGCCGGCCGCGTCCGGCAGGAGGCGCAGGTCGAGGCCGAGGCCGCCAAGTCCCTTGCCGAGCGTACGGTTTCGGAGGCCATCGCCGAGGCCGAGCGGCTGCGCGTGGAGGCCAACAGCGCGCTGGACGAGGCGCGCGAGGCCGCGAACCAGCGCCGCGCCGAGGCCGCCGAGCAGGCCGACGAACTGCTGGGCGAGGCCCAGCGGGAGGCCGAGCGGACGATTGCCGAGGCGGGTGCCGAGGCCGAGCGGCTGCGCGGGGAGGCGAACAGCGCGCTGGACGAGGCGCGCGAGGAGGCCAACCGGCGCCGCAGCGAGGCCGCGCAGCAGGCGGACGAGCTGCTGAACGAGGCCACCGCGCAGGCCGAGAAGCTGGTCGCGGACGCCACCGAGAAGGCGCAGCAGCTGCGGACGAACGCCTCGGACGCGCTGGCCGCCGCCGAGCAGGACGCGGCGCGTGCCCGGGCCGAGGCCCGCGAGGACGCCAACCGCATGCGGTCGGAGGCCGCTGAGCAGGCGGACCGGTTGATCGCCGAGGCCCGTACGGAGGCCGAGCGGATCGTCAACGAGGCCACCGAGCTGACCTCGTCGGCCCAGGCGGACGCCGACCGTTCGATCCGCGAGGGCCAGGAGACGGCCGACCGGCTGCGGGCCGAGGCCGGCGAGCAGGCCGAGCGGCTCGTCGCGGACGCCACGGCGCAGGCCGAGCGGCTCCGTGCGGAGGCCGCCGAGGCACTGGAGAACGCCCGCACGGAGGCCGAGCGGACGGCGGACGAGGCGCGCAAGGACGCGGCGAAGCGCCGTGCCGACGCGGCCGAGCAGGCGGACAGCCTGATCTCGGAGGCCGGTACCGAGGCCGAACGGCTGCGCACGGAGGCGGCGGAGGCCACCGCGGCGGCGGAGCGGGAGGCGGACCGGGCCCGGGCCGACGCCCGCGAGCAGGCCGACCGGATGCTCGCCGAGGCTTCGGCCGACGCGGACCGGATGCGGGCCGAGGCCGCCGAAACGGTCAGCTCGGCGCAGCAGCACGCGCAGCGCACGCGGACCGAGGCGGACCAGGTCAAGGCGGAGGCCGAGGCCGAGGCCGAGCGGTTCCGCAACGACGCGCTGGAGGAGGCCGAGCGCACCCTGGACGAGGCGCGCAAGGACGCGGCCAAGCGGCGTGCGGACGCCGCCGAGCAGGCGGACCAGCTGGTCGCCAAGGCGCAGGAGGAGGCGCTGAAGGCGGCCACCGCGGCCGAGGAGCAGGCCGACACGATGGTCGGCGTGGCCCGCAAGGAGGCCGAGCGGCTCGTCGCGGAGGCCACGGCGGACGGCAACGCCCGGGTGGAGAAGTCCCGTACGGACGCCGACACGCTGCTCAGCGAGGCGCGCGGGGACGCGACCGCGATCCGGGAGCGCGCCGAGGAGCTGCGGGCCCGTATCGAGGCCGAGGTCGAGGAGCTGCACGAGCGGGCCCGCCGGGAGTCGGCCGAGGCGATGAAGTCGGCGGGCGAGCGCGTCGACAAGCTCATCGCGCAGGCCGAGGCGCAGCGCGTGGAGGCCGAGGAGCAGGCCAAGGAGATGCTGTCGGACGCGAGCAGCGAGGCCAGCAAGGTCCGCATCGCGGCGGTGAAGAAGGCCGAGGGCCTGATCAAGGAGGCCGAGCAGAAGAAGGCGCAGGCCGTACGGGAGGCCGAGGCGCTGCGTACCGAGGCCGAGCAGGAGGCCCAGCGGATCGTGGACGACGGGAAGCGCGAGCTGGAGGTGCTGGTCCGGCGCCGGGAGGACATCAACACCGAGATCTCGCGGGTCCAGGATGTCCTGGAAGCGCTGGAGTCGTTCGAGACGCCGGGTGGCGCCGGCGGCGGTGGTAAGGGAGGCTCGTCGCAGGGTTCCGGTTCGGGGGGCGTCAAGGCCGCGGCGGGCGCGGGGGCAACTCGTTCGGGTGGCAAGCAGTCTGATGGTTAGCCACTCAAATGAGGGGTCATTCTCCACTTCAAACGGTCAATGACTCGATGACACGCCGCTCGGGCCCCTAGGATTCCCCTTATCACCTCACCGGTCTCTTTCGACAGGAACCCCATGAGCGACACTTCCTCCCCCTTCGGTTTCGAGCTCGTGCGGCGTGGGTACGACCGCGGTCAGGTCGACGACCGCATTACGAAGCTCGTCGCCGACCGCGACAGCGCGCTGGCCCGTATCACCTCGCTGGAAAAGCGCATCGAGGAGCTCCATCTCGAAACGCAGAACGCCCAGGCCCAGGTAAACGACGCCGAGCCGTCCTACGCGGGCCTCGGTGCCCGGGTCGAGAAGATCCTCCGTCTCGCCGAGGAGGAGGCCAAGGACCTGCGCGAGGAAGCGCGCCGGGCCGCCGAGCAGCACCGCGAGCTGGCCGAGTCGGCCGCCCAGCAGGTCCGCAACGACGCCGAGGCATTCGCCGCCGAGCGCAAGGCCAAGGCGGAGGACGAGGGCGCCCGGATCGTCGAGAAGGCGAAGGGCGAGGCGCAGACGCTGCGGTCCGACGCGCAGAAGGACGCGCAGTCCAAGCGCGAGGAGGCGGACTCCCTCTTCGAGGAGACCCGCGCGAAGGCCGCCCAGGCCGCGGCCGACTTCGAGACGAACCTCGCCAAGCGCCGCGAGCAGTCCGAGCGCGACCTCGCCTCGCGTCAGGCCAAGGCCGAGAAGCGGCTCGCCGAGATCGAGCACCGCGCCGAGCAGCTCCGCCTGGAGGCCGAGAAGCTGCGGACGGACGCGGAGCGCCGGGCCCGCCAGACGGTGGAGACCGCGCAGCGCCAGGCCGAGGACATCGTGGCCGACGCGAACGCCAAGGCGGACCGTATCCGCAGCGAATCCGAGCGCGAGCTGGCGGCGCTGACGAACCGCCGCGACTCCATCAACGCCCAGCTGACCAACGTCCGCGAGATGCTCGCGACGCTGACCGGTGCGGCGGTGGCTGCCGCCGGCAACCCGGGCGAGGAGGACTCCTCCCGCGGTGTGCCCGCCCAGCAGGGCCGCTGACGCGGCTTGAGGCCGACGATCCGCCCCGTGCCGTTTTCCGCGGTGCGGGGCGGATGCGTGTTCGGGATGCGGGCTGCGGTGCCGGTGCGGGTCCGCATCGCGGCCCGGCGGCCGCTCGTCCTCAATCGCCGGACAGGCTTGATTTTGCCGGGCCGGCCCTCCATACGGAGGCGGTCCAGCGGCGAGTGACACGTGCCGCCCGTACCGTGGGCGCATGATCGAGATTGAAGGGCTGACGAAGCGGTACGGCGAGAAGCTTGCCGTCGACCGGCTGACCTTCACCGTCCGGCCCGGCATCATCACCGGCTTTCTCGGCCCCAACGGCGCCGGGAAGTCGACCACCATGCGGATGATGCTCGGCCTGGACAACCCCACCGCCGGCACGGCCCGTATCGACGGCAAGCACTACCGGCAGCTGAGGGACCCGCTCAAGTACATCGGCGCCCTGCTGGACGCCAAGGCCATGCACGGCGGCCGCAGCGCCTACCACCACCTGCTCTGCCTGGCGCAGAGCAACGGCATTCCGCGCGCCCGCGTCCACCAGGCGCTGGACACGGTGGGCCTGACCGCGGTCGCCAAGAAGCGGGCCAAGGGGTTCTCGCTCGGCATGGGGCAGCGGCTCGGCATCGCCGCCGCGCTGCTGGGCGACCCGCGGATCCTGATGTTCGACGAGCCGGTCAACGGTCTCGACCCCGAGGGCATCCACTGGATCCGCAACCTGATGAAGAGCCTGGCGTCCCAGGGCCGTACGGTCTTCGTCTCCTCGCACCTGATGAGCGAGATGGCGCTGACCGCCGACCATCTGGTCGTCATCGGGCAGGGCCGGCTGCTCGCCGACACCTCCATGGCCGACTTCATCCGGCGCAACTCGCGCAGCTACGTCAGGATGCGCTCGCCGGAGCACGAGCGGCTGCGGGACGTGCTGGCCGCGGCCGGGCACGCCGTCGTACCGGCCAGGGACGGAGCACTGGAGATCGACGGGGCGAGCGCGGACCGGCTGGGCGAGCTGGCCGCCGAGAACGGCCTCGTGCTGCACGAACTCAGCCCGCAGCAGGCGTCACTGGAGGAGGCGTTCATGCAGCTCACCGCGGAGTCGGTGGAGTACCACGCGCACTCGGGAACGACGGACCCGGCGGCCCCGGCGGGCCCCGCGGGACCGGCCCCCGGGCCGGGTGCGGCCCCGCAGGCGGGCCCCGCGCCCGGCTGGGGCGAGGACTGGCGCCGGAAGAAGGGGCGCTGACGATGGCGGTGGTCTCCCAGGTCATCGGTTCGGAATGGACCAAGATCAGGTCGGTGCGCTCCACGGTGTGGACGCTGGGCATCGCCGTGGTCGTCACGGTCGCGCTCGGCGCGCTGATCTGCCTGCTCGTCAAGAACGACTTCGGGTCCATGCCGGCCCGCGAGCGGCTGACGTTCGACCCGACCAACACGGCCTTCGCCGGGATGGGGCTGGGCCAGCTCGCGATGATCGTCTTCGGGGTGCTGGTGGTCTCCAACGAGTACAGCACCGGCATGATCCGTACCTCGCTCGCCGCCGTGCCGCAGCGCGCCACCTTCCTCACCAGCAAGATCGTCGTGGCCACCGTGCTCGCCTTCGTCGTGTCGCTGGTGACCGCCTTCCTCACCTTCTTCCTCGGCCAGGCCATGCTCGGGCCCGACCTGCGGGTGGCGCTGGGCGATCCGGGCGTGCTGCGCGCGGTCTTCGGCGGCGCGCTCTACATGACGCTGATCGCGGTGTTCTCCATGGGTGTGGCCACGATGCTGCGCAGCCCGATGCTCTCGCTGGGCATCCTGATGCCGTTCTTCTTCCTGATCTCCAACATCCTGGGCACCGTCTCGGCCACCCGGAAGCTCGGCCGCTACCTCCCCGACCAGGCGGGCCAGCGGATCATGAAGGTGGTGCTCACCGACGACGTCTCGTACGGGCCGTGGGGCGGGCTCGGCATCATGGCCCTGTGGGTGGTCGCGGCGCTGGCCGGCGGCTATCTCCTGCTCAAGAAGCGGGACGCATGACGTCGGTACGGGCCGCCGGCCTCGGCGCCGTACCGGCCCTGGAACCGCTCAGCTATCCGGGCCGCCCGGTCGACGCGCCCGCCCTCCTGGACGGCGAGGCGCTGCTGCCGCTCACCGCCGCCCCCGGCCGGCACCGGGTCGGCGGCTGGCGTCTGGGCCCGGACCCCGACCGCACGCTCGACGACGTCCTGCGCACCCGCGGCCTGCCGCTCACCGGGCGGCGCCACCCCGTCCTCGCCGTCGGCTCCAACGCCTCCCCCGCGCAGGTCGCCTACAAGCTCGCCCGGAGCGAGGTGCCGGTGGCCGTGCCGATGGTCCCGGCACGGGTCGGGGGCATCGGCGTGGGCAGCTCCGCGCACGTCGGGACGCCGGGCTACGTGGCCGCCGCGCCCTTCGCAGACCCGCAGTCCGAGGTGACGCTGGTGGCGGGCTGGCTGGACGCCGCGCAGCTGGCGGTCGTGGACGCCACCGAGGCCCGCTACCACCGGATCCTGCTGCCCGGCGACCGCTTCCCGATGACGCTGCCGTCCGGGGAGCGGCTGGGCGGCGCGTATCTCTACGTCAGCCGGTACGGCGTGCTGGCCGGGCCGGACGGCCGGCCGCGGCCCGCCGGGGCGCAGCCTGCGCTGCTCGCCGCGCTGCTGGCCGGCTCGGCGGCGCTGCGGCGGCTCCTCGGGCCCGATCCGCGGACGTGGGTGCGGCGGGCGGCGGAGGACGGCGCGGTGCGCGCTGCCGCCCGGCAGGTCTTCCGTGCGGAGGGCCGGGTGGTGCCGCAGCCGGAGTTCACCCCATACGTGGACGACGACGCGGAGGTCCTGACGTACGACGATCTTCCGCCCATCGGGGGCGGCGCGGGACTTCGTGGGTCACCGACACGCGGGGATTGAGTGGAACCGTCAATGGCTCGATAGCCTCCTAACCCTCACGGGGGCATGAGGTCACTTCGGCATGCCGTGCCCCACACCATCTCGCGAGGGGCGGAGAATGATCGAGGCAGTCGGCCTGACGAAGCGCTACGGCGCCAAGACGGCCGTGCACAACCTGTCGTTCCAGGTACGGCCGGGCACCGTCACCGGCTTCCTGGGGCCCAACGGGTCCGGGAAGTCCACCACGATGCGCATGATCCTGGGGCTGGACACCCCGACGGCCGGGCACGTGACGATCGGCGGCCACCCCTTCCGCAAGCTGCCGAACGCGCCCCGCCAGGTCGGCGCGCTGCTCGACGCCAAGGCCGTGCACGGCGGCCGCAGCGCCCGCCAGCACCTGCTGTCGCTGGCCCAGCTCGCCGGCATCCCGGCAAGCCGGGTGGACGAGGTGCTCGGTCTGGTCGGCCTGCAGGACGTGGCGAGAAAGCGGTCCAAGGGCTTCTCGCTGGGCATGGGGCAGCGCCTCGGCATCGCCTCCGCGATGCTCGGCGACCCGCAGGTCCTGCTCTTCGACGAGCCGGTCAACGGCCTGGACCCGGAGGGCATCCTCTGGGTCCGCAACCTGATGAAGCAGCTGGCGTCGGAGGGCCGTACGGTCTTCGTCTCCTCGCACCTGATGAGCGAGATGGCGCTGACCGCCGAGCACCTGATCGTGATCGGCCGCGGCCAGCTGCTCGCCGACATGAACGTCAAGGACTTCATCGCCGCCAACTCCGCCGGCTTCGCGCGGGTCCGCACCCCGGACACCGAGCCCGGCCAGGCCGAGAAGCTGACCGCCGCGCTGGGCGAGGCGGGCGGCCAGGTCGCGCCCGAGCCGGACGGCGCGCTGCGCGTGACCGGGCTGGCGCTGCCGCAGATCAGCGATCTGGCGCACGAGGCCGACGTCCGGCTGTGGGAGCTCTCGCCGCACCAGGCCTCCCTGGAGGAGGCGTACATGCAGCTGACGCAGAGCGCCGTGGACTACCGCTCGGCGGTGCCGCCGCAGGTCCCGCACGGTGCGGTGCCGCCGCAGGCGATCGCGCAGCCGCCCGGGATGCCGCCGCAGGGGCACGCGGCCGGCCCGTACGCCGGACAGCCCGGGCCGCAGGCCGGGACGGCGCCGCAGGCCGGTATGCCGGGGCCGTACGGGCAGCCCGGCCCGTTCGCGGGCGGGCCGCCGCAGGGCGCGCCCGTGCCCGGCCCGCACGGGGCGCCGCCGCAGGCCCAGCCGCACCCACAGCAGGCCCAGCCCCAGCCGCCGCACCCACAGCAGGCCCAGCCCCAGCCGCAGGCCCCTGCCGGGCCGCCGCACGCCGCCCCCGCCGACCCGACCCAGCAGCACAGCGAGGACGCCCGATGACCACCCCCGAGCAGCCGCAGCAACAGCCTCAGCAGCCGCGCCAGGACGTACCGCCCCGTCAGGACGAGGGCACGATGATGCTGAACGCCGTCGGGGCGCGGGGCGGACAGCAGCCGGTCGCCCAGCCGCAGGCGCAGCCACAGCCGCAGGGCCAGCAGCCTCCGCAGGCTCCGCAGGCTCCGCCGCAGCAGTACCAGCACCAGCAGCCTCCGGTACCGCACCAGCCGCAGCCGCAGCCCGGGCAGCACGCCGCCGGTCCCCCGCACTCGCAGCTCCCCGGGTCCGGCTACGTCTCCCCCATTCCGGTCCGGCGGGCCCACCTCGGCCACGCGCTGGCCTCGGAGTGGACGAAGATCAAGTCGGTCCGCTCCACGGTGTGGACGCTCGGCGTGATGATCCTCCTCGTCGTCGGCATCGGCGCGCTCACCGGCATCGGCATCTCCGCGAGCGGCACGAACCTGGGCAGCGAGTCGCCGCTGGGCTTCGGCATGTTCGGCATGCTGCTCGGCCTGATGTGCGTGATCACTCTGGGCGTGCTGTGCGTCTCCTCCGAGTACGGCACCGGCATGATCCGTACGACGCTGACCGCCTGCCCCAGCCGGGCGCGGGTGCTCGCGGCGAAGGCGATCGTCTTCTTCCTGCTGTCCTTCGTGGTCACCGCCGTGACCACGGCGGTGGTGGCACTGCTGCTGACCGGGATGCTCAGCGGCCAGGGCGGGGCCACGCCGGACGGCTCCGAGTGGTTCAAGGCGACGATCGGCGTCAGCCTCTACGTCGCGATGATCGGGCTGCTCGCGCTGGCCGTGGGCGCGCTGCTGCGGCACTCCGCCGGCGCCATCACCATCATGATCGGCCTGGTGCTGCTGCCGCTGGTGCTGGCGCTGTTCATGATGGCGGAGAGCCTGTCGGACCTGCGGGAGTGGCTGTTCGAGTACTCCATCCCCAGCCAGCTCGGCGTGATGTACAGCAACGCCGTGGCCTCGTCCGGCCCGTCGGGCTGGGAGCCGCTGTGGATCATGACGGGGCTCACGGCCGTCGTCCTCGGCGGCGCCTTCGTGGCGCTCAACCAGCGGGACGTGTAGGCCCGCACCGGGAAGGCCCGGCCGAGAGGCCGGAAAGCGCTGCTCCGAGGGTCAGTATCGGGGCGCGTTACGGGACCGCTGGAGCCGGGCGCTTCGGCGGTCCCGCGCGTTCCAGCAGGCCTTGTGCCAGTGCCTGCGGTCGTCACCGTCGCTGTGCTGCGGCCAGGCCACCACATGCGGCACGCCGGGCGGGATCTCCTGGTCACAGCCCGGGCAGCGGTAGTGCTTGGCGGCCGCGCCCCCGCCGACATGGCGGACGTACCACTCCTCGCCGCGCCACTCCGCCGTACTCTCCAGTCCGTACCGGCTGCCGCCCACGCGGTCCGAGGGATTCTCACCGCCGCGTGGACGGTTTCGACGGGGGGACACTGGGCACCTCGGGACTTCTCTGGGGGAGTAACGGCCTGTTACCAGACTACGGTGCGCGGTCGGCGTCCCGAGTCCCCTGTCGCAATGCTGCGATCATCAGGAAACTTCGCCGGGAGCCGTGCCTTTGGCACGTGTCAGCCGTTGTTGCCTGTAAGGGGGATGTCGCGTCGGCTGCGAGGAGGCAGAAGAGCGATGCGCGTTGGGGCATTCATCCTGGCCGCCCAGTTTCCGGGCCAGGGCGAGGGGGAGACACTGCATAGGGCCGTCCGGTCGGCCGAGGTGGCCGAGGAGGCCGGGCTCGACGACGTCTGGGTGGCCGAGCATCATTTCGTGCCGTACGGCATCTGTCCGTCGGCGGTGACGCTGGCCGCGCAGCTGCTGGGGCGTACGCACCGCATCGGCGTCGGCACGGCCGTCAGCGTACTGCCGACGGCGCATCCGGTCGCGGTCGGTGAGCAGGCGGCACTGCTGCATCTGACGTCCGGCGGGCGGTTCACGCTCGGCGTCGGGCGGGGCGGGCCGTGGGTGGACCTGGAGGTCTTCGGGTCCGGCCTCGCGGCGTACGAGGAAGGCTTTCCGGAATCCCTGGACCTGCTGCTGCGCTGGCTGCGCGAGCCGCGGGTCGGGGCCGCCGGGGCGCGGTACGCCTTCCGGGACGTGGCGGTGGTGCCGCGGCCCGCGGAGGAGCCGGCCGGCCGGGACGGCCCGCCGGTGGTGGTGGCCTGCACCTCTCCCGGGTCCGTGCGGCTGGCGGCCGAGCGCGGCCTGCCGATGCTGCTCGGGATGCACGCGGCGGACGAGGAAAAGGCCGAGATGGTCGCCTGCTGGCGGCGTACGGCGCTGGCAGCGGGGCGGGATCCGGACGAGGTCGCCGCGGCCGGGCACGTCTCGGCGGGCGTCGCGCAGATCGCCGACACCCGGCAGGACGCCACGGAGATCCTGCTGAAGTCGATGCCCGGCTGGCTGCGCCAGGGGCTGGCGGCCCATGTCACGGTCGACGGCCGGCTCCGCGCCATGCGGGATCCGCTGGCCTACACCGAGCTGCTGTGCGGGCTCCATCCGGTGGGGACACCGGAGAGCTGCGCCGACCGGCTCGCCGCGTCGGCGGAGAAGACGGGGATCAGGCGCTACGCCCTGCTGGTCGAGGGCTCCGGCGACCTGGCCACGACGGAGGAGAACATCCGCCGGCTGGGCAAAGAGGTCCTTCCGGTACTGCCCTGAGCGCGCCGCCGGGCGCTGTCGGGCGAGAGACCCCAGGGGCCGGGGGGTCCGGAGAGAACGTTCATGTGCCCGGTGGACGGACCGCCCGTCGGCGGGGCCGGGTGGCCCCGCCGGCGGACCGTCGTCCGATGCCGCCGCTGCGTACGGACGTCAGGCGCCGCATCCCATGTACGCGGCGGCGGCAACTCCTATCAGCAGTCGCGCAGTTCGGGTGACTGGTTCAGCAACTGGCCCCGTATGGAGGTGAAGCGGGCCAGACGGTCGTCCACCGCCGAGTCGAGCGGGAAGACCGCGACCCGGTGGCAGTTCTGAAACGCCAGCCGCACACCGAAATGGCGTTCAAGCGACCCGCGTATCGCGTCACTCGCCAGCGCTCGCAGCAGTTGGCCGCGCGCCTGCTCGTCGGGCGGCGGGGTCTGGTTGTCGGCGAACTGTCCGCCGTCCACCTTCAGCCGGGCCACCAGCGAGCTGATCATCTCCCATGCATAGGGCAGAGAGGTCCGGACGCAGTCGACAAATGCGGCTTCGTCGACCTCGCCTCGCTCGGCCTGTTCGAGGAGGGCCGGTGAGACGTCGAGCGACATGAGGTTCTCCTCTCGCGGCTCCATATGGGGCGGAGCCTCAGGGATAGGGCAGAGAATCGCCACGCAGCGTGTCCGCGTCACGACCCCCCGCGTCAACGGTATTCCGCCTTTCTTGACCGCACCAGGAGATTGCGCACACAACCGGCCACGGGAGTCCGCCGGAGCTGCGCCGGTTTCGGCCGCAACGTCGCGTGCGTACCGGAGCCGCCGCCTTCCGGGCCCCCGGGCGGACGGTACGGGCGAATCGCGTGCACCACCCGCCGTCGAGTAGCGTGGCGCACCATGCGTCTCGTCATCGCCCGTTGCTCCGTGGACTACGCCGGCCGGCTTACCGCCCACCTGCCCTCCGCCCCCCGTCTGATCCTGGTCAAGGCAGACGGCAGCGTCTCCATCCATGCTGACGACCGGGCCTACAAACCGCTGAACTGGATGTCCCCGCCGTGCACCCTCAAGGGTGGCGACAGCGACGTATGGACCGTGGAGAACAAGGCGGGCGAGAAGCTCATCATCACGATGGAGGAGATCATGCACGACTCCTCCCACGAACTGGGCGTGGACCCGGGGCTCATCAAGGACGGCGTGGAAGCGCACCTTCAGGAGCTGCTCGCGGACCGGATCGACACCCTCGGCGAGGGCTACTCCCTGATTCGGCGTGAATACCCCACCGCGATCGGCCCGGTGGACATCCTGTGCCGGGATGCGGACGGTGCGACCGTGGCCGTGGAGATCAAGCGGCGCGGCGAGATCGACGGTGTCGAGCAGCTGACCCGCTACCTCGAACTCCTCAACCGCGACCCGCACCTCGCCCCGGTGAAGGGCGTGTTCGCGGCGCAGGAGATCAAGCCGCAGGCCCGGGTGCTGGCCACCGACCGCGGCATCGGCTGCGTCGTCCTGGACTACGACGCGCTGCGCGGTATCGAGGACGACAAGCTGCGGCTGTTCTGAGGGCCCGGCCCCGCCCCCGTACGCATGCGACGGCCCGCCCGCGAGTGATTCGCGGGCGGGCCGTCGTGCGTCGTGACAGGGGCCGTCAGGCCGTCGGCTCGCCGGCTCCCGACGCGGTGCCGCCGGTGCCCTCGCTCATCGGGCTGCTCGCGGTCTGCGAGGGGCTCTGCGAGTCGCCGGTGGTCGGGTCGTCCGTCGGATCCGGCGTGGTCGGCTCCTCCGTCGGCGTGGGCTCCTCCGTCGGCTCGGTGGGCTCGCTCGTCGGCGGCGTGGGCTTGTGGGTCGGCGGCGTGGGCTTGTGCGTGGGCGGCGTCGGCTTGCCCGGCGAGGTCGTCGGGCCCGTGGAGCCGGAGGGCTCCTCGCCCGGCTCGGTGGTGCCCGGGGTGCCGGGCTCGCCGCTGGTGGCGGGGTCGCCGGGCCGGGTGGTGCCGGACGTCGCGGGTTCGCCGGTACGGGCGCCGTTACCGCTGTTCCAGCGGCCGGAGTCGCTGCTCGTCCCCTGGCTGGGCTCGTCGGCGGTGAGGCCGCCGTCGTCCTTGCCCTCCTCCGCCGACTGCTCGGACTTGACCTTGTCGGCGGGGCTGTCGCCTCCGGAGGTGGCGCCGAGCGTGACGATCGTGCCGAGGACGGCGGCGAGCAGGGCGCCCGCGCCGGCCGCGACCACGTTGCGGCGCGCGCCGGAGAAGACCGCCCGCTTCTTCTTCGGCGAGGCCGAGGGGGGCGAAGCGGCGGTGACGGCGGGGGTGACGACGGTCGCCGCGGTCTCGTCCACCCGCGGCACGGGCGTGGTGATCGCGGTCGGCGACCCGGGCGGCGAGGCCGACTCGTCCGTCCCGACCAGCGGCACCTCCTCGCCGGCCGCCGCCACCGCGGCCGCGGTGACCTCGGACGACACGGGCACACCGGTACGGTCGGCGACCAGGGCGAGGGCGCGCCGCCCCGCGACGGCGCCGCGCCGGTCGGCGAGCGCGCCGCGCAGCCCTATGGACGCCTCCAGTTCGGCGCGGGCCTTGTCCAGGTTGCCCAGGCAGAGCGCGAGGACGCCCAACTCATGGTGGAAGTAGGCCTCTTCGCCGACCTCGCCGGCGATCCTGGCGGCCTCCTGGCCGTGCCGGAGGCTGCGCTCCCAGGCGTTCCACTGCAGGGCGGCGGCGAAGGCGGGAGCCGCGGTACGGGCGAGCAGCACGGCGGCGCTGGCGTGCCCGGGCTCCCGGCTCGCGGTCAGCCGGGCCATCGCGGCGAGCAGCGCGTCGGCCTCGGCAGCGGCCCGCTCGGGGGCGACGGAGTGGTGTCCGGCCCACCAGGAGTAGTGCTGGGCGGCGGCGTGCGCGCGGCCGGCCGCGCCCTCGGCGTACCCGGCGGCGGTGAGCTGGTCCAGCACGGTCGCGGCGAGGCGGTGGTGGGTGCCGGCGGGGCTGATGAGCCCGCAGGCCAGCAGGTCGCCGAGGACGGCGTCGGCGTGCGGGTCCTTGAACAGCGCGGGCAGGTGGGTGGGGTGCGGGAGGTCGCCGCCGAGGGCGACGGCCAGCCGCAGCGTGTCCTGGGCCACCGGTGCCAGCCCCTCGGCGATGAGCGTGGCGAACGAGCCGGCCTGGGGGATGCCGGGCAGCGGCGGTACGTCGTCGGAGCCGGCCGGTTCACCGCCGTCCGCCGTACCGTCGGCGGGCGCCGCGGCGCGCAGCCGGTCGCGCTGCCGCAGGACGGCGCCGGCCTGCAGGAAGCGCAGCGGGAGCCCTTCGGACTCGAACCAGAGGTCGCCCGCCCAGGCGGCCTCCTCCTCGGTGAGCGGCCGGCCGGCGGCGCGCTCCAGCAGTTCCTGGCAGGCGGCGCGGCCGAGGCCGGAGACGAAGACCTCTTCGATGTGCGAGGCGGCGGAAGGCGCGGGCACGTCGGGCGTGGCCGAGAGGAGGAAGGCGCACTCGGGGGTGGCGGCCAGCAGCTCCTCCAGCGGCTCGCCGCCGAACTCCAGGTCGTCCACGATCACCACGGCGCCGATGCCGGCCAGCGCGGTGAGCAGCTCGGGGCGGCCCGGGCGGTACGTCGGCGTGCGGTGCACGGCGGCGAACAGGTCGTACATCACGTCGGTGGCCGTACGGCGGTATCCGGAGAGCCGGACAACGCCGTCGGGCGCGAGCCCTGCGCAGGCGGTGGCGACGGCGTCCAGCAGCCGTGTGCGGCCGGCGCCGGCGGGACCGGTGAGGCGTACGGAGCGGCCGCGGGTGAGCAGCCGGGTCAGCCGCTCGGTCTCCTCCTGGCGCTCCAGCAGCGGGAGCCGGTCCACGGGGTGTGCGAGGCCGCCGGGCGGCACCGGCGGCGCGCTCGTGGCCCGGGCCCTCTCGGCCCGCTCCTTGGGCGTCTGCTTCTGGGGCGTGCCGGGCTCCTCGCCCGGCGGGGTCGGCTCGATCTCGCTGCCGTCGACGGGGTTGACGGTGAGCAGGTAGTCGCCGGTGACCAGGCGGGCGGTGCGTGCCGGGCCGTCCGGCGGCACGAACTGCCGGCTTCCGGTGCCGGACGGGAGCGGGCCGGCAGGGTGCTCCTGCGCGCCGTGCTCCTCCGGCCGCCGGCCGTTGTGCGGATCCATGGAATCGAGCCCCCCAGATGCGTGGCGTGCCGAACTGCTCTCCCGGCCGTCCGCACTCCCCGACCGGGCCGGGACGGGTCGCCCCGGCCGCCGCTCCTGGTCCGGTGTCCGCCGCGGCCGTCCGGGACGCGACGAAACCGAACATTAAGCCTCGGACAGTATCTATGATGCGCCGGGGTCCTGCTCTGACCGGTACGTCACGGATTCGCGAGGATCACTGCGCTATGTACCACTTCCGCCTCTCACTTCCCGACGGCCGTACGGCTCCTCGCAGGTCACCCGGTCCTCAGACGCGGGGCAGCGACTCCGCTTCGATGCCGCCCTCGATGGCGAGAATGCGATGCAACCGTGTGGCCACCAGCAGGCGCTGCATCTGGGGCGGCACCCCGCGCAGTACGAGCCGGCGGTTCACCCGGCCCGCACGGCGGTGCGCGCCCATGATCACGCCGAGTCCGGTGGCGTCCCAGGAGTCCAGTTCGGTCAGGTCCAGGACCAGGTCACCGCGACCCGAGTCGACTGCGGTGTGCAGGGCCGTACGGGCGTCCGCCGCGCTGCGTACGTCGAGGCGGCCCCCGACGACCAGCTCGGCGTGGTCGCCCTTGATGTGCATATGCGCTCCCCGTGGTGATGCGAAATGTATTTTGCGTCTACAGAACTGACTGCCTCTCACACGACGAAGTTGCCGCCTGTAAGCGAACCGATACCGAAATCACTCGGCCGAGTGACGGCTGAACGGGTGTGGCATCGGACCGTTCCGGGAACCCCGGCGCCGCCCGCGCGCCGGGGTCCGGAGTACGGGCGTCCGGAGTCCGCGCCCGGGATTACGGGCCCGGACTCTCAGTGCTCGTAGAATCCCTGCCCGCTCTTGCGGCCGATATCGCCTGCATCCACCATGCGGCGCATGAGCTCCGGCGGCGCGAACTTCTCGTCCTGCGATTCGGTGTAGATGTTCTCGGTGGCATGCAGGAGGATGTCGACGCCCGTGAGGTCGGCGGTGGCCAGCGGGCCCATCGCATGACCGAAGCCCAGCTTGCAGGCGGTGTCGATGTCCTCGGCGGTGGCCACGCCGGACTCGTAGAGCTTGGCGGCCTCGACGACCAGCGCCGAGATGAGCCGGGTGGTGACAAAACCGGCCACATCGCGGTTGACGACGATGCAGGTCTTGCCGACCGACTCGGCGAACTCCCGCGCGGTGGCGAGCGTTTCGTCGCTGGTCTTGTAACCGCGCACCAGCTCGCACAGCTGCATCATCGGCACCGGCGAGAAGAAGTGCGCGCCCACGACCCGCTCGGGGCGGGAGGTGGCCGCCGCGATCTTGGTGATCGGGATGGCGGAGGTGTTGGAGGCCAGTACGGCGTCCTCCCGGACCAGCTTGTCCAGCGTCGAGAAGATCTCCCGCTTGATCTCGATCTTCTCGAAGACGGCCTCGACGACGATGTCGGCGTCGGCGGCCGCCTCCAGGTCGGTGGTGGTGGTGATGCGGGCCAGCGCCTGCTCGGCGGCGGCCGCGTCCAGCTTGCCCTTGGCGACGAACTTCTCGTACGACGCCTCGATGCCGCTGCGGCCGCGGGCCAGCGCGCCGTCGGTGACGTCCCGGAGGGTCACGTCCCAGCCGGCCTGGGCCGAGACCTGTGCGATGCCGGAACCCATGAGTCCGGCCCCGATGACGGCGAGCTTCCTTGCCACTGAACGACCCCTCACACGCTGTGCACTTCACGACTTCTCCCGGGCGACGTTAGCGCCCGTTCGCCTTGGTTGGGAGGTCTGATGAGTGCGTCCTGTCTCACATGACGGACATCACACCGGAACGGCCCCCGCCTCTCGCGCCGGGCACCCGGCGCCACACCGGGCCGCCGGTGGCCGCCGGCTCACTCCGGGGCGCGTACCGCGTAGTTGAGTACCCGTTCGCTCAGCAGGCCCTCCAGCTCGTCCAGCAGCGCCAGCGCCTCCCGCGACACCTCGGTCGCCCCCCGACCCGCGGTCATCTCGCGGCCGATGTGGGCCATGAGCGTCCCGTGCGCCCAGTTCAGCTGCCCCGCCACGAGGACCGGCAGCAGGTCGCCCTCCTCGGCGCCGACCTCCTCGCACAGCGTGCGCTCCAGGTGCTCGGCCGTCTCCTGCTGGATGTACCACAGCCGCGCCTTCAGGGCCGCCGAGCCGTGGATGACCCGCATGAACCGCTCGTACCCCTCGAACAGCCCCACCCGCGGCGAGACCGCCTCGACCTCCTCGCGCAGCTCGCGCAGCACCGCGGCGGCGGCCGATTCCCCGGCAGCCCGGGCTCGCACCCAGCGCGAGAGCCGGTCCACGACCCCCTTGCTGCGGTCGAAGAAGAGGTCCTCCTTGGCCGGGAAGTAGTTGTAGACGGTGTTCACGGAGACCTCGCAGGCCTCGGCGATCTCCGCGACGGTCACCGCGTCGAAACCGCGCTCCAGGAAGAGCCCGGTGGCGACGTCCGACAGGTACTGCCGGGTCTGCCGCTTCTTCCGCTCGCGCAGCCCTTCCTTCTTCGACCCCTCGCTCATGGCCCCATCCTAGGCGCGCTTGCATGGCTTGAAAATTTGGAGGCATTGCAAATTTGTGGTCACTCTGCTTTTCTTGCCGTCATGCCCGTCATCACCGCCTCCGGACTGTCCCGGACCTTCACGACCAAGCGCGGTCCCGTCGAAGCGGTCCGCTCCGTCGACCTCACCGCCGAGCGCGGCGAGATCCTCGGCCTGCTCGGCCCCAACGGCGCCGGCAAGACCACGACCCTGCGCATGCTCACCACGCTGCTGCCGCCCACGGGCGGCACCGCCACCGTCGCGGGCTGCGACCTCGCCCGGAACCCGGCGGGCGTCCGCCGACGGGTCGGCTACGTCGCCCAGTCCGGCGGCGTCGACCCGGCCGTCTCGGTACGCGAGGAGCTGGTCTCCCAGGGGCGGCTGTACCGGCTCAGCAAGGCCGAGGCCACGGCGCGCGCCGGCGAACTCGCCGCCGACCTGGGCCTGGAAGGGCTGCTGGACCGGAGGACGGCCGCGCTCTCGGGCGGCCAGCGGCGCCGACTCGACCTCGCCATGGGGCTCATCCACCGCCCCGAGGTGCTCTTCCTCGACGAGCCGACCACCGGGCTGGACCCCGGCAGCCGCGCCGACCTGTGGGACCTGGTCCGCCGCATCCGCACCGAGCACGGCACCACCGTCGTGCTGACCACCCACTACCTCGACGAGGCCGACGCGCTCGCCGACCGGCTGGTCGTCGTCGACCAGGGCGTCGTCGCCGCCGAGGGACCGCCCGCCGCGCTCAAGGAGCGGTACGCCGGATCGGCCGCCGCCTCCCTCCAGGACGCCTTTCTCGCCCTCACCGGCCGCTCGGTCACCACCGAGGACCCCGCCCCCCTCTCCGTCTGAGGAGCCCGCCCCGATGTCCGCACTGCCCTCCGACACCGCGCTGGTCTTCGGGCGCTACGCCCGCCAGACCCTGCGCTCGAAGTTCCAGATCCTCTTCGGCGCCCTGATGCCGCTGCTGTACCTGCTCTTCTTCGGCCCGCTCCTGACCGGCCTGCCGCTCGGCTCCACCGGCAGCTCCTGGCAGGTGCTGGTGCCCGGCCTGCTGCTCCAACTCGCCCTCTTCGGCGCTTCGTTCTGCGGCTTCGCGATCATCCTGGAGAAGAACACCGGGGTGCTGGAGCGCATGCGGGTGACACCGGTCAGCCGGCTCGCGCTGCTGCTCGGCCGGGTCCTGCGCGACGTCCTGCTCTTCGTCTTCCAGGCGGTACTGCTGGTCCTGGCGGCCCTCGTCATGGGCCTGCGCGCACCGCTGGGCGGCATCCTCATCGGCTTCGGCTTCGTCGCGCTGCTGGTCGTCTCGCTCGCGTCGCTCTCGTACGCGCTGGCACTGAAGGTCAGTACGCCCCAGGAGTTCGGCCCGGTCATCAATGCGCTGACCATGCCGTCGATGCTGCTCTCCGGCCTGATGCTGCCGATGGCCCTGGGCCCCGGCTGGCTGGACGCCCTCTCGCACGTCATGCCGCTGCGCTATCTGGTGGACGCGGTGCGGGACGCGTACATGGGCCACTACGCCACCGTCCCCATGCTGTACGGCGTCCTGGTCGCACTCGCCTTCGCCGCCCTCTCCGTGACGGTCGGCACACGTGTCTTCCGGCGAGCCGGGGCATAACTACGCTGGCGGGATGGTCAATCTGACGCGCATCTACACCCGTACCGGCGACCAGGGCACCACCGCCCTCGGCGACATGAGCCGGACCGCCAAAACCGATCTGCGGATCGCGGCCTACGCCGACGCCAACGAGGCCAACGCCGTCATCGGCAGCGCCATCGCCCTCGGCGACCTCCCCGAGGAGGTCGTCAAGGTCCTCGTCCGCGTCCAGAACGACCTCTTCGACGTGGGCGCCGACCTCTCGACGCCGGTCGTGGAAAACCCGGAGTTCCCGCCGCTGCGGGTCGAGCAGGCCTACATCGACAAGCTGGAGGCGGACTGCGACCACTTCCTGGAGCAGCTGGAGAAGCTCCGCAGCTTCATCCTGCCCGGCGGCACGCCCGGCGCGGCCCTGCTGCACCAGGCGTGCACGGTCGTCCGGCGCGCCGAGCGGTCCACCTGGGCAGCGCTGGAGGCGCACGGCGAGATCATGAACCCGCTCACCGCCACCTACCTCAACCGCCTCTCCGACCTGCTGTTCATCCTGGCCCGGACGGCGAACAAGGAGCTGGGCGACGTGCTGTGGGTGCCCGGCGGCGAGCGCTGACCACCACTTCGCCACATCCGGCCCACCACACGTCACCTCAGCCCGGCCGGGGGCTCGGGGGTCGCCCCCCGAAAGACACAGCATCCTGGCCCGGACGGCGAACAAGGAGCTGGGCGACGTGCTGTGGGTGCCCGGCGGCGAGCGCTGATCAGGGCTTGGACAGGGACCGGGGGCGCTCCCCCGCGCCGTCCCCGGCCCCGTCCGGCTCCGGCTCCCGCTCGCCCTTCTTCGGCTGCTTCGGCCAGATCGTGTACGTGAGGGCGATCAGACCGTGGATGCCCACGATGCGGGCCGCCGTGGCCTGCCAGGACCGCAGCGAGGCGGTGTCGCCGTCCCCCACGTACCAGACCGCGGCCTGGAGCAGCCCGGCCGCGACCGCGCCCATGACCACCGTGCGCAGCCACAGCTTCCACTCGTGCACCGCGCGCGCCCGGCCGTACCCGGCGCCCGGCGGCTTCGGGCCGCCCGCGAAGCGGTACGCGAACTGCCCGTCCGCCCACCGGATCGTGTAGTGGCCGTAGGCGACCGTGAAGCCGATGTAGACCGCGGCCAGCCCGTGTTTCCAGTCCGCCTGCGCACCGTTGCGCAGGTCGACCACCGTCGCCACGAGCAGGACCAGCTCCAGCAGCGGCTCCATCAGCAGGACCGCGGCCCCGGTGCGCGGCATCCGCGCCAGATAACGCAGCGCCAGCCCCGCGGCCAGCAGCACCCAGAACCCGACCTCGCACAGCACGACCAGCGTCACGATCACGGTTCGCTCCTCTCCCTCCCCTCCAGCCTCCGCGCCCCGCGCCCCCGATTCGTCGTCGCCCGTGACGATCCGGCACTGCATCCTTCGATGTACGCGGCGCCGGCGGCGGATCGTCGCCGATAGGGAGGCCCGGACCGGTCCGGCCGTGTTGGATGGCAGGGTGAGCCCTTTCGCCGCCCCCGGCCGCCCGCACCGCGACGATGTCCTCATCGCGGTGTCCGGCCTGCTCGGGGGCGTGCTGCTGTGGTTCCTCGGACTGCACGGCGGCCCGGTCCTGCTGCCCGTGCAGTTCGCGCCGGCCGCCCTCGCCGCGATGTCCGGCGCCGAGCTGCTGCGCCGCACCGCGCCCGGCACGGCCCTGGCCGTCGGCTCGGCCGCGATGGTCCTCGACGTGCTGAGCGGCACGGTGATCGCCACCGTGCTGATGTTCACCGACGTGATCTACGCGGCCGTCATGTACGGCACCCCGGCCGCTGCCCGCCGCATCCCCCGCGCCTGCGTCCTGGTCACCGTCCTCGCCACCCTGCTGCCCGTCGCCCTGCTCCGCGACCCGCAGGCGCTGCTCATCGGCGTCGCGGTCGGCGTCGGCACGATCGGCCCGGCCTGGACCGCGGTCATCATCCGCAGCCACCGCGAGGCCGCCCAGGCCGCCCGGCTGCGCGCCGAGCAGACCGCGCTGCTGGCCGAGCTGGACCGCCGGGAGGCCGTCCTGTCCGAGCGCGCCCGGATGGCCCGCGAGCTGCACGACATGGTCGCCAACCACCTCTCGGCCATCGCCATCCACGCCACCGCAGCGCAGGCCCTCGACGACCCCGGAGCGACCCGCGACGCGCTCGGCGTCATCCGCGAGAACAGCTTGCAGGGCCTGGCGGAGATGCGCCGCCTCATCGGCCTCCTGCGGGACGCCGGGGCCCAGGACGCACCGGCCGCCACGCCCCGGCTCGACGCCCTGGACGCCCTCCTGGAGCGCGCCCGCGGCCACGGCGCCGGCAGCGGCCTCACCTTCACCCTCGCCGACGAGCGCCCGCCCGGGGGCGCCGCGCTCGCGGCCCCGGTGGAGCTGGCCGCGTACCGGATCGTCCAGGAGTCCGTGACGAACGCGCTCAAGCACGCGGCGCCCGGCGAGGTGACCGTACGCATCGCACGCGCCGACGGCGCCCTGTCGCTCGCCGTCACCAGTCCCTACGGCCGGCGCCCCGGCCCGAGCGCGCCCGGCTCCGGCTCCGGACTGGTCGGCATGCGCGAGCGGGCCGCCCTGCTGCACGGGACGTTCGACGCGGCCCCCGACGGAGACGTATGGCGCGTACGGGCGACACTGCCCGCCGACGAGAAGGAGCACCCCCGATGACCGACCGCACCGACCGTCCGATCCGGGTCCTGGTGGCCGAGGACCAGTCGGCCGTCCGCGCGGGCCTGGTCCTCATCCTGCGCTCGGCACCCGACATCGAGGTGGCCGGGGAGGCGGCGGACGGCGAGGAGGCGGTCCGGCTGGCCGCCGCGCTCCGCCCGGACCTGGTGCTGATGGACGTCCAGATGCCCCGGCTGGACGGCGTCTCGGCCACCCGCGAGATCACCGCTCGGGGCCTGGCCGACGTCCTGGTGCTGACCACCTTCGACCTGGACGAGTACGTCTTCGGGGCGCTGCGCGCGGGCGCGGCCGGATTCCTGCTGAAGACCAGCGACGCGGCGGAGCTGCTGGCGGCGGTCCGTACGGTGGCGGCCGGTGAGGGGATCATCGCGCCCGCCGTGACCCGGCGGCTGATCGCGGAGTTCGCGGCGCCCCGCCCGGCCGCCGCCCAGGACACCGCCGTCCTCGACGTGCTCACCCCGCGAGAGCGCGAGGTGCTCGGCTGCCTGGGCGAAGGGCTGTCCAACGCGGCCGTCGCGGCCCGCCTGGACATGGCGGAGGCCACGGTGAAGACGCACGTCAGCCGGCTGCTGAACAAGCTGGAGCTGCGCAGCCGGGTGCAGGCCGCCGTGCTCGCCCAGGAACTGGGCCTCGGCCGCGAGCACGCCTGACGCGGGACCGGGCCCACGGCACCTAGCGGAAAGGCACCTACCGGAGAACACTCCCCGGAGGAGCCGCCCCCGGAAAACAGAAAACCCGGACAGTCGTCAAGCCACGTTGACTCTCTGTCCGGGTGGTGCCGCCTCCAGCCAGGCGAGGAAGCCCGTGAGCGCGTCCTCGCTCATCGCCAGCTCCAGGCGCGTGCCCCGATGCCGGCAGGCGAGGACGATGGAGTCGGAGAGCAGGGCCAGCTCCTCCTCGCCCTCCGGGCTGCGGCGCTCCAGTACCTCGATGGAGGCCCGCTCCAGGATGCGCCGTGGGCGCGGCGCATAGGAGAAGACCCGGAACCACTCGACGCGGTCACCGTTGTACCGGGCCACGCCGTAGATCCAGCCTTTGCCGCTGGGCTCACCGTCCGGCGTCGTGACGGCCGCCTCGGCGGGCACGTCCCAGCGCAGACTGCAGTCGAACGTGCCGCCGGACCGCTGGATCAGCCGCCGTCGCAGTCCGAAGACGAAGAGCCCCAGTAGTACCAGGACGACGACCGCGGCACTCACACACAGAGCGAGGACCATCTCCACCGACCTCCTCGCCTCGAATACGGTTACGCACCTGCATCGGCTCAGCCGCGGACCGCTCTGGAGAATTCCAGCGCAGCCCGCGGCTGAGGGTAAAGCTCGTCTGTGACAGGGTTCAGTGAACGCCTGCCACCGCACGCAGCCGGACATCGGCGCGGCGCTCGGCGGCCGCGTCGGCCTCCGACTTCGCCCGCTCCAAGGCCCGCTCCGCGCGCTGGACATCGATCTCGTCCGACAGCTCGGCGATCTCCGCGAGCAGAGAAAGCTTGTTGTCGGCGAACGAGATGAAGCCGCCGTGCACCGCGGCAACGACGGTGCCGTCGCCGCTCTCGCCGGTCGTACGAATCGTCACCGGACCGGACTCCAGCACGCCGAGCAGCGGCTGGTGACCGGGCATGACGCCGATGTCGCCCGACGAGGTGCGCGCGACGACCAGGCTGGCCTCGCCGGACCAGACCTGACGGTCCGCGGCGACCAACTCGACGTGCAGCTCAGCCACGATGGCTCCTCGGGTCTTCACCTGCCGGGATCAGCAGATGTCGGGTCAAATACTAGTGGGCGTCGGCGCCGGGGGCGGCCACGGCCGCCCCCGGAACCGGAAGCCGGGGTCAGGAGACGCCCAGCTCCTTGGCGTTGGCCTTGAGGTCCTCAATGCCACCGCACATGAAGAACGCCTGCTCGGGGAAGTGGTCGTACTCACCGTCGCAGATCGCGTTGAAGGCCGAGATGGACTCGTCCAGCGACACGTCCGAACCGTCGACACCGGTGAACTGCTTCGCCACGTGGGTGTTCTGCGACAGGAAGCGCTCGACACGACGGGCACGGTGGACAACGAGCTTGTCCTCCTCGCCCAGCTCGTCGATACCGAGAATCGCGATGATGTCCTGCAGGTCCTTGTACTTCTGCAGGATCGTCTTCACGCGGGAGGCGCAGTCGTAGTGCTCCTGCGTGATGTACCGCGGGTCCAGGATGCGGGACGTCGAGTCCAGCGGGTCCACCGCCGGGTAGATGCCCTTCTCCGAGATCGGACGCGACAGAACGGTCGTGGCGTCCAGGTGCGCGAAGGTGGTGGCCGGCGCCGGGTCGGTCAGGTCGTCCGCGGGGACGTAGATCGCCTGCATCGAGGTGATCGAGTGACCACGGGTCGAGGTGATGCGCTCCTGCAGGAGGCCCATCTCGTCCGCCAGGTTCGGCTGGTAACCCACCGCGGAGGGCATGCGGCCCAGCAGGGTGGACACCTCGGAACCCGCCTGGGTGTACCGGAAGATGTTGTCGATGAAGAAGAGGACGTCCTGCTTCTGGACGTCACGGAAGTACTCCGCCATCGTCAGACCGGCCAGCGCGACCCGCAGACGGGTGCCCGGGGGCTCGTCCATCTGGCCGAAGACCAGCGCGGTCTTGTCGATGACGCCGGAGTCCGTCATCTCCTCGATGAGGTCGTTGCCCTCACGGGTACGCTCACCGACGCCCGCGAACACCGACACACCGTCGTGGTTGTTGGCCACACGGTAGATCATTTCCTGGATCAGAACGGTCTTGCCGACACCGGCACCACCGAACAGACCGATCTTGCCGCCCTTGACGTACGGGGTCAGCAGGTCGATGACCTTGACGCCGGTCTCGAACATCTCGGTCTTGGACTCGAGCTGGTCGAAGGTCGGGGCCTTGCGGTGGATGGGCCAGCGCTCGGTGACCTCGGCAGCCGCCTCCGGCTTGTTGAGGATCTCGCCGAGGGTGTTGAACACCTTGCCCTTGGTGACGTCACCGACGGGGACGGTGATGCCCGTGCCCGTGTCGGTCACCGCGGCCTGGCGGACCAGACCGTCGGTGGGCTGCATCGAGATCGCGCGGACCATGCCGTCGCCCAGGTGCTGGGCGACCTCGAGGGTCAGCGTCTTCTTGACGCCGGCCTCGGCCGGGTCGTCGACCTCGACGGTCAGCGCGTTGTAGATGTCCGGCATCGCGTCGACGGGGAACTCCACGTCGACGACCGGGCCGATGACCCGCGCGACGCGGCCCGTCGCCGTGGCCGTCTCAACAGTGGTGGTCATAGTTGTCAGTCACTCCCCGCGGTCGCGTCGGCCAGTGCGCTCGCGCCACCGACGATCTCGCTGATTTCCTGGGTGATTTCGGCCTGGCGGGCCTGGTTTGCAAGCCGCGAGAGCGACTTGATGAGCTCTTCCGCGTTGTCCGTCGCCGACTTCATCGCGCGCCGGCGGGCGGCGTGCTCGGAGGCGGCGGACTGCAGCAGCGCGTTGTAGATGCGCGACTCCACGTACCGCGGCAGCAGGGCGTCCAGGACGTCCTCCGCCGACGGCTCGAAGTCGAACAGCGGCAGCAGCTCGTTCGAGGCCGCGACACCGTCCTCGTCGTCCTTCGCGTCGAGGCTGAGCGGCAGCAGCCGGTCGTCGACCGGCGTCTGCGTCATCATCGAAACGAACTCGGTGAAGACGATGTGCAGCTCGTCCACGCCGCCCTCGGCCGTGTCCTTCTGGACGGTCTCGATGAGCGGTGCGGCGACGGCCTTGGCGTCCGCGTACGTCGGGCTGTCGGTGAAGCCGGTCCACGACTCCTCGACCTTGCGCTCGCGGAAGCCGTAGTACGACACACCCTTGCGGCCGACGATGTAGGTGTCGACCTCCTTGCCCTCGCCCTTGAGCCGCTCGGTGAGCTGCTCGGCGGCCTTGATGGCGTTGGAGGAGTAGCCGCCCGCGAGACCGCGGTCGCTCGTGATGAGCAGCACCGCGGCCCGGGTCGGGTTCTCCGCCTCGGTCGTCAGGGCGTGGTTGGTGTTCGAGCCGGTAGCAACCGCCGTCACCGCGCGGGTCAGTTCACTCGCGTACGGCGTCGATGCCGCCACCTGGCGCTGCGCCTTGACGATGCGCGAGGCGGCGATCATCTCCATCGCCTTGGTGATCTTCTTGGTCGCGGTGACGGAGCGGATGCGACGCTTGTAGACCCGGAGCTGGGCTCCCATGGATCAGGTCCCTTCCGTCGTCACTTGGCGGCGCCGGCCGAAGCGTCCTCACCGAGCAGCTTGCCGTCCGAGGTCTCGAACTGCTGCTTGAAGGTGGAGACCGACTCGGTAAGGGCCTGGATGGTGTCGTCGGACATCTTGCCGCCCTCGACGATGCTGGTGAGCAGCTCCTTCTTCTCGCGGCCCATCCAGTCAAGGAGCTCGCGCTCGAAGCGGCGGATGTCCTCCACCGGGACGTCGTCCATCTTGCCGGTGGTACCGGCCCAGATGGAGACGACCTGCTCCTCGACGGGCATCGGCTGGTACTGACCCTGCTTGAGCAGCTCGGTCATGCGCTGACCACGGGCGAGCTGGGCCTTGGAGGCCGCGTCCAGGTCGGAACCGAAGGCGGCGAACGCCTCCAGCTCACGGAACTGGGCGAGGTCCACACGGAGGCGGCCGGAGACCTGCTTCATGGCCTTGTGCTGGGCGGAGCCACCGACTCGGGAGACGGAGATACCGACGTTCAGCGCCGGGCGCTGGCCCGCGTTGAACAGGTCGGACTCCAGGAAGCACTGGCCGTCGGTGATGGAGATGACGTTGGTCGGAATGAACGCCGACACGTCGTTCGCCTTGGTCTCGACGATCGGCAGACCGGTCATCGAGCCGGCGCCCATGTCGTCCGACAGCTTCGCGCAACGCTCCAGCAGACGCGAGTGCAGGTAGAAGACGTCGCCCGGGTAGGCCTCACGGCCCGGCGGACGGCGCAGCAGCAGCGACACGGCACGGTAGGCGTCGGCCTGCTTCGACAGGTCGTCGAAGATGATCAGGACGTGCTTGCCCTCGTACATCCAGTGCTGGCCGATGGCGCTGCCGGTGTAGGGGGCGAGGTACTTGAAGCCCGCCGGGTCGGACGCCGGAGCCGCGACGATCGTCGTGTACTCCAGGGCGCCGGCCTCCTCCAGGGCACCGCGCACGGACGCGATGGTGGAGCCCTTCTGGCCGACCGCGACGTAGATGCAGCGGACCTGCTTCTTCGGGTCGCCCGAGCGCCAGTTGTCGCGCTGGTTGATGATGGTGTCGACGGCCAGCGCGGTCTTGCCGGTCTGGCGGTCGCCGATGATCAGCTGACGCTGACCGCGGCCGATCGGCACCATCGAGTCGACGGCCTTGTAGCCGGTCTGCATCGGCTCGTGGACCGACTTACGGACCATGACGCCCGGAGCCTGCAGCTCCAGGGCGCGGCGGCCCTCGGACTCGATCTCGCCGAGGCCGTCGATCGGGTTGCCCAGCGGGTCGACGACGCGGCCGAGGTAGCCCTCGCCCACGGCGACCGAGAGCACCTCACCGGTGCGCTGCACCGGCTGGCCCTCCTCGATACCGCTGAACTCGCCGAGGACGACCGCACCGATCTCGCGCTCTTCGAGGTTCAGCGCGAGGCCGAGGGTGCCGTCCTCGAACTTCAGCAGTTCGTTCGCCATCGCCGAGGGAAGTCCCTCGACCTTCGCGATGCCGTCACCGGCCTCGCTGACCGTCCCGACCTCCTCGCGCGAGGCCGCGTCCGGCTTGTACGCCTGGACAAAGTTCTCCAGCGCGTCCCGGATCTCCTCCGGCCGGATCGTGAGCTCCGCCATCTGGGTTCCCTGCTCTCCTTGTTGGGCCCGAAGTCTTGTTGCGGGGTATGGGGCTCCCCCGCCGCAGGCAGAGGGCGGGTTCGCCCCCTGTTGCTGTCCCTGCGTTACGGCCCAACTCGGGCCGCTGCTCATGCTGTTGAGTTGGTTGGCTGTTTCAGCCGGCCATCCGCCGGGTCGCCTCGTCCAGGCGCTCGGAGATGGTCCCGTTGATGACCTCGTCACCGATGCGCACCTGCACGCCGCCGAGGACCTCGGGGTCCACGTCGAGGTTCAGGTGGACCCGCCGGCCGTACAGCGACGCGAGGGCAGCGCCCAGGCGCTGCTTCTGGCTCTCGCTGATCGGCACCGCGGAGGTGACCACCGCGACCAGCCGGTCCCGGCGGTGCGCGGCCAGCTTGGACAGGGCGTCCAGCCCCGCCTCCAGGCTACGGCCCCGCGGCTGTGCGACGAGTCGCACGACCAGGCGCTCGGTGACCGGGTTCGCCCGGCCGCCCAGCAGCGAGCGGATCAGCTCGGCCTTGGCCGAGGAGTCCGCCCGGCGGTCGGTCAGTGCGGAGCGCAGCTCGGCCGAGGAGGACACGATCCGGCCGAACCGGAACAGCTCGTCCTCCACGTCGTCGAGCGCCCCGGCCCGCTGCGCGGCGACGAGGTCGGCACTGAACGCCAGCTCCTCGATGCCGTCCACCAGGTCGCGCGACCGCGACCAGCGGGAGCGGACCATGCCGGAGACCAGATCGACGGTCTCGCCGCCGACCTGGCTGCCCAGCAGGCGCCCGGCCAGCTCGGCCTTCGCCTCGCCGGCCTGCGCCGGGTCGGTGAGGACCCGACGCAGCGACACCTCGCGGTCGAGCAGCGCGGTGACGGCAGCCAGCTCCTCGGCGAGCTTCGCCGCGTCGACGGAGGCGTTGTCCGTCAGTGCGTCGAGACGCTCGCGTGCGGAGGCCAGTGCCTCGCGGCTCGCTCCATTCATCGGCCGGCCTCGGCCTTCGCCGTGTCGGTCGCCGCCTTGGCCTCGAGCTCGTCGAGGAAGCGGTCGATGGTGCGGCTCTGCCGGGCGTGGTCCTCGAGGGACTCACCGACGAGCTTGCCGGCCAGGTCGGTGGCGAGCTTGCCCACGTCCTGACGCAGCGTGTGTGCGGCCTGCTTCCGGTCCGCCTCGATCTGGGCGTGGCCGGCGGCGATGATCTCCTCACGCTGCCGCTGGCCTTCCGCGCGCATCTCGGCGATGAGCGCGGCACCCTGCTCCTGCGCCTCCTGGCGCAGACGAGCGGCCTCGTGGCGGGCGTCGGCGAGCTGGGCCCGGTAGTCCTCCAGGACCTGCTGGGCCTCGGCCTGGGCGGCCTCCGCCTTCTCCATGCCACCTTCGATCGCCGCGCGGCGCTCGTCCAGAACCTTGTTGATGTTCGGGAGGAGCTTCTTGGCGAGGAAGCCGAAGACGATGAAGAAGGCGATCAGGCCGATGACAAGCTCTGGGATCGGCGGGATGAGGGGGTTCTGCGGAACCTCTACCTCACTCGCCAGGCTGACCAGGGTCACGTCAATGCCTTCCGTCTATAAGGGTCGTCGTAGTGCTTCGGCTTACTTGTAAACGAAGCCCATGACGATGCCGATGAGGGCGAGCGCCTCACAGAAGGCGAAACCCATGATCTGGTTGGTGCGGATCAGGCCGGCGGCCTCGGGCTGGCGGGCCAGGGCCTGGGTGCCGTTACCGAAGATGATGCCGACGCCGACGCCGGGGCCGATGGCGGCCAGGCCGTAACCGATCGCGCTGGCGCTGCCGGTGAACGCGTCGGCGGAGGCAAGGGTCTGGAGAGCGGACATGCCGGTTCTTCCTTCTCTTTCAAGGACCGATGGGGGTTGGCCACCGGACGTCTGGTGTGTATCGGGGAGGCGGGGTGCTCAGTGGTGCTCGGCGAGCGCGCCCTGGACGTAGTTGCAGGCCAGCAGCACGAAGACGTACGCCTGGACGGCCTGGATGAACAGCTCGAAGGCGGTCATCACAAGGGTCATCACGAAGGACGCGCCCGCGTAGACGAAGCCGACGCCGTTCGCGAGGTAGAAGCTGGCGATGGTGAACATCACGATCAGCATGTGGCCCGCGAACATGTTCGCGAAGAGCCGGACCGCGTGGGTGAAGGGCCGGATGATCAGGTTCGAGAAGAACTCGATGACCATCAGCAGCGGCAGGACCCAGCCGAGCGACTTGTCGTAGCCCGTGAAGTTCTTGAGGGCGCCGACGAAACCGTGCTTCTTGAAGGTCAGAGTCACCCAGAGCAGCCAGACCATCAGGGCCAGGCCGGCGGGGAACGCGATGACCGAGGTCACCGGGAACTGGGCGACCGGAATGATCGACCAGATGTTCATGACCCATACGAAGAAGAACAGCGCGACCATGAAGGGGACGTACTTGTCGCCCTCCTTCTTGCCGAGCGCGTCGTACACGAGCCCGCGGCGCACGAAGTCGTAGCCGGCCTCCGCGATCATCTGCAGCTTGCCCGGCACGACCTTGGCCCGGCCGAAAGCAGCCCAGAAGAACCACACCACGACGACGGTGCTGACCAGGGCCAGCAGCATCGGCTTGTTGAAGTTGAAGCTGCCGATCGAGAAGAGCGGGTCGAAGACGAACGAGTGCAGGCCGGGAGCCTCGAAGCCACACCCTGGAATGAAGAGGTGGCACTCGGTGTTAAAGGCGAGCGTATTCATGTCAGCACTCACCGCGAGCTCCTTCAGCGTGGCGCATAGGTACGGCAACCTCGTTGTGTCGGCGCGGCGTTGATCCGCGGAACGGCACTGGACTGGTCTTACGGATTTGGGGGCGGCACATCGGCACTGGGCCGGTTCGCATCACAGGCGGGGGCCGCAGGATTCGTACTTCCTGCCCCGGGGGACTCGGGAGCCGCGCCGCCTGCGCCAACTGTGCCGCAGATGGCACCGGACGATAGCAGGCTCTCACGGCTGCGTTTATCCCGGCCCTACGTCTCACGGCGTGGACCCCGCCGTTTCCGCGCGCTTGGCTTCCGCGGCTTCGGGGTCGACGTAGAGAATCTTCGCCTTCATGTAGCCGCGGGCCTGTGCGGCGATCCACACGAGGGTCGAGGCGAGCAGGGTGAACGCGAAGGCCTTCGTATCAAAAAGAGACGTGTCCTTGAACGCGAGCAGGAAGACCCCGACGAACAGGATCTGCACCGCGTACAGCAGCAGCCCCATCATCTGGAACAGCGCGGGGTATTTCTTCGCGGTCTGCTGGAGGACGACGAGGCTGATGCCCATCACGAAGAGCACCAGCGCCACACCGAACACGGCACCGATCGCGCCCTTACCGCCGGCGACCAGCGCACTGACGACGACGGCGAGAGCGCCGACGACAAGCGTGGGTACGAGGGCACGAAGAAACAGGCGAGCGTCATGTGACTGCATGGCGGCGCTCCGGCGGGGTGGGGGCGGGTGTGCTCGCGGACGAGCGTAGACCCGGTCCGACGGTGGTCGGCCGAGCCGAGCGGCCCGATCGATTCGGGACTTACGGCTCTATCACCGGGTCTCGTGAACGGTATCACAAACTATTTGATGAGGTCTTTACCTACTTCGTGTGCTACCTGTCACACGTGAGCAGTACTCCGCGCGTTGGTGCACTGACGGCCGCCATTTTGTGTGCTATGAGCACGGAATGGTCCGATTTTCAGTGTGGCGAACATAATCTCGAACTCGTTCCGAAGAAGTTTCCGGAACCTCTCGTTCAGTGCCGGCTGCCGACCCGGCGCCAGTCCTGGAAACGGGACCGGTCGCCGATCGCGGTGGCGCCGTTGATCCCGGCCGGTACCGCTTCCCGCGGCTCCTCCCCCGGCTCCGCGTCCGCGGAACCGGCTTCCGGAGCCGTGCCCTCCGCGTCGGTCGCGACGGCCCGGCGCCGGTACCGCGGGGGCACCATCCGCTCCGCCCAGCGCGGCGCCCGCGGCGTGAACCGCGGCAGCAGCAGGAGGCCCAGGCCGACCGCGCTCAGGGCGACGATGCCCAGGACGATCCAGACGCTGGCGTTGTTGACCGAGTACGCCACCGCGCCGAACGCGATCAGCGCCGACCAGAAGTACATGATCAGCACCGCGCGGCTGTGCGAGTGCCCGATCTCCAGCAGCCGGTGATGCAGGTGGCCGCGGTCGGCGGTGAACGGCGACTGGCCGTTCCAGGTCCGCCGGACGATCGCCAGGACCAGGTCGGCGAAGGGCACCGCGATGATGGTCAGCGGCAGCAGCAGCGGGATGTAGACGGGCACCATCGTGTGCACCGCGGCCCGCTCCGAACCGGCGAACAGCTGCATGGCGTCCGGGTCCACCTGGCCCGTGACGGAGATCGCGCCCGCCGCCAGCACCAGCCCGATCAGCATCGAGCCCGAGTCGCCCATGAAGATCCGCGCCGGGTGCATGTTGTGCGGCAGGAAGCCCAGGCACATGCCCATCAGGATCGCCGCGAAGAGCGAAGCGGGCGCCGCCGCCTCCAGGCCGTAGCCGTACCAGATGCGGTACGCGTACATGAAGAACGCCGCGGCCGCGATGCACACCATGCCGGAGGCGAGGCCGTCCAGGCCGTCGACGAAGTTCACCGCGTTGATGGTGATCACGACCAGCGCGACGGTGAGCAGCGTGCCCTGCATGGGGGTCAGCGAGACCGTGCCGACGCCGGGCACCGGGATCCACAGGATGGTCAGCCCCTGGAGGACCATCACGCCCGCGGCGATCATCTGCCCGCCGAGCTTGATGAGCGCGTCCACGCCCCACTTGTCGTCCAGGACGCCGAGGATCCAGATCAGCGCGGCGCCCGAGAGGAGCGCACGCGGCTCGTTGGAGAACTCGAAGACACTCTTGATGTTCGTGAAGTGGGCGGAGACGAGCAGACCCGCGCACAGACCGCCGAACATCGCGATGCCGCCGAGCCGCGGCGTCGGTTCGCGGTGCACGTCGCGGGCGCGGATCTCCGGCATCGCGCCGGCCGCGATCGCGAATTTCCGTACCGGCCCGGTCAGCAGGTAAGTGACCGCGGCCGTGACGCACAGCGTCAGCAGGTATTCACGCACGGGCTGCCCCATTGGTATCGCTGGCCATCACAGCCACACACCATATGCGTGTCCGCCCCTCAGCCGTGAATGTAGGTAACGACGTTCCTCGCGCGCGAACGGTTCCCCGATTCAGGCCTGTGGGGGATATGGCGGGAAGTTCCGGACCAGTTCCGTGGTCCCCGCACGGACCGTGCCGTCGTCCCGCAGCGCCGCTCCGATCAGTGCCCCGATGCGTGTCATCTCTGCTTCCCCCATCCCCTGAGTGGAAACGGCGGCGGTGCCCAGCCGGATGCCGGTCCTGCGCGTCGCGGCGTCCGCCGGACCGGGCAGCGCGCAGGTGTCCAGGACGATGCCGGCCGCGGCCAGCCGCCCGCGCGCCGTCCGGGCATCCAGCCCCAGCGGCGCGGTGTCCGCGGTGATCAGGTGGGTGTCGGTGCCGCCGGTGGTCACCGTCAGCCCCTCGGCCTGCAGCGCCGCGGCGAGCGTCCGCGCGTTGCCCGTCACCCGATGGGCGTACTCCGCGAACGCCGGCGTCGACGCCTCCCCGAAGGCGACCGCCTTCGCCGCGACCGTGTGCATCTGCGCACCGCCCTGGGTGAACGGGAACACCGCCCGGTCGATCCGCTCGGCCAGCTCGGCGCCGCACAGGATCATGCCGCCGCGCGGGCCGCGCAGGACCTTGTGGGTGGTCGCGCACACCACGTCGGCGTACGGCACCGGGTTCGGCGCCGCTCCCCCGGCCACCAGCCCGATGGGGTGCGCGGCGTCCGCGATGAGGTACGCGCCCACCTCGTCGGCGATCTCCCGGAAGGCCGCGTAGTCGATGTGGCGCGGATAGGAGATCGAGCCGCAGACGATGGCCTTGGGGCGGCGCCGCACCGCCAGCTCCCGGATGGCGGCGTAGTCCAGCAGCCCGGTGTCGGGGTCCACGCCGTACCCGGCGAAGTCGAACCAGCGGCCGGAGAAGTTGGCGGCCGAGCCGTGCGTCAGATGGCCGCCGTGCGGCAGCGCCATGGCCAGCACGCTGTCCCCGGGGCGCAGCAGGGCTGCATAGGCGGCCAGCACGGCCGAAGAGCCGCTGTGGGACTGCACGTTGGCGTGTTCGGCGCCGAAGAGGGTCTTGGCGCGCTCCACCGCCGTCCGCTCGGCGAAGTCCACCAGCTCGCAGCCGCCGTGGTGGCGGGCGCCGGGGTAGCCCTCGGCGTACTTGTTGGCGAGCGGGGAGCCGAGCGCGGCGAGCACGGCGGGCGAGGTGAAGTTCTCCGCGGCGATCAGCTGGAGGCCCGACGCCTGCCGGGCGCTCTCGCCGAGCAGCGCGTCGGCGATCTGCGGGTCCTGGGCGCGCAGCTGGTCGAAGCCGGGTCCGCCCCAGGGCGCCGCGGCCGTGCTCCCGGGCGGCCGGGCGTCGCTCTGCTGCCGGACCGGCCGGGCATGCGGGGTGGCGCTGCGGGTGGACGCGGGAGTCGCTGACATCGCTCGCTCCGGGCCTCGTACGGGGGACGTACGTCCAATGTAGGCGCGGAACGGTCTCCGGGCGCGGTGTACGGCGCGACAGGGCGGCCGGGCGGGTGGCGGGGGGTCTTTACGGCCAGCCGGCGGGCAGGGCGGCACAGGGCCGCTCAGGCGCGTGCGGGGACTCCTGTGAGGGCGGTGACGACCGGGTCGAGGGCCTGGTTGATCTCGTCACCGATGGAGCGGAAGAACGTGATGGGCGCGCCGTAGGGGTCGTGCACCTCGTCGGCCTCGGCGTTCGGCGCGAGGAGCCAGCCGCGTAGCGCGGCCGCCGCGCCCACGAGCGCGCGGGCGCGGTCCACCAGGCCGCCGTCGGGCAGCGCCGGGTCGGGCTCGGGCAGAGTGGCCGGATCTATGGCCTTCACCAGCCGGTTGAACTCCTTGAGGGTGAAGGTGCGCAGCCCAGCGGAGTGGCCCATGGAGATGACCTGGGCACGGTGGTCGCGGGTGGCGGTGAGCACCAGGTCCGCGCGGATGACGTGCTCGTCCAGCAGCTCACGGCCGATGAACCCGTCGGGGTCGGCGCCGTAATCGGCCAGCACGGTGGCGGCGTGGGCCTCCATCGGGGCGCCCTCGTGGCCCCAGGTGCCGGCGCTCTCCACCACGATGCCGCTGGTCAGCTCGGTACCGAGTCTGCATTGCAGGCCATGGCGGTGCAGCCGCTCGGTGATCGGCGAGCGGCAGACGTTGCCGGTGCTGACGTGGAGGATGCGGAAGGTGTAGTCGTCCTGCGTTCCCGCTATGCCACGCCCCTGCAGGGCCATCAATTGGCCACCTCGAGCTCGGGTACGACCTTGCGGAGCTCGTCGGCGTCGATCGCGCCGGCCCGCAGCAGCCGCGGGATCTTCCCGGTGACGTCGACGATGGAGGACGGCACGGCGGCCGGGGTGGGCCCGCCGTCGAGGTACACGGAGACGGAGTCGCCCAGCATCTCCTGGGCCGCGTCGCAGTCCTGCGGGGACGGACGTCCCGTGAGGTTGGCGCTGGAGACGGCCATCGGGCCGAACTCGGTCAGCAGGTCGATGGCGACCGGGTGCAGCGGCATCCGTACCGCCACCGTGCCACGGGTCTCCCCCAGGTCCCAGGTCAGCGACGGCTGGTGCCGGGCGACCAGGGTCAGCGCGCCGGGCCAGAAGGCGTCGACCAGCTCCCAGGCCTGCTCGGAGAAGTCGGTGACCAGGCCGTGCAGGGTGTTCGGGGAGCCGACCAGGACCGGCGAGGGCATGTTGCGGCCGCGGCCCTTGGCCTCCAGGAGGTCGCCGACGGCCTCCGAGCTGAAGGCGTCCGCGCCGACCCCGTAGACGGTGTCGGTCGGCAGCACGACCAGCTCCCCGCGCCGGACCGCCGAGGCGGCCTCACGCAGGCCGGTCGCGCGGTCGGTCGCGTCGCTGCAGTCGTATCGCCGTGCCATTAGCGGGCCTCCTGGTGCGGAACGGTGGTGGGGTGGGAACGGCGGCGCCCGGCGGCGGCCGGGGCCCGGTCGGGAGCTGCGGGTACGGTCACGGCGTCGCCCTGCGGGCGGTCGCGAAACGCGGGCGGTTGTTCAGGTCGGGGTGGTCGGCCGCGTCCGCCCAGCCGCGCTCCTCGGTGAAGATCCACGGCACCTGGCCGCCCTGGGTGTCGGCGTGCTCGATCACGACGACGCCGCCGGGCCGCAGCAGGCGGTGTGCGGTGCGCTCGATGCCCCGGATGGTGTCCAGGCCGTCCTCGCCGGAGAAGAGCGCGAGCTCTGGGTCGTGGTCGCGTGCCTCCGGTGCCACGTGCTCCCACTCGGTCAGCGGGATGTACGGGGGGTTGGAGACGACCAGGTCGACCTGGCCGTCCAGCTCGGGCAGCGCGGTCAGCGCGTCGCCCTGATGGAGAACGACGCGGGACCCCTCGACGTTCTTGCGTGTCCACACCAGGGCGTCCTCGGACAGCTCCACGGCGTGCACCCGCGAGCGCGGGACCTCCTGGGCGAGCGCGAGGGCGATGGCGCCGGAGCCGGTGCACAGGTCGACGATGAGCGGCTCGACGACGTCCATCGCGCGGACGGCGTCTATGGCCCAGCCCACCACCGACTCGGTCTCCGGCCGGGGCACGAACACCCCGGGGCCGACGTGCAGTTCCAGGTACCTGAAGAAGGCGCGCCCGGTGATGTGCTGGAGCGGCTCGCGGGCCTCGCGGCGGGCGATCGCCTCCCAGTACCGGGCGTCGAAGTCGGCGTCGCCCACCGTGTGCAGCTGGGACCGCTTCACGCCGTGCACGTGGGCGGCGAGCTCCTCGGCATCGAAGCGGGGCGAGGGCACGCCGGCGTCGGCCAGCCGCTGGGTCGCCTGGGCCACCTCGGCGAGCAGCACAGACCGGGCCTTGGGGGGACGGCCCCCGGGAGACTGCTGCACTGGTCCTCCAGCCGGTACGTACTTCGGTCGTGCGGTGTGAAGCGGGCGCCGGGCGCCCGCCCGCGGCTTACTGGGCGGCGGCCAGCTTGGCCGCCGAGTCGGCGTCCACGCAGGCCTGGATGACCGGGTCGAGCTCGCCGTCCAGCACCTGGTCCAAGTTGTACGCCTTGAAGCCCACCCGGTGGTCGGAGATCCGGTTTTCCGGGAAGTTGTAGGTCCGGATCCGCTCGGAGCGGTCGACCGTACGTACCTGACTGCGGCGGGCGTCCGACGCCTCCCGCTCGGCCTCCTCCTGCGCCGCCGCGAGCAGCCGGGAGCGCAGGATGCGGAGCGCCTGCTCCTTGTTCTGCAGCTGGCTCTTCTCGTTCTGGCAGGAGACGACGATGCCGGTGGGCAGGTGGGTGATGCGCACCGCGGAGTCGGTGGTGTTGACCGACTGGCCGCCCGGGCCCGAGGAGCGGTAGACGTCGATCCGCAGGTCGTTCGGGCCGATCTCGACCTCGACCTCCTCGGCCTCGGGGGTGACGAGCACGCCGGCGGCGGAGGTGTGGATGCGGCCCTGGGACTCGGTGGCGGGCACGCGCTGCACGCGGTGCACTCCGCCCTCGTACTTGAGGCGCGCCCAGACGCCCTGGCCGGGCTCGGTCTGCCCCTTGGTCTTCACGGCGACCTGGACGTCCTTGTAGCCACCGAGGTCGGACTCGTTGGCTTCGAGGATCTCGGTCTTCCAGCCGAGGCGCTCGGCGTAACGCAGGTACATCCGCAGCAGGTCGCCGGCGAACAGCGCGGACTCCTCGCCGCCCTCGCCGGCCTTGACCTCGAGGATGACGTCCTTGTCGTCGCTGGGGTCGCGCGGGACGAGCAGCAGCCGCAGCTTCTCGGTCAGCTCCTCGCGGCGGACCTCGCCCTCCTTCACCTCGTCGGCGAAGTCGGGGTCGTCGGCGGCGAGTTCGCGGGCCGTCTCGATGTCGTCCCCGGTCTGCTTCCAGGCGCGGTACGTGGCGATGATCGGGGTCAGTTCGGCGTAACGCTTGTTGAGCCGCATCGCCTCGCGCTGGTCGGCGTGGACCGCGGGGTCGGCGAGCCGCTTCTCGAGGTCGGCGTGCTCGCCGATCAGTTCCTCGACCGCCTCGAACATCGTGGTGTTCCTCTGCTGGCTGGGATGTACCGGGGGCGCCCGCGGCCGGAGGGGCCGGCGGGCCATTGACGGCAAAACGCCGGTCCGGTCGCCCCTGCGCAGGGGCGACCGAGAACCGGCGCCTTGTGGGTCGCTACTTCTTGCCGGACCCGGCGTTCTTGCCGAAGCGGGCCTCGAAGCGGGCCACGCGGCCACCGGTGTCGAGGATCTTCTGCTTGCCCGTGTAGAACGGGTGGCACTCGGAGCAGACGTCGGCACGGATGGTGCCGTCCGCAACGGTGCTACGGGTGGTGAACGAGGCGCCACAGGTGCAGCTGACCTGGGTCTCGACGTACTCCGGGTGGATGTCGCGCTTCAAGGGATTCTCCTATGTATCGGGAGGGCACCGGGTCGTGCTCGCGGGATGCGTCACGTGAACCGGGGCCGACGGTCCAGTTTGCCAGTACTGGCCGCATCTCCCCAAACCGGGGGGCGACTGCCGTTATTCCCGGCCCGTATGCGGGCCGGGAGACGGAGCCACCCCTCTCACCGTACGTAGTCGGACGTGCCGCCCTTGTCGCCGGCCGAGTCCTTCAGGGCCGACTTCGGGATGGCCTTGTCCTCCCGCAGCGCCTTCCAGACCTGCTTGTTCTGGGCGTCCAGCGGCAGCACCCGGTTGGGGTTGTCCGGGTCGTACGTCACCGGGAGGGTGGCCATGTTGATGTGGTCCGAGCCGATGCCCCCGACGCTCTTGGCCAGGCCGACCAGCGCGTTGACCGAGTTCAGCCGGGTGTCGGTGGTGATCGCCTTGGTGGCGGTGTCCCCGATGTCGTACAGCTTCGTCGGGTTCGACAGCACACCGACGTCCTTGACCTGGTCCATCAGCGCCTTGATGAAGGTCTGCTGCAGCTGAATGCGGCCCAGGTCACTGCCGTCGCCGCCGGGCACGCCGTGCCGGGTGCGGACCAGGCCGAGTGCCTGCTCGCCGTCCAGGGTGTGGGTGCCGGGGTTCAGGTCGAGGTGGCTGTCCGGATCGTGGATCGCCTTCTTCGTGGTGATCTCGACGCCCCCGAGGGCGGTGATGAGCTTCTTGAAGCCACTGAAGTCGACCTCGACGAAATGGTCCATACGGATGCCGCTCATGGACTCCACCGTCTTGACGGCACAGGCCGGACCGCCGACCTCGTACGCGGTGTTGAACATGACGTGCTGGGCACCCGGGGTCTGCTGCCCGCCCTTGGTGCACGAGGGCCGCGAGATCAGGGTGTCCCGGGGGATGGAGACCACGCTGGCCTTCTTGTGGCCCTTGTATACGTGCACCACCATCGCGGTGTCCGAGCGGGCGCCGCCACCGTCCGAGCCGTACTTGGCGTTGTCCCCGGCCCGGGAGTCCGAGCCGAGCACCAGGATGTCCATCGAACCGTTGTCGACGTCGTCCGGGCGGTCGGCACCCAGTGCCGCGTCGATGTCGACGCCCTTGAGGTTGCCGTTCAGCTGGTAGTAGACGAACCCGAGCCCCGCGCCGCCCAGCAGCACGCAGCTCACCAGGGCGCAGAGCGTGATCGTCAGCGCCCTGCGGCGCCTCGTGGGTCCCTTGCGCCGGCGGCCGGTGGCGCGTATGCCGCGGGAACGGCCCTCGGCCGTCCGCGCGGCCCTGCTGCTGTCCGCCATCTGCTCCTCAGTCCTTGCTGCTCGGCTGGCCTCGCCGTCCCCGGCTGTCACGTCCTCTCACCGGTGGTGTCCCGCACCTTGTCAGACGGGAGGCATCCGGGAAGGGTTGCACAGACGGCCGGGCCGCCCAGGTCGCTCGGGCCGGGCGCGCCGGAGTCGGCGTACAGCCGTTCGCACCTCGCTCACCAGGGATTTTGCCTGGTCTGCCGGATACGGGACGGGACGTTTACGGACTTTATGTCTGTGCGGAAGGTCTCAGGGCGCGGCCGTCGGACGCGGCATGCGTCACAGCACTTTCACGGCCAGGACGCGCCGGTGACAGCACGACGAAGCCCTCCCCGCCGGATGGCGGAGAGGGCTTCGCTCGACGGTGCCGGCGGGCGTCAGTCGTTGCCGTTGCCCGGGGTCGGCGTCGTCTTCTGGATCTGCAGCAGGAACTCCGCGTTGGACTTCGTCTGCTTCATCTTGTCCAGCAGCAGCTCGATGGCCTGCTGCTGGTCCAGGGCGTGCAGCACCCGGCGCAGCTTCCACACGATCGCCAGCTCGTCGCTGGAGAGCAGGATCTCTTCCTTACGGGTGCTGGACGCGTCCACGTCCACCGCCGGGAAGATGCGCTTGTCCGAGAGCTTCCGGTCGAGCTTGAGCTCCATGTTGCCGGTGCCCTTGAACTCCTCGAAGATCACCTCGTCCATCCGCGAGCCGGTCTCGACCAGCGCGGTGGCCAGGATGGTCAGCGAGCCGCCGTCCTCGATGTTGCGCGCGGCACCGAAGAACTTCTTCGGCGGGTACAGCGCGGTCGAGTCGACACCACCGGACAGGATGCGGCCGGAGGCGGGCGCCGCGAGGTTGTACGCGCGGCCCAGACGGGTGATGGAGTCCAGCAGGACGACGACGTCGTGGCCCAGCTCCACCAGGCGCTTCGCGCGCTCGATGGCGAGCTCGGCGACGGTGGTGTGGTCCTCGGCCGGGCGGTCGAAGGTCGAGGAGATGACCTCGCCCTTGACCGACCGCTGCATGTCGGTGACCTCTTCCGGACGCTCGTCGACGAGGACGACCATCAGGTGGCACTCGGGGTTGTTGCGGGTGATCGAGTTGGCGATCGCCTGCATGATCATGGTCTTGCCGGTCTTCGGCGGGGCCACGATCAGACCGCGCTGGCCCTTGCCGATCGGCGACACGAGGTCGATGATCCGCGTGGTCAGCTGGCCGGCCTCGCCCTCCAGGCGCAGCCGCTCCTGCGGGTACAGGGGGGTCAGCTTGCCGAACTCCGGGCGGCCGCGGCCCTGTTCGGGGGCGACGGAGTTGACGGAGTCCAGGCGCACCAGCGCGTTGAACTTCTCGCGGCGCTCGCCCTCGCGGGGCTGGCGGACCGCGCCGGTGACGTGGTCACCCTTGCGGAGGCCGTTCTTGCGGACCTGGGCGAGGGAGACGTACACGTCGTTCGGGCCCGGGAGGTAACCGGAGGTCCGGATGAACGCGTAGTTGTCGAGGATGTCCAGGATGCCCGCGACGGGGATCAGGACGTCGTCCTCGGCGACCTGCGGCTCGGCGCCGAAGTCGTCGCGGCCGCGACGGCCACGGCGGTCCCGGTAACGGCCCCGGCGACCGCGGCGGCCGCCCTGGCCGTCGTCGTCGAAGTCGTCCTGGCGGTTGCCACCGCCGCCGCCACCCTGCTGACGGTTGCCGCCGCCCTGCTGGCCGCCGCCGTCGTTGCCGTCGTTGTTCTTACGACGGTCACGGTCCCGGTCGCGGCCCCGGCGGTCGCCCTTCTGGCCGCGGTCCTGACGGTCACCGCGGTCCTGGCGGTCACCCCGGTCCTGACGGCCCTCGCCGCCCTTGCGGCCCTCGCCCTCCTGGCCGGAGCCGTCCTTCTGACCGTCCTTGACCTCGGTCTTCGCCTCGGCCTTGGCCTCGCCGCGCGCGCCGTCCTTGGCCTCACCGGCGGACTCGGGGCTGCCGGCCGCTGCGGTGGCACGGCGCCGGCGGCGCTCGCCGGCCGGCTGCTCGTCACTGGCGCCCTGGCCGGGGATGTCGATCTGCTGCTGGCCGGCGGCGGTGTCCACGGCCTTCTCCGCCTTGGCGGGCTTCTCGGCGGTCTTTTCGGCGCTCTTCTCGGCCGCGGCCTCGCCGGTGCGGGCCTTGGAGGTGGCCCGGCGCTTCGGCTTGGCCTCGGCGGGAGCCTCGGCGGACGCGTCGGCGCCCTTGGCCGCACCGGCTCCGCCGGCGGCCTGCTTCTCCTTGATGACCTCGATGAGCTGGCTCTTGCGCATCCGCGCGGTGCCCTTGATGCCGAGGCTGGAGGCTACCTGCTGCAGCTCGGCCAGGACCATGCCCTCAAGGCCGGTGCCGGAACGGCGTCGCCGCGAGGCACCAGTGGCGGCCCCGGTGGCAGGCGCGGCGGGAGCGTCCGTGGCGGGCGCTGCGGCATCGCCATCGGTGCGTACGCCCATCAGATCGGTGGTGTCGCTCACGAAGGGTCCTTCCCTGGAGCGGGCGTCGGCCTGTCTGGCTCGGCGACCGGTTGTGCTGTCCGACCGCGGTCCCTCGACATTCACGGGCCGGGCCGGGGCGGTGGTCCCGCCGGATTCGGCGGAGAGATCAGTTCATGGTTCCGACGCGAAAGATGCTGCGCATTCATGCAGGTCACGCTTCATGCACATCACGCCGATTTCCGGAGCATGCTCGCTTCTGCTTTAGGCAGTCGCTCCAAGCAGGTTGGGAGGCTCCCGGAAGAAAGGTGGTCCCGACTGGGGACACGAAGTACCTCGCCGCTGCGGCGTCGAGTACTCACTTGAGGTTAACACTACCGGATCCAACAAACATTCCCCCTCTCTCAGACCGGCAATCCGTCGGTCACCCGGCGAGCGGCAGCACGCTCGTTCCTGCTGCGTCGAGGGACAGCCGGTTGGCCGCCCACCCCTCGCCCGCCAGAGTCGCGACCTTGTCGGCCGCTCCCTCCTCGACCAGCGCGAGCACCGTCGGGCCCGCGCCGGAGACGACCGCGGGGACACCGTCCGCCCGCAGTCGGTTCACCAGGGCCACGCTCTCCGGCATCGCCGGCGCCCGGTACTCCTGGTGAAGTCGGTCCTCGGTCGCGGCGAGCAGCAGCTCGGGGCGCCTGGTCAGGGCCTCGACGAGCAGTGCGGCGCGACCGGCGTTCGCCGCGGCGTCACCGTGCGGGACGGTGCGCGGCAGCAGGCCCCGGGCGGTTTCGGTGAGCACGGGCTTACCCGGTACGAAAACCACCGGAACGACGGAATCGGCGGGGTCCATCCTGATGGCGCGGGCTGCGCCGGCGTCCATCCAGGACAGGGTGAATCCGCCGAGCAGACAGGCGGCGACGTTGTCGGGGTGGCCCTCGATCTCGGTGGCCAGTTCCAGCAGCGCGGCGTCGTCGAGCTTCTGCTCGCCGCCTATCGTCACGGCGCGCGCCGCGACGATGCCGGCACAGATGGCCGCGGAGGAGGAGCCGAGGCCCCGGCCGTGCGGGATGCGGTTGGCGCAGACGACCTCCAGGCCGCGCGGCTGCCCGCCCAGCAGGTCGAATGCGGTGCGCAGGGACCGTACGAGCAGGTGGCTCTCGTCGCGCGGCAGGGTGTCGGCACCCTCACCCGCGATGTCCACGTGCAGTCCGGAGTCGGCGACGCGTACTACGACGTCGTCGTACAGACCCAGGGACAGGCCGAGGGCGTCGAAGCCGGGACCGAGATTGGCGCTGGTGGCGGGGGTGCGCACCCGGACGGCGGCGGCGCGGAACGCTGGACCGGCCATCGCTCGATGACTCTCCTTGATGTGAAACTGCGGTACTGCCCCGGAGCGCCGCGGTGCCGAGGCACCTGATCGGCTCATGGGGTCCGTTCTGACCTGCCCTGCACACCACTGCACTATGCCGTGGGGAGGGGAGTTGGCTGCCAGCCTATCGAAGGAAGGTTCAGTGGCGACATAGGGCGCACGGGAGGCGCACGATGCGTGTCGCGCGCCCTCTCATGCCACACCACTCACTTTGCAGCCTTTGCAGGATTTGCCCTGCGGGCCGTACGGGGCCGGTGCGACACGCGCGCCGACCCCGTCAGGACCGTTCCGACCGGCTGTTTCCGGTCGAATTTTTGTCTTACGACAGATGCCTTACGCCAGGCCCAGCCGCTCGGCGGCGGCGTCCGCGTCGACCGGGACCGTCACCGGCTGCGGCGCGCCGGCCACCGCCCAGTCCGGGTCCTTCAGGCCGTTGCCGGTCACGGTGCACACGATCTTCTGGCCCCGGTCGACCCTGCCCTCTTCTGCGGCCTTCAGCAGACCGGCCACCGAAGCGGCCGAGGCCGGCTCCACGAAGACCCCCTCCTGCGAGGCCAACAGGCGGTACGCAGCGAGGATCTGACGGTCGGTCACCTCGTCGATGGCACCGCCCGACTCGTCCCGCGCGGCCTCCGCGAAGGACCAGGAGGCCGGGTTGCCGATGCGGATCGCGGTGGCGATCGTGCTCGGGTCCTTGACCACCTCGCCGCGCACGATCGGCGCGCTGCCGGACGCCTGGAAGCCCCACATGCGCGGCGCGCGGGAGGAGATCCCGTCCGCCGCGTACTCCTTGTAGCCCTTCCAGTACGCGGTGATGTTGCCGGCGTTGCCGACCGGCAGCACGTGGATGTCGGGCGCGTCGCCCAGCATGTCCACGATTTCGAAGGCCGCGGTCTTCTGGCCCTCGATGCGGACCGGGTTGACGGAGTTCACAAGTGCGACCGGATACTTCTCCGAGAGCCCGCGGGCGAGCGTCAGACAGTCGTCGAAATTCCCGTCGACCTGGAGAATCTTCGCCCCGTGCACCAGGGCCTGGCCCATCTTGCCGAGGGCGATCTTGCCCTGCGGGACCAGCACGGCGCTGACCATACGGGCACGCACGGCGTACGCCGCGGCGGAGGCCGAAGTGTTGCCGGTGGAGGCGCAGATGACGGCCTGCGCACCCTCCTCCTTGGCCCGGGTGATGGCCATCGTCATGCCGCGGTCCTTGAAGGAACCGGTAGGGTTGGCGCCCTCGACCTTGAGGTGCACCTCACAGCCGGTGCGCTCGGAGAGCACCTGCGCCGGCACGAGAGGCGTACCGCCCTCGCGCAGGGTGACGACCTCGGTCGTGTCCTTGACCGGCAGGCGGTCGCGGTACTCCTCGATGATGCCGCGCCACTGGTGGGTGGTACCGGCGCTGGTAATGGCAGACATGGGTTCCTTTACTCCCCTTCGACCCGCATGATGCTGGCGACGCCCCGGACGGTGTCCAGATTGCGCAGCGCCTCGACGGTCGAGGACAGCGCCGCGTCGGCGGCGCGGTGGGTGACGACGACGAGGGACGCCTCGCCGCCTCCGTCCGGCCGGCCTTGCTGGCGCACCGTATCGATCGATACGCCGTGCTCGGCGAAGACCATGGCGACCTGGGCCAGGACGCCGGGTTTGTCGGCCACATCGAGGCTGATGTGGTAGCGGGTGACGACGTCGCCCATGGGGCCGACCGGGAGCTGTGTGTACGCGGACTCGCCCGGCCCGGTGGCCTCGCTGAGCTTGTTGCGGCAGACCGCGACCAGGTCGCCGAGGACGGCCGAGGCGGTCGGCGAGCCGCCGGCGCCGGGACCGTAGAACATCAGCTGTCCGGCGGCGTCCGACTCCACGAAGACGGCGTTGTACGCCTCACGCACGGACGCCAGCGGGTGGGTCAGCGGGATCATCGCGGGGTGCACCCGCGCGGTGACCGAGGCACCGTCCGCGGCCCGCTCGCAGATCGCCAGCAGCTTGACCGTGCAGCCCATGCGCTTGGCGGAGGCGATGTCGGCCGCGGTGACCTCGGTGAGGCCCTCGCGGTGCACGTCGTCGATGGTCACGCGGGTGTGGAAGGCGATGCCCGCCAGGATCGCGGCCTTGGCGGCGGCGTCGAAGCCCTCGACGTCCGCGGTCGGGTCGGCCTCGGCGTACCCGAGCGCGGTGGCCTCGTCGAGCGCCTCGCTGTACCCGGCGCCACTGCTGTCCATCCGGTCCAGGATGAAGTTGGTCGTGCCGTTCACGATGCCGAGCACCCGGTTGACCTTGTCCCCGGCCAGCGACTCGCGCAGCGGGCGGACCAGCGGGATCGCACCGGCCACCGCGGCCTCGTAGTACAGGTCGGCGCCGTGCTCCTCGGCGGCCGCGTGCAGCGCCGCGCCGTCCGCCGCGACCAGCGCCTTGTTGGCGGAGACCACGCTCGCGCCGTGCTCGAAGGCGGTGGTGATGAGCTTCCGGGCCGGCTCGATGCCGCCGATGACCTCGATCACCACGTCGATGTCGCCCCGCTTGACCAGCGCGGTCGCGTCGGTGGTGACCAGCTCGGCGGGCACGCCCTCGCGCACCCGGTCCGGGCGGCGCACGGCGATGCCCGCCAGCTCCACCGGAGCGCCGATCCGGGCCGCGAGGTCGTCAGCGTGCGTCGTCATGATGCGCGCCACCTCTGAGCCGACCACACCACAGCCCAGGAGCGCCACCTTCAGCGGACGCGTACGCATCATTCGACCTCTGCTCTTCCGTGTTGCGGCCCCGAAGGAACGGGGCCTGTTCGCAATGGACCAGTCTCACCCACCGGACCGGAATTCTTACCCTTGGTCCAGATGGCGAGACATCTATTTCACTTATCCGACATCGAGCCGCAGGAGATCTTCCTCCGTCTCGCGCCGGACGATCACCCGGGCCTCGCCCTGGCTCACGGCCACGACCGGCGGCCGCAGCGCGTGGTTGTAGTTGCTGGCCATCGACCGGCAGTACGCACCGGTCGCCGGCACGGCCAGCAGGTCGCCCGGCGCCAGGTCCGACGGCAGGAACGCGTCCCGCACGACGATGTCACCGCTCTCGCAGTGCTTGCCGACCACCCGCGAGAGCATCGGCGCGGCGTCCGAGGTCCGCGAGACCAGCGCCGCGCTGTACTCCGCGTCGTACAGCGCCGTACGGATATTGTCCGACATCCCGCCGTCGACGCTGACATACGTCCGCAGGCCTTCCAGCTCCTTGACCGTGCCCACCTCATAGAGGGTGAACGCGGTCGGGCCCACGATGGCGCGGCCCGGCTCGACCGAGAGGCGCGGCACGGCCAGCCCGGCGGCCTCGCACTCGTGCCGCACGATCTCCCTGAGCGCCTTCGCGATCTCGTGCGGCTCCCGGGGGTCGTCGTCCGAGGTGTAGGCGATGCCGAGCCCACCGCCCAGGTCGATCTCCGGCAGCTCGACCCCGTGCTCCTCCCGCACGTCCGCCAGCAGCTGCACGACGCGCCGCGCCGACACCTCGAACCCGGCCATGTCGAAGATCTGCGAGCCGATGTGCGAGTGGATGCCGGTCAGCTCCAGCCCGTCCAGCTTCAGCACCCGGCGCACGGCCTCGGCGGCCTGCCCGTCGGCCAGCGCGATGCCGAACTTCTGGTCCTCGTGCGCGGTGGCGATGAACTCGTGGGTGTGCGCCTCCACACCCACGGTCACCCGGATCTGCACCGCCTGCCGCTTCCCCAGCTGGTCGGCGACGTGCGCGACCCGCGCGATCTCCTGGAAGGAGTCGACGACGATCCGCCCGACCCCGGCCTCCACGGCCCGCCGGATCTCGCCCTCGCTCTTGTTGTTGCCGTGCAGCGCGATCCGCTCCGCCGGCATCCCGGCCGCGAGCGCCGTGGCCAGCTCGCCCGCGGAGCAGACGTCGAGGTTCAGGCCCTCCTCGTGCAGCCACCGCACGATGGCCCGCGACAGGAACGCCTTCCCGGCGTAGAAGACATCGGCCTCCTCCCCGAAGGCGTCCTTCCAGGCCCGGCACCGCTCCCGGAAGTCGTCCTCATCCAGGAAGTAAGCAGGCGTACCGAACTGCTCCTTCAGTTCAGCAACGCTCATCCCGCCAACGGTGACGACACCGTCGGCGTTCCGCCGGACCGTCCGGGACCAGACCCGCGGGTCCAGGTCGTTCAGGTCGGCGGGCGGAGCGGTGTAGTGGCCCTCGGGCAGTACGTCGGCGTGGCGGGGCCCTGCGGGGTGCGCGGAACGGCTCATGACGGTGGGAGATCCCCTCGGAGGTTCAGAGGTGTTCGGGTGCGGAGACGCCCAGCAGGGTCAGACCGTTCGCGAGCACCGTACCGGCGGCCTGGGCGACGGCCAGCCGGGCGCGGTGAACGGCCATGGGTTTCTGCTCTCCGGCGGGAAGCGGCGGACAACTGGCAAGGAAGCGGAGGACGGCGTCGGCGGTCACTTCCAGATGCCGCGCCAGCCGGTCGGGCGCCCGCAGCCGCGCAGCGGCTTCGAGGACCGCGGGGTAGGCGGCCAGTGCGGCGTGAAGGGACGTGTAGGGGACGGCGGCTCCGCCGTCGACGGGGCCCGTGGCGGCGCCGGCCCCGGTGCGGGCGACGACCGCTTGCTCCGCAGCGGCTTCATCGACGCCTGCGGGGAGTACGCCCAGGTCATGGGCGTTACGCAGCACTGCGCACGTACGAGCGTACGCGTACTGGACCAGGAACCGCGGATTGCCCTCCCGCTGCACCGGCCGCTCCGGAACCCGCACGTGATCATGCGCGGCGGGGTACAGCAGCACCCACCGCATCTCGTCCCGCCCGAGCCGCGCGAGCAGCTCTTCGGCGGTGACGTACCCCCCGGCCGTGTCCTTCACGGGGACGGGCCGCACGGCTTCCCCGCCGGGCCGGGCCCCCTCCCCCGCGGCTTCCATGATCGCCCGCAACGCGTCCGCGACAGCGGCAGCCCGGGGCCCGGGGGCCGGACGCAGGTCGACGGGCGGCGAGGTGAGGTCGGCGCCCGGGGAGGCGTTCTCGGGGAGTCGCCCGCGTCGGCCGTACGCGGTACCCGCCGCCAGCACTTCCCGGACGAGTGCGGCAGGGGCGTCGCCCCCCAGCGTGATGTTCAGGAATCCGGGCCCGGCGACATCCACCGCCGCGATCCCCGGCACACGGGCCAGCCGCTTGGCGACGACCCCCGCGACCTCTCGGGGCGGCGCACCCACATCCTTCGCCAGCCGCAGCGCGACATTCGTGGCGTAATCCCCACACCCGTCATGCGGCGGCGGAGCCACCTCCACCCGCTCGGGCAGAGCGCCCTCAGCCAGCACGAGCTCCCGCGCCTCGACAGCACCGCGCACGGAGCGCAGGACGGTGCGGGAGAGCTCAGCGGGAGTCACAGGACAAGCGTATGGGAGAAGGGGGGCGGGTATGCGAACGGGTTTCGCCCTTCGGACACCGCCGACCCGGACACCGGGCTTTCAGCAGCGCGACGAACTCCCCCTCACGCAGGGCGGCGGGTCCACCCGGACGCGAGGCGGGCCGGGCCCCACTCCCCTTCCCACTCCCGCTCCCCTTCCCGCTGCCCGCCGTGCCGGCCATGTCACCCCGTAGGCCGGGCGGCGGGCTCGGAATCCGGATCGGCATCGGCCGCCCCGTCCGCCGACCCGCCCCCGGGGCCGGAGCCATGGGCCCCGCTCAGCAACTGGCGCACGGTCCGTATCAGCTCGACCGGCTCGAACGGCTTGGCGAGGAACGCGTCCACCCCGAGCGCTTCCCCGCTGTCCACCTCCAGCTGCGTGCACGCGCTGATGATGGCGATCGGGAGCTTCCGGGTACGCGGATCGGCGCGCAGCCTCTCGGCAGTACGCAGTCCGTTCAGCCGCGGCATGACGACATCGAGCGTCACCACATCAGGACACACGTCGTGCACGATGTCGAGGCACTCGGCACCATCAGCCGCGGTCACGACCTCGAAGCCCTCCAGCTCGAGATTGACCCTGATCAACTGCCGGATGACCTTGTTGTCGTCGACAACAAGGACCCGGCCGGGCAAGCCAGGCACATATTGAGACTAAGCGCCTGCCACCTGCTGCGTCCGGGTTTTCCCCACTTCCGCCACGTGCGGGGGACCTTTCCCCGATCACCGCGGCCACCCCGCCCCCATGCGCTAGAGACCGACGTTCGACATCCTCCCGAAACCCGTTCATGACCACCCCGCCCGAGCTGGTAGTGTTCTACCCGTCGCAAGCGCACAGCGCCCGACACGCCCCCGTAGCTCAGGGGATAGAGCAACGGCCTCCGGAGCCGTGTGCGCAGGTTCGAATCCTGCCGGGGGCACAGAAGCCGGATCAGCGTGATGGCACCGCTGACCAGCCCAAGTGCCAAGTACGAAGGGCCGGACCCAGTCTCACTGGGTCCGGCTCTTCGTCGTTGTCGCGGGACGATCCCGGGGGCGGCCTTGGCGTCAGAGGGAGTTGGGCGGGGTGGGGGCCCGGTCCGATGTCGGCCATACGTACGGCAGGCCTCGGGGGACGTCTGGGAAGTGTGGGGTGTAGTGGACCGGGTCCTTGGTGAGTAGGGCTGATTGGTGGCTGCGGTGGAAGGCGGGGTCGCCCAGCCAGTTGGGGAGGTTGGCGGAGGACGCCAGTTGTTTGTACGTGCGGGGTGCTGTGGGGGCTTCGGGGAAGGTTGCGGTGTAGTCCTGGGTGAGGGTGCCGGCGCAGGTGTCCTGGCGGCCGGTTGCGGTCCAGGCTTGGCAGATTTCCAGGCCGTACCGGACGAGGGCCTCCTCGTAGCCCGTCCACATGCGGACCGCCGGGTGGTGGCGCCAGCCGTAGCCGGGGACGGTGAGGCCGCGCAGGACCTGGAGGGCCTCGACGCGCTGTTTGCCGAGGCGGCGGGCGTCGAGGACCGCGGCGGAGGCCGCGAAGTCCGGGTACGGGAGGAATGTCTGCATGGGGGATGCGTAACCGGTCGCTTGCGGGTGTAATCGGCCCCCGGCCGCGTCGGGCGGCGCGTCTTGTCAGGGTGGGGGCGGGGAAGTAGTTTCGCGGTCAACCGCGGTGACCGGGGGTAGCGGGAACGGGTGGTCGCGGCAGGTCACGGTTTCGTGTTCGGGTCGGAGATGCTGATGCTGCGTTCCGCCTTCCGTCGGTCCGGGGCGCCGGTACTCGTCGGCCGCAGCGGGGAGCTGCGTGCCCTGGTGGACGCGCTCGGGCAGGCGCCGTCCGTCGTACTCGTGGAGGGCGAGGCGGGGATCGGGAAGACCCGGTTGATCCGGGAGGCGCTGGCGCAGCCGGCGATGCGGGGGCGACAGGTTCTGCTCGGTACGTGTCATCCGTTGCGTGAGCCGTTTCCGTACGGGCCTGTCTTTGATCTGTTGCGGCAGTTGGACGGGCGGATGGGCGCCGTCGTCGGGCGGCTGAGTGCGGTGTGCGGGGCGCTGCGGCCGTATCTGCCGGAGCTGGCGGCGTCGCTGCCGCCCGCGCCGGAGCCCTTGCCGGATCACCGGGCGGGGCGGCACCGGCTGTTCCGGGCGGTGCGGGAGCTGCTGGCGGCGCTCGGGCCGGTGGTCGTGGTCGTGGAGGATCTGCACTGGGCGGATGACGGGACGCGGGACCTGGTGCGGTTTCTCGTGGACGATCCGCCGGGCGGGATGGCCACGGTGCTCAGTTACCGGCGGGAGGATCTGCCGGGTGGGACGCTGCCGTTGGGGCGGGCGTACCGGGAGCCGCCGGGGACCACGGCGGCTCTGCTGCGGCTGGGGCCGCTGGACGTGGCCGGTGTGCGGAGTCTGGCCGCCGCGATCGGCGGGGGCACGGAGGTGTCGGCCGCGTTCGCCGCCGGGCTGCACGAGCGGACGGCCGGTATCCCTCTCGTGCTGGAAGAGGTCCTGCGCGCGCTGGACGGGAACGGGTACGAGGGTGCGGCGGGGCGGCTCGGCAGCGGCACGGCGCGCGAGACGCTGGACGCGCTGGAGGTTCCCGCGCTGCTGCGGGACGCCATGGCGGAGCGGATGGGCGGGCTGTCCGGGGCCGCTGCCGCCGTGGTGCACGCCGTTGCCGTGCTGCGCGTTCCGGCCGGTGAGGAGCTGATCGCGGCGACGGCCACCCGGATGGCGGCGACGGCCGCCCGGACGACCGGGGAGGCCAGGGAAGCCGCGGAAGCCACGGAAGCCGGAGCGACCGGGGAAGCCGCGGATGCCGGGGAAGCCTCGGCGGCAGCGGGCGCCGGCGGGATCGGGGGCGGGAGGTGGGAAGCGTCGCGGGCCGGCGAGGCGGGTGACGGCAGGCGGGAAGCGCTGGGGGCCGGCGAGGTCGGGGACGGGATCCGGGAGGCGTTGCGGGCCGGGGTGCTCTACGACTGCGGGGGCGATCGGTACGGGTTCCGGCACACGCTCGCGCAGCAGGCGGTGTACGGCGGGCTGGCGGGGGTGGACCGGCGGCGGCTGCACGAGAGGGCCGTGGCCGCGCTCGCCGGGGCCGAGCCGCCGCCGTTGGTGCAGCTGGCGTACCACGCACGGCAGGCCGGTGACCTGGCCGCCTGGCTGCGGTACGGGGAGGCGGCGGCCGAGGCGGCGCGGGAGATGGGCGACACCGCGGTCGTCGTGGAGATCCTGGAGGGTCTGCTGTCCGACCAGCGGCTGGGGGCCGCCGAGCGCGGCCGGCTGGCGACGGAGCTGAGCCGCGTCGCCGTCATCGGGCTGTCGTTCCGCAGGGCGGCCCGGCTGCTCGAACGCGTCGTACGCGACCGCGGCCTGCCCGTCGCCGTACGCGGCGAGATCCGCCTCAACCTCGGACTGCTGCAGCACAACCAGGCCGGCGACTACGAGCAGGGGCGGGCCGACACCGAGACCGCCGTGGCCGAGCTGCGGGAGCGGCCGGCGCTGGCGGCCCGGGGCATGGCGGCCCTGGCGATGCCCAGCTGGGGCGAGCACCCGTACGCCGTGCATCAGCGGTGGGCGGAACGGGCCGAGGAGCTGGTCGCGGGTCAGGCGGTCGCCGGGCAGGCGGATCCCGCCCTGCGGATGGCGGTACGCGGCAACCACCTCGCGCTGCGGGCGAGCAAGGGCGAACCGGGCGTCTGGGCGGACGTCGAGGAGATGGTGCGCGCGGGCCGGACGACGGCCGAACGGCTCCAGGCCGCCCGGCTGTGCGGCAACGTCGCGGAGGCGGCCGCCTGGCTGGGCCACCACGACCGCGCCGAGCACTTCCGCCGTACCGGGACGCGGCTCGCTGCCGAGTGCGGCGCGCCGTTCCTGCAGGGCATCATCGACGGCACCGCGCTGCGGCTGGAGTGGCACGGCGGCCGGTGGCAGGGGCTGGACGACCGGGCGCGGCAGGTGCTCGACGTGGTGCAGGGGGTCTCCGGCATCTCCGCCGACGCGCATCTCGTACTGGGCTGGCTCGCCGTCGCCCGCGGCGAGTGGGAGGAGGCCGCGGCGGAACTGGGCGCCGCGGCGCTGGACGACCCGGCCAACGCGCCGGCGCCGATCCTGGCCGCCGCGTCCGGCGCGATGGTCCGGGTGCTCCTCGCGCGCGGCGAGCCGGCGGCGGCCTGCGCGGAGGCGGAGCGGGCGGTCGCCCGGGTACGCCGCAAGGGCATCTGGGCGTGGGGCGGCGACCTCGTCCCCATGGCGGTGACCGCCCTCGTACGGAGCGGGCGCGGCGGTGAGGCGGCGGCGCTGGGCGAGGAGTTCGCGGGGGCGGCCGCCGGGATCGACGCGCCGCTGGCGGCGGCCGCGGCGGAGGTGTGCCGGGGCGTGGTGGCGTGCGCGCGTGAGCGGTACGGGGAGGCGGTGGCCGCGTTCGGCCGGGCGCGGGACGGGTACGCCGCGCTGCCGCGGCCGTACTCCGAGGCCCGGGCCGCCGAGGCGGCGGCGCGCTGCCGGCTGGCGGCCGGGGACCGGGACGCGGCGGGCGCGGTCGCCGAACTCGCCGATGTCTTCGCGGGGCTGGGCGCCACGCGGGACGCGGCACGCTGCCGCCGGGTGCTGCGGGGCAACGGGGTGGTGACGCCGTCGCGGCGCGGCCGGCGCGGTTACGGGGACGAGCTGTCACCCCGGGAGCGCGAGGTGGCCCGGCTGGTGGCCCTGGGACACACCAACCGGGAGATCGCCGACGTGCTGTTCCTCTCGCCCCGCACGGTGGAGCAGCACGTGGCGAAGGTGCTGCGCAAGCTGGGCGTGACCTCGCGCGCGGGGGTGACGGGGGCGTCGGTCGGGGGGTGAGGGCGGCGCGGGCGCGCGGGAGTGGGGGGGAAGCCGCCCCCACTGCCTGCACGCCTACGGCCTCCGCTCCCCCGGACGCGCTCCCCATCGCGCGGACTCCCCCGTCGCGCTCCCCGGCCTCACTCCCCCGCCGGCAAGGAGATCCGCAGCGGGCCGCAGCCGAGGCGGTCGGCTTCCTCTGCCGCGTACTGGGGGAAGAGGGCGCGGATGAGGGCGGCGCGGTCGGCGTCGTCGGCGCGCATGAGGAACGTGACGTCGCCGATCGGGCAGGACGCCTGGAACAGGGCGAGGTCGGGCCGGAGGATGCCGTGGCCGTCCGACTCGGCCGCCTTGATCCGCTGGCCGCCGTCGTACGCCTGCCGGTCGTAGATGACGGCGAGGCGCGGGTCCTCGATGGTCATCAGCCGCAGGTCGGGGTGGTGGAAGGAGACGTTGCGGTCGCAGGTGCGGACGGGGCCCGTCCCCCGCGTCACCCTGGGCCGGTACGCGGAGAACCACCCCTTGCCGGGCGCCCGCAGCCCCTCGATGCCGCAGACGGCGTCGGACTTCTCGGCCAGGGGCTCGCCCGGCCGCGGGAGCCGGGACACCGGGTCGGCGAGCGTGCCCTCGCAGCCTCTGTCGGCCGTGTAGTGGTTGACCAGCTTGACCACCGTACGGGCGAGCCGGGCACGGTCGTCGGTCTCGACGGCGTCGTCGTACAGGGTGGGGCCGGTCGTCACGTCGACCACCACCGGACCGTTGCCGGTGCCCGACCGGCCGACGCAGCCGTCCGGTACGGCCAGCCAGGCGCGGGTGTCCGAGGCCATCCCCAGCATGCCGCCGCCCAGCGGGCTCAGCCGGGCCGACAGGAACTCGTCGGCCCACTGGTCGCCCGAGCCGCCGAACCGGTTGTCGAGCCGGTGGATCTGCACGGTGACCCGGTCGCCGTCGGCGGCGTGCAGGACGCACTGACCGGAGGGGCCGTCGCCCCCGATCGGGGAACCCTCGATCGGCGTGTCGACGCTGTCGATGTCCGTACTCCCGCCGAGGAGCCCTGCGACATCACTGCTGCCCAGCGCGCCCCAGCAGGAGCGCCCGCCGCCCGCGAACGGGCCCGCTTCCGCCTGCCAGGCCACGGCCGTGCCGCCGAGCAGCGCCCCGGCGACCGCGGCGGCCAGCGCGGGCCGCAGCCGGCCGCGCGTCAGCCGGCGCCAGTGCCACCAGCGCGTACGTGGTACGAAGGGGCCGGTGCCGAGCACGCCCACGCGGGCGCAGGAGTTCGCCTCCTTGGCCTCCGGGGCGCCGGACTTCGCCCCGGCCGCCTCCCGCGTACCCCCGGCGGTCCTCTGCGTACCGGACTCGCCCTCATGGGAACCGGCGTACGCTTCATCCGTCCCGGTCATCGGCCGGTCCCCCCGTTCTCGGTGTCGGTGGTCGGTGCGACCGGTGCACATCCCAGGCGTTGCGTCGCGGCGTTGGCGAAGGCCTCGAAGTAGCGGGTGGTCGTCGCCTTGCCGAGGTCGGACGTGTCCGGGGTGCGCAGCAGGAAGGTCGTGGACCGGCCCGCGCAGTCCGCCCGCAGCACCTGCTGGTGCGCGCCGAGCACGCCCGTACCGCGCCAGCCGCGTGCCGGTGGCGCGTCGCCGACCGCGCCGTCGAAGAGCGCGTCGAGCCGCGGCCCGGAGACCATCAGGGCGTCCAGGACGGGCTTGCCGTCGAGCCCGGAGGTCCGTACGGAGCAGGACTGGAGCTCCGGGGTGACCGCCCCGACCTGGTACTCCATGCGGTCCGCCGCGCCCTCGCCGAACTCCATGCCCCGGATACGGCACGCGCGCGTCGTGAAGACACGCTCCGTGTCCTCGGCCAGGGTGAGCACCGGCGAGGTGACGCGCAGCGGACGGTCGGGCGCGCAACCGGCCGCCGCCATACCGCGGTTGGCCGCCGCGACGGTCAGTGCGGCGACCGAGTGGGTACCGCCGAGCCCGGGGCTGGTGCCCATGGACCCGTTGGCCGAGGTCAGCTTGGCGTCGGAGTCCAGGGTGACCACGGTCGGCCGGCCGTCGCGGGTGTCGCACCGCTTCGGCAGGACGAGCAGTGCCTGGTCGCCGTCGACGGCGCCGGGGAGCCCGTCGGGCAGCGGCACGGCGCGGTCGCCGAGGTGCCCCACGAGCCACTTCATGCGGTCGGCCGCGGCCTCCGGGGCCGGCCCGTACCGGACCGTGATCTCGATCTTCTCCGTTCCGTAGGTCTCCTCGGAACGGAGCGCCACCGTGCAGCTGCCGCGCGGCCGTTGGCGGGTGGGCGCGGTCTCCTCGGCCTTCCGTTTCCCCCCGTCGTCGAGCGCCGCGTCCGCCAGGAACTCGGGCCCGCTCCCCGCTTCCCAGGCGCCCCAGCAGTACCGTGCCCGGTCCTCCGCGAACGGCCAACTGCCCGTCGCCCACGTACCGAACCCGGCCCCCACCAGCACCACCAGCGCGGCCGCCGCCGCCTTGGCACGGCGCCCCCGCCACCACTCCCCTGTCACTCCAGCCCCCCGTTGTCGTGAGCGGTGATCCTATCCAGCGGAGCGGAGGGGCGGGGGTGCGGCCATGGGACGGACCTCAGGCGTCCGTGCGGATCACCACCACCAGCGTGCGGGGCCCGTGTACGCCCTCGACCCTCTCCAGTTCGATGTCGGAGGTGGCGGAGGGGCCGCTGATGAGGGTGGTGGGGCGGGTCGGGTGGAGGCGGGCCACGGTCTCGGGGACGCCGGCCTCGACCGACGAGGCGTCGACGACGCAGACGTGGAGGTCGGGGACGAGGGTGAGGGCGCGGCGGCCCTGGTCGGGCGATGCGTCGAGGAAGATGGTGCCGGTCTCCGCGCAGGTGACGGCGGAGGCGGTCACCACCCCGTCCAGCGCGTCGAGTTCGGGCGCGGAGGTGGCGGCGGAGTCGTGCCGTACCTCGCCGTCGTACGCCGTGAGCCAGGACGGGTCGAGGCCGGGCGGTACGCCGATGGTCCGGGCCCCGTGGTCGCGCAGTACGGCGGCGATCACCTCGGCGGTGTCCGCGGCCGGGCAGCTGTGCACCTCGGCCTTGTAGTCGACCAGGCGGTCGGTGAGCAGTTCCAGGAGCTCGTCGGTGGGGAGGGTGCGGCCGGTGCGGTAGTCGCGTGGGATCGTCACCTCGGGAGCGGGCGCGAGGGCCGACGCGTCCCGGATGCGGCCGAGCACCGTGTCGCGGGCGCCGGTGGGTGTGGTCACTGTTCCTCCTCCGCGGGACCGGTGCCTTCGGTACGGGCCCGCGCCCCTTCCTCTGCCGCGGTTCGCATCGCGTCCGTGCCCGCCTCCGACGCCAGCCATGACCGGAAGGTCTCCTTCGGCGGGGCCGGGGTGTCGCGGGTGTCGCTCCAGCCGTTGAAGGGCGGCGGGAGGCGGGTGATCCGACCGTCGCGGCCCGCCAGGGCACGGCCCAGGCCCGAAGCCTTCTGCGCCGACCGGTACACCCCCGGCCTGCCCATCACGGCGGCCGCGGCCTTCATGGCGAGCTTCTCGGCCGTCGGGCCGGCGGCCTCGGTGTGCTGGTGGCGGAGTTCGACGAGGAGGGACGGGATGTCGATCTTGACCGGGCAGGCGTCGTAGCAGGCGCCGCAGAGCGTGGAGGCGTACGGGAGGGAGCTGTTGGGGTCGTTCTTGGCGGCGTCCATGCCGGCGAGCTGCGGGGTGAGGACGGCGCCGATGGGGCCGGGGTAGGTCGAGCCGTACGCGTGGCCGCCGGCCCGCTCGTACACAGGGCAGACGTTCAGGCAGGCCGAGCAGCGGATGCAGTTGAGGGCCTGGCGGCCGACCTTGTCGGCGAGGGCCGCGGTACGTCCGTTGTCGAGGAGGACCAGGTGGAAGTTCTGCGGGCCGTCGCCCGGTGTCACGCCCGTCCACATCGACGTGTACGGGTTCATCCGCTCGCCGGTGGAGGAGCGCGGCAGCAGCTGGAGGAAGACCTCCAGGTCGGCGTAGCGCGGGAGCACCTTCTCGATGCCCATGACGGTGATGAGCGTGTCGGGGAGGGTGAGGCACATGCGGCCGTTGCCCTCGGACTCCACGACCGAGAGGGTGCCGGTCTCGGCGATGCCGAAGTTGGCGCCGGAGACGGCGACCTTGGTGGTCAGGAACTTCTCGCGGAGGTAGGCGCGGGCCGCGGCGGCGAGGTGCGCCGGGACGGAGTCCAGGTCCGGGTCCACGCCGGGGATGCGGTCGCGGAAGATCTCGCGGATCTCGTCGCGGTTGCGGTGGATGGCGGGGACGAGGATGTGGGACGGCTTGTCGTCGGCGAGCTGGACGATCAGCTCGGCGAGGTCGGTCTCGTGCGCCGTGATGCCCTGGTCCGCGAGGTGCTCGTTGAGGCCGATCTCCTGGGTTGCCATCGACTTGACCTTGATGACCTCGTTGGAGCCGGTCTCCTGGACGAGGCGGGTGACGATCGCGTTGGCCTCGACGCCGTCGCGTGCCCAGTGGACGGTGCCGCCGTGCTCGGTGACCTTCGCCTCCAGCTGTTCCAGCAGCTCGGGGAGGCGGTTCATGGTGTCGGTCTTGATCGCGGAGCCGGCGTCGCGCAGCGCCTCCCAGTCGGGGAGTTCGCCGGTGACGGCCAGCCGCTTGGCGCGGATGGTGTGGGTGGCCCTGCCGAGGTTGCGGCGCAGCTGGTCGTTGCGGAGCTCGTCGCGGGCGGCCCGGGGGAACTTCCGGTCGCCGCGGAGATTACCGGTGCCGTACGGCGAGCGGGGCGGGACGGTGGGCATGCCCAGGTAGGCGGTGGTGCTCATCGGGCGGCCTCCAGCGGGGTGCCGGACGCCTCGTGGGTGCCGGGGTCCGGCAGGGCGTACGGCCGGGTACGGGTGGACGCGAGGATCTGCGCCAGGTGGAGGGTGCGGGTACCGGACTCGATGCGGGAGAGGCCGCCGCCGATGTGCATCAGACAGGACGAGTCGCCGGCCGTGCAGACCTCGGCTCCGGTGCCGGTGACATGGCGCGTCTTGTCGGCGAGCATCGCGGCGGAGGTCTCGGCGTTCTTGACCGCGAAGGTGCCGCCGAAGCCGCAGCAGGCATCGGCCTCCGGCAGCTCGACGAGGTCGATGGCCTCGACGGCGCGCAGCAGGCGCAGCGGCTTCTCGCCGACCCGCAGCATGCGGAGCGAGTGGCAGGTGGGGTGGTACGTCACCCGGTGCGGGAAGTACGCGCCGACGTCGGTCGTGCCCGCCACGTCGACCAGGAACTCCGACAGCTCGTACGTCTTGTTCTGCACTGCCGCGACGCCGGCGCGCAGGGCCTCGTCCCCGTACCGCTCGGCGACGATCTCGTGCTGGTGGCGTACGGAACCGGCGCAGGAGCCGGAGGGCATGACGACCGCCTCGATCGAGGGGTCGCCGAACTGCTCGGCGAAGCCGCGTACCAGCGGGACCGGCTCGCGCTGGTAGCCGGTGTTGACGTGCATCTGGCCGCAGCAGGTCTGGCCCGGCGGGAAGACCACGTCGTGGCCGAGGCGGGCGAGCAGGACGGCGGTGGCTTTCACCGCGTCGGGGAAGAGCGTGTCTCCCAGACAGGTGGCGAAGAGTCCGACGCGCATGGGACCTCCGAGGGGGATGACCGTGAGCCGTCGGCGCCGTCAGGGACCGCGTCGTACGACCTCTTTATGGTCGGACCATACTAGAGATGGGTGAGCGTGGGGAGTGCCGGGTGAGGTGAAGCGGGCGAGACGGAGGGAAGGGTCGCGCGGGCGCGCGACCCCGGCGGCGGTCAGTCCGCCGGGCCGTCGTCCACCAGCGTGCCGTGGAACCCCCGGATGTGCCGTTCGGCCAGGTCGGCGGCGCCGTCGCCGTCGCCGGCCCGCACCAGGCGGAGCAGTTCGGTGTGCTCGGCGTTGAGTGCGGCAGCGGGCGCCGGCCAGTCCTCGGCCGCCTCCAGGGCGCGCAGGATCAGCGGGCGGACGGACTCCCGGACGGCGGAGGTGAGGGTGGAGGTGAGCGCGTTGCCGGAGCTGTGGGCGATCTGGACGTGGAACCGGGTGTCCAGGTCGTTGAACTCCGCCACGCTCACCTCCGGCGACGCCATCCGCGCGACGAGTTCCGCCGCCTCGTCGAGATCCGCGGCGGCGGCGTGCTCGGCGGCCGCGTGGAAGCTGGAGCGTTCCAGGGTGACGCGGGCCTCCAGGACGTCCTCCAGGCAGTAGCTGCCGAGAGCGAAGTGGAGGCGGAGCAACCGGCCGAGCGCGTCGTCGGGGTTCCGGACGATCCGGGCGCCCGCGTCGGGACCGCGGCCGGCCTGGGCGACCAGGACGCCGATGGTCTCCAGGACGCGGAGCGCCTCGCGGAGCGCGGAGCGGCTGACGCCCAGCACCGGGGCCAGCTCACGCTCGGGCGGCAGCCGGTCACCGGCCTTCAGCTCGCCGGCCAGCACCCGCTCCTCGATGCTTTCGAGAACGAGCTCGTGCGTACGGGACTGCCGTACGGGTCGCCATTCGACAGCCATCCGTCACTCCCTGGTCGGCCCGGCACTGCGTCCTGATCGGCCGGCGCTCTCACCGAAAAACTATGTCACACGGCAGGTCAAGCCGTGATTGCGGTCGGATCTGACGCTTTCGTTCCCCCTGTGGTTCCCCCTCTGCGCATCCCCCTTTTGGTGCCGCCCACACGCCGGCACCGGCGCCCCGGCCGGTGCCCCGCGCACTCAGCCGTGCAGGCGTACCGGCAGCGATTCCACTCCGTAGACGATGGACAGCTTGCGGAATGCCAGTTCCTGTTCCGGAACGGCGAGCCGCATGTTCGGGAATCTGCGGACAAGTGCCGGATACGCGGCGCGGAGTTCCATCCGGGCCAGCTCGGCGCCGACGCAGCGGTGGATTCCGTAACCGAATGCGAGGTGCGAGGGGACCTTGCGGTCCGGATCGAAGCGTTCCATGTCCGGGCCGAGCTTTCCGTCCCGGTCCGCGCCGCTGAGCGAGCACAGCACGACGTCACCCTGGGCCATGCGGACGCCGCCGATTTCGACCTCCTCCCGGGCGAACCGGGGAAAGGCGACCTGTACGACGGTGAGATAGCGGAGCAATTCCTCGACATAGCGGTCGGCGGCGTCGTCGCCGTCCTTCAGTGCCGCGAAGTGGTCGGGGTCGCGCAGCAGGACGAGGGCGCCGAGCGCGAGCATGCTCGCGGTGGTCTCGAAGCCGCCGGTGAGCACGCCGTCGGCGAGTCCGGCCAGCTCATCGTCGGTGACGGTGTCGCCGTGGTCGCGGACGATCTGGCCGAGCAGGCCGTCACCGGGATTCTTGCGCTCCTTCTTGACGATCTCCTGGAAATAGGCGAGCGATTCCGATATGGCACCGAAGGAGGCGTTCGCGCCGCCGAAGAGGTCGAAGCGGGCCGCGCTCAGCCGCTCGAAGTCGGCGCGGTCCTCGTAAGGAACTCCCAGCAGCTCACAGATGACGAGGGAGGGAATGGGCAGGGCAAAGGTGTGGACGATGTCGACAGGCTCACCCGAGCGCCCGAGGCGCTCCATTTCCGCCAGCCGGTCCTCGACGATCTCGTGGATGCGGGGCGTGAGCCGGTTGAGCCGGCGCATGGTGAATTCGGGGGTGAGCAGCCGGCGCAGCCGGGTGTGGTCCGGCGGGTCGGCGAATCCCAGGCCACCGGGGTTCTTCCCGGCGTCGGCGCCGGCATTGCCGACGAGGTTGGTGTAATCGCTGCTGAAGGCCTTCGCCTTGCCCAGCACCTCCTTGACCTCGTCATAGCCGGTGACCAGCCACACATTGGAGGCGAGTGGCACGGGAAGGATGCTCACCGGCGACTTCTGCCGTACTTCCGACAAGTCGGCCACCGGGTCAAGGCCGTGGCGACGCAGCGGCATGAGGGTGGACTCGGGCAAGAAGGGCATTCGAGACAGATCGAAGCCCTTTTTCTGAGTCCGCGCGAGATATCTGCGGGCCAGCCAAGCGGTGACGCCCGAGCGGATTTTGGTCATGCCCGCAATACTGCCTGGCCGATACCCGTGCTGACCAAGCGACCTGGCAGCGAAGTGATAACAAGATGAACGTCTGTTACGCCCGGTGCGCCCCGTCAGCCGCCCTTTGCACCCTCTTGCCCCCACCACCCCGTACACCGGCGGCACAGGGGCCTGATCATGATCGTCCTCGGTGGCATCCGCCCCGCCGCTTGCTACTTTGCCTGACATGACCGCGACCACGGCCCCGACGGCGGACGCCCCTCCCCCAGGAATCCGGCTGCCCAGGCGCCGCGGCGTCGAACTGCTGCTGCTCGCCGGCGCCGTCCTGATCAGCGTCTACGGTTACGTCGAAGTCGGCCTCGCGCGGCACGGCACCGTCCCGGCCGGCGCCGCGAGCTACGGCGCGGGGCTGGCCGTACTGGCACTGCTCGGCCATCTCGCCGTACGGTTCCGGGCGCCGTACGCCGATCCGCTGCTGCTGCCGATCGCGGTCCTGCTCAACGGCCTCGGCCTGGTCCTGATCTTCCGGCTCGACCAGGAGACCCCGAAGGACCAGGCGGCGCCCACCCAGCTGATCTGGTCCGCGCTCGGCGTGGCGCTGTTCATCGGCGTACTGGCGCTGCTGCGCGACTACCGGGTGCTCCAGCGGTACGCCTACCTCAGCGTCGCCGCCGCGCTCGTCCTGATGGTCGTGCCGATCCTCTTCCCCGCGGTCAACGGCGCGAAGATCTGGATCCGGTTCGCCGGGTTCTCCATCCAGCCCGGCGAGTTCGCGAAGATCCTGCTCAGCGTCTTCTTCGCGGCCTACCTCGCGGCGAACCGGCACGCGCTGGCGTACACCGGCCGCCGGCTGTGGCGGATGCAGCTCCCCACAGGGCGGGTGCTCGGCCCCATCGTGGCGATCTGGCTGATCAGCGTGGCCGTACTGGTGCTGGAACGGGACCTGGGCACCTCTCTCCTCTTCTTCGGCGTCTTCGTCGTCCTGCTGTACGCGGCCACCGGGCGCACCGGCTGGATCGCCGTCGGGCTGCTGCTCGCCGCGGTCGGCGCGGCCGCCGTGGGCAGCGTCGAGCCGCACGTGCACAGCCGTGTCGCGGACTGGCTGCACCCCTTCGCGAGCATCGAGCGGGGCGAGGGCGCGAGCCAGCTCGCCCTGTCGCTGTTCGCCTTCGGCGCGGGCGGCATGCTCGGCACCGGCCTGGGCCAGGGCCACTCCGCGCTCATCGGCTTCGCCATGAAGTCGGACTTCATCCTGGCCACGGCGGGCGAGGAGCTGGGGTACACCGGCCTCACCGCGCTCTTCCTCCTCTACACACTGCTGGTCGCGCGCGGTTACCGGGCGGGCCTGGCGATCCGCGAACCCTTCGGCCGGCTGCTCGCGGTCGGCCTGTCCTCGCTCCTCGCCATCCAGGTGTTCGTGATCGCGGGCGGGGTGATGGGGCTGATCCCGCTCACCGGGATGGCGATGCCGTTCCTGGCCCAGGGCGGCTCCTCCGTCGTCACCAACTGGATCATGATCGCGCTGCTCGTCCGCATCAGCGACCGGGCGCGGCGGCCCCGGCCGGTCCGCGCGGACACCGGAGTGATCGCGCGGGTGGTGGTGCCGGAGGCGGGGGCCGACGGGGACGCCGGCCCGCCCGGCGACGGACACGATCCGGGCGAGGGCACCGGCGACGGCGACGGCCCCGGGCCGGCCGGCGGACGGCGCCGGGGGCGGGCCGACGGGCAGCCCGGCAGTCGGCGCCGTCGCAGAGCCCGGAACACCCGCCGGAACGGCAACGGCAACGGCCGCCGGAACGGAGGCGCCAGGTGACCCCGGTGACCTCTCCCCTGCGCAGGATCGGTGGCGACCGGTGACCCCAAAGACTTCCCCCCTCAGCCGGATCGGAGACGGCCGATGATCCGCCACATCCGCCGGACCTCGGCGTTCTGTCTCCTCCTCCTGGTCCTGCTGCTCCTGAACGCCGCCCGTGTGCAGCTCCTCAACTCCGAGGAGTACGCCCACAACCCCGCCAACCGCCGGGCCGACCTCCAGCGGTACGACCAGCCACGGGGTTCCATCGTGGTCGGCGACCGGCCCGTGACCGGCTCCCGGGACAGCGGCGGCTCCCTGCGGTACGCCCGTACGTACACCCAGGGCCCGCTGTACGCGCCGGTCACCGGGTACGCCTCGCAGGTCTACGGCACCTCTCTCCTGGAGAACGCCGAGGACGGCATCCTCTCCGGCACCGACGCCCGGCTCGCGCCCGTCCCGCTGTGGACCGCCGTCACCCGCGAACAGCAGCCGGCCGGTGACGTGGTCACCACCATCGTCCCGGCGCTGCAGCGGGCCGCGTACCAGGGCCTGGGCGGCAAGAAGGGCGCCGTGGCCGCCGTGGAGCCGGCGACCGGGAAGATCCTCGCGCTGGTCAGCACGCCCTCGTACGACCCGGGCCGGCTGTCCGGCAGCGGCTCCGCCACCACCGGCGCCTGGACCCGGCTCAACGCGGCCGCCGACCGGCCGATGCTCAACCGGGCGCTGCGCCAGACCTATCCGCCCGGCTCGACGTTCAAGGTCGTCACCGCGGCGGCCGCGCTCGACCACGGCATCGTGGAGGACCCGGACGCCGACACGGACACCCCGAGCCCGTTCACGCTGCCCGGCACCTCCACCCGGCTCACCAACGAGGCGGGCGGCTGCGAGGACGCCTCGCTCCAGCACGCCTTCGAGGTCTCCTGCAACACCGTCTTCGCGCGCCTGGGCGTGGACGTCGGGCTGGACGGAATGGCGGACACGGCCGAGAAGTTCGGCTTCAACGACGACGGGCTGATGATCCCGTCCCGGGTCGCCGAGAGCACCTTCGACACCGACATGAACGACGCGCAGCTCGCGCTCTCCTCCATCGGCCAGTACAACACCGCCGCCACCCCGCTCCAGATGGCGATGGTCGCCGCCGCGGTCGCCAACGACGGTGACCTGCGGCGCCCGTTCCTGGTGGACCGGCTGACCGACGCGCGGGGGAACACCCTCGCCCACACCCGTTCGCGCCGCCTGCACCGCGCGATGAGCGAGGACACCGCACGCCGGCTCCGCGCGCTGATGACCGACGTGGTCACCAAGGGCACCGGTACGAAGGCGGCCATCCCCGGCGCGACCGTCGGCGGCAAGACCGGCACCGCCCAGCACGGCGTCGGCAACTCCGGCACGCCGTACGCCTGGTTCGTCTCCTGGGCGCAGGCGGACGGCGCGGAGGTTCCCGCCGTCGCGGTGGCCGTCGTGGTCGAGGACGCGTCGGCGAACCGCGCCGACATCAGCGGCGGCGGCAGCGCGGCCCCGATCGCCCGGCAGGTCATGCGCGCGGCGCTCGACCAGTGACTCCGGGCTCCGCACACGCCGCCCCGCCGCGCGCCCCGGTCCGCCGTACCCCAGGGGACAATGCCCCCATGACTGACACGGGATTGCTGACACTGTCCGAGGTGGAGGCGCTGGCGCGGCGCGCGCACGAGGGGCAGACGGACAAGGCCGGGCGCCCGTACGCGGAGCATCTGGCCGCGGTGGCGGCGGGAGTGCGGCAGCGGGGCGGGAGCGCCGAGCAGATCGCGGCGGCGTGGCTGCACGACTCGGTGGAGGACGACGCGCTGTCGGCGGAATGGCTGGCGGAGGCGGCGCTGACGCAGGCCACGAAGGACATGATCCTGGCCGTCACGAAGCGGGCGGGCGAGCCGCCTGAGGAGTACGCGGCCCGGATCCTGGCCACGCCCGGCGCGCTGCTGGTCAAGGAGGCCGACCTCGCGCACAACGCGAATCCGGACCGGCTGGCCGCCCTGGACCCGGCGACCCGGGACCGGCTGACGGCGAAGTACGCGCGGATGCGGGGACTGCTGGGGCTGGGCGAAGGCTGACGTACCGGTCCGGCCGTCCATCGGCCGGACACCTCCGCATAAACATGCCCAATGCAGCTAACCTGCCGCGCATGAGCGCATCGGACGACACCCAGGCGCGTGTGATCGCCGCCCTTTCGGGGGCGAGCGTCCGCCGCATCACCACCGGCCAGGTCATCCTCGACGGCATCGACTGGTCCGTACGCAACGGCGAGCACTGGGCGCTGCTCGGCGCGAACGGCGCCGGGAAGACCACCATCCTCCGCCTGGTCGGGGCGCTGATGTTCCCCACCACCGGCACCGTCGAGGTGCTCGGGCACCGGCTCGGCACGGTCGACGTACGGGAGCTGCGGGCCGCGATCGGCCTGGTCTCCAGCGCGCAGAAGGTGCCGCAGGACCTTCCCGGGCACACGGTCGTCCTCACCGGCGCCAGCGGCACCGTGCAGCCGCTGTGGAAGCAGTACGACGACGCCGTGCGGGAGCGCGCCCACGCGCTGCTGACCGAGCTGGACTGCAAGGATCTGGCGGACCGGCCGTACGGGGTGTGCTCGGGCGGGCAGCGGGCCCGGCTGCTCATCGCCCGCGCTCTGATGGCCGACCCCTCGCTGCTGCTGCTCGACGAGCCGTTCAACGCGCTCGACCTGCCGTCCCGCGAGGACCTGATCGACACCATGCACCAACTGGCCCTGAACCGGCCGGAGCTGGCGACGATCACCGTGACCCACCACCTGGAGGAGCTGTCGCCGGCCATCAGCCACGCGGTACTGCTCCGCGAGGGCCGCGTCCAGGCGAAGGGGCCGGTCGAGGAGGTGCTGACCGGGGACGGGATGACGGCGTGCTTCGGCCGCCCGATCGAGGTCACCCGCCACGAGGGCCGCTGGCTGGCCCGCTCGGGACGCCGCTGAATACGTTGCGGACGGCCCGCTGACCGTGCCCGCACCCCGTCGCCAGGGTGCGGGCACGGTCACGTCATCCCCGGCAACGCCGCAGCCCGCGCCCTTACCCCTACTCGCCCAGGTCAACATCGCCCGACTCAAGGCTTCGCTGGACTCCCCCGAACTCAAGGCGTTCGTCGACGGGCTGGACCCGGTGAACGCGCTCGCCGAGGCCGCCGAGGGCTTCCTGTGGCGGCTGAAGTCGGAGGGCGGGAACGCCACCGACATCACCGCTTTCGGCGACGAGTGGCTGATCGTGAACATGTCGGTGTGGCGGGACCTGCCCGCGCCCACCACCTTCATGTACACCGGGCTGCACCGGGAGTTCCCGGCGCGGCGCCGCGAACGGTTCGAGAAGACCGACGAGGCGATGACCGCGCTGTGGTGGGTCGCGCCGGGCCACGAGCCGACCGTCGCGGAGGCCGAGGAGCGCCTGCTGCACCTGCGGGAGCACGGCCCGCCCCCGCACGCCTTCAGCCTCCGTACGACGTTCCGGCCTCCGGGGCAGCACGCACTACGCCGTCGCCCGCCGCTCCCTGAACAGCGCGTACCCGGTCGCCGCCGCGCCCGCGCCCTCCCACAGGCCCACACCCAGGAAACCCGCCGGCACCGCGCCGCCGATCACGACACCCGTGAAGACGGCGCAGGTCAACAGGCGGAAAGGCACGGTCCAGCGGAAGAAGGCCCGCCAGTCGGCCGCGGCGGCGAGCAGGTAGTACGCGCCCATGTTGAACGAGGCCATCGAGGACGCGGTGAGGAAGGCGCGGGTGTGGTCGGCGGGGGCGCGTACGGCCGGGTCGGCGAAGCCGAGCGAGGCGAGCAGCGCGCCGGGCGCGAGCAGCCCGACCGCGCCCATCACCAGGGCGCAGGCGCCGAAGACGGCCATCGTCCAGCCGGACGCCGACCGCGGCAGGCCGGGCCGCCGGGGTCTGCCGGACACTACGCGGCGCCGCCGCGGCTGATCGCCTCGGCCACCTCGGCGGTGCGGGCCGCCTCCTCGGCCGCGAACCGTTCCGCGTCCAGCTTCTCGGCCACCTCCTCGTCCTGGGCCATCAGCAGGTCCAGGTTGGAGTCGCCGAGGTCGAAGACGCCCATGTCGAGGTAGGTCTGCTGGAGCCGCTTGCCCCACAGGCCGATGTCCTTCACGCACGGGACGATGCGGCTGAAGAGCAGCTTCCGGAAGAGGTGCAGAAACTCGGACTGCTCGGTGAACTCCTCGGCCTCCGCCTTGGGTATGCCCCAGTTCTCCAGCACTTCGAGGCCGCGCAGCCGGTCGCGCATCAGGTAGCAGCCCTCGATGACGAAGTCCTCGCGCTCGCGCAGCTCGGCCTCGGTGAGCTGCTTGTAGTAGTCGCGCAGCGCCATCCGCCCGAAGGCGACGTGACGGGCCTCGTCCTGCATGACGTAGGCGAGTATCTGCTTCGGGAGCGGCTTGTTCGTCGTGTCGCGGATCATGCCGAAGGCGGCCAGCGCCAGGCCCTCGATGAGGACCTGCATGCCGAGGTAGGGCATGTCCCAGCGGGAGTCCTTGAGGGTGTCGTTCAGCAGCGACTGCAGGTTGTCGTTGATCGGGTAGAGCATCCCGATCTTCTCCTGGAGGAAGCGGCTGTAGATCTCGGCGTGCCGCGCCTCGTCCATGGTCTGGGTCGCCGAGTAGAACTTCGCGTCCAGGTCCGGCACCGACTCGACGATCCGCGCCGCGCAGACCATCGCCCCCTGCTCACCGTGGAGGAACTGGCTGAACTGCCAGGAGGTGTAGTGCTGCCGCAGCTCCCCGCGCTCCTTCTGCGACATCCGGTCCCAGTACTTCGTGCCGTACAGGGACATGGACTCGTCGGGCGTGCCGAGCGGGTCGTGCGGATCGACCTCCAGGTCCCAGTCGATCCGCAGGTCCGCGTCCCACTGCTTGTCCTTGCCCTTCTTGTACAGGGCGAGGAGGCGGTCGCGGCCGTCGTCGTACTCCCAGGTGAAGCGGGCCGCGCCGGTCGCGGGCACCTGCCACAGCGACTCGCCCGGGCCGGTGACGTAGAGGTCATGCGTGGACATGGGGAGCCTCCTCGGGTCCGAACGCCGCGGCGCGTCCGGTAGTTGGCAGGCTCACACGCACCTTACCGACGGGTCAATAAGTCGCGCGCGGGGGATTGACGCCCTTACTGACGCGCAGTCTCATAAAACGTGACCGCCGGTAACCCCACGAGCGAGGTACCCACAGCCATGACGACAGCTCCCGACATCAGTACGGCGGAGACCGGGATCCTGCGGGACGCACTCGGACTGCTCAAGGACCGCGAGCAGGTCGCCGAGCGCCTGCTGGACTCCTCCGCGAAGCACTCGTTCGACCCGGACACCGAGCTGGACTGGGACGCGCCGATGGAGGAGGGGAAGTGGTTCTGGCCTCCGGAGCTGGTCTCCCTCTACGACACCCCGCTGTGGCATCGCATGCCCGAAGAGCAGCGCATCGAACTCTCCAAGCACGAGGCGGCGTCCCTGGCGTCCCTCGGGATCTGGTTCGAGATCATCCTGATGCAGCTGCTCACCCGGCACATCTACGACAAGTCACCGACCAGCTCGCACGTCCGCTACGCGCTCACCGAGATAGCCGACGAGTGCCGGCACTCCAACATGTTCGCCAGGCTGATAAGCCGCAGCGGGGCGCCCGTCTACCCCGTCTCGAAGACCCACCACAACCTCGGCCGGCTCTTCAAGACGGTCTCCACCACGCCCGGTTCGTTCACCGCGACCCTCCTCGGCGAGGAGATCCTGGACTGGATGCAGCGGCTCACCTTCCCCGACGAGCGCATCCAGCCGCTGGTCCGCGGCGTGACCCGGATCCACGTCGTGGAGGAGGCGCGGCACGTCCGGTACGCCCGTGAGGAACTGCGCCGCCAGATGACCACCGCGCCCCGATGGAGCTGCGAGTTCACCCGGCTCACCTCCGGCGAGTTCGCCCGCGTCTTCTCGCAGGCGTTCATCAATCCGATGGTCTACACGAACGTCGGGCTGAACCGCGCGGAAGCCGTCGCCCAGGTGAAGGCCAGCGGCCACCGGCGCGAGGTCATGCAGACCGGCGCCAAGCGGCTGACCGACTTCCTGGACGAGATCGGCGTCCTGCGCGGCCCCGGCCGCAAGCTCTGGCAGAGCTCCGGCCTGCTGGCCTGAGGAGGCGACGGAGACCAACCACCCCCGGCCGGCGGCGAACGGGACGGTTACGCTGCTGTTCATGAACGGCAGCGGCACCGCCCCAACAGTCCCCCGCCCCGCCTACCGGCGGCTGAGCGTGGCGGAGCGGCGTGCCCAGCTGCTGACGGCGGCGCTCGGCCTCTTCGCGCAACGGGCGCCGGAGGACGTGTCGTTGGACGATGTGGCGAACGCCGCCGAGGTCTCCCGGCCGCTGGTCTACCGGTACTTCCCAGGCGGCAAGCAGCAGTTGTACGAGGCCGCGCTGCGCAGCGCGGCCGACGACCTCGAAGGCTGCTTCGCCGAGGCGGAGACCGGCCCGCTGACCCAGCGGCTGGGCCGCGCCCTGGACCGCTACCTCGCCTTCGTCGACCAGCACGACGCCGGGTTCAGCGCCCTGCTCCAGGGCGGCAGCGTGGTGGAGACGGCCCGTACCGACGCCATCGTCGACGAGGTGCGGCGCACCGCCGCCGAGCAGATCCTGCACCACCTCGGCGCGCCCGAGCCGGGCCCCCGGCTGCGGATGATGGTCCGTACATGGCTCACCGCCGTCGAGGCCGCCTCGCTGATCTGGGTGGACGAGGAGAAGCAGCCGCCGCTGGACGAGCTGCGCGACTGGCTGGTCGACCACTTCGTGGCGCTGATCGTCGTGACCTCGGCGACGGACGAGGAGACCGCGCGGATCGCGGCCGTCGCGCTGGCGGCCGAGACCCGCGAGGGCCCGGTCGGCACCCTCGTACGGCGGCTGGCACCGGCCTTCGGGGACGCCGCCCACCTGCTCTGAGCCCAGTGCCCGGCTGCCGGGCGCGGCCCTGATGTGACACTGACCGCGTGAGAAGCGAGAACACGCCCTTCGTCGGCGGCCCCCTGGACGGCCGGGTGCTGCCGGTCCTGGTCGGCGCGACCGGCCGGCCGCCCGCCCGGTACGAGATCCCGGTCCCGGGCACGGACGGCGCGCCGGACACGGTGCACGTCTACCGGCGCGAGCCGGGACCCGCCGGACGGCTGGGGCTGCCGCGCGGCTGGGTGTACACGTACGCGGCGGATGCGCGGCCGGGTGAGGGGCGGCCCAAGTGGCCGTGGTCGCGGAGACATTGACGGAACTTCCGGCGGCCGCCGGGCGTTCTTCCCTCGCACGACGGCGGCTGATCGGGTGACGCCCGTCCCCCGGTTCGCCCGCTCCCTGAGCGGGCAGGTGTGCCGCGTGGCACCATCCGAACCAGTCGGATGGTCGGTCCAGAGCGGAGGTGCAGGGTGCGGGGACGGTTCCGGCGGTCGGTGGGGACGGTGGCTCTGCTGGGCGCTGCCGCCGCGGCACTGCCCGCGGCTCCCGGGTACGCGGCGGCGCGGCCCGCCGCGCCGCCCGACATCCCCGTCAGCGAGCTGCTGACCCGGCTGCAGAAGCTGTACCAGCAGACGGAGGCGGCCAGCGAGGCGTACAACGCCACCGAAGAGGACCTCAAGGCGCAGGCGAAGCGGTCCGAGAAGCTGGACGGTCGGCTGAAGGACGCCCGCGCCGACCTGGCGCAGGGCCGCGCGGACGCCGGCCGGCTGGCGCGCGAGCAGTACACCGGCTCCGGACCCGGCGGCCTCTCCCCGTACGTGCAGTTCCTGCTCTCCAGGGACCCCGAGCAGGCGCTGGACCGCGGCCATCTGCTCAAGGAGGCGGCGGGTCACCAGGCCGACACCGTCACCCGGCTCGCCGGCAGCGCCAAGAAGGCCGACCAGCTGGCGACCGACGCGAAGAAGGCGCTGGACAAGAAGAAGTCCCTGGCCAAGAAGCAGAAGAAGCAGAAGGCGCAGGTCGAGAGCCGGCTGCGCGAGGTGGAGGCCATGCTCTCCTCCCTCTCCCCGGAGCAGCTGGCGGAGCTGAGCCGGCTGGAGCGGGCCGACATGAAGGACGCACAGCGGGCGTTCCTCGGCTCCGGCAAGCTCGGCGGCCCGCAGGCCCCGTCGAAGGGCGGACAGCGGGCCATGGCGTACGCCCTGACACAGGTCGGCAAGCCGTACGTCTGGGGCGCCGAGGGCCCGGACTCCTTCGACTGCTCCGGGCTGACCAGCCAGGCCTGGGCGCACGCCGGGAAGCCCATCCCCCGCACGAGCCAGGAGCAGTGGAAGCAGCTGCCGCACGTCAGCCTGCGCGAGCTCCGCCCCGGCGACCTGGTGATCTACTTCCCGGGCGCGACGCACGTGGCGATGTACATCGGCGACGGCATGGTCGTCCAGGCCCCGCGCCCCAACGCCCAGGTCAAGATCTCCCCGATCGCCGCCAACCCCCTCCTCGGCGCCGTCCGCCCCGACGAAAACGCCCCGAGCCTGAAGGACTACACCCCGCCCGAGCTCCCGGACGGCGCCACGGACGGCGACGACACCGGGTACGGCAACTCTTCCGCGCCCGGGAACTGACGGTCCGCACACGACAGCGGGGCGGCTCCCCCCGAGGAAGCCGCCCCGTCCTTGCGAGACCGTCGCGTCAGGACGTCAGCGACGCCAGGTATGCGTTCGTCTTCTCCGGCTCAGAGAAACCACTTCACGGCGCTACAGGTCTGCCACCTGCGATTTATCGCCGATTCGAGGCTGAGCGGGGACCCGTGGGCCGTCCGTGGGCCGTGGGGCCGATCGTTGGGCCTCGCTGTAGACGGTCGCGATCGCCTTCCGCGTACGCTCCTGGCTGCTCGGCATGAGGTGCGCGTAGATCCGAAGAGTCAGCGCTGCGTTGCTGTGCCCAAGGTACTCACTCACGGCCTTGATGTTCTCCCCTCCGTCCAGAAGCGCCGACGCGTAGAAGTGCCGCAGCGCGTGCATGCCGTGCTCGCGAGCCGCGGCGTAGCCGTCCTCCTTCGTCTCGGGTTCAGCAATGACGCCGGCCGCGACGAGAGCGGGCTTCCACGCATGCTCGTTCAAGGTCGTGCGCCACACGTGGTTGCCGCCGGGCGCCACGAAGATGAGCTGCTTGGTCACCTTCTCCCCTTCGGGCGCCTTCCAGGGAAGCGTGATCTCGACGGGTGGGAACTGCTTCATGTGGGCCCTGAGCGCATCGGCCACCGGCCCAGGGAGCGGAACGTCCCGCGTCTTGCCGCCCTTCGGCAGCGCGAACACGGGCTTGCTCCTGCTGAGTTTGAGCTGCTGGACCACGTGCAGCGTGTCGCTGTCGAAGTCCAGCGCGTCGACAGCGATTCCCAGGATCTCGCCCTGCCGCATGCCGCAGCCTGCGCCAAGGTCGACCATGGGGCGGTACCGCTCAGGCATCGCGGCCTGGACGGCGAACACGCGCTCAGCGGACCACGGCATCACGCGCTTGGGGTCAAGCGCCGGCGGCTTCACAGAACGAGCGGAGACCGGGTTGCGGTTGAGGTAACCGTCATCGACGGCAGCACTCAAGGCAGCGCGGACGTTCGCGTAGATGGCCCGGCCGTAGGAACCGGGCACGCTCGCTTCGAGCGCTGCCACCCACTCACGGATGTGCTCGGGCTTGAACGATCCGAGTGGGCGCGAGCCGATATACGGGAAGGCGTGCCGCTTGAGCTGAGAGTTCATGGACTCGATGGTGTTCGGGTCGGCCCCGAGCGTCTGGAGCCACTTCTCGGTGTACTGCTGGAACGTCGTCTTGGCCGCGCGTGGGTCGATGTACTGACCGCTCGACATGTCCGCAGCGGTCTTCGTCAGCCACTTTTCCGCGAGGCGCTTCTGACCGTCGGGAAAGCTCTTCGACTTCTCGGTACCGTCTGGGCCGATATAGCGCGCGCGGTACCGCTGGCCGGTGCCGTACCGGTTCGTCCTGACGCGATCAGTCGTGCCGTCGGCAGACTTCTCCGTCTTGAACCAGCGGTCTTGGATGTGGCCTGCCATGCGGTGGCGGTCCTCTCTCGACAAGCAGCAGGGAGAGCCGCTGACCGCGGCTCTCCCTGGGGGTTGGGGTGTTCGTTTAGGCGGCGGCCTGATCGACGCCCTTGCGTTCGGTCACGTAGGCGTGCACGTCGGCGGGGTCGTAGCGAATGTGCTTGCCGACGCGGAAGCCAGGCGGACCGATGCGCTTCCTACGCCACTGGTAGACGGTCTCTTTCGGTACCTCGAAGATCTCGGCGATGTCGTCTGGGGTGAGGTAGCGGTCCGGGAGGCCAGCGCGCAGAGCGGCGCGAGGGTCTGTGGAGGGTGTGGCCAAGGCTCCTCCTGGCGAGTGTTCGCGGTGAGGTTGGTCCTGACGTGTGCTGCGGGTTTGTGCGGGGCGGTTCTGTGGACGATCGGGCCAGGAGCCCGTGTCTGTCCGAGGTTCGGATTTCTGCGTCACCGCGTCACCTGCGACGTCCCTACGCCTGACCTGCGACTTTGGGTGACGCGAAGGCGCTGGGGTACGTCACCGGTGACGCAGGCGTTCGTCACGGATGACGCGAGTGACGCGGGGTGACGCAGCCACGGCCGTCCTGCGTCACCGCTTGTAGCGGCAGGTCAGACGCCGTTTTCTGTCCTTGGGTGACGTGGGTGACGCAGCGTTTCTTCTCTTAGGAAAAGAGAAGGGGGTGTCTGTTGTAGTGCGCGCCTTAGGGCGTGAAGAGGGAGCCGCTTCGCGGCGCGACCTTCGGGCGGCGCCGAGGCGCCGAAGAGCAAGAGGAGCACCCCGGGCGTGGTGCGGGGTGCTCCTCTTGCTTGTGCAGGTACCGCGCGGTCAGAGCATGTGCTCTTGCTGGTGCGGCGGCGGGGTGGGGCGTCGGGTCATCTCGATGTAGCGGGCCGCGCTGGTGCGGCCCCAGTCGACGAGGACGCCCCGGGCGGCGAGGGTGGGCTGGAGGCGCTTGAGCCGGTCGGAGAGGACCTTGCCGGTGGTCGGCCAGCCCTTGGGCAGGGGGCGGAAGTCCTCGCCGGTGTAGAGGCCGGTGAGGCAGTGCAGCCACTCCGAGGACGTCATGCGTACCTCGGCGCCCGCTTCGAGGCCGGCGGCGTGCTTGAGCACGGTCTGGGCCAGGAGGTCGCCTTCAATGACGTCGTCGTTGAGGTCGTCCAGGCTGGCCCGGTAGGCGCCCAGCGCGCCGAGGCCGGTGGCGGCGTCGAGCTGCGCGCACAGGTGCGCGAAGTCGGCCATGCGCAGGTCGGTGGGGATGTCGGCCTGGGCCGCGCGTACCTGGACGGTGAGGTCCAGGAGGGAGCCGAGGATCACGGGCAGCGCCTCTTCGAACTCTGACCACAGCTCGGCCTCGGTCCGCCGGACCTTGGGCCGCTCCAGGCGCAGCGGCAGGAGGCGTTCGGCGAGGTCGGGGCGGACGACGCCCACGTCGATACCGGTCAGCAGCAGGGGACGGCGGTAGCGGGAGCGCACCACGTCCCCGTCGGTGAACAGGGCGCGCTTGATGGTCTCGGCGCCGGTGACGATGCAGCACATGAGGTCGGAGAGGTCCGGGGTCAGGTGAGAGAGGTTGTCCAGGGCGGTGACCCACCCGGCGGCCACGGCCGCGATCAGGTTCTCCTCGTCCTTCGGCGCGCGGCGCAGGTCGCCGCTCATGCCCTCGATGATCCTCACGAGCATGCGGCCGCCGGTGGACTTGCCCGCGCCCTGGGGGCCGGTGAGGAAGGGGGCGGGGACGGGCACGGACGGCTCCAGGCAGCCGATCAGCCAGGCGAGGGCCAGGCATTCGGTCTCGGCGCTGGCGAAGTTGCACAGCCTCAGCAGGAGGTCGATGCCCTTGCCGTCGGTGTCCTTGGCCGGCAGGGGCAGTTCCCCGGTGAGCTGGGTGCGCCGCCAGCGCACCTCCCGCGGGTCGGGGGTGAGGATGTCCCAGCCGGTGGGGTGGATGCGGACGGACTTGCCGTCGTTGCGGCCCAGGTCCAGCCAGGTCGCGCCGTCGAAGCCGGGGGCGACGCGGATGTGGACGGGCTGGGTGTCCTCGGTGAGCGCAAGTGCTTCGATCAAGTCCAACGCCTCCTTGAGGGCGGTGCCGTTGAATACGCCCCGCCCGTCCTTGAACAGGCCGATCATGAGTTCCTGGCGGTGGCTGCCGGTGGTGCCTTGGGAGCGGATGGGGCGGGCGACGGGGTGGCCGTTCTTCTGTGCGTAGACGGTTCCGTCGGCGGTGCGGAAGTAGCGGAAGTGGGCCTGGGCGTAGTCGGTGATGACCTCGCGGGCCGGGGTCTTGTCGTCCTCGGACATGTCACAGTCCCAACGTGGTGCGGGCGTTGGTCCACGCCTCCGTGCAGTGCCGGGGCCGCTCGCCCTTGGCCTGCGCGGCGGCGAACAGCCGCTCGACGTGGGCCTCGGTCAGGCAGCCGCATCGGCCGTGGGCGGACAGCACGGCGAGGAAGGTGCGGTAGACGGTGGTGTGGATCGCCTCGCGGGCTTCGGTGATGCGCTGCTCGGCCATGGCGATCCCGCGCTCCAGGTAGACGGGCGTGCGGTGCCGGCACTCGCCCCGCCCGGCCGGCACGCTGACGGCCTGCTGTGCGGGCCGGGCCGGGCCGGGCTCCTTCACGACCAGCGCGCGCACCTCGTCCGGCAGCGCCGTCATGGCGCCGGTGCCGGGGCCCAGCCAGCGGGCGTAGGACATGGACGACTTGATGTCCACGCCGGGCCGGACGCCGTTGGAGGACTGCATCGTTCCGCGGTAGATCCAGTGCTCCCCGCGCGTCGTCGGCACCGTGCGGGTGGGCGGCAGGGCCTGCCGGGCCCAGGCGACGGCGGCCGGATTGTCGAGGTCCACGACCGTCAGCCCGGTGCCGCCAGGGTGGTAGGCGACGGCCGCAGCCTGCCGCCACGCCGCAGCCCAGGCCGGGGAGGCGAGCACGCGCGGGTCGGTGGTGGCGGCGGCCCAGGCGTGGCAGACCTTGGGGCACTGGCAGGGACCGGCGGCCAACATGTTCGGCCGGTCACCACAGGCGCTGCCGGCGCAGGTGCGGCAGTTGCCGAACGGGAGCTTGCCCGCCCGCAGCGGCAGCACCGGGATACCGGCCTCCGCCAGCTGCAGCGCGGTCCTGAGCGGCTCAGCGTCTCGCCGAATGTCGGTGGGTTGGGTCATCCTGGAGTCCTCCATGTCTGTGGAAGGGCTGGAGACCAGGGCGACCGCGGATCTTTGGCGAGATGAGGCGGTCGCCTTTGGTGTGCCCCGGGGCTGGTCAGTGGTGGTTGATGGTGCCGTTGGCGCGGCCGAAGAGGCCGGTGGCGGTGATGTTCTGGGTGATCGGGGCGGGTATGGGGCGTCGGCAGCGCTTGAGCAGGGCCAGTGCGGCTCCGCCGCCGGCTGCGATGAGGGCGACGGCGGCCCACAGGGCGTCGGTCATGGCGATCAGTCCTGGTGCGGCGTAGGAGACGCCGACTCCGGCGACGGCGATGCCGCCGCCGACGGTGGGCGCGAGCAGGGCGGTGGTCTTGGCCCACGCGGGGATGGGCTGGGCGGCCGGGGCCACGGACGGTGGGGCGGTCGGTTCGGTGTAGGCGAGGGTGCGGATGCCGCCGGGCAGGGTGACTACCTGGACGCCGGGCGGGATCTCGTGGAGCGGCATCGGCGTGGGCCGGTGCGGGAGGTAGGCGGGCGCCTGGTGGGTTTCGGTGGTGGTGATCGGGTGCGTGGGGCGGGGGTCCACAAGTCCTCCTCCTGGCGTGGGATGGATCAGGCGGTGAGGTGGGTGAGGGCGTTGGCTATGGCCTGGCACAGGTCGTGGATGGGGCCGTAGGCGCCGGTGCCGGCGGTGAAGAAGCCGAAGAGGAAGAGCACGATCGCGGTGCCGCCGCTGACGGATCTGCCGCGGAGCAGGGCGAAGGTGAGGATGCCGAAGAGGACGGCGGCGGAGATGGTCAGGGCCATGGGGTCTCCCGTCGTGGAGGGTGCGTGAGCCCCGGCCGGTGGTCCGGTCCGGGGCTCACAGGGGTGACGCAGCGTGCTTGTAGTGGCCTTGTTGTCGCTTGTAGCGACAACAAGGAAAAGGGGCCTGTGGGGCCCCTGGGAGGGATTTAGCGGGGGGTGTGCTTGTTGTCGCTACAAGCGACAACAAGCACGGTTCGGTGACGCTCAGTTGCTGGTCGGCTGGTCCGTGGCATAGCTGCGGTGGACGTAGTAGGCCTGGGTGCCGGTGCCCATCTGGCGGACCTCGGCGGAGGCGGCCCACACGCGCAGCCAGCCGGAGATGGTGGTGCGGTGGGTGCGGTAGCCGAGGGTCTTCAGGTCGGCTTCCATGCGGGAGGGCCCGGTTCCCTCCGGTCCCGCGTCCAGCAGGAGGCGCATCGCCGCGTCCTGTGCCGAGGGCATCGGCGCGGGAGCTGCGGCGGGCTGCTGCTCGGTTGCCGGCGCGGAGTCCTCCGCACGCTCCGCGGAAGGAGGCTCTTGCTCGGCCATCTCCTTCGCCTCCGGGGACGGTGCCTGGCCGGTGTTGTCGACCACCAGCCGCATGCCCTTGTCCGCCCCGGTGTCCTTCGTCATGGACACGGGCGGGGTGCTGGCGGCGCTGCGGTTGGGGAAGAGGCGGGCCCACTCCGGGCTGCCGGGCTTGATGCCGGCACCTGGCCCGCCAGGTGTCGCGCCGGTCGCCGGGTTGTTGCCGACCGCCGGGCCGGGGCCTGTCTTGGTGGGGACGGGGACGAGGGGCACGTCGGTGTACGGCTGGGTGACCGGGTGCAGGGGCTCGCCCTCGTACAGGGCGGGCAGGACGCGGGCCCAGCGGGAGGGGTAGTAGCGGCCGTGCGGGACGCTGCGCGAGATCTCATCCAGCTCCGGGCGCCGGGGTGAGACGGCGGCGGCGATCTGGTCCATGCGGCCGGGGTCCAGGACGTACGCCTTGAACGGGCGGGGCTTGGTGGTGCCGTAGGCGTTGAAGCCGCACCCGGGCCAGGGGGCGTCGGCCGGGTCGACCTGCTGGAACCCGGAGAAGAGGTAGGACAGTTCCTCGGGGTCGGTGACGTACATGCCCCAGCGCCACTTGGCGCGCTTCTTGACCGGCACCGGGATGGAGTCCGAGGTCGCCCGCAGGGAGGAGACCTTGATGCGCACCCGGACCGCGCGTCCGGTGTTCATGACGGTCTCGACCTGCTGCTTGATGTCGCCGGGCAGGTCCGCGGTCTCATCGACCACGATGACGATCTCGGGGACGTCGGTGCGGGCGGGGAGCTTGGTGTCGTTGGCCTTGCGCATGAGCTGCTGGTAGCGGCGCTTGCGGACCTCGATGATCTGCAGGGCCATGGTGAGCATGGCCCTGGTCTCATCCAGGGTGTGGGCGCTCCAGTCGATGACGGGGCGGGTGTGGGTGCCGTCGATGGCCCAGGAGGTCAGCCACGGCAGGGACAGACCGGCGCCGGTGGTGTCGATGTGCCACACCAGAGCGTCGACGGTGCGCAGGAGCTGGGCGTTGATGACGTTGAGGGTGTTGGTCTTGCCCGATCCGGTGTCGCCGATGCCCAGGCCGCAGATGAAGGCCAGCGAACCGAGGGCGGGGGTGCCGTCGCGGTGCAGGCCGATGGCGAACTCCTCATCGATGCTGGTCGGCGAGAGGTCCAGCGGGAAGGGCAGGTCCTGCTGCATCACGTTGACGGTGGAGACGCGGATGATGGCGGTGCCCTTGCGGCGCCCGCTGGCGACCTCCACGCCGCAGCCCTCGTCCAGCCGGAGGTCGGAGCCGAGGGCGTCCTCGAAGCGCTTGAGCTGGCCCCAGGTGGCGCCGCCGGGCAGGTCGACTTCGACGGTGTAGCCGGTGTTCGCCGCCCAGGGCTGGATCGCGATGACCTTGCAGTTCTCCAGCTTGGCGATGCGGGCCAGGCGGTCCTTCCACTGCGCGCCCCACTCATCGTGCCGCTCCTGCCGCTCGGCGGCCGCGGCGGTCTCGGCGGCCTGGCGGCGGCGCAGCTTCTCGGCGCTCTCGTAGCGGCCGACCGCGTTCCAGGACAGGCGCCCGGCCAGGGCCGCCCCGGCCAGTGCGGCTAGGGCGGGCAGGGACCAGGGCGGGCCGCCGGCGGCGGCCCAGGAGGACCAGCCGCCGGCCGCCAGCCACAGAGAGGCCCGGTAGGTGAGGGTGCCGCCCAGCCGTCCGCGCCGGGCGCCGTCGGCGGCGGCACCGAGCGCGCCGCCTGCGGCTACGGCCATGTCCCACATCGGGTGCACGCCGGTGGCGTAGGTGAGGGAGGAGGCGGCGAGCGCGGAGGTCAGGGCGGTGGCGGTGGCGGTATTGAGGGTGTGCTGGCCGTGCCAGTCCAGGTCAGGCATGGGCTCCTCCGGTCTTGGGCGCGGCCCACATGTGCTCGTTGGTGCGGGGGTTTTCGTTGTGGTCGATCTCCTCGGAGTGCAGGCGGCGGAAGGCGGGCTGCAGCTCCATGGCGGCGGAGATGGCCTTGCGCAGGCCGTGGACGACGTCGGCGACCATCTCGGCGATGCAGGGGTCGACGGGGTAGGTGTCCGCGGAGCGGGTGGCGAGTGAGGTGACGGCCTCGGCGAGGTGTTCCAGGCCGATGGGCAGGCCCTCGTATTCGGCGCCGACCGCCATCGCGGCGCTGTCCCCCATGCCCTCAGGCGACCAGGACTGGTAGACGCCGCGGACTTCTTCGGCGGCGGTGGCCAGGACGGAGGCGGTGGCCCACAGGGCGCCGTCGCCGTCGATGCCGCCGACGTTCCACCAGTGCTCGTTGACCCGCGGGTTCTCCAGCCGCATCACGTCGTGCTCGTGCACCTGGCGGAAGGTGGGCTCGATCTCATCGGCGTAGGCGGCGGTGGCCTGCAGGACCTGGGAGACCTGGCTGACGCCCTCGGCCATCGCCGGGTCCATCGGGTAGATGGTCGCGGAGTTCTCCGCCAGCGCCATCACCGCGTCATTGACGTAGCGGATGGCGTCGGGAAGGCCCTTGTACTCGGCCGCGACGGCGGCCATGGCGGGCGGGTCGTAGGCGGCGTAGGCGGTGGCGACCTCCTCGGCAGAGGTGGCGAAGACGCTCACGTGCGCTCCCTTCATCGTGGGTTCCTCGGTGACCGGGCCTGTGGTGGCCCCGGGGTCGTCGCAGACGTGCCCGACGTGCTCGGCCGCGTCGGTGGTGATCGGGGTGGCCATGTCGGACAGTTGGGAGTGCAGGCGACGGCGGGAGGCCTCAGCGAGCTTGCCGAAGACCTTGCGGGCCACCCGCCCCGGCCACGACATCCCCGTGCCGGTGAAGCGGAACCGCTTGCTGACGCAGGCCGGGATGTTGGCGATGGCCCCGACGAACAGGGACGCCGGCATCACCGCCAGCGCGGCCACCGTGGCGAAGAACGCGGCGGCCAGCAGCCGCAGGTAGTGGCGCAGATGCGCATAGCCCCGGCACCGCAGGCCCTTGGTGGCCCGCCAGGCCCAGGTGAGCTTGGGCTTCAACCAGGCCCAGGCCTTCGACCACCACCCCCGCAGCAACGTTCCGGCCCGCTCACGCCACCGGTCCAGCCGCTCACCGGCGGATGCCGCCAGGCGGGCGGCGCGCCCCTGCGCCGCGGCCACCGTCTCCCGGCCCTTGCCGTGCGACCGGCCCGCAGCTCCCGCACCGGCCCCGGCTGCTCCGGCCGCCGACTTCCCGCGCCGGCCACCGCCGAACATGCCCCCTGCGCCCGCGGAGCCGCGGCGTCCACCGCCGAAGGCAGAGCCGCGACGCCAACCGCCCCCGGCCGCGCCGGAGAGCAACCCCGACCGCCCGCCACGGGAGCCCGTGCCGGACGCTCCGGTGGGACGCTTGCTGAGACCGGCCGAACCGAGCCCCGACGAGCCGTGCACCGCCCCGGTCCGGCCCTGGCCCGCGCCGCCCGTCGTCGGCGTATGACGCCCTGCACTGCCGCGGCCTTGACCACGACCACCGGCCCCAGCACCCGCACCGCGACGGCCGAACAGACCACCGCGCCCGCCACCAGCCGTTCCAGCGCCGCCGCGTCCCATCCGGCCACCGGCAGTCGCACCGGAACGCGACCGACGACCTCCGCCGGAGAGGCCCCCGGAAGCACCGGCACGCGATGCTCGGCCGAACCGTCCGGCACGACCGGCACTGGTCGTGGTTGCCGCCGCGGCCCGCCGCTGGTCGGTGCTGCGCGCAGAGCGGACCGCAGCGACGCCAAGAGCGCCGACACCGGCCGCCGCCACCCCACCGGCCACCACAGCGGCCATCGGGCCGACGGTGCTCAGCGCACCGCACACCCCGACCGTGGAAAGATTCACGGCATTCGCCAGCAGTGGCGCGGCCGGCAGGCCCCCATCGAGGCCGTGCTCTTCTTCGTCTGTTTCCTCTTCCTGCTCGTCGTCTTCCGATGGGCTGGGTTCGTAGTCCTCGGATGGGCCGGGTGTGGGCAGGTTCAGCACCTGCCCGTCCTCTTCCTGCTGCGGCGGCACGGTGGCCTGATCCGTTGCGGGTGTGGGGGTGATTTCCTCGGCCTGCTGGGCCGTGGTGGTGTTTTCCGGCATGCTGAACGGGCTCCTCTCAAGGAGTCAGAAAGGCGCCCCCGGCCGGGCCGTAGGAAGCGGGCCGGGGGCGCGCTGCGTGTCGGGAAGAACGCAGGTCAGATGTGGCGGGGGTGGGCGGCGGCGATCTCCTGCCACCGGCGGTTGTCGGCGGCGTCGTCGCGGCGCACCCGGACGCGGAAGTCACAGCCCGCCTCGCGGCAGCGGTGCGTGGTGGTCGTCAGCGTCTCGAAGAGATGCGCCAGCGACGAGGTGAACGTCCCCATGACGCACAGCGCGCAGATAATCACCAGCGACGGCGGCACGTCGTAGGACGCCAACTGCGATCCGTGGACCGCGGCCAGGGCAACGCCCACGGCCAGCGAGACGGGGAGGGCCAGACGGCGAGTGTTGCGGTTGTTGCTGGTCACGTACGAACTCCTGGATGCTCAGGCGGCCTGCGCGGGAGCGTCCGCACAGGCCAGGCAGGTGCCGAGTGAGGTGGGGAGGGTGTAGCCCGCGTCCTGACCGCAGTTGGGGCAGGTGCGGCGGGCGGCGTTCGCCTTGGCCAGCGCCGCCCAGCGCGCCGGCGTCATCGGCCGAATGGGCAGCGCCAGGTCCAGGCGGTAGAGGTAGGCGACGCGGACGCTGGCGCGGTAGCGGCGCGAGCGCCACAGGATCTGCGCGGCCACCTCCTGCCCGCCCGGCCGCAGCCCCTTCGCGCGGAGCTGTCGCCGGGTGGCCAACCCGTCGGGGGCGAGCCGGAAGGGGTAGGTGGGGAGGCCGTACCGCGCGCCGTCGGGGTCGAAGAAGCGCGGGCCGGGCATCAGGAAACGCCGGTCACGCTGCTGCCGTTAACGGCCGTGAGGGTGGGGTGCGCGGCAGCGCGCGGTTGCCGCGCGGCGAGCTGCGCGGCGCGCGCGGCACGGAAGTCCCGCAGCCAGTTCCGCGCGTTTCCCCCGTCCACGCCGAACCGGTCGGCCAGTTCGGCCGCGGTCGGCTCCTCCCGCCCTTGAGAGGTGGTGAGGGTGTGTAGGTAGTGCTCCCAGCCCTCTTGCTTGGCCGCGGACTTCCACACCTGCTCCTCACCGGACGTGGCGGCGTCGGGGGCCTGCGGGTCGAGGGCGGCGAGGTCGCCGCGCAGCCGGTCCCGCAGCAGCGAGGCTTCCTGAATTTCCTGCCTGACCTGCTGCAACTGCGACTGGCTATCGCGTGCGTGGCCTTCTGCCAGCTCCACCAGGCCGGTCAGCTCCTGCAGCCGTTCGCGCTGCTCGGTGGTGGCGTCCCGCAGCCCGGTCAGGGCCTGCTGGGCGTCCCTCTGGACACGGCCGGCCTCCTCCCGCGCGGCGGCCACGATCCCTTCCGCGCGCTGCCGCGCGGTCTGTTCTTCCTGCCGCGCGGCTTCCGCGCGCTGCCGCGCAGCCTCGATCTCGGCCGCCGTGTCGTCCTGGTTCTCCCGGGCGGCGTCGGTGGCCTCCTGCACGCGCTGGAGCTCCTCCCGCGCGGCGGTGAGTTCCTCTTCCGCGCGCTGCCGCGCGGCCTCCGCCTCCTGCCGCGCGCGCTCGGCTTCTTGCCGCGCGGCTTCCGCGCGCTCGCGTTCCTCTTCCGCGCGCTGGGCGAGCTGGGAGGCTTCCAGGCGCTGGACGCCGGGGGTGACGGCCAGGTCCTCGATGAGGGTGAGGACGGCGGTGGTGTCGGAGTAATCCAGCCGCGCCACCTCTTCCGCCCGCGTCAGCGCCGCCAGACGCCGCACCAGGGCGAGGGACTGTTCGCGGTCGGTGGCCACATCCGCCCTATCCAGCGCCTTCTGCGCCTTGCCCCGCAACCGCACGATCCGCCGCTGCCCCCGCCGCAACGCTCGCGCCCGGTCGGGGGTGGGAGCGGCAAGTGCCAGGCGGAGGCGGTAGACGCGCAGCGCGGCCCGCTGGGCCAGGGCGGCGCGAGCGATGGCCGAGGAGGAGGTGCGCGCGTCCAGCCCGAGCAGGGCGAACAGGCCGGACCAGGCGTGCTGCCACAGCAGCGCCACCAGCCGGGCCGGCCCCGGCCGGACGTCCTCCTCCTCATCCCGATCCGGGGTGTGGAGCTTGCTGCGCAACTGCAGCTCGATCAGCCACGCCGCCAAAGCGGGCACCGCGGCGAGGACGGGGCGGGCCCACCAGTTGGGGGCGTGCACGGCGTTCATCGCGCCGGAGAACCCCACCAGGGTCCAGGCGGTGCGGTGCATCAGCCGCAGCTCCCGCGTCCACCCCACCTCCGGGTCGGCGGTGCGGTAGAGCATCACCAGCAGCGTCATCTCCGCCGCGTCAAAGACGCTGATGAAGGCGACCGCCAGCGGGATCGGCAGGTGCACGGTCTCGGTGGCAAAGCCCCACAGCCCGTAGACGCTGACCGCCACGCCGCCCAGCGCCACCACGGCCTGTGGGCCGATGCCGGACAGCCACGCCGACTTCCGCAGCCGCCCCACCGCCAACATGGCGACGGCCACCGCGGTCAGCGCCAGCAGCAGCGGCGCGGCCCAGGACAGCCAGGCCGGGCCGGCGGGGAGGAGGGTGTGCAGGTCGGGGATGTGCAGGTCGGGGATCATCCAGCGTCACCGCCGTCCTGCTGCACGGGCATGCCGATGATGCGCCACCTGGTCTCGGTGCTACCGCCCTTGGGGGCGCCGGCCGGGGTGTCCACCCAGCCACTCGGAGCGGCGCCCTGCTGCTCGGCTGCGGCCTCGGCGGTCTTCAGCGTCGGGTAGACCCCGTGAATCTGGGTGTAGTGGAACAGGATGTACGCCCAGCGCTGCTGGAGGGCGGCCACGGACAGCGTCGCGACCTCCTTCATCAGGTCGTCGGCGACCTTGCGGACCCGCTCCAGGTCCTCCTGGGTCTCCTGCTGCTCGGCCTGGGCGATGTCGGCGGCGTCGAGGGCCTGGGCCAGCTTGGTCTGGTCGGCTTCGAGCGCCTGCAGGCGACCGGTGGTGATGACGCGGATCATGACGCCTCCTTGGGCGAGTCAGTGGGCTGCCGGGGCGGGTTGGGCACGCCGGCCAGGACGGCGGCCTCGTCCCCGGTGAGCGAGCCACGGGAGTGGATGCCGTGGGCGACGGCCTCGATCGGGTCCCACAGGCCGGTGACCGCGAAGTCAGCGGCGTACTGGACGCTCTTCCAAGACATGCCGCCGGGCGGGGTGTGGTCCCGCCCCAGCAGGAAGCCGCGGGTGCCAAGGAAGGCGATCGCGTCTTCCCGGTCGTGCTCGGAGAGCGCCAGTTCCACCATTTCGGAGGTCACCGGGCCGGTGCGGCTGCGGTGGTGCAGGTCCGCGCGTTCGCCGGCGGCCATGTGGATGGCGAAGTGCTGGGCGGAGACGGAGTTGGTGACCACGCGGGTGCCCCCAGTAGTGGCCCAGCCGCCGTCCTCCGTGGTCACGGTGATCAGGCCGGTGGACACCAGGTGCATGCCGTAGGCGAGGGCGGTGACCGCGTGCCCGGCCTCGTGGAAGGCCAGGGCCCAGCGGGCCTCCTCCGGTGTCGACCGGTCCCGCGACCACGGACGGGGCTTGCCCTCGTGGTCCACGAACCAGTCCCGGCACTCGGGCGGGACACCGTTCACGCGGCATCCCCCGTCCCCGCGGGCCGGACGTCGAGCGCGGCCAGCAGCTCCACGGAGTCCATGACGCCGTTGGCCAGCTCCTGCCACTCCCACTCGGCGCCCGGGACGGGCTCGTAACCGAGAGCCGCCAGCGTCTTGATCCGCTCGGCCAACGTCGTGATCGCGGCAGAGTCCTTGAACTCGTGGGCCGGCCAGTCCGCGACGTCGGGGCTGTCGGTGACGACGTACAGTTCCCACTCGCCGAAGTACGTGTTGGCCAGGCGTGCGCTGTGCGTCATGCCGCACCGCCCGCCTGCGCCACGGCGGCGCGGTTGGTCAGGTCACGGCGGGCCGTGAGCACCTTGCGGCGGGCCCGCCGCAGCCGCTGCGCACCCAGCTCGGACGGCGGCTGGTCCAGCAGGCTGATCTGCACGTCCAACAGCTCAACCTCCGCCTCAAGGACGGGCATCTCGCGCTCGATCGCGTCCAGCTCGGCGGCCGACGGCTCCCCGTCGACCGGGGCGGCGGTAACAACCGCCTGAACAGCACCGATGTGCTTCATGGGTCGTGGTCCTCTCTCAGGTGAAACGGCCCGAAAGCGCCCTCGGAGTTGCCGCTCCGAGGGCGCGCGCCATTGAGGAAAGAGCCGCCCGCAGAAGGCGAGTCGGCTGGGCTGCCGGTTGTGGCAGCGGTGCCCCGGCCGGGAGTCGAACCCGGCCTGCGACCATCGGGGCGGTCGAGGAAGGTGCTGATCAGCGCTTCGCGCGGGCGTCTCGCTGCGACTGCTCATTGCGCCGCCGCAGGTCCTCCTCCATCTGCCGACGCTGTTCGTCGGTCATCGCGCGCCTCCCGCCCGGACGCGGCGCAGGGCCTCGTCCATGTCCGGGTCGCTGTCGGCCGGGTACGCCGCTAAGCCGCGGCATGCCATGCTGGTGATCACAGGTGCCTCCCATTTAGGTGCCTGTACGCGGGCCCCGGGGTGCCACCCGGGGCCCGCTTCTGTGTGATCACTCGTCACGAGTCACGAGCGACCACGAACCTCCACATCGCGCGGCGAACCGGGATGCCGAGGAACGTGAGCACTGGTGCTCAGCGCGGAGCCGGTAGCCCCGCGGAAGGTTCTTCGGATGCGTAATCGGTCGCCCGCGGGCACCTGGATGGCGTCCGCGGGGCAGATCACCCGGCCCGACATGGGCGATCGGGGTGGTGATCCGCACCCATCGACCACACGTGTGCATGTGGCTGGGTCGGCACTCTGTTGAGTTGTGCGCAGCGCAGGCTCCGGGCCGTGCTTCCGGGCGCTGTTTATGCAGGTCAAGCGGTTTCGCGAACGGCCCTATGAGCCCCGCTTTGGAGCCGTCGGGCCGTGCTCAACTCTGCCTCATAGTGCACTGTGAGGCAGAGTGCCGCAACCCCTGTCGCCGGAGATGGCGAGTCCGGGCTGGTCATCGCCTCTGCTGCTTGGGCACTATGTGGCAGAGAAGCAGGCGATTCGTGAGGGGTGCAGATGGTCGAGTGGACTGGCAAGCCGGCGTACCAGCAATTGGCGGATGAGCTGCGGTCTCGGATCGCCAAGGACGAGTTCGCGAAGACCGGAAAGCTGCCGTCGCTCGCCGACATCCAGGAAGAGCACCGAGTGACTGCCACGGTGGCGCGGGCGGCTATTCGTCAGCTGGCGACGGAGGGCCTTGTGGTGAGCCACCAGGGCAAGGGGGCCTTCCTGACCCCCGACTCGCCTGAGCGGGCCAAGGAGGGCGACCCTGTCGGTGCTCTCGCCGAGCTGCGTGAACAAGTCGCGCAGCTTCGTGAGGAAGTCACCGGGCTGCGGGAGCGGGTAACGGAGCTGGAGGGGCGCTGACGCGCGGCCGCATCAGGATCTGCAGGAGTGTGGCCGTCGACGCGGTAGCACCCCGGACGCGGCCTCGGCCGCTGGTCACGTTCATAGATATGCCTGTCCCTTCGTAGAGCGTCGACGAGGCGCCTGCACGCCGTCGACAAGCAAGAACTTGCTGTGATTCGTTTGTACCGACGGGACTTGGCTCGTCGATAGTGATGACATGTGGCTGGCCTTGAGCGGCCACATAGGCCTCATGGGGGAGGGTGGATGGGGCAGCGACCAAATCAGCTGACGCCACACAAGAGTCCGAAGCACTACCTGGGTGCCGAAATGCGGGAATGGCGCGAAGAACGCGGACTCTCCCTGGGCGAGCTGAGCGCGAAAGTCCGCTACAACAGCAGCTACATGGCTCGGGCGGAACGCGGAGGCCAGGCGCCGTCCGCTGACCTCGTCGCCGCATATGACCAAGCGTTGGGCGCGGGCGGAGCGCTTGTGCGGCTACACGCGGCGGTCAAGCAGGGCGTCCCTCTCGACAGACTCGCCTCTGGCCATGTGGCTAATCCGAGGCCTCATGTGGCTAAAGCGCCGACCACGCTGGGCGCCGAGGAGGGTAGCCAGGCACCTTCGGAAGAGGGGATATCCGTCCCCGTACGCACTGATGACGGAAGGATCATCTTCGTGTCGCTCTCCCGAAGGGCCCTGCTCGGTGCGCTGGGTGCCGGCGCTGCCATCGCAGTAGCTTCAGATCTCCCGGCCGCGGCTGAGGTGCCCCGTCGAGCCTCCCTCGCCTCCTCAGGGGTGAACCCGATCGAGCACCTGAAAGCCACACGGCGTGTCCTCATCGAGAACGACAACCTGTTCGGACCTCATCGCGTCATCCCTGCGGTTAAGCAGCAGATCGCGGCAATCAAGGAGCTACGGGCCGGATGCCGCGGCGCGGACCGGCGACAGCTGCTGCAGCTGCAGACGCAGTTCTCCGAGCTGTGCGGCTGGCTGTATCAGGACCTGGGCGACTTTCGGGCGGCTCAACACTGGACGCGTGAAGCCCTGGAAGCCTCCCACATGTCCGGTGATCCCGACCTGACCACGTACATCCTGGCTCGACGCAGTCAGCTGGCCGGGGACATGCACGACCCCATCGAGGCTGTGGACGTCGCTGAAGCCGCTGAAGACATGGCCACTCCAGGAAGCCGTCTCGCTGCTGTTGCGGCTACCTATGGCGCGCACGGCCATGCGCTGCGCGACGACCCGATTGCCACGGCGCGAGCCTACGAGCACGCCCACGAGCTTCGGGCCACTATGGATCCAGACCCTCACTCTCCCTGGGGAGTTTGGTTGGACGCCTCGTACATCGAGGTCCAGCGGGCGTACAGCCTCACAGCACTGGGGAATCACAGTGCAGCGGCAGAGGGGTTCCGTAGCGCCATCAGTCAGCTTCCGCCCGGGTACCACCGCGACAGGGGCGTCTACCTCGCTCGTGAGGCCGTTGCGCTAAGCCGGGCGGGCGAGGCGGAGCAGGCCGCGACGATCGGTCTCCAGGCGCTGAGCGTCGGACTGGACACCGGTTCCAACCGCATCACACGCGAGCTGGCCCAGCTCGATGCCGACCTGACGAAATGGCGTACGGTCCCCACTGTGACCGACTTCAAGGACGCAATGAGTGAGTCAGTGCTCCGACAGGCCTGACGACCGCCGTCCCCGCACTGAGTCAGCTAAGGAGACTTCCTTGCCCCGCCCGTACGTGCTGCTGAGCGTCGCCACCTCTGTCGATGGCCACATCGACGACACCAGCCCCTCGCGGCTCCTGCTCAGCAACAGTGAAGACTTCGATCGCGTGGACCAGGTTCGCGCGGAGTCCGACGCGATCCTCATCGGCGCCGGCACCATGCGGGCAGACAATCCGCGCTTGCTCGTGAACAGCGAGGAGCGCCGTGCGGCGCGCGTCGCGGCCGGAAAGCCGGAGTTCCCGCTGAAGGTAACCGTCTCAGCGAGCGGCAACCTCGACCCCGACCTCAAGTTCTGGCACCACGGCGGCGACAAGCTGGCCTACACCACCGATGCTGCCGAAGAGAAGCTTCGGACCACTCTCGCAGGTCTGGCCGACGTCGTCTCGACGGGCCCGGAGCTGGACTTCGGGGCGCTCCTGGACGACCTCGGCGAGCGCGGCATCGAGAGGCTGATGGTCGAAGGAGGCGGTCAGATCCATACGGCCTTCCTCTCGCAGGGCCTTGCTGACGAGATCCATCTCGCCATTGCTCCGCTGGTCGTCGGCGACGCTGAGGCCCCGCGATTCCTGAACCCTGCCACGTACCCCGGTGGCTCCACTCACCGCATGCACCTCGCCGAAGCCCGGACGATCGGCGACGTCGTACTGCTGCGGTACCTGCCCAAGCAGGAGAGCACGGCGTGACCAACACTGCCGATCTCGCGTGGATGGAGAAAGCCATCGAGCTGTCTCGTCTGTGTCCGCCGTCGGAAGGCGCGTACTCCGTCGGCGCGGTCATCATCGATGGCGACGGCAACGAGATCTCGAACGGCTACTCCCGAGAGACGGACCCGCATGACCATGCCGAGGAAGCGGCCCTTGCCAAGCTCGCCGAGGACGACCCGCGCCTGTCAGGAGCCACCCTCTACAGCACCTTGGAGCCATGCTCCCAACGTCGGTCCCGAACGCTGACCTGCACCGATCTCGTCCTACGGGCCAAGATCGGCCGTGTGGTCATCGCATGGCGTGAGCCGGATCTCTTCGTAGACGACTGTGTGGGGGTAGAGCGCCTTCGGACGGCCGGCGTCTCCGTGGTGGAGCTGCCTGAGCTCGCCGACAAGGCGCGTGCAGTCAATACCCACCTATCGGGCATCGACTCCGAGCAGTGACCACAACGCAATGAGCCCCCGCCATCGAGGCGGGGGCTTTCTTGCATGCGAGAGTTCGCGAGGCACTCTGGGCGTCCGGCTGTGAGGAGGTGGCGACATGTCGTGCGTCCACCTTGCCCCAGGAATCGAACAAGCGATCTAATCGGGAGTATGGATCGCCCCGACTTCCCCCATGACCTCCTGGAGGTCCAGACCGCTTGGTACCTCACCTACGGTCGGCTTGCCACGGCGCCGACGAACCAGCTGGCTCCCTACCGTCGGCGCCTGCTAGAGCTCTCCCGGCGCATCGCCGACCACCCGTACTGGCAGACCCCGCAGGGCACACCCGCGGCCCGCGTGGCGCTGAAGGAGCAGGCGCGCGCAGCCGCCGTGCGCGGGCGACGACCATGAGCCTCACCGCCCGTCAGGAGCGCATCGCCCGCGGCGCCCGCGGCGCCCGCGAGTGGCTCGCCACGTACGGCGAGCCGCCCACCATGCGCGAGCTCGCCACCGCGGCCGGCCTCTCCTCCCCCTCCTCGGTCTCCTACCAGCTACGCCGGATGCGCGAGCAGGGCGTGCTGGTCGAGACCCGCGGCCGTAAGGCCCGCTGCCCATACTGCGGCCACTAACCGCGGCATTGCCCTTGCCGCCCCAGTAGGCAGCAGGGTTGGAACAGCGGCCCTTCCCGAAGCCCCCTACCGGGCGCAGAGGCGAGGCGCCATCCTCAAGGGATGGAGGATTTCGAGTTCGAGTGCTGGCGATGCTTAGAGACCAACGTCATCCAGGGGCGGCCCAAGGGCTTCTGGAGCACGACGCACTACGAGCTGCCAGGCGAGTTCGAGTGCTGGTCGTGCGGCGCCCGCAACACCACGCCCGACGACTGAGCGTCGGGTCATTGGTCGCCGGCGCGCCCGTTGTCCTCGTTGTCGGCGTACTCGGGCACCGTGCCGGTCCCGTCGCATCGCTCGCACGGGACCGTGTACGTCTGGCCGCTCTCGGTGTCGGTGACCGTGACCTGTCCGTTCTGGCACGAGCCGCACGTCGGCACGACGACCGTCGTCTCCCTCTCCGCCAAGAGGCGCTCGGTCAAGTTCAACAGGCGCGTGTACCGCCCGTCCTCACGCAGCGCGGGGATGTACTTCGGGTCCACCCATCCCATGACTGCCTCCGCTCGCCGATGCCGGCCTCCATCGTCACGCTCACCGCCAATGAACACCAGGGGCAGAGAGGCGCCTTCACGGTGGCAGCATCCCAGGCTGAAGAGGTCGTGCGCGTCAACAGCCGAGTTCCCTGCCGTACGGAGGGGCGGCGGCCCAGCGCAATCGCAGGGGGCAGGACAGCCTTACTTGCTTTCCGACTTGAATGTTTTCTGTATACGGGCAAGTGTCGGCACCGACCCGAGCATTTTGATGCGCTTACTGAAGCTTCGGAGGTTGACCTTACTGAAGGTGGGCAGGTCTTGCGGAATCTTCTGATCTCCGTCGAACGCAACAGCGTAGGTCACGAATTTTGGCGGCACATTAGACGCAGCGCTAACGAGATCCGCGTTCAATGACCTGACGGCTTCAACAAATGAGCTCCTGTACGCCGAGTCCGAGATTATCGTTTGGGCCGACACGAACCCTTGCGAGAACAGATGACTCAGCGTCTGACTTCCCGAATACGGCTTGACGTGTATGAGGTAGCCGTCAGCGTGCAGCAAGTCACACGCCTCGACCTCGTCCCTATCCTCGGTGTACAACTTATGCCTATCAAGGCAGACGAGATCCGATCGACCTTCCGTTGCCTTCTGATTGAAATGCTTCTCCCAGTTCTTTTTCGGACCCCAGTCGTCCCAATCAATCAACTGCAAAACATCCGTGACGTCCGCAATTTGAGAGAGATCCTGATCGAGCTTCTCCGTATACTTCTCCGCTAGCGCGTACCACTTGCCCAGCGTCAACAGGTACCGCCTGCTCTGATCGCCCGCTTCGAATACTAGCCAGTGCTTCAGCGGTTTTGCCATACTAACGGCTTCACCGTTCGAGTCGCGTGCCTGAATTTTTATGTCGCCCAGGCAAGAGACGCCGAACTTCCCTGGAAACTTCGCCAGAGCCCTACGGATGGCGTCAACATGCATCACCTCGAAGTCTTCCACGAGGTCATTCTTGTAGACGACGAAATCATGGACATTTTCGACGGACACGTCATCCGGAGGAGCGAACGACAGTATGTGCACATTCAGAGAGCTAACAGCAAGCTGATCCAAAGGCTTCCCCTGCGGCTTACGAGCGCGGTCCCCGAATAGGGTATCGACTAGGAGCTTCTCCAGATCCTTGACTTCGTCACTCTTAAGCCGCAAAGGCTCCAGCGAGTCGATGAAGGCTAGGTCCTTGTTAGCATCTCCCGCTTCCGCTATGTCGAGCATCTTGAGCAGAATGTTGCGGACCTTCATCAAGTCCGTGTCAACCTTGAAGGAAACTGAATCCGTCGCCACGACTGCCCCCATGTCAGGGAAGTCGATCCCATTTTCGAGCCTGCCAACGAGCTTTCTTGTGAATTCGCCATCCAATTCGACTTCGAAATCACTGATTGATGAATTAGCAGGGATCTGCACCCATTGCGAGCGAGCCGAGGCGTCAATTCTCCGACTGCCAATCCCGCTCATTGCGTTGCTGTCGAACCGGCGCGCCGCGAACTTCAGGCCGAAGTTAGCTTCGATCCAGGACCATTCGAGGGTCGAACTCCCGTAACCGAAACATACTGCGAACACCCGATCCGCCACCGGAAGGAAGATGACCAGGCGGTTCGAATAGTTGAGAACTGCTTGCAGTTCCGGGAACGCGGGAGCCAGAAGCTTCGCCCATGAAGGCTGCTTCTCAGACATGTCCTTCAGGTACGCCGCACAACCCTCAGGAGCAACTTGCGAGTCGGCAAGTTTCCTCATTCCCCCCGGCTTGCCCGGCCGGTACTGCGGCCTGAACGCCTCCTCGTGCGAGTCAAGCCCCTCCCGCAGGAGGAAGCAGTTGAAGCGAAGCGTCGGAGCCTTACCGGTCATGACTCGCACCCCCGTAGTGACATACGGGGTTTTTTGTACCACGACGCTTATAGTGTACCTATAGTTCCTTCAATAACGCTTTGACATACGAACTGACATTCGCTGCTTGCGACTTCGGCCCACGCCTTGCCGAGTGTCAGTGACGACAGGCGCGCGTCGTCCGCATCCAGCGGGAGTCATACAGACTCGTCGCCATCGTCCACGACCGGCCGTGCGGGCCTGGTCAGGGACGCCGGGTGAACACATCGCCGTCCAGCGCCGCACTCGCATGCAGTAGGAAGCCTTGGATGCCTCGCTCCAACTGCTTGAGCCGGTCAGGAAACTCCGAAGTGTCATAGGCAACGGCTGACTCTCCTGCAGCATCGGAGATGCGGCTGAAACTCTGCATGATCCTGAAGGGAGCAACGAGCCCACTGGATAGCTCCGTCACGTCGGTCACGGAGGGTTCGAGTTCCGCTGGCCCATCTAGAACCACATGTCGGCCGTACCGACTGATGTCGTCAGCAAGCTCAATCGCACGGACTACGTAGCCCTCCTTAAATTCGCCGCTCCTCAGGTAAGAGACTCGGTCTGCAGCTTCGTCTCCAGACCCCGGCGCCTGACCAAGCAGGCGCCCGAAGTTGACCCACGGCTGAAGGTGATCATGTAGAGCGGCAGCAGCCGAGGAGAATGCCTCGTAAGAGGACCTTCGAGGCTCTCTACGCTCCCGCAGACCCTCTATACGCATCTGCATCTTGGCTACTGATCTTGAGGTCCAGCCCGTCATGATCGTGCCTGCGGTCCCTACTGCTGCTCCCAACACGGCAGCTATGCCTGCGTCCATGACGACCATGGTGCCGTCAAGCCAGTCGGCTAGCCCAATTGGGCTGAGAAACAGCAGTGCGCATGCAAGCTCACGTGCAGCCGGGCCGTCTGTGGGCCGTCCGAGGGTGATCGATGACCACCGACAACGACCAACGATGACGGCCCGGCTGCAGGTCAGCGGCTTGTGCCTAGGCGCCCAGCGACTCCAGGTACGCGCCCGTCTTCTCCGGCTCATAGAAGAAGTTCTCGAAGTCGGAGGGGTCGTTGAAGCCATTGGCGAAACGATCGGCCGCCGGCTGGAGCTGGCCGGCCGCGCCGATGAGGTTCAGTACGTGCTCCGGCGGCGGGGCCAGCATCGCGTTGGTCCACTTGGTGACGTGCTGGGCGGTGTTCCAGTACCGGTCGAAGGTGGCCTGCATGAAGTCCGCGTCGAACGGCTTGTCACCGTGCTCGATGATCGAGTCGAGGTACGCCTTGGCGCACTTGGAGGCGGAGTTCGAGCCCTGGCCCGTGATCGGGTCGTTGGCCACGACCACGTCGGCGACGCCGAGCACCAGGCCGCCCGAGGGCAGCTTGCCGATGGGGTTGCGGACGGTCGGCGCGTACCGGCCGGCCAGCGTGCCGTTCGCGTCGGTCAGCTCGACCTTCGTGGAACGCGCGTACTCCCACGGCACGAACTTCTCCAGCAGCTCCAGCGTGAGCGCCAGGTGCTCGTTGGGGTCCTTCACGCCCTGGAAGGCGTCCAGCGGGCCGCCGGGGATGCCCTCCCAGAAGAGGATGTCGGCGCGGCCGGACGTCGTGTAGGTCGGCATCACGAAGAGCTCGCCGACGCCGGGCACCAGGTTGCAGCGCACCGCGTCGAACTCGGGGTGCTCCGGGCGGGGGCCCATGCCGTGCACGTACGCGACGGCCAGTGCGCGCTGCGGGGTGTCGTACGGGGAACGCGTGGCGTCCCGGCCGAACATGGACACCAGCTCGCCCTTGCCCGCCGAGACCAGCGTCAGGTCGTAGCGGGAGGCGAAGAAGTCGAGGTCGGAGACGGCGGCACCGTGGATGACGAGCTGGCCGCCGCGCTGCGCGAAGGTCTCCATCCAGCCAGCCATCTTCACGCGCTGGTCGACGGACTGCGCGTACCCGTCGAGCTTGCCGACCCAGTCGATGGCGCGCTGCGTGCCCTCGGGGGACTCGTGGCTGCCCGGTGCGGCGACGGAGACCCCCAGGCCCTCGATGCGCGGAGCCTGGCTCTCCCAGAAGTTGATCTGAAGGTCGCGCTCGTACTGGAGGGCGGTGTGGAACATGCACTGCGTCGACATGACCCGCCCTGAACGGATCTCGTCGGCGGTGCGATTGGACATGAGGGTGACCTCATAGCCCTGGGACTGCAGTCCGAGGGCCAGCTGGAGACCGGACTGGCCGGCTCCGATGATGAGTATCTTCCGCATGGTGGTGCTCTTCTCTGCTGGGGCTCGCGAGCGGTGCGAACCTATTCGGGGGTCAACTCCAGGGCATGCGCGACGAGAGTGAGCAAGGACTCCACAACCGTGATCCGATTCCGTGCATCCATGATCACCACGGGCACGTCGGGCGGTACGGAAAGGGCCTCGCGCACATCATCGGCCGCGTATTCGGCGGTCCCCTCGAAGTGGTTGACGGCGACGACGTACGGAAGACCGCAGCTCTCGAAGTAGTCGAGAGCGGGGAAGCAGTCCTCCAGCCGCCGGGTGTCCGCCATCACTATCGCGCCGATGGCACCCCGGACCAGGTCGTCCCACATGAACCAGAACCGCTGCTGGCCCGGCGTACCGAAGAGGTACAGGACCAGGTCCTGGTCGAGCGTGATGCGGCCGAAGTCCATCGCGACCGTGGTCGTGGTCTTCTCCGGGGTGGCCGTCAGGTCGTCGGTGTCCTCACTGGCCTGCGTCATCACCGCTTCGGTCTGCAGCGGCGTGATCTCGGAGACCGACCCGACGAAGGTCGTCTTGCCGACGCCGAACCCGCCCGCCACCACGATCTTGGTGGCGATGGGGGCTCGCGTACGGTCCGTCTGCCAGCTCTGCAGCCCTTCGTCGGCGGCAGGCGTCCCGGCGCTCGCCGTCATCGTCTCAGAGCCTGCGAAGTCCACTCAGCACCCTCTCAAGCAGCGCGCGGTCGGGCTGGCCGGTGCCGTGACCGGAGCCGTAGACGCGGATCTTTCCCTGGTCGGCGAGGTCGCTGAGCAGGACGCGGACCACGCCCAGCGGCATTTTGAGCAGCGCGGAGATCTCCGCGACGGACCGCATCCGGCGGCACAGTTCGACGATGGCGCGCATCTCGGGCATCACGCGGTCGGCCCAGGCGCCCGCGGTCAGCTCGCGGCGCTCCTCGGGCGCGTCCAGCGCGGCCACGAAGGTCTCCACGAGCAGAACGTGTCCAAAGCGGGTGCGGCCGCCCGTGAGCGAATACGGCCGCACACGCGCGGGTTTCTTGTCCCCGCCTCGTGTGGGGAGTTTGGGTGCGGTACTCACTGGACGCTCTCCATCGACTTGCGCAGTTCGCTGCGGAGTTCGGGGGTGAGGACATGGCCGGCCCGGCCGACGAAGAGCGCCATGTGGTACGCGACGACACTCATGTCGCAGTCGGGGGTCGCATGCACGCCGAGCAGCGAACCGTCGCTGATGTAGCTGACGAACAGGCTGCCCTCGTCCATGGCGATCATCGTCTGCTTGACCGTTCCGCCGTCCATCAGCTTCGCCGCACCGTTGGTGAGGCTGCCGACGCCGGAGACGATGGTCGCCAGGTCCGCGCTGGATCCCCGCGGGCCGCGCGGGGCCCCGAGGTCAGCGGCCCCCTCGGCCAGCTCCGGGTCGGAGGCCAGCAGCAGCAGTCCGTCCGACGACACCACGGCCACCGAACGGATGCCCGGCACCTCGTCGACCAGATTGGACAACAGCCACTGCAGATTCCGTGCCTGGCTGCTCAGTCCGTAAGCAGTGGGCGCTTGCGCCATCAATCGCGTGCCTCCTCGACAACGTGACTCTCTCCCGGGGCCCCCGCTCCGTCGGTGTCCGTTTGTGGGATGGTCCGGTCCGCCGTGTGCTCCGCGATCTCGGCAGCCACGTCCCGGCGGCCCTCGCGCGCCCCCTGCTGGAAACCGCCCAGCCGGCGCCGCAGCGCCTCGGCGTTCACCCCGCCGCTCTGGCGCGGGGCACTCGGCGGCCGCTGTGCCACGACGCGGGGCGTGCGCTTGGGCAGCCCCATGTCGGTGAGCCGCCGCGCGGGCGGCTCCTCCTCGGTCTCGGCCCGGCTGTGCTCGGCGCCCTCGCCGTACGGGGACGGCGCGGCGGCGGCCCGGTCCTCGTCGGCGACGTACGGCGACCGGCCGGCCGGCGCACCGCCGGTGTCAGGCTCACCGTCGGGGTCACCGGAGAAGTCCGGTACGCCAGGACGTCCGGCACCGGCCGTCGGCGCGTACCCCTCGGGACCGGCCGCGGCCGGTGCCTGAGGAGCGGCCTGAGCCTGGGCCTGCGGGGCCTGGGCCTGCGGGGCCTGGGCCTGCGGGGCCTGGGCCTGCGGGGCATGCGCCGCCGGGTCGTGCCGGCCGTACGGTGCCTGCGGCCCCGGCGTCGCGGGGCCGGCCTGCGGGTACCCGCCCGGCGTCCCCGCGTCGGGCGCACCCGCACCCGGCGCGGCCCTGTCCGGGCCCAGACCCGCCGCGTCGATGGACCGCTCGGCGGCCTCGATCAGCGGGTCGCTGTGCTGCCCGGGGAGGGGGTCAGGACAGGGGTCTCCCGTGTGCGAACGCAGCTGGGAACTTGGGGAAGGGTCGGGCAGAGGATCCGTCAGCGGGTCCGGCAGAGGATCCGTCAGCGGGTCGCCCGCGGGCGCAGGAGCCTGCTGCGCGTGCCGCGGCGGCTGTACCTGCTGTGCCTGTGGCGCCTGCTCCACCTGGTGCCGGTCCTGCTGCGGCGTCAGGGGGCGCTGGCCGCGGGCGGGCAGCGCGTTGGAGTTGGCCTCCGCGACCGAGCCCGGGAGGGTCGGTCCGGCCTGCACCGTGCCGGGCTGCGCGGCGGCGGCCGGCGTCGGGCGGGTCGGCAGGATGGACTTCGGCAACACCACGACGGCGGTGACCCCGCCCTGCTGCTGGTCGCGCAGCTGGACGCGGACGCCGTGCCGCGCGGCGAGCCGTACGACGACGTACAGGCCGAGGCCGAGCGCCTCGTCGACGGTCTCCGAGGAGGCCGCGGTCTCCGGGTCCGCCAGCCGCTGGTTCAGCTCCGCCATCCGCTCGGCGGTCATCCCTATGCCCTGGTCCTGGACGGAGAGCATCAGCTCGCCGCTCTCCAGCAGCCAGCCGGACAGCTCGACGTGCGCGTCCGGCGGGGAGAACGCCGTGGCGTTGTCCAGCAGCTCGGAGACCAGGTGGCTGACGTCATCGGCGGCGAAGCCGGCGACCTGGGAGTGCGGCGGCAGCGACTGGATGCGCACCCGCTCGTACCGCTCGATCTCACTGATCGAGGCGCGCAGCACGTCCAGCAGCGGCACCGGCACGGCGTTGTGGTTGCTGTGCTCGGAGCCGGACAGGACGAGGAGGTTCTCGCTGTTGCGGCGGATCCGGGCGGCGAAGTGGTCGAGCTTGTAGAGGGTGTCCAGGCGCTCGGGGTCCTGTTCCTTCTCCTCCAGGCTCTCGATGACGCCGAGCTGCCGCTCGACGAGGCCGACCGTACGCATCGCCAGGCTGACGAAACGGTTGTTGACGCCCGAACGCAGGGCGGCCAGCCGTTCGGTGAGGTCGGCCCGCTCCTCCAGCAGCACGTCGCGCTCGGCGGCCAGCCGCTTGCGGCCGCTCGCCATCCTGGCGCGCTCGCCCTCGGCCTCTGCGGCCTTCTTCGCCAGCTCGGCGACCTGCGCGTGCAGCGTGTTCACCGAGCGGACGGTCTGCGCGTACTCGTCGTTACGGCCCTTGTACTCGACGGGCTTCTCGTCGGCGGGGTCCTCGGCGACCCGCGCGGCCCCGCGGCGGAGCGCGGACAGCGGCTGGGTCATCGTGCGCGCGGACCAGATGCTGATGCCGACGGCGAGCAGCAGGCAGAGGCCGACCAGGCCGATGCGGATCTCCAGCGTGGTGACGTCGTCGTCCCGGAGCGTGCCCATGGACTTCACGTCGGCGGTGGTCAGCGAGGACTCCACGCTGCGCATCAGGCCGATGCGGGTGGTGAGCGTGGACGCGATGCGCTCGCGGTTCAGCTGGAGGTCGAGGGGGGTCAGCCGCGACTGGCCGGTGAGCCGGGTGAGGTAGCGCTCCGCGGTGTCGACGTCGGTGCCGTTGACGGTCCGGTCGTAGCTGTCGCGGGAGTGCGCGTCCGCGCTCTGCCGGAAGTCGGCGACCGCGGCCTGCGTGCGGACGTGCGACTGCTGCGCGGCGGCCGACAGGTCCGGCTGCCGGCCGCCGCTCGCCAGCGCGGCGAGCAGCAGTCCGCGGGTGGCGGAGGCCTGCTCGGTGGCGCGGGCGAGGAGCGGCAGGGCCTGGGCGTGGGAGCCGGCGGCGAGCGCGCGGGGCGGCACCTTACGGGCGATGTCGGCCGAAATGGCGTCCAGCGCCTGAATGGTGGCGCTGTAGGACTTGAAGGTGTCCAGGGCGGTGCCCCGGCCCGTCAGTCCCTGCTGCCGGACCTTGGGCAGCGTCTTGAGCAGCTTGCCGGCGTCGGCGAACGCCGCGGTCTCGGCAGAGGTCTCCCCCGCCTCGGCGCGCAGGTCCTTGATCTGCCGGTCCACGCGGGCCCGCTGGGCCTCCGACACACCGCCGCCGTTCTGCGTGGTGCGGCCGGTCGCGACGTACGTCGTCATGGCGTCGCGCTCGTCGGCGAGGGAATGGGACAGCGTCACCGCGCGGGCGTTCAGCTCGCCGAGGTCGACCAGCTCCTGGGAGCCGTCCACGTCCTGTGTCGCCGAGGCGATGACCGGCGTGCCGACCGCGAGGACGGCGACGGCGACCACCGCCACGGCCCCCACGAGCCTGTTGCGCACGCGCGCGGGACGTCCACCCGCACGGTCACCGTCCGTACCGGACTTGGCCGGGCCGGCCGGTGTTCCCGGCTCCACCACGTCACCCCGAAGCCGCTTTTTCCGCACCGCTGCTCGCAATCCTGTCTCGCCTGCCCACGCCGTGTGGCCTTGCGGACCCGGCCGTTCTCCCCCGGAGAGCGGACCTGCGACGCGTCCGCAGCACCTCACGCCCCCACCTGGGTAACAGTCCGGCTGTGCGCGTCCCGGTGAGCGAATGACCCCACCCCATGATCCGGAATACGACCATTTCACCGGCGTCGCGCGGCGGCCCGGCAACACTTGCCCGGCCACCTGAATGAGTGAACATCAATCGGAAGTTGACCATCAACTTCCTCTGTGAGGCGCAACAGTAGGCCATCGGCAGGCGGGTTTGGAGAACCGTCGCCGTCCTGGCAGGATGCCCGCCCGCATTTTCCGGAGCGACTTTTCCGCGGCCCGGAGGGCCGGAGCGGGCACCTCCCCCGCTCCGCGCAACGCGAACCGCGCATTTTGGACGGCCTCTTCCGGCCGTTCCGGCATCCTGGCTGCCATGCGCATCGAACTCGCCACGGAGCCCGGCGACCCCCAACGCCCCAACGAGGACTACGCATCAGTAGCGCTGCCCGCGTCCGGCGAGGGCGGCGTACTCGTCCTGCTCGACGGGGTGACGCCGCCGGCGGAGGACTTCGGGTGCCGCCACGACGTGCCGTGGTTCACCGCGCGCCTCGGGGGCGCGATGCTCGAACTGTCCGGTTCGCTCCGCGACATGACGCTCACTGAGGCGCTCGCCGAAGCCATCGGGCGCACCGCCGCGGCCCACCGCGACACGTGTGACCTTTCTCACAGCAGGACTCCGCAGGCAACGGCCATCGCCGCACGCTGGTCCCGGTACGCCGTGGAGTACCTGGTGCTGTCGGACTCCGCGCTGCTCGTCGAGGCGCCGGACGGGACGGTCGAGGCGGTGCTGGACGAGCGCCTCGCGCAGCTGCCGGCCTCGGTGGGTGAGCTGCGGGCCGCCGTACGGGCCCTGCCGGAGGGGTCCGCCGAACGGGCGGCGGCGGCCCGCGAGTACGTCGCCGCGGTCGAGGCGCTGCGCAACGCCGAGGGCGGCTTCTGGACGGCGGCGGCCGATCCGTCCGTCGCGGAGCGGGCGGTCACCGGCAGCGTGCCGCGCGACCGGGTCCGTTCACTGACCGCGCTGAGCGACGGGGCCGGGCGCTGGGTGGAGGTGTTCCGGGAGGGGACCTGGGCCGACTGCCTCGGCGTGGTGCGCAAGGAAGGGCCGCGGGCGCTCATCGAGCGGGTGCGGGCCATGGAGAACGCGGACGCCGACGGACTGTCCTTCCCGCGGGGGAAGCTGCACGACGACGCCGCGTTGGTGTACGCGGAGCTGTGAGCGCGGGGCGGGCGCGGGCGACGGGCGCAGGCGTCGAGCGGTACCGGCGCGACGGCCGACGGCGGCGCCCCGCCGTCACTCCTCCGCCGCCTCCCGGCCGGGCCCGGCGCCCGGCTCCCGTTCCTCGTGGAGCTCCCGCTCCTGCTCTTGTTCATCGTTCAACCGGTGGAGGAGCCGCGCCAGTTCGCCGATCTCCCCGCGGTCCCAGGAGGCGAGCCGGCGGGCGTAGCGGTCACGCCGGGCGTCGCGCACCCGCGTGAAGCGGGCCAGCCCTTCGTCGGTCAGCCGGACCAGGACGGCACGCCCGTCGGCCGGGTCCTTCTCGCGGGCGACCAGCCCGAGGTCGTCCAGCGCCCGCAGCTGACGGCTGATGGTCGCCTTGCCGACGCCGAAGTAGCAGGCGAGTTCGGTGGCCCGCTGCTCGCCCGCGTCGGCGAGCCGGACCAGCAGCCCGTACGCCGAGGGCTCCAGATCCGGGTGCACCTCGCGGGCCATCTCGCCGGACGAGGCACGGGCCCGGCGCAGGAATACCGCCAACTCGCGTTCCAGCGAAAGGAACAGGTCGTCCATACCGTCGGGCCGTCGCGCCGCCGCCCCGTCGGTTCCGGTGTTGTGCACGTCAGCGCCCTTTCCCGTTTTCCGGACGATGGAAGAATTTTTCAGCGGCGGCCGATTCCGCAGCTGGGACAGTATTTCGCAGGATTAGACCAACGGAATCATCCGACCCCCTTTCCGCTCCAGGTCTACGCGCGTACCGTCATTTATGGCATGACCACACCAAGTCATGATCCACGGTCGGCCTCCCCCCCCCTCAGATCCCACCGAGATCTTCGGAGTCACGTATGCACGTGCACAGATCCGGCCCGGCCCGCCACCCTCGGCGCTCCGCCGCCAGGGTGGCCGGAATCCTCCTCACGCTGCTCGCGCTGCTCGGCGGCACCTTCGGCACCGCCGCCGCCACGGAGCCCACCGCCACCCCCGCGAAGGACGCCCCCGAACCCACCCACCCCGGCCAGGACTGGGCCGGTTCGCAGATCGCCGAGCACGAGGGCGGCACCGGCCTGCCGGCCGCGCCGTCGCTCCAGGCGTCCGTCGAAGGAGTGGACGTCAGCGGCCATCAGGGCAACGTCGCCTGGTCGACGCTGTGGAACAGCGGGGTGAAGTTCGCCTACGTCAAGGCGACCGAATCGACCAGCTACATCAACCCCTATTTCGCTCAGCAGTACAACGGGTCCTACAACTCCGGGATGATTCGCGGCGCGTACCACTTCGCGACGCCCAACACCTCCAGCGGCGCCGCCCAGGCCAATTACTTCGTGGACCACGGAGGCGGCTGGTCCAAGGACGGCAAGACCCTGCCCGGGGCGCTCGACATGGAGTACAACCCGTACGGCCAGGTCTGCTACGGCATGAGCGCAACGGCGCTGGTCAACTGGATGAAGGACTGGTTCGCGACGTACAAGGGGCGGACCGGACGGGACGCGGTGATCTACACCTCCACCAGCTGGTGGAAGCAGTGCACCGGCAACTACGCGGGCTTCGGGAACACCAACCCGCTGTGGATCCCGCGGTACGGCTCCTCCGTCGGCGAACTGCCGGCCGGCTGGGGCTTCCACACCATCTGGCAGTACACGTCCACCGGGCCCACCGTCGGGGACCACAACCTCTTCAACGGGGCGTACGACCGTCTCCAGGCGCTCGCGAACGGGTAAGAGGCGGACAGGGCTCCCCCACCGTGCCGCGCGGACCCCGCGCCGGGCTCATCCCGCGGGTCCGCGCCGCACGGCGCCCTGTCCTCCCCCTCCCCTTGCGCGTCTTCGAAAGAGGCTCCCCCCTATGCGCATACGCCGGTGCATCACGCTGCTCTGCACACTCGGCACGGCCCTCACGGTGGCCGTGCCCGCAACCGCCGCAACCGCCGCGACCACCCCGGCCGACGGCTCCCGCGCCTCCGGTACCGACCACCGCGCGGGCTCCACGATCCGTTCCCACGAGGGCGCCGCCGCGCCGGACACGGCACCGCGGCCGCTCGCCGGGGTGGCCGGCATGGACGTCAGCAGCCACCAGGGCAACGTCGACTGGGCCGCCGCCTGGCGCGCCGGCGCCCGCTTCGCCGTCGTCAAGGCCACCGAGGGCACGAGCTACCGCAACCCCAAGTACGGCCAGCAGTACGGCGGCTCGTACAACGTCGGCATGGTCCGCGGCGCGTACCACTTCGCGATACCCAGCTCCTCGTCCGGCGCCGCGCAGGCCAACTACTTCGTGAACAACGGCGGGGGCTGGAAGGCGGACGGCCGCACCCTGCCGCCCGCGCTGGACATCGAGTACAACCCGTACGGCAGCATCTGCTACGGCCTGAGCCGGGCGGCCATGGGCGCCTGGATCAAGGACTTCAGCAGGACGGTGCACGCCCGTACCGGCCGCCACCCGATGATCTACACCTCCACCAACTGGTGGAAGCAGTGCGTCGGCGACAACGCGTCCTTCGGCATGAACCACCCGCTGTGGATCGCCCGCTACTCCTCCTCCCCCGGCCCCCTCCCGGCCGGCTGGAGTGCACACACCATCTGGCAGTACGCCGACAGCGGCCGCTTCCCCGGCGACCAGAACGTCTTCAACGGCTCCACGGCACAGCTGCGCAAACTGGCCACGGGCTGAGCGAACGGTCCTCGGTCAGTCCCGGGGGAAGGCGTCGGTCTCCAGGGTGAGGTCGAGGGCCGTGCCTGTCAGGTCGACCGGGTCGCCGAACGTGAGGTTCAGTTTGCTCCGGTAGCGGCCGCCCTCAGGCAGCGTGAACAGGTGCCGTTCGCCGGCATACGGGTCAGCGATCAGGTACACGGGGATACCGGCTGTCGCGTAGGCGGCCTTCTTCTTGCCGTAGTCGCTGCCGGCGGTCTCCCGCGAGCCAACGGCCGCCTGTGCAGTCATCGTGCGCTCCTCCCGACGCCGCAGAACCGGCAGTCGCGCGGTACAACGATACGCACGGTGACCAGGCGACGGGCGAGGCCCGGCCCCCGGGTGGGGGCCGGGCCTCGTGGGTGGTGGGGTCACGCCGCCACCGGTACCTCCGGGGTCGCCGGGGCCGACGCCGGGGTCAGGGCCAGGTCGAGGACCTGGCGGACGTCGGAGACCGGGTGGACGTCGAGCTTTTCCAGGATCTCGGCGGGGACGTCGTCGAGGTCGGCCTCGTTCCGCTTGGGGATGATCACCGTGGTGATGCCCGCGCGGTGTGCCGCCAGGAGCTTCTGCTTGACGCCGCCGATGGGCAGCACCCGGCCGGTGAGGGAGACCTCGCCGGTCATCGCCACGTCAGGCCTGACCTGACGCCCGCTGAGGAGCGAGGCCAGCGCCGTGGTCATGGTGATGCCCGCGCTCGGGCCGTCCTTCGGGACCGCGCCCGCGGGGACGTGCAGATGCACGCCGCGCTCCTTCAGGTCGGCGACGGGCAGCTCCAGTTCCGCGCCGTGCGAGCGGAGGAAGGAAAGGGCGATGTGTGCCGATTCCTTCATCACGTCACCGAGCTGGCCGGTGAGCTGGAGCCCCGACCCGCCGGTCTCGGCGTCGGCGAGCGAGGCCTCGACGTAGAGGACGTCGCCGCCCGCGCCGGTCACGGCCAGGCCGGTCACCACGCCGGGCACCGCCGTACGCCGCTCCTCCGGGTCCTGCGCCGACTCCGGGACGTGATGCGGCCGCCCGATGAGCGGGCGCAGCTCGTCCGTGCCGACCGTGAAGGGCAGCTCGCGCTCGCCCAGCTCGTGCTGGGCCGCGACCTTGCGGAGCAGGCGCGCGATGGCGCGCTCCAGGTTCCGTACGCCCGCCTCGCGGGTGTACTCGCCGGCGAGCTTGCGCAGCGCGGCGTCCTCGATCACGACCTCGCCGGTCTCCAGGCCGGCCTTCTCCAGCTGGCGCGGGAGCAGGTGGTCGCGGGCGATGGTGACCTTCTCGTCCTCGGTGTAGCCGTCCAGCCGGACCAGGTCCATGCGGTCCAGGAGCGGCTCCGGGATCGCTTCGAGGACGTTGGCCGTGGCGAGGAAGACCACGTCGGAAAGGTCGAGCTCGACCTCCAGGTAGTGATCGCGGAAGGTGTGGTTCTGCGCCGGGTCGAGGACTTCGAGCAGGGCAGCGGCCGGGTCGCCGCGGAAGTCGGAGCCGACCTTGTCGATCTCGTCGAGGAGGACGACCGGGTTCATGGAACCGGCTTCCTTGATGGCGCGGACGATGCGGCCGGGCAGCGCGCCGACGTACGTACGGCGGTGGCCGCGGATCTCCGCCTCGTCCCGGACGCCGCCGAGCGCGACGCGGACGAACTTGCGGCCCATGGCGCGGGCCACGCTCTCGCCGAGGCTGGTCTTGCCGACGCCGGGCGGGCCGGTGAGGGCCAGTACGGCCCCTCCCCGGCGCCCGCCGACCAGGCCGAGGCCGCGGTCCGCGCGGCGCTTGCGGACGGCCAGGTACTCGGTGATGCGTTCCTTCACGTCGTCCAGGCCCGCGTGGTCCGCGTCCAGCACGGCGCGGGCGCCCTTGATGTCGTACGCGTCCTCGGTGCGCTCGCTCCACGGCAGCTCCAGGACGGTGTCCAGCCAGGTGCGGATCCAGGAGCCCTCGGGGCTCTGGTCGCTGGACCGCTCCAGCTTGTCGACCTCCTTGAGGGCGGCCTTGCGGACGTCCTCGGGCAGGTCGGCGGCCTCGACGCGGGCGCGGTAGTCGTCGCTCTCGTCGTCCGGGTCGCCGTTCAGCTCGGACAGCTCCTTGCGGACCGCCTCCAGCTGGCGGCGGAGCAGGAACTCGCGCTGCTGCTTGTCGACGCCCTCCTGGACGTCCTTGGCGATGGACTCGGCGACGTCCTGCTCGGCGAGGTGCTCGCGGAGCGCCTCGGTGGCGTCCCTCAGGCGGGCCACCGGGTCGGTGGTCTCCAGGAGGCGCACCTTCTGCTCGGTGGTCAGGAAGGGCGAGTACCCGGAGTTGTCGGCGAGCTGGCCGACGTCCTCGATCTGCTGGACGCGGTCCACGACCTGCCAGGCGCCGCGCTTGCGCAGCCAGCTGGTGGCCAGCGCCTTGTACTCCTTGACGAGTTCGGTGACGGCACCGGGCAGGGGGTCCGGGACGGTCTCGTCGACCGTGGTGCCCTCCACCCAGAGGGCGGCGCCGGGCCCGGTCGTCCCGGAGCCGATCCGCACGCGGCCCAGGCCGCGGATGAGCGCGCCGGGGTCGCCGTCGGAGAGCCGGCCGACCTGCTCGACCTTGCCGAGCGTGCCGATGCCGGCGTACTTGCCGTCGACCCGTGGAACGAGCAGCACCCGTGGCTTGTTACCGGGTGTGGCGGCGGCCTGTGCGGCCTCCACCGCGGCGCGTACGTCCGCGTCGGACAGGTCCAGCGGCACCACCATGCCCGGCAGGACCACCTCGTCGTCGAGGGGCAGCACGGGCAGGGTGAGCGGTGTGGACGTCGAAGCCATGATCTCCCCTTCGGCAGGCAAGTTGAGCTGTACTCACTCAATGCTCATGAGCCGATGGATGTTCCCCGTGCCGTGTTCGCTGTGAGCGATCAACCGCGGGCTCGTACAGTGGGGGCGCCCGGCACCCACGACCCCGGAGGCCCCGCACCCATGTCAGCCCTGTCAGCCCCCTTCGAGACCGATGAGGCGCCCGTCACGCTGGAGCGCCGGGACGGACCGTTCGGCGAGGTGGTGCTGCGGCGGCGGGGCGCGCACTTCGAGATCATCGCCAATGGGTGCTTCCTGATGGACACCTCCGACGGACGGTCGGAACGGCTGCTCGTCGACGCGGCGCTCGCCGCACTGCCCGGTGACCGCGCGCGGCCGTCCGTACTGATCGGCGGGCTCGGCGTCGGGTTCTCCCTGGCCCGCGCGGCGGAGGAGCCGCGCTGGGGCCGGATCGCGGTCGTCGAGCGCGAGGCGGCGGTGGTCGACTGGCACCGTTCGGGCCCGCTGGACGCGGTGTCGGGCCCGGCCCTGGCCGATCCGCGGACCGAGATCGTCCCGGCCGACCTGGTCGCGTACGTACGCGACGGAGCCGGTGCCGAGACCTTCGACGCGCTCTGCCTGGACATCGACAACGGGCCGGACTGGACCGTCACCGAGGACAACGGCGGCCTCTACTCCCCGGCCGGTCTCGCGGCCTGCCGGGACCGGCTGACGCCCGGCGGAGTGCTCGCCGTATGGTCCGCGCAGCCCTCCGCCGCCTTCGAGTCCGCTCTCCGGAATGTGGGGTTCAGCGAGGTTCGCACCGAAGAGATCCCCGTTGTCCGAGGCGTCCCCGACGTGGTCCACCTCGCGAGGAAACGCGCGTAGCCGCGGGTCTCATCGTGCCTTTACGCTGCTGCCAGCAGTGTGCGACCAGCCGGTACACCGGGTCAGCAGGTCGGCACAACCAGTCAGTAACGCGACCACGCACGGGGAAATTCAGGGGCGGGCGATGGACCAGACTCAGACCACCCACGGCGCCGCCGCGGCGGCGGCCACGCCCGGCGCACAGCGGCGAGTGCTCGTCGTCGAGGACGACCCGACGATCGTGGACGCCATCGCGGCCCGGCTGCGCGCCGAGGGCTTCCAGGTGCAGACCGCCGTCGACGGCCCCTCCGCCGTGGACACCGCCGAGGCCTGGCAGCCCGACCTGCTCGTCCTCGACATCATGCTGCCGGGCTTCGACGGCCTGGAGGTGTGCCGCCGGGTGCAGGCCCAGCGGCCGGTCCCGGTGATGATGCTCACCGCGCGGGACGACGAGACGGACATGCTCGTCGGCCTCGGCGTCGGCGCCGACGACTACATGACAAAACCGTTCTCCATGCGGGAGCTGGCCGCCCGCGTGCACGTCCTGCTGCGCCGCGTCGAGCGGGCCGCGCTGGCCGCGCACACCCCGCGCAGCGGCATCCTGCGCCTGGGTGAGCTGGAGATCGACCACGCCCAGCGGCGGGTCCGGGTGCGCGGCGCCGACGTGCACCTCACCCCGACCGAGTTCGACCTGCTGGTGTGCCTGGCCAACACCCCGCGCGCCGTCCTCTCCCGCGAGCAGCTGCTGGCCGAGGTCTGGGACTGGGCGGACGCCTCCGGCACCCGTACGGTCGACAGCCACATCAAGGCGCTGCGCCGGAAGATCGGCGCCGAGCGGATCCGCACGGTGCACGGCGTCGGTTACGCGCTGGAGACCCCGCCGGCATGAGGTCGCCCCGGCCTCTGGCGCGCGAGCTCTGGCAGCGGGCCTGGGAGGCGATGCGCCCGCTCGACCCCTACCGGTCGGTCAAGGCGGCACTCGGCGCGCTGGTCACCGTTTCGGTGATCATCACGACGCTGCTGGTCCTCGTCGCGTTCCACTCGGCGACGGAGCTGCGGGTCATCACCGTCTTCTCGATCATCGCCTCGCTGCTGATCACCCAGTTCGTCGCGCAGGGCCTCACGGCCCCGCTGGACGAGATGACGGACGTGACCCGGGCCATGGCCGGCGGGGACTACACCCGGCGGGTGCAGGGCAGCCGGCGGGACGAGTTCGGCGAGCTGGCGGACGCGTTCAACCGGATGGCCGCGGATCTGGAAGCGGTGGACACCCACCGCAAAGAGCTGGTCGCCAACGTCTCGCACGAGCTGCGCACGCCGATCGCCGCGCTCCGCGCCGTACTGGAGAACGTCGTCGACGGGGTCTCCGAGGCCGATCCGGAGACGATGCGCACCGCGCTGAGCCAGACCGAGCGGCTGGGCCGGCTGGTCGAGCACCTGCTGGACCTCTCCCGGCTGGACAACGGGGTCATCCCGCTGCACGCCCGCCGCTTCGAGGTCTGGCCGTACCTCTCCGGGGTGCTGAAGGAGGCCAACATGAGCCGCAGCGCCTCCACCCTCGCCGTCGGCTCCAGCCACCACAGCCGTACGGACGTCCACCTGCACCTGGACGTCTCGCCGCCGGAGCTGACCGCGCACGCGGACGCCGAGCGGCTGCACCAGGTCGTCGCCAACCTGATCGACAACGGCATCAAGCACAGCCCGCCGCACGGCCGGGTGACCGTACGGGCGCGCCGCGGCGAGGGCGCCGGCAGCCTGGTCCTGGAGGTGCAGGACGAGGGGCCCGGCATCCCCGAGTCCGAGCGGCACCGGGTGTTCGAGCGGTTCAACCGCGGCGGGCCTGCCCCGTCCGGTCCGGGCACCGACGGCGGTACGGGTCTCGGACTGGCGATCGCACGCTGGGCGGTGGATCTGCACGGCGGGCGCATCGGAGTGGCCGAATCCCCACGTGGCTGCCGGATCCGCGTCACCCTTCCGGGGACCGGTCAGCCCCGTCCTTGACGCTCGGTGACGTAGGGTCGGTGGCGGAACCACTCATTCGGGGTGTTCCCCGTGTCCCCACCGGGGGTGCGATGGCGATACCTCCTACCCAGGCGCGAGCGAACCACGCATGTTTCCCGCCAAGTCATTCCCCGAAACCCGCCGCCAAATGTGACGTGCGCGACGAGTACCCCTCCCGGACTGCAGCATCGGTCGACAGAGGCGTAGCCTTTATTCCCGCTGTCCACCACCTTTAGGAAGCGGAAGAGGGCGGTTGCCGCCGTGTCGCCACAGTCCCCCAACACTTCGAGTGCCTCGACCGACCAAGACGGGCAGGGCAATAACCCTGCAGCCGGATTCGGTGCGAACGAGTGGCTCGTCGACGAGATCTACCAGCAGTACCTCCAGGACCCGAACTCGGTAGACCGAGCCTGGTGGGACTTCTTCGCCGACTACAAGCCGGGTGCCCCGGTGACGTCGGGCACCCCGGCCGACGAGGCCAAGCCGGCCGCGCCGGCCCAGCCGGCGGCTGCCGCCCCGGCAGCGCCTGCGAAGCCGGCCGAGGCCAAGCCGTCCGGTGCAAGCACCGGCTCCACCGGAACGGCTGACGCCGCGCGCGCTTCTGCGCCCGCGCCGGCGAAGGCCGCCCCGGCCCCGGCCAAGGCCGCTCCGGCCGCCAAGCCCGCTGCCAAGGCGGACGCCAAGCCGTCCGGTGCAAGCACCGGCTCCACCGGAGCAGCTGGCGCCGCGCAGGCTTCTGAGGCGCCCGAGGGCCCCGAGCTCGTCACGCTGCGCGGTCCCTCCGCCGCCGTGGCGAAGAACATGAACGCCTCGCTGGAGCTGCCCACGGCCACGTCCGTGCGCGCCGTCCCCGTGAAGCTGCTGTTCGACAACCGCATCGTCATGAACAACCACCTCAAGCGCGCCCGCGGTGGGAAGGTCTCCTTCACCCACCTCATCGGGTACGCCATGGTGCAGGCGCTCAAGGCGATGCCCTCGATGAACTACTCGTTCGCCGAGAAGGACGGCAAGCCCACCCTGGTCAAGCCGGACCACGTGAACCTCGGTCTGGCCATCGACCTGGTGAAGCCGAACGGCGACCGCCAGCTCGTCGTCGCCGCCATCAAGAAGGCCGAGACCCTCACCTTCTTCGAGTTCTGGCAGGCCTACGAGGACATCGTCCGCCGCGCCCGCGTCGGCAAGCTGACGATGGAGGACTTCACCGGCGTCACCGCGTCGCTGACCAACCCCGGCGGCATCGGCACCGTGCACTCCGTGCCGCGCCTGATGCCCGGCCAGGGCCTCATCGTCGGCGTCGGCGCGATGGACTACCCCGCCGAGTTCCAGGGCACCTCGCAGGACACCCTGAACAAGCTGGGCATCTCCAAGGTCATGACGCTGACCAGCACCTATGACCACCGCGTGATCCAGGGCGCCGCCTCCGGCGAGTTCCTGCGGATCATGAGCCAGCTGCTGCTCGGCGAGAACGACTTCTTCGACGACATCTTCAAGTCGCTGCGGATCCCGTACGAGCCGGTCAGGTGGCTCAAGGACATCGACGTCAGCCACGACGACGACGTCTCCAAGGCGGCCCGGGTCTTCGACCTGATCCACGCCTACCGGGTGCGCGGCCACGTCATGGCCGACACCGACCCGCTGGAGTACAAGCAGCGCAAGCACGCCGACCTGGACATCACCGAGCACGGCCTCACCCTGTGGGACCTGGAGCGCGAGTTCGCGGTCGGCGGCTTCTCCGGCAAGTCGATGATGAAGCTCCGCGACATCCTCGGCGTGCTGCGCGACTCGTACTGCCGCACCACCGGTATCGAGTACATGCACATCCAGGACCCCAAGCAGCGCAAGTGGCTGCAGGACCGCCTGGAGCGCCCGCACACCCCGCCGGAGCGCGACGAGCAGCTGCGCATCCTGCGCCGCCTGAACTCCGCCGAGGCCTTCGAGACCTTCCTGCAGACGAAGTACGTCGGCCAGAAGCGCTTCTCGCTGGAGGGCGGCGAGTCCGTCATCCCGATGCTGGACGCGGTCATCGACTCCGCGGCCGAGTCGCGGCTGGACGAGGTCGTCATCGGCATGGCCCACCGCGGCCGGCTGAACGTCCTCGCCAACATCGTCGGCAAGTCCTACGCGCAGATCTTCCGCGAGTTCGAGGGCAACCTCGACCCGAAGTCGATGCACGGCTCCGGCGACGTGAAGTACCACCTGGGCGCCGAGGGCACCTTCACCGGCCTGGACGGCGAGCAGATCAAGGTCTCGCTCACCGCCAACCCCTCCCACCTGGAGGCCGTGGACCCGGTCGTCGAGGGTGTCGCCCGCGCGAAGCAGGACATCATCGGCAAGGGCGGCACGGACTTCACGGTCCTCCCCGTCCAGCTGCACGGTGACGCCGCGTTCGCCGGCCAGGGCGTGGTCGCCGAGACGCTGAACATGTCGCAGCTGCGGGGCTACCGCACCGGCGGCACGGTCCACATCGTCATCAACAACCAGGTCGGCTTCACCGCCGCGCCGGAGTCGGCCCGCTCCTCCATGTACGCCACCGACGTGGCCCGCATGATCGAGGCGCCGATCTTCCACGTGAACGGTGACGACCCGGAGGCCGTGGTGCGCGTCGCGCGGCTCGCCTTCGAGTTCCGCCAGGCGTTCAACAAGGACGTCGTCATCGACCTGATCTGCTACCGCCGCCGCGGCCACAACGAGTCGGACAATCCGGCCTTCACCCAGCCGCTGATGTACGACCTGATCGACAAGAAGCGCTCGGTGCGCAAGCTCTACACCGAGTCCCTCATCGGTCGTGGCGACATCACGCTGGAAGAGGCCGAGCAGGCGCTGCAGGACTTCCAGGGCCAGCTGGAGAAGGTCTTCACGGAGGTCCGCGAGGCCACCACGACCCCGGCGGCCCCCGAGGTCCCGCAGCCGCAGGCCGAGTTCCCGGTCCACGTGGACACCGCGGTCTCCCAGGAGGTCGTGAAGCGGATCGCCGAGTCCCAGGTCAACATCCCCGACCGGGTCACCGTCCACCCGCGTCTGCTGCCGCAGCTGCAGCGCCGCGCGGCCATGGTCGAGGACGGCACGATCGACTGGGGCATGGGCGAGACCCTGGCCATCGGTTCGCTGCTGATGGAGGGCACCCCGGTCCGGCTCGCCGGCCAGGACTCCCGTCGCGGCACCTTCGGCCAGCGTCACGCGGTCCTCATCGACCGGGAGACGGGCAACGACTACACGCCGCTGCTCTACCTCTCCGAGGACCAGGAGCGGTTCAACGTCTACGACTCGCTGCTCTCCGAGTACGCGGCGATGGGCTTCGAGTACGGCTACTCCCTCGCCCGGCCCGAGGCGCTGGTCATGTGGGAGGCGCAGTTCGGTGACTTCGTCAACGGCGCGCAGACCGTCGTGGACGAGTTCATCTCCTCCGCCGAGCAGAAGTGGGGCCAGACCTCCGGCGTCACCCTGCTCCTGCCGCACGGCTACGAGGGCCAGGGCCCGGACCACTCCTCGGCCCGCATCGAGCGGTTCCTGCAGCTGTGCGCGCAGAACAACATGACCGTCGCGATGCCGACGCTCCCCTCCAACTACTTCCACCTGCTGCGCTGGCAGGTGCACAACCCGCACCACAAGCCGCTGGTCGTCTTCACCCCGAAGTCGATGCTGCGTCTGAAGGCCGCGGCGTCGAAGACGGAGGAGTTCACCACCGGCGGCTTCCGCCCGGTGATCGGCGACGACTCGGTCGACGCGAACGCCGTGCAGAAGGTCATCTTCTGCTCCGGCAAGGTCTACTACGACCTGGAGGCGGAGCGGGAGAAGCGCGGCGCGAACGACACCGCGATCGTCCGCATCGAGCGCCTGTACCCGCTGCCCGGCAAGGAGCTCCAGGCGGAGCTCGCCAAGTTCCCGAACGCCGGCAAGTTCCTCTGGGTCCAGGAGGAGCCCGCCAACCAGGGCGCCTGGCCGTTCCTCGGCCTGAACCTGATCGACCACCTGGACCTGGCGGTCGGCGCCGACGTGCCGCACAAGGAGCGCCTGCGCCGCATCTCGCGGCCGCACGGCTCCTCCCCGGCCGTCGGTTCGGCCAAGCGCCACCAGGCCGAGCAGGCCCAGCTCATCGCCGAGGCGTTCGACGCCTGAGCCACCGGCTCGCACGGCACCTGAAGGGGCGGGGCCCCACCGATTCGCTTCGGTGGGGCCCCGCCCCTTCGGCGTACGCCGTCGCGCTGCCGGCGGCGCTCAGATCGTCAGCGGCTCGAACTCGCGGAGCTGGTACGGCGGCAGGTCCGCCTCGGTGGAGCGGGTGTCGTGCGCCAGCGCGAGTGTCCAGGGGTGGCCGGGGCCGACCGCGATCTCCATGGCGGGCAGGGCGCGGGAGAGCGTGCCCAGGGCCGCGGCGCGGTCGCCCGTCGCGAGCAGTGCCAGCGCGTGGTTGGCGTCGCTGCCGACGGTGTACGGGTGGGCGGGGCCGAGCAGATCGCGGTAGGCCCGGTATGTGCGCTCGGCCATGGCCAGGGCGTGCTCCGGGTCGCCGGACTCCCGCTCCAGGCAGCCGGCGCCGGACGCGATCATCAGGGTGAGCGGGTCCCGGCGGCCCAGCAGCCGCACCGATCGCTCCAGCAGCGCCTGCATGCCCTGCCGGGCGCGTTCCCCCTGTCCCGCCCCCCGGCGGCAGAGCGCCAGGTTGTGCGCGGCACGCAGCGTCTGCGGGTGGTCGGCGCCCAGGAGCCGGTGGTGGGCCCGGGCGTTCCGCTCCTGGATCTCCAGGGCCAGGTCGGTGCGGCCGGTGAGGCGCAGGCCGGTGGCGTGGTGCAGCTCGGAGCAGAGCGTCCAGGGGTGGCCGGTGCCGAGGATCTCGCCGCGCGCCCGCAGGGTCTCCCGGTCCAGTTCCACGGCCTGGTCGTGGGAGCCGAGCAGCCGCAGGGAGACCGCGAGGTTGTTCTGCGCGGCGAGGGTGCGCGCTTCGCGGTCGCCGAAGGTCTCCCGGCTGCCGTCGAGGACGTACCGGGAGAGTTCCAGCGCCTCCTGGTAGCGGGCGAGGCCGCGCAGGTCGGCGGCGAGCCCGGCGGCGGCGCGCAGGATCTCGGCGTCCGGGGCGCTGCGCCCGCTGAGCAGCCGTTCCAGCGCGGGCCGGTCCAGCGCCTCGCAGGCCGCGTACTGCCCGGTGGCCCGCAGCAGGTTGGTGTGCGCGTGCAGCAGGTCCAGGCGGTACGGGTGGTCCTCGGGCAGCAGCCGCTCCCAGGTGAGGTCGGCGCGCCGCGCGAGGGCGAGGCCGGTGTCCTGGGCGCCGGTGAGGTAGGCGTAGCGCAGGCAGTTCAGTACCGGTGCGGCGGTCTCCGCGGGGTCGGCGTCCAGCGCGCCGGCGGGCAGCAGGTGCGGCAGCAGCCCGGCGTACGCGGGCCAGTGGGCCGGTTCGTCGGGGCGGCCGGGGTCGGCGGCGGCGAGCGCGCCGCGGACGGCCCGCGCGTACCGCTCCCGCTCCGGGGCCGGGATGCCCTCGCGGACCAGGAGGCGGACCATGCGGTGCAGGTGGACGCAGGCCACCTCGGTGCCGTCGGCGGACTCGGTGGCCTCCACGACGGAGTAGCGGGCGAGCAGCCGCAGGGCTTCCTGGAGCCGCCGGTGGTCGCCGGTGACCGGGGTGAAGTCGCCGCGGATCCGGGCGAGGAGGCCGACGGGGACGGTGCCGGGCGCGAGGACGGCGCACAGCCGCAGCACTTCGGCGGCGTCCGGTGCGGTCTCGGCGATGCGGTCGAGCAGGGCGGTCCAGGCGGCGGCGAAGGTCATCGGGAAGTCGTCGGCGACGACCGTGCGGGCGTCGGCGATGCCGCCCTCCAGGAGGCGGAGGTACCGGTCGACGCTCATGTCGGAGTCGTTCAGCCAACCCGCCGTCTGGTCCAGCAGGAGCGGCAGGTCCTCCAGCGCGGCGGCGAGCCGGTCGGCGTCGGCCGCGGTCAGCCGCGGGGCGCGGCGGCGGACGAAGGCGACGCTCTCCGGGCGGCCGAGGACGGGGACCGGGAGGAGGAGGGTGTTGTGGGTGTCCCAGGAACGGTTGCGGGAGGTGATCAGGACGTGGCCCGAGCCGCTGGGCAGCAGGTCCGCCACGGCCGCCGGGTCGTCGGCGCCGTCCAGGACGAGCAGCCAGCGGCGGTACGGCTCGCCGCGGCGCAGCGCGTCGACGACCGCGCCCAGCCGTTCCCCCGGGCCGGTGCGCAGTCCCAGCTCGGGGGCGAGCGCCGCCATCTTGCGCCGGGCGCGGTCGCCCGTACCGGCGTTGACCCACCACACCACGTCGTACTCGGTCGCGAAGCGGTGCACGTACTCGGCGGCCAGCTGGGTCTTGCCCACCCCCGCCATGCCCAGCAGGGTGCAGACGGCGGCGCCGCGTACGGAGCGCTCCAGGCGGCGGTGGATGTGGGCGAGGAGCGCGGCGCGGCCGGTGAAGCGGGGGTTGCGGCGCGGCACGCCGCCCCAGACGGCGGGGGCGTCCAGCGGGAAGCGCGGGCCGCCGGTGCCGGGGGCCGGGGTGTCCGGGAGGCCGAGGCGGCGCAGCAGGAGGCGTTCGGCGTGGTGCGCGCCGGCCTCGGTGAGCTGTGCGGGGCCGAGCGCGGCGGCGCCGGCGGGGAGGTTGCCGGGGTCGGTGACGGAGACGGCGGCGAAGCGGCCGGGGTGGGCGGCGTTCACATCGGCGAGCGCGGTGTCCCACTCCCGGCCGGTGCGGACGCCGGGCTGGAAGTAGCCGGCGCTGAAGACCAGCAGTATCCGGCCGCCGGAGAGGGTGAGGCCGGCGAGCGCGGAGCGCAGCTCCATGGCGGCGGGCGGGTCCCAGTGGTGCAGCGGGGCGCGCAGCCCGTGGCGTTCGAGGCGGTCGGCGATCCAGTCGCCCCAGGCGCGGCTGTCAGCGGCGACGCTGACGGTGACCCGTGGGCCGGCCGGCGGTCCGGGGCGCACCGGCCGGGCGGGCCGCGGGACCCGGGCGGTCGCGCCCGTCGGCCGCTGCGGGAACGTCGACTCCGCCGGCTGTGCCATACGGTCCTGCTCTCCTGTGAAGGGACCGTCGATACGGCCCTGTTCTTCCGTATCCCACGGCGCCGGGCCGCCGCGAGCGGATTCCGGCCTAGTGCGCGGGGCGGCCGTGGCACGCACCCGGCACTGACGCCCCCTCAGATGATCTGCGGCTCGAAGTCCCAGAAGGGCCGGGTGCGGGCGCGGGCGGAGACGGTGTGGGCGTGCTGCGGGCCCAGTACGGTGCTCAGCCCGGTCAGCGCCTCTTCCTCCAGCTTGTCGGCCTCCGGGCGTTTGCGCAGGCCGCGCAGGTCCGCGGCGAGCGCCACCTGGCCGGAGAGGGTCAGCGGGTGGCGCAGGCCGAGGGTGGCGACGGCCCGGGTGACGGTGTCCCGGCCGAGCTCCGCCGCGCTCTCCGGGTCGCCCGCGAAGTTGCGGGCGGCCGCGGCGTTCAGCGCGCACCCCAGCGTCCAGGGGTGGTCGGGGCCGACGGCCCGGTCCATCCCCGCCAGCGCCTCCTCGGTCAGCAGCAGGGCCTGCTGCCGTTCGCCAGCGGCGCGCAGCACCAGCGCGTGGTTGGCCTGCGCGCCGATCGCGTACGGGTGGGCCTCGCCCAGCTGGAAGCGGTACCGGTCGGTGACCCGCTCGCCGATCTCCCTGGCCTGGTCCAGGCTGCCGTGCTCGCGGGCGAAGCAGGAGTAGCTGACGCCGACCATGAGGGTCAGCGGGTCGGCCTCGCCCAGCACCCGCTCGCAGCGCTCCAGGACCCGGGCCAGCAGCCGGCCGGCCTTGGGGCGTTCGCCGGAACGGTAGAAGCACAGCCCGAGGTTGTGCTCGGCGCGGAGCGTCTGGGGGTTGTCGTCGCCCATGACGATGCGGTGCACCCGGGCGCTGTGCTCCTGCACCGAGGTGGCCTCGGCGTACCGGCCGAGCAGCCGCAGGTCGGTGGCGACGTGGATCTCGGAGAACAGGGACCAGTTGTGGCGCGGGCGCAGCAGCTCGCGGCGGGCCTCCAGGGTGCGGCGGTTCAGCGCGAGGGACTCGGTGTAGCGGCCGAGGAGGCGGAGCGAGACGGCGAGGTTGTTCTGCGCGTTGAGGGTGCGCGAGTCCTGCTCGCCGACCAGGTCGGTGTAGCCCTGCAGGACGGTGGTGGACAGCTCCAGCGCCTCGTCGAAGCGGCCGAGGCCGCGCAGGTCGGCGGCGAGCCCGTTGGCGGCGCGCAGCGTGTCCAGGTCGCGCGGGCCCTGGGTGTCGCGCAGGTGGTCCAGGACGATGCGGTCCAGCGCCTCGGTGGCGGCGTAATCACCGGTGGCGCGGAGCAGGTTGGCGTAGTGGTAGCTGAGGTCCCAGATCCGCGGGTGGGTGTCGCCGAGCGTCTCCCGCCAGCGGGCGAGGGCTCGTTCGGCGAGTTTGAGCCCGGCGCGGTACTCACCCGAGAGGTACATGTACCGCAGCACGTTCAGGACCAGGTTCTGCACGTCGGGGTCCCGGCTGACCAGGACGTCGGCGGCCTTGAGGTGCTGGGCGATCTCGGCGAAGCGCGGCCAGAGCCGGGTGTCGGTGGGGCGCAGCGGGTCGGCGGCGGCCAGCGCGCGCTGCGCGACGCGGCTGTACTCCTCGACCTGCCGGTCGGGCATCAGGGCGCGGACGGTCTGGTGGACCATGCGGTGCATGTAGAGGATCTCGCCGCCGGGCGAGGCGTCGTCGGCGGTGACGTCGTGGGACTCGATGCGCACGACGGAGTACTGCAGGAGCTTGCTGAGGGCCTGGTTCCACAGCAGCGGGTCGTTCATCAGCCCGGTCAGCTCCTCCGGCAGGTCGCCGGGCGGGAGCTCGCGGAGCAGCCGTACGGGGATGGCGGCGGGCGCGAAGAAGGAGCACAGCCGCAGCAGGTCGACGGAGGCGGGGACGGCCTCGCTCAGCCGGTTCTGCAGTATCGACCAGGAGGTCTGGTAGGTCATCGGGAAGTCGTGGGCGACCCGGACGACCTCGGCGTCGGCGCCGCTCTCCAGCAGTTCGACGTACTCGTCGACGGACATCGAGGAGTCGCTGAGCCAGCCGGCGGTCTGGTCGAGCAGCAGCGGCAGGTCCTCCAGGGCCTCGGCGAGCCGGCCGGCCTCCTCCCGGTCCAGGCGCGGCGCGCGGCGGCGCACGAAGGCGATGGACTCCTCGCGGGTGTAGACGGGGACCTCGAACATCATGCTGTTGTGCTCGCCCCATTCGCGGTTCTGCGAGGTGAGCAGCACGTGGCCGGGCCCGGAGGGCAGCATGTCGGCGACGTGTTCGGGCTGGTCGGCGCCGTCCAGGACGAGCAGCCAGCGGGAGGAGGGGTCGCCGCGGCGGAGCGCGTCGCGGACGGCGCGCAGCCGCTCGCCGTACTCCTGCCCGGTGGTCAGCCCGAGGGCGGGGGCCAGCTCGGCCAGCCGCTGGCGCATGGGGGTGCGCTCGCCCGCCGAGACCCACCACACCACGTCGTACTCGGAGCCGAAGCGGTAGACGTACTCGGTGGCCAGCTGGGTCTTGCCGACGCCGGACATGCCGTACAGCGTGCAGACGGCGGCGCCGCGCTCGGCCTGCTGGAGGCGGTGGTAGACGTCGGCGAGGAGGGGCTCGCGGCCGGTGAAGCGGGTGTTGCGGCGCGGCACGCCGCCCCAGACGCGCGGCTGCTCCTGGGGGTAGCGGGGGCCCTCGCCGTCCTCCTCCGGGTCGGGGTGCGGGTCGGCGTCGATGCCGAGCCGGGCCAGCAGGCGGCGTTCGGCCTCGCGGGCGCCGACGTCGGCCAGTTCGGCGGCGCCGAAGACGGCGGTGGCGGTGGGCAGCGCGTTGGTGGTGACGGAGACGGCGGCGAACTTGTCCTGGCGCTCGGCGACGACCGTGCGCAGCGCGCCGTTCCACTCGTCGTGGCTGCGCGGGCCCAGCTGGATGTACCAGTCGCTGAGCACGATGAGGACGGTGCCCTCGGCGAGCGCGAGGTCGCGCAGCGCGTCCTCCAGGGGGGTGCCGGCGCGGGGGTCCCAGCGCTGGAACGCGACCCGCATGCCGTGCCGTTCCAGCCGGTCGCCGATCCAGGCGGCCCAGGCGCGGTTGAACCCGGCGAAGCTGATCGTGACGGGTGGCCGGCCTCCGTGCGAAAGGGTCCTGCGCGCTGCGGGCATTCGAACGACTCCCTCGTCTTGCGTACGAACGAACGGCCGGGCAAGGACCGTCAGAGCTGCCCTCGTGGGGAACATACACCGGCGCCCGGTCGTCGGCGGTCATCGCGCGTGCTGACGTCGCCACATCGTCCGCGAGGTCTCCACGTAGGCGCTCGCACGGGCCAAGTAGCCCTCCGGAGGCGGCCGTTCCCGCAATCGGGTGAGCCGGTCCGCCATGGCGCCGGCCAGCACGCGGCCGGCCGGGGTGAGGGCGCGCGAGCCGAGCAGCGTGGGCAGCGCGGCGCCGACCTGTTCCCGGCAGCGGGAGTGCTCGGCCCAGGCGGTGTGGCGCTCCAGCGCGTTCTCGGCGGTCAGCGCGAAGCGCTGCCAGTAGTCGGCGAGGGCGAGGTGGGAGTACGTGCCCTGGAGCAGCCCGTCGAAGGGGCGCGGGTCGGGCCGCCAGGGCGCCCAGTGCCGGGTGGTGCCGGTGTCGTGGTGCAGCGGTGTCAGCTCGGTGAGCGCGGAGAGCTTGGCGTGCTGGAGCTCGTGGACGAGCGTGGCGGCGAGGAAGGCGGGGGTCTGCGGTGCGGAGCTGAGGACCGCGCCGAACGCCTCGCGGCGGGTGCCGCTGCAGTGTGCGGGGCCCGCGGCGTGCGGGCCGGCCTGGGGCGGCGGCGCGAGCGGCACGATGCAGTCCAGCAGGATGCCGGCCTCCAGGGCGCGGGTCGGGCCGCCGCGCTCCAGCAGTGGCCCGGCCCCGGCCCAGGCGGCCTGCCAGCCGGCGCGTTCGGCGGTGCCGAGCGGCTCGGCGGACTTGAGTCCGTGCCGCTCCAGGCCGCTGTCGGCCGTGCGGAACGGGTCGAGGTCGTCGAGGAGTACCGGGCGCGGGCCGCCGGTGAGCGGGCGCAGCGGCCGCCACGCGGGATCGGGCGACTCCCAGACGCCGTCGGGCCGGCGGCACAGCACGGCGGGCGGCCCCGCGGCCGGGCGGAGGGTCAACCTGCCGCCGCGGTGGGTGAGTTCGACGTCGGGCGGTGGCCCCCGGTGCCCCGCGTCCGTGCCGGGCAGGACGTGGGCGCCGAGGGTGGGCAGGGCGAGTGCGCCGTTCGCGGCACGCAGCCGCAGCGTGAAGGGGAGCCCGGCGCGGGCGGCAGCGGCTGCGGCGACGGCCCCGAGGTGTTCGAGGTCGGGCAGGAGGTCCGGCGGCGGGACGGCGGCCGCGAGACCGCGCAGCACGCGCCGAACCCAGGGCCCGAGGAGCGGGTAGTACAGCACCTGGCGGGTGGTGCCCCGGCCGGCGCGGTCCGCCGCCTCCAGCAGCCCCCAGTGCTCGGCGACCCGGGCCGCGGCGGACCGCGGCACGGTGGGGGTGCGGGCGGTGTCCACGGCGTCCAGCAGCGCGCGCAGGGCCAGCAGCCGCCGTACCCGCTGGTCGTCGACGAGCAGCCCCAGCGCCTCGGCCCCGCCTTCGGACCGTCCCAGCTCGCGCAGCAGGTCCAGGGGTATCCGGCTGGTCATCGCGCGGGCCCCCGCGCCGCACCGGCCAGCCGTCCCGCCGCGTGCCGGATCAGGCGCTGGAGGTCGGCGCAGTACACCGAGGGGTTGGCGAAGCCGCTGCCGTACCGGTAGCGGTGCGCGTACTGGCCGCCGCCGCACACCCGCACCAGGGGGCAGGCGCGGCACACCGGGGCGAGGGCCGCGGCGCCCGCGTGCCGGGCGGCGACGCCGGGGTGCGCGAGCGCGTCGTCGAAGGTGTGGTGGAAGACGTCCAGGCCGGTGGCGGCGGCGCCCTCGTACGCGGACTTCAGGGAGTCCACCTGCTCGATGGTGCCGTCGGTCTCCACGACGACGGCGGTGAAGGGCGTCAGGCCCAGCGACTCGCCCCCCGCCGGCGCGCCCATCAGCAGTGCCAGACATTCCTCGAAGAGCCGGACGCCGGGCTGTCCCGGGCCGCCGTCCCACCAGGCGTCGAAGGCGGCGGCGAGCCAGTCGCCGTACGGGGTGGGGCGGTCGGCGGCGCCGGGGGTGAGGCCCGGTGGCGGGGTGGTCCAGTTGCCGTGCGGGAGCAGCAGGTCCAGGCGTGGCGGGCGGAGCGCGGCGAGCGAAGCGTAGGTCTCGGCCGGGTCGGTGCGCGGGTCGACGACGGCGAGGAGGCCGGCGTACACGTCCGGCTGCACCTCGGCGAGCAGCCGAAGCCCGCGGACGGCGCGTGACCAGGCGGGGCGCCCGGCGTGATCCACGCGCGCGGCGTTGTGCGCGGGCAGCCCGCCGTCGAGGCTGACGCCCACCTGTATGCCGTGCGCCGCGAGGGTGCGCAGCCGGTCACGGGTGAGCAGGGTGCCGTTGGTCTGCACGGTGGGGTGCAGGACGCAGTCGGCGGGCAGCAGGGCGCGCAGCCGGTCCACGGCGCGGCCGAGCCGGCCGGCGCCGGCCAGCAGGGGCTCGCCGCCGTGCAGGACGAGGGCGGCGTGCCGGAGGCCGTGGGCCGCCGCGTGCTCGGCGATGCGCCGGGCCGTGCGCTCCAGTACCGCGTCGCTCATCATGGCCGGGCGGTCCCGCCAGCCGTGGTCGGCGGCTTCGTAGAGGTAGCAGTAGCGGCAGGCGAGGTTGCAGTGGCCGTGCACCTTGAGGACGAACTGCCGGAAGGGGTGGACGTCCGGCCGGTCCGCCGCCGGGCCCGCGTCCCGTACGGTCTGCTGCGCCACGTCGGCACCCCCAAAGCCGCGGCCCGCGCAGGGACGGCCCCCGTCGCCGGTCCGTGGCGGAGTATCCCTGCGGGGCGGCGTCACCAAACCGGCTCCGATCGGCCGTGTCCGGTTCCGCCGGTCCCAACGACCGAAAATGTTCGGGTGACATCGGAACGCTTTCGGCAGCGTGGTGGGTTCCACGTCAGAAAGCGCTGTTGAAGCCCCACAGCATCTCGGTGGGTTCGTCCACCCGGGTCCGTATCCGCTCCAGCACCTCGGCCAGTACCGGGTGCTCCACCGTCCGCAGCTCCGCGAGGTCCAGGGCGAGCAGGTCCGGCAGTTCGGGCAGCTCGCCCGCCGGCGGCACCGCGGCCCCGGCGGTCCCCGCGCGGTCCGCCGGCCGCGCCTCCGTGTCCTTGCCGCTCATCGATTGCCCCTTCCCGCCAACTGCCCCCGTTGCGAGGTCGCTTACAGGCTGCCGCCTGTCACCTGCCGATGTCCACGATCCGGCGCGAGGTCTCCTCGGCCGCGGGCCCGCCCCCGTCCGGCAGCCGCCGCCACTCCTCCAGGGCCAGCCGGTAGGCGTCCCGCGCCGCCCGCGGCCGGCGCGCGTCCTCGTACACCTCGCCCCTCAGGTGGTACGCGCGGGCGCACAGCCGTACGGCGGGTGCGGGGTCGGCCGCGTCCTCCTGGGCCGCGCGCGCCGCGTCCGCCGCCCGCCGGTACGCGTCCGCCGCCTGCTCCAGCTGCGCGTCCAGGCGGGTGCGGCGGTGCGCCAGCCGGTGTGTGCCGCCCAGCTCCAGGAAGCACTCGGCGCGCACCATCGGGTCGGCGGCGGACTGTGCGGCGAGCCCGAAGAGGTGCTCGGCCTCCCGCAGGTCCACCCGGTCGTCGTCGGTCCTCCGGAGCATCAGGGCACGCCCCAGGGTCAGCAGCCGCCGCGCCAGCCGCGGGTCGCCGGCCGCGGTCTCCATCCGGCAGTCCCGCAGCACCCGGACCGTGCGGTGGATGACGGCCCGGCCGCCGGGCTCCCGCGCCCGGCGCATCAGCGCCTCGCCCCACTCCTCGATGAGGTCGCCGTAGCCCTCCCGGTCCCGCGGCACCGCCCGGCAGGCCGCTTCGTAACCGCGGTCGGCCTCCGCAAGATGCCGTGCGTCGCCGTCCGCCTCGAAGCGCCGCACCGCCAGCCGGGCGGCGCGCACCAGCACGTTGGCCCGCTCGTCCGGCCCCTGCGCGGCCTCCCCCATCTCGTCGATCAGCCGTCCGGCGCGGTCCAGCGCGCCACCGGTCAGCGTCAGCAGCGCGTCGACCAGCTCCAGCCGGGCCCACAGCCGGGCTTCCCCTGGCGCGTCCTCGGCGGCCATCGCGTCGGTCGCGTGCGTGAGCGAGGCCGCCGCCTGTTGTGCGTACGCCGCGGCCTGTTCGCGGTCGGCGGCCGTGCCGGACAGCCGCAGCAGCGCCCGCCCGTGCGCCAGCGGCAGGCCGAAGGGCTGTGCCTCGTCGTACGGCCAGGCGTCGGCGAACGCCTCCAGCATCCCTACCGTCTCCTGCAGCAGCCCGCTGTCGCCGCCGAGCTGCCACTGCTCCTCCAGGACCCGCACCCGCTCCAGGGTGATCGCCAGGGCGTGCCACGGCTCCAGGCCCGCGGTCGCGCACACGGCGGTGAACTCCCGGTCGGCGCGCCGCAGCAGCTCCAGCGCGCCGCGCCCGTCGCCGGCCGCGCGCCGCTCCGCCGCCTCCCTGTGCAGCACCCGGCCCAGCGCCGTGCGGGCCCGCGCGGCGCCGGACTGCGCGGCCGTGCGCGCCGCGTCGTGCGCCTCGCGGAGCAGCGCCCGGCCGCCCTGCAGCTCCCACAGCCGCAGCAGGGTCTCCGCCAGCTCGCTCCACAGCACGGCGTCGGCGCCGCGGTGCCGTTCGCCCTCCGTGGCGTGCCGCAGCAGCTGCACCGCGTCGATGAGGTTCTGCACCATGCCGTCGGCGGCGAACCGCCGCACCAGGTCCTGGGAGCGGCGCACCGCCTCCGAGGACGCCGGGCCGCCGGGGCCCTCGTACGCGTCGGCGGAGACGCTGCGCAGCGGGATGAACCGCTCCAGGACGTGTGCCGCGACCTCGGCGAACGGCTGCGGTACGCGCACGCCGGGCCCGTCCGGCAGGGGCGGGGTGCGCAGCCGCGCCACGGACTCCACCGCGTCCGCGATCCGGTCGCCGGTGAGCTGGGCGATGGCGAGTGCCGGGAAGTTCGGGCCGCCCTTGCCGAACCGCTGCTCCACGTACGCGGAGCAGTGCTTGAGCACCAGCAGCGCCTCGTCCCTGCCCAACGGCCCGAGCAACACCTCCTGCACGCCCTTGACGAACTCGTACCAGGGGCCGCCGGCCATCGACTCGCCGTCCGTGCGCGTCAGCAGCCCGCCGAGCAGCACCTCCGACAGCTCCGCGGGGCCGGTGCCGGGCAGCATCGTGCGCTGCACCAGCTGCATCACCGGCAGGCACAGCGGCGCCGCCGCCAGATAGACGGCGAGCTGGGCCGCGCCGGGAGAGGCGGCGCGCCGGAAGCGCGCGACGACCTCGGTGGCGGGCAGCGGATCGCGGGGCCGCGGCGCGGGGGCCGGCGGCTGGTCGGCGCGGAGCCGGCCGACGGCGGCGGGCACCTGTCCCGCGCCCGTGCCGGAGAGCAGCCTCGCCCAGGCGGCGAGGGCTCCCGCCGCCGGCGGGAGCACGGGGACCGGCAGCTCACCGGGCGCGGCCTGCGCGGTGTCGCCCGTGAAGTGCAGGACCGTGGCGTACGAAGGGCCCTCGCCGCGGCGCAGCGTGCCGTAGGAGACGGGCAGCCGGGTGCGGGACCACATGCGCTGCGGAAGCGGCTGGAGGACGGCGAGCGGGCCTTGCCGGGCGAGCCGGTGCAGCAGCCGGTGGGCGTGGCCGCTGCGCCACAGGGGCCCCGCGCAGTCGCTGACCAGGACGGTGACCCGGCGCCCCGTGGGATCGCTGAGCTGGTCGGCGGAACGTAACGGCGCATGGCCGGGCTCGAAGCGGCGGGAGACCGCGGGGCGGCCGTCCGGGCCCTGGTGCAGGAACTGCACCTGGACGTCGCGGAAGGCGCCCAACTGGGCGAAGACCTGCTGGAGTTCGTGCAGCAGCCGGTCCCATACGCACATCGAGGACGAGGCGTCCATCACCAGCTGGAGCGACGCCTCGGCCCGCGGCACCGCACGGAACACCGGCATCACCAGCCCGCCGGACCGTGCGCTGCGCTCCGCCGTCGCCCGCTCGTCCAGCACGTGCCGCACGGCGGGCGCAGCGCTGCGGTAGCGCTGGAGCGGGCGCAGGGCGCGCTGCAGGGCGAGCAGGTCGGGCAGCGCGGAGGCGGCGGGCACCCCCACGGGCAGACCGGTGTCGTACGGGCCTGCCGACGCGCCGGAGCCGTCCGCACCGCCGCTCACGGGCGGGTCCTGGCCGGCCGGGTAGAGCGCGACGCGGGAGGTGCCGGGCGGGTCGGCGGAGCCGCTGCCCGCCGGTTCGCGGTCGGGGCCTGTGCCGCTCGCGGGCCGGTCGGGGCGCGCGGGCGCCGCCGTCCGTTCTTCCGGCACCCCGACGCCGGCATCCGCCGGGTCGGCGCCGCCCTCCCGTTCCGCCGCGGCCTCGCGCGGCCGGTACCACTGCGCCAGCCACAGGGCGTCGGCCAGCTCCCCGGCGTCCGGGTCCAGGCCCGCGCCGCGCAGCGCGGCGACCACGTCGGCCCAGCTCTGCGGGGCGGTGAAGCGTCCTGCACGGTCCCGCGTCACGGCGTCACCTCGGCCGGTCGAGGCGCTGGATGAGGAGGTCGGCGAGCCGGTCGCGGGTGGTCGGCGCTGCCTGGTGGGTGAGGTAGATGGCGTTCAGCAGCTGGTCGGCGGCGAGCAGTTCGCTGCGGGAGCGTTCGAGGAAGCGGGCGATCAGGTCGTCGCCCGCGCGGGCCGCCTCCTCGCCGAGATGCGCCCGTACGACCGTGGCCAGCCGTTTGTGGTCGGGCTGGCCCAGCTCCAGGTGGATGCAGCGGCGCAGCAGCGGGGCTGGGAAGTCGCGTTCGCCGTTGCTGGTGAGGATGACGAAGGGGAAGGCGCGGCAGCGCACCCGGCCGTCGCGGATGCGCACCTTCTGCCCGTCGTCGGTGAGCACCTCGACCTCGGGCTCCCGCTCGGCCAGCCGCTCCAGCTCGGGGATCGAGAACTCGCCCTCCTCCAGGACGTTCAGCAGGTCGTTGGGGAGGTCGATGTCGCTCTTGTCCAGCTCGTCGACGAGGAGGACGCGCGGCTGCGCGGTGGGCAGCAGGGCCGTACCGAGCGGGCCGAGCCGGATGTAGCTGCCGATGCCGCCGGGCGCCGCGGCCTGCGCGCCGGGCCCGCCGGCCGCCCGGCTGCTCGCGGCGATCTGCACGTCCTGGAGCCGGGCGATGGCGTCGTAGTGGTACAGCCCGTCGCCGAGCGTCGTCCGGCTCACGATCGGCCAGCGGAGCACCCTGCCGAGCTTCAGTTCGTGCGCGACGGCGTGCGCGAGGGTGCTCTTGCCGGTGCCCGGATTGCCGGTGACCAGCAGTGGCCGGCGCAGGTACAGCGCGGCGTTGACGATCTCCAGCTCCTCGGCGCTGGGCCGGTGCATCTCCGCGACGTGCTCGCCGAGCCGCCGGGTGGAGGAACTGTCGGTGGCGGGGCCCGGCGCGACGAGCGGGGCACCGTCGAAGTCCCGCCAGGGCGGTGGGTCGGGAAGGGCCGCGATGCCGTCGTGGGGCTCGCCCGTGCCGCGGTAGATGAGCCATTCGTTCGGTTCGCTCACTGCGAACTCCTCGTCACTGGTGGGTCATCGGCAGTTGCGCACCGGCCACGCTCCGACCGTATCGGGACCGGCGGCGGCCCGGTAGGAGCACACGGAAAGACGCGCGTCCCTCACGGTGTCTCCAGCACGTCGTCGTCCCCCGGAAGCGGTCGCCCGGGATCGTCGTACAGCAGCGTGATCCCGCGTGACCAGTATGCTTCCGGCTCCGCCGCGCCGATGCCGGCGCGCAGCTCACGGACGGCGGCGGGCAGCCGGTGGGCGGTCGTCCCGCTCTTCACCGTGCGCAGGATCCCGCGGTGGTACTCCCCGCACACGGGGTCCATGCGCTCCCTGCGCCACAGTGCAACCGGATGGCCGCTGCCGACGATCCGGCGGATCGCCTCGCGCCCTCCGTCACCGCCGGGCACCCGGCACAGCACGGGGAAGAACCGCGCTTCCAGATCGCGCAGCGCGTCGGCGGTGACGTCCTCGGGGCGGCCCTCGTCGCAGTCGACGCAGGCGTGTCCCATGCCGTCCTCGTGCAGCCGCGCCCAGCGCTCCTGCGGCGCGGACCCCGGCGCCGCCCCCTCCTCCGGCGGAGGCTCGGCGGTCCGGTCGGCGCAGCGCACCACCACCGGCCGCTGCTCGCCGATCGGCGGGGAGCCGGGCGGAATCCGCCAGGTGTCCACCGCCAGGTCCAGCAGCGCCTGCCGGAGGGCGACCTCCAGGACGGCTGGGCGGCCCGGCTCGTCGCTGCGGCGGAACGCCTCGCCGAGCGGCCCGGCCAGCTCGGCGGGCAGGTCGGCCAGCGCCGTGCCGTGCCGGCCCTCGCCCAGCGGCAGGTCGCCGGTGGGTCTGCTCGCGGTGATGTACCAGTCGAACCGGCCCTGCTCCCAGGCGCGTTCGGTGATCTCCAGCAGCACCGAGGGCAGCGGGACGGCGGCCGCTGCCTCCGCCGCGCGCCGGGACCGGCCGACCGCGCGGGCCCGCACCCGGGCGTGCCACTCGGCACCCAGGCGACTCCTGGCCAGCGGCGGCAGTTCGGTCATCGCCAGGTCGCGCACCCAGCCCCAGACCGCGTCCGCCGCCTCGGCCGCCGCCGGATAGGGGTGCTCGGCGGTCGCCGCGTACACCGCATACCGCAGCACTGCCTCCAACTCGCTGTGTATATCGCGCAGTTCGAGCCGGTCGAGATACACCTCCAGGCCCTCGCGCCAGCCGCGGGGCGCGAGCCGCAGCTCCTCGCCACGCCTCGGGAGCAGCTCGTCGACCAGCGCCACCAGCGCGGGCGTGCCGACCGGCGGCGGCAGCTGGGCCAGCAGGCCGTGCAGCACCACCCGGCGCTTGGGCGTCAGCGCGGCGACGGTGGCGGCCGCGGCCGGCAGCCCGCTCTGCGCCTCGGTCCAGGTGTCCCGGGCCTGGCTGACGTCGGCGTGCAGATCGGCGTGGTGCCGGTCGTGGGCGTGCAGCACGCGGTGGTACGGATCGTCCTCCTCGCGGCCGATCCGGATGCCGGGGACGCCGATGCGGCGCAGCTGGGCCAGCGGGATGCCGAGCCCGCCGTCCCGCGCGCCGCCCCGCCGGCCCTTCAGTACGCCGATGACCTCGCCGCGCTCCACGTCGACCAGCGGGCCGCCGGACAGCCCCGCCGGCATCTCGTCCTCGTTGCCCAGCCGCAGCAGCCCCTGGTCGCCGAACTCGCCCCGGACCCTGCAGCGCCCGTCGAACGCGCCGACCGTCCCGGCGATCTCGGTGTACCCGAAGTAGGCGACGCGCTCGCCGCCGTGCGCCCGCCCCGTGCGCGGCGAGAGCCAGCAGCAGGCGTGCGCGGTGGGCCGGAGCAGCCGGATCAGGGCGAGGTCGGGCGCGGGCAGCCAGCCGTCGGTGCGTACGGCGGGCTCGGCCCATTCGACCCGGCCGCGCACGCTGCCCCCTTCGAAGCTGACGCCCACCTCGCCCCCCTCGCCCTCCAGCGCCACATGGGCGCAGGTGAGCACCCAGTTGGGGGCGACGAAGAAGCCGCTGCCCCACAGGGACGGCTCCGGCGGCCCTTCGTGGGGATACCCGTCGTGGGCGGCGTGGATGCGCACGGTGGCGGCCTTGACGAGCGGGGCGAAGCGCCGGGAGAAGTACGCGTCCGGATCGTGCGCCCCGTTCATGCGCCGCCCCCGGTCCCGCCCTCCGCGAGGTCCGCGGGCGGGCCGCCCTGCCAGGTGAGGGTGACGTTGATGGCGGCCTTGGCCTCGCCGTCGGCGAGCAGCCCGACCAGGCTGCCGGACTTCCCGCTCAGCTCGATCCCGAACTGCACGCTGACCTCGTCGGGCCGCAGTCCCCGGAGCGCCCCGGCGAGCGACCGGGCGACGCCGTGCACCAGCCCGTCCAGGCTCTCCACCCGCCCGAGGACGCGGTCGGCGAGGAAGCCGCTGTCGACGTAGTCGGCACCCTCTCCCCCGCGCCGGCCGCTGTCCACGTACGCCTCGCTCCGGGGCCGCGGCAGGAGCCCTTCAGCGCCGGATATCCGGGCCCAGACGGGCGTACCGTCCGGCAGTTCGATGCGTGCGACACGCGTCGTGTCCTCGCTCATGCCACCCCCCGCTGCAGCTGCGCCAGGAGGCCGGCCGGACGCTCGGTGCCGATGCGGACCCCCCGACCGCGGCTGCCTATCCTGACCTGGAATGTCTTACCCCTACCCCTTTAGCGGAGCGCTCACGTGTATTTCACCGACCGAGGCATCGAGGAGCTGGAGAGCCGGCGCGGCGAGGAGGAGGTGACCCTCGGCTGGGTCGCCGAGCAGCTGCGTACGTTCGTCGACCTCAACCCCGACTTCGAGGTCCCGGTGGAGCGGCTGGCGACATGGCTGGCACGGCTGGACGACGAGGACGACGAATAGGGGCGCACGGCGGCGCCCGGGCGCGCGGCGCTTGACGCGACGCGACCGCGATATATCGTGTTCCGTAGAGGGACACGATATGTTGCGTTGCCCGTCCGCACAGGGGAGGCCTGCCATGTCCGTCAGGGAAGAGTGGCCGGACGGCCCGGTCGAGGTGACCGGACCACGCACGCTCGACGTCGACGCGGCGGTGAACGCGCTGCGGATACGGGTGTACGGCGGCACCGTCAACGTCGTCGGCAGCGCGACGGCCGAGCGCACCCGCATCGAGATCGGTGAGCTCAAGGGCCCGCCGCTGACCGTCTCCTACGACGGCGGCACGCTCACCGTCGGCTACGACGACCTGCCCTGGCGAGGGCTGCTGCAGTTCCTCGGCCGCAAGGGGTGGCAGCGCGACGCCGTCGTCTCGGTGACCGTCCCGGCCGCCGCCCGGGTCGAGGTCGGCACGGGCGACGCGAGCGTGGTGCTCTCCGGCGTCACCGGGCGCACGGAGCTGCGCGGCGTCTCCGGCGACACCACCCTGGTCCGGCTGACCGGACCGGTGCGCTCCGAGACCGTCACCGGCAGGGTCGAGGCCCAGGCGGTCACCGGCGACCTCCGCTTCCAGTCCGTCTCCGGCGATCTGACCGTCATCGACGGCGGCGGCAGTTCGGTGCGGGCCGAGTCGGTCACCGGCGGCATGGTCGTGGACCTGGACCCGGCGGCCAAGGGCACCGACGTGCACCTCACGACGGTCTCCGGCGAGGTCGCCATCCGGCTCCCCGATCCCGCCGACGCCGAGGTGGACGCCAGCACCACCAGCGGCCGGGTCTCCAACGCCTTCGACGACCTCCGGGTCGGCGGCCAGTGGGGCACCAAAAGCATCACCGGACGGCTCGGCGCGGGCACCGGACGCCTGAAGGTCACCACCGTCTCCGGCTCCCTGGCGCTGCTGCGCCGCCCGCGCTCCGAGGACGCCCCCGCCGACCCGCCCGCCGACAAGAAGGTGCTGTAACCCATGCCCCCCGTCTTCGCGCACGGCCGTCTCCGTCTGTACCTGCTGAAGCTGCTGGACGAGGCGCCCCGCCACGGTTACGAGATCATCCGGCTGCTGGAGGAGCGCTTCCAGGGTTTGTACGCGCCGTCCGCCGGCACCGTCTACCCGCGGCTGGCCAAACTCTCCGACGAGGGCCTGGTCACGCACGCCACCGAGGGCGGCCGCAAGGTGTACTCCATCACCGAGGCGGGTCGCGCCGAACTGGCCGCACGCGGCGGCGAACTCGCCGAACTGGAGCTGGAGATCCGGGAGTCGGTGGCCGCGCTCGCCTCCGACATCCGCGAGGACGTCAGCGGCTCGGCACGCGACCTGCGCCGCGAGATGCGCGAGGCCGCCCGTGCCACCCATAGGCAGGGCGCACGCACGGGCGGTACGCGGTCCGGCAGCGGCGGGCCGCAGGGCCACCCCGACCCGGCGGACTTCTTCGACCGCGCCTACGGCGACCCCGACGCCTGGCGGCAGGCCAAGGAGGAGTTCCGGCGCGCCAAGGAGGAGTGGAAGGAGCAGGCCCGGCGGGCCAAGGAGGAGAGCCGGCGCGCCAAGCAGGAGGCGCAGCGCGCCCGCAAGCAGGCCAAGACCGCCAAGGACTCCGCGCGCGAGGAGGTGCAGGAGGCCATCCGGCGGGTGCAGGAGAAGGCCCAGGACCATGTGCGGTCGGGCGACTGGCAGGGCGCGGTGCGCGAGGCGCTGTCCGAGGTGTCCCGCGAGGTCGGCCGCTTCACCGACGGCCTCACCGGCGCGGCCGGCCCCACCGACCTCACCAAGGACACGCCTCCCGGGGCGGACACGGCGGCCCCGCCCGGCCCCGCGTGGGCGAACGATCCGGCCACCGGCGACCCGGCCCGCGACCTGGACCGGCTGCTGGACCGGTTCCGCGACGACGTCCGGGACGCCGCACGCGATCACGGCGTGGACGAGGAGCAGTTGGCGGAGGCCCGCAGGCAGCTCGCGGCGACCGCGGCGCACATCGGTGCGCTGCTGCGCCGCTCCGCACGATAGTCACACACGGTCATTTTCGAAGGGCTGGGTTCACCCCGGGTAATCGGGGCACCCGGCCCTTCGCAGGGCCGTTCGTCCACCCACGGACCGACTACGGCGTTCCGTAGACCCCTGGCCTTGCCCACGCTTAGAGTCAACTCTTCTCGCTCATAGGGATCTTGAAGGCCATGAGGTGTGCGATGTCGGAATATCCCGCGGTTGCCCGTCGGCTGTGGCACCAGCTCGAACCGCTCCACGCCACCCTCTACTACGCTCCCGAGGCCTTCGAGGAAGCGGCGGCCCTCGGCTACGACGTCGGCACCCGCTGGCCCAGCTACTTCGCGTGGCGCACCGCTCCGCTGGGCGCCGCCGGGCCCGAGCTGGTCGCCGCCACGTACTACAGCTTCAGCCCGCGGATGGTCGAGCAGTACGTGCCGCTGATCTGGTCGACCGCCGCACCCGCCAAGGTTCTTGAGGCCCGGCTGCGGGCGATGGACCGGGTGCTGCGCCGGCTGATGGGCGACCGGCTGACCAAGGACCAGATCACGGAGGCGGCCCGGCTGGCCCGGCAGGCCGCGGAGAACGCCATCCCCGCCGCCCGCCCGCTGGCCGCCGCCAACCTGGACCTCCCCTGGCCCGCCGAGCCGCACCTGGAGCTGTGGCAGGCGCTCACCGTCCTGCGCGAGCACCGCGGTGACGGGCATCTGGCCGCGCTGCTCACCGCGGGCCTGGACCCCTGCGAATCGCTGGTCTCCTTCGCCGCGGTGGGCGCGGCCCCGGAGGAGCACTTCCGCAGCCGCGGCTGGACCTCGGCGGAGTGGCGCCAGGCCCGGGACCGGCTCGCCGCGCGCGGCTGGATCGCGCCCGACGGCCGGGCCACCGACCGCGCCCACGAGGGCCGGGAGGAGATCGAGCGGCAGACGGACCGGCTGGCGGCGGGCCCCTGGCGGGCGCTGGGCCGGGCCCGCGCCGACCGCCTGGCGCAGCTGGTCAACCCACTGCTGGTGGCCGTCTTCGAGTCCGGGCACCTGCCGAAGACCACCACCCTCGGCATCGGCCGGATCCGGGTCGCGTACTGACGCCCGGCCGGCGGCGGGCGGCGTCAGGCCGCCCGGGACCGCTCGGCGAGCACCCGCTCGACCTCGCCGCGGGTCACGCCGTACTCCGCCAGGACGGCGGTGGCCACACCGGTGCCCGTGGTCAGCGCGAGCAGCAGGTGCTCGTCGCCTATGTGCTTCTCGCCGCGGCCGAGGGCGATCCGCAGCGAGCGCTCCAGCACGCTCTTCGCCTCGCGGCTGAACGGGCGCCGCCCGAAGCGCCCCCGAGCCGTTGTCCGCGCCAGCGCGCCGGGCCCGTGCTCGGCCTCCACCCGCGAGACGATCTCCTCGACATCGATGCCGAGCCCGGCCAGGGCCTCGGTGTCGGCCGGCGAGAGGCCGCCGCGGCGGCGCGCCTGCGCCAGCGCCTCGGTCACCGCCGCCCGGCGCGCGGACGCCCCGAGCGCCGTCAGCGCCCCGGCCGCGGGCGTGCCCTCCCGTTCCAGCAGGGCGAGGAGCAGCTCCTCCTCGCCCACCGTGCCGCCGCCCGTGCGGTCGGCGCAGGCGACGGCGCCCCGTACGACCTCCCGGGCACTCACCGTGAACTTCTCGAACATCAGCGCCTCCCGTGCTTCTTGTGGACCGCCTGCCGGCTGACGCCCAGCTCGTCGGCGATCTCCTGCCACGACCAGCCCTTCACGCGGGCACTGCGCACCTGTACGGCTTCCAGCTGCTCCAGCAGCCGGCGCAGGGCGGCGACGGCCCGCAGTCCGATACGCGGGTCCCGGTCGCCCGCCCGCTCGGCGAGTTCCGTTGCTTCCGTCATGGTGTCAATGTAGGTTGACACGCCGCGCACGTCAACCAAAGTTGACGATCGGGGGGTGAGGATCGGTGCGGCCGCTCAGGAGACCTGCGACATCTCGCTGTCCGCCTTGTGCTGGATGGCGGAGAGCACGGCCGCCGGGTCCCCGCCCTCGCTGACGGCCCGGGCGATCCGCTTCTGGAGCGCGGCGGTCACCTGCGGGCCGCCGACCGTGTCCAGCTGCGGGAACTGTGCCTCGCGCAGCTGGTCGACGAAGGGCCACAGCGCACGGTGGTGGCCGTCGGCGCGCATCGCCTCGGCGGCCGGGACGGTGACCGGCAGCGTGCCCTGGTGCTCGGCGTACCGGGTGACGTTCGGCGTGCTGTAGAGAAAGTCCAGGAACGCGCCCGCCTCCCGGACGTGCCCGCGCTGCTGGAACGCCACCAGCCAGTCGGTGCTGCCGGTGGGCGTCGCGGTGCCGCCCTGCCGCCGCGGGAACGGGGCCGTCGCGTACGGCAGGTATGCCCGGTCGGCGCTTGCCATCAGCGCCGGGTGGGCGAGCAGCATGCCGGCCTTGCCCTCGACGAAGGCCCGGTAGGCCTCGGACCGGTTCAGCCCCGCGCCCTCGGGGCCGGTCAGGCCGGGCACCACCAGCCGGTCGCGGACGGCGCGGAGCGCGGTGGTGTTCTGCGGGGAGTCCAGGATCCAGCTGCCGCCGAGGCCCACGTAGCCGCCGTTGTTGCCGAGCAGCCAGCTCAGCGCCTCGTCCTCGGCGGCCTCGGGCCCGAGCTGCAGCGCGTACGGCGTGCGCACGCCAGCTTCCTCCAGCGCCGCGGCGTCCGCGGCCAGTTCGTCCCAGGACGTCGGGGGGCCGTCGAGACCGGCCTTCTTGAACAGCTTCTTGTTGTAGAAGAGACGCGGCGTGCTCGCCCGGAACGGCAGCCCGTACTGCACGTGGCTGATCTCGCCCGCGCGGGCCAGCGCCGGGACGAAGTCCGCCTGAGTGGCGATGGAGAGCAGGTCGTCCGCGCTGTAGAGCCGCTCGGACCGCGCATACGAGGCGAAGGCGCCCGTCTGCGCGATGTCCGGCGCGTCCCCGGCCGCCACGCGGTCCGCCACCGCCTCGGTCAGCCGGGTGTGCGGCACCGGGTCCAGGTCGACCGCGATGTCCGGGTGCTGCTTCTCGAAGGCGGCGACGAGGCCCTGCCAGTAGGCGGTGGTGTCCGCGGCGTCCGCGCCGTAGTCGGCCACCACCACCTTCAGGGTGACGTCCGCGTTCCCCGGGCCGCCCGTGCCGCACGCGCCGAGCGAGAGGGCCAGCGCGGCGGCCACCCCCGATGCCACGCACCGGAAACCGGCCGCCCGTCTCGTCGCCTCCGCTGCCCGCCCCGCCGCGCATAAGGAAGCGCGTCGCCGCCGTATGACCATGTCCGCCCCTGTGCCGAATTCCCACTGGCGAACGAGTGGTTCCCCCCGGCCGTCCCTCCGCCATCCCTGGGCACATGCTCACCCACGGGCCGCACGCGGGCGCGGAAATCAGCCGCCGACGGGTGTGACGGACGGGACGAGTGTGACGACGGCGGCGACGCCGTCCGGGCCCGCGTCGAGGTCGGCCGCGGTCCCCGCGGGCAGCAGCGCGGCGTCGTATTGGCCGAGCCGCACCGCCTCCCCGGCCGCGGCGGGCGTCAGCAGCGCCTCACCGGCCACCGCCACGACCAGTACGGCCGCCTGCGGGCCCGCCGCCGCGCCTACCGCGTACCGGCCGCGGGCCATCGCCACGTCGGCGGCGCACCGCCCCTCCCGCACCATGACGTTGAAGTTGACGACGGGGCCGCCGGTGAGCCGGCAGTCCGTGGCGGCGCCACCGGCGAACGACAGCGGCCGGAACCGCTCGGTGACGGCCGTCCGCTCCCCGTCGACCGTCAGCTCCAGCCCGTCCCCGGCCACCATCGTGAGGATGCGCCGGACGCCGGGCAGCGGGGAGTACGGGCCGTCCCGGTCCACGTCCGCCAGGCTCACCCGCCAGGCGAAGTCGGACCAGCCGGCGCCGGGCGGCCCGGCGGCGATCTCCCGGGTGGTGCCGCCCCCGTTGCTCCAGGGGGCGGCGGCGCGTCCGGCGGCCGGCAGCAGTCGTACGGGCTCCATCAGACGGTCAGCACGACCTTGCCGAAGAGATCACCCTCCGCCATCTTCGCGAAGCCCTCGCGGGCCCGGTCCAGCGGCAGCTCCGAGTCGATGACCGGCTTGACGCCCTTGGCGGCGCAGAAGTCCAGCAGCCCGGCCAGCTCCTCCTTGCTGCCCATCGTCGAGCCGACGACCTTCAGCTCCAGGAAGAAGATCCGGTTCAGCTCGGTCTTCTCGGGGTTGAAGCCGCTGGTGGCGCCGGAGATCACGAGCGTGCCGCCGGGCTTGAGGGACTTCACGGAGTGCGACCAGGTGGCGGCGCCGACGGTCTCGATCACCGCGTCGACCCGCTGCGGCAGCCGCTCGCCGGACGCGAAGGCGCCCTCGGCGCCCAGCTCCAGCGCCCGCTTGCGCTTGGCCTCGTCCCGGCTGGTGGCGAAGACCCGCAGGCCCGCGGCCGCGCCGAGCGCGATCGCCGCGGTGGCCACGCCGCCGCCCGCGCCCTGGACCAGTACCGAGTCCCCGGGCCGTACGCCGGCGTTGGTGAAGAGCATCCGGTACGCGGTCAGCCAGGCGGTCGGCAGACAGGCGGCCTCGGCGAAGGTGAGCCCCTTCGGCTTGGGCAGCACGTTCCAGGCCGGGACGGCGACCTGCTCGGCGAAGGTGCCCTGGTACCGCTCGGTGAGGATGGAGCGGGGCTCCTTCGGGCCGACGCCGTGGCCGGTCTGGCCGATCACCGAGTGGACGACGACCTCGTTGCCGTCCGCGTCGGTGCCGGCCGCGTCGCAGCCGAGGATCATCGGGAGGGCTTCTTCGCCGAGCCCCACACCACGCAGCGACCAGAGGTCGTGGTGGTTGAGGGAGGCGGCCTTGACGTTGACGGTCGTCCAGCCGGGGCGGACCTCAGGAGCCGGGCGCTCGCCCAACTCCAGGCCGCTGAGCGGATCGTCACGGTCGATTCGGGCGGCGTAGGCAGCGAACATGATCCCAACGTAGGCCGGGCTACGCCGTTGCGGAACCACTACGCGGTGTGACGCGCGCCCCTTCAGGGGCGCGGGGAACTGCGCGAGCAACCGTCACGGCGCCGCGGCCGGGCACGACCGCGTACCCCTACGGCGCCTGGCCGTCCCGCGACGCACGGAGTCCGAACCCGGGAGCCGAGAGCTCGGGCGCTTCTCACCATGGCCCGCCGCGGCGCCATCGTGGCCGGTCGCGCAGTTCCCCGCGCCCCTAACGGGTCCGGGCCCGCTCCCTCGAGGGGAGCGGGCCCGGACCACGGGCGGCAGCGGCGTCAGCGCCGGGCCACGCCCTCCGCGCGAGCGGCAGCGGCCACCGCGGCCGTCACGGCCGGGGCGACCCGCTCGTCGAACGGGGAGGGGATGACCTTGTCCGCGCTCAGCTCGTCCGCGACGACGGCGGCCAGCGCCTCGGCGGCGGCGAGCTTCATGCCCTCGGTGATCTGCGACGCGCGCACCTGGAGGGCGCCCGCGAAGATGCCCGGGAAGGCGAGCACGTTGTTGATCTGGTTCGGGTAGTCGCTGCGCCCGGTGGCGACGACGGCGGCGTACTTGTGCGCCACGTCGGGGTGGATCTCCGGGTTCGGGTTGGCCATCGCGAAGATCAGCGAGTCCTTCGCCATCTTCGCCACCGCCTCCTCGGGGACCGTGCCGCCGGAGACGCCGATGAACACGTCCGCGCCTTCCAGCGCCGACTCCAGCGAACCGGTGAGCCCGCCCTTGTTGGTGAAGCCGGCCACCTCCCGCTTGACGTCCGTGAGGTCCTCGCGGTCCGCCGAGACGACGCCCTTGCGGTCGCAGACCGCGACGTCGCCGATGCCCGCCTCGATGAGGATCTTGGCGATGGCGACACCGGCCGCACCGGCGCCGGAGATCACCGCGCGCAGCTGCCCGAGGGAGCGGTCGGTGAGCTTGGCGGCGTTGCGCAGCGCGGCCAGCGTGACCACGGCGGTGCCGTGCTGGTCGTCGTGGAAGATCGGGATGTCCAGCTTCTCCTGAAGCCGGCGCTCGATCTCGAAGCAGCGCGGCGCGGAGATGTCCTCCAGGTTCACGCCTCCGAAGGAGGGCGCGAGCCGCACCACGGTGTCGACGATCTCGTCGGTGTCGGTCGTGCCGAGCGCGATCGGCACCGCGTCGACCCCGCCGAACTGCTTGAAGAGGATGGCCTTGCCTTCCATCACGGGAAGGGAGGCCTCCGGGCCGATGTCGCCGAGCCCGAGCACCGCGGTGCCGTCCGTGACCACGGCGACGACCTGGGACTTCCAGGTGTAGTCGTGGACGAGTTCGGGCTGCTCGGCGATGGCGCTGCACACCTTGGCCACGCCGGGCGTGTACGCGAGGGACAGATCGTCCCGGTCACGCACCGGCACTGTCGCCTGGACGGCCATCTTGCCGCCCCGGTGGAGCGCGAAGGCCGGATCGAACGGCTCTCCGTCCGTGCTGTCGCTGTCGCTGCGAGGATTGACGATCTCCGCTGCCACTGGTCTGACCCCTTTGTCGTAAATCAGTTGAGGGTGGCCACTCCCTGGTTGAGGGGTGGGCGGGCACCGCGTCCGCGCCCTGAACAGCGGATGTCCGCCGCGCGGGGGGAGGTACGGACGCCGGGCGCGCCGCACACGCGCCCTGAGCCCCGGATGAGGGGTGTAACGACCCTTTGTACCCGACGGGTGTGCGCCCCGACGAGTCGGATTGGTCACCCCCGCGCGCGCGATTCCGACAATAACCGCGAATACCTCGGGAAGCAGGAGCCCGGATCACCCGGCGTCCACATGCCGAGACTTCCGTTCCGGTAACGCATCCCGCAAGGCCCCCGGCGGACCCGTCATCCTTCGTTGACCAGCCATGCCACGTCCGTTATCCGATTTTGACCTGAGCGACAGTCCGAATAACGGAGTCCGGATGGCAAGATTCCGTGACCGAACGAGGTCGCGATGCCCGAAGGTGTGCGCCCGGCCCCACTCCCGCCGGCTTTCCACGCCTCGGTCCGCAGTCGGCTCATTCCGATCCGCAGGAGGAAACGCATGACCGCAAGCTCCACCCGTCGCCCGGCTTCCGGCAGGTCACGCGCGGTCGCCGGCGCGGCGACAGCGGTCGTGGCCGCCCTCCTGCTCAGCGGCTGCGGCGACCAGACGGACGCCGCCATCGCCGCGCGCGAGGCCGCGAAGAACCGTGACGTGCACGCGCCGCTCTTCAAGAAGCTGCCCAAGGCCGTCCAGGACAAGGGTTTCCTCCAGATCGGCTCGGACGCCACGTACAAGCCGGTGGAATTCCGTAAGAACGGGGCGATCGTCGGCATCGACCCCGACCTCGCCGAGGCCATGGGCAAGCAGCTGGGCATTCAGCTCAATTTCAACAACGCCACCTTCGACACCCTCATGGGCGGTCTGAAGTCCAAGCGCTACGACCTCGCGATGTCCGCGATGACGGACACCAAGGAGCGCCAGGAAGGCATCGACTCCACCACCGGCAAGAAGATCGGCGAGGGCGTCGACTTCATCGACTACTTCAACGCCGGTGTCTCGCTCTACGTCCAGAAGGGCAAGAGCTCCACCGTCTCGGACTGGGCCGACCTCTGCGGCAAGACCATCGCCGTGCAGCGCGGCACCGTCTCGCACGACTACGCCAAGGACGAGTCGGCGAAGTGCAAGAAGGGCGGCCAGGAGGAGATCTCCATCGAGGCCTTCGACAACGACTCCGAGGCCCAGACCCGGCTGCGCACCGGCGGTGTGGACGCGGTCTCCAGCGACTACCCGGTCGCCGCGTACGCCGTGAAGACCTCCGGCGGCGGCAAGGACTTCGAGGTCGTCGGCGACCAGGTCGAGGCCGCTCCGTACGGCATCGCCGTGCCGAAGAGCCGGCCGGAGCTGCGGGACGCGCTCAAGGCCGCGCTGGAAGCGATCATCAAGAACGGGGACTACGCCAAGATCCTCGAAAAGTGGCAGGTCAAGGACGCCGGGGTCAAGGAAGTGAAGCTCAACGGCGGCTCCTGAGCCGTACCGTCCCTTCCCGCCCGCTGAACTCCGCCGAACCCCCGAAAGGCAACATCCGTGACTGTCGACGTCGACAAGGCGGCCCGGCCGCCGCAGGACGCCCCGCCCCCCATGCCCGAACCGATCAAGGCGATACCCGTGCGCCACTACGGCCGCTGGGTGGCGGCCCTGGTGGTCATCGGCGTGCTCGCGCTGCTCGTCCGGGCCTTCGCCACGGGCAACGTCAACTGGGGCGCCGTCCCGGACTACCTCTTCAACGCGGACATCCTGCGGGGTCTGCGCAACACCCTCCTGATCACCGTGCTGTCCATGGTGATCGGTGTGGTCCTCGGCGTGATCCTCGCCGTGATGCGCCAGTCCAAGAACCCGGTGACCTCGACCGTCGCGTGGTTCTACATCTGGTTCTTCCGCGGCACGCCGGTCTACGTCCAGCTCTTCCTGTGGTTCAACCTCGGCCTGGTCTTCCAGTACATCGACATCATGCCGATCTACAAGGACGAGTGGTCGGACTTCATGACCCCGTTCCTGTGCGCGCTGCTCGGCCTGGGCCTGAACGAGGCCGCGTACATGGCGGAGATCTGCCGCGCCGGCCTGACCGCCGTCGACGAGGGGCAGACCGAGGCCGCGCACGCGCTCGGCATGAGCCACGGCAAGACGCTGCGCCGGATCGTGGTACCCCAGGCGATGCGCGTCATCGTGCCGCCGACCGGCAACGAGGTCATCAACATGCTCAAGACCTCCTCGCTGGTGATCGCGGTGCAGTACTACGACCTGCTGCAGTCCGCGCAGAACGTCGGCCGCGACTCCGGTGTCGTCGTCGAGATGCTGATCCTCGCCGCCGTCTGGTACCTGGTCGCCACCAGCGTGCTCAGCGTCGGCCAGTACTACCTGGAGCGCTACTACGCCCGCGGCTCCAGCCGCCAGCTCCCGCTCACCCCGCTGCAGAAGGCCAAGGCCAAGCTGTCCGGTGGTGCCAACCACCCCGCCGGAGGTGCCTCATGACCGCCAGCAAGTCCGCTTCGAAGGCCGTACCCATGGTGAAGGCCGAGGGCGTCCACAAGTCCTTCGGCCCGGCCCACATCCTCAAGGGCATCGACCTGGAGGTCGCGCCCAAGGAGGTCTTCTGCCTGATCGGCCCGTCCGGTTCCGGCAAGTCGACCTTCCTGCGCTGCATCAACCACCTGGAGAAGATCAACGCCGGCCGGCTCTCGGTCGACGGCGAGCTGGTCGGCTACCGCGAGGCCCACGGCAAGCTGTACGAGCTGCGCGACAAGGAGGTCGCGGCCCGCCGCCGCGACATCGGCATGGTCTTCCAGCGCTTCAACCTCTTCCCGCACCTGACCGCTGCGGAGAACATCATGGAGGCACCGGTCCAGGTCAAGGGCGAGTCCAAGGCCTCGGCCCGGGAGCGCGCGCTGAAGCTGCTGGACCGGGTCGGCCTGAAGGACAAGGCCGGCAACTACCCCTCGCAGCTCTCCGGCGGCCAGCAGCAGCGCGTGGCGATCGCCCGCGCGCTGGCCATGGAGCCGAAGCTGATGCTCTTCGACGAGCCGACCTCGGCGCTCGACCCCGAGCTGGTCGGCGACGTCCTGGACGTCATGAAGGACCTGGCGGCGGACGGCATGACCATGGTCGTCGTCACGCACGAGATGGGCTTCGCCCGGGAGGTCGGCGACTCGCTGGTCTTCATGGACGACGGCGTGGTCGTCGAGTCCGGCCACCCGCGCGACGTCCTGACCAAGCCGCAGCACGAGCGCACGAAGTCGTTCCTGTCGAAGGTGCTCTGACGCACGCCGGGAGGGGGGGGGGGGGGGGGGGGGGGGCGGCCCCCCCCCCCCCCCCCCCCCCCTCGTCGTTCCGGCTACTTCAGCCCCAGCACCATCGCGTCCGAGGGCGAGGCCCAGACCGTGCGGGCCTCGCCGAAGCCGGCCTCCCGGAGGGTGCGCGCGTGCCACTCCGCCGAGGGCGTGTCCCCGTCGGCGTGCTCGCCGTAGATCTCGAACCGCTCGGCGGTCGGGCCGGCCAGCACCGGGTCGGCGGCGGCCAGCTGCCACCACTCCTTCCAGTCCACCGCGCCGGCCGCCTTGGCCGCGTCCATCCGCGCGTGCCGCTGCGCCCGGTCCGCGGCGTTCAGCCGGGGCGTCGCCGGGTCCGGCATGTGGTCGGCGTTGAGGAAGACGCCGCCCTCCCGGACCAGGCCGGCCAGCTGCCCGTACAGCACGGCCAGGTCGTCGCTGTGCAGCCAGTGCAGGGCGGTGGCGGTCAGCACGGCGTCGTAGGAGTCGTACGGCAGCTTCGCCGTCCACCGCGGGTCCTTGAGGTCGGCGCGGACGAACCGCACCCGGTCCTCCCCCGCGAAGTACCCCTCGGCGATGGCCAGCAGCGCCGGGTCGAGGTCGACGCCCGTACTCACGGCCCCCGGCAGCCGCTTGAGCAGCCGGTCCGTGATGCTGCCCGTGCCGCACGCCAGGTCCAGGACGCGCGGCTCGGGGCCCGCCACCGCCTCGACCATGTCCACCATCACCCGGAACCGCTCCTCGCGGTCCGGCAGGTACCACTCCTGCTGCCGGTCCCAACTCTCCTGCCATGCCTGCCAGTCCGCCTGAGCAACGGCCTCGGTCACCGGAACCCCTCCCGCCTGTAATACCCTCGAACAGACAACGCCCATTACGGGCTGTGTACGCAGACTAGCCCGCGCCCGGTAAGGACTACAAGTGGAACTGGCCTATTACTCGGACTACGCCGTGCGGTTGGTCAACAGCGAGCAGCCGGAGCGCGGCGGCGACACCCTCACCTCGGTCGAGGCCGTACGCGCCCTCTTCGGCGTGGCCCAGCAGAGCGCGCGCCGGGCCACCGACGCCGACGTGACGCGGCTGCGCGCCGTACGGGGCCGGCTGCGCGCCGTCTTCGAGGCGGCCGACTCCGGGGACGAGACGCTCGCCGTCGACCTGCTCAACGCCCTTCTGATGGAGTTCCCGGTCAGCCCCCAGATCTCCGGGCACGAGATGCGGGACGCCGACGGCCGCCCCGACTGGCACCTGCACATCGCCGACCACGCCGCCAACGCCACCGCCGGTTACACGGCCACCGCCTGCATGGGACTGGCCGTCCACCTCACCGAACTGGGCGTGGACCGGCTCGGCATCTGCCGGGCGGCACCGTGCCGCAACGCCTACCTCGACACCTCCACCAACCGCTCCCGGCGCTACTGCTCCGACCGCTGCGCCACCCGCGCCAACGTCGCGGCCTACCGCGCCCGCAAGCGCCAGGAGGCCGCCGGTACCCGGGCGACCGGGCCGGACGAGGCCGCCGGCGGACCGGAGCGGACGGAGGGCTAGCGCCGGGTGCCGCGTGCCGGGCGCAGGGGCCGGACCGGCCGGACCGCCGACAGCGCCCAGGACAGCACTCCGGGGACCGAACGCCGTGCCTCCCGCGGCGGGCGCACCCGCAGCCATGCCCTGGCCACTACCAGCTCGTCGGGCACGGTGCCGAACTCGCGGCTGTCGTTCGCCACGTAGGGGTTGTCCCCCTGGACCCACCAGCCTCCGTCGCGCCGCTCCACCGCCCGTTTGACGATGAGCAGGTCCTGCCGGAAGGGGTGCTTCAGCACGATCACGTCCCCGGGCCGCACCACCGCGCCGTACTTGACCACCAGCTGGTCGCCGGGGTGCAAAGTGGGCACCATCGAGGGGTTGTACACCTCGGCCAGACCGATCGTCCGGAGCGGTCCCCTGCCCTCCCGGCCCTGTCCCTGTCCCTGATCGGGCCAGCGCTCATGCACCTGCTCCGGCATCCGGCACCTCCCGGTCCGTTCCTCCACCAGTCCCAGCCTGACACTGGACTTTTGCCCTAAGACCCCCGGGGCACCCGAGAAAAGGCTTCCCGTACCGAGTAATCTCGCACCTGAGAAGACGATCACGAGGAAGGACTGAACATGCTTTCCCGCCTGTTCGCCCCCAAGGTGAAGGTCAGCGCCCACTGCGACCTGCCCTGCGGCGTCTACGACCCGGCCCAGGCCCGCATCGAGGCCGAGTCGGTCAAGGCCGTCCAGGAGAAGTACCAGGCCAACGAGGATGCGGACTTCCGCACCCGCGCTGTCCTCATCAAGGAGCAGCGCGCGGAGCTGGCCAAGCACCACGTTTCGGTGCTGTGGAGCGACTACTTCAAGCCCCCGCACTTCGAGAAGTACCCGGAGCTGCACCAGCTGGTCAACGACACCCTGAAGGCCCTCTCGGCCGCCAAGGGCTCGAACGACCCGGCCACCGGCCAGAAGGCGCTGGACTACATCGCCCAGATCGACAAGATCTTCTGGGAGACCAAGAAGGCCTGACCCGGGCCCCGGCCTCCGGTCTGCGCTCGCGCAGCTCCTGGCCGATTCGACCGCACCCGGTCCGCAGACCGCCGCACCCGGCGGTCATGGCGGGCCGGGTGCGGTCGTTGTTCGGGGGGGGGGACCTGGCCCCCGTACCCTCGGCAGACGTGTGCCGTCACCGGGGTTTGCCCTGGTCCCCGCCGGGTTACTCGTCGGGGTACGCCGTTCATACGCCGTCCACGCGGACCAACGAGGCAAGTGATCGTATGAGAGAGCCGCCCACCGCGGCGGAGCAGGTACTGGCCGCTGCCACCGAAGCGGATCCGCGAGACCTCCCGGAGGTGCTCTGCGCCACCCTGTGCCGGGCCCTGCCGGTGGACGGGGTGACTCTCTCACTGCTCACCGACACGCCCGACCGGCAGCTCCTGCACGCGAGCGGGACGGCGGCGCTGCGGCTGGAGCAGGTGCAGTTCGAGATGGGCGAGGGGCCGTGCGTGACGGCCGCCTCGACCGGCAATCCGGTGATCGTGGCGGATCTGCACGGCCGGCTGACACAGTGGCCGCTCTTCGGCCCGGCGGCCCGCGAGCGGCTGCCGGAGATCGGAGCGGTCTACGCCTTCCCGATGACCGACGGCGAGGGCGGGCATCCCATCGGCTCGGTGGACCTGCTGCGGCTGGAGCCGTGGGACCCGGACGAGGCGACCCTGCGGGAATGGGCCTCGGCGACGCGCGCCGTGGGACTGGCGCTGCTGACGTCGCCGGCCGTCCTGCCGTGGGACCCGACGCCGACGATGGAGGCCCACTGGGGCCGTACGCACCGCGCGGCCGGCGTGCTCTCCCAGCGGATGGGCGTACCCGTCGACGAGGCGCTCGCCCGGCTCCGCGCCGACGCCTTCGGCAGCGGACGGCCGCTGCCCGACATCGCCGAGGAGACGCTGGCCCGGCTGCTCGGCGGGACGGCCGGGGACGGCCACGGCCCGCGGGGCACCGCCTGAGGCGGCCCGCCCGCCGGGACCGTCAGGGCCGGTCGGCCGGGCGGAGGGCCGCCGGGTCGAGCGTGCCGTCGAGGACCTTGCGGGCCAGGCCCGCGAGGCGCTCGTGGTGCGTCCTGGCGTAGCCGCGCAGCGCGTCGAACGCCGTGTCCACGCCGGTGCCCCAGTGTTCCGCCAGGACCCCCTTGGCCTGCTCGATGACGGTACGGCTGACGATGGCCGCCTGCACCTGCGCCCGCTCGACGTTGCCCCGCTCCGCGGTGTGCTGCTGGAGGACGGCGATGGTCGCCACGTCCGCGAGCGTCTGGCCCAGGCGTACGTCCGAGGGGCCGAGCGTGTGCGGTCCCGCGTGCAGCAGTCCGATCGCCCCGATGGACCGCTGCCGCAGCCGCAGTGGCAGCGCGTGGGCGGTGGCGTACCCGGCCTGCCGGGCGCGTTCGGCGAAGGCCGGGGGCAGACCGGTACCGGCGTCCGCCGTGAGACCGACGTTCACCCGGGGCTCTCCGGAGCGGTGGCTCTCCGCGCACGGGCCACCGCGGGCCTGCAGCGCGAACAGCTCCAGCAGCCCGGTGTGTTCCTCGGAGACGGCGAGCACCTGGAGGTCGTCGTGCGGGTCGGCGAGCATGATGCCGACCGCGGTGACGTCGAGGAGTTCGACGCCCCTGGCGCACAGCCGGTGCAGGGCGTCGATCAGGTCGAAGTCGTCGATCAGCGTGCCGACCGCTTCGCCGAACGCCTGCAGCACCCTTTCCTGCGGAGCCACCGCCATCATCTCCTCTTCCGGCCGGACTCGTCCGGCTCGGGTCCATCATTTCGGAAGTCCAGGCGCCTGGCGACCACGTCCTCGGCGACCTCCAGAATGGGGCGTCCGTATCGGTAGGCGTAAGCACGCAGCCGGAGCAGCGCCTGGGACAGCGGGATCTCCGCCTGCACACTGATCATGCCGGTCGCCTGGTGGACGGCCGCACGGTAGAGGTCGGACGGGCGTTCGGCGGCCATGAGCGCATCGCTCGCGGCGCCGCCGTCCAGGAGCACGGCGGTCAGCGCTCCGGTCAGTATGAGCGCGTCGTCCATGCCGGCGTCGGACAGCGGCCCCGCTTCCTGCCGCTGGAGGGTCAGCACGCCCAGGCAGACGCGGCCGACCAGCAGCGGGAAACAGAACACCGCGCCGACCCGGAGCGACGACAGCTCGGGCAGCAGCAGGGGCCAGCGGTCGGCGGGCAGCCGCGCCAGGTCCGGTTCGAGCACCACGGCGCCGCGGGCCACCGCGTCGATGCCCGGCCCCTCGCCCAGCGTGAACTGGAGGTCCTCCAGCGGGCCGCTCACGCCGTTCTTCGAGACCCAGACCAGCTCGGACGCCTGGTCGCTGCTCAGCAGGGACAGGGCCACCCCGTCCACACCCAGCGCACGGGCACAGATCTCCGGGTCACTGCCGATCAGCGCCCGGTCGCCGCGGACGGGGTGCAAGGTCTGCAGGACGGCGGCCATCCGTGCGCTCGTGCCCACCGGCGTTCACCCGCTTTCCCGTACTCGCCGTGACGACGGCTCCTGCCCATTCGCAGCGGGCCCACTCCCAGCCTATCCGCTGGTTCCGTACGCGCTGCGACGTGCGGCCGACCCCACCGGAATCTCCGCCTCCGCACCGCGCACGGGCGGTGCCGGCGGGCCGCGGGCGGGGTCGGCCACACGGAATTCCGGGCGGATTTCCCGGTGCATTCCGCCCACGGATCCTTTTGGTGACCTATCGCGGACGGGCGTAACGCGGCAGGGGTCACCCGGCGCAGACGGAGATGCGGATGCCGAGCGCAGCCGCGGAATGTCCCGGCCGGAACGCGCACCACCGGCCATGACCGCTTTCCTGACGACGAGGCGTGCTGCGCCGGATTGGACACTCCCGTGAACCGTCCCCACGACTCCGTGCCGGCGGCCGGCCCGCACGCCCCGCAGGGCCCTTACGACGCCGGGTACGCCCCGTACGACCGGGGACAGCCACAGCCGCCCTACGACGACCGTCCCCGCGAGCGGTACCGACGCCCCCGCGACGGCGCGGGCACGGCCCGTACGGCGCTGATCGTCCACACGATCGCCGACATCGCCGCGGGGTTCCTCGTGCTGTGGATCCTGCTGTACCTGCTGGGCGCGAATCAGGCGAACGTGTTCGTCGACTTCGTGGAGAGCGTCGCGGGCGGGCTCGCGTGGTGGTCGCAGGACATCTTCACGATGGACACCGAAGGCCTCCGGGTCGTGCTCAACCACGGCCTGCCGGCCGTCATCTACCTTCTCGTCGGGCACGGCATCGCCGCGCGGACACGCCGGCTCTGACACGGCTCCCCTCCGCGGTCCCCCCGGCCCGTTCCAGCAGGTGCGCACGGACCGCTTCGAGGCGGTGGTGGCCCGCCAGGTGCGGGTCGCCGGAGAGGGTGGCGAGGAGGTCCAGACCGGTCCGCGGGCCGCTGACCAGGGCGAGCGCGACCGCCTCGTTGAGGGTGACCATCGGACTCGGGGCGATCCGGGCCGGCAGCCGGTACCGGCCGAGGATCTCCCGCCCGTCGGTGTCCTCGGGGCGCGCGGCCTCGTCGTGCACGGCGGCGATCGCGGCCTGGAGCTGGTACGGCCCGAGCGCCGTACGGCGGAACGTGTCACTGACCAGAGCCACGCCCTCGGTGATCGCCGCCCGGTCCCAGGCGCCGCGGTCCTGTTCGGCGAGCGGGGCGAGCGACCCGTCGGGCGCCGTGCGCGCGGCGCGCCGGGCGTCGGTCAGCAGCATCGGGTCGAGCAGCCCGGCGACCTCGCCGTCCTCCGGGAGCAGCGCGTGCAGCGCCCGGGTGAGCCGGATGGCCTCGTGGGCCGGCTCGACGCGTTGCCTCGGTCAGCCGGCGCGCGCCGGCTCTGATCGGCCAGGAGCGCGGGTTGTCCGGGCGGCCGTCGGCGGGCCACTGGACGGCCGCGGCCAGCAGCGCTTCCTGGACGGCGTCCTCGGCGAGATCGAAATGCCCGTACCGGCGGACGAGCGCGCCGAGGACCTGCGGCGCCAGGCGGCGCAGCAGGTCCTCGGCGCGTTCCGGCGCGGCCACGCCACGCGGCCGCTCAGACGTCGCAGGGCGCGCTGTCGGGGATGGACCGGATGGTGACGGGGCCGTTCCCGGCGCCTTCGGGCGTCGGGCACTGGAGGATGCGCTTCGCGATCTCGGTGGCGCGGTCCAGGGAGGCGCACTCCAGCAGCCAGTAGCCGCAGAGCACCTCCTCGGTCTCGCCGTACGGCCCGTCCACGACGGCCGGTACGCCGTCCTCGCCGAGGGTCACGACGCGGGCCTGCGCGGGCTCGCTCAGGCCCTGCCCGTCGAGCATCTCGCCGTTCTCGGTGAGCTCGTTGTTCAGGTCCGCCATGAACTGGAACATCGCCTTCAGGTCGGCCTCGGTCCACCGGACCGCGCCCGAGTCCTTGCCGTTCATGGCGTCGTAGTGGGCCTGGCTCGCCTGGATCATCAGCATGTACTTCACGTCGCTCACTCCTTCGGGAGCTTCCGGCGTCCCCGCTGGGCGCCTCTCATGGGAGACGTCGGAGCCGGCGGCCGAACCTCGACACGGGCCGGGAAAACTCCCGAAGATTTCTTCCGGGCGCTCTTCCGCCCCGCCGCACACGAGCCTCCGCTACGGATTCTCCTCGCCCCGTATGTCCGCCGCACGGCATACGGGACGATGCGTCGCACGTGTCTTCAAAGGGCCTATGACCCCACCGGCAGCAGGCTCTCGTTGCGCACCAGCCACTTGCGGTAGGCCGTGCTCGACCAGGCCACTTCCATGTACGCGGCCCGCAGGTCGGCGAAGAGCGCGTCGACCCACTCGGTGTCCCGGCCGCCGCCCCGGTACGCCAGGAACAGGCGTACGGCCAGCGGGTCACCGCACAGCGGGCGGACCACCATGCCGTGGCGGGGGCGGGAGGTCGGCTGGCAGGGCGTGACGACCTCGCCGGCCGCGACCAGGTCGGCCGCCGCGAGGTAGTCGCCGTGCACCACGCGCGGGTCCATCCCGGCCGCGGTGAAGATCCGCCGCAGCCCGGCCCACTCGCCGTCCACCGACGGGTCGACCATCCACTGGTCGTCGGCGAGGTCGGCCAGCGTGACGCACTCCAGCGCGGCCGCCGGGTGCGTCGCCGGAAGGGCCATGAACTGCGGCTCTCGGGCGAGGAGTTCTCGCTCCTCCAGGCCCTCGGGGACGCGCAGCGGTGTGCCCTCGACCTCGTGCACGAAGGCCGCGTCGAGCTGGCCGGCGGCGACCATCTGGAGCAGGGTGTTGCCGGAGAGGTCGATGCGGATGGTGGTGTCGGTCTCGGGCAGCCGGTCCCGCAGCCGGCGCAGCCAGCCGGCCACCGCACGGCTTCCCGTACTGCCCACCCGCAGCCGGGTGCCGTGCTCGCGCACCACCGCCGACCGTGTCTCGTCGACCAGCGCGGTCATCTCTGCGACTATCGGCCGGGCACGGTGCAGGACGGTGTGGCCCAGCGGGGTCGGCCGGCTGCCGGAGCGCTCGCGGAAGAAGAGCTGACCGCCCAGGGCGTTCTCGATGCGCCGCAGCTGGGTGGTCAACGAGGGCTGGGTCATGCCCAGTTGCCGGGCGGCCTTGCGTACGCTGCCGGTGTCGGCGATGGCGCACAGCGCGCGTAGGTGCCTCACCTCTAGCTCCACGCGCGGAGCATAACGACGTCCTTATGCGTCGCACCAGCCACCCAAACCCCGCGAACCACACATTCCCCATGGGTTATTGGATTGTCCTATCGCCACATGAAATCTCCGCGGCCGTGAATATCTCGCGCAGACTCAGCGGCACCACAGTTCATCCGCGGGCCCCGGCCGTTGCCCCACACCTCGGCCGGGCCCCCGGACACTAAGGAGCCCCCCACATGAGATCTCCGAAGTCTGCGCTGTCCGCCGCCCTTGGTCTGGGCCTGGCCGCGACCCTCGCCGCCGCGGTGCCCGCCGTGGCCACCCCCTCGCACGCCCCGACGGACAACCGGGTCACCGCGGCGCAGTACGTCGGTTCGGCCGCCGAGAAGGCCGACACCAAGCGCTTCTTCGAGGCCGTGCTGAAGTCGGCGCTCGCCAAGCAGAAGAAGACCGGCGCCGCCTCGGTGACGGTGACGTACGACGCGAGCGGTGCGCCCACCTTCGCGCAGCAGATATCCGCGAGCGCGCAGATCTGGAACAGCGCCGTCTCCAACGTCAAGCTCCAGTCGGGCAGCGGCGCGGACTTCACGTACCGGGAGGGCAACGACCCGCGCGGCTCCTACGCCAGCACCGACGGCCACGGCCGCGGCTACGTCTTCCTGGACTACCAGCAGAACCAGGAGTACGACTCCACCCGCGTGACCACGCACGAGACCGGCCACGTCCTCGGCCTGCCGGACCACTACGAGGGCCCGTGCAGCGAGCTGATGTCCGGTGGCGGCCCCGGCCCGTCCTGCACCAACGCCCAGCCGGACGCCAACGAGCGCGCGAAGGTCGACCAGCTCTGGGCGAACGGCATCAAGGGCGCCCTCGACAAGGCGTCCTGACCCACCGGGACCGTCGGCCGTCGGCCGACTGCCGATGACCATGGGCCGACGGCCGGCCACCACGGGCCGGCACTGAAGCGCGCGGCGGGGTCCACGAGCCCCGCCGCGCGTGCATCCCCCCCCCACAGCGCGCGCCCTCCCGGCCGCGCGTTCACCCCCCGCCACGTGCGGTGGTCTCCCCCACCGCGGCACCCCTCCGCGCGTTTCAGTGCAGTCCCCCGGCGCGTTTCAGCTCAGCGCCCGGCGCGTTCCAGTGCAGCGCCCGGCGCCCCGTCCGGTCCCTCGTACCACCCCCGCCCCGGCCCGTCGCGGTCCGGGGTTTTTTGACACGTCCAAACATGGGATGTTCCTATCACCGGTGTACTCGCGTCACATCGATCCCGGCCCCTCAGCGGTCCGGACACCGGAAGGGGACGGCAGCCGATGCCGTTGCGCAGCACCACCCGCACCAGCCTGGTGGACCTGGTCATCGACCAGATCGAGGGCCTGATCGCCGCCGGCGAGTGGGCGGTCGGCACGAAGATCCCGGCGGAGCCGGTGCTCGTCGAGCAGCTCGACGTCGGCCGCAACACCGTCCGCGAGGCGGTCCGCGCCCTCGTGCACACCGGCATGCTGGAGCCGCGCCAGGGTGACGGCACGTATGTGCGCGCCAGCAGCGACTTCGGGGCGGCCGTGCAGCGCAGGCTGCGCCGCTCCTGCGAGCTGGAGGCCTACGAGGTCCGCGCCTCCCTGGAGCGGGACGCCGCCCGGTACGCGGCGCTGCGCCGCACCGAGGAGGACGTCACCGCGCTCCGCGACGCCCTCGCCGACCGCGACGCCGCCTGGCGCGCGGGCGACACCGCGGCCTTCATCGAAGCCGACATCGCCTTCCACCGCACCGTCGCCGCCGCCGCGCACAACAGCGTCCTGGCCGATCTCTACGGGCACCTCACCGACGCGCTGCGCGCCACGCTGCGGTCCGTCGTGGCGGCGCCCGTGCCCGACGCGGTACGCCACCAGTTCGACGCGCACGCCGCGATCGTCGACGCCATCGAGGCCGGGGACGCGGACGCCGCGGAACGGGCCGCGCTGACGCACCTCGACGAGGCGGCCACGGCCCTTCGGGAGCAGGCATGACAGCGGAAGAGACCGGGACGGCGATACGTACGGAAGGGGCCAGGACCGCCGTCCGTACGAGAGAGTCCGCGCCCGTCCCCCCGAGTACCGCGCGCGGCACGCTCTATCTGGCGGCGGGCGTCGTCCTGCTGGCCCTGAACCTGCGTCCGGCGCTGGTCGCCGTCTCCCCGCTGGCCGACACCATCCGCGCCGACAGCGGCATGTCGGCCGCCGCCACCAGCCTGCTGACCGCCCTCCCGCTGCTCTGCTTCGGCCTGCTCGCGCCCGTCGCGCCGCGGCTCGGCCGGCGCTTCGGCCTGGAGCGGTCGCTGCTCGGCACGATGGTGCTGATCTGCGTCGGCACCGTGCTGCGGCTGGCCGACCAGGTGGCCGCGCTGTTCGCCGGCACCGTCGTCATCGGCGCCGGCATCGCCGTGGCCAACGTGCTGCTCCCCGGCCTGATCAAGCGGGACTTCCCCACCCGGACCGGGCTGATGACCGGGCTGTACTCCATGTCGCTGTTCGGCGGCGCCGCCCTCGCCGCGGGCGTGACGGTCCCGCTGCGGTCCGCCACGGGCCTCGGCTGGCAGGCCACGCTGGCCTGCTGGGGCTCGCTCGCGGTGCTCGCGCTGCTGGTCTGGCTGCCGCAGCTCCGGTCCCGTACGCGGGTGCCGGCGGACGCCGCGCGGCAGGCGGCGCATCCGGTGCGCGGCCTGTGGCGGTCCCCGCTGGCCTGGCAGGTCACCGGCTACATGGGCCTGCAGTCGCTCAGCTACTACGCGGCGACCGCCTGGCTGCCGACCATGCTCACGGACGCCGGGATGAGCGCGGGCGACGCGGGCTGGATGCTGTCCTTCTCCTCGCTGCTGGGCATCGCGGGCTCCTTCCTGGCGCCCGTGATCGCGAGCCGCAGGCTGCGCACGGGCCACCTGGCCGCGCTGGGCGCGGTGCTGTGCGCCGCGGGCCTGGCGGGGGTGCTGGCGGCGCCGGTGGCCGGGGCCTATGTCTGGATGACGCTGCTCGGCCTGGGCCAGGGCGCCGCGATCAGCCTGGCGCTGCTCTTCATCGTGCAGCGCGCGCCGGACACGAGGCACGCGTCCCAGCTGTCCAGCATGGCGCAGTGCTTCGGGTACATCCTGGCCGCGACCGGCCCGGCCGTCCTGGGCGCCGTGCACGACGCCTCCGGTACCTGGACGGTCCCCGTCGTCGTCCTGCTCGTGCTGCTCGTCCCGCAGGTCCTCACGGGCCTCGGGGCCGCCCGGGACCGGCACGTCGCGGGCGAGGGGTGAACCGGAAGGCCCTGATCGGCATACTGAGCGGCGCCCGACCACCGTCGCCCCGGAGCCGCCCATGTCCATGATCCGCCACCTCCGCAGAGCGGTGCGCCTGCCCCAGCAGCGCAGCCACGGGGTCGACCTGGCCCACCCGGCGCGCTCACCGCTCGGTACCGCGGTCGTCAACTGCGCGGTGTACGCGGACGGAGCCCGGCTGGCCGGTCATCACCCCGTCGACGAGGCGGTGCGCCTGGTCCGCTCCTCGGGGGACGGCTTCGTGTGGATCGGGCTGCACGAGCCGTCCGAAGCGGAGTTCGCCGACATCGTGGAGCTGTTCGGGCTGCACCCGCTGGCCGTGGAGGACGCGGTCCAAGCGCACCAGCGCCCCAAACTGGAGCAGTACGACACCAACCTCTTCACCGTCTTCAAGACCGCCTGCTACGTCGAGCACGACCGGCTCACCGCGACCAGCGAGGTGGTGGACACCGGCGAGATCATGGTCTTCACCGGCGAGGACTTCGTGATCACCGTCCGGCACGGCGGCCACGGCTCGCTCGGCCCGCTGCGCGAGTCCCTGGAGGCCCTGCCGGAGCAGCTCGCGCTGGGCCCCTCCGCCGTCCTGCACGCCATCGCCGACCTGGTCGTCGACGGCTACCTGGAGGCCACGGCGGCCGTCCAGGACGACATCGACGAGGTGGAGAGCGCGGTCTTCGCCGAGAACGGGCGGAACGCCGACGCCGGGCGGATCTACCAGCTCAAGCGCGAACTGCTGGAGCTGAAGCGGGCCGTGGCCCCGCTGGACCGCCCGCTGGACCGGCTCTCCACCGAGCCGCTGGCCCAGGTCGACCCGCGGATACGGACCTACTTCCGGGACGTCGCCGACCACCTGGCGCGGGTCAACGAGCGCATCACGGCCTTCGACGAACTGTTGAACTCCATACTCCAGGCGCACCTTGCGCAGGTCACCATCGCGCAGAACGAGGACATGCGCCGCATCAGTGCCTGGGTCGCGATCCTGGCGGTGCCCACGATGGTGTGCGGCGTGTACGGCATGAACTTCGAGCACCTGTGGGGCAAGGACTCGGTCTACGGATACCCGGTGGTCATGCTCGTGATCGTGGCGGCCTGCGCGGTGATCCACCGGGGCTTCAAGCGCAACGGCTGGCTGTAGCGGCGGGCGCCGCCTGCGGGCCGTACCGGTGCGTGGCGGCACGGCCCGCGGCCCTCAGTGCCCGGCGAGGCCCAGCGCCTTCGCCTCCTTCTCCGGAGGCACGCCCTTCTGCGGGCGGTCCGGCCGCTGCGGCAGCTGCCCGCCCAAGGACCGCATCCAGTCCCAGGTGTCCGCCACCGTCTCCGCCACCGGCCGGCAGCGCAGCCCCGCGGCATAAGCCTTCTCCACCCCCGTGCGGTGCAGGGAGTCGTGGTACCCCGCCCAGTCCGGGCCCGTCGGCGGCAACCACACCGGCAGCTCCGTCCACGGCTCGATGCCGGCCGCGAGCACGTCCTCGGGCGCGGTCCAGCGCAGCTCGGCATCCGCCCCCGTGACCTCGGCGCAGGCCTCCAGCAGGCTGCCCATGGTGGCGTGCCCACTCCTGCTGACCAGGTTGTACGGGCCGGACAGACCCGACTCGACGGCGTGCAGGATCCAGTCGGCAAGGTCGCGGACGTCGATGTACTGGATCGGGAGTTCGGCCGGCCCCGGCGCCAGAACGGGGCCGCCGCGGGCGATCCGGGTCAGCCACCACGGCAGCCGCCCGACGTTCTCGTACGGGCCGAGGATCAGCCCGGCCCGCGCGAGCAGCGCCCCGCCGTCGCCGAAGGACTCCGTGGCCGCCAGCTCACCGCCCCGCTTGGCCTCCTCGTACGGCACGTCGCCCGCGTCCGGCGCGCCCGCCACCAGCGGGGCCTCCTCGCCCAGCCCCGGCGCCTTCGGAAAGGCGTACACCGAACCGCTCGACACGTAGGCGTAGCGCCCCGCCCGGCCCGCCAGCAGCCGGGCCGCGTCGCGCACCGCCGAGGGCGCCCAGGCCCAGGTGTCCACGACCGCGTCCCACTCCCCCGTGCGCAGCGCGGCGATCCCCTCGGGAGCGGTGCGGTCCCCGTGCAGCACCGCCGCGCCCCGCGGTGCCTCGTGCCGGCCCCGGTGGAACACCGTGACCTGCCATCCCTTCGCGAGGGCCGCCTCGGTGACGGCCCGCCCGACGAACTCCGTACCACCCAGAATCAGCAGTCTCATGGTGCCGACTCTGCCCGCACGGCAGTTCGGCCGCACCGCGCCTCGCTCACAGCGGAATCGGCGGGTGACGGTCGGAAGTCTCCAGATCCGCGCGCCGAAGACTGTACGGACTCGCACCCTGTGGCGCGCGCGTACCGCCAACACTTGTGAGGTCGATATTCCGCTTCCGTTCGCCCTCAGGGGGAGAAGATGACCGGGTCGCGCGTCCTGGCGCTGGGCCACTACCAGCCGGCCAAGGTGCTCACCAACGACGACCTGGCCGAGCTCGTCGACACCGACGACGCCTGGATCACCAGCCGCGTCGGCATCCGTACGCGCCACATCGCGGCGCCCGACGAGACCGTGGACGCGATGGCGGCAGCGGCCGGGGCGAAGGCGCTGGCGGCGAGCGGCCTGGCCCCCACCGACATCGACCTGGTGCTCGTCGCCACCTGCACGGCGACGGACCGGTCCCCGAACACGGCCGCCCGCGTGGCCGCCCGGCTCGGGCTGGCGGCGCCCGCCGCGATGGACGTCAACGTGGTCTGCGCGGGCTTCACCCACGCCCTGGCCACCGCCGACCACGCCGTCCGGGCCGGCTCGGCGCGTTCCGCGCTGGTGATCGGCGCGGAGAAGTTCACCGACGTCGTGGACTGGTCGGACCGCTCGACCTGCGTCCTGGTGGGCGACGGCGCGGGCGCCGCGGTGGTGACGGCCGCGGCGGAGCCGGAGATCGGCCCTGTGCTGTGGGGCTCGGTGCCCGAGATGGGCGACGCGGTGCGCATCGAGGGCGAGCCCGCGCGCTTCTCCCAGGAGGGCCAGACGGTCTACCGCTGGGCCACCACCCAGCTGCCGGCCATCGCCCGGCAGGTGTGCGAGCGCTCCGGCGTACTCCCCGAGGAGCTGGCCGGCGTGGTCCTGCACCAGGCCAACCTGCGGATCATCGAACCGGTCGCGGAGCGCATCGGGGCGGTCAACGCGGTGATCGCCCGGGACGTCGTGGAGTCCGGCAACACCTCGGCGGCGTCCGTGCCGCTGGCCTTCTCAAAGCTGGTCGAACGGCACGAGATCCCCTCGGGTGCGCCGGTCCTGCTCTTCGGGTTCGGCGGCAACCTCTCCTACGCGGGGCAGATCGTCCGCTGCCCCTAGAGGCGGCGCGGGCCCCGTACGGGTGCACGGCGCGGGGACGTCCGATTCGTTCAAGACGGCCGTCCCCGCGCCTTCGTACGCTCGGGCCATGACTGAGCGACACACCCCCCAGAACCCCGCCGGCGCCGCCGCGCAGGCCGCCCCGGCACCCCGCTTCGCCGCGATCGGCCTGGCAGCCGCCGACATGGCCGCCTCGTTCGCCTTCTACCGGCGCCTCGGCCTGGACATCCCCGCGGAGGCCGACTCCGCCCCGCACGCTGAGGCGCAGCTGCCGGGCGGGCTGCGGCTGATGTGGGACAGCCACGAGACGCTGCGCTCCATCAATCCCGAGTGGACGCCGTCCCCGGGGGCCACCCCGCACCTCGCCTTCGAGTGCGCGGGCCCGGAGGCCGTCGACGCCCTCTACGCGGAGCTGGTCGCCGCCGGACACCGCGGCGAGAAGAAGCCGTGGGACGCCGTCTGGGGCCAGCGGTACGCCGTCGTCCTGGACCCGGACGGCCACGGCGTCGACCTCTTCGCGTCGTTGGCCTGAACTGGCCGGCCCGGACCGGCCGGGCGCCGGGTCCGCAGCGCCTCAGAACACCGACCACCCGGTGAGCGTCGTGAAGTGGTCCAGGGCCGCCGCACCGGCGACCGAGTTGCCGCGCGCGTCCAGCCCCGGACTCCAGACGCACAGTGTGCAGCGCCCGGGGACGATCGCCACGATGCCGCCGCCGACCCCGCTCTTGGCGGGCAGCCCCACCCGGTACGCGAACTCGCCGGCGGCGTCGTACGTACCGCAGGTCAGCATCACCGCGTTGATCCGCTTGGCGTCCCGCGCCGCCAGCAGCCGGGACCCGTCGGCGCGCAGCCCGTGGCGCGCGAGGAAGCCGCCCGCGGTGGCCAGATCCCGGCAGCTCATCTCGATCGAGCACTGCCAGAAGTAGTGCTCGATGACGCTGGGCACCGGGTTCTCCAGGTTGCCGAAGCTCGCCATGAAGTGGGCCAGCGCGGCGTTCCGGTCGCCGTGGTCGGCCTCGGAGCCCGCGACCGCCCGGTCGAAGGCGATGTCCGGGTTCCCGCTCTCCTCCCGAAGGAAGTCGAGCATCGCCGTGCTGGCGTCCCCGGTGAGGGTCTGCAGCCGGTCGGTGACGACCAGCGCCCCGGCGTTGATGAAAGGGTTCCGCGGGATGCCGTGCTCCCACTCCAGCTGCACCAGGGAGTTGAACGGCGTGCCCGAGGGCTCACGCCCCACCCGCTCCCAGATGCTCTGGTCCCCCTGCGCCAGTACGAGGGCGAGGGAGAAGGCCTTCGAGACGGACTGCACGGAGAACGGGACCTCCCAGTCCCCGACGCCGTACACGTCCCCGTGGATGTCGGCCAGCGCCATCCCGAAGCGGTCCGGCGAGACGCACTCCAATGCGGGGATGTAGTCGGCGACCTTCCCCTGCCGTACGAGCGGCTTCGCCTGTGCCGCCACCTCCTCCAGAACGCCCTGGTAGTCCATGGTCCACACGCTATCCCGACGCGATGACCGCTCCCAGCGGAGCACCTGCCAGCGCCTTCACCTCGCGCGCCAGATGGGCCTGGTCGGCATACCCGGCGACCGCGGCGACCTGCGCGTACGGCATGCCGGACCGGGCCAGGTCCAGGGCGCGCACCAGGCGCAGCACCCGGCCGAGGGTCTTCGGGCCGTATCCGAAGGCGGCCAGGCAGCGGCGGTGCAGCTGGCGCTCGCCCACGCCCACCGCGTCGGCCAGCTCGCCGACCGGGGTGCCCCGGGCCGCGGCCCGCGCGATGAGGGCACCTGCCGGGTCGGGCGCGGCACCGGCGCGCAGCCGGCCGGCGGCCACCCCCTCCAGCAGCCGGCCGGGCTCGCCCGCCCCGGCCAGCCGGTCGGCCAGCTGCCGCACCCGGCCCGCCGGCCACAGGTCGGCGAGGGGGATGCGCAGGTCGCGGAGTTCGTGCGCGGGTACCCCGAAGACGGCGGGGCCCTGCCCCGGAGCGAAGCGCAGACCGACGACGGGCGACTCCGGAGCGCGCTCGGCGGGCTGCGGCAGGTGGGCACGGGTGTCCGGCCCGGCGACCAGGAGCCGGCCGTCGTACCAGATCAGGTCCGTGCAGCCGTCGGGCAGCACGGGGCGCGGCGCCGGGTCGGGGGACTTGGTCCACACGACCGCGCCGGGCAGTTCGGACGGCCGTTCCTGGTACACGTCTCCAGCCTGGCACGGGAACCGGCGCCGCGCCCCGCCCGTTGATCGGGTACGGCACGCACCGGGCCGGCCGAGGCGGGCGCCGGTGTCTGCGAAACCGATGGACCGACGCGGAGGGCAGCACGATGGCGGGATTCCTGGACCGTGCCAAGGAGCAGGCGCAGCGCGGCCTGGCACAGGGCAAGCAGAAGGTCGACGAGGTGCAGCAGCAGCGCGCGGGTTCCGACCTGCTGAAGCGGCTGGGCGCCGCGTACTACGCGGAGCGGCGCGGCAGCGGCTCCCCGGAGGCCACGGCGGCGGCCGTGCAGGCTCTGGAGGCGCACATCGCCGTGCACGGGGACGGTTTCCTGCGCGGCTGACGGCGGCGGGCGCCGGTCGTGCGCCGCCGCGGGCGCCCGGCGTGCGCAGCGCGGCGGAGTTCCCTGGGTGTCCTCGCACGAAACCCGGCCCGCGGGGACATATGTCCAGCGTATGCCCCGTAAGCGGCCGGTTCGCCTCGCATTGGCCGCGAACTGCTGACCCCGAACCTCCCGTTCCAGTACAAGCGATTTACGAGGCGGTACGCGATCGGCGGCCGTCGTGCACCTGGAACGGAGGCGTTCATGGCCTCACCCATGTCGGCGGACAGATTCCTCGAAGCGCTGCGGGACGAAGGGCTCCGCGTCGTCGAGGTCGGCGACTGGCGTACCCACAACCGCAACCACAAGGGCCCCTGGGGCGGGGTGCACGGTGTGATGGTCCACCACACCGTGACCTCGGGTGCCGAGGAGACCGTGCAGCTCTGCTACGACGGCCATCCGGAGCTGCCGGGCCCGCTGTGTCACGGTGTGATCACCAAGGACGGCACGGTGCACCTGGTCGGCCACGGCCGCGCCAACCACGCGGGGCTCGGCGACGGCGACGTCCTGCGGGCGGTGATCGCCGAGAAGCGGCTGCCGCCGGACAACGAGGCCGACACCGACGGCAACCGCGTCTTCTACGGCTTCGAGTGCGAGAACCTCGGCGACGGCGAGGACCCGTGGCCGGAGGCGCAGATGGAGGCCATCGAGAAGGCGACGGCCGCCCTGTGCCGGGTGCACGGCTGGAACGAGCGCTCGGTCATCGGCCACCTGGAATGGCAGCCGGGCAAGGTCGACCCGCGCGGCTTCACGATGGACGCGCTGCGGGAGCGTATCGGCAAGCGGCTGCGCTGACCCGTACGGGCGCGCGGCCGCTGTGCCCTCCGGCCGGTCCGGCCCACCGCCGGACGGCCGGACGGCCGGGCGGGCCGGACGCCCGGCGGTCTGCGGTCTGCGGTCTGCGGTTCCGTACACCGATTCGATCCGCGGTGGCTGTCGCACCGACAATGGAGGCGTGACCGGCACCGTCCCCGACCCGATGACGCTGCGGCCGCGCCTGCCCTCCCCGGTCCAGGAGATCGAGGACGACCGGTTCGCACGCCGCGGCGTTCGCCTGCTGCTCAAGCGGGACGACCTGATCCACCCGGACCTGCCGGGCAACAAGTGGCGGAAACTGGAGCCCAACCTCCGCGCCGCCGCGGCGGCCGGCGACCGCACGCTCCTCACGTTCGGCGGCGCGTACTCCAACCATCTGCGCGCCACGGCCGCGGCGGGCCGCCTGCTGGGCCTGGCGACCATAGGCGTCGTACGGGGCGAGGAACTGGCGGACCGGCCGCTGAATCCGTCCCTGGCCCGCTGCGCCGCCGACGGCATGCGGCTGCACTTCATCGACCGGGCCCGCTACCGCCGCAAGGACGACCCCGAGGTGCTCGACGCGCTCCGCGCGCGCTTCGGGCCGTACCGGCCGGTCCCCGAAGGCGGCAGCAACGCGCTCGCCGCCCGCGGCTGCGCCGCCCTGGGCCAGGAGCTGGCCGGGGTGGCCGATGTCGTGGCCGTGGCCTGCGGTACCGGCGGCACGCTCGCGGGGCTGGCCGCCGGGCTCGCCCCGGGGCAGCGGGCCCTCGGCTTCCCCGTCCTGAAGGGCGGCCACGGGCCCGACCACTTCCTGGCCGCTGACGTGCTGCGCCTCCAGGCGGCGGCCTTCGGGGGCCGGCGCGGCGACTGGCGGCTGGACCCGGAGTTCCACTGCGGCGGATATGCCCGCACCACTCCCGCGCTGGAGGAGTTCGCCGCGGACTTCGAGGCGCGGCACGGCCTGCCCCTGGAGCGGATATACGTGGCGAAGCTGCTGCTGGGCCTCGTGACACGCGCCGAGGAGGGCGCCTTCGCACCGGGCACCACCGTGGCCGCGGTGATCACCGGTACGCCCTGACGCGGCGGGTCTTGTGGGGCGGCACACGGCGCGTCCGCGGAGCTACTCCGGGCTCACCGTCTCGCGGTAGGCCGCCGCCTCCTCCAGGTCCAGTCGGCGCAGCAGGGTACGCAGCATCTCGTCGTCGATCCGCCGCGCGTCCCGCAGCCGTACGAAGACCTCGCGTTCCGCGCCGATCATCTCCCGGGCAAGCCGCAGGTAGGTCGCCTCCACCGACTCCCCGGTCTCCGGGTTCGGCGGCCCCAGCCGCTCCCACACGGCGTTGCGGCGCCGCTCCAGTACGGTGCGCAGCCGGTCCTCCAGGGGCCCCGGCAGCGCGTTGCGCGGGTCCTCCAGGAGCTCGCGCAGCCGCTGTTCCGCCGCGTCCGACGCCTCGTTCTGGGCCTGTGCCTCGGCGAGCGTCTCGGCCTGCGGGTCCGGGCGGGGCAGCTTCAGGAGCCGGATCAGCGGCGGCAGCGTCAGCCCCTGGATCACGAGGGTGCCGATGACGGTGCTGAAGGTCAGGAAGAGCATCAGGTTGCGCGCGGGGAACGCCTCCCCGTCGTGCATCGTCGCCGGGATGGAGAACGCGATCGCCAGCGAGACCACGCCGCGCATCCCGGCCCATCCGACGATCACCGGCGCCGCCCGGGTCACCTCGGGCTCGCGCTCCCGGATGCGCGGCGACAGCCACCGGGGCAAGTAGGTCGCGGGGAAGACCCACACGAAGCGCGCGACCACGACCACCACGAAGACCACCGCGGCGTACGTGAGGGCCTGCGCGGCACTGAACTCCCCCAGCCCCCGCAGCACGACCGGCAGCTGGAGCCCGATCAGCGCGAAGACCGCGGACTCCAGCACGAAGGAGACCATCGACCACACCGCGGCCTCCTGGAGCCGCGTCTCGAAGTTCACCTGCCACGAGCGGTGCCCGAGGTAGAGCGCGACCACCACGACGGCGAGCACTCCGGAGGCCCCCACCTGCTCCGCCGCCGCGTACGCCACGAACGGGATGAGCAGCGACAGGGTGTTCTCCAGCAGCGCCGAGTCCCGCAGCTTGCAGCGCAGCCAGTGCAGCGGCCCCATGAGGACCAGCCCGATCCCGACGCCGCCGACCGCCGCGATCGCGAACTCCTTCAGGCCGCCCGCCCAGGTCGCGCCCTCACCGACGGCGGCGGCCAGCGCCACCTTGTAGGCGGTGATCGCGGTGGCGTCGTTGACCAGCGACTCGCCCTGCAGGATGGTCGTGATCCGGCCTGGCAGCCGCAGCCGGCGCGCGATGGCGGTGGCCGCCACCGCGTCCGGAGGCGCGATGACCGCCCCCAGTACGAGGGCCGCGGTCAGCGGCAGGTCCGGGATCAAGAGGTACGCGGCGTACCCGACGACGACCGTCGCGAAGAGCACGTAGCCGATCGACAGCAGCGCCACCGGGCGCAGATTGGCCCGCAGGTCCAGGTACGAGCTCTCCAGCGCCGCCGTGTGCAGCAGCGGAGGCAGCAGCAGGGGCAGCACGATGTGCGGGTCGAGCGGGTACTCGGGGACGCCGGGGAGGTATCCGGCGCCCAGCCCGGCGGCGACGAGCAGCAGGGGCGCGGGCACCGGGGTGCGCCGCGCCAGTCCCGCGACCGCCGCACTCCCGGCGACCAGCAGCAGCAGTGGCATCACGTCCATGGCACGACCCCGTCCCCGCGTTCCGGCTAACCTGGCAATCATGAGCGAGTGCACGCACGTTCTCGAACTGCCGCGCCCCGAACCGGCCGCACTGAGTGACACCTGCCCCGAGTGCCTCGCCGTCGGCAGCCACCCCGTGCAGCTGCGGCTCTGTCTGGTCTGCGGCCACGTCGGCTGCTGCGACTCCTCGCCGTACCGGCACGCCACCGAGCACTTCGAGACGACCGGGCATCCGGTGATGCGCTCCTTCGGCGCCGGCGAGGACTGGCGCTGGTGCTTCGCCGACAAGTCCCTGGTCTGAAAGCGGGACGCGCGGCCGGTTGTCAGTGGTGCCCGCTAGCCTTCACGGCATGATCCGCACCGCGACGCCCGCCGATGTCCCCGCCGTCCATGCCATGATCCGCGAACTCGCGGAGTACGAGCGCGAGCCGGAGTCCGCGAAAGCGACCGAAGAGCAGCTGCGCGACGCACTGTTCGGTGACCATCCAGCGGTCTTCGGACTGATCGCGGAGGAGTCCGGCGCCCCCGTGGGCTTTGCCCTGTGGTTCCGGAACTTCTCCACCTGGACGGGCACGCACGGTGTCTACCTGGAAGACCTGTACGTCCGCCCCGAACACCGCGGCGGAGGACACGGCAAGGCGCTCCTGGCCGCCCTGGCGCAGATCTGCGTCAACCGCGGATACGGACGTTTTGAATGGTCAGTCCTGGATTGGAATGAACCGTCCATCGGTATATACAAGTCGATCGGTGCACAGCCCATGGACGAATGGACCGTCTTCCGGCTCACTGGAGAGGCACTGCACGACCTCGCGGCGACTGCAGATGTCAACGCAGCGTAACCGGAGCCGATTTGACAGTGCAGACCCCTAGCCACTGTCCGTACCCGTAGGCTTACAATGAGTGACACTCGTGGGTTTGCGGGACACTGCGAGTCCCACCGTCGTGCCAGGTCGGCAGCCACGCCGATCCCGGGCGACATCGCACCGCAGATCGCGATAGCGTCACACAGCGCATGCGCTGTGCCGGGTGGCCGTTCCTTCCGCCGGGAGGATCCGGTCCGGCATGAATATCAGCTCAAACAGCTTGTGTCACCTTGGAGGTGAGGGTGTCCCAGATCGCAGGCGAGCCCGGGAATCAGGACTTCGTGGAAGTCCGGCTGCCCGCTGCGGGTGCCTACCTTTCGGTGCTGCGTACGGCCACGGCCGGACTGGCAGCCCGCTTGGACTTCACCCTCGACGAGATCGAGGATCTGCGTATCGCCGTCGACGAGGCGTGCGCGATCCTCCTGCAGCAAGCCGTCCCCGGCAGTGTGCTGAGCTGCGTCTTCCGCCTGATCGACGACGCGCTTCAGGTGACCGTGTCGGCTCCCACCACCGACGGCCGCGCTCCGGAGCGCGACACCTTCGCCTGGACGGTGCTCTCCGCACTGGCCGGCAAGGTCGACTCCACCGTCGCGGAGGACCGGACGGTCAGCATCAGTCTGTACAAGGAGCGCGGCGCCGGTCCCGGACCGTCATGACCGAAGAGGGGGCCCTGTGAAGGATCTGGAGCGCGGCGCGCGGATGGAGCCGAGACTGGCCATCCCCGAGCAGCAGGCCCGGCCGCACCCAATGGGCACGGACGACCTCAGCGGCCGGTTGAACGCGGCGGAGCAGGCAGAGCGGGCGGACCACATGGACCACAGCGAGCAGCAGCGGCAGCAGCAGGATCCGCAGCATCACCCCCATGATGCGCACGATCCGCAGGACCGCAGCGGTGCCCGCGCGATGTTCTACGAGCTGCGCAAGCTTCCGGAGGGCTCCGACGAGCGCGCGGAGCTGCGCAACACCCTGGTCCGGATGCACCTCCCCCTGGTGGAGCATCTCGCCCGGCGCTTCCGCAACCGCGGCGAGCCGCTGGACGACCTGACCCAGGTCGCCACGATCGGTCTGATCAAGTCGGTGGACCGGTTCGATCCGGAGCGCGGCGTGGAGTTCTCCACGTACGCCACCCCGACCGTGGTCGGCGAGATCAAGCGGCACTTCCGCGACAAGGGCTGGGCGGTCCGCGTGCCGCGCCGGCTCCAGGAGCTCCGGCTGTCGCTGACCACGGCAACCGCTGAGCTCTCCCAGCGGCACGGCCGTGCGCCCACGGTGCACGAGCTGGCCGAGCATCTGCGGATCTCCGAGGAGGAGGTGCTGGAGGGGCTGGAATCGGCCAATGCCTACAGCACCCTCTCGCTGGACGTTCCCGACACCGACGACGAGTCCCCCGCGGTCGCCGACACCCTGGGCGCCGAGGACGAGGCGCTGGAGGGCGTGGAGTACCGCGAATCCCTCAAGCCGCTGCTGGAGGATCTGCCGCCGCGCGAGAAGAAGATCCTGCTGCTGCGCTTCTTCGGCAACATGACCCAGTCGCAGATCGCCCAGGAGGTCGGCATCTCGCAGATGCACGTCTCCCGGCTGCTGGCCCGCACCCTGGCCCAGCTCCGCGACAAGCTGCTGGTCGAGGAGTAGCCCACTCCGGCGGGGCGGGAGACCGCCGGACCCGCACACTCCCGGCCGCGGCACCCACGGGCGCGGGCCGCACCGATCCGCCGTACGGGCTCCTGCGAGAGCCCCCGGCCCGGTGCGACCCGCGCCCGTCGCCTTACGCCCGCACAAGCCCGGCGCACGGCCTCGGGCCCACGCCCGTCGCCATACCGCCCGCACAAGCCCGGCGCACGGCCTCTCCACGTCTCCACGCCCGCCGGTGCGCAACCGATGCCCACGCCCCCTGCCACGCCCGCGTAGACCCAGCGCATGACTACACCCCACGCCGACACCGGCGGAACGCGCCGAGCGCTTGCGCGGGCGCAGCCGGGTGCCCAGCGGCCCCGCGACCGAGGTGCCGTGGCCCCGCAGGGCCGTACGCCGTCATTGCCGGGCCGCCACGGTCGAGGCCTGGCGTCGGAACGGCGGATCGGGCGCCGGCGTGCGGCACTGGCAGCACGGCGGACGCAGGCCGCCGAACAGCCGCGCCCGCGGAGTCGGACGCCCCGGAGTCGGACGCCCGCGGTCAGTGGGCGCTACGCGTCCTCGCGCGGGCCGATGCCCAGGGCTTCGGTGGCTGTCGGGTTGACCAGCAGGCCGAGGACGAGGAGGGCCACCACGCCCAGCACCACGCCGCCCGCGAGCAGCGCGCCGCCGCCGTTGATCAGCGTCCACGCCACCGGCAGCGCCACGATCTGAGTGATCAGCGAGGGCCCGCGGCTCCAGCGCCGCCGCAGCCACAGTCCGCGCGCGGCGATCAGCGGCAGCAGCGCCAGCACGATCATGGTGATGCCGCCCATCTCGGCCTGGCGCGGGCTGTCCGGCGAGCCGGTGAGCCCGTCGACCAGCATGTAGACGCCCAGCGCCGCCAGCGCGAGACCCTCCAGGCCGGTGAGCACAGCCGCTGCGGTCAGCCGGCGCGGCCGCGGACCGGCCGGTTCGGGTGCGGGCGCGGGGGCGGCTGCGGTGCGGTTCTGCTTGCTGCTGCTCACCCCTGCAGGGTACTGCCGGGCCCCGGTCCACCTGACGGGCAGGGCTGGGCCCCCGTACCAGCAGGTAGGTACCCTGCATCCCATGCGTGCACTCCTTGTGGTCAACCCCGCGGCAACCACCACCAGCGCGCGCACCCGTGACGTACTGGCCCACGCGCTGGCCAGCGACCTGAAGCTGGAGGTCGCGCAGACCGAGTACCGCGGTCACGCGCGCGACCTGGCCCGCCGGGCCGCGGAGAGCGGCGAGACGGAGCTGGTGGTCGCGCTCGGCGGCGACGGCACGGTCAACGAGGTCGTCAACGGTCTGCTGACGCACGGCCCCGATCCGGAGGGACTGCCGCGGCTCGCCGTGGTCCCCGGCGGCTCCACCAACGTCTTCGCCCGCGCCCTCGGCCTGCCGAACGACGCCGTGGAGGCCACCGGCGCCCTGCTGGACGCGTTGCGGGACGGAAGCGAACGGACGGTGGGACTGGGTTTGGCCGCCGGCACGGCGGACACCCAGGACGAAATGATTCCCGAGCGCTGGTTCACCTTCTGCGCGGGATTCGGCTTCGACGCCGGTGTCGTGGGCCGAGTCGAACAACAGCGCGAACGCGGCAAGCGTTCGACGCATGCGCTGTACGTGCGGCAGGTCATGCGCCAGTTCATGGGCGACCCGCATCGCCGGCACGGCACGATCACGCTGGAGCACCCGGGCGCCGAACCAGGCACGACGGAGGTGATCGAAGATCTCGTCCTCTCCATAATCTGCAACACCGCACCCTGGACCTACCTGGGCAGTCGCCCCGTGTACCCGGCGCCGGCGGCGTCCTTCGACACCGCTCTGGACGTCTTCGCGCTGACCAGATTGTCCACGCCCGCGGTCGCGCGGTACGCCACCCAGCTGCTGGCGTCAACCCCGGATCGCGGGCCGCAGGGAAAGCACGCCGTATCGCTTCATGATCAGACGGACTTCACCTTGCATTCACAGGTTCCACTGCCCTTTCAGATGGACGGCGACCACCTGGGACTGCGTTCCAGCGTGACGTTCACAGGCGTACGCCGTGCACTGCGTGTGATTGTGTGAGCAGTAGGGCCTAAAGTCCTTTCAGTCGAACGTTTAGGCTGACTTCCACCCCCTAGAAGTACGGCTGTGACCTAGGCGACACCAAGGAATCAAAAAAAAGTTTCCGGAAGGGGTTGTATCCGTCGCCGAGGTTTGCGAGTCTCTTCATGGCGATCGGGACGGCCGCTCTACCGGCCCCCTTGAGAGCCCGAATCCCCTCCTCTTTTCCAGGACCGCACCAGCCCCTTGCGGGCGTTCGGCCCTTCCCTTGCGGAGGGATTCGTGAAAGCGTTCACATTCACAAGCAACTTTCCCGTAATACGAGGAGATGGAGCAGCCATGGACTGGCGTCACCGCGCCGTTTGCCGCGAGGAAGACCCCGAGCTCTTCTTCCCCATCGGCAACACCGGTCCTGCGCTGCTGCAGATCGAGGAAGCCAAGGCCGTCTGCCGCCGCTGCCCCGTCATGGAGCAGTGCCTGCAGTGGGCGCTCGAGTCCGGTCAGGACTCCGGCGTCTGGGGTGGTCTGAGCGAGGACGAGCGCCGCGCAATGAAGCGCCGTGCGGCTCGTAACCGGGCGCGCAACGCCAGCGCCTGAACCAGACGCCCCGTGGCATCCGAGCCGCAGCGCGCAGTACCCCCGATGCGCCCCCAGCCTGATGGGCATGGGCGGTACCCCACAGCAATGTGAGCTTTGAGCCCCGGACCGGAACTCGGTCCGGGGCCTACTGCTGTTCGGGGCCGGGGCCGGGGCCACGCACCCGTACCCATACGGCCGACGCACGCCGGGAGCGCGCGGAGGTGCGTACGGAGTGAACGCGCCGGCCGGCGCCGTCCGAGCGCCGGCCCGGTCGGCCCCCGCCCGCGCGCCTCAGTGCTTCTCGGCCCCGACCGGCAGGTCCAGCACCACCTGGGTGCCGCGCCCGGGCGCCGGCAGCATGTCGAACGTGCCGCCCATCTCGCCCTCGACCAGCGTCCGCACGATCTGGAGGCCGAGGTTGCCCGCGCGCTGCGGGTCGAAGCCCTCGGGCAGCCCGCGGCCGTCGTCCTGGACGGTGACCCGCAGCCGCGGCTCGGCGGGGCTGCCGCCGCGTACCGCGCCCACCTCGACCGTGCCCAGCTCCCCCGGCGCGAAGGCGTGCTCCAGGGCGTTCTGCAGGACCTCGGTGAGCACCATCGACAGCGGCGTCGCGACCTCGGCGTCCAGGATCCCGAAGCGGCCGGTGCGCCGTCCCGTGACCTTCCCCGGCGAGATCTCCGCGACCATGGCCAGCACCCGGTCGGCGATCTCGTCGAACTCCACCCGCTCGTCCAGCGTCTGGGACAGCGTCTCGTGGACGATGGCGATCGAACCGACCCTGCGGACCGCCTCGTTGAGTGCCTCGCGTCCCTGGGGCGAATCCATCCGCCGGGCCTGCAGCCGCAAGAGGGCGGCCACGGTCTGCAAGTTGTTCTTCACCCGGTGGTGGATTTCCCGGATGGTCGCGTCCTTCGTCATCAATTCGCGCTCTCGGCGTCGCAATTCGGTGACGTCGCGCAGCAGCACGAGTGAACCGATGTGCGTGCCCTTCGGTTTGAGCGGGATGGCGCGCAGTTGAATGACGCCGTCGTTCCCCTCCACCTCGAATTCGCGCGGTGCCCAGCCGCTGGCGAGCTTCACCAGTGCCTCGTCGACGGGGCCGCGGGCGGGCGCCAGTTCGGCGGTGGCCCGGCCGAGGTGGTGGCCCACGAGGTCGGCGGCGAGCCCGAGGCGGTGGTACGCGGAGAGCGCGTTCGGGCTGGCGTACTGGACGACGCCGTCGGCGTCGAGCCGGATGAGCCCGTCGCCGGCCCGCGGCGAGGCATCCATGTCGACCTGCTGACCCGGGAAGGGAAACGATCCTGCGGCGATCATCTGCGCCAGGTCGGACGCGCTCTGCAGGTAGGTGAGCTCCAGCCGGCTGGGGGTCCGTACGGTCAGCAGGTTGGTGTTCCGCGCGATGACGCCCAGCACCCGGCCCTCGCGGCGCACGGGGATGGACTCCACCCGTACCGGAACCTCCTCGCGCCACTCGGGGTCGCCCTCGCGCACGATGCGGCCCTCGTCCAGCGCGGAGTCGAGCATGGGGCGGCGCCCGCGCGGCACCAGATGGCCGACCATGTCGTCCTGGTACGAGGTGGGCCCGGTGTTCGGACGCATCTGCGCGACCGAGACGTACCGGGTGCCGTCCAGGGTGGGGACCCACAGGACGAGGTCGGCGAAGGACAGGTCGGAGAGCAGCTGCCATTCGGACACCAGCGTGTGGAGCCACTCGAGGTCGGAGTCGCTCAGAGCGGTGTGCTGGCGGACGAGATCGTTCATGGAGGGCACGTATGCGAGCCTACCGGCGTACGGTGTAAGCGTTGACCGTGCACAGGCATGGACTGATGAGCCTGGTCTAGTCCACAATGAATCGGTAAAGGCCTCCGCCTTCCCCGCACAGGAAGGCGGATAGAGGACCGAGGCGCTCTCTGCCCTGACTGCGCCGCGGCCTCCGATCGGCCGGACCGGGCGCCGCGAGGAACCGCACACCTCACGGCGTGCGCCGGCCGATGTCAGCTCCGGGCTGCGGTGCCGGACAGGTTGAGGGTCCTGTCCCGGCGCCGCGGCCCGCGGGTGTTTTCAGGGCTCTTTTCTCGGGTCGTCGCCCGGCCCCTCCCCCTGTTCCCGGCCCCCGGCCGCTCCCCCGTGCGAGTGATCGCGTGGCTGCTTCCGGGGGAAAACGGCGCGGCCCCCGCTCCCGGAGGAGCGGGGGCCGCGCACACGAGTGAGGGAGGGGCGCCGGCCGGACGGGGCCGGCGTGGACTGCCGGGGAGGCTGGGGCCCGCCCCTCCCCCGGTCAGCGGGTCTCGGTGACCTTGGCGAGGGAGCGGGGCGCGTCCGGGTCCTGGCCGCGGGCGATGGTCACCTCGTACGCGAGCATCTGCAGCGGCAGGATCTCCAGGATCGGCTGGACCTCCTCGGCGACGCCGTCGGTGGGCAGCGCGAAGCCCGCCGCTGCCTTGTCGACCTCCGCCCGGCTGCCGACGACGACCAGGTCGGCGCCGCGGCCGCGCAGCCGCTCCAGCACCGGCTGGAGGGCCTCGCCGCCCTTGCCCTCGGTGACGATCGCGATGACCGGCGAGATGTTGTCGACCATGGCCAGCGGGCCGTGCAGCAGGTCGGCGCCGGAGTAGGACAGCGCCGGGATGTAGCTGGTCTCCATCAGCTTCAGCGCGGCTTCCTTCGCGGTCGGGTAGCCGTAACCGCGGGAGGTGAGGACCATCCGCTCCGCGAAGCGGTAGCGGGCGGCGAGCGCCTTGACCTCCTCCTGGCGGGCCAGGACGGACTCGGCCAGGTCGGGCAGGGCCTTGGCGGCCGCGCCGTCACCGCCGCGCAGCCCCTCGACGAAGAGGTACAGCGCCAGCAGCTCGGCGGTGTACGTCTTCGTGGCCGGCAGGGCCTTCTCCGGCCCGGCGAGCACGTCGATGTGGAACTCGCTGACCTCGGCGAGCGGGGAGCCGGCGTTGTTGGTCACCGCGAGGGTGATGGCCCCGGCGGCGCGCGCTGCCTCGGTGGAGGCGACCAGGTCGGGCGAGCCGCCGGACTGGCTGACGGTGATGACCAGGCAGTCGGTGAGGTCGGGCTGGGCGCCGTAGGCGGTGGTGGTGGACATGGAGGTGAGGCCGCAGGGCTTGCCGAGCTGCACTTCGAGCAGGTACTTGGCGTACAGCGCCGCGTTGTCGGAGGTGCCGCGGGCGGTGAGCAGGACGAAGCGCGGGTTGCGCGCGGCGATCCGCTCGGCGACCTCACGGATCTTGGGAGCACCCTCGGTGAGGATGCGGCGCAGCACGGCGGGCTGTTCGGCCATCTCACCGGACATGATCCGGCCCGGCTGCTCGCTGTGCTGGGCCGGCGTCGTGGCGGACATGCTGGGTGCCTCCAGGTGGCAGTTCTATGCGGTTCGTGTGCCCGCGGGCGTCAGCGGCCGGCGTCGTCGCCGGTGATGACCTCCGCGGCGGCCCGTCCGCAGACGCGGGCGGCACCGTGAGTCGCGATGTGCAGCGCTCCCGTGGGCGGCGCCTGCGGGACTCCCATCTCGACCACGACGGTGTCGGGCCGCGCGGCGATGAGAGCGGCGAGGGCGTCGGCCATCCAGGGGTGCCGGTGAACGTCGCGTACCACTGCGACGATCCTACGATCCGCCGCCTCGCGGAGCACATTTGAGATCATTGCGGGCGTACCGGTCTCGGCGGCCTGCACCGCGCTGAAGGAGCCGGTGTCGGTCCCCGGGAGCAGCCGCGCGAGTTCGGCGGCCACGCCCCAGGGGGTCTCGTCGCCCACGGCGATGTTGGCGACGGGCGTGAAGGCCGCGACGTACGCCGGGGTACGCAGCGGCTCGTACGGGGTGCTGCCCGCCGTGAGCCGGAGTGCCCGGCGGGCGGCGCGCAGCCCGACCTCGGGGTCGGCCGTGGTGCCGGACGCCGTTGCCGCGGCCGCCCGGTACGGCGCTGCCGCGGTCTCCGCCGTGGTCCGGATCCACTGGGCGGTGTCCCGTGTCCACTGCGACAGGGCGCGGACGCGGGCGGCGGCGTCGGCGAGGCGCTCTTCGGGGAGTGCGCCGGAGCGCACGGCGTCGACGAGCGCGTCGCGGAGGCGGAGGACGGTGTGCTCGTCGGCGAGGCCGCCGCCGACGCAGATGGCGTCGGCGCCCGCGGCGACGGCGAGCACGCTGCCGCGTTCGATGCCGTAAGTGGCGGCGATGGCCTGCATCTCGACGGCGTCGGTGACGATCAGGCCGTCGAAGCCGAGGCCTCCGGATGCGACGGGGGCGCGCAGCAGGCCGTGCAGGGCGGCCGGGCTGAGGGTGGCGGGCAGGTCGTCGTCGAGGGCCGGTACGAGGATGTGGGCGCTCATGACGGCCTTCGTGCCGGCGTCCACGGCGGCCTTGAAGGGGACGAGTTCGCGGGCCTGCAGGGTGTCGAGGCCGGCGTCGATGCGGGGCATGTCGTGGTGCGAGTCGACGGCGGTGTCGCCGTGGCCGGGGAAGTGCTTGGTGCAGGCGGCGACGCCGGCGGACTGCATGCCCCGGACATAGGCGGCGGTGTGCCGGGCGACGAGGCCGGGGTCGGAGCCGAAGGACCGTACGCCGATGACGGGGTTGCCGGGGTTGGAGTTGACGTCGGCGCTGGGGGCCCAGTTGAGGTTGACGCCGCAGTCGGCGAGACGGCGGCCGAGTTCGCGGGCGACGGCCTGTGTGAGGCCGGGGTCGTCGACGGCGCCGAGGGCGAGGTTGCCGGGGAAGGAGGATCCGCCGTGCACTTCGAGGCGGGTGACGTCGCCGCCTTCTTCGTCGATGGCGATGAGGATGCCGTCGGTCTCGGCGCGGAGGCGGGTGTTGAGGGCGGCGAGCTGTTCGGGGCTGTGGACGTTGCGTCCGAACAGGCCGACGGAGGTCAGGCCCTCGCCGAGGCGGCGCAGCAGCCAGTCGGGCGCGTCGGTTCCGGTGAAGCCGGGCTGGAGGACGGCCAGCGCGTCGCGGGTGAGGGTGTCGGCGGAGCGGGCGAGCGTCGTCATGGAGCGGCGTGTCCCTTCACTGCGCTGGGGCGAGCAGGCGGGCGGGCGGCGGTACGGCCGGGAGCGGTCCGTACGGGGCCGGGGGCGGCCTTCATCAGACCGCATCCGGGCGGGCGCCCGCCGGAAGCGGGCGGTATCGGGCCGCACCACGCCGACGACGGCGTCCCCGGGAGGGCCGCCTTCGCCGGTGTGCCGCGGTACGGCGGGTTCGTTGCCCTCACCCCTTCACCGCGCCGGCGGTCAGTCCGCCGACCGCCTTGCGCTGGAGGAAGAGGAAGAGGATCAGGATGGGGAGGGCGAAGAGGGAGGCGGCGGCCATGGTGGCACCCCAGTCGTCGCCGAAGTTCGTCTGGAAGCCGGAGAGCCAGAGGGGAAGGGTCTGCGCTTCGGTCTGCTTGTTGAGGATGAGGACGAGGGGGAACTCGTTCCAGGCGGTGATGAAGCCGAAGAGCGAGGTCGCCATCAGTCCGGGCGCGAGCAGCGGCAGGATGATCTTCACGAAGGCCTGGGGACGGGAGCACCCGTCGACCATGGCGGACTCCTCCAGTTCCTTGGGGACGGCCGCGATGTAGCCGCGGAGCGTGAGGATCGTGAAGGGCAGCACCATCACCATGTAGAAGACGGTGAGCGGGACCAGGCTGTTCAGCAGGGCGGCGTCCCGGACGATCATGTAGATCGCGATCACCATGACCTCCCAGGGGGCCATCTGGGCGATCATGAAGGTGACGATGACGCCGCGGCGTCCCTTGAAGCGCATCCGGGCGATCGCGAACGACGCGAGCAGGGCGATGACGAGGGACATGCCGACGGCGAGGACGGTCACGGTGACGGAGTTGCCGACGTACGTCCAGAAGTGCGGCGCGGTGACGGCGGTCCGGAAGTGTTCGAGGGTCGGGGTGAGCGGGAACCACACGGGGTCCTCGCTGATGATGTCGCCGGTGGGCTTCAGCGCCGTACTGAACATCCAGTAGACGGGGAAGACGAAGCCGGCGGTCAGGAACAGGGCCGTGGCGTTGGGCCAGATGCGGCCGAAGAGGGTGCGCTTCATCGCTCGTCCTCCTCTTGTCGGAGCACGATGCGGAGGTAGTACGAGGTGAGCGCGAGCAGGACGACGATGGTCAGCAGGGAGATCGCCGCGCCCATGCCGTAGTGCTGGTTGCCCATGCCCTCGATGAAGGCGTAGACGGGGAGGATCTCGGTGAGCCGGTCGGGGCCGCCCTCGTTGATGGCGAAGACCTGGGTGAAGGCCTTGAAGACCCAGATGACTTCGAGGAACGTCGTCGCGTAGAGGAACGGCCTGATGAAGGGCAGGGTGACCGAGGTGAAGCTCTTCCAGGTACCGGCGCCGTCGAGGGCGGCCGCTTCGTAGAGCTCCTTGGGGATCGTCGTGGTCGCGGCGTAGAGGTTGATCGCGACGAACGGCACGGACTGCCAGACGATCAGCACGATGATGACGAAGAACGTGGAGAACTGGCTGCCGGTCCAGTTGAAGTCCGCCATGGAGTGCCAGCCGAGCTTGTCCAGCACCCAGTTGACGACGCCGAAGCGCTGCGCGAAGAGCCACTGGTAGACGGTGGTGGCGGCGATGGGCGGCATGGCCCAGGCGAGGACGAGGCCGAAGAGGAGCGTGAACCGCATCCGGGTGCCGAGCCGGGCGAGGAGCAGTCCGACCAGGGTGCCGACGACCATGATGAGAGCGACGTTGGCCGCGGTGAAGAGGAGGGAGCGTACGGTGACCCGCCAGAATTCGGCGTTGCCGAGGATCTGGCGGTAGTTGTCGACGCCGTTCCACTCCGTGACGTGCTGGATGAGCTGTCCCATGTTGAGGTTCTGGAAGGACAGCACACCGTTGGTGATCATCGGATAGCCGAGGAGGACCACGGTGACGGCGAGGGCGGGGAGCAGCAGGAGGTACGGCGCGCGGCCGGCCGCCCACGCGTGGCTCCGCCGCGGCGGCCGGGACGGGCCGCCGGCCTTCTCCTTGCGGACGGTGCCGGGCGGTTCCCCGGTCCGTCTGCTCTGTACTGACATGGCTGCCATCTCGTTCGCGCCCTCCCCGGCGGTACACCTGCCGGGGCGCGGTGCGCGCCCGGCAGGTGTCGGTGCTTACTGCTGCTGGCTGAGCCGCTTGTTGAACTCGCCCTCGACCTGCTGCGCGGCGGCCTCGGGGCTCTTGCCGTTGAGGACGGCGGTCATGTACGTCCTGATGGGGTTGGGCGGGTTCTCCACCGCGCCCCATTCGGGGATCAGCGGGGTGGTGCCGCCGCCCTCGACGGCGGGGGCCGCCGCCTCGCCCGCGAGGTTGCCCTTCAGCGCGGTCTGCAGCGACTCCTTGTTGGGGATGACGCCGCCTTCCTTGGCGAGCTGTCCCTCGAACTTGTCGGAGAGCGCGATCTTCAGGAACTCCTTGGCCAGGTCCTGCTTCTGGCTGCCGGCGGCGACGGCGAGGTTGGAGCCGCCGAGGAAGACGCCCTCGGGCTTGTCGGCGGTCTCACCGGGGATGGTGAAGTAGCCGATGTCCTTCTCGATCTTCGGGTTGGCCTTGATCGCGATGGCGGATTCCCAGCCCATGCCGATGAACGCGCCGGTCTTGCCCTTGGCGAAGACCTCGCCCTGCTGCGGGGTGGCCTCGTCCTTGTCCTTGGGGGCCTTGCTGAAGGACTGGTACTGCTTGTAGATGTCCATGGCCTTGGCGACCTTGGGGTCGGCCAGGTTGGAGACCCACTTGCCGCCCTGCTTCTTCACCAGGTCGGCCTTGGTGCCGATGGTCAGGCCGTCGAAGAAGTACCAGTTCTGGCCGGGCAGGTAGATCGGCTCGGCGTCGGTCTTCTTCTCGATCTGCGCGAGGTCCTTGAAGAACTCGGTGCGGGTCTTCGGGGTGCCTTCGATGCTGGCGTCGGCCCAGACCTTCTTGTTGTAGATCACGACGCGGTTGGCCACGAACCAGGGGGCCGCGTACTGCTTGCCCTGGTAGACGGCCGACTTGTTGATGGACGGCGTCCAGTCGGCGCCGATGTCCTTCTTCAGGTCGTCCAGTTCCGCGAGGCCCTGGGTCTTGGCGTAGGCGGCGGTCTGGGTGTTGCCGACCTCGATGACGTCCGGCGGGTTCTCCTCGGACAGCGCGGTGGTGATCTTCTGCTGAATACCGTTCCACTTCTGGATCTCGATCTTCAGCTTCGCGCCGGTCTTCTTCTCGAAGGCCGCCTTGACGTCCTTGGTCCACCCGGCCGGCGTGGAGCCGTCCATGGCCCATACGGTGAGCGTCTTGTCGTCCACCCCCGCCGACTCGCCGGACCCGCAGGCCGCGACACTTACCAGCATTCCCGCGACAGCTGTCGCCGCGATCAGCCCACGCTTCACAGCACACTCCCCTAATGGCTGGGTGTGGTCTTTAATGGTTTAGACCAGTGCTCGCAGCTTGGCCTAGACCTTTAGGGGTGTCAAGAGGTGTATAAGAGTCGCAGTCGGCTCCGTTACCGGACCGACATCCGGCAGGCGCGGACCTGCGAGGGAGCAGCGGCACCCCACCCGTGCCACCATGTGAGCCGCTACGTACGGAGGAGCCGGTGACGACAGCACGAGTGGAGTCGGAAGGGCGGGGCATGGAGACCGACGGGGCCGGAGCGGAGTCCGGCGGCGGAGCCGCGCGTACCGCCCGGGTGCCCAAGTACTACCGGCTCAAGCGGCACTTGCTGGAGATCACCGAGACCCTGCCGCCGGGCACGCCGGTACCGCCCGAGCGCACCCTCGCCGCGGAGTTCGACACCTCGCGGACGACCGTACGGCAGGCCCTGCAGGAACTGGTCGTCGAAGGGCGGCTGGAGCGCATCCAGGGCAAGGGCACCTTCGTCGCCAAGCCCAAGGTCTCCCAGGCCCTGCAACTGACCTCCTACACCGAGGACATGCGGGCCCAGGGCCTGGAGCCCACCTCGCAGCTCCTGGACATCGGGTACGTCACCGCCGACGACCGGCTGGCCGGGCTGCTGGACATAGCGGCCGGCGGCCGGGTGCTGCGCATCGAACGGCTGCGGCTGGCCAGCGGCGAACCGATGGCCATCGAGACCACCCACCTGTCGGCCAAGCGCTTCCCCGCGCTCCGCCGCAACCTGGTCAAGTACACCTCCCTCTACACCGCGCTCGCCGAGGTCTACGACGTCCGCCCGGCGGAGGCCGAGGAGACCATCGAGACCTCGCTCGCCACCCCGCGCGAGGCCGGGCTGCTGGGCACGGACGTCGGCCTGCCGATGCTGCTGTTGTCCCGGCACTCCCTGGACCACGACGGCAGCCCGGTGGAGTGGGTGCGCTCGGTCTACCGCGGCGACCGGTACAAGTTCGTCGCCCGGCTCCAGCGGCCCACCGACTAGAGGTACGGGCCGGGGCAGCGCTCACGGTCACGGCCCGCGGGGGCGGGGGATTCGGCGGGCGAAACGGAACCGCGTATCCCCGTCACCCGGGTTTTCCACAGGGTGTAGCGCACGTCACACGCCCTGCCCTACGGTCCTTCCGTCACCGTCGGGACGGAAGGACGGCCAGTGCGTACGACATCACCCCGAACGATCGTCATCTGGACAGCCGTTGCGCTGATCGGCGCGGCCGGCTGGACCCTTCTCGCACTGAGCCGCGGCGAGGAGGTGTCGGCGGCCTGGATGGTCGCCGCCGCGCTCGGCACGTACGCCATCGCCTACCGCTTCTACTCCCGCTTCATCGCCACGCGCGTCCTGCGGGTCGACAAGACCCGCGCGACCCCGGCCGAGCGGCTGAACAACGGCATCGACTTCCACCCCACCGACCGCCGCGTCCTGCTCGGCCACCACTTCGCGGCCATCGCGGGCGCCGGACCGCTGGTCGGGCCGGTGCTCGCCGCGCAGATGGGCTACCTCCCCGGCACGATCTGGATCATCGTCGGAGTGGTCTTCGCCGGCGCCGTGCAGGACATGGTGGTCCTCTTCTTCTCCACCCGGCGGGACGGGAAGTCGCTGGGCCAGATGGCACGCGAGGAGATCGGCCCCTTCGGCGGCGCCGCGGCACTGCTCGCCGCCTTCGCCATCATGATCATCCTGCTGGGCGTGCTGGCCCTGGTGATCGTCAACGCGCTGGCCGCCTCCCCCTGGGGCACGTTCTCCATCGGCATGACGATCCCCATCGCCCTCCTCATGGGCGTCTACCTGCGCTTCCTGCGCCCCGGCCGGATCACCGAGGTCTCCCTGATCGGCATCGCCCTGCTGCTCCTCGCCCTCGTGGGCGGCCGCTGGGTCGCGGAGTCCTCGTGGGCCGACACCTTCACCCTCCAGCCGAAGACCCTGGTGATCTGGCTGGTGGCGTACGGCTTCATCGCCTCCGTGCTCCCCGTCTGGACCCTGCTCGCGCCCCGCGACTACCTCTCCACCTTCATGAAGATCGGCACCATCGGCCTGCTGGCGCTGGGCGTGGTGATCGCCCTGCCGACGCTGAAGATGGACGCGGTGACGGACTTCGCGAGCCGCGGTGACGGCCCGGTCTTCGCCGGTTCCCTCTTCCCCTTCGCCTTCATCACCATCGCCTGCGGCGCCCTGTCCGGATTCCACGCCCTGATCTCCTCGGGCACCACACCGAAGATGGTGCAGAAGGAGACCCAGATTCGGATGATCGGGTACGGCTCGATGCTCATGGAGTCGTTCGTCGCGGTGATGGCGCTGGTGGCCGCCTCCATCATCGACCCCGGCCTGTACTTCGCGATGAACGCACCGGCCGGCGTCATCGGCGACACGGTCCAGTCCGCCTCCCAGGCGGTCGCCCAGTTCGGCTACGCGATCTCCCCGGACCAGCTGGCCGCAGCGGCCAAGGCCGTGGAGGAACAGACGCTGCTGTCCCGGACGGGCGGAGCGCCCACGCTCGCGGTCGGCGTATCCGAGATCTTCTCCCAGGTGGTGGGCGGCGCCGGGATGAAGGCGTTCTGGTACCACTTCGCGATCATGTTCGAGGCGCTGTTCATCCTGACGGCGCTGGACGCGGGCACCCGGGTCGGCCGGTTCATGCTCCAGGACATGCTGGGCAACGCCTACAAACCGTTCCGCGACATCAGCTGGAAGCCGGGGCTGCTGCTGAGCAGCGCGGCGGTGGTCGGTCTGTGGGGCTACTTCCTGTGGGTGGGCGTCCACGAGCCGCTGGGCGGCATCAACCAGCTCTTCCCGATCTTCGGTATCTCCAACCAGCTGCTGGCGGCGGTCGCGCTGGCGGTGTGCACGACGCTGCTGGTGAAGTCCGGCCGGGTGAAATGGGCCTGGATCACGGGCATACCGCTGGCCTGGGACGCGGTGGTCACCCTGACCGCGAGCTGGCAGAAGGTGTTCTCCGGCGACCCGAAGGTCGGCTTCTTCACGCAGCGCGCCATCTACCAGGACGCGATCGACGCGGGGAAGGTGCTGCCGCCCGCGAAGTCGATGGACGACATGCACACGGTCGTCACCAACTCCACGGTGGACGGCGTGCTGTCGGCGGTGCTGGCCCTGCTGATCGTGATCGTCATCGCCGACGCGGCCCGGATGTGCATACGCCACCTCCGCACTCCGGACGCGGCCCCGCTGCACGAGGCCCCGTACGTCGCCTCCCGCATCGTGGCCCCCGCCGGCCTGATCACCACACGAGAGGAAAAGGCCGAACTCCTGGCGGCAGCGGGGGCCAGGGATGGGGATGGGGGCGGAGCGGGCGTCGGGTCGGGTCCGGGGACCGGGTCGGGGCCAGGGTTCGGGTGAGGTTCTGGGGCCGGGCCCAAGGGCCGGGTGAGGTCCTGGGGCCGGGTCGGGGAACGGCGGCGGGGGCCGGAGGGGGCAGGAACGACAGGAGTGACTGGGCGACGGCTTAGGAGGCGGACGATGGGGGCGACCGAGGCGCGGCAGGGCTCGGGCTCGCGGGGCGGGGTGCGGTGGGCGGCCTTGGTGGCGCGATGGGGCCGTGGCATCCGGTGGTACGTACGGGAGTTGACCGGCGAGTCGGCGTACGAACGGTACGTCGGACATCTCCGCCGGCACGCCCCGGATGCGCCGGTGCCCACGCGCCGTGAGTTCGAGCGCCACCGCACGGACTCCCAGGAGGGAGACCCCCGCTCGGGCTTCCGCTGCTGCTGAGGGGGGTGCCGGGGGCGGAGGGGGAGGGTGGAGGGGTGAGTGGAGGAGGTGGGGGTGGGGAGGGGGCGGGGGGGGGAGGCCCCCCCCAGCGCCCGCGCCCCCCCCCCCCCCCGCGGCCCCCCCCCCCCCCCCCCCCCCCCCCCCGCCCCCCCCCCCCCCCCCGGCC
>NZ_JBITXI010000005.1:0-588002 GCF_044544605.1 Streptomyces sp. NPDC053560 | reverse complement strand
CGGTTACATTTCGAACCCGGAAGCTAAGCCTTTCAGCGCCGATGGTACTGCAGGGGGGACCCTGTGGGAGAGTAGGACGCCGCCGAACAATCTTTGTGGGAAAGCCCCGCACCGTATGGTGCGGGGCTTTTCTGCGTTCCGGGGCCATTCCGCCGGACGCCCTTCGGCGCACGCCCTTTAGAGTCGGGCTCATGCGATACGACCTGGTCATCTTCGACAACGACGGTGTGCTCGTCGACAGTGAGCCGATCTCCAATACGATCCTGGCCGGCTACCTCACCGAACTCGGGCACCCGACGACGTACGAGGAGTCCATCCGGGACTACATGGGCTCCGCGATGCACCGGGTGCACGACCTCGTCGCGGAGCGGACCGGCCAGCGACTGCCCGCGGATTTCGACAGCACCTTCCATACGCGGGTCTTCGCCGCGTTCGAGCAGGAGCTGACACCCATCGCCGGCGTACCGGAACTGCTGGCGGAACTGGCCGCGGCCGGCACCCCGTACTGCGTCGCGTCCTCCGGCAGCCACGAGCGGATCCGGGTCGGACACCGCAAGACCGGACTCGACCGGTGGTTCACCGACGAGCGCATCTTCAGCTCGGAGGACGTGGGCCGCGGCAAGCCGGCGCCCGACCTCTTCCTGCACGCGGCGGAGAAGATGGGCGTAGCGCCCGAGCGCTGTGCCGTCGTCGAGGACAGCCCGCTGGGGGTGCGTGCGGCCCGCGCGGCCGGCATGGACGTGTACGGCTTCACGGCCATGACCCCGGCCGAGCGGCTGTCGGACGCCACCGCCCTCTTCAGCGCGATGGACGGGCTTCCGGATCTTCTTGTGTGATTCATCTACCTATCGGTAGCGGGGAGTTCTACGCTGACCCGCCATGACCGCCGTTTCCGGGTTCCGCCCTGCGCCCCGCCTCCGGCGCGGCCGGGCCGCGCTCGCCCTGAGCTTCTTCGCCCAGGGCGCGGTGTTCGCGCTGCTCGTGACGCGGATCCCCGCGATCCAGGACCGGTACGGCATCTCCGACGGCCTGCTGCCTGTCTTCCTCGCCGCCGTGCCGGTACTGGCCGGCGTGGGCAGCGTGGCCACGGAGCACCTGGTGAAACGGGTCCGGCCGGGGCTTGTCCTGCGGTGCGTGCAGCCGGTGGTCTGTTTGGCGCTCGTCGCCGTGGGGGCGGGCAGCGGCCTGGCCCAGGTGGCCGTGGCCATGGCGGTCTTCGGGCTGGCGGTCGGGGCGCTGGACGCCGCGATGAACATGCTGGGGGTGAGCCTGCAGCGCGCCTACGGGCGCAGCATCATGCTCGGCTTCCACGCGGCGTACAGCCTCGGCGGCATCGTGGGCGCCTCGCTGGCCTGGGCCGGCGCGCACTGGGAGCTGCCGCTGGCGGCGCTGTACGGGCCGGCCGCCGCGGTCGCGGTGCCGGCGGTGCTGATCGCCGGCCGCTGGTACGTGGACCAGGAGCGGCGCCCGGCGCACTCCGCCGGATCCCCCTCGGCCTCCCTCTCCCTGCGATTCCTTCTTCCCCTCTGCCTGGTCATGGCGTTCGCGTACATCGGGGACTCGACGGTCTCCAACTGGAGCGCGAAGTACCTGCAGGACGTCCTGGGCAGCTCGGAGCAGCTGGCGACGGTCCCGTACAACGTGTACATGGTCACCACGCTGCTGGGACGGACCGTGGGGGACCTGGGCGTGCGGAGGTTCGGGCCGGTGGCGGTGGTGCGCGCGGGCGCGGTGGTGGCCGCCGCCGGGTTCGCGGTCGTGGCGGTGGCACCCGGCGCGTGGCCGGGCATGGCCGGCTTCACGCTGCTGGGGTTCGGGCTGTGCGTGATCGTGCCGCAGACCTTTGCGGCGGCCGGGCGCCAGGCGTACGAGGCGCACGGGGCGGCGGCGCGCGGTCCGGAAGCGTCGGACGCGGCCGTCGCGCGACTCAATATCTTCAACTATGTGGGCTTTCTGATCGGTTCGCCGCTGGTGGGTGCGGTGGGAGACGCCTGGAGCTACCGCGGGGCGATGCTGATCCCGATGGTGCTCGTGCTGGTGACGCTGGTGTACGCCCCTTCCTTCGGCGACGGACGGGCCCGATACGGTGGCGGACATGAGCGGCCGCGCACAGCTGATGTGGGACGAGGCAGTAACGGGCTATGACTTCGGGCCCGGCCATCCGATGGACCCGGTACGGCTCGCACTGACGATGCGGCTGGTGGAGGCGTACGGCCTCCATCGCGCTCCGGTGCAGGTGGCGGCAGCGAAGGCGGCGGGCCTGTCCACGCTGCGGCTGGTGCACCGCCAGGACTACATCGAGGCCGTACAGCAGGCCTCGGCCGATCCCAGGGCCGCCGACCCGGCGTACGGGCTCGGTACCGAGGACGACCCGGCGTTCGCCGGCATGCACGAGGCCTCGGCGCTGATCGCGGGGCAGTCGGTGGGCGCGGCGGAGGCGGTGTGGCGCGGGGACGCGCTGCACGCGGTGAACTTCGCCGGCGGGCTGCACCACGCGATGCCGGGCGGCGCGGCCGGTTTCTGCATCTACAACGACGCGGCGCTGGCGGTCGCGCGACTGCTGGAGCTGGGCGCGCGCCGGGTGGTGTACGTGGATGTGGACGTGCACCACGGGGACGGTGTGCAGGCCGCGTTCTGGGAGGACCCCAGGGTCCTGACGATCTCGCTGCACGAGCATCCGCGCACCCTCTTCCCGCAGACCGGCTGGCCGGAGGAGACCGGTGCCGAGGGCGCCGAGGGCAGCGCGGCGAACGTGGCGCTGCCGGCCGGTACGGGTGACGAGGGGTGGCTGCGTGCTTTCCACGCCGTGGTGCCGGAGCTGGTGGCCGGTTTCCGGCCGGACGCGATCGTCACGCAGCACGGCGCCGACACGCACTTCGAGGACCCGCTGGCGCACCTGGCGGTGAGCGTGGACGCGCAGCGCGCGGTGGCCGAGACCTGTCACCGGCTCGCGCACGAGCACTGCGAAGGGCGCTGGATCGCGCTCGGGGGCGGTGGTTACGCGGTGGTCGACGTGGTGCCGCGTACGTGGACGCACCTGGTCGCGATCGCGGCCGGGCAGCCGCTGGAGCCGAGGACGGACATCCCGGAGGAGTGGCAGCACGAGGTGTACCGGCTGACGCGGCAGCCGGGGCCGCGGCGGATGACGGACGGGCGGGAGCCGGTGTTCCGGGAGTTCGCGGACAGCGGGTACGACCCGGCGGACCGGCTGGACCAGGCGATCCTGGCCACGCGCCGGGCGGTCTTCCCGGCGCACGGACTGCTGCCGTAGAGGCGGAGCGGGCCGGCCCACTTACGTACGCTTCACGCCGCTCATCCCCCTCGAACGTGTGATTACCCATCAGTCAGGGCATGGGGTGGGAGTCCGGCGGCCAGCATGGGCGGCGTGTCGAGCACTGGCGCGCTACGGGCGCATCTGGTCGGAGCACGGCTCGCGGGGGTGATCGCGACCTCGCGGGAGAAGAGTCTGAACCGCTACCGCCTCTTTGCGGCGGGGGACCCGCGAGCGCTGATCGGGCTGGAGCCCGAAGGGGAGTGGTCCGTCGATGATCTGCTCGGGCTCATGGAAGCGCGATGCGGGGTTTCGGCCGATCCTGCGCATATTTCTGGCACAGATGTCATCGACCCGGACCGGACCGTGGCCGCGCTCGATGCGTTCGCCGACCGGCTCGGAGAAGCGGCCGGCAGCCGCTCGCCGGTACTGATCGGCACCGGCCATCCGGACCGTCTCACCGGCTTCTACAGCGGTCTCGCAGACGCTTTGTCGGCGGCTGGATGCCCTGTCCTCACCCCTGCGTACGGCACAAGTATCGACATAATGACCCGCTTTGGGGTACGCACGTACAACCTTGCCTACGTACGAGGCGTCGCGCGGATGCGCGAACCCGGCGTGCGGGAGGGCCTCGGGGAGCCGGGAGTCCACACGCACTCCCCCCTCCCGGTTCGTAGTGCCCTTGGTGCTGCCGCAGACGCTGCCGGACCCCTTCCCGAGCTCGTGATCGGGGACCACGGATGGGTCTGCGGAGCAGGTCAGCTGGGCTTTGAGGCCATCGGCCTGGCGGATACGGACGATCCGGCACTGTTCGTCGGGCAGGCGGAGGGGCGGGTGTCCGTCGTAGTTCCGCTTGATGACGCTGTGCGGTCTGATTACTACCGACCGCTTACTCGCTATGTACTCAATCGAGCGTGTCTGTCACAGTAGGCGGCCGATGGCTACTCCTCTTCCCCACTCGCATCACCCGCCCCTAACCTGGGGAGTGAGCGCATAGCGACGAAGAGTCACCGGAGGGGAAGCCGGTGCCCGTCATGTGCGGAAGGACCAGGTGTGTCATGGCTGCAGACCAGAGGCCTCTGAATGAGGTCGTGTTCCTTACTGTGGCGGAAGTTGCCACAGTGATGCGAGTGTCGAAGATGACCGTGTACCGCTTGGTGCACAGCGGTCATCTGCCCGCGATCCGAGTGGGGAGGTCGTTCCGGGTGCCGGAGCAGGCGGTCCACGACTACCTCCGCGAGTCCTACGTGGGGGTGGAATCGGCCTGACGGGGGGCCTGACAGGCCCTTTCGGGGCCCGGTGAGGCCGTACGGAGGTCACGGAGACCCTCGGATTACGCCGTACGCTCGGCGCCAGGTAGGCTGGCCCGATGTAGGTAGTGTGGGCTCGGACGCCCCGCACCGAGTGATTCGAAGTGAGCGAGGGTAGTCGTGGGCTCTGTTATCAAGAAGCGGCGCAAGCGGATGGCCAAGAAGAAGCACCGCAAGCTGCTCAAGCGCACGCGTGTTCAGCGTCGCAACAAGAAGTAAGCGACGCTGAATGCGATTCCGCAGCCCCCCACCGCACGGTGGGGGGCTGCGGTGCGTTCGGGGGCACGGCCGCGCGGAAGCGGGGTACTCGTCCTGGGCGGCCCGGGCACATGAGCGGCGGCCGGGCGACGGGGGGCCGGGTGGCGGACTTGGCGGAGGCTCGGGTGACGGACTTGTGCACAGGACCGGACCAGGCCGAAAGTCGCTAAGGGTTGTCCACAGGTCATCACAGCGCAACACCGACCGGATAGCGTGGGCCACCACATCTCGGCACGTGCGGGGGCGGGCGGGGGACGATGGTGGGAAGGAAGGGCTGATCTTGGGCAAGGTCGTGCTCGTCACGGGAGTCGCACGTCAGCTGGGCGGCCGCTACGTCCGCCGGCTCCAGCGTGATCCCGACGTCGACCGGGTGATCGGCGTGGACGCCGTACCGCCCGAGCACCACCTCGGTGGCGCGGAGTTCCTCAAAGCCGACATCAGACATCCGGCCATCGCCAAGGTCCTCGCCGAGACCGGCGTGGACACCGTCGTGCACATGGACATCCACGGGACCCCGCTCGGTTCCCGCGGCAGCCGCTCGTCGGTCAAGGAGACCAATGTCATCGGCACGATGCAGCTGCTCGGCGCCTGCCAGAAGGCACCGCACGTCAAGCGGCTGGTCGTGAAGTCCTCCACCAGCGTGTACGGCTCCGCGCCCCGCGATCCCGCGGTCTTCACCGAGACCACCGGCGCCAAGTCACTGCCCAGCGGCGGCTTCGCGAAGGACGTCATGGAGGTGGAGGGGTACGTACGCGGCTTCGCCCGCAGGCGTCCCGACGTCGCGGTCTGCGTGCTGCGGTTCGCCAACATCCTCGGGCCGTGCGCGGACTCCCCGCTCGCCGAGTACTTCTCGCTGCCCGTGCTGCCCACCGTCCTCGGGTACGACCCGCGGCTGCAGTTCGTGCACGAGGAGGATGCGATCGAGGCGCTGCGCCTCGCGACCGCCGAGCCCCGCAGGGGCACGCTCAACAGCGGCACGTTCAACATCGCGGGCGACGGCGTGCTGGTGCTCTCGCAGTGCTCGCGTCGGCTGGGCCGGCCCACGCTGCCGCTGCTGCTGCCGACGGTCACCTGGGCGGGCTCGATGCTGCGCTCGCTCGGCATCACCGACTTCTCGCCGGAGCAGATCCGGATGCTCACGCACGGCCGGGTCGTCAGGACGACCCAGATGCGCGAGACACTGGGTTTCGACCCGGCGTACACCACGGCCGAGACCTTCGCGGAGTTCGTCCGCAGCCGCGGGCCCGGCCTGCTGCCGCCCGAGACCGTCTCCCGTACCGTCGACCGGCTCGCCGCGCTGCTGCCCGCAGCCAGTGCCCAGACCCAGTGAGGAGTTCACCCACGATGGCGGACGCCAAGGTCATTCCGTTCGGCGACGAGCCGCGCTCGCGGAGAAGGGCCAAGCGGTCGGGGAGCGCGGGGCGGAACGGCGCGCTGGCGCCCGTACCGCCGCCGCGCCAGGAGGACCCGGAGACCGCGGCCCCGCGGGAGGCCCCCGAGGAGCGGGGCGCGTCCTGGGAGCAGCGGATCGCCGGCGGGCTCAGCTTCCTGCGCAGACGACTCACCGGTGAGTACGAGGTCGACGACTTCGGGTACGACGAGGAACTCACCGACCAGGTCATGATGTCCGTGCTGCGGCCCCTGTACGACAAGTACTTCCGGGTCGAGGTCAAGGGCATCGAGAACATCCCCGCCAAGGGCGGGGCGCTGATCGTCGCCAACCACTCCGGGACGCTGCCGCTGGACGGCCTGATGCTCCAGGTCGCGGTGCACGACCAGCACCCGGCGGGGCGCCACCTGCGGCTGCTGGCGGCCGACCTGGTGTTCATGCTGCCGGTGGTCAACGAGCTGGCGCGGAAGGCCGGCCACACCCTGGCCTGCACCGAGGACGCCGAGCGGCTGCTGGAGCGCGGCGAGGTGGTCGGCGTGATGCCGGAGGGCTTCAAGGGGGTCGGCAAGCCCTTCTCCGACCGGTACCGCCTGCAGCGCTTCGGGCGCGGCGGCTTCGTGTCGACGGCGCTGAAGTCCGGCGTACCGATCGTGCCGTGCTCCATCGTGGGCGCGGAGGAGATCTACCCGATGATCGGGAACGCCCGGACGCTGGCACGGCTGCTCGGCTTCCCGTACTTCCCGATCACGCCGACGTTCCCGTGGCTGGGGCCGCTGGGCGCGGTACCGCTGCCGACGAAGTGGACCATCCAGTTCGGCGAGCCGATCCCGACGGACGGCTATCCGGCCGAGGCGGCGGACGACCCGATGCTGATGTTCAACCTCACGGACCAGGTTCGCGAAACGATTCAGCACACGCTCTACAAGCTGCTGGTACAACGGCGTTCGGTGTTCTTCTGACGTCCTCGCCCGGGTTGTGACGCTCTCGCCCGGACTGTGACGTGTGTGCCGGGGGTGCCCCGTGTTCCGGCCGGGCGCCCCCGGGACAGACTTGGATCATGTCCAACACCCAGTACGTGAAGCTCGGATCCACCGGCCTGGACGTCTCCCGCCTCTGCCTCGGCTGCATGACCTACGGCGTGCCCGACCGCGGCCCCCACCCCTGGACCCTCGACGAGGAGCAGTCCCGCCCGCTCCTCCGGCAGGCCGTCGAGGCCGGGATCAACTTCTTCGACACCGCCAACGTCTACTCCGACGGCACCAGCGAGGAGATCGTCGGCAGGGCGCTCGCCGACTTCGCCCGGCGCGACGAGATCGTGCTGGCCACGAAGGTCAACGGCCGGATGCGGCCCGGCCCCAACGGCGCCGGGCTGTCCCGCAAGGCGATCATGACCGAGATCGACAACAGCCTGCGCCGACTGGGCACGGACTACGTCGATCTCTACCAGATCCACCGCTGGGACCCCCGTACTCCGATCGAGGAGACGATGGAGGCCCTGCACGACGTGGTGAAGGCCGGCAAGGCCCGCTACATCGGGGCCAGCTCGATGTACGCGTGGCAGTTCGCCAAGGCCCAGTACACCGCCGAGCGGAACGGCTGGACCCGCTTCGCCACCATGCAGAACCACTACAACCTCCTCTACCGCGAGGAGGAGCGCGAGATGCTGCCGCTCTGCGCGGACCAGGGCGTGGGCGTCCTGCCCTGGAGCCCGCTGGCCCGCGGCCGGCTGACCCGGGACTGGGACACCACCAGCAACCGTGCGCAGACCGATGAGTTCGGCAAGACGCTGTACCAGGAGGGCGACCGGGAGATCGTCGAGGCGGTCGGCGCCATCGCCGCGGAGCGCGGTGTGCCGCGGGCGCAGGTGGCGCTCGCCTGGCTGCTGCACCAGGAGCCGGTGACCGCGCCGATCGTGGGCGCGTCGAAGGCGGGACACCTCGACGACGCGCTGGCCGCGCTGGAGCTGAAGCTCACCGCCGACGAGATCGAGCGGCTCGAAGGGCCGTACACGGCACGGCCGGTCAGCGGCCACTGAGAAGGGCCGCGCGGGGCAGGCGCGCGGGACGTACGGGCGCGGCCCCGCACCCGGTCCGTACGCCATGGCCGGGGGACGCGCCCCTGCGCATGCGACGGCGCCGGACGTTCTTCTGGAGGGAAGGACCGGAAGAACACCCGGCGCCGCCGGGCCGCGGGCGGCGCGCTGCGCTCGCTGCGCGCCGCTACTCGTCCCGGCCGTCGACGCCGAGTCCCGGGAGCAGGTCCGGGAGCAGCGGCGGGATGGTGACATCCGGCTCGGTGGGCTCGTCGCTCTCGCGCTCACCCTTCGAGGGGGACGGGCTGTCCTGCCGCGGCGGGTCGAGCAGACCGCCGGTGTTGCCGCCGAGCAGCCCGTCGCCCTTCGAGGAGGACGACGAGGACGGCTCGGGCGAGGGCGAGTCGTGCTTCTCGCCGCCCGCCGAGGGGCTGCCGGAGCGGGACGGCGTCGTCGACTGGTCCTGGTCCGTGGTGCCCGAGGCGGACGGGGCGCCGTGCCCGGTGCCCTCGTCGGCCTTCTTCGGCAGGAGCGGGCGCAGCGGCCCGACCTCCTCGTCTATGGCGTCGAAGACCGAGCTGACCTCATGGGAGACGTCGGCGAGCTGGACCGGCAGCCGGTCGCGCAGCTGCACCCAGCCCTCGCGGTGCGAGGAGGTGAAGGAGTCCAGCGCCTGGATGGCGCCGAGCGAGCCGTCCCGTTCGTACGCGCCGTGCAGCAGCCGGTGGGCCGTGCCCGCGTCCTGGGTGACGCCCGAGAGGGACCTGCGTACCTCGTAGAGCGTCTCGTGCTCCAGCGGACCGGACTTCAGGCGCTCCACCAGCCGCCGGGCCTCGTGCATCCGGCTGGACGCCTGGTCGAGGTAGAGCCGGCCGCGGTCGGAGTCGTCCTCGGCCATGCCGAGCTTGAGGTCCTCCATGCCGCGCTTGAGGCCGTAGAGCGAATCGCCCGGCAGTGCGTCGGAACTGGCGGCGGCCACTCCGCTGAACGCGCCGGCCGCCACGCCGACCGTCAGCCCGCCGGCGGCGAGCCTCCGGGACAGCCGGGACCGTGGGCGCAGCCGCCCGAGTGACTTGGCGGCGCGGTGCGCGCCTCGCACGCCGCGCTGCTGGGGCACCTTCGCGCCGTCGGAGGGTGCGCCGCCTTCGGCGAAAGCGGCCTCCATCGCGGCGATGAGCTGTGCGCGCTGGATCGTGCGCGCTTCCGGGTCCATGGTCGGTCTGGGGAGTTCCCCCAGACCGCCGGCGACTGCCAGCAGCCGTGCCGTCTCGGGCTCAGCCGACTCCGGCCCCGGTGTGTCGATCTGCTCATCGGCCGCGCCCTGGAGGTCCTGATCCTCCAGAGCCTGGGCGAAGGCGTTAGCCCGCCGGTGCGCCGATACGTTCGCGATCACGGGCGGCACCTCCTCTCATCATCCCGCTCGACTCCCCGGACTGGCTTGACGATCCAGCAGGGCCGGAAGGCTGCACACCCTGCACGCAACCACTCGATCGAGTGAGCGGCTGCGGGCATGGCGTGTCCGCAGGGAGCCTGCATTCCGCACAACGAGCGGCGAGGTACTCGGGTTACGCCCTCACGATGATGTGACGGACCGGTACCGCGCGATGGCTGAAAGTGATGGCCTGGTCAAGGCTTGGCGGCACAATGGGGGTGCCGTGCGGGACGGATGTTCGGGCCGGGGGACGGCCGTTCGGGGGGTGGGCCGGGACGAGCGGGGACACGGAGGGGTGGGGGACGCTCAGCGTGCGTCGTCCGGCAGCAGGCGCGCGAGCGTCCGGACCGCGCGGTACTGGAGGGTCTTGATCGCTCCTTCGTTCTTGCCCATGACGCGGGCGGTCTCGGCGACCGACAGCCCCTGGAGGAACCGGAGCGTGACGCATTCCTGCTGTTGGGGGTTGAGTTTGCGGACGGCTTCGAGGAGGGCGGCATTGGACAGGGATTCGAGGACCGAGTCCTCGGGACTGCGCTCGACCTCGTTGGCGTCGAGCATCTCGCCCGTGGTCACCTCCAGGCGGAAGCGCGAGGACTTGAAGTGGTCGGCGACGAGGTTGCGCGCGATGGTCACCAGCCAGGCTCCGAAGTCGCGGCCCTGCCAGGTGAAGGTGCCGATCCGGCGCAGGGCGCGCAGGAACGTCTCACTGGTCAGGTCCTCGGCGGTCGCCCGGCCGCCGACGCGGTAGTAGATGTAGCGGTAAACCGTGTCGGCGTACTGGTCGTAGAGTCGGCCGAACGCGTCGGCCTCGCCCGCCTGGGCGCGCTCGACGAGGTCCATCATGCGACGGCTGTCGCTGTCGGCGGGGCGCCGGGCGGTGGTCGTGCCGCCGCGGCGGGTACGGCTGCTTGCGGACCTGGCACCGACGGCGGTCCTGGCGTCCGCCAGGGCGTAGCAGGCGCTGGCGGGTCCGGCGGCAGGGGCTGGTGTGGCGAGGGCGGGGACGGCGTACGCGGTGGGGACAAAACTGCGCAGGTGGTCGACGAGTGTCGTACGCAGCGTAGCCAGGCCCGAGGCGTCAACCCCGACGTGTGGGTACACGGGACTCCCAGAGGCAGAGCTTCCATCACGTGCAGTGCGGGACCGTTCACCCGCGGTAGGGGCTTATGGGTTCCGGTTTGCGTCTGAGGAGAATAACGCTTCGTACAGGCAGCGCTACACCCAGTTGCTCAAATCGTCGATTCAGTCTGGTCTGTTACGTATTTCTGTTCGTTCAAGTATCGGATGTTGAACAGAAATTGATCAGAAAGTGTCGTGATCTGGCTGGTTGAAGGGCGTGTTGTGGCGCCCCGGGCGTCGCGCCGGTGCGTGCGGACCGGTGGGGTATGAAGAAGGTTTGCCCTGCACACAGCGGTACGCGTGTTCGTACGGGGCGCGCGGAGGCACCCTCAGGGGTGGTGCGGGGAAGGCCAGCGCGAAAAAAGTGACACGCGCCGTCCATCTGATCATCGGCGGGCGAGACGCCCCCCGGGCGTTTCGGTGACGGTGTGTAACGTCCATCCCCGCGCTGGAAGTTGGGCGGGCTTCCGGTTATAGGGCCCCGGTTGTGGAGCCCGCCCGGAGCGCGGGAGCTACCGGCGCCGGCGCTGCAGGGCCACCGCGGCCGCCGCGCCGCCCGCCACCGCACCCACGCCGGCCGCCGCCGGAATGCCGATCTTGGCGGCCTTGCGGCCGGTGCGGTAGTCGCGCAGCCGCCAGCCGTGCTCGCGCGCGTGCTTGCGCAGCCGGGTGTCGGGGTTGATCGCGTACGGGTGGCCGACGAGCGAGAGCATCGGGATGTCGTTGGCGGAGTCGCTGTACGCGGCGCAGCGCTGGAGGTCCAGGCCCTCGGCCATGGCGAGCGCCCGCACCGCCTCGGCCTTGGCGGGGCCGTGCAGCGGTTCGCCGACGAGCTTGCCCGTGTAGACCCCGCCGACCGACTCGGCGACCGTGCCGAGCGCGCCGGTCAGGCCGAGCCGGCGGGCGATGATCGTGGCGGTCTCCACGGGGGCCGCGGTGACCAGCCACACCTTCTGGCCCGCGTCCAGGTGCGCCTGGGCGAGCGCCCGGGTGCCGGGCCAGACCCGCTCGGCCATGTACTCGTCGTAGATCTCCTCGCCTATGGTCATCAGCTCGGAGACGCGGTGGCCCTGGACGATGGAGAGCGCGCTGTTGCGTACGTCCTCCATGTGCTCGGGGTTCTCCGAGCCGGCCAGCCGGAAGTACGCCTGCTGCCACACGAAACGGGCGAGATCGCGCTTGTGGAAGAAGTGCCGCTTGTAGAGGCCGCGCCCGAAGTGGTAGATCGCGGCGCCCTGCATGACGGTGTTGTCCAGGTCGAAGAAGGCGGCCGCCCTGTCGTCGCCGACGACCGGGAAGTCCGGCTCGGCGTCCTCGGCTTCGCTGTCGGCGGTCGCCGCGGCGGCCTCCGCCGCGGCCTGTGCCTCGGCCTCCAGGGAGCTCTTGCGGGCGGCCTCGGCCGCCGCCTCGCCGGCCAGCACGCTGCGTGCGGTGGCGGGGCGCCGGTGGCGGGTGAACCATCCCGTGACGAGGGACGGAATGCCCGTGATGAGGGACGCGCTGATGGGGCTCCTGCCGGGGCGGTGCTCGGGCGACGGGTGGGCCATACCGCGAGCATAGCCAGTTTGTTCGGTGCCCCTGGTTACGCACGCATGTCAGGCAGGCGCGGGGCGGCCGACGGTCGCGTTACGGCCACGCCGTGTATTCACCGAGGGGGCGCGCACGAACGTGCTCTCTGCGCCGCTTGTGCCCCCGTGCGCCGCGCGCGTACGCCTGTGCACCACGCCCCGCGCTTCTGTACGCCCCGCACGCACGCCCTTGAGGCGCCCGGCTCAGGTCCATCTGCGGGCGCCCGGCTTCAGGCCCCCAGCGCCTTGCGCAGCCGCTGCGGGTCCACGCGCCAGAAGTCGTGCTGTGCGCCGTCGACGAGGATGACCGGAATCTGCTCCCAGTACTTGCGGTACAGCTCCCCGTCCTCAGTGATGTCCTTCTTCTCCCAGGCGGCGCCGGTCTCCGCGCAGATCGTCTCGATCACTTGCTGGGCGTCGTCGCAGAGGTGGCAGCCGGGCTTGCCGATGAGCGTGACCGTCCGGTCGGCGGGGTTCTTGCGCTGGGTGCGGCGGAGAAGCGGGGCCATGTGCTCATTGTGCCTGGGCAGTGCTCTCCGCGCCGGTCTCCGGCGGTGTATGACGGCCGTCACGAGCCTTCGGGCAGCGCGTTGGTTTCCCGTACCATCGATGGTCGATTTGTAGGTGTACGGGGGTAAAACAGCAAGGAGAGGCGCGGCGTGTTCCCGTTCACGGTCCTGCGTTATCCACGCGAAGAGTGTGAACGGAGTGGCGCAGGATGTGGTTCCGCGAATTGCCGCAATAAGTGCGTGACACCGGTCACGTTGACGGGACAAAGCGGACACCATCTTTGTGCACGCGTTCACAAAGACATAGCCTGCTATCGACAGGGCGGTCTTGAGACATTTGGCCGTCCAAAGCCCCGCTCTACCCGCAGGAGCACCGTGGCAACTGGCCGAACTCACCGACCGGCGACCCGAAGCCGAGGGATCCCCGAGGCCACCGTCGCCCGGCTTCCGCTGTATCTGCGTGCACTGACCGCGCTCTCGGAGCGTTCGGTCCCCACGGTCTCGTCCGAGGAGCTGGCCGCTGCGGCGGGGGTCAATTCCGCCAAGCTGCGGAAGGACTTCTCGTACCTGGGCTCGTACGGCACGCGTGGTGTGGGCTACGACGTGGAGTACCTCGTCTACCAGATCTCCCGGGAGCTCGGCCTCACGCAGGACTGGCCGGTTGTGATCGTCGGTATCGGTAACCTCGGCGCCGCGCTCGCCAACTACGGTGGCTTCGCCTCCCGCGGCTTCCGCGTCGCGGCCCTGATCGACGCCGACCCGGCCATGGCCGGCAAGCCCGTCGCGGGCATCGCCGTCCAGCACACGGACGAACTCGAAAAGATCATTGATGACAACGGCGTCTCGATCGGCGTGATCGCGACCCCCGCGGGCGCGGCCCAGCAGGTCTGCGACCGCCTCGTCGCCGCCGGTGTCACCTCCATCCTGAACTTCGCGCCGACCGTGCTGTCCGTCCCCGAAGGGGTCGACGTGCGCAAGGTCGACCTCTCCATAGAGCTGCAGATCCTCGCCTTCCACGAGCAGCGCAAGGCCGGCGAGGAGGCCAGCAGCCAGGACGCCGCGCAGCCCGCCACGACACCGGTGCGCCCGGCGCCCGCCGCCGGTACCGAGGACGGCCACAACGACTCCGACCGCAAGGGACCCGACGGGGACGTACCCGCCGTGATGCCGGCATGAGCCTGTTGGTCGTCGGCCTTTCGCACCGCAGTGCCCCGGTCAGCATCCTGGAGCGGGCCGCGCTCGCGCCCGACTCCCGCGGCAAGCTGCTGCAGGACGTCGTGTCGGCCGAGCCGGCCGCCGAGTCGGCCGTGCTCTCCACCTGCAACCGCATCGAGCTCTACGCCGACGTGGACAAGTTCCACGCCGGTGTCGCCGAGCTGTCCACACTGCTCGCCCAGCACAGCGGCGTCAGCCTCGACGAGCTCACGCCGTACCTCTACGTCCACTACGAGGACCGCGCCGTCCACCACCTGCTGTCGGTGGCCTGCGGCCTGGACTCCATGGTCGTCGGCGAGGGCCAGATCCTCGGCCAGATCAAGGACGCGCTCGCCCTCGCGCAGGACCAGCACACCGCCGGGCGGCTGCTGAACGACCTGTTCCAGCAGGCGCTGCGGGTCGGCAAGCGCGCGCACAGCGAGACCGGCATCGACAAGGCCGGCCAGTCGCTGGTCACCTTCGGCCTGGAGCAGCTCGCGGGCGCGGCCGGCGGTCACGAAGCGCACTGCATCCTGGTCGACGACGCCGTGCCCGACGCCACGGCCCCGCTCGGCACGCCGGGCGTGGACGCCTGGGCCCGCGGCAAGCGGGCCCTGGTCATCGGTGCGGGTTCGATGTCCTCCCTCGCGGCCGCCACCCTCGCCCGGGCCGGCGTCACCGAACTGGCCGTCGCCAACCGCACCCTGGACCGGGCCGTACGGCTCACCGCCCTGCTCGAAGAGCAATATGGACACGGTCTCACCGAGCCGGGCAGCCCCGGCCGGGCCAACGGCCTGGTCGCGCGCGCCGTCCCGATGTCCGAGGTGCAGGCCGAGCTGGCCGCGGCGGACATCGCGATCTCGTGTACGGGGGCGACCGGACTCGTCCTCACCGGCGAGGCGGTCGCGGCGGCCGCCGAGGGCCGCGAGGACCGGGAACTGGCCCTGCTCGACCTGGCGATGCCGCGCGACATCGACGGCGCGGCCCACCGGATCGAGGGCGTGCACCTCGTCGACATCGAATCCCTGGCCGACGCGTCCGCCGACGCTCCCATGGCGTCCGATGTGGACCAGGTGCGCGGCATCGTCTCGGAGGAGGTCGCGGCCTTCGGCGCGGCCCAGCGCGCCGCGACGATCACCCCGACCGTGGTCGCCCTGCGCACCATGGCCGCCGATGTGGTCGCCGCCGAGATCGCTCGGCTGGACGGCCGCCTGCCCGACCTGGACGACAAGCAGCGCGCGGAGATCACCCAGACCGTCCGCCGGGTCGTCGACAAGCTTCTGCACGCGCCCACCGTGCGGGTCAAGCAGCTCGCCAGCGAGCCCGGCGGCGCCGGGTACGCCGACGCGCTGAGCAAGCTCTTCGACCTCGACCCCCAGACGGTCGCCGCCGTCAGCCGGGCCGACACGCGCGCGGACAGGCACGACACAGCACGGGAGCAGCGCTCATGAACGACCAGGCATTGCGACTCGGGACGCGGCGCAGCAAGCTCGCCATGGCCCAGTCCGGACACGTCGCCGAGGCGGTGCGCCAGGTCACCGGGCGCCCCGTCGAGCTGGTGGAGATCACCACGTACGGCGATGTCTCCCGCGAGCAGCTGGCGCAGATCGGCGGTACCGGCGTCTTCGTCTCGGCCCTGCGCGACGCGCTGCTCAGCGGCGAGATCGACTTCGCCGTCCACTCGCTGAAGGACCTGCCGACCGCGCAGCCCGCCGAGCTGACCCTGGCGGCGATACCGGTCCGCGAGGACCCCCGGGACGCGCTGATCGCCCGCGACGGCCTGACGTTCGAGGAGCTGCCCGACGGGGCGCGGGTCGGTACCGGCTCGCCGCGCCGCATGGCGCAGCTGAACGCCTGGGCCCGGTCGCTGGGCCGGCGCATCGAGACCGTACCGATCCGCGGGAACATCGACACCCGTATCGGTTACGTCGAGAAGGGAGAGCTCGACGCGGTCGTACTGGCCGCCGCCGGGCTCAACCGGATCGGCCGCATCGGCGAGGCGACGGAGCTCCTCTCGCCGGACGCAGTTTTGCCTGCCCCCGGTCAGGGGGCGCTTGCGGTGGAGTGTGCTGCGACAAATGAGCACCTCGCCACCCGGCTCGCAGAGCTCGACGACCCGGTGACCCGGGCCGCCGTGACCGCCGAGCGTTCCCTGCTCGCCGCTCTGGAGGCCGGCTGCTCCGCACCTGTGGGTGCGCTGGCCGATCTCCAGGACGGCGACCGGGCTGTCACCGAATTGCGCCTGCGTGGTGTCGTCGGCACGACCGACGGCAGCGCGCTGGTGCAACTGTCCACCACCGGACACGTACCCACCTCCCGCGACGACGTTTCCGTACCGGCGACCATGGGCCGTGAGCTCGCCGCCGAGATGCTCGCCAAGGGTGCTGCCGGTCTTATGGGGGAGCGAGCACTTTGAACCCCACCGCCCCGAACCACCCCGCCGCCGGCCAGGTCACCTTCCTCGGTGCCGGGCCGGGAGATCCCGGTCTGCTCACGCTTCGCGCCGTGGAGGCGCTGTCCCACGCGGACGTGCTGATTGCGGACCCGCAGGTGCTCGACGTCGTCCGCACGCATGCCCGTGCGAACGTGGACACACCGATGCAGGCTTCAGCTGACGAGGCGTCAATCCCCGCCGATGTCCCCACGCTTCGGGACACGACCAATCTTGTCATGGGCGCCGCGCGCACCGGCAAGCGGGTCGTGCGTGCCGTGTCCGGAGACCCCGGTCTGGACGCCGATGTGGCCGAGGAGATGCTGGCCTGCGCCTCCGAAGGCATCGGCTTCGAGGTCGTGCCGGGCATCGCCGCCGCGGTCGGCGTGCCCGCGTACGCCGGCGTGCCGCTGCGTGACGCGCAGGGCACCGACGTCCGTTTCGTGGACGCCCGTACCGCCGACGACCGCTGCTGGTCCGAGGTCGGCACGAGCGACGCGACCGTGGTCGTCTCCACCACCCTCGACTCGGTGGCCGCGGCCGCCGGCGAGCTGGTCTCGGCGGGCCGGAAGCCCGACACGCCGCTGACCGTCACCATCGCCGGTACGACCACCCGCCAGCGCACCTGGACCGCCACCCTCGGCACCATCGCGCAAACGCTCAAGGCCGCCAAGGTGCTGCCGTCGCCGGACGGCGGCCAGCCGGTCATAGCCGTGGTCGGCGAGCGCAGCGCCGCCGCTCAGCGGGACCAGCTCTCCTGGTTCGAGTCCAAGCCGCTGTTCGGCTGGAAGGTGCTCGTACCGCGGACCAAGGAGCAGGCGGCCTCGCTGTCCGACCAGCTCGTCTCGTACGGTGCCGTACCCCACGAGGTGCCGACGATCGCCGTCGAGCCGCCGCGTACCCCGCAGCAGATGGAGCGCGCGGTCAAGGGCCTGGTCACCGGGCGCTACGAGTGGATCGCCTTCACCTCCGTCAACGCGGTGAAGGCCGTCCGCGAGAAGTTCGAGGAGTACGGCCTGGACGCGCGTGCCTTCGCGGGCATCAAGGTCGCGGCCGTCGGCGAGCAGACCGCCAAGGCGCTGATCGCCTTCGGCGTGAAGCCCGACCTGGTCCCGTCCGGCGAGCAGTCGGCGGCGGGCCTCCTGGAGGACTGGCCGCCCTACGACCCGGTCTTCGACCCGATCGACCGCGTCTTCCTCCCCCGCGCCGACATCGCCACCGAGACCCTGGTGGCGGGCCTGATCGAGCTGGGCTGGGAGGTCGACGACGTCACGGCCTACCGGACCGTGCGCGCGTCGCCGCCGCCGGCCACCACCCGCGAGGCGATCAAGGGCGGCGGCTTCGACGCGGTACTTTTCACCTCGTCTTCGACGGTGCGGAACCTCGTCGGCATCGCGGGCAAGCCGCACAACGTGACCGTGATCGCCTGCATCGGCCCGGCCACCGCCAAGACCGCCGAGGAACACGGGCTGCGCGTGGACGTGATGTCGCCCGAGCCCTCGGTGCACAAGTTGGCCGAAGCGCTCGCGGACTTCGGCGCGGCGCGGCGTGCTGCCGCGGTCGAGAACGGTGACCCGGTCACCCGTCCCAGCGAGCGCCGGCCCGGATCCCGTAGGAGGGCACGGAGTTGAGCACCACGTACGGAAGGTTCCCGGGAGCACGGCCGCGGCGGCTGCGCACCACCCCCGCGATGCGGCGGATGGTCGCCGAGACGCGGCTGCACCCGGCGGACCTGATCCTCCCCGCGTTCGTCCGCGAGGGGATCTCCGAGCCGGTGCCGATCGGCTCGATGCCGGGCGTCGTCCAGCACACCCGTGACACCCTGCGGAAGGCCGCCGTCGACGCGGTCTCCGCGGGCGTCTCCGGGATCATGCTCTTCGGCGTCCCGGAGGAGTCGAAGAAGGACGCGAACGGCACCGTCGGCACGGACCCTGACGGCATCCTCCAGGTCGCCCTCCGCGACGTGCGGGAGGAGGTCGGCGACGACCTCGTCATCATGTCCGACCTCTGCCTGGACGAGTTCACCGACCACGGCCACTGCGGGGTCCTCACGCCGGACGGCCGGGTCGACAACGACGCCACGCTGGAGCGGTACGCGGAGATGGCCCGGGTGCAGGCCGAGGCGGGCGCCCACACGGTCGCGCCCAGCGGCATGATGGACGGCCAGGTCCGCGTGATCCGTGAGGCCCTGGACGGCATCGGCCACCAGGACGTCTCGATCCTGGCGTACACCGCGAAGTACGCCTCCGCGTTCTACGGCCCGTTCCGCGAGGCGGTCGGTTCCTCCCTCAAGGGCGACCGCAAGACCTACCAGCAGGACGGCGCGAACGCCCGCGAGGCGCTGCGCGAGCTGGCCCTCGACCTCGAAGAGGGCGCCGACATGGTCATGGTCAAGCCGGCCATGCCGTACCTCGACATCCTCCGGGATGTCGCGGAGTCCGTCGACGTACCCGTCGCCGCGTACCAGATCTCCGGCGAGTACGCGATGATCGAGGCCGCCGCGGAGAAGGGCTGGATCGACCGCGACGCGGCGATCCTGGAGGCCCTGACCGGCATCAAGCGGGCCGGTGCGCAGAACATCCTGACGTACTGGGCGACGGAGGTCGCGCGTCAGCTGTGACGGCTCCGCCGTCGGTTCTCCGGGCCCCTGCCGCTCCGTACTCACGTACGGGTGGCGGGGGCCCCGGGCGTTCGTACGGGGATCTGTCTCACCGGCCCGCCGCGCTGGCGAAGTGGGCGTCGATCGAGGTGACGCGCCCCTGCCCGTCGAAGCGGATACTGACCGGCGTGCCGTCGGGCAGGACCACGGAGTAGCCGTCCTGTGTCTGCTGGAGTTCCACCCCGTGGCGGCCGAAGTACCCGGTCACGACCTGGTGCTCCGAGCCGCCGAAGACGCCCGCGCCGGTCATCAGCATGCGGGGCAGCTTGACCGGGTCGGGCGCGGCCCGCGGCACGTTCGGGTCGTTCGGCACGAAGTAGACCCGGGCCTCGGGGCTGGCCTGCGCGCCGATGTACCCGGGCGCGCCGAGCATGCTCATCGCCCCGAACGCGAGCGTCTCCGCCGCCATCCGCGGGTCCGGCGCACCGCTCAGCGGGACGAGTTCATTCGTGAACTCGGGAATCTGCTGCTCGTGCCCGAACCGCCGTACGGCGTGCGCGGCTCCGGCGACGGGCTTGTTCCCGAACCCCGGATTCGCCCACCCCCACAGCCACGATCCGTCTCTGGAATCCCACGTCCCGAGCACGGATATCCGCAGTTCCTGGCCGCCCTGGCGGTAAGAGCACTGATCGAGATCAGCGCTCCAGTCCCCTTGGGGCAGGAATGCGTTGAACGTTTCGAGCTGCTCCACGCCCCAAGCGGCATAAGGCTGGACCGTCCGGACAAAAGCCTCACTGAATGCTGCGCTGTTCATCCCCCGACCCTACGAAGGCCGTCGGCGCGGCGGGAGATCCGGGGCGACGGTGCGGGTCGTTTGCGCGCCTAGGCCGGATATTCGTGCGTCGCGGCGAATGCGGTGAAATTTGCCCACGCGGCGGGAGTGACGGACAGGTGGGGACCGTCGGAGTTCTTGGAGTCCCGGATGTGGATGGCGGTGGGCTGTACGGCGATCTCGACGCAGGTGCTGCCGGCCTCGCTGCCGCTGTAACTGGACTTGAACCACTTCAGTGCGGGGTTCATCGCTGCTCCCGGGCGAACGCGGTGAAGTCGGCCCATGCGGCCGGGGTGACGGCCAGGCGGGGCCCGCCGGGAATTTTGGAGTCACGGATGTGGATGAGAGAGGGGGATTCCGCGATCTCGATGCAGGCGCCGCCCTGCTCCGTGCTGTAGCTGGACTTGAACCACTTCAGTGCGGGGGTCATCGCTCTCCTAGCAGCCGGTCCAACAGGCGTTTGGTCTCAACGCGGTTGAGGGCCTGTGTCCGCAGCATCGCATACTTGCGCGCCAGGATGCTCACCTCGCCCGGGACGGAAATGAGCTGACCACCACGCTGGGATTCGGCGTAGGCGATGTGAAGGTGTTCGGGTGTTTCGATCAGGATGAACGGGCCCGAGAGGCCGGCGTGTTCTTCGCGTCCGATCGGCATGACCTGGAGCGAGAGGCCAGGCCGGTCCGCGCACTGTCGCAGATGGGCCAGCTGCTCCGCGAAGACCTCCTCACCTCCGAAGCGGTCCAGCAGCGCAACTTCGGAGATGACGAAGCTGGCGGTGGGGGGCTCCTTCCGGTGAAGGACGCACTGGCGCTCCAGGCGTGCCGCTACGCGTAGCTCAATTTCCTCATCGGTCAGAGCCGGGATCTCGTTGTGGAAGACCGAGCGAACGTACCCTTCCGTCTGCAGTAGTCCGGGAACGACCTGGTTCTCGTACCAGGAAAGCGTGACGGCTTGGCGCTCGTGGTCGATGAACTCCGCCGCCCACACCGGGTACTTCTCGGCCTCCGGCATGTACTCCACCGACACCGCCAGCACGCCTCTCGTGCCCAGTTCCAAATCCAGGCGTTCGGCCAAGTCCCCCTTCAGCGGGCGTCTGCCCTGCTCGATCGAGGCGATGGTCTCCTCGCCGATGTTCAGGCGGTCTGCCAGCTCTCGCTGGGTGTACCCAGCAAGGCGGCGGAACAGGGCCAGTTGGGCGCCGACGAGGCGTTGGGAGGACGCGTTCTTCCGGGGCTGCATGGTGACCCACTCCCACCATTTCCCGCGTCCTACCCGCGCCGTACCCGTACAGCGAATCTGTACGGGTACGGCGAGTGCCGCGGCCCGGCCGCGCCACGCACGATGCGTACCGTGAGCGAACACGAGTGGTTGCGGGAGCGGTGTTACGCGCGGGCGCGCAGGTCCGTGCCGGAGGCGCGGGCGTTTGCCGCGCGCGCCTTCGCGGACTGGGGGCTCGGGCCCCGTACGGACGACGCGCTGCTGTGCGTGAGCGAGTTGGCGACCAACGCGCTGCGGCACGGCGTACCCCCGGGGCGGGCGTTCCGGCTCCGGTTGTACCAGTACGCCGACGACGGCGGCACCGTACGGATCGAGGTGCACGACTCCGGGCCGGGATGGCCGCGTACCCCGTCACCGCCGCCCGGCGCGGACGCGGAGCGCGGCCGGGGGCTGCTGCTCGTCGGGGCGCTCGCCGACAAGTGGGGGGTCTACGGACGGGATCCCGGCAAGGTCGTCTGGGCTACGCTCGGCGCTTCAGGATCTTGACCGGGGGAGCGTAATGCGCAGTGCTGTCGTGACGCGGGACGGGGCGCGGATGCGCTGGGTCGAGCTGCCGGGGCGGGAGCCGGCCCGGGTGTACGTGCATGGGCTGGGGGCGACGTCGCCCGCGTACTTCACCGAGGCGGCCGTGGACCCGCGGCTCGCCGGGCACCGGTCGCTGCTGATCGACCTGTTGGGGCACGGGATCAGCGACCGGCCGACCGACTTCGACTACCGGCTGGAGTCGCACGCCGACGCGCTCGCCGCGGCCCTGACGGAAGCGGGCGTGACCGGCGCGGAGATCGTCGCGCACAGCATGGGCGGGTCCGTGGCCGTGGTGCTGGCCGACCGTCATCCCGAGCTCGTCTCCCGGCTGGTGCTGGTCGACGCCAATCTCGATCCGCTGACGCCGACACCCGGTGCGGGCGGCAGCAGCGGCATCGCGGCGTACTCGGAGGCGGAGTTCCTGGCAGGCGGCTGGGCGGAGGTGCGGGAGCGGGCCGGGGCGCACTGGTGGTCGACCATGCGCCTGGCCGGGCGGGAGGCGCTGCACCGCAGCGCCGTCCACCTCGTACGCGGCACCCTGGCGGGCGGCACCGAGCCCACCGTGCGGGAGGTGCTGGCGGGGCTGAAGATGCCCCGTACGTACCTGCTGCCGGCGGCCGACGGCGAGCTGCCGGGCGCGGCGGCGCTGATCGATTCCGGGGTGCGGATCGTCCCCGTACCGGACTGCGGGCACAACATCATGCTGGACAACCCGGAGGGTTTCGTCCGGGCCACCGCAGCCGCGCTGGATGCCCCGGGCGAAGGCTGAATGTCGGATTCCGGACCCCTTGTTGCGGTACCGGCACCCCCGCTGACGTGGCATTAGTCGTCTGTTAGCGGAACGGCAGCGTGATCTTCGAAGCTGATTGTCGTCCGGGAGCGAGACGCCAGATCAGAGCAACGGGAGACACGATGAACACCGCTACCGCCACCGCCACCCGCCGTTTCCGCGGCCGCCGCATCGCCGCCGCCGTCGCCGTCGCCGCGGCGCTGGGCCTGGGGGTCACGGCCTGCGGGCAGGGTGACTCGGGCGCCGCCGGCTCGTCGAGCTCGTCGGCCCAGCCCTCGAACGGCTCCTCCTCGGGTGGCTCCTCCTCGGCCGACTCCGGTGCGCAGGGCCAGAACGCCGGCAAGTCCGACGGCAGCGCGGACAGTTCGGGCGGCGCCGCTGGTACCGACAGCAAGTCGGCGCCCGAGGGGGGCGGTGTGGCCAACGCGGGCAACCACAAGACGGTCGTCGGCAAGCTGGAGTACATGGCGCCCGGCAAGCTGATCGTCAAGCGCCAGGACGGTGGCATGGACCAGGCGTTCTTCGTGGCCAACGCCACCAAGGTCCTCGGCGCGGCCTCGATCTGCTCCGACGACCCCGACGACGGCGTGTCCCTGGGCGACGACGGTTACGGCACCGCGGAGTGCACGGTGGAGCAGCTGGAGAAGGCCGCCAAGACCGGCAGCGTGACCGTTCGCGTCACCATGAGCACCAAGTCCGGTGCCGCCGAGACGGTCGAGGAGAAGTACCACCCGTAAGCCCGCACGGGAGAAGTACCACCCGTGAGCCCCACGCCTCAGGAGCGCACGGAAGCCCTGCCGGGACCACCGCCCGGCAGGGCTTCCGCTTGTCTGTCGCTCAGGCGGTCAGAGCCGCTCAGGCGTCCGGATGCCCAGGAGGGCCATGCCCTTGTGCAGCGTGCGGGCGGTGACGTCGCAGAGGAAGAGGCGGTTCTCGACCACGTCGGGGGCGTTGTCCTCGCTCAGCACGTGGCACTGGTCGTAGAAGGTCGTGTACAGGGACGCGAGCTGGTAGAGGTACGCCGTGAGCTTGTGCGGGGCGTACTCCGCCGCGGCGTCCAGGACGATCTCGCCGAACTGGTCGAGGTGCAGACCCAGCGCCCGCTCGGCCGGGGCCAGCGGGAGCTCCGGGTGGGCCACGGGCCGGGCCTCGCCCGCCCGGCGCAGGATCGACTTGATCCGGGCGTGCGCGTACTGGATGTACACGGACGTGTCGCCGTTGAGCGACACCATCTGGTCCAGGTCGAACTTGTAGTCACGGTTCGCGGACGTCGAGAGGTCCGCGTACTTCACCGCGCCGATGCCGACCTGGGCGCCCCGCTCCTGGATCTCCTCCTCGGTGAGGTCGCGCGCCTTCTCGCGCACCACCTCCGCGGCGCGCTGCGCGGCCTCGTCGAGCAGGTCCTCCAGGCGGACGGTCTCGCCCGCACGCGTCTTGAACGGCTTGCCGTCCGCGCCGAGCACCGTGCCGTAGCCCATGTTGTGGGCCGTGACCTCGTCGTTCAGCCAGCCCATCCGGCGGGCCGTCTCGAAGACCATCTTGAAGTGCAGCGACTGGCGCACGTCCACGACGTACAGCAGGGTCGTCGCCTTCAGGCCGAGGGCGCGGTCGCGGATCGCGGAGAGGTCGGACGCCGCGTAGCCGAAGCCGCCGTCCGCCTTCTGCACGATGAGCGGGACCGGCTGGTCGTCCTTGCCCTTGATGTCGTCGAAGAAGACGACGAGGGCGCCCTCGGAGCGGACCGCGACGCCGGACTCCTCCAGCAGCCGGGCGGTCTCGGCCATCATGTCGTTGTACGCGGACTCGCCGACGATCTCGTCGTCCCGGATCTCCATGTCCAGCTTCTCGAAGACCGAGTAGAAGTAGACCTTCGACTCGTCCACGAACCGCTGCCAGAGCTCCAGGGTCTCCTTGTCGCCCGACTGCAGGGCCACGACCCGCTTCCGGGCCCGCTCCTTGAACTCCTCGTCCGCGTCGAAGACGGCGCGCGAGGCCTTGTAGACCCGGTTCAGGTTGCTCATCGCCTGCTCGCCGTCGACGTCGGCGGCCGGGGCCAGCTGGTCGGGGTTCTCGATCAGGTACTGGATGAGCATGCCGAACTGGGTGCCCCAGTCGCCGATGTGGTGGCGGCCGATCGTCTTCTCGCCCGTGAAGTCCAGCATGTGACGCAGGGCGTCGCCGATGACGGCGGACCGCAGGTGGCCGACGTGCATCTCCTTGGCGACGTTCGGCTGGGCGTAGTCGATCACCGTCGTGCCCGGGTTCGACGCGTACGGCACGCCCAGGCGGTCGTCGGCGGCACGCGCCGCCAGCGTCTTCACGATCGCCTCGTCGGTGATCGTGATGTTGAGGAAGCCGGGGCCGGAGACCTCGATGTCCTTGATCAGCTCGGGGGCCTCGATGCCCTCCACGACCTTCGACGCCAGCTCGCGCGGGTTGCCCTTGAGCTTCTTCGCGAGCGCCAGCATGCCGTTGGCCTGGAAATCGGCCCGGTCACTACGTCGCAGCAGCGGGTCGGCGGCGCCGGCCTCCGGCAGGGCTGCCGAGAGGGCGTCCGAGACGCGCTGGTTGACCGTAGCGGCGAGAGAAGGGACCGAAGCCATGGAGTGCTGCCGTTCCGTCGGAGGGGATAGGTGGTCAGAGTTTGCCGCCAGTATTTCACGGCGGGGTCGGGAGCCTCCGCCGGATTTTGGTGCCGCCGGGCGCCGGGCGGCGGGGGCATTGATCACGGGGGCGTCTGGGACAATGGGACGGCCAGGCTTGCGGCCTGGGCGGGCCCGCTGCCGGATCACGCACCGGCGCGGCACGACCGCCGGGCGCCGGACCGGGTTCACGACCGTAAGCGACCACGTGATCGACCACGTGGTCGAGCGAACGCGCGATGCAGAAAAGGAAGGGCCGACCGTGGCTCAGAGCACCGAGACAACCGACTGGGTCTCCCGTTACGCGGATGAGGTCATCACCGAGTCGGAGCGTCGCGCGCCTGGCAAACCGGTCGTCGTCGCTTCCGGCCTGTCCCCCTCCGGCCCGATCCACCTGGGCAACCTGCGTGAGGTCATGACCCCGCACCTGGTCGCGGACGAGGTCCGCCGCCGCGGGTACGAGGTCCGCCACGTGCTGTCCTGGGACGACTACGACCGGTACCGCAAGGTCCCCTTCGGCGTCGAGGGCGTGGACGACTCCTGGGCCGAGCACATCGGCAAGCCGCTGACCAGCGTCCCGGCCCCCAAGGGCTCCGCCTACCCGAACTGGGCGGAGCACTTCAAGGCCGCCATGGTCGACGCGCTCGCGCAGCTGGGCGTCGAGTACGACGGCATCAGCCAGACCGCGCAGTACACCGCCGGTACGTACCGCGAGCAGGTCCTGCACGCGATGAAGCACCGCGGTGACATCGACGCGATCCTCGCCCAGTACCGCACGAAGAAGGCGCCGGCGAAGAAGTCGCAGAAGCCGGTGGACGAGGCCGAGCTGGAGGCCGCCGAGGGCTCCGGCGCGGCCGGTGAGGACGACGGCAGCGGCGGCGGCGCGGGCTACTTCCCGTACAAGCCGTACTGCACGGTCTGCGGCAAGGACTTCACCACCGTCACCGCGTACGACGACGCCACGACCGCCCTCACCTACACCTGCACCTGCGGGCACGGCGAGACGGTGCTGCTGAACGAGTTCAACGGCGGCAAGCTGGTCTGGAAGGTCGACTGGCCCATGCGCTGGGCGTACGAGGGCGTGATCTTCGAGCCCTCGGGTGTGGACCACTCCTCGCCCGGCTCGTCCTTCCAGGTCGGCGGCCAGATCGTGGGCATCTTCGACGGCGAGCAGCCGATCGGCCCGATGTACGCCTTCGTCGGCATCTCGGGCATGGCGAAGATGTCCTCGTCCAAGGGCGGCGTGCCCACCCCGGCCGACGCCCTGGAGATCATGGAGCCGCAGCTGCTGCGCTGGCTGTACGCGCGGCGCCGCCCGAACCAGTCGTTCAAGATCGCCTTCGACCAGGAGATCCAGCGGCTGTACGACGAGTGGGACCGGCTGGACGCCAAGGTCGCCGACGGCTCCGTGCTGCCGGCCGACGCGGCGGCGTACGCCCGTGCCGTCGGGACCGCGGCCGGTGAGCTGCCGAAGACGCCGCGCCCGCTCCCGTACCGCACGCTCGCCTCGGTCGCCGACATCACGGCCGGGCACGACGAGCAGACCCTGCGCATCCTCAGCGAGCTGGACCCGGAGAACCCGGTCGGCTCGCTGGACGAGGTCCGGCCCCGGCTGGACCGCGCCGAGCAGTGGATCACCAGCCAGGTCCCGGCCGACCAGCGGACCATCGTCCGCGAGGAGCCGGACGCCGAGCTGCTGGCCTCGCTGGACGACCGGGCGAAGGAATCGCTGCGGCTGCTGCTGGACGGCCTGGACACGCACTGGTCGCTCGACGGGTTGACGCACCTGGTCTACGGCGTGCCGAAGGTCCAGGCGGGCTTCTCAGCCGACGCCACCGCGAAGGAGCTGCCGCCGGAGATCAAGACGGCCCAGCGGACGTTCTTCGCGCTGCTGTACCGCCTGCTGGTCAGCCGCGAGACCGGCCCGCGGCTGCCCACGCTGCTGCTCGCCGTGGGCGCGGACCGGGTGCGTACGCTCCTCGGCGCGTAGCCGTCACGCGCCCTCGGGGAGGGCGCGCGGCTGCGACTTTCGGCGGACGCCGTGCACGACGGGCTCGGCCCCGGGAACGATGTGTCCCGGGGCCGTTTCCGTGACCGTGGACACATGAAGGGTTATCCGAAGGCTTTCCTCGGGCTCGTCGGCTGGCTCGCCCTCATCCAGGGCGCGATGGGCCTCGGCGGGCGGTTCTTCACCGACTCCGAGTGGGGCCTGCTGCACCGCTGGGTCGACACGCCCCCGCTGTGGGCGTACGCGACGATGCTCATCGTGGGCGGCGCGGTCGTGTGGTGGAGCGAGGCGGACCGCAAGAAGACGAGCGGGGCCGGGGCGAAGACCTGAGCCGTCCGGTCAGGCGATGTGCTCGGTCGGTCAGGCGATGTGCTCGGTCTCCATCTCCTGGCGGAAGCGGCCGCGGAAGTCACGCACGTACGTCCGCAGGTAGTTCTCGCTCAGCGGGCCGACGCCGTCCCTGCCGGTGACGCCGTAGTTGTTGAGCAGATAGCGGGCGAACTGGTGCGGGTCCGGGAAGTCGTTCTTCTCCGCCACGTACGAGCGGAACGCCACGTAGAACTGCTCATCGCGGGAGAGGCCGTCGGGCAGCGACTCCATGGGTGGCTCGGGGATGTACTCCGGCTCGAAGCCCGGCTCGAACTGCGGCTGGTACTCCGGCTCGGATTCGGCCGCCACCCGCTGTTCGGGGACCGGGACCGGCGCGCCCGCGTTGCCGAGAGGCCGGCTGCGGCCGGGGCCGACGGGGACGGTGAGCCGGTCGGCGGTCCCGGCGGGGGCGGGGAGGGGCTCCTGGTGTGCGGCGGCGGGCTCGCCCGGAGCGGGCGCGGTCGTGCGCGGGGCGGGAGCGGGCGCCTCGGCCTGCTCGACCGGCCCGGCCGACTGGACCGACTCGGCCGGCTCGACCTGCGTCGGGTGCTCCCGCGGCGCGGCGTCGAGCCCCGCCGGGTCGAGCGCCGCCGCATCGTGCCCCGCTGTGTCGCGCCCTCCCGTCTCGCGTCCCGCCGGGTCGAGTTCGGCGCGGCGTACCGGGCTCTGCGGCTCGCGCGCCGGTTCGAGCCCTGCCGCCGCGAGCCCCGCCGGGACCGTCTCGGCCAGCGGCACCCCGTACCGGGCCAGCCGCAGGGGCATCATCGCCTCCACGGGTGCCTTGCGCCGCCACGCGCGCCCGTACCGGGACCGCAGCCGCGCCTGATACACCAGCCGGTCCTGCTCCAGCTTGATCACCTGCTCGTAGGAGCGCAGCTCCCAGAGCTTCATCCGGCGCCACAGCCGGAACGTCGAGGCGGGGGCCAGCAGCCAGCGGGAGAGCCGGACGCCCTCCATGTGCTTGTCGGCGGTGAGGTCGGCGATCCGCCCGACCGCGTGCCGGGCCGCCTCGACCGCGACGACGAAGAGCACGGGGATCACCGCGTGCATCCCGACGCCGAGCGGGTCGGGCCAGGCCGCCGCGCCGTTGAAGGCGATCGTCGCGGCCGTCAGCAGCCAGGCGGTCTGCCGCAGCAGCGGGAACGGGATGCGGATCCAGGTCAGCAGCAGGTCGAGGGCGAGGAGCACGACGATCCCCGCGTCGATGCCGATGGGGAAGACGTACGAGAAGGCGCCGAAGCCCTTCTGTTCGGCCAGGGCACGGACCGCCGCGTACGAACCGGCGAAGCCGATCGCGGCGATCACGAGCGCGCCCGCGACGACGACACCGATGAGTATTCGGTGCGTACGGCTCATCCGCATCGCGGCCACCCGCGATCCCTCCCCGCACTCGGCTGACTGGCGCGCCTAGCCTGGCACACCTCGGAGGCCGAGAGCGGGGAGGGCCTCAGGCGTTACCCGAGTGGTACGGCGGAGCCGGGACCCATGGGGCGGGTATGTCCTACTTGTTCGCCTGGGCGATCGCGTTGACGGCCTGCTTCGCGGCCTCCTGCGAGTCCTTCACCATCTCGTCGCCGTCCGGCGCCTTGGCACCGGCCAGGCCCGCGCCGTTGAAGTTGATGGTGACCACGGCGTTGGCGGTACGGGCGACGAGCGTCTGGTTCTTGAAGTCGTTGCCGTCCTTCTTCAGGTCGTACGTGACCATGGTCGCCTGGTCGCCGATGCCCTTGGCGTTCTCGCTCTTGACGTTCTTGGCGTCCTTGGTGGTCCTGGCCGCGTCGACCTGCTTGTTGAAGAAGCCGTTGGCGCGCTTGTCGCCGGAGCCCAGGGCCGGGTCGGAGTCGTAGCGCTGCAGGTTGACCGCGAGCCAGCGGAACTGGGTGCCGTTGATGCCGCCCTTGCCCTGGCGCTCCTCGCTGCTCCAGGTGCAGGTGCCGTGCGCGGCGGTGTCGCTGCTCTTGCCCTCCTCGCCGCTCTCGTCCTTCACGGCGGGCAGCATCTTCTTGACGCGGTCCTTGGTGATGGCCTTGCAGGGGTCGGGGAGCTTCTTGAACTTGCCCGGCGCCACCTTCGGCGAGGAGCTCGGGGCCGCCGACTTCGAGGCGTCGCCGCCCGAGTCCTTGCCGGAGTCGTCGGAGCAGCCGGCGACGAGCATCACCGGTACGGCTGCGCAGGCGAGGTAGCTGGCGAGTCGCTTGGCTGAACGGTGCATGGTTCCTTCGCTTCATCGTCGTGCGAGCGGCCGTTCCGCGCGCAGGGCCCAGGTGGCCCCTGGGTCGCACGGTACGCGGCGGCCGGGCGCCGTTGGCCGATTCACGTCGTTACTCGCCGACGGTAACCGGTCACAGCGACCGGTACCGCTCATCCGGTCCAGTGCGCGGCGAGCTCCGCGGCCAGCTTCTGGGCCTTTTCCTGCAGCTCACGACGGTCGGGAAGGACCGAGGTGTCGGTGGACCACTGGTCGTACTCAATGGTGACGATCACATTCGACGACCGGAAAACGACCGTGATGTCGCGGTGTACACCGGAATCCGCCGTGACCAGCGCGTCGTCCAGGAAGGCGGCGTCGCCCAGGTCGTCGAGCGGGCGCGGCGCGAGGCTCGCCGCCGTGTCGGGGGACTCGTCGGAACCGGCGGAGCCGGAAGAATCGGACGGGTCGCCTTCGTCCGTCCGGGTGCCGGAGGGCTGCGTGGCGTCGCCGGAGCCCTTGCCGGGCGTCCTGCCGGCGGTCTCGTCGTCGCCCTTCTGGCGCGCCGACGGGCTGCCCGACGGGTCGGCGGCGGCGCCCTTGCCACCGGAGGGGCGGTCACCGCGCTCGTCAGCGGCCCCGGACTCGTCCTGTGTGGCGTTCGAGCCCTTCCCGCCGGCCGAGCCCTTCTCGTTGTCGGCCGAGCCCTTCTCGCTGCCGGTCGGGGTCGGGGTCCGGACCGGCGGGGTCTTCGCGGCGTCGCTGGGGATGTGGGCCGCCAGCTCCTTCTTCGCGTACAGCTCCTGGGCCTTGTCGTCGTCGCTGGCGGCGCCGTCGTACGACACGACGCGCTGCAGGTCGACGGTGAGGTGGCGGCTGCCCTCGGACGTCTCGCGCTTCCAGCGGCAGCCGACGCGGCGGTCGGTGTCGAAGGTGATGTCGGCCTGGCCGCGGTAGACCTTGTCGGCCTCGGCTGGGGTCTCCGAAGCGCCGTCGGTGGGCAGCAGGCTGCGCAGCGTGCTCCGGCCGGGCAGTCCGCAGGGCTCGGGCAGCGAGTCGAACCTGCCCGGCTCGGCGACCGGCGCCGAGGACGTGCTGTCGCCGCTCTTGGAGTCGTCGGCCCCCGCATCGGCGTCGGAGCCGCCGGAGCAGCTGGTGAGGAGGGTGGCCAGCGCCACGGCCGCCGCTACCGCGGCCCCTCGTACGGACGACCTTCGCTGCACCGTCACCGGCTCCTTCCGTACGAAATCCGGTTGCCGCCGAGCAGCGGCTGATGGACACAATGTCTACCGCACGCATCGCCGCGCATGCCGGTCCGCCGTCGTTGATCGGGTGCTATGTCCGCGATTTGCGTTTCTCTCTTTATTTGCGTTTTCTATCGTTTCGGGGGAATGAGGAAGTCATGTCGTACGTGGAAGTGCCTGGTGCGCAGGTACCCATCCGCATGTGGACGGACCCGGCCACGGTCGAGGGCGCCGCGCTGCAGCAGCTGCGCAATGTCGCGACCCTGCCGTGGATCAAGGGCCTCGCCGTGATGCCCGACGTGCACTACGGCAAGGGCGCCACGGTCGGCTCGGTCATCGCGATGCGCGGCGCGGTCTGCCCGGCGGCGGTCGGCGTCGACATCGGCTGCGGAATGTCCGCGGTCAAGACCTCCCTCACGGCGAACGACCTGCCCGGCGACCTCTCCCGCCTGCGCTCGAAGATCGAGCAGGCCATTCCGGTGGGGCGCGGGATGCACGACGACGCGGTGGACCCGTCCCGCCTGCACGGCTACGCCACGGCCGGCTGGGACGACTTCTGGACCCGCTTCGACGGCATCGCCGACGCGGTCAAGTTCCGCCAGGACCGGGCGACGAAGCAGATGGGGACGCTCGGTTCGGGTAACCACTTCATCGAGTTCTGTCTGGACGAGAACGACTCCGTCTGGCTGATGCTGCACTCCGGCTCCCGGAACATCGGCAAGGAGCTCGCCGACTTCCACATCGGCGAGGCCCAGAAGCTGCCGCACAACCAGGGCCTGGTCGACCGCGACCTCGCCGTCTTCATCGCGGACACCCCGCAGATGGCGGCGTACCGCAACGACCTCTTCTGGGCGCAGGAGTACGCCAAGCACAACCGCGCGATCATGATGGCGCTCTTCCAGGACGTCGTACGCAAGGAGTTCAAGAAGGCCCGCCCGGCCTTCGACCCGGTCATCTCCTGCCACCACAACTACGTGGCGGAGGAGCGGTACGAGGGCATGGACCTGCTGGTGACGCGGAAGGGGGCGATCCGGGCCGGGAGCGGGGACTACGGGATCATCCCGGGCTCGATGGGCACCGGCTCGTACATCGTGAAGGGGCTCGGCAACGAGAAGTCCTTCAACTCCGCGTCGCACGGCGCGGGACGGAAGATGAGCCGCAACGCCGCGAAGAAGCGTTTCTCTACGAAGGACCTGGAGGAGCAGACGCGGGGCGTGGAGTGCCGCAAGGACTCCGGCGTCGTGGACGAGATCCCGGGTGCGTACAAGCCGATCGGCAAGGTGATCGAGCAGCAGAAGGATCTGGTGCAGGTCATCGCGAAGCTCAAGCAGGTCATCTGCGTGAAGGGCTGAAGCCCGGCTCTGCACCTGCCTGATGGCCCCGGACGGCTTGTACGTGTCCGGGGCCATCGGTATGTCGCAAGTCGCGTACCGGCGTCGAATGCGCTCTCGTGGGGTCAGTTGCCGCAGCTGCAAGCCGAAGATTCCTGCTTCGTGTCAGCCGCAGGGGAACTGCTTGTGCAGCAGGCGCCCGCAGTGGAGTCGAGGGCTGCGCTCTTCCCCATCCGGTCGGCGTCGGCCTTGACGACGTAGACCTCCCAGGGCTCCTTGCCGGGGCCGTGGACCCAGACCTTGTCCTGGAGGGCGTAGCAGCAGGAGGTGTCGTTCTCCTCGAAGGTCGCCAGCCCCGCGTCCTTCAGGCGGTCGGTGGCGGCGGTGACCTGGCCGGTGCTCTCCACTTCGACGCCGAGGTGGTCCAGGCGGGTGTCCTGGCCCTCTTCTCCCTCGATGAGGACGAGCTTCAGCGGGGGTTCGGTAATGGCGAAGTTGGCGTATCCGGGGCGGCGCTTGGTCGGCTCGACGCCGAACAGTTTGGAGTAGAACTCCACCGATCCTTCGAGGTCGGCGACGTTGAGAGCGAGCTGAACACGGGACATGGCGGTCTCCTTCGATCGTCCTGCATTGACGTTTGTCGATGCAAGCTTGCGCCCTGGATTGAAGTTCGTCAACATAGAGGTATGTCGAAACAAGAGCTAGAGGTGCTCGGTCGGACCGAAGCCTGCTGCCCGGGTCTGCTGACCGCGCCGCTGGATGCGGATCAGGCCGTGGAGCTGGCGAAGGTGTTCAAGGCCCTGGGGGACCCGATCCGGCTGCGGCTGCTGTCGATGATCGCCTCCCGCGCCGGGGGAGAGGTCTGCGTCTGCGATCTGACGCCGGCCTTCGATCTGTCCCAGCCGACGATCTCCCACCACCTCAAGCTGCTGCGAGAGGCTGGTCTGATCGGCTGCGAACGTCGTGGGACGTGGGTGTACTACTGGCTGCTGCCGGAGATGACCGACCGGCTCGCCGGGCTCCTCACCCGCCCTGTCGGTCAGCCGTCTCCCGGGCACCCCGCCGAGGCCGGGGCCGCCTCGTGACCGCCGAGACCACGCCTACCGCCCCCGTGGTAGCTCGACTGTCGTTCCTCGACCGCTACCTCGCCGTATGGATCCTGGCCGCCATGGCCGCCGGCCTCGGCCTGGGCCGCCTCGTGCCCGGCCTCGGCGATGCGCTGGCCGAGGTCACCGTCACCGGTGTCTCGCTGCCGATCGCGCTCGGTCTGCTGGTGATGATGTACCCGGTCCTGGCCAAGGTCCGCTACGACCGGCTGGACACCGTCACCCGCGACCGCCGGCTGCTGATCCCGTCCCTCCTCCTGAACTGGATCGTCGGCCCGGCGGTCATGTTCGCCCTCGCCTGGATCTTCCTCCCGGACCTGCCCGAGTACCGCACCGGCCTGATCATCGTGGGCCTGGCCCGCTGCATCGCCATGGTCATCATCTGGAACGACCTCGCCTGCGGCGACCGCGAGGCCGCCGCCGTACTCGTCGCCCTGAACTCCGTGTTCCAGGTGATCGCGTTCGCCGCGCTCGGCTGGTTCTACCTGTCCGTACTGCCCGGGTGGCTCGGCCTGGAGCAGACCGGCCTCGACGTGAGTGTGTGGGAGATCGCCCGCAGCGTGCTGATCTTCCTCGGCATTCCGCTGGTCGCGGGGTATCTGACCCGGCGGCTGGGTGAGAAGGCCAAGGGTCGGGCCTGGTACGAGTCGCGGCTCATCCCGCGCATCGGCCCCTTCGCCCTCTACGGACTGCTGTTCACCATCGTCGTCCTGTTCGCGCTCCAAGGAGACGCGATCACCTCGAAGCCGGTCGACGTGGTGCGGATCGCCCTGCCACTGCTGGTGTACTTCGCTGTCATATGGGCCGGCGGCATGGCCCTGGGCAAGGCCGTCGGCCTGGACTATCCACGCACGACGACCCTGGCGTTCACCGCAGCGGGCAACAACTTCGAGCTCGCCATCGCCGTGGCCATCGCCACCTTCGGAGCCACTTCCGGGCAGGCCCTGGCCGGCGTCGTCGGCCCCCTCATCGAGGTGCCAGTACTGATCGGCCTCGTGTACGTGGCCATGGCCACCCGCCGATTCTTCCCCCGCCCCGCCGGACCGGTCGAGGCACCGACCGCTGAGGAGAATTCCACCCGTGTCTGATCGACAGAAACCATCGGTGCTGTTCGTCTGCGTGCACAACGCGGGCCGCTCCCAGATGGGTGCCGCGTTCCTCACGCATCTTGCGGGCGACCGCATCGAAGTCCGCTCTGCCGGCTCCGCCCCGGCCGATCGCGTCAACCCTGCCGTGGTGGAGGCGATGGCCGAAGTCGGCATCGACATCACCGCGGAGACCCCCAAGGCCCTCACCACGGGCTCCGTCCAGGCATCCGACGTGGTCATCACCATGGGCTGCGGCGACGCCTGCCCGGTCTTCCCCGGCAAGACCTACCTGGACTGGCGACTGGAGGACCCGGCCGGCCAGGGGCTCGCTGCGATACGGCTGATCCGCGATGAGATCCGGGCCCGCGTCGAGGGCCTTGTCGCCGAGCTCACGGCGGAAGATCGACAGACGCCCTGAGCTCCCAGAAGTCTTCGGTGAAGTCCTTCAGGCGGTCGGCGAGCCGGCCGAGCGTGGGAACGGCGTCGCGGACCCGGCCGTCGGCGTCGATGTACCGCACGGCCTGTACGCGGTGGTACGCGGGCTCGGGCGGCATCCGGGGCACGACGTCGTTGTGGTTGACGAACCGGAACATGCGCTTGGTGAAGGCCTTGTCGTGTGCCCGGGCCAGCACGCGGTCGCAGGTCCGCGGCTGTCCGAAGGTGTGGATGCCGTCCGTCGTCAGGTGCGGCTCCTCGAAGTGCGGCCGGCAGCCGGCCGGCATGGCAAGGCCCCGCCGAGGCTGAGCCCGGTCAGCCATACCGTCTGCGCGCTGTCGCGCAGCTCCGTGAGCGCGGTACGGACATCGGGGAGAACGGAGTCCGATGCCTCCCCGAAGCCGTAGGGGACGCAGCCCGTACCGCCGGGACCGGGCCGGTACGGCGTGGCGACGTCCGAAGCCAGTCCCGCGGCTCGCTCCGTACAGAGAGGTCCCGGCCGAACCGCGGGATGCTCCTCGGTGTCCGGCGGCGGGCTTGCTGCGGATGCAGCGCGTGGGCGTGGCGTGGCCGGCCTTCACCGGTCCTTCCTGGTCCGTTGCCGGTTCATGCGGATGCGGATCGTGGTGCCGTGCGGGGTGGTGCGCATGTCGGCGGCGTCGCTGAGCTGGCGGATGATCCACAGGCCGCGGCCGTCGAGGCCGGCGGTGCTGGGCGGCAGATAGCCGGCCAGGGCGGTGTTCAGCGTGCCGTGCGGGTCGGTCACCTCGCAGTAGATCTCGCCCGGCGTGGTCCAGATGCGGCAGCGGCCGAGGCCGCCGCCGTGGCGTACGGCGTTGGCGGCGGCCTCGTCCACGCACACCAGCAGGCTGTTGATCCGGTCGGCGGAGAGCCCTGCCCGGCGCGCCAGCCGGGCGGCGAAGTCCCGCAGTTCGGCGACCTGCTTCGGGCCGTCGAAGCGGAACTGGCTTGCGTCCCGGGGCGGGGCCGGCAGCGGCACGCTGTCGCAGGCCGCGCTGAAGTCCTCCGGCGCGACGTGCGCGGGGTTGGGCCGGTGCTCCCCGCCGGTGGTCAGCGTGGGGTGGGTGAGCTGCGCGGTGTGCAGGAGCGCGGTCGGCAGTGCGCGGGTGTCGTACGGGCACAGATGCCAGGCGCCGGTCGAGGCGAGGGCCAGCGTGAGCAGCGCCTCGTACCGGGTCCATTCGCGGACCTGGACGGACGAGAGGCCCTCCCAGGGCGTCTCGCCCAGGACCCGGGAGCGGCCACGGGCGGCACGTGCCCGGTCGTGGAAGTCCAGCAGCGCCTGAGCGGGGGTGCGGTACCAGGAGAGGGCGAAGGTGACCTCGTCGGCCCGCGTGGCCAGCTGCCGTCGCAGGAGGGCGGTGTTGTGCGGGGTGGTGGCGATGAACACCGGCTCTCGGGCATCCAGGCCGTCGCGGGCGAAGGGGACCGCGGAGGCCAGGAACTGTTCGTCGTTGCCGTAGAGCAGCAGGTGGTGCGCGTGGCGGGCTGGGCCCGGCCCCGCGGACGCACGTGACTCAGTCATCGCAGTCTTCCTCCAGGAGAGTCAGGGGAAGCTCGGGCCGGGTCCAGCCGCAGGCGGCCAGCATCTGCCCGATGATCGGTGTCCCGGCGCGGAGGATCAGGCGCCGGCCGGGTGCCAGCAGTTCGGCGTAGGACACCAGCGCGTGCAGGGAGGCAAAGCTGAAGAACGTCACCTTGCACAGATCGATCGTGATCCTGTCGGGGGTCCCGTCGAGGGCGAGCAGGTGAGTGAGGAAGGCGTGCTGGTTGGTCAGGTCGACCTGGCCCGACAGGCGGAGGCCCGGCGGGGCGGCGGTACGCCAGATCCGCAGTTGTTTGTCGGCGTAGGCAGGCGGCCGCACTGGGGGCCTCTTCCCTGCGCGCACCGCGACGCTTCCCGAGGCGGGCCTGAACCGCGGCCGCCCGGCCCGGAGACCGGGGATGCCCCACGGTGCGGCGGCGGTAGGTAGCGGCCGATCACACGGGACCGGAGGAACGTCCGCTGGCGGCATGGCGCTTCTCCTGTTCGAGGCCGCCGAATGCCCGCAGCAGAAACGCGCTCGATTCCGGTGGAGGCATCCACGGATTTTCTCCGAGGCTACGCCGGTCCGCCGCGACAAAGCGGGCACCGGAGGTGCACATTCCGCACCGCCCGGCACCACGTCACCGCTGGGCGCCTCCCGCCCCGGCGCGAGCGGACGGGCCCGCCGGCCGGGTCAGTCGTCGTGCGCGTCGGCGGGCGGGGTGTCGTTCCGGAGGTCGGCCACCGCCCGGCGGACGCGCTCCGCGCGGCGCCGGGCCTCGTCGGCCCGGCGCGACGAGTCCGGGCCGAGCCGTTCGTACTCATCGGCCAGCGCGTCCTGTGCGGCGCCGAGCGCGGCGGCCGTCTCCGCGAACAGATCCTCCAGGCGGCGCACCCTGGCTTCCAGGTCCTCGTGCGGGGTGGGGGCCTGACTGGCCCGGAGCACTTCGGTGGCGGCGACCTCCCGGTCGACGGAGCGCTGTTCCCGTTCGTCGCGCGCGTCGGCGCGGTGCAGCGCGGCCTCGCTGCGGTCCAGCCGGTCCCGGCTGGCTTCCATCAGCCCCCGGGCCCGCATGATCGCCTCATGCGAGCGCTGCCGTGGGCTGGGGGCCGACCCTCCCGTCGCACGGGCCCGCTGATCCATCCGGCCCTCCCACGCAGCGAGCCGCTTCTCCCGCGCGTCCGCATCGGCCTCCCGCGCGTCCGCATCGGCCTCCCGCGCGTCCGCATCGGCCTCCCGCGCGTCCGCATCGGCCTCCCGCGCGTCGGCCCTGCTCTCGCGGTCGTCGGCCCTGCGCTCTCGCTTGTCGGCCGCGCTCTCGCGGTCGTCCGCCCCGCGCTCGCGCTCGCCGGCCTCCCGGCCCTGGTCGGCGGCGGTGTCCTCCTGCTCATGCGCACGGTGCGCGGGGTCGGCTGCGTCGTGCTCTTTGCCCGGCCGATCCTTACTCATAGTGGCAGTATGCCCGGCTGCTTCCAGGGCGCCACACAACGTGACGGCCAAGAGGCGACGTGCGCCCCGGCAGGGTGACGGTGATGCGGCGGGGCCCGTCCCCGGGCCGTGGAGGTTCAGCTTGTCCCGCCACCTTTCCGGACGGGACAAGCCTGACCGAGCGCCGGCCCCGGGTGCCCGCCCTCGACTTGAGCGGCAGGTACCCGCGAGCCGCTCTTCCACGCCCGCCGGGTGTCAGAAGAAGGTCGCGGCCCGGCCGCCGGTCATGGCAGCGGCCGTGGGCCGCCGGCCCTCAGCGCAGCTCCTGGATGCGGATCTGGTTGCCCGCGGGGTCGCGGAAGGCGCAGTCGCGGACCCCGTACGGCTGCTCGGTCGGCTCCTGGATCACCTCGGCGTCGCCGGCCTGGAGCCGTTCGAAGGTGCCGTCGAGGTCCTTGGTGGCGAGCATGATCCAGCCGTAGGTGCCCTTGGCCATCATCTCGGCGATCGTGCGGCGTTCGTCGTCGGTGATGCCGGGGTCGGCGGCCGGCGGCGCCAGGAGGATGCACGTGCCGGACCCGCCAGGGGGGCCGACCGTGATCCAGCGCATCGTGCCGGTGCCGACGTCGCTGCGGACCTCGAAGCCGAGGACGTCGCGGTAGAAGGCGAGGGAGGCGTCCGGGTCGTCGTGCGGAAGGACGCTGGTGTGAATGGTGATGTCCATGTCCGTCACGCTAGCTACCGGTCCGTGGCGCCGCTTCTCGATTCCTGACCGGTCTGGTCACCTGCTTCGCCACGCACGCCGGCAGCTCCGCCGACCCGTCCGCCGCCCGGCGCCGGTACACGCTGGGCGGCATGCCGACCAGCTCCCTGAAGCGGGTGCTGAAGGTGCCCAGCGATGAACAGCCGACCGCGAAGCAGACCTCGGTGACGCCCAGGTCGCCGCGGCGCAGCAGTGCCATCGCGCGCTCGACCCGCCGCGTCATCAGATAGCTGTACGGCGACTCGCCGTAGGCCAGCCGGAACTGGCGGCTCAGGTGCCCCGCGGACATGTGCACGCCGCGCGCGAGCGCTTCGACGTCCAGCGGCTGCGTGTACTCCCGGTCGATCCGGTCACGGACGCGGCGCAGCCGGGCGAGCTCGCGCAGGTGCTGTGCCGCGGCGGGTCTGCTGGTCACGTGCACGATCGTGCCACGTCCCGCCGGAGTGCACCGGCGTTCGCCCGGTGCGGACGACGCGGCGGGCGCGGGGAGCCGGCGGTACGGAAAGTGGTGCGTTCTGCTCCGCATCGTGGACACGGCGCTCCGTCCGTCGGCGTATTTGCGGAAGGCGAGGGGCTCGCGGCAAACGGAGCGGTGGCATCCTGAATGCGTTCCTGCCCCGCCGCGGTTGCCGATCCCGTCGCGAGCGACAGCGGACCGGCCGAGACCCCGCCCCACCGCGAACCGTTCGTGCCCTGGAGCCGGCCATGCCCACTGAACCCGCTGAGCACGCCGGGCAACGCACCGCGCGTGAAGAAGAGCTCGCCGCCGCGTTCGTCGAACTCGCCGACACGCTGGTCGCGGACTTCGACATCATGGATTTCCTGCACGTGCTCGCCGAGCGGGCGATCGCCCTGCTGCCGGTGGACGCCGCCGGGGTCGTGCTGCTCGACGCCCGCGGCCGGATGGTCGACGCCTCCGCCACCGACGAACGGACCCGGCAGCTGGAACTGGCGCAGATCGAGTGGGAGGAGGGCCCGTGCCGGGACTGCACCCGCACCGGCAGCGCGGTCCCGTACACGCTGCTGGACGCCGCCGAGGCCCGGGACCGCTGGCCGCGGTTCACCGGCTGGGCGCTGGCGCGGGGGTTCGCCGGGGTGGCCGGCATGCCCCTGCGGCTGCGGGAGCGGAGCGTCGGCGCCCTGAACGTCTTCCGCTGCTGCCGCGAGGCCCCGAGCAGGGCCGAGCTGCGGCTGGGGCAGGCCCTGGCCGACGTGGCGACCATCGGCATCCTTCAGTACCGGGCACTGCGCGATCGGAGCCTGCTCGACGAGCGGCTGGAGGACGCCCTGGGCAGCCGCGTCGTCGTCGAGCAGGCGAAAGGGGTGCTCGCGGAACGCCTGCACGTGAGCCTGGACGAGGCTTTCGAGCGACTCCGCGCGCGTGCGCGCAGCCGGCGGAGGCCGCTGACCGACCTTGCCCGAGCGGTGATCGACGGCCGCGGGGACGACGCCGAGCCGGCTGATCCGTCACCACCCGGTTCCTGAATGATGCCGCTTCCGCACTCTTGATGCGGAGATCCGATGCCGACGAGTCCAGAGGCCCCGGTCAGCCCCCAGATGGCGGCCGTGCTCGCCATGGTGGCCCCCGCCGCGCCGGGCCTGGCCCAGGTGCCGGCGGACCGGTGCGCCGAGGCGCTCGGTCTCACCGGCGTCACGGTCTCGGCCCTGACCCGGGGCCGGAGCCTGGAGCTGATCTGGCACGCACCGGCCGACACCCTCGGGGCCGCCCTGGAGGACCTCCAGTACACCCTGGGCGAAGGGCCGTCGCTGGAGTGCGTCCACCACAACCGCGCCGTCCTCGAACCGGACCTCGCCCGCACGCCCGAGACCCGCTGGCCGGTGTTCCTGCCCGACGCGCTGCACGTGGGGGCCGGTGCCTTCTTCGCGTTCTCGCTGCGGATCGGCGCCATCCAGCTGGGCGTCTTCGCCGGTTACCGGACCCGCCCGGGGGCGCTCGGCCCCCAGCAGTACCGCGACGCGCTGGCCTTCACGGACTCCGCGACGTATCTGCTCCTGGGGGGCGTACCCGGCGCCCGGGGCCGGCGCGACCCGCTGGCGGACCTCGCCACGCTGCACCGCGCCGAGGTCCACCAGGCCACCGGGATGCTCTCCGTCCGCCTCCGGATCTCCCTGGACGAGGCGCTGCTGGCGATCCGTACCGAGGCCTTCAGCAGCGGACGGCCGATCCTGGACGTGGCCCGCGACGTCATCGTCCGCCGGGAACCCCCGGACGTGCCGTCCGCCGACTGAGACCCGGGCGGGACGGCGAGAGGGCCGGACCCCGGGTGGGATCCGGCCCTCTCGGACGTGACGGGTGCGCGGTCAGACCGCCGGCTGGGCCTCCGGCCGGCCCGGGGACTGCACGGGGCCGGCCGGCGGGCCCGCCTTGTACAGGGCGTCCCAGGTCGTCGGGGAGACCACGCCGTCGGGGACGAGACCGTGGTCGGCCTGGAAGTGGGCCACGGCCGCCAGGGTGTTGGTGTCGAAGGCGCCGCTGAGGTTGTTCCAGCCCAGGTACTGGCGGTTGGCCAGCAGGCACTGGATCTGGGAGACCTGGTCGCCGGCCTCGCCGAGGGCCACGGCGCCGCGGTCCTCGGAGAAGGCGCACGCCGCCGGGCCGTGCACGACGTTGTCGCCCATGGCGGCGGAGGCGGGCGTGGCGAGCAGGCCGGTGGTCAACAGGCCCGCGCCCGCGGCCAGGACGGCCGCGCGCTTGAGGGCCCTGCCGGGCCTGCGGAAACGGGGGGTGGGGATACGGAAAGTGCTCACGCGGGTCCCGTGCCCTGCGGGTGGAAAATCATGTGGCGCGATCATTGTGGATCTTGTGAAGGTCCGTCGCCCGCGGTGTGCCCTACGCGTCCACCGGGTACCAGCGCAGCTCGACGGTGTTGCCGTCCGGGTCCCGTACGTAGAGGGACTCGGCCGTGCCGCGGGCGCCGAAGCGCTTGCCGGGGCCGTCGACCACGGTGAACACGCCGGAGTCGATGACCTGCTGCCAGTCCAGCGGCGCGACGACCAGGCAGAGGTGGTCGACGTTGGCGCGGGCCGGCGTGCCTTCCCCGCCGGCGGCCTCCGGGGCCCGCACCAGGTCGATGATGGTCGTCGGGCTCACCCGGACCGAGGGGAACGGCACCTCGCCGGCCCGCCATTCGTCCACCCGGACCGCTTCGAGCCCCAGTGGCCCGCAGTAGAAGTCCAGCGCGCGTTCGACGTCGGCGACGTTGAGGACCAGGTGGTCGAAGGCGGTGACGCTCACGGGAGCGGGAACGGCGCGCATGGTGGCTCCTTCGCTGGGGTGCGGACACCGGGACCGTATCCGCGGGCCGGCGGACCGCGCATCGGCCGTTCGGCCTCCGTGCCGGACGGGCGGCCCGGGACGATGGTCCTAGGGCCCGGGCATACGTCAGGCCTCGCGGTGGACCTTGGTGTTGGAGGCCTGCGCGCGGGGGCGGACGACGAGGAGGTCGATGTTGACGTGGGCGGGCCGGGTGACCGCCCACGCGATCGTGTCGGCCACGTCGTCCGCGGTCAGCGGCTCGGCGACGCCCTCGTACACCTTGGCGGCCTTCGCCTCGTCGCCGCGGAAGCGGGTGAGCGCGAACTCGTCGGTGCGCACCATGCCGGGCGCCACCTCGATGACGCGTACGGGCTGCCCGCACAGCTCCAGGCGGAGCGTCTCGGCGAGGACGTGCGCGCCGTGCTTGGCGGCCACGTAGCCACCGCCGCCCTCGTACGTGCCGTGGCCCGCGGTGGAGGAGAGGACCACGACCGTGCCGTCGCCGGAGGCGGTCAGCGCGGGCAGCAGCGCCTGCGTCACGTTCAGCACGCCGAGGACGTTGACCTCGTACATCGTGCGCCAGTCGGCCGGGTCGGCGGTGGCCACCGGGTCGGTGCCGAGCGCGCCGCCCGCGTTGTCGACCAGGACGTCGCAGCGGTCCAGGGAGGCCGCGAAGGCGTCGACGGCGGCGCGGTCGGTGACGTCCAGGGCGTACGCCTCGGCGTGCGGCAGCTCGGCGGCCAGCGCTTCGAGACGGTCCTTACGGCGCGCGACGAGGATCACGCGGTATCCGGCCTCGGCGAGCTTCCGGGCGGTCGCGGCACCGATGCCGCTGCTCGCTCCGGTGACAACGGCGGTACGGGCGGCGGTCATACGTGCTCCTCGGCGTACGGACGTACGGATGTACGAGTGGGCGGTACGCGATCAGAATATGCGCAGCCGGGCCGGGGCCGGGGAGGTCCGCCGGGCCGTCACCGCCCCCGCGGCGCGTACATGATCAGGGCCATGCCGGCCAAGCAGACCAGGGCGCCGGTGATGTCCCAGCGGTCGGGCCGGTAGCCGTCCGCGACCATGCCCCAGACCAGCGACCCGGCGACGAAGACGCCCCCATACGCGGCCAGGATGCGGCCGAAGTCGGCGTCCGGCTGGAGCGTGGCGACGAACCCGTACGCGCCCAGGGCCAGTACGCCCGCGCCCGCCCACACCCAGCCGCGGTGCTCCCGCACGCCCTGCCAGACCAGCCAGGCGCCGCCGATCTCCAGGAACGCGGCGAGGACGAAGAGCACGGCGGAGCGGAAGATCGACATACCGGCAGCGTATGCGGGCCGCCCGGACCGGCAGGACCGCCCGGCCCGGTACGGCCGCCGGGGCTCACCCCCGGGCCGGTGCCGCCGCGGCCGGCTGCTGCTCGGCCGGCCCCGTCCAGCGCAGCAGGGCCGCCGCCAGGGCGTCCGCGCGGGCCGCGCGGTCCATGGTGTCGGTGGCCCAGGCGATGTAGCCGTCGGGGCGGACGAGCAGCGCGGTACGCCGGTGGCCGCGCCAGGTGCCGTGCGCGACGCGGCTCGCGTCCCGGCCGCCCAGCTCCGGTGTCTCGTACGCCGGGGTGATGAGCACGAAGCGGTTGCCGCGCAGCTCTTCGTAGAGGCGGCTGCCGTCGGCGAGCCGGATGTCGGGCGCGCGCCGGCCGGTGAGCGGGTGGTCGCCGCGGCCGCGCCGGTAGGCGATGCCGATGCCGGAGATCTGCGCGACGGCGCGGCGCGTCACCGGCGGCAGCCGCTTGACGACCTGCCCCACCAGTACGGCGGCTGCGCGCTGCGCGCGGGTCTGGAGCAGCGCGAAGCGGATGAGCGCGCCGCTGGAGCGCAGGACCGCGCGGCCCACCGGGTGGCGTTCGGCGTGGTACGTGTCCAGCAGCTCGTCCGTGGCCCGGCCGCGCAGCACCGCGATCAGCTTCCAGCTGAGGTTGGCGGCGTCCTGGAGGCCGGTGTTCATGCCCTGGCCGCCGGCCGGGGAGTGGACGTGGGCCGCGTCGCCCGCGAGGAAGGCCCGGCCGACGCGGTATTCGGGGACCTGCCGTTCGTCGCTGTGGAAGCGGGACATCCAGCGGGCCTCTTGGAGGCCGTAGTCGGTGCCGTGCGCGAGCCGGGTCAGCTCGCGGACCTCGGCCAGGTCGACCGGCGCCCGGTCGTCGGCCTGCCGGTGGCGGTGCCAGGCGATCACCCGGAACCAGCCGTCGCCGAAGCCCGCGACGAGGGCGAAGGCGTCGCCGTCCGCCCTGGCGACGAGCGGCTCGGACGGCGGCTCGGTGAGCCGTACGTCGGCGAGCACGACCGACCGGATGACGGCCTTGCCGGGGAACGGCAGGCCGAGCGCCCGCCGCACGCCGCTGTGCACGCCGTCGGTGCCGACCAGGTAGGACGCGCGGTACCCGCCGGTGGCGCCGTCCGTGGTGCGGACCGTGGCCGTGACGCTGTCCGCGTCCTGGCGGACCGCCGTGACCTCGTTGCCGTACGCGAAGGCCACGCCGGCCTTGCGGGCCCGCTCCTCCAGCACCCGCTCGACCTCGAACTGCGGAGTGACCAGGACGTACGGGTAGCGCGTGCGCAGCCCGGTCGGGTCCATCCGTACGTCGCCGAAGAGCTGGAGCGAGGTCACCGGATGTCCGGTGGCGATCACGTCATCGGCCAGGCCGCGGGAGTCGAACTGCTCCAGGGTGCGGGCGTGCACGACCAGGGAGCGGGTGAGGTTGCTGATCCCCGGGGCGCGGCGCTCCAGCAGGGTGACGTCGAGGCCGGCCTCGGCGAGGTCGCCTGCGAGCAGCAGGCCGGTGGGGCCGGCGCCGACGACCAGTACGTCGGAGGTGGGGTGCGGGGCTGTGGTGCGGGTCGTGGTGCCGGATTCGCGGTGCATGTCCGCCTCCTGTGCCAACGGTCGTTGGTCAACGCTTGTTGGCAACGTACGGCCGCGGCTCTGGCGTGTCAACAGCTGTTGGCCTACGCTTGTTGGCATGGCTGACATCGAGCCCTCAGTGCGGCCCCGCCGCTCCGACGCGACCCGGGCCGCGATCCTCACCGCGGCGCGCGACCGCTTCGCCGCCGAGGGGTACGAACGCGCGACCATCCGGGCCATCGCCCGGGACGCGGCCATCGACCCGTCCATGGTCATGCGCTACTACGGCAACAAGGAGGGGCTGTTCCTCGCCGCCACCGAGATCGACCTGCGGATGCCGGACCTGTCCGAGGTGGACCGCTCCGAGCTGGGGGAGCGGCTGGTACGCCACTTCCTGGCCGTCTGGGAGAGCGACGAGCGGCTGACCGGGATGGTGCGGGTCGGCGTCACGGTGGACGCGGGCGCCGAGCGGCTGCGGTCGATCTTCCGGGACCAGCTGGGGCCGGTGATCGCGGCGGTCTGCCCGGTGCCCGACGAGGCGCCGGTCCGGGCCGTGCTGATCGGCTCGCAGATCGTGGGCATGGCGCTGGCCCGCTATGTCGTACGGGTCCCGCCCGCCGTCGGGCTCGGCCACGACGAGGTCGTCGCCTGGCTGGCGCCGACGGTGCAGCGGTACCTGACGGCGGAGCGGCCCTGAGGGCGGGCCGCGCCCGCGGCGGCGCCGGGCGCGCTCACGGCAGCGGGATGCGACCCGCGGCGGCGCCGGGCGCCCTCACAGCGGGGTGGCCGCCTGGAGGACGAGGAAGAGCGCGACCGTGGCGTTGACGGAGGAGAGGGCGGAGGCGAGGGTGCCGGCCGCCGCGACGAGGGTGGCCAGCCCGGCGGGGGTGAGTGCCGGAGGCAGGCTGCGGGCCGGCGGGGTCGGGCCGAGCAGTGCGGCCACCCGGCGCGGCACGGGGCCCGGCGCGGCGAACGACGCCAGCCCCGCGAGCGGGGAGCCGCCGGTGACCAGGGCGGCCTTGCCCACCGCGCGGGCCGTTGCCCGGCGGTCGCCGACCGCCCGCGCCGCCTCCTCGTCCGCCCAGCGCTCGGCGCAGAACTCCGTCGCCGTACGCAGCGGCAGCAGGAACGGATTGGCCCGCGCCGCGAGCTGTACCGCCAGCAGATAGCGGTGGTGACGTCCTGTCAGATGCGCCCGCTCGTGCGCGAACAGGGCCCGCCGCTCACGCGAGTCCAGCAGCGCCAGCATCGCCGTGGAGACCACGATCCGGCCGCGTCCGGAGCGCCGGGCCGGCAGCGCGTACGCGTACGCGGCGGTGTCCGGCAGCACCGCCACCGGCGAGCCGGGCAGTCCCGCCAGCGCACGGGCCGCCCGGCGCCGCACCCGCACGTGGTGCCAGGCCGTACGGGCGCCCGCCACGGCCACCGCGAGCAGTGCCGGGATCGCGGCCTTGCCCGCGACCTCGTCGTACGGGACCGCCGCGCGGACCTCCGGGTCGGACCAGCCGTCGGGCAGCGGGTTGCCGGGGAGCTGGGCGGTGCCGACGACCATGATCAGGGCGAGGCAGAGCGTGCTGCACACGGCCAGCACGGCGGCGACCCCGGCCAGCAGCCGGGTGGCGCTGCGCGGGTGCAGATGCTGCTCGGCCAGGCGCGCGACCGGCCAGGCGGTGAGGGGGAGGACCAGGGGCAGGAAGACGAACACGCCCAAGGGTCAGTCCTCCGGCGTCTGTTCCGGCGCGCCGGTCCCGCGGGGGCCCGCGGGAGCGTCCGACGCCTCGTGGAGCAGGCCGCGCAACAGGCGTTCGTCGTCGGGGGAGAGGGCGGTGACGAAGCTGGCCAGTACCGCTTCCCGGTCGGCCTCCCCGTCCAGCACCCGGCGCATGCGCAGCGCGGCGAGCCCGGCCTCGTCGGACGCGGCCTGCCACGCGAAGGCGCGGCCCAGCCGCTCGCGGGTGACCGCCCCCTTGGCCAGCAGCCGGGAGAGGATGGTCATGACGGTGGTGTAGGCGAGGTCGCCGTCGAGACGTTCCTGCACCCAGGCCGCCGTCGCCGGGCCCGAGGACAGCCGCAGCACCGACAGGACCTGGGCCTCCAGTTCGCCCTGGCCGCGCCGGCGTCCGCGGGGGTCGCGTTCGTGCCGTCCCTCGCCCGCTCGCCTGCCCGCTCCGCGGTCCACTCCGCCGTCTCCCTCCGCCGCCCGCCCGCACGTGTGCTCGTACGCCCGTGGGGCGGCCATCGTACTGAGGGAAGCCCGCCGCGTACGCCCGGACCGCGCGCCTTGTTTCTACAGTGCTGTAGATTCAGCGGTCGGGGCACGGGTCGAGAAGCGGGGGAAGTGATGGCGCGGTTACCGGGGGAAGGGCTGCGGGCGCGGGACGCGGCGGACGTGGAACGGCTGGTGGACCGGGCGCTGAGCACCGGTGAGATCGCGCGGGCCGTACGGGCCGACCGCACCGGAGAGCTCGGCAGGCGGCTGCGGACCGGCGCGCTCGCCGAGGCCGCCCTGCTCGCGGAGGCGGCCGCGCCTGAGTACCGGACGTATCTCGCCCTCCGGGAGCACGCGGTCGGCGGAACGGGCGGCACCGGGGACAACGGGGCCGTGGGCGACACCGACGGCGACGCGGGACGGGGCCGGTGGCGCGGGCTGCTGCCCCTGCTCGGCGTGCTGGTGCCGAGCCTGGCCGCCGTGGCGTCCGTCGTCTTCTTCCTGCTGGGCTACCTGCTGCGGCCGGCCGCTTCGCAACGGGCGCTCGCGGACGCCCTGATCACCGCCGGGCAGGTCTCCGTGGTGCTCACCGCGGCGTCCCTGGCCTGCGGCGTCGCCGGGCTGCTCGGCACCGCGGCCCGGCACCGGGCGTCCGGCGCCGACACGCCCGGCGAGCGGCTGCGGCGGGCGCGGGAGGCCTGGCAGCTGGCGCTGCTGGAGCGCGGGATCGTGCCGCACCTGGAGCGGCAGCTCAACTCCGGCCCGCCGACCGCACCCGCCCGGGACGCCGGCCGCCGGACCCGGCCCGGCTACAGCAGCCCGGACTTCGCGGCGCCCGACTACACGAGCGGGCGGTATGCGAGCGGGGATTACGCCGGCGGCGACTACGCGAGCCCGGATTACGCGGGGCCCGACTTCAGCGGGCCCGATTCCGGGCCGCGGCACTGACCAGTACGCTCGTGATGCCCTCCGTGCGGAGGGGGAAAAGAGGACCGGGGATGTTCGGGATCAGTGAGATCGCACTGCTCCTCATCGTTGTCATCGTGCTGCTCGCGGCCAAGCGGCTGCCCGACCTCGTACGGTCCGCCGGCAAGGCGACCCGCATCCTGAAGAGCGAGACCCGGGCGATGAAGGACGGCGTCCACCCGGACGACGACGGCCCGCCGCCGCGCACGATCCGTGCCCGGCCCGGCGACGTCATCGGCTCCCGCGCGGACGACGAGGCGCCCCGTACGACCGGCGAGCCGGGCGCCCGCGGCTGACCGCCGCGGGCCGTGCCCGGCCGGCCGTCACAGGTCGAACTCGGCCGGCGGGATGTCCAGCGCGAAGCAGACGTCGCGCACGACGGCCTGCTCGGTCTTGTCGAAGTCGCCGTCGGCGCCGCCGATGACGATGCCGATCTGGATGACGGCCCGGCCCTCGGTCGGCTTCTTCTTCACCTTGCCGATCTCCTGCATGATGCTCACCTTGCCGAAGTCGAAGTCGGCGATGAGCTTGTCGAGGTAGCCGTCGAAGCGGCGCTGGAGGTCGTCGGCGGGGAAGTTCTGCAGCACCTCGTTCGACATGATCAGCTGGGCCACCCGGCGGCGCTCGGACGGGTCGACGGTGCCGTCCGCCGCGGCCACCAGCGCACACATCGCCATGCTCGCGTCCCGGAAGGCGCCGCTCTTCAGGTCGTTCTTCTTCGCGACCAGCTGAGTCTGCATCGTCTGCGCGGAATCCTTGATCCGGTCCCACAGAGCCATGTGAATCTCCTCGTCATCCCTCGTCCGTTGCGCACGGCTGCGCAGAGCTGAAATCTACACGGATGTAGAAGTTGACGGCATGGGCCGCCCCGGAGGGCCGGCGGTCCCCCGCCCCGAAGCCCGGAGCGGCGGTGTCCGTCGTGATGCTCAACGTGCCTGTGGGGCGAAAGGTGCCCGGGACGAGGAGCCTTCCGGAGCCCTCCCGGTCAGCGCCGGGGGGCCGCGGGGCCGTCCGGGCCGTCGCCGCCGAGCCGCAGGCGGCCCTCGACCACGTCGTGTGCGACCTCGCTCAGCACCCGGCGGTGGGCACGGGCGTGGCCGCGCAGCAGCGCGAAGGCGCCGTCCATGGAGAGCCCGCAGCTGTTGGCGAGCACCCCCTTGGCCTGCTCGATGATCACGCGGCTCACCAGCGCGTGCTCCAGCTGGCCGGCCAGCGTCCGGCTCTCCTGCAGCTCATGGCCGCGTATCAGCGCCAGCGCGGTGAAGTCCGCCAGCGACTGGGCGAGCGCCACGGTCTCCTCGGACATCGGAGCGTCCGCCGGGGAACCGAGCAGGACCAGCGCGCCCAGCGGACGCTCACGGGTCCGCAGCGGAAAGGCGGCGGCCCGGGTGTACCCCAGCTCCAGCGCGCGCGGGGTGTACCGCGGCCAACGCCGCCTGGCCGCCTCGCTGTCGAGCGCGACGTCGAGGAGCGCCCGGCCGCTGCGGCAGGCCTCCGTGCCGGGGCCCTCGGCCCACTTCACGGCCTCACGCTTCAGCAGCTGCGCACCGTCCTCGGAGCCGGCGATCTGAGGCTCGGTACGCGCGTCCACGGTGGCCACCGTGCCGACGGCGTGCACACCGAGGAGGTCCGGTCCGTACCGTACGAGTGTGGCCAGCAGCTCAGGGGCATCCAAGGGCGTGCCCGCGCTTCCTCCGGACAATTCCACGAACACGTCGGCGATCTGCTGTGCCGGTGTCGTCATGACGCCCCCTTCAGGCGAGTCGCAGCGCTCTGCGAACTTTGCGCCATCCCTTGCCTCTCAGGCAAGGCGGATCTCCCCACTCACGATCCGTTCCGCCATCACGTTGACGGGTATCCCGTCCGCGTAGGCCCTTGCCTTGATCAGCGCGAGGGCGTCCTTCACGGGACAGCGTTCCTGAACGGACACCATCCCCGCGGCCTGGTGCACGGTGTCCCGGTGGTCCGTCCCGCCGTAGAACTCCGGGTCGGCGTCCGGGCCGATGAGCATCGACCGCACCAGCGCCTCGGTGATGTCGGCGACGGCCGTGGCCGTGGCGGTGCCGGGCCGGGGGTCGAAGACCGCCAGCGAGCCCAGGCAACCGCCGGGTGTCTTCAAGGGTACGGCGATCACCTCGCCGAAGCCGAGTGCCCTGACGGCCGGGCCGTAAACGGGCCAGTACCGCTCCAGGTACCGGCCCGCCGCGGAGATCCGGCGGCTGCCGGCCGCGGCGTCCGTGCCCGGCCCCTCGCCCAGGACGTACTCCAGGTCCTGGGCGGCGCGGGACCCCTCGTCGGAGGCGGCCACGGCGAGCTGGCTCTGGTCGGACCCGACCAGGGTGAGGGCTGCGCTGCTGGTGCCGCAGGCGTCCGCGACCACGCTCATGAAGAGCGGCCGGGTGTCACGCGGGCCGGACCGGGCCATCAGCCGGCGGGCGAACTTCTCCTGGAGGCGCGCCGAGGAGCGGTGACGTTCCGCCGTCCGGCGATAGCTGTCGGCCAGTTCGGCATGGTGCACCTTGCCGCTTTGCAGGAAGAGTCGTTCGTACTGCTCGGCGAACGCCTCCGCGCGTGCGGCGCTCTCCAGCGCCCTGGTCATACGCCGCCAGGCGATGGCTGAGTGTCCCGACGAGCTGCCGGTATCCATGGCGACAGCCTACGCTGTTCCGCCCGTCAAACGGCTGGATCGGGACTCTGTTCTTCCATCAACAGGACGACGCCGCCGTTGTATCCGTCGAAGGGGGAGCACACGACGGTGCAGTCGATGGACCGGCCGATGCGGTTCACGGCGGGCAGCTCGACGGGGCCGGTACGGCGCCCGGTCTTCAGGCACTTCTGGACCGCGTGCCGCAGTCTTTCTGCGGGCAGCCCGAAGTCGAGGGAGAAGAAATCTTCGTTCTCGACCTCGTCGGGGCGCAGGCCCCACAGCTCGGCGGCGCCGCGGTTCCAGCTCTTGACCCGCGCCTCGCTGTCCAGGACCACCACTCCGGCGGCGACGCTGGTCAGCACGCCTTCGAGGAAGGCGCGGGCCTCGTCGAGCTCCGCGGTACGGATGCGCATCTCCTCATTCATGGTCTCCAGTTCCTCGTTGCCCGACTGGAGTTCTTCGTTGGTGGTCTCCAGTTCCTCGTTGGTGGACTGGAGTTCTTCGTTGGTGGTCTCCAGCTCCTCGATGCTCGACTGGAGTTCCTCGTTGGTGGTCTCCAGTTCCTCGTTGGTGGACTGGAGCTCTTCGTAAGCGGTCTCCAGCTCTTCGCGCACCCGCTTTACCTCGGACTTCAGCTGCGTGGAGACGGTGACGTCGGTGAAGGTGATGTGCGTCGCGACGGGCAGGCCGTTGGGGGTCACCAGCGGCTGGATCAGGATGTCGAAGAACTGCGTCTCCTCGCCGACCCGGCGCGCGGCACTGTTGACGCGCAGCGTCCGCCGTTCGTGGACGGCCTGTTCGATCAGGGAGCGCAGCTCGACCGGGCGGTAGGAGATCTCCAGGTCCTGGAAGGGGCGCCCGATGTCGTTGGAGGTGAGCGCGAACTGCGCCCGCGCGTGACCGTTGATCATCACGACGGTGCCGGCGAGGTCGACGGCGAGCGAGGGGGCCGGGGTCGAGTCCAGGATGAGGTCGCGCAGCTGGCGGTTGCGGGCGAGCGAGTTCAGCTCCTGGCCCGAGGCCGTTCCGATCCGCAGCGGTGTCGGCGAGTACGGCAGCCCCGTGTCGCCCGGCCGGCGCCGGAAGACCCGCTGCCGCATGCTCAGCACTTCGAACCGGTCGGCGTCGTTGAGCAGCATCTCGGCCTTGCCGAGGAAGAGGAAGCCGCCCTCACGGAGCGCGAAGTGGAAGCGGTCGACGATCTGGGTCTGCGCCTCGACGTTGAAGTACATCAGCGTGTTGCGGCACACCAGCAGGTTCAGGCGGGAGATGGGCGCGTCGCGGGTGATGTCGTGCCGGCCGAAGATCACCCGGCGGCGCAGGTCGGAGCGGAGGCTGAACTGCGCGCCGTTCTCGGTGAAGTACTTGCAGCGCAGCTCCGCCGACAGCGACTCCAGGGCCTTCGCGGGGTACAGGCCGGCGCGTGCGTCCCGCAGCGCCTCTTCGTCGACGTCGGTCGCGTAGATCTTGACGCGTTCCAGGGCCTCGTCCAGCCCCAGCGTCTCGGCGAGCATGATCGCGAGCGAGTACGCCTCCTCGCCGCTGGAGCAGCCCGCGCTCCACACCCGGATCTCCTCGCCGGGAGCGGCCTGGGACACCAGGTCGGGCAGCACCTCGCGCTGGAGGTACGTCCAGGCGTCCGCGTCGCGGAAGAAGGAGGTGACGTTGATCAGGATGGTGTTGAAGAGGGCGTTGAATTCCTCGGCGCTGGTCTCCAGCATGTCCCGGTAGTCGGCGTAGGAGGCCACTTCCACGTCCGCCATCCGCTTGCGGATGCGCCGGGTCAGGGAAGACCGCTTGTACCCCGTGAAGTCGAAACCGCGCGCGTCTCTCAGGAAGGTGAGCAGCCCTTCCAGCTCCTCATCGGTCTCCACTTCCCGCGTCTCGCCCATCACTGCCTCTTGACCTCGACCAGGCCACGGACCACCGTGGCGATTTCCTCCAGAGGTAGCACGAAATCCACCGCACCCGTCCCCACGGCCGCCTCCGGCATTCCGCTGAATTCTGCCGTGCTCGGGTCCTCACAGATGACGGTGCCGCCGCACGACTTCACCGCGTCCACGCCCATGGCGCCGTCCCGGCCGGTGCCGGTCAGCACACAGGCGATGGCGCGCGCACCGTAGGCACCGGCCACCGACTCGAAGAGGAGGTCGGCCGAGGGCCGTACGAAGTGGACCATGCTGCTGCGGGAGAGCGACAGGACGCCGTCGGCGTTCACGAGGAGATGGTGGTCGGGCGGGGCCACGTAGACGACGCCGGGCCGGGCGCGCTCGTCGTCCTCCGCGAGCTTGACCTCAAGCTTCGTACGGCGGCCGAGTACCCCGGCGATCACGGTGCTGTGCCGGCGGTCGAGATGCTGGACGACGAGCACGGGGACCGGCAGTCCGGCGTCCAGCTGTTCCACGAAGGTGGACAGGGCGTGGATGCCGCCGGCCGAGGAGGCGACCGCCACGACGGCGAAGTGGTCCGCTGCGGTCTCTTCTGCGGTCACACCAGTGAGCCTAATCCCGGGGAGCCGCCGTGGCGAGGAGCGGTCGGCCTTCATGTGCCGCCCGGAGGGGGATCGCGCCGTCCGCGCCGTGTCGCGCGGGCGGCGTGCGCCGTCCGTCCGTCAGGGCCACACCAGGCAGTACGCCTGATGTCCGGCCTCGTGCAGGCGGTGCGAGAAGTCCTGCCATTCGTGGAGGAGGCGGTAGACGGCGAAGGCGTCGCGCGGGCCGCCGCGGTCGGGAACGGTGGACCATATGAAGGCGGCGGCGCCCACCGACTCCTCGCCGACGCCGCGCAGCGGGTCGACGACCGTCATGGGGAGCTTGACCACGGCGTAGTCGGGGTGCAGGACGACCAGTTCCAGCGGGGGGACCTTGGAGAGGGGTATGCCCTCGATACCGGTCAGCACCATCGCCGCCATGGTCTCCGGCTTGATCTTGGTGAACATCCCGCCCATGCCGAGCTCGTCGCCGCCCAGCTCCTCGGGGCGCATCGAGATGGGCACCCGGGCCGCCGTGGCGCCGTCGGGAGCGCCGAAGTACTTGTAGGTCACCCCCATGCGCCCGCCTCTGCCGCTGGTCCCGCTGTTGTTCTCCGCGCCGCTGGTAGGGGCGCCGCTCTGCTCCGCACGGTCCTGCTCGCCGCTGTACTCCGCTCGGCGGTGGCGGCCACGCCGGGCGCGCTCCGGGCCCCGGTCATCGGTCCCTTCGCCCAGTTCGCCACCGCGATGCATATCTCCACCCGACCACTCGCAGCCTCGGCCGCGCAACCCGATCATCGTCTCAGAGACCTCCCCCGTCACCGGCGTGTGAAACGCCCGGCCGCGCGCCCCCGTGCGCCTCTGAGACCATTGCTTGCGTGACTCACTCGTACGATGCCCCAGTTTCGCAGACGCTCTTCGACCGCGCGGCCGTCGTGACGCCCGGCGGCGTGAACTCTCCCGTGCGCGCGTTCGGCGCCGTGGGCGGTACGCCCCGGTTCATGGTGTCCGGTACCGGTCCGTACCTCACGGACGCCGACGGCCGTGAGTACGTCGACCTCGTGTGCTCGTGGGGGCCGATGATCCTCGGTCATTCGCACCCCCAGGTCGTCCGGGCCGTCCAGGACGCCGTCGCGCACGGCCTGTCGTTCGGTACGCCGGGCGCCGGTGAGGTCGAACTCGCCGAGGAGATCGTGGCCCGCATCGAGCCGGTCGAGCAGGTGCGCCTGGTCTCTTCCGGCACCGAGGCGACCATGTCCGCGATCCGGCTGGCCCGCGGCTTCACCGGCCGCCCCAAGGTGATCAAGTTCGCCGGCTGCTACCACGGGCACGTCGACGCGCTGCTGGCCGCGGCCGGCTCCGGCGTGGCGACCTTCGGACTGCCCGACACGCCGGGCGTCACCGGCGCGCAGGCCGGCGACACGATCGTGCTCCCGTACAACGACATCGAGGCCGTGCGCGCCGCGTTCGCCGCGCACGAGGGCCAGATCGCCTGTGTGATCACCGAGGCGTCGCCCGGCAACATGGGCGTGGTCCCGCCGCTGCCCGGCTTCAACCAGGGCCTGAAGGACCTCTGCTCCGCCCACGGCGCGCTCTACATCTCCGACGAGGTCATGACCGGCTTCCGCGTCAGCAAGGCCGGCTGGTACGGCATCGACGGCGTGCGTCCGGACCTGATGACCTTCGGCAAGGTCATGGGCGGCGGCTTCCCGGCCGCGGCGTTCGGCGGCCGCGCCGACGTGATGGCCCACCTCGCCCCGGCCGGCCCGGTCTACCAGGCGGGCACCCTCTCCGGTAACCCGGTCGCCACCGCCGCCGGCGTCACGCAGCTGCGGCTGCTGGACGACGTCGCGTACGAGAAGGTCGACGCGGTCTCCGCCGAGCTGCGCGGGCTGGTCTCCGAGGCGCTGTCCAAGGAGGGCGTGGCGCACCGCGTGCAGGTCGCGGGGAACATGTTCTCGGTCTTCTTCTCCGACGTGGACGTCACCGACTACGAGAAGGCCAAGGCGCAGGAGTCCTTCCGCTTCACGCCGTTCTTCCACTCGATGCTCTCCCAGGGCGTCTACCTCCCGCCGTCCGCCTTCGAGTCGTGGTTCGTCTCCACCGCGCACGACGCGCAGGCCGTCGAGCGGATCGCGGCGGCGCTGCCGGCCGCCGCCCGGGCCGCCGCCGAGGCCACCGCATGAGCGGCACGACCGGCGGCAAGGGCGGCGGCGACGAGATCACCGTCGTCCACCTGATGCGCCACGGCGAGGTGCACAACCCCGACGGCGTCCTCTACGGGCGGCGCCCCGGGTACCACCTCTCCGAGCTGGGCCGGCAGATGGCCGACCGGGTCGCCGAGCACCTCGCGGACCGCGACATCACGCATGTCGTCGCCTCCCCGCTGGAGCGGGCGCAGGAGACGGCCGCGCCGGTCGGCAAGGCGCACGGGCTGGACGTCGACAGCGACCCGCGGCTCATCGAGGCCGGGAACATCTTCGAGGGCAAGACCTTCGGGGTCGGCGACGGCGCGCTCAAGCGGCCGGGCAACTGGAAGTACCTCACCAACCCGTTCCGGCCCTCCTGGGGCGAGCCGTACATCGAGCAGGTCGTCCGGATGATGGCGGCGCTCGGCACGGCCCGGGACGCGGCCCGCGGCCACGAGGCGGTCGCGGTCAGCCACCAGCTGCCGATCTGGATCGTGCGCAGCTTTGCCGAGCGGCGCCGGCTGTGGCACGACCCGCGCAAGCGGCAGTGCACCCTCGCCTCGCTGACGTCCTTCACCTTCCACGGCGACCGGATCGTCTCGGTCGGCTACACCGAGCCCGCGCTCGACCTGGTGCCGGAGCATCTGCGCGCCGGGGCCCAGCCGCGGTTCGGCAAGGGCTCCGTGAAGGGCCAGGCCAAGGCCGCCGGCGCCTGAGCCCGGTCCCTGCGGCGGTACGTGCGGACAGCCGTCCGTCCGTACCGCCGTAGATATATGCGATTACCCCGGAACCCCGGAACCCGCTCCGCCCTCTTACCCGATGTCCGTATTTACGGGCGTTGAGTACGGCGAATCAGGGCAAATGCGGACGGGAACGGTATGAGCGCGATCAGTCGGCGGAACCTGCTGGGCATCGGAGCGGGGGCGGCCGCCGCGATCGGACTCGCGGGCTGCGGCACCGAACGGCCCGGCGACGCCGCCAGGAGGAAAACCGTCCAGGCCCGCCCGAAGCCGATAGGCGACGGCTCCACCGCCGAGACCGGACCGCAGCCGCACCAGCCCCCGAAGCCCGAACCGCTGGAGCCGGGCCAGACCCCGCCGCAGTTCGTCGTCTTCTCCTGGGACGGCGCCGGCGAGGTCGGCAACGGGCTCTTCCCGCGCTTCCGCCGCCTCGCCGAGGACCACGGCGCGAAGATGACCTTCTTCCTCTCCGGCCTGTACTGCCTCCCGGAGTCCAAGAAGTCCCTGTACCGCCCGCCGAACAACCCGGTCGGCGCCTCCGACATCGGCTACCTCACCGACGCGCACATCAAGGAGACGCTGCGCAACGTCCGGGCCGCCTGGCTGGAGGGCCACGAGATAGGCACCCACTTCAACGGCCACTTCTGCGCCGGCTCCGGCTCGGTCGCCCGCTGGACGCCCGCCCAGTGGCGCTCCGAGATCGACCAGGCTGTCGACTTCGTCACGAAGTGGCGCACCCACACCGGCTTCACCGACGTCGAGCCGCTGCCCTTCGACTACAAGAAGGAGCTCGTCGGCGGCCGCACCCCCTGCCTGCTCGGCCAGGACAACCTGCTGCCCACCGCCCGCGGCCTCGGCTGGCGCTACGACGCCAGCTCGCCCGGCGGCCGCCAGACCTGGCCCACGAAGAAGCGCGGCATCTGGGACTTCCCGCTCCAGCAGATACCGTTCCCGGGCCACTCCTTCGAGGTCCTCTCGATGGACTACAACATGCTCGCGAACCAGTCCCGCAACTCCACCAGGGCCCCCAGCGCGAACTACCCCGGCTGGCGCCGGCAGGCCGCGGGCGCCTACATATCCGGATTCCGGCGCGCCTACGAGTCCAACCGCGCCCCCTTCTTCATCGGCAACCACTTCGAGGAGTGGAACGGCGGGATCTACATGGATGCCGTCGAGGAAGCCCTCAAGCACATCGCGGACGACGGCCACCGGGACGTGCGGCTGGTGTCCTTCAAGCAGTTCACCGACTGGCTGGACGTCCAGGACCCGAAGGTGCTGGCCCGGCTCCAGCGGCTGGGCGTCGGCGAACGGCCGGCCGGCGGCTGGCGGCGGTACCTCACCGGAGCCTGAACCGCGCCGACGAGGGGGGTGCGGAAGATCCACAAAAGGCCCATGCGAAACTTTTCACATGAGTGCCTGCCGCGTCCCCCGCCGCGTCACCCGCCGCCGCCTGCTCCTGCCGGCCGCCGGCGCCGCGGCCGCCGCCGTGCTGCTCAGCGCCTGCGGATCAGGGGGTACCTCAGGCGGCTCGCAGCAGACCAAGTTCGTCCAGGGCAAGGGCGGCGTGGACACCGTCAAGCCGGCGGACCGGCAGCCGGCGCCCGACATCTCCGGCGAGTCCACCGAGGGCAAGCAGCTCGACGCCGCCGACTACAAGGGCAAGGTCGTCGTCCTCAACATCTGGGGATCATGGTGCGCGCCCTGCATCGCCGAGGCCCCGAACTTCGCCAAGGTCGCCAACGAGACCAAGAGCAAGGGCGTGCAGTTCCTCGGGATCAACACCCGGGACTCCCAGAAGACCCAGGCGGTGAGCTTCGAGGAGCAGCACAAGATCCCGTACCCCAGCCTGTACGACCCGATGGGCAAGCTCATGCTGCGCTTCCCCAAGGGCAGCCTGAACCCGCAGGCGATCCCCAGCACCATCGCGATCGACCGCAAGGGCCGGATCGCGGCCCGCGCGCTCACCCCGCTCAGCGAGAGCGAGCTGCGCAAGATGATCGACCCGCTGATCGCGGAGAAGTGATTCCGTGAGCGCGCTCGCCGTAGCCGGCACCGCACCGAATCACACGGTGCTCACCGGTGCCCTGCTGGTCGCCCTGCCGGTCGCCCTCCTCGGCGGCCTGGTGTCCTTCTTCTCGCCGTGCGTGCTGCCGCTCGTACCGGGCTACATGTCGTACGTCACCGGCGTCACCGGCACCGACCTCGGTGAGGCCCGGCGCGGCCGGATGCTCACCGGCGCCTCCCTCTTCGTCCTCGGCTTCACCGTCGTCTTCGTCTCCGGCGGTGCCCTCTTCGGGTACTTCGGACAGACGCTCCAGGACTACAAGGACGTCATCTCGCGAGTGCTCGGCGCCCTGACCATCCTGCTCGGCCTCACCTTCATGGGTGTGCTGGGCCGCTTCGGGCAGCGCGAGTTCCGGATGCTGCACAAGCGGCCCGCGATGGGGCTGGTGGGCGCGCCCGTGCTCGGCGTGCTCTTCGGCGTCGGCTGGACGCCGTGCCTGGGCCCCACCCTGACCGCCGTGAACGCCCTGTCGTTCAACGAGGCCAGCGCGGGCCGCGGCGCGCTGCTGACCATCGCGTACTGCATCGGCCTCGGCCTGCCCTTCATCCTGGTCGCGCTGGCCTTCCGCAAGGCGCTCGGCGCGTTCGGCTGGGTCAAGCGCCACTATGTGTGGGTGATGCGGACCGGTGGCGGCCTGCTCGTCGTCATCGGCGTCCTGCTCGTCACAGGAATCTGGGACAGCATGATGTCCGCACTGCAGAGCTGGACCACAGGCTTCACCGTTGGGATCTGATCGATGACCGCCAAGACCGACACCCGCGAGTCCGAGCCCGAACTGGGCGCGGCCGGGTCCCAGCTCTCCACCGCGCCCAAGGAAGAGATCAGCCTGCCGTCCCTCGGGCCCCTCGGCTGGGCCCGCTGGTTCTGGCGCCAGCTGACCTCGATGCGGGTGGCGCTGATCCTGCTGTTCCTGCTCTCGCTCGGCGCCGTGCCCGGCTCGCTGATCCCGCAGACCAGCATCAACCCGGTCAAGGTCGACGAGTTCAAGAAGCAGCACGACGTGCTCGGGCCGCTGTACGACAAGCTCGGGATGTTCCACGTCTACAGCTCGGTGTGGTTCTCCGCGATCTACCTGCTGCTGTTCATCTCACTGATCGGCTGCATCATCCCGCGCACCTGGCAGTTCGTCGGCCAGCTGCGCGGCCGGCCGCCGGGCGCCCCGCGCCGCCTGACCCGGCTCCCCGCGTACGCCACCTGGCGCACCACCGCCGAGCCCGAGCAGGTCCTCGACGCCGCCGGGCGGACGCTCAAGAAGCGCCGCTTCCGTACCCAAATCGTGGGCACCGCGGTCGCCTCCGAGAAGGGCTACCTCCGCGAGGCCGGCAACCTGGTCTTCCACATCGCGCTGATCGTGATGCTGGTCGCCTTCGCCGTCGGCAACCTGTGGAAGTCCGAGGGCGGCAAGCTGATCGCCGAGGGCGACGGCTTCTCCAACAGCCTGACCCAGTTCGACGACTTCAAGTCCGGGTCGTTCTTCGACACCGACGACCTGGCGCCGTTCGGCTTCCAGCTCGACAAGTTCGTCGCCACGTACGAGCGCGGCGGACCGCAGAACGGCACCCCGCGCGTCTTCCGCGCCGACGTCACCTACTTCGACGGTGCCGACGGCAAGGAGCGCAAGACCTCGATCAAGGTCAACGAGCCGCTGGACATCGGCGGCGACCGGGTCTACCTGCTCTCGCACGGCTACGCCCCCGAGGTCACCGTCAAGGACGGCACCGGCAAGGTCGTCTACGAGGGCGCGGTCCCCTTCCTCCCGCAGGACCAGAAGAACTTCACCTCCAGCGGCGTGGTGAAGGTCCCCGGTGCCAAGACCAAGGACGGCAAGAAGAACCAGCTGGGCTTCCAGGGCTTCTTCGTCCCGACCTTCGGCGGCAAGGGCTCCGGCTCGATGTTCTCGGTCTTCCCGGCGCTGGACAATCCCCGGCTGACCCTCACCGCGTACCACGGTGACCTGGGCGTGGACTCCGGCCTGCCGCAGAACGTGTACCAGCTGGAGACCAAGAACCTGAAGCAGTACAAGCAGGACGGCCGGGCGGTCGCCCAGATGATGGCGCCGGGCCAGACGATGAAGCTGCCCAACGGTGACGGCAGCATCAAGTTCGACGGCGTCAAGCAGTGGGCCAGCTTCACCATCTCCCACCAGCCCGGCAACGAGATCGCGCTGGGCGGCGCCGTCGCGGCGCTGCTGGGCCTGGCCGGCTCGCTGTTCATCCAGCGCCGCCGGGTGTGGGTCCGTGCCGAGCCGGGCCCCGACGGCGTCACCGTCGTGGAGATCGCCGGGCTGGGCCGCAGCGAGTCCCCGAAGCTCCCCGAGGAGCTGGCCGACCTCGCGTACGCCCTCCAGCCGGAAGCGCCGCAGGCCCCCGAGCCCGCGGCCGAGGCCCCCGACCCCGAAGCAGAAGACTCCGCGGAGCCGTCCGACTCCGCCGGCAACGCTGATCCCTCCGAAGGAGCGCGCGCGTGAACCTCGCGGCCGCGGCCAACGAGAACCTGGCCAGTACCAGCAACACGCTGATCTATTCGGCGATGGCGATCTACACCCTGGCGTTCCTCGCGCACATGGCGGAATGGGTGTTCGGCAGCCGCAGCAAGGTGGCCCGTACGGCCGCCGCGCTCACCGCGGAGAAATCAGCGACGCGCGCCGTGACGGTCCAGTCCAAGGACCGGTCCGGCGGCACCGCCGTCCTGGACCGCCCCAAGGTCGTCACCCGCTCCGCGGCCGGCAGCCGGGACGTGCCCGACGGCCCCGGCGCGCACGGCGGCACCGAGAAGGGTGACCTGTACGGCCGGATCGCCATCTCGCTGACCACCCTGGCCTGGCTGATCCACGTGGGCGGCGTGATCTCCCGCGCCCTGTCGGTGGAGCGTGCCCCCTGGGGCAACATGTACGAGTTCTCCACGACCTTCGCCGCGGTCGCGGTGGCCGTGTACCTGATCCTGCTGGTCGCCAAGAAGAACGTCCGCTGGATCGGCCTGCCGCTGATCACCACGGTCCTGCTGGACCTCGGCCTCGCCGTCTCGGTCCTCTACACCGCCAGCGACCAGCTCGTCCCGGCGCTGCACTCGTACTGGCTGTGGATCCACGTCAGCTGCGCGATCATCTCCGGCGCGGTTCTCTACATGGGCGCGGTCGCCACGCTCCTGTACCTCTTCCGCGACCGGTACGAGGCCAAGCTCGCGGACCCCGCGGGCAAGCAGCCCGGCGCCTTCGCCAAGTCCGTCCTGGAGCGGCTGCCCGCGGCCGCCTCGCTGGACAAGTTCGCGTACCGCATCAACGCGACCGTCTTCCCGCTGTGGACCTTCACGATCATCGCGGGCGCGATCTGGGCCGAGGCCGCCTGGGGCCGCTACTGGGGCTGGGACCCCAAGGAGGTCTGGTCCTTCATCACCTGGGTCGCCTACGCCTGCTACCTGCACGCCCGCGCCACCGCCGGCTGGAAGGGCCGCAAGGCCGCCTACCTGGCCCTGATCGCCTTCGCCTGCTACCTCTTCAACTACTACGGCGTGAACATCTTCGTTACCGGCCTGCACTCGTACGCGGGGGTCTGACCGGCGGGTCTCGATACCGGGACCGTGCGCGCTTCGGCGCCGCACGGTCCCGGTTCGCGTTTCAGCGGACCAGCGTTTCAGCGGATCGGGCCGGTCAGCGGGTCAGTGCGACCGTGGCGGTGGCGGTCGCCGCGGTGTGCTGCCCGTCGCCCCCGTAGGTGACGGTGTAGACCGCCTCGCCCTTGCCCTTGGGCCGGTCGGTGACGGAGAAGGTGCCGTCGGCGGCCACGGCGGCCTTGCCCAGGGACACCCGCTTCCCGCCGGGGCCCGCGCGCGTCACCCCGACCGTCGTGCCCTCGGGGAGGGCCAGCCGTGCGGTGAGCGTGCCCGACACGGTCAGCTGCTTGTGGGGGGCCGAGGTGCCGGGAGCGGTGACCGTGAGGGCCGAGACGGCCTTCGTGGCGTCCGTGAACACCTTGAGGGCGTAGGCCGCCTCGCCGTTGTCCGTGCCCTCCGTGACGGCGAAGAGCCGGTCACCCTCGGGCGCCCAGGCCAGCCCGGCGGCCCGCAGGTCGGGCGTGCCGGTGCCGCGGAAGTCGTACGTGCGGTACGCGGTTCCCCGGTCGGGCTTGAAGAGCGACAGCGCCGGGGTCCAGCCGGAGATGCCGGCCGCGACGGTGCCGTCCGGCCCGACGGCCACGGAGTTCGGGTAGGTGTTCGTGGCATAGCGCCCGTCCGCCGACAGGTCCGCCAGCCGGAACACCTGGTGGTAGTACGGGGAGCCGCTGGCCGTGACGACGTGCTCGCCGTCCGGGGTGATCGCCATGTCCTGCATGTTGGAGGTGGACCCGCCAGGGTCCCGGACCGAGGCCTGCTGCCGCGGAGTGCCGGAGGAGACGTCGTACACCGTGAGGGTCGCGGGGCTCGAACCCTCGACGGTCGCGACGATCCTGCCGGGCGCCGCGGGAGAGGAGACCAGGGCCGGCGCGGAGTAGAAGGGGCCGTACCCCACCTGCTTCAGCGAGACGACCGGCTCGGGGCCGGACAGGTCGAGGGAGCCGACGTCGCCGAAGGAGTCGGCGGAGTCGTACCCGAACCACACCGTGTCGCCGATGACGGCCGGGCTCAGCGGGCGGTTGCCGGCGCCCAGGCGGTAGCGGGCCTTCTCCGTCAGCGTGCCGGTGTCGACGGCGGAGATCGCGTCGCCGTTCGGCAGGGCGACGAAGAGGGTGCCGGAGTCCTCGGACAGCGCGAGCCCGGCGGCGCCCGGCTCGCCCTCGATCCGCTCGACGAGCTTGCCGTCGTAGTCGGTCACCACGACGGCGCTGCCGGCCGGGTCGCTGAGGAACACCCGGTCGTGGACGCCGTCCACGACGATGTCCCCGTGGCCTCCGGTGAGTGGCAGCGGAGCGGTGGAATCGGCCGCAGCGGCGGTCCCGGCTCCTAAGAGGGAGGCGGCACCCACCACGGCCGCGAGGGCCGCGGCTCCGACGAGTCTTCGTATGCGCACGTTTCTTCATCCTCACTCTGGACGCGTCGAATCGACGGCCGGAGGGCCCGGCCGCGAGGAGGGCGAATGGGGGGACGGGCCCGCGCCGCCGTTGCCGGGGGCGGGTCCGCTGCGCCGGTCAAAGATTAGGCGGGGTGACTGGCGGCCGGTGTGGATTCCGGTGCCGGGTAAGGGAGTTCGTGCGGCAGCAGGGCCCGCGCCGCCGGCAGGTCACCGTCCCGTACGAGGGCGTGGACCCGGTGGGTGAGCTCGGTGACGTCGGTGATGGAGATGATCCAGTCGTCCGCGTAGCTGCGGCTCGCTTCGCCGGAGAGGCCGAGTTGGAGGGAGCGGTGGGGGAGGGGGCGCAGGTGGAGGTCGCGTTCCGGGTCCCATTGGATGCGGACGGGGGAGTCGCGCAGCGCCCGCTTCCAGGCGGTGCGGTCGGTGTGCTCGGCCGGGTCGTAGTGCGAGAGGCAGGCGCGTTCCAGCGCCCGGTCGAAGCCGGCCCGGTCGATCTCCACGGCCAGTACGCACTCCTGGCCGGGCTTGGTGGCCCAGCCGCAGCGGTACATCATCCACAGGAACGACGGCTTGATCCACGTCATCCGGTCCCGTTTCCACGTGGCGGGGAAGCGCCCGGTGCGGGCGGCCGGGACGCCGAGCGCGGGGTCGTAGGCCTGGTAGACGGTGACGGTGGTATCGGTGTACGCGGCCCTGATCTGGCGGGCCGGCGGGGTCTGACGGTCGTTCATGGGGGATCAGCGTGCGCCATGCCGCGGCGGGGTGCCATCGAATTTCCCGTGGCTTCGAGGCCGTCGGGCCGTGGCTCAGCGGCGTTTGCGGTTGCCGGGTTCCTGGCGGGGCGGGGACTGGTCAGCGCCCGGGAGGACGGGCTTGGGCAGGGTCGCGACCTGCTTCTTTGCCGCCGTCAGCCGGGCGGCGGTGTCCCGCGGCAGCCGGGGCGGGCGTGCGGGCGTGAAGCCGAAGGCCGAGGTCAGATCGCCGAAGGTGGCGCGGCGCCAGTCGGAGATGTTCGGTTCCTCGACACCGGTGAAGCGCTCCAGGAACTGCAGGACGGAGGTGTGGTCGAAGGGCTCGCCCGCGGCCCAGCCGCCCACCGTCCACGGCGAGACGATCAGACACGGGACGCGAAAGCCGGCGCCGAGGGGCAGCCCGTCGACGAACTCGTCCGCGGTCCCGGTGGGCGCCACCGGCGGCGGCACGTGGTCGAAGAGTCCGTCGTTCTCGTCGTAGTTCATGATGAACACGGTCTTCCGCCAGACCTTCGGGTTGGCGGCGATGGCCTCGACCGTCCGCGCGACGAAGGCGGCGCCGGCGGCCGGCAGGAAGTCCGGGTGCTCCGACTCCGCGGCCGTCGGGATGATCCAGGAGACGGCCGGCAGCCGGTCGTTCCGGGCGTCGTCCTCGAAGGTGCCGGCGGGCCGCGGCCGCAGCCCGTGCTCGTACAGCGGGTCCCCGGGCCGGGCGTCCCGGAAGGTCTTGAAGTGCTCCAGCAGGTTGCAGCCGTAGTCGTCGTCCTGCTGGTAGACCCGCCAGCTCACCCCGGCCGCCGCCAGCCGCTCGGCGTAGGAGGTCCAGCGGTACGGCCGCGGGGCGGCGTTGCGCACGACCGGGCCGCCCCGGGTGCCGCCGGGGTCGATGGTGCCGGTCATCCAGTACAGGCGGTTCGGCCAGGTCGGCCCCAGCACCGAGCAGAAGTAGTGGTCGCAGAGGGTGAACGCCTCGGCGAGGGCGAAGTGGAAGGGGATGTCGGCGCGGGTGTGGTAGCCCATCACGTACGGGCCGTTCCGGCCGTCCGCTTTGCGGTGCGCGGGCAGCCAGCGGTCCATCCGGCCGCCGTGCCACGCCTCGTGCTGCACGGACCGGACGTGGCTGGTGGAGGGGATCGCCTGGGCGCTGGAGCTGCGTGTGTCCAGGTGGAACGGCAGCAGGTAACCGTCCGGGTTGGTCTCGTCCGGCTGGTGGAAGACCGAGCGCCCCGTGGACAGGGTGAGCGCGTCCGGGTCCGCGAAGCCGCGTACGCCCCGCAGCGTCCCGAAGTAATGGTCGAACGAACGGTTCTCCTGCATCAGCAGCACGACGTGCTCGATGTCGGCCGGTGAGCCGTACCGGGGCGGCCCGGCAGCGGCCGCCCTGCGCACGCTCGGCGGCAGCACCGACAGCGCGGCGGCGCCGCCCAGCGCTCCCGCGGCGGAGCCGAGCAGCCTGCGCCGGGTCATGTGCCGGGGGCAACATCCGGGCCGGGACCGTCCACCGAAGTCGATCATCGTGGGCAGCCTAGGGCGGGCGCATCATTTCCTGACGGAGGCTCAGGGAAAGGTCACGCGGGCAGCGGGCAGAAGGCCGTGGGGGCGCGAGTGTGCGGGGCGCGGTCAGTCCTCGCCGATGTCCTCGTGCCACAGCTCGGGCCGCTCGGCGATGAAGTCGCGCATCATCGCCACGCACTCCGGATCGTCCAGCACCACGACCTCCACGCCGTGCTCGGCCAGCCAGTCGTGGCCGCCGTGGAAGGTCTCCGCCTCGCCGATCACCACCCGGGAGATCCCGAACTGGCGCACCAGCCCGCTGCAGTACCAGCAGGGCGAGAGCGTGGTGACCATGGTCGTGCCCTTGTACGAGCGCTGCCGCCCCGCGGCCTTGAACGCCGCGGTCTCCCCGTGCACCGACGGGTCGCCGTCCTGCACCCGGCGGTTGTGGCCGCGGCCGAGCAGGGTCCCGTCCGCGCCGTACAGCGCCGCGCCGATCGGGATGCCGCCCGAGGCGAGCCCGGCCCGGGCCTCGGCCACCGCGGTGGCCAGCATCGCGTGGGCGTCGGGCGCGCCGGACGTGCCGGGCGCCTCGTGGCCGCTCATTCGTCCCGCTCCCCGGACTCGCGCCGGTCCCCGGCCTCGCTGTGCCCGCCGGTCTCGCCGCGACCGCCGGTCTCGCCGGGCTTCCCGGTCTCGCGGCGGCGCAGCTCCTCCTCGCGGCGCTTCAGGTCCGCCTCCCAGTCCTTGAGCAGCGCCTCGTCCTCGTCCCGCCGCTGCGCCCGCTCCTGCGTACCCAGCTTCTCCAGGAACTCGGGATTGTCGTCCGGCGCGACCCAGCCGCCCCGGGCGCGCCGCGGGCCGCCGTCCTGGGCGGCGAGCGCGGCCCGGTCCTTCCCGGCGATCAGCCAGGAGACCGAACCGACGAGCGGAAAGAGCAGTACGAGGATCGCCCAGAGTGGTTTGGGCATGTGACGCACATGCTTCTCATCGGTGGTGACGCAGTCGATGAACGCATAGATGCTCAGTGCCAGCGGCACCAGGATCATCAGCACCCGCAGCATGTGTCGCTCCCCCTGGGAGTGGCCGGGCGGGCCGGTGAGCGCGGCCCCAGTGACCAGTCCAGGGTAGTGCGTACCGGATACTGGGATGCATGGCTTATGACGATCTTCGCTCGTTCCTGCGGGCGCTCGACCGCGAAGGCGACCTGAAGCGCATCAAGGCCGAGGTCGACCCGTACCTGGAAGTGGGGGAGATCGTCGACCGGGTGCAGAAGGCCGGCGGCCCCGCGCTCCTCTTCGAGAACGTCAAGGGCTCGGCGATGCCGCTGGCCATGAACGTCTACGGCACCGACCGCCGGCTGCTGAAGGCGCTCGGGCTGAAGTCCTACGACGAGATCAGCGGCAAGATCGGCGGACTGCTCAAGCCGGAGCTGCCGCAGGGCTTCGTCGGTGTCCGCGACGCCTTCGGGAAGCTCGCGAACATGACGCACGTCCCGCCGCGCAAGGTGAAGGCCGACGACGCGCCCGTGCAGGAGGTCGTCCTCCAGGGCGACGAGGTGGACCTGGACCGGCTGCCGGCCCTGTTCACCTGGCCCGAGGACGGCGGCTCGTTCTTCAACCTGGGCCTGACCCACACCAAGCACCCCGAGACCGGCGTCCGCAACCTCGGCCTGTACCGCCTCCAGCGCCACGACAAGCGCACCATCGGCATGCACTGGCAGATCCACAAGGACAGCCGGAACCACTACCAGGTCGCCGCCAAGCGCGGCGAGAAGCTGCCGGTCGCGATCGCCTTCGGCTGCCCGCCGGCCGTGACGTACGCCTCGACCGCGCCGCTGCCCGGTGACATCGACGAGTACCTCTTCGCGGGCTTCGTGCAGGGCAAGCGGATCGAGATGGTCGACTGCAAGACCGTGCCGCTCCAGGTCCCGGCCAACGCCGAGGTCGTCATCGAGGGCTGGCTGGAGCCGGGCGAGACGCTGCCCGAGGGCCCCTTCGGGGACCACACCGGCTTCTACACGCCGCAGGAGGAGTTCCCGGCGCTGAAGATCGACTGCGTCACGATGCGCAAGCGTCCGCTGCTGCAGTCGATCGTGGTCGGCCGGCCGCCGACGGAGGACGGGCCGCTGGGCCGGGCCACGGAGCGGTTCTTCCTCCCGCTGCTCAAGATCATCATCCCGGACATCGTGGACTACCACCTGCCGGAGTCCGGGGGCTTCCACAACTGTGCGATCGTCTCGATCGACAAGAAGTACCCCAAGCACGCGCAGAAGGTCATGCACGCCATCTGGGGCGCGCACATGATGTCCCTCACCAAGCTGATCGTGGTGGTGGACTCCGACTGCGACGTGCACAACTACCACGAGGTCGCCTGGCGGGCGCTGGGCAACACCGACTACGCCCGCGACCTGACCGTCGTCGAAGGCCCGGTCGACCACCTGGACCACGCCTCGTACCAGCAGTTCTGGGGCGGCAAGGCCGGCATCGACGCGACCGCGAAGTGGCCCGAGGAGGGGTACACGCGGGACGGCGGCTGGCCGGAGATGGTCGACTCGGACCCCGCGACCGCGGAGAAGGTGTCCCGCCGATGGAAGGAGTACGGCCTGTGAGCAGCGCCTCAGCGGCCATTCCGCAACCAGGCCGTACCAAGGCGTTCCTGCGCCTGGTCATGATCGAGCACTCGGTGTTCGCGCTGCCCTTCGCGTACATCGCGGCGCTCACCGCGATGTTCCGGGTGGACGGGTCCGTCCACTGGTGGGAGCTGCTGCTCGTCACCGTCGCGATGGTGGGCCTGCGCACCTTCGCCATGGCCGCGAACCGGATCATCGACCGCGAGATCGACGCCCGCAATCCGCGCACCGCCCACCGCGAGCTGGTCACCGGCGCGATGTCGGTGAAGCACGCCTGGACGGGCGCGCTGGTCGCCGTCGTCGTCTTCCTCGCCGCTGCCGCGCTGCTCAACCCGCTGTGCCTGGCGCTGGCCCCCGTCGCGGTGATCCCGATGGTGGTCTATCCGTACGGCAAGCGGTTCACGAACTTCCCGCAGGCCATCCTCGGTCTCGCCCAGGCCATGGGTCCGGTCGGCGGCTGGCTGGCGATCACCGGCGAATGGTCCTGGGAGGCGGTGATCCTCGGTCTGGCGGTGGGCATCTGGATCGGCGGCTTCGACCTGATCTACGCCTGCCAGGACGTCGAGACCGACCGCGAGGTCGGCGTGAAGTCCGTACCGGCGCGCTTCGGCATCCCGGCCGCCATCTGGGGCGCGCGCGGCTGTCACGCGGTCACCACGGCGCTGTTCGTGTGGTTCGCGCTGGTCACCGGCGCCGGGGTGTTCTTCTGGGTCGGCCTGGTGATCGTCGCGGGCGCGTTCCTGTACGAGCACACGATCGTCCGGCCGCACGACCTGTCGCGCCTGAACCGGGCGTTCTTCAGCGTCAACGGCTTCATCGGCATGGCGCTGTTCGTCTGCGCGCTGCTGGACCTGCTCGTGCGGGGGCTGACGGTCTGACCGCGGGGCGACCACGGCGGAGTGGGACGACCACGGCGAGGGGCCGGTACCCGGGTGGGTACCGGCCCCTCGCGTTTCCGCTCCCGGAGGCCCGGGCGCGGCCTCAGTTCTTGACGAAGCGCCAGGCCACGAGCTTGGGGTAGGACCACAGCTGCCCGCTGTTGGCCTTCACCGTGCCGATGATCCCGTAGACCAGCGTGGTGATCCAGTACCCGCCGAAGATCACGAGGTAGGCGATCAGGGGGATGAAGAACACCGCGCCGGGGTCGCCCGTGCCGGAGTCGGCGGTCACGGCGCCGCCGACCACGACGGCGAAGTACAGCACCGCGGTGATCACCGACATGATCGCCTGGGTGATGCCGTAGTTCATGCCCTGGGCGGTGTGGTGGCGGATGTACGGGTCGTGCTCGTTCTGGCCGTTGCCGCGGATGGAGAGCGGGGCGATCCAGCCGCAGAGCATGCCGATGCAGCACATGCCCGTGCCGACGAAGACGGTGAGCACCGCGCCGAGGTGCGCCCACATGGCGGGGGAGGTCGAGGGGCGCTGCGGGGCGTAGCCGTACCCGGGCTGGCCGCCCCAGCCGGGGCCGCCGGGCGCGCCGTACGGCTGCTGCTCCCCGCCGGGGACGTACGCGCCGTACTGCTGGCCGCCGCCGTACTGCTGACCGCCCTGCTGCGGGTAGCCGTACTGCGGGCCGCCGGGCGCACCGTACGGCTGGCCGTACCCGGGCGCGGCACCGGGCGCGCCGCCCTGCGGCTGCTGCGGCGGGGGCTGCTGGCCGTACGGCTGGCCGCCCTGCGGGGGCTGCCCGCCCTGCGGCGGCTGCCCGCCCTGCTGCGGCTGTCCCTCAGCCGGCGGCTCGGACGCGGACTTGTCGAATTCGACCATGGGCTGATCCCCCCGATGACGTAACTCTCGCGCGCGAGGCGCTGGACACGGGCGGCGTGCGTCGTAGGACCGGCGCGTCCGCCTGCAGGCGAGACTACGGGACGCCGCCGGGCGAGCGGAGGGCCGGAGTCCGGACCCGGAAGACGTACGCGGCCAGCACGCCGCCGGCGAGCCCGAAGAGGTGCGCCTGCCAGCTGATGCCGTCGGCGGCCGGGAGCGCGCCCCACAGGAGCGAGCCGTAGAGCACCGCGACGAGCAGGCCGATGGCGATGTCCAGGGCCTTGCGCTCGATGAAGCCGCGCACGACGAGGTAGCCGAAGAGTCCGAAGACCACGCCGGAGACGCCCGCGGTGTTGCTCCCCGGTGGCGATATCAGCCAGACGCCCAGGCCGCTGACGACGGCGATGAGCAGCGCGACGCCGGCCAGTCTGCGGACCCCGGAGCGGAGCCCGGCCAGGAAGCCGAGCACGAGCAGCGGAAGGGTGTTGGCCATCAGGTGGGCGAAGCCGAAGTGGACGGCTGTCGCGGGGACCACGTCGATCAGCTCGCTCAGCTCGCGCGGCCGGATGCCGAAGGTGTCCAGGGCGTGCCCGCTCGCGACGTCCACCACCTCCAGGACCCACAGCAGTCCGGCCCAGGCCAGCACCAGCAGCGCGGCGGGCTTGGCGCGTGCTCCCATGTCGGCCCTCCTCACCTGTGCACCGGGGTGTGCGCCGAGTCCGTGCGGCCGGCGTGGCCGCACGAGCTCACAAGCAACAACGGCTGTGACGGTGCTTCTGGTTCCGCCGGATAGGCTCGGTGCCGTGGAGCCGCCGCACAACGTCACCAGTCAGCACGCCGGCACCGGCCGCAGGCCGTGGGTCGTCGGGGTCTCCGGCGCGTCCGGAACCCCGTACGCCGCGTCGGTGGTGCGCGGGCTGCTGGCCGCCGGGGAGGCCGTGGACCTGGTGGTGAGCCGCGCCTCGCGGCTGACGCTGCTGGACGAGACCGGGATCTCCTTCCGGGACGCGCACTGGCGCACGGACCTGCGCGAGTGGCTGGCGCGGGGCGCCGACGGCAAGCCGGACACCTTTCCGGTCACCGAGGCGGACCTGGCGGACGTACGGTACTGGCCGGCCGGTGACCTGGCGGCGGGCCCGTCGTCGGGCTCGTACCCGGCCAAGGGCATGCTGATCGTGCCGGCCAGCACGGCGTGCGTGGCCGGGGTGGCGCTGGGGCTGTCGAAGGACCTGCTGCAGCGGACGGCGAGCGTGACGCTGAAGGAGCGCAGGAAGCTGGTCGTCGCGGTGCGCGAGACGCCGCTGAACGGACAGACCCTCAAGCACCTGGTCGCCCTGGACGAGGCGGGCGCCGTGGTGCTGCCGGCCTCGCCCGCGTTCTACGCGGGGGCGACGCACATCCAGGACCTGGTGGACTTCGTGGCCGGCCGGGCGCTGGACGCGGCGGAGGTGCCGCACGGCCTGTACCGGCGCTGGGAGGGCGAGCTCGGCGGCGCGTCGCGCGGCGGCGGGGACGGTGGCGGGGCCACGCGCGACGAGGGCGGCGAAGCGAGCCGTCCAAGCAGAAGTCGGTGATCGAACTCCGTTTGTTACCTGGGATTGCAGGCTAAATCGCCCTGCATGCCTTAGATTTCGTAATCAGTAGTGGCAGTGCGGAAAGATTGAAAGGTCGGGGACGCAATGGACGCGGTGGACAGGCAGCTCATTCAGGCACTGCGCGAGAACGGCAGGGCCTCGTACGCGGAGCTCGGCCGGCTCGTGGGTCTTTCCGGCCCCAGCGTCACGGACCGCATCAACCGGCTGGAGTCGGCCGGTGTGATCACCGGCTATCGCGCCACCGTCGACGCGGCCTCGCTGGGCCTGGGCGTCACGGCCCTGGTCGGCATCTCGCTGACGGACGCCACCGACCACGAGGAGCTCGCCCACCGGCTGCGCGACCTCGCCGAGATCGAGGACTGCTGGTTCATCGCGGGCGACGACTCGTACATGCTCAAGGTGCGGGTCGGCGACGTGGACGGGCTGGAGCGGACCATCAGGCGGCTGTCCGGCACGAAGGGCGTGTCCCGGACGCGCACCACCGTCGTGCTCTCCACGAAGTGGGAGAACCGCGTCGGGGAGCTCCCCGAAGAGGTGTAGCGGCCCGTTGTGGCCGCACACGGGGGCGCCGCTCGGGCGAAAACCGGGGGAGTAAGGTCGATGAGGCTTGTTATTCGGCAGAACAATGGAGGCGGACCGGAATGGACGCTGGGCTCAAGCGCGAGCTGGAGGAGAAGGTCCATGCCGGTGAGCGGCTGACCCGTGAGGACGGCATCGCCCTCTACGAGTCCGACGACCTGGCATGGCTCGGCGGGCTCGCGCACGAGGTGCGTACCCGTATGAACGGCGACCTGGTGCACTTCAACGTCAACCGTCACCTCAACATGACGAACGTGTGCACCGCCTCCTGCGCGTACTGCTCCTTCCAGCGCAAGCCGGGTGAGAAGGACGCCTACACGATGCGCATCGAGGAGGCCGTCCGCCTGGCCAAGGCCATGGAGAACGAGAACCTCACCGAGCTGCACATCGTCAACGGCCTGCACCCGAATCTGCCCTGGCGTTACTACCCCCGCTCCCTGAAGGCCCTCAAGGAGGCGCTGCCCGACGTGGGGCTGAAGGCCTTCACCGCGACCGAGATCCACCACTTCGAGTCGATCTCGGGCCTGGACGCCTCGGACATCCTCGACGAGCTGATCGACGCGGGCCTGGAGTCGCTGACCGGCGGCGGCGCCGAGATCTTCGACTGGGAGGTCCGGCAGCACATCGTGGACCACCGCACCCACTGGGAGGACTGGTCGCGGATCCACCGCCTGGCGCACCAGAAGGGCCTCAAGACGCCCTCCACGATGCTGTACGGCCACATCGAGGAGCCGCGCCACCGCGTCGACCACGTACTGCGGCTGCGTGAGCTGCAGGACGAGACCGGCGGCTTCCAGGTCTTCATCCCGCTGCGCTACCAGCACGACTTCGTGGACATGCAGGACGGCAAGATCCGCAACAAGCTCCAGGCGCGCACCACGATGGCCACCGGCGCCGAGGCGCTGAAGACCTTCGCGGTCTCCCGGCTGCTCTTCGACAACGTGCCGCACGTGAAGTGCTTCTGGGTCATGCACGGCCTGCAGACCACGCAGCTGGCGCTCCAGCACGGCGCGGACGACATGGACGGCTCGGTCGTCGAGTACAAGATCACGCACGACGCCGACAACTACGGCACGCCGAACAAGCTCACCCGTGAGGACCTGCTGGACCTCATCACGGACGCGGGCTTCACGCCGGTCGAGCGCAACACCCGGTACGAGATCATCCGCGAGTACCCGGGCCCGGACGCGAACCGCCGCGAGGCGCCCCAGCCGATGCGGGTGTGACGGAACGCGCTTCCCGGTCACCGGAGTGACGGATTAGGGTCCAGGTCATGAGCGTGCGCTTCGACCTGGACCCTTCTGTCACCCCTGAACTGCGTGACGGGATCTGCACGCTGTGGGCCGATGTCTCCAACGCCGGCGGAGCGGTCGGCTTCGTGCCGCCCGTCACCCGCGAGGACATCCGTCCCGAGCTGATCAAGCACCTGGCCGCGATGGCCGAGGGCCGGGCCCGGCTGATCGTCGGCCGGGACGCGGCGGGCACCCCGCTGGCCACCGCCTTCGTGTACGCGAACACCCACCGGCTCATGAAGCACTGGCTGTGGGTCTACAGCGTGATGGTGCACCCCTCGCTCCAGGGGCAGGGCGTGGGGCGCGACCTGATGGCGGCGGTCGCGGACGCCGCGCGGGAAACCGAGGCGGTACGCGGCCTCCGGCTCACCTGCCGCGGCGGCACCGGAGCCGACCGCTTCTACGCCTCCTGTGGGTACAAGGAGGTCGGCCGGGTCCCCGACGCGATCAAGGTCGCCGACGACGACTACCGCGACGACATCACGATGTGGCGCGAAGTGGCCTGATGCCCCGACGCCGGGGGCGCGAAAGATCGCCCGGGGCGCTGTGCTTGACTGGATGCAGACCCTTTCGGTTGTCGTTGAGAAGAAGGTCCGACCGTGAGCAGCCAGAAGCACGCCGCACTCCTGTACACCGCTTCCCGCGTGGGCATCTTCGTCGTGTGCTTCGCGGTCGTCTGGGTCCTCGCGTACTTCCGCGTCATCCCGCTGGCCGTGGGCGCCTCGAACACCGTCTGGATGCTGCTGCTCGCCATCGTGATCTCCGCGCCGCTCAGCTTCGTGCTGCTGCGCAAGCAGCGGGACGCGATGTCCCAGCAGATCGTGGCCAAGGTGGACCGCCAGAAGGCCCGGCTCGCCGCCAACCGCAGCCAGGAGGACGGCGTCTGAGGATGCCGCCCGGCCGGCCCAGCGGCCTGTAAGGCAGCTCACACACCGTTCACGCCCGCCCGTGGAGTTTCCGCTCCACGGGCGGGCGTTGACGTTTACCGTCCGGCCGGGGCCGACGGATGCCAAAGATTTTCTTTGAGTACCCCAAAGTTCAAGTGTTAACGTAATGGACATGAAGACAGCAGTAGCGCACCAGTTCCCCATGAGCCTCACGCTCGTGGCGCGCCTGCACGTCGATCTTTGCCGCTGTGTGTCCGCGGCCTGTTGCCGCCGCTGACGACGTCCCCGCGACGCCAGCCCAGCGGCCGGAGATCCAGCAAACGGACCTCCTGGCGCTCCACGCCCTCTTCCCGAAGCCTGTACGCACCCGGAGTGTGCCCGTTGTCCACGTCTTCCGAGACCTCTCCCAAGACCTCCCGCATACCGAGAGTCCCCTTCTGGGCGCAGATCCTGCTGGGTCTCGTCCTCGGTGTGCTCCTCGGCTGGATCGCCAAGAGCGGCGACATCGGCTGGCTGGTCACCACCCTCGGCAAGATCGGTGAGCTCTTCGTCCAGCTGCTGAAGCTGGCCGTGGCCCCGCTGGTCTTCTTCGCCATCGTGGTGTCGATCACCAACCTGCGGCAGGTCAACAACGCCGCCCGGCTCGCCACCCGCACCCTGCTGTGGTTCATGGTCACCTCGCTGATCGCGGTCGCGATCGGCATGGCCATCGGCCTGGTCACCAACCCCGGCGCCGGTACGGGCCTCACGCCCGCCGACGGCTCCAAGCCCGACCACGCCGGTACCTGGATCGACTTCCTGACCGGGATCATCCCGACCGACATCATCACGCCGTTCACCGATCTGCAGGTCCTGCAGATCGTGTTCATGGCCGCCGTCGTCGGCATCGCCGCGCTCCAGCTGGGCGAGAAGGCGGAGCCGGTCCTCAAGCTCAGCCGCTCGGCGCTGGAACTGCTGCAGAAGGCTCTGTGGTGGGTCATCCGGCTGGCCCCGCTGGGCACCGTCGGCCTCATCGGCAACGCGATCGCCACGTACGGCTGGAACCTCATCGGCAAGTACGCGACCTTCACCGTCGACATCTACGTCGGCTGCGCGCTGGTGATGTTCGGCGTCTACCCGCTGCTGCTCTCCACGGTCGCCAAGGTCAACCCGCTGCAGTTCTTCCGCGGCGCCTGGCCCGCGATCCAGCTGGCCTTCGTGTCCCGCTCCTCGGTCGGCACGATGCCGGTCACCCAGAAGGTCACCGAGCGCCTCGGCGTCCCGAGGGAGTACGCGTCCTTCGCCGTGCCCTTCGGCTCGACCACCAAGATGGACGGCTGCGCCTCCATCTACCCGGCGCTCGCCGCGATCTTCATCGCGCAGATCTTCGACGTGCACCTCGGCGTCGCCGACTACGTCCTGATCGCGTTCGTCTCGGTCATCGGCTCGGCCGCCACCGCCGGCCTCACCGGCGCCACGGTCATGCTGACCCTGACCCTGTCCACGCTCGGCCTGCCGCTGGCCGGTGTCGGTCTCCTCATGGCGATCGACCCGATCCTGGACATGATGCGTACCGCCACCAATGTGGCCGGCCAGGTCGTCGTCCCGATCCTGGTCTCCGCCAAGGAGAAGATCCTGGACCGCGACGCGTACGCCCGCGCCACCAGCACCGGTCTCGGTGAGGACGCCGCGACGGCCGCGGCCGCCGAAGAGGCGGAGCAGAAGGTCACCGTCCCGGCGCCCGCCGCCGGCTGACCCCTCTCGGGCCCACCGGCCCCTCCCGTACGGGCACAGCGCCCCGGAGCTCCCTCGGCTCCGGGGCGTCCGTGCGTCAGGAGGCCGTACTCACGTGACGGGTGTGCTCCAGCACCGCGTCGGCCAGCGGCCCCAGCACCTCCCGGGGCAGGGCGTGCCCCATCCCGGGAATGTCCACGATCCGGGTGTCGTGTTGACCGATCACCTGCGCCAGGTGCTCCGCGTGCGCCGGCGGGAACACCGGCTCGGCGCTCGCGCGCACGACGAGCGTGGGCACCTCCGTCCCGGCCAGCTCCGCCGTCCGCAGCATCCCCGAGTCGTCGGCGCGGGCGTGCGCGCTGTTGGTGTCGTACCGCCCCGTGTGCGCGATGATCCGCCGCTCCAGCGCGCGGAAGTACGCCGCGTCGAACGGGATGGAGCCGCCGCTGAGCAGCCGCCAGTGCGCGACCCGCCGGTCCAGCTCGGCCTCCGGGCCGTGGTCCTCGACGGGCTGCGCCCAGGCCGCCAGGATCTCCGGCGCGATGCCCGGCAGTTCCGCTACCGGCACCCGGGTGCCGTCCGCCCGTACGTGATCCGCCGTGCTGAGCGCGCACGTCCCGATCAGCGTCGCGCTGAGCAGCCGGTCCGGGCGGTCGGCGATCAGCAGCTGCGCGAGCATCCCGCCCAGCGACATCCCGACGACGTGGGCCCGGGCCACGCCCAGCCCGTCGAGCACGCCGATCGCGTCCGCGGCCAGGTCGGTGATCCGGTACGGCCGCTCGTCGAAGGCCCAGGGGGACCGGCCGGTGTCGCGGTGGTCGTAGCGGATGACCCGGTGGCGGGCGGCGAGCGCGTCGACCAGCTCGTCGGGCCAGCCCAGTCCGGACGCCTGCGCGCCCATGATCAGCAACAGCGGGGGCGCTTCCACCGATCCGCGCTCCTCGACCCACAGCCGCACGCCGGGCGTCACCTCCACGTACTGTCCGCCGTCCATGGCAGCCCCTTCCTCCTTCGCGAGACGCAACGTCTCGCGCAACGAACCGTATCGTCTCGCGTCACCGCGGCCACGTCAACGCAATATCGCCCGCGAAGGACGGACCTCGTCCGGGCGGATCCGTAAACTTACTTAGCGGTAAGAGGGCGGGGCGGAAGGACGTTCGGTGTGGGTGACGTGAAGAGCAAGCGCGTGCCGCGGGCGGTGCGCGAGCAGCAGATGATGGACGCGGCCGTGCTGACCTTCGCGCGGCGCGGCTACCGCGCCGCCTCCATGGACGAGATCGCCGAGGTCGCCGGCGTCTCCAAGCCGCTGGTCTATCTCTACCTGCACTCCAAGGAAGAGCTGTTCAGCGCGGTCATCCGGCGCGAGGCCGCGGCCCTGGTCGCCGCCGTACGGGCCGCCGTGGAGGCAGGCGCGCCCGCCGACCGGCAGCTGTGGAGCGGAGTGCAGGGCTTCTTCGCGCACACCGCCGAGCACCCGGACGGCTGGGCGGTACTGCACCAGCAGGCGCGCACGCACGGCGAGCCGTTCGCCCTCGAAGTGGCCGCGATGCGGACCGAGATCACCGAGTTCGTCACCGGCCTGATCGGCGCCGCCGCGCGGGAGGCGGGCTGCGACGAGAACCTGGCGGAGCGCGAGGTCTCCGGCCTCTCCCACGCCCTCGTCGGCGCCGCCGAATCCCTCGCCGAATGGGCCAACGCCCGCCCCGCCGACTCCCGCCCCACCGCCAGGGAAACCGCCGCCACCCTCATGAACTTCGCCTGGACGGGACTGGGCCCCCTGATGTCGGGAGTCCGCTGGTCACCGGGCGGGTGAGCCGGTGAGCAACGTCTTCACGGCGGGCGAGGAGCGCCTGGACATGAGCAACGGCGGCACCGGCGTCTTCGTCGAGGTGCTGATGCTCGCGGTGTCCGCGCTCGCCGAGAGCGAGTGGGAGCGCCGCTTCGCCGCCCTGCTGAACCAGCAGGACCAGAGCGTCATGGGCTGTGGCGTCGTCGGCTTCGACCTGGCGGACGTCGACTGGGGCGAGGATCCGTACGGTGCCCGGGACTTCGTCCTCCGTACCGTACGGCTCGCCCTTCGCCGCCACCGCTGGGACGAGTTGAGGTACGACCCGCCGCACGCCGAGAGTTATCTGCGGCGCTATGAGGCGATGGTGGCGGCGTTCGATCCACTGGACCCACCGCCGCCCGGATTCCTCGCCGGTTGCACCGACTTCCCCGCCCCCGAAGAGGCGGCGAACGCGAGCTGTCTGCGGCACCGTGTGCTGAGTGGGCTGCCGCAGTGGGACGTGTGCGTGTTCTGCAGCAGCGGCTTGCTCAGGTCCTGATCTCCGTCTCCCCCGTCAGGTGCAGGCGGTCCTCGTGGCCTGGGCCTCCGCGGAGTTCGAAGGCGGGGCCCGTCGCCGCGTAGGTCACTGTTGTCGGGAGGAGTACGGGGGCGCGGAACTCCGCGGTGATGCGTACGGCGTGGGTGTCCTCGGGGACGGTTTCGGCTGCGCAGCGGGCGAAGGTCCACATGCCGTGGGCGATGGCGCGGGGGAAGCCGAGCGGGCGGGCCGTCAGCGGGTGCAGGTGGATGGGGTTGTAGTCGCCGGAGACGGCGGCATGGCGGCGGCCGAGGTCGCCGGGCAGCCGCCACTCGGCACGGGGCGGCAGCGCCGAAGCGGCCGGTGAAGTGGCCTTCGGGGGAGCGGGATGCGTGGATGCCGATTCCGTGCGGTGGCGGGCCAGGTATGTGCTGCGGTCCTGCCAGAGCAGCTCGCCGTCGCGCCGGGCCTCCGTGACCATGACGGCCTCGGTGCCCCGTCGGTGCGGCCGGAGTTCCGCCGCGTAGACCGTCAGGTCCAGGGGTTCTCCGGCCGGGAGCGGCGCGTGCTGGGTGATCTCGATCGTGGTGTGGACCAGGCCGAGCATCGGGAGCGGGAACGCGCGGGCGCTCATCAGCCGCGCCGCCAGCGGGAAGCCGAGGACGTGCGGGTAGGTGACCGGCAGTACGGGGGCGTGCGCGGCGAAGCCGCAGACCTCGGCGTACGCGGCGGTACGCGCGGGGTCGGCCCGTACGCCGGGCAGGGTGAGCCGTACGGCCGGCAGCGGCGCGTCCGGGCGTGGCCGCTTGCCGATCCCGGTCAGTACCCCTTTGCCGAACGCCGGCATCAGGCGCGGCGCGCGCGTCAGTGTCAGGTCCAGGTCCGTGGTCGTGTCCGTCATCACGCCCCCAGCAGGCTCTGTCCGCAGACCCGTACGACCTGGCCGTTGACCCCGCCGGAGGCCGGGTCCGCGAGCCAGGCGATGGTCTCGGCGACGTCGGCCGGCAGGCCGCCCTGCCCGAGGGAGTTCATCCGGCGGCCGGCCTCCCGGATGAAGAGGGGGACGGCTGCGGTCATCTTTGTCTCGATGAAGCCGGGGGCGACCGCGTTGACGGTGACGCCGTGCTCGGCCGCCGCCCGCGGTGCCAGGGAGCGGACCAGGCCGATGATGCCGGCCTTGCTGGCCGCGTAGTTCGTCTGGCCGGTGTTCCCCGCGATCCCGGCGATGGAAGCGGTGGCGACGATCCGCCCCGTGCCGCGCCGCAGCGTGCCCGCGGCCAGCAGCTGGTCGGTCGTGCGGAGTACGGAGCCGAGGTTGACGTCCAGGACGCTGTCCCAGCGGTCGGCCGCCATGTTGGCCAGCCGCCGGTCGCGGGTGATGCCCGCGTTGTGGACGAGGACGTCCAGGCCGTCGGGGAGGGCGGCGGCGATCCGCTCGCCCGCGTCGGCCGCGGTGATGTCCAGCGCGAGGGCCTGCCCGCCCAGCCGCTCGGCGACCGCCCGTACGTCCGCCTCGGCCTGCGGCACGTCCAGGCAGACCACCCGCGCGCCGTACCGGGCCAGCGTCTCCGCGACCGCCTCGCCGATCCCGCGCGCGGCACCGGTCACCAGCGCCGTACGTCCGTCCAGCGGCCGGTCCCGGTCCTCCGGGGCGGTCACCTCGGCGGCCTCGACCCCGATGACCTGGCCGCTCACGTACGCGGAGCGCGGGGAGAGAAGGAAGCGGAGGGTGGACTCGGCCGCCTCGGCGGCGTCCGGGGCCAGTCGCAGCAGCTGGGCCGTGCGGCCGCGGCCCGCCTCCTTGCCCAGCGACCGTACGAACCCTTCGAGGGCCTGCTGAGCGGCGGCCTGGTGGTGGTCCGCCGGATCGGGCGCCGAGCCGAGCACGATCAGCCGCGCTTCGTCCGTCAGCGACCGCATGACCGGGTGCAGTCCGTCGTGCACCTCGCGCAGGGTGGCCACGTCCGCCGCCCCGGTGGCGTCGACGACGACCGCCGCGTAGCGCGCACCCTCCTCGCGGGAGGTGTGCACGGGCAGTCCGGTGCGGGCCAGTACGGCCGCGGGGTCGGCCGTGCTCTTCCCGGCCGAGACGTGCAGGAGCGGGCCCTCCAGTACCGGCCGCTCCGCGCTCCAGCGGTGCAGCGGGGCCGGCTGCGGCAGCCCCAGCCGCCGGGTCACGAAGCGGCCCGGACCGGATTGCGTGAAACGAAGGTAGCGATCGGGCATTGGCCGGCTCCTGGTTCTCGCGTAAATTTACTTCTGAGTAAGGTTACTCAAGGGTCAGGAGCTGGTCGAGGATGAGTACGCAGGAGAACACCGCGGGCATCCGGCGGGTCGCGGTGATCGGCGGCAGCCGTATCCCCTTCGCCCGCTCGGACGGCCCGTACGCCACCGCCTCCAACCAGGAGCTGCTGACCGCGGCGCTGGACGGCCTGGTCGGCCGGTTCGACCTGGAGGGCGAGCGGATCGGCGAGGTCGTCGCGGGCGCGGTGCTCAAGCACAGCCGCGACTTCAACCTCGCCCGCGAGACCGTGCTCGGCTCCGGACTGGACCCGCGCACCCCCGCGTACGACATCCAGCAGGCGTGCGGCACCGGCCTCCAGGCCGTGATCGCCGCCGCCAACAAGATCGCCCTCGGCCAGCTCGACAGCGCGGTAGCCGCCGGCTCCGACACCGCCAGCGACGCCCCGCTCGGCGTCAACGAAGAGCTGCGCAGGATCCTGCTGGCCACCCGCCGCGCGAAGTCGGCCGGTGCCCGCCTCAAGGAGCTGTCCCGCATCCGGCCGCGCCACCTCGTCCCCGAGATCCCGCGCAACGCCGAGCCGCGCACCGGCCTCTCCATGGGCGAGCACGCGGCCCGTACGGCCAAGAAGTGGGGCATCCAGCGCGAGGACCAGGACGCGCTGGCGGCCACCAGCCACCAGCGGCTGGCCGCCGCGTACGACAGCGGCCTGCTCAAGGAACTCGTCGTGCCCTTCCGCGGCCTGGACCGGGACCAGAATCTCCGGCCGGACTCGACCGCGGAGAAGCTCGCCCGGCTCAAGCCGGTCTTCGGCGTCCGGGACGGCGACGCGACCATGACGGCGGGCAACTCCACCCCGCTGACCGACGGCGCGGCGACCGTGCTGCTGGCGAGCGAGAAGTGGGCGAGCGCGCGCGGCCTGAAGCCGCTGGCCTACCTCACCGCGTACGAGACGGCGGCGGTGGACTTCGTGGACGGGGACGACGGGCTGCTGATGGCGCCCGCGTACGCCGTGCCGCGGATGCTGGAGCGGGCCGGGCTCGGCATCGAGGACTTCGACCTGGTCGAGATCCACGAGGCGTTCGCCTCCCAGGTGCTGGCCACCCTCGCCGCCTGGGAGAAGCAGGGGCTGGCCCCCGTGGACCGCGACCGGCTCAACGTCGCCGGGTCCTCGCTCGCCACCGGCCACCCCTTCGCCGCGACCGGCGCCCGTATCGTCGCCACCCTCGCCGAGCTGCTGGCCGCACGCGAACCCGCCGCCGAGGGCACGCCCGTACGCGGCCTGATCTCGATCTGCGCCGCGGGCGGCCTGGGCGTCACGGCGGTCCTCGAACGCGCCTGACGGCCACACCGGCCGGCCGCGGTACGAGGCGCCGGCCCCCGCACACCGGCCGTAGTACGGCTGCGCCAGCCTCCGACGCACCTGCCGCAGTACTGAAGCTCAAGCCCCCCACGCGCCACCGCAGCACCCCAGCACCACGGAAGTTCCGCCGGACAGTCCAGGGCGCCCCGCCCCCTCGGGGCGCCCGCCCGCCTGAGGAGCCGCTCGTGTCCCGCCAGGAAGCCGCACCACCCACGAACCCCGTACTGATACCGCCGCACAAGACCGTCGAGGACGGCACCGTGCGCGAGGTCTCCGTCCCCCCGCTCGCCCCCGCCGTCCGCACCGGCTCCCTCGGCGACATCCCCTTCGACAACGCCGCCGAGGCCCCCACCGAGGCGGTCCTCGGCCGCAAGCAGCACGACGGCAGCTGGCGCGACGTGACCGCCGCCGAGTTCGCCGAGCAGGTGCTGGCCCTCGCCAAGGGCCTGATCGCGCACGGCCTGCGCCCCGGCGACCGCCTCGCCATCATGGCCAGGACCAGCTACGAGTGGACCCTGCTCGACTTCGCGTCCTGGGCGGCCGGCCTGGTCACCGTGCCCCTGTACCCGACCTCCTCGGCCCACCAAACCCAGTGGATCCTGCACGACTCCGGCGCCCGGGCCTGCGTCGTGGAGCACGTCGAGCAGACCCGCATGATCAGCGGTGTACGCGGCGAACTCCCCGCCCTCGACCACCTCTGGCAGCTCGACGCCGGAGCCGTCTCGCAGATCACCTCGGCCGGTCGCGACCTGCTCCCCGACGAGGTGACCAAGCGCCGCGCCGGCCGCGGCCCGGCCGACACCGCCACCCTGATCTACACCTCCGGCACCACCGGGCGCCCCAAGGGCTGCGTCCTGACGCACGGCAACTTCTTCGCCGAGGTCGACAACTCCATCGAACTGCTGCACCCGGTCTTCCGGTCGGTCAGCAAGGACCCCGCCTCGACCCTGCTCTTCCTGCCGCTCTCGCACGTCTTCGGCCGGATGGTCGCGGTCGGCTGTCTGCGGGCGCGGGTGAAGCTCGGCCACGCGCCCAGCATCCAGACCGAGGATCTGCTCGCCGACCTGGCCGGCTTCCGTCCGACGTTCCTGCTGGCCATCCCGTACGTGCTGGAGAAGGTCTACAACACCGGCCGGGCCACCGCCGAGAAGATGGGCCGGGCTTCCTCCTTCGACCGCGCGGCCCGCATCGCCCGCGCGTACGGCCAGGCCGTCGAGGCCGCCGAGCACGGCACCGGCTCCGGCCCCGGGATCGGCCTGAAGGCGGCGCGCGGCCTGTACGACCCGCTGGTCTACCGCCGCATACGGGCGGCGCTCGGCGGCCGGGTCCGGTACGCGATCTGCGGTGGCTCCCCGCTCGGCCGGCGGCTGGCCTCCTTCTACGAGGGCGCCGGCATCCAGGTCTTCGAGGGCTACGGGCTGACGGAGACCACCGCGGCCGCCACCGTCACCCCGCCGCTCAAGCCGCGCCTGGGCACCGTGGGCTGGCCGCTGCCCGGCAGCGCGGTCCGCATCGCCGACGACGGGGAGGTGCTGCTGCGCGGCGGGCAGGTCTTCACCGGGTACTGGGACGCGGCGAGCGGGACCGCCGTACCGGCCGTCGACGGGCAGGCGTGGTTCGCCACCGGCGACCTCGGCGCGCTGGACGCGGACGGGTATCTGTCCATCACCGGCCGCAAGAAGGAGATCATCGTGACCTCCGGCGGCAAGAACGTCGCCCCCGCGCCCCTGGAGGACCGGATGCGCGCGCATCCGCTGATCGGCCAGTGCCTGGTGGTGGGCGAGAACCGCCCGTACGTCGCCGCGCTGATCACCCTGGAGCCGGACGGGCTGGCGCACTGGCGCCGGATGCAGAAGAAGCAGGACGTGCCCCTGGCGGAGCTGGTCCGCGACGAACGGCTCCTCGCCGACCTGCAGCGCGCGGTGGACGACGCCAACCGGCTGGTGTCCCGTGCCGAGTCCGTCCGGCGCTTCGCCGTGCTGCCCGGCGACTTCACCGAGGAGGCCGGCCACCTCACTCCTTCGTTGAAACTGAAGCGAGTGGCCATTGCACGGGACTATGCGAAAGACATCGAGGCGCTGTACGAAAGTAGTTGAGCGCGGAACCGACCCCCGCCCGTCGTACGTCCAACCGGGCGCGTCAGACTGGAGTCCCGTGTCGCCTCTGTGGGGGAGGCGGCGCGGGGCTCCACCCTTTGTGCCCGTTTTGCCGGGCCGGTCGATCAGGGCCGGAGCCGGCCGGGTGCCGGGAAAGGCATCGGAAAAGGCAGGAGCCCCGCTTCGCCGCCGAAGCGACGGAGCAGGGCTCCTTGGGTACTGCTACTTACGGCCGCGACCGGCCGACCCGGGCAACTAGGCCGGGGTGACGTTCTCCGCCTGCGGGCCCTTCGGGCCCTGGGTGACGTCGAAGGTCACGGTCTGGTTCTCCTCCAGGGAGCGGAAGCCAGACGCGTTGATCGCGGAGTAGTGGACGAAGACATCGGGGCCGCCGCCGTCCTGGGCGATGAAGCCGAAGCCCTTCTCGGCGTTGAACCACTTGACGGTTCCGGTAGCCATAAGCCCTCCTTGGGCCAAAGGGTTGCCCTGCTCCAGAACCTGCAAAGAAGTCTGAAAACTACAAATGCCTGCGGGTCACATGATCCGCAGGCTCTGTACTGCAAGGGAAACCAAACTGCAACTTGCGCTGAGCCTAGCACGGTGCGCTGAGAAGGCGGAAGAGCCAAAGATCACGTTTATCGTCGTGCCGGGGTTCAGGCCACTCCTGGAGCGCCGGACCCGAAGCGCCGGGATCCGCTGCGGATGTGCGCGCATGGCGGGTGCACGCCATACGGAGGCCCCCGCCGCCTTGTGGCGCGTTCCGCGGGTCTAGCCTCCACATGTGGACAATTCAACCGTAGGAGACGCACCCGCACCGACCGCCGGCCACCGCCGGACCCGGCCGCGGGTGGGCCACATCCAGTTTCTGAACTGCCTGCCCCTCTATTGGGGCCTGGCCCGTACGGGCACCCTGCTCGATCTGGAGCTCACCAAGGACACCCCTGACCAGCTGAACGACAAGCTGGTCGCGGGCGAGCTGGACATGGGTCCGATCACCCTCGTCGAGTTCCTCAAGCACGCCGACCAGCTGGTCGCCTTCCCCGACATCGCGGTGGGCTGCGACGGTCCGGTGATGTCCTGCGTGATCGTCTCGCAGAAGCCGCTGGAGCAGCTGGACGGCGCCCGGGTCGCGCTCGGCTCGACCTCGCGCACCTCCGTACGGCTGGCGCAGCTGCTGCTCGCGGAGAAGGTCGGCGTCACGCCGGAGTACTACACCTGCCCGCCCGACCTGGGCGTGATGATGCAGGAGGCGGACGCGGCCGTCCTCATCGGCGATGCCGCGCTGCGCGCCAACCTCCACGAGGCGCCCCGGCTGGGCCTGGAGGTCCACGACCTCGGCCAGATGTGGAAGGACTGGACCGGCCTGCCGTTCGTCTTCGCGGTGTGGGCGGCCCGGCGCGACTACCTGGAGCGCGAGCCGGTCGTCGTGCAGAAGGTGCACGAGGCGTTCCTGGCCTCCCGCGACCTGTCCCTGGAGGAGGTCGGCAAGGTCGCCGAGCAGGCGGCCCGCTGGGAGCACTTCGACGAGGACGTCCTCGCGAAGTACTTCACCACGCTGGACTTCCGCTTCGGCCCCGACCAGCTGCGCGGCGTCACCGAATTCGCCCGCCGCACGGGCCCGACCACGGGCTTCCCGGCGGACGTACGGGTGGACCTGCTGGACGTGTGATCCGTCACCGGGCCTCGCGGGCCCGGTGCCCGTACCGCTCGGTCCGGGATGCGGGGGCCGGTCGCCGGTGGGCGGCGCCGGCCCCTCGCATTTTTCATGCCCTGTACACCTTTCTGCTGTTCTTCTCTCCCCGCGCCCTCTTCCTTCCGGCCCTTCCGGCCCCTTGCGAACCTGCTTCCCGGCTCTCCCGCGCCGGGAATTCTTCGTGAACTCTGCGCGAACGACACGGCGGCATTTCCCGGAATGGGCGGCGCCCGGAATTGAGGGCCGATTTACCGGTGGCCGTTCGCCCCGCCCGCGGCCGGAAAACCTCCCCGCATTCCAGGCGGCGGCCCGGTGCCGGCCCACCCCATTCCTCCGGTGGCCGGATCGCCGCCGTCCTAAGCTGAGGCGAACGGGTGGGATGCGAGGGGGAGGCGGGAGTCCATGCAGCCGCTGGCGGCGGAGGATCCGGCGGAGATCGGCACGTACAAGCTGCTCGCCCGGCTCGGCGCGGGCGGCATGGGCCGGGTCTACCTGGGGCGCAGCCCCGGCGGCCGGACGGTCGCGGTGAAGGCCGTCCACCCGCAGTTCGCGGCCGACGACGAGTTCCGGGCCCGGTTCCGGCGCGAGGTGGCGTCCGCGCGCCGCGTCGGCGGCACCTGGACCGCTCCCGTCCTGGACGCCGACGCCGAAGCGGCCGTCCCCTGGGTCGCCACCGCGTATGTCGCGGCCCCCGCGCTGGACGCCGCGGTCACCGGCCACGGCCCGCTGCCCGAGCACTCCGTACGGGTCCTGGGCGCCGGCCTGGCCGAGGCGCTGGCCGCCGTGCACGGCCTGGGCCTGGTCCACCGGGACGTGAAGCCGTCCAACGTGCTGCTCACCCTGGACGGCCCGCTGCTGATCGACTTCGGGATCGCCCGCGCCACGGACGGCACCTCCTCGCTCACCGCCACCGGCGTCTCGGTCGGCTCGCCCGGCTACATGGCGCCCGAGCAGATCCTCGGCGACGGCGTCACCGACGCCTCGGACGTCTTCTCGCTGGGCGCGGTCCTGGCGTACGCGGCGACCGGAGAGAGCCCGTTCCCCGGGGACAGCTCGGCCGCGCTGCTCTACAAGGTCGTGCACGAGGAGCCGCGCCTCGGCCCCGAGCTGACCGGCGACCTGCGCGCGCTGGTCTCGGACTGCCTGCTCAAGCGGGCCGGGGACCGGCCGTCGCCCGCCGCGCTGGCCCGGCGGCTGGCGGGGGAGCGGGGCGCGGCGGCCCTGGCGCGCGCGGGATGGCTGCCGCCGCGAGTCGTCGAACAGGTCAGCCGCCGCGCCGTCGAGGTGCTGAACCTGGAGGCGGAGAACCGGGACGGCCCGCCGCCGGCCCCCGCCGCTCCCGTCGCCGGCTTCGGCCCGCCGGACCCCTCGTACGCGGCCGGCCCGCCCTGCGCCGCCGGCCCCGCGTACGGCCCCGGGGCGGTCGGCGGGCCCGCCTCCGGGCCCGTGCCGTTCGACTCCCGGGCGGTGGTCCCGCCGCGTCCGGAGTGGCCGGCGCCCGCGGCCGGCGGCGCCGGAGCGGGCACCGGCTCCGCCTCCGCGCGTCCGGCCGGCGGGAAGGAACGCCGGCTCTCGCTGACCGGCATGGTCGGCGGCCGGGTGCGGCCCCGCCGGCTGAGCTGCACGCTGGTGCTGTCCGTCGCCGGGGCGCTGGCCGCCGCGACCACCGCCGCCTTCGTCTTCCAGCTGCTGCCGGGCGGCGGCGGGAAGGGCGGCGGGGACCAGGCCGGGCCGCCGCCCGCCGCGACCCCGCCCGACGCGACCCCGTCCGGACCGGCGGGCGCCGTGTCCAAGGAGTTCCTCGGCACCTGGACCGGCACCGTCCGGCAGGACGACGGCTCGCCCAACGGCTCGGTCCTGGTGACCGTCGGCAAGGGGGCCGTGGGCGAGAAGGTGGCGAAGCTGACGTACGACGTGATGATCGCGAAGTGCCACGCCAAGGGTGAGCTGCGCGCGGCCACCGCCCGCCGGCTCACCCTCGAGGAGACGGCGGACGCCGACGCGGGCGCGCTGTGCACGGGGCAGACCGCGACCGTCACGCTCACCCGGGACGGCGACGGCCTCGCCTACGCCTCCGACGACGAGCGCGGCGGCCGCCCGACCGCACGACTCTCCCGGGTCGGCTGACGCCGGCCGGTGCGTACCGGACGAACCGGCCGACCGCCAACGGCCCCGTCGGACCCCTGGCGTACGCTGGATCGGGCGTGACGCATGCCCGCTCAAGAACCTCGAAGGGACGCCCGGTGACCGAGAACGCCGACCTCCAGTCCGTACTCGACCGCGCCGCGGAGGGCAGGCGGATCACCCCCGAGGAAGCCGTCGAGCTGTACCGGGACGCTCCGCTGCACGCCCTCGGCAAGGCCGCCGACGCCGTGCGCCGCCGTCGCTACGCCGGCACGGAGCACATCGCGACGTACATCATCGAGCGGAACATCAACTACACGAACTCGTGCGTGACGGCGTGCAAGTTCTGCGCCTTCTTCGCCGCGCCCAAGAGCCCCGACGTGTGGACACGGGACCTGGACGACATCCTGCGCCGCTGCGCGGAGACCGTGGAGCTGGGCGGCACCCAGATCATGTTCCAGGGCGGCCACCACCCGGACTACGGCGTCGAGTACTACGAAGAGCACTTCGCGGCGATCAAGAAGGCCTACCCGGAGCTGGTCATCCACTCCCTCGGCGCCTCCGAGGTCGAGCACATGGCGCGTATCTCCAAGGTCTCCACCAAGGAAGCCATCCAGCGCATCCACGCCGCCGGTCTCGACTCCTTCGCGGGCGCAGGGGCCGAGCTGCTCCCGGCCCGCCCCCGCAAGGCCATCGCCCCGCTGAAGGAGTCCGGCGAGCGCTGGCTGGAGATCATGGAGGAGGCCCACAACCTGGGCGTCGAGTCCACCTCCACCATGCTCATGGGCACGGGCGAGACCAACGCCGAGCGCATCGAGCACCTCCGCATGATCCGTGACGTACAGGACCGGACGGGCGGCTTCCGCGCGTTCATCCCGTACACCTACCAGCCGCAGAACAACGCGCTGAAGGGCCGCACCCAGGCCACGATCTTCGAGTACCTGCGGATGATCGCGATCGCCCGGATCTTCCTCGACAACGTCGCCCACATCCAGGGCTCCTGGCTGACCACGGGCAAGGAGGTCGGCCAGCTGTCGCTGCACTACGGCGCCGACGACCTCGGCTCGATCATGCTGGAGGAGAACGTCGTCTCCTCGGCCGGTGCCAAGCACCGCTCCAACCGCCAGGAGATCATCGACCTGATCCGCAAGGCGGGCCGCGTCCCGGCGCAGCGCGCCACGACGTACGAGCACCTCGTCGTCCACGACGACCCGGCGAACGACCCGGTCGACGACCGCGTCACCTCGCACATCTCCTCCACGGCGTTCGACAAGGCCAAGGACCACCCCGAGCTGAAGCTCGTCGAATCGAACTGACGAGGTCCTCGCCGCCGTGCTGACGATCCACCGGGTGACCGGAGTACGCCGCACCGAGCACGGGGCCGTCGCTGCCGGGCACGCGGTGGTCGTCGAGGGCGCGCGCATCGCCGCCCTCGGCCCGTACGACGAGCTGGCCGCCGAGTACGGCGACCGGGCCCGCGTACGGGAATGGGACGGCGTGCTGGCTCCCGGCCGCCACGAGCCCGACGGCGCCGCGTATCTGGAGGCGGCGTACCACCCCGACCCGCGCGAGGCCGCCGAACTGGGCACGGAACCCCTGACGGGCGCGGCTCTGTCCGCCCTCGACATGTCCGAAACCCGCTGGGGCGGCAGCGCCCGCCGCGGCCTCCAGCGCCTCCTGGCCACCGGCACGACGTCCCTCACGGGCCCCTTCACCCGGCCTTCGGTCCGCACGGCCGTCACCCGCTCCGGTCTCCGCGACCGCCCGGCCGCCCTGGCCCCGGGCGCCCCGGCCGACTTCGCGGTCTTCACCGCCGACGGCGACTGCCTCGTGACGGCGCTCGGCGGGCGGCTGGTGTACCGGCGCCGGGGGTGAGCCCGGCCGCCGCGGGGCGTGGTGAACAATGGCTTGCGTGACCCGAGCATCCCTGGACAAGCAGCCGCACGAAGTCGCCTCGATGTTCGACGACGTGGCGGAACGGTACGACCTGACCAATGACGTGCTGTCCCTCGGGCAGGCGCGGCTGTGGCGCAAGGCGGTGGACCGGGCGGTGGCCGCGCGGCCGGCCGAGCGGGTCCTGGACCTCGCGGCCGGTACGGGCACTTCCTCCGTGCCGTTCGCCCGCACCGGCGCGTACGTCGTGCCCTGCGACTTCTCCACCGGGATGCTCCGCGAGGGCAAGAAGCGGCAGCCGTGGCTGCCCTTCACCGCCGGTGACGCGATGAAGCTGCCCTTCGCGGACGGCGTGTTCGACGCCGTGACGATCTCCTTCGGGCTGCGGAACGTCCAGGACACGGACGCCGCGCTGGCCGAGCTGTACCGCGTGACCAAGCCCGGCGGCCGGGTCGTCATCTGCGAGTTCAGCCACCCGACGTGGGCGCCCTTCCGGACCGTCTACACCGAGTACCTGATGCGCGCGCTGCCGCCGGTCGCGACCGCGGTCAGCTCCAACCCCGACGCGTACGTCTACCTCGCCGACTCCATCCGCGCCTGGCCCGACCAGCCCGCACTGGCCGCTCGACTGCAGCGGGCGGGCTGGTCGAAGGTCGCCTGGCGCAACCTCACGGGCGGCATCGTCGCCCTGCACCGGGGGACGAAGCCGGCGGTCTGACGCCCGGCGGCCTCAGAGGTCCAGGCGGTGGCAGAGGCCCGTCACCTTGGACACCGGGGAGATGAACGTTTCGGTCTGCCGCATGCCGAGGCGCCGGGTCACCGCGATCGAGCGGGCGTTGCGCGCGTCCACCATCGCCACGACGTGCCGTACCCCGGCCGCCCGTACCTCCGTCAGGGCGAGCCGGGCGGCGGCCGTGGCGTAGCCCTTGCCCCAGTACTTCCGGCCCAGCCGCCAGCCGATCTCTATCTCGCCGACCGGGCCCCACTCCGTGCTCGGCCACGGCTGCGCGCCGGTGAAGCCGATCACCGCGCCGTCCGCCGGGTCGAGCATCGTGTAGAAGCAGTAGCCGAGTTCGGCGTGGTGGCGACGCTGGCGCGCGGTCAGCTCCTCGTAGACCGACAGTTCGGCGGACGCGCCGCCGTGGAACTCCATGACCTCCGGGTCGTCGAACACCCCGTGCCAGTTCCACGCGTCCTCCTCGGTGGGGACGCGCAGTTCGACAGGGGGAAGGGGCGGAAGCGGCTTCTGCATGGGCCAACCCTTCGGATTCGGATCACATCGGCCTGCATAGACTGCACGGGTCCAGTGCCGGTCGGCACCCAGATATCGAGTTCCGGGAGATTACGCCGTGACCGACGTGACCGAGGCCGACGCGCCCACCCAGGCCCGCTCCGAGCACACCGCCGATGTGATCGTCGTGGGGGCCGGTCCGGCCGGCTCGGCGACCGCGTACCACCTCGCCAAGTCGGGCCTGGACGTCCTCCTGCTGGAGAAGACGGCCTTCCCGCGCGAGAAGGTCTGCGGCGACGGGCTCACCCCGCGCGCCACCAAGCAGCTCGTGTCGATGGGCATCGACATCTCCGAAGAGGCCGGCTGGCTGCGCAACAAGGGCCTGCGGATCATCGGCGGCGGCGTACGGCTGCAGCTGGACTGGCCGGACCTCGCCTCGTACCCGAACTACGGACTCGTCCGTAAGCGCGACGACTTCGACGAGCAGCTGGCCCGGCAGGCGCAGAAGGCCGGCGCCCGGCTGTACGAGCGCTGCAACGTCGGCGGCCCGCTCATCAACGACCTCACCGGCCGCATCGAGGGCGTGACCGCCAAGCTCGGCGAGGAGAAGACCCCGGTCTCCTTCCACGCCCCGCTCGTGGTCGCCGCGGACGGCAACTCCACCCGGCTGTCGCTGGCCATGGGCCTGCACCGGCGCGAGGACCGGCCGATGGGCGTCGCGGTCCGTACGTACTTCGAGTCGCCGCGCCACGACGACGACTACCTGGAGTCCTGGCTGGAGCTGTGGGACCGCAGCGGCCCGCAGGACCGTCTGCTGCCCGGCTACGGCTGGATCTTCGGCATGGGCGACGGCACCTCCAACGTGGGCCTCGGCGTGCTGAACACCTCCAGCTCCTTCAAGGAGCTGGACTGGCGCGAGATCCTCAAGGCCTGGTGCGCCTCGATGCCGGAGGACTGGGGCTACACCCCGGACAACATGACGGGCCCGATCCGCGGCGCAGCGCTCCCCATGGCCTTCAACCGGCAGCCGCACTACACCAAGGGCCTGCTGCTGGTCGGTGACGCGGGCGGTCTGGTGAACCCGTTCAACGGCGAGGGCATCGCGTACGCCATGGAGTCCGGCCAGATCGCCGCCGACGTCATCGTGCAGGCGCACGCGCGCGCCACGTATGCGCAGCGCGAGCTGGCCCTCCAGCGGTACCCGAAGGTCCTCAAGGACACCTACGGCGGCTACTACTCCCTCGGCCGCGCCTTCGTGAAGCTCATCGGCAACCCGAAGGTGATGAAGATGGCCACCCAGCGCGGTCTGACCCATCCGATGCTGATGAAGTTCACCCTGAAGATGCTGGCCAACCTGACGGACCCCACGGGCGGCGACGCCATGGACCGCATCATCAACGGCCTGAGCAAGGTCGCCCCGAAGGCCTGACACCGGGCGCACCCCGCCCGACCTGCCGCCATCGGCCCCGCCGGTGGCGGCTTCGTGCTGCTCGCCGCCGTTGCCCTTCGGCTCTCCGCCCCCTCCGCTCCGGGGCGTGCGGGGCGTACTCGTGTCGAATGTTTGACCGAACGTACGTCTTGACACGTCAAGTTGGCGGATTGTGCCTGCTGTCTTCGCGCCGTGCCTGCGGTCAGGCTGGTGGCACGGAAAGTCCCGAGCTGACCACGGAGCGTGAACCATGGGGATGCCGAGGGCATGGCGCCGGATGCTGAGGGGGGAGCCATGAGTGACGGCCGGGAGGGCGACGAACGGGGCGAGGCCACCGAGCGCACCGAACCGGCGGCACCGCCGGCGGACGCGAAGGGCGTGCCGGACCGGAAGGCGGAGCTGCGCGCGAGGGTGCGCGAGGCCAACCGGCAGAGCAGGCTCCGGCCGAGGTGAGGGATCCTGGAGGGACAGCAGCCGCCGTCCGGCACGTCCGAAGGGATCCGACATGTCCGCCGCACCCGTCAACGGACCCGATGCCGCCGGCGGTGCCGGCGCGGGCGGCGCCACCGGCGGACCGCTCTCCGTCGACCGGGCGCTGGACGTGCTCGACGCGGTGGCCGGGTCGGCGGGGCCGGTGACGGCCAAGGCACTGGCCCGCCGGCTGGGCTGTTCGCTGTCCACGGTCTACAACCTGCTGGCGCCGCTGACCGCGCGCGGCCATCTGACGCGCACGGGCGGCGGCTACGCCCTCGGGCCCCGGATCCCCGCGCTGCACCGGGCCTTCCAGCGGCAGACCGGCATCGAGGACGGCGCGCGCGAGCTGCTGCTCGGCGTACGGCGCGCCACGGGCACGCACGTGTACCTCAGCGCGGTGGGGCGGGGCCGGATCGCGGTCGTCGACAGCACGCTCCCGGTGTCGGCGGCCGGCGGTCCGTTCGCGGTGGGGCCCGACCACGGCGCACACGCCACCGCGCACGGCAAGGTCCTGCTCGCCGCCCTGAACCGGCCCGCGCGCCGCCGCTATGTCGCCGCGCACGGCCTGCCCCGGCTGACGGACCGTACGATCACCTCGCCCGAGCGCTTCGAGGCGGAGCTGGCGCGGGTACGCCGGGACGGCATCGCCGTGTCGGTGGGGGAGACCGACCCGGCGCACACCTGCCTCGCCGTACGCCTCCCGGGCGAGGGCCCCGACGGCTCCGTCCGCGCGCTGTCGGTGTCCCTGCCGACCGCCGACTACCCCGCGCGCCGGGGCGAGCTGGCGTCCGTGCTGCTCCGCGCGGCGGCCGGGGCCTGAGCGGCCGTACCGCTACGGGGCGCGAGCCGGGCGGCGGATTTTCCGGCATCGGTGGAAACGCGGCCGTGCCGGCTCGCGACGGCGCCGCCTCCGGCGCACAGTGGTCGCATGATTTTCATCGCTGTGAAGTTCACCGTCCGGCCGGAGAAGAGCGACGAGTGGCTGTCGCTGACCGAGCCCTTCACGCTCGCCACCCGCGCGGAGCCGGGCAACATCTTCTTCGAGTGGTCCCGGAGCGTCGAGAACCCGCACCAGTTCGTGCTGCTGGAGGCGTTCGCCGGCCAGGAGGCGGGCGTCGCGCACGTGCAGTCCGACCACTTCAAGGAGGCCATCGAGCTGATGTCCGGCCTCGTCGCGAGCACCCCGGAGATCATCAACGTCGAGACCGAGGGCACCGGCTGGGGCGAGATGGCCGAGGTCAAGCCCCGCCCGTAGTGGCGCACATCCGGCTGTAAGGCGCGGAGTACGGCGAAAGGGCCGTCGTTCCCGAGCGGGGGAACGACGGCCCTTTCGCCGTGTGCGCGGCCCTGGGAGGGGCCGGTGAGTCAGCGGACTCAGCGGACGCGGACGGCGCCCGTCGGCTGGTCGTAGCTCATGTCGCGCTGCACGACGCCCGTGCTGGAGTTCTGCGCGCCGATGAACTGGCCGCCGCCGATGTAGACCCCGACGTGGTACGCGCTGCCCGCGCTGCCCCAGTAGAGGATGTCGCCCACCTGGAGGTTGTCCAGGCCCACCTGGGTGCCGGCGGTCGACTGGTCCTGGGAGACGCGCGGCAGGTCGATGCCGATCTGCCGGAACGCGGCCTGGGTGAGGCCGGAGCAGTCGTACGCGGACGGGCCGGTCGCGCCGCTCACGTACGCCTTGCCGACCTGGGCCTTGAGGAAGCTCACCAGGGAGGCGGTGGAGCCGCTGAGCGAGCCGGTGTCCACCGACGCGGAGGCGGACAGGAGGGGGCCGCGGTCCGCGGAGCGCGAAGCGCGGGCCTGCTCGGCCTCCTTGGCCTTGCGGGCCGCGGCGGCCTTCTTCTCCGCCTCGGCCTTGCGCTTGGCCTCGACGGCCTTGTCCTTGGCCTTCTGGGCGGCCTTGTCGGCCTTCGAGAAGACCGAGTCCTGCGCTGCCTGCAGCTCGTACTGGTCCGCAACCTGCTGGGTGGTGTCCGCGGTCTTCGCCACGGACGTCGCGAGCTCAGCGGTGATGGTCGGCAGCTCCTGGGTCTCGGAGGCCGGCTTCTCAGCGGTGGCGTTCGCGGGGACGGCGGTACCGGTCACCGCCAGCGTGAGGATGCCACCGGTGAACCCTGCGCGCACGGCCCGCGAGGTCGCGGAACGGCGGGGCTTCCGGTGGCTGGGTATGAGTGCGTTCGGGGACATGGCACCACGGCTATCAGGCCCCACAGGTTGCTGCCAACAAAGGTGGTGTGCACCACTTTTGACGCGTACACGGTGAACAAAACGGGCCAATCGACCAGCCGTGAGTCGGTCCGAGACGTGTCCGAATTTCGTGATCATGTTCCTGCGCACGGCATTTACCGCTCGATGCGCGCCGGCGCGGCACTTACCACCTTCGCAACCGACTCGCCAATGCTTCCCGGGCGTCAAGGTTTTAGATATGTGAAACGCGTGGGATAGCTCACTCCTGAGTGACCGTTATGTCCTCGTGATGCGCGCTCGTGAAGGGATGCACGTACCGACGATCACGGCGAGGTCACGACTGGGTCACGCGGACGGGTGGGCGAGCGCTATCAGTTGACGGTGTCCAGCGCCAATTTGCTTGCGCTGCGTCACTCTTGATAGTGCAGCCACCTCCCTGACCAGGGGCAACCGCTGATTTTGTCACTTGAAGTGATCACTCGGACGCTTCCGGTGCGAAGATCACCGCTCATCCGACTTCATGATCCTTCGTCAGGTGGTGGAGATCACAAAGCCGTTGTCGCACCCCGTGTCGCAGATCACAGACTCGCGGGCATAAGATGCAGGCGGCCAGGGCTTGTGAACTGCCTCACATGGGCGCGATCTCTGTCGCGTCCCGTCGAGGAGCGAACGGGCCCGAGGCCGGACCGCCAACCAGTCATCGTCGACTGAAGGGAGCGAGGACGGTGAACGCCTATGCGCCCATCCTCGTACTGGGAGCCCTCGGGGCAGGCTTTGCGATCTTCTCTGTCGTCATGGCCACGCTCGTCGGACCCAGGCGCTACAACCGGGCCAAGCTCGAGGCGTACGAGTGCGGGATCGAGCCGACCCCACAGCCTTCAGGCGGCGGTCGCTTTCCGATCAAGTACTACCTGACGGCGATGCTCTTCATCGTCTTCGACATCGAGATCGTCTTCCTCTACCCCTGGGCCGTCACCTTCGACGCCCTGGGGCTGTTCGGGCTCGTCGAGATGCTGCTCTTCGCGCTCACCGTCTTCGTCGCCTACGCCTATGTCTGGCGCCGCGGCGGCCTGGAATGGGACTAGGGGTCACCCAATGGGACTTGAAGAGAAGCTGCCCAGCGGCTTTCTGCTGAGCACCGTCGAACAGGCCGCGGGATGGGTGCGCAAGTCATCGGTCTTCCCGGCCACCTTCGGGCTCGCGTGCTGCGCCATCGAGATGATGACCACCGGAGCCGGCCGCTACGACCTGGCGCGCTTCGGCATGGAGGTCTTCCGCGGCTCCCCGCGCCAGGCCGACCTGATGATCGTGGCCGGCCGGGTCAGCCAGAAGATGGCGCCCGTCCTCCGCCAGGTCTACGACCAGATGCCGAACCCGAAGTGGGTCATCTCCATGGGCGTCTGCGCCTCGTCGGGCGGCATGTTCAACAACTACGCCATCGTGCAGGGCGTCGACCACATCGTCCCGGTCGACATCTACCTCCCGGGCTGCCCGCCGCGCCCGGAGATGCTCATGGACGCCATCCTCAAGCTCCACGAGAAGATCCAGGGCTCCAAGCTCGGGGTCAACGCCGAGGAAGCGGCCCGCGAGGCGGAGGAGGCGGCGCTCAAGGCACTCCCGACGATCGAGATGAAGGGACTGCTGCGGTGAGCAACCCGGACAAGGGCACGCACGGTACGGGGGCCAACGGGGTCAACCCGGACAAGGACCTCAACGCGCAGAACCTCCCCGGCCAGCGCGGCGACCACGGCGAGGTCATCGGCGTCCGCCGCGGCATGTTCGGCGCGAACAACGGCGGCGACACCTCCGGCTACGGCGGCCTCGTACGGACCGTACGGCTGCCCGGCGCCGCTTCCCGGCCGTACGGGGGATGGTTCGACGAGGTCGCGGACGAGCTCGAAGGCGCGCTGGACGAGCAGGGCCTCGTCCCCGAGAACGTCATCGAGAAGACCGTCGTCGACCGCGACGAGCTGACCTTCCACATCGCCCGCGAATTCCTGCCGGCCGTCGCGAAGACCCTCCGCGACGACCCGGCCCTCCGCTTCGAGCTGTGCACCGGCGTCAGCGCCGTGCACTTCCCCGGCGACAAGGGCCGCGAGCTGCACGCCGTCTACCACCTGCGGTCGATCACCCACACCCGGCTGATCCGGCTGGAGGTCTCCGCGCCCGACGCCGATCCGCACATCCCGTCGGTCGTGAACGTCTACCCGACCAACGACTGGCACGAGCGCGAGGTCTACGACTTCTTCGGGCTGATCTTCGACGGACACCCGGCGCTCACCCGGATCATGATGCCGGACGACTGGCAGGGCTTCCCGCAGCGCAAGGACTACCCGCTCGGCGGCATCCCCGTCGAGTACAAGGGCGCCCAGATCCCGGCTCCCGACCAGCGGAGGTCGTACAGCTGATGAGCACTTCCCAAGCATCTGCCCGCGAGACCACCGAGGGCCCGGTCTACACCGTCACCGGCGGCGACTGGGACGAGGTCGTCGAGGCCGCGGCCAAGGCGGACGACGAGCGCATCGTCGTCAACATGGGCCCGCAGCACCCCTCCACGCACGGCGTGCTCCGGCTCATCCTGGAGATCGACGGCGAGACCGTCACCGAGGCCCGCTGCGGCATCGGCTACCTCCACACCGGCATCGAGAAGAACCTCGAATACCGCACGTGGACCCAGGGCACGACCTTCGTCACGCGGATGGACTACCTGACGCCGTTCTTCAACGAGACGGCGTACTGCCTGGCCGTGGAGAAGCTGCTCGGCATCACCGACGACATCCCGGACCGGGCGTCGGTCATCCGCGTGATGCTCATGGAGCTGAACCGGCTCTCCTCCCACCTGGTGTGCATCGCCACCGGCGGCATGGAGCTCGGCGCCACCACGATAATGATCTACGGCTTCCGCGACCGCGAACTGGTCCTGGACATCTACGAGCTGATCACCGGCCTGCGCATGAACCACGCGTACGTCCGGCCCGGCGGCCTCGCCCAGGACCTGCCGCCCGGCACCGTCGACCAGGTACGCGCCTTCGTGAAGAAGATGCGCAAGAACCTCCCGGAGTACGACAAGCTCGCCACCGGCAGCCCGGTCTTCAAGGGCCGGATGGAGGGCATCGGCTACCTGGACCTGGCCGGCTGCCTGGCCACCGGCGCCACCGGCCCGGTGCTGCGCTCCGCCGGCCTCCCGCACGACCTGCGCAAGACCGACCCGTACTGCGGCTACGAGACCTACGACTTCGAGGTCCCGACCACCGACACCTGCGACTCCTACGGCCGCTTCCTGCTCCGCCTGGAGGAGATGCGCCAGTCGCTGCGGATCATCGAGCAGTGCCTGGACCGGCTGGAGCCCGGCCCGGTCATGGTCGGGGACAAGAAGATCGCCTGGCCCGCGCAGCTCGCGCTCGGCCCGGACGGCCTCGGCAACTCCCTGGACCACATCAAGAAGATCATGGGCACCTCCATGGAGGCCCTGATCCACCACTTCAAGCTGGTGACGGAGGGCTTCCGGGTCCCGCCCGGCCAGGCCTACGCGGCCGTGGAGTCCCCCAAGGGCGAGCTGGGCGTGCACGCGGTCAGCGACGGCGGCACCCGCCCGTACCGCGTCCACTTCCGCGACCCCTCCTTCACCAACCTGCAGGCCATGGCGGCCATGTGCGAAGGCGGCCAGGTCGCCGACGTCATCGTCGCCGTCGCGTCCATCGACCCCGTGATGGGAGGCGTCGACCGGTGACAGACGTCAGTTTGGGGATGCCGCAGCTCCCCGCCCCCGATTACCCGGCCGATGTACGGGCCCGGCTCGAAGCGGAGGCGAAGGAGGTGATCGCCCGCTACCCCGGCTCGCGCTCGGCCCTGCTGCCGCTGCTGCACCTCGTCCAGTCCGAGGAAGGCCACGTCACGCGGACGGGCATCCGTTTCTGCGCCGAGCTGCTGGACCTCACCACCGCCGAGGTCACGGCCGTCTCGACCTTCTACACGATGTACCGCCGCAAGCCGAGCGGCGACTACCAGGTCGGGGTCTGCACCAACACGCTCTGTGCCGTCATGGGCGGCGACGCGATCTTCGACGAGCTGAAGGAGCACCTGGGCGTCGGCAACAACGAGACCACCGCCGACGGCAAGGTCACCCTCGAACACATCGAGTGCAACGCCGCCTGCGACTACGCGCCCGTGGTGATGGTCAACTGGGAGTTCTTCGACAACCAGACGCCGGAGAGCGCGAAGCAGCTGGTCGACGACCTGCGGGACGGACGGCCCGTCGCCCCGACCCGCGGCGCGCCCCTGTGCACGTACAAGGAAACGGCGCGCATCCTCGCCGGCTTCCCCGACCGACGGGAGGGCGCGGTCGAGGCGACCGGCGGCGCCGGGCACGCCTCGCTCGTCGGGCTCCGGCTGGCCAGGGGCGAGGAGCTGCCGAGCGGCACGGACCACGTCGTCGCCCCCCGCGACGGCGACCGCCCGACGGACGAGGCGCCCACCGGGCGCGCTCCCGGCGAAGCCCCGGCGACCCACCCGAGCTCGCACGACGCACCGCAGCACACTTCGGCCTCCGACCCCCAGCATCCCGCTGGCCCGGCTGCTGAGGAGGGGGAGTGATGACCGTGTCCACGGAATACGGGGGCGCCTCCCGGCCGGAGGCCGGGGGCGAGACCAGCCCCGAGAAGCTGCTCGCACCCGTCCTGTCGGCCTTCTGGGACCAGCCCAACTCCTGGACCCTGGAGACCTACCGGCGGCACGAGGGCTACGAAGGCGCGCGCAAGGCGCTCGCGATGGCCCCGGACGACGTCATCGCGTACGTCAAGGACGCGGGCCTGCGCGGCCGCGGCGGCGCGGGCTTTCCCACCGGCATGAAGTGGCAGTTCATCCCGCAGGGCGACGGCAAGCCGCACTATCTAGTTGTCAACGCCGACGAGTCGGAGCCCGGGACCTGCAAGGACATCCCGCTCCTCTTCGCGAACCCGCATTCCCTCATCGAGGGGATCATCATCGCCTGTCACGCGATCCGGTCGAATCACGCCTTCATCTACCTGCGCGGGGAGACCGTCCCCGTCCTGCGGCGGCTGCACGAGGCCGTACGGGAGGCCTACGCCGCGGGCTACCTCGGCAAGGACGCGCTCGGCGCCGGTCTGGACCTCGAACTCACCGTGCACGCGGGCGCGGGCGCGTACATCTGCGGCGAGGAGACCGCGCTGCTGGACTCCCTGGAGGGCCGTCGCGGACAGCCCCGGCTGCGTCCCCCCTTCCCCGCCGTGGCCGGCCTCTACGCCTGCCCCACTGTCGTGAACAACGTCGAATCCATCGCGTCGGTTCCCGCCATCATGAACCGGGGCAAGGAGTGGTTCCGGTCCATGGGCAGCGAGAAGTCCCCGGGCTTCACGCTCTACTCGCTGAGCGGCCACGTCGCCAACCCCGGCCAGTACGAAGCCCCGTTGGGGATCACGCTGCGCCAGCTCCTCGACATGAGCGGCGGCATGCGCCCCGGCCACCGGCTGAAGTTCTGGACGCCGGGCGGTTCGTCCACGCCGATGTTCACCGACGAGCACCTGGACGTCGCGCTGGACTACGAAGGCGTCGGCGCGGCCGGCTCGATGCTCGGCACCAAGGCCCTGCAGTGCTTCGACGAGACGACCTGCGTCGTCCGGGCGGTGACGCGCTGGACCGAGTTCTACGCGCACGAGTCCTGCGGCAAGTGCACGCCGTGCCGCGAGGGCACGTACTGGCTCGTCCAGCTGCTGCGCGACATCGAGGCCGGCAAGGGCCGCATGGAGGACCTCGACAAGCTGAACGACATCGCCGACAACATCAACGGCAAGTCCTTCTGCGCCCTCGGTGACGGCGCCGCCTCGCCGATCTTCTCCTCGCTCAAGTACTTCCGCGCGGAGTACGAGCAGCACGTCACCGGCAAGGGCTGCCCCTTCGACCCGGCCAAGTCCACCGCTTGGGCCGACAAGCACCTGGAGGTGAACGCATGACAGTGACCACTAATAACGCGCCCTCCGGGGGCGGCGAGGCGGCGGTCCCGCCCGAAGACCTCGTCTCGCTGACCATCGACGGCATCGAGATCAGCGTGCCCAAGGGCACCCTGGTCATCCGGGCCGCCGAAATGCTCGGCATCGAGATCCCGCGCTTCTGCGACCACCCGCTGCTGGACCCGGCGGGCGCCTGCCGCCAGTGCATCGTGGAGGTCGAGGGCCAGCGCAAGCCCATGGCGTCCTGCACGATCACCTGCACCGACGGCATGGTCGTGAAGTCCCAGCTCACCTCGCCGGTCGCCGACAAGGCCCAGCGCGGCGTGATGGAGCTGCTGCTCATCAACCACCCGCTGGACTGCCCGGTCTGCGACAAGGGCGGCGAGTGCCCGCTGCAGAACCAGGCCATGTCCGCCGGACAGGCCGACTCGCGTTTCGAGGGCAAGAAGCGCACCTACGAGAAGCCGGTGCCGATCTCCCAGCAGGTGCTGCTGGACCGCGAGCGCTGCGTACTGTGCGCCCGCTGCACCCGCTTCTCCAACCAGGTCGCCGGCGACCCGATGATCGAGCTGATCGAGCGCGGCGCGCTCCAGCAGGTCGGTACGGGGGAGGGCGACCCGTTCGAGTCGTACTTCTCCGGCAACACCATCCAGATCTGTCCGGTCGGCGCGCTCACCTCGGCGGCGTACCGCTTCCGTTCCCGCCCGTTCGACCTGGTCTCCTCGCCGTCCGTGTGCGAGCACTGCGCGGGCGGCTGCGCGACGCGTACGGACCACCGGCGCGGCAAGGTCATGCGGCGGCTCGCGGCGGACGACCCCGAGGTCAACGAGGAGTGGATGTGCGACAAGGGGCGGTTCGCCTTCCGGTACGGGCAGCTGCCCGACCGGCTGGAGACGCCGCTCGTCCGGGACGCCGACTCGGGTGAACTGACCCCGGCGAGCTGGCCCGAGGCACTGGAGGCCGCGGCGCGGGGGCTCGCCGCCGCACGCGGCCGGGCCGGGGTGCTGACCGGCGGCCGGCTCACCGTCGAGGACTCCTACGCGTACGCCAAGTTCGCCCGGACCGTCCTGGACACCGACGACATCGACTTCCGGGCCCGGGTGCACAGCTCCGAGGAGGCCGGCTTCCTCGCCGCACACGTGGCGGGCCACGGCCGCGACCTGGACGGGCAGGGAGTCACCTACCGCTCCCTGGAGGCGGCGCCGGCCGTCCTGCTGGCCGGCATCGAGGCCGAGGAGGAGGCGCCCGGCGTCTTCCTGAGGCTGCGCAAGGCGCACCGCAAGAACGGCCAGCGGACCTTCGGGCTCGCTTCGTACGCCACCCGCGGCCTCATCAAGGCGGGCGGCACGCTGCTGCCGGCCGCGCCCGGCACGGAGACGGAGTGGCTGGACGCGCTGGCCGGCGGGGTCGGCCTCGAAGGCGAGGGGCAGGCGGCTGCCGAGGCGCTGCGGGCCGAGGGCGCGGTGATCGTGGTCGGTGAGCGGCTGGCCGCCGTGCCGGGAGCGCTCACCGCCGCCGTACGTGCCGCCTCGGCCACCGGCGCGCGGCTCGTGTGGATCCCGCGCCGGGCGGGCGAGCGGGGCGCCGTCGAGGCGGGCGCGCTGCCCGGGCTGCTGCCCGGCGGCCGGCCCGGCACCGACCCGCGCGCCCGCGACGAGGTCGCCCGCGCCTGGGGCGTGGCCGCGCTGCCGCACCGGCTCGGCCGGGACACCGGGCAGATCCTGGAGGCCGCGGCCACCGGAGAGCTGAACGCCCTGGTGGTGGCCGGTGTCGGGGTCGAGGACCTGCCCGACCCGCGGCGCGCCGTCGAGGCGCTGGACGCGGTCGGATTCCTGGTCAGCCTGGAGCAGCGGCCCGGCGAGGTCACCCGCCGGGCCGATGTGGTGCTGCCGGTCGCGGCCGTGGTGGAGAAGGCGGGCACGTTCCTCAACTGGGAGGGCCGCGCGCGGCCCTTCGAGGCCGCGCTCAAGCCGGACCAGATGACGCGCCGCCACCTGCTCCCCGATGCGCGGGTGCTGCACATGCTCGCGGACGCGATGTCCGCCGTGGACGAGGCGGTGCCGGGCCTGGCGCTGCCGGACGTGCGTGCCGTACGCGCGGAGCTGGACCGGCTCGGCGGCTGGGACGGACCGCGCGCCACCGCCGACGCGCTCGCCGGTACCGAGACGCGGGCGCTGCCCCGGCCCGGCGCGGGCGAGGCGGTGCTCGCCGGTCACCGGCTGCTGCTGGACCTCGGGCGGCTGCAGGAGGGCGACGCGGCGCTGGCCGGCACCCGGCACGCCGCGGTGGCCCGGATGTCCGCCGCCACCGCCGCCGAGGCGGGCCTCAAGGACGGCGCGGAGGTCCTGGTCACGGGGCCGCACGGCGCGGTGGCGTTCCCTCTCCGGGTCAGCGAGATGCCCGACCGGGTGGTGTGGCTGCCGCTCAACTCCCAGGGGGGCGGCGTCCCGCACGACACGGGAGCGAACCCCGGTGACCTGGTGACGGTCGCCGCGATGACCGCGGGCCCGGCGGCCCCGGCGGACGGCACGGAGGTGGCGGAATGATGAACCTCGCCGCGGAACAGCTGGCGCTCGGCGCGGACCGCATCGCGCTGGCCGCCGAGGACCTGAGCGTCTTCGGGCGCGACCCGTGGTGGCTGGTGGGCATCAAGGCGGTCTTCTGCTTCGCGTTCCTGATGCTGACCGTGCTCTTCTCGATCGTCTGGGAGCGCAAGGTCGTCGCCTGGATGCAGCTGCGCATCGGGCCCAACCGGCACGGTCCCTGGGGCATGCTCCAGTCCCTCGCGGACGGCATCAAACTGATGCTGAAAGAGGACCTGGTCGTCAAGCGGGCCGACAAGGCGGTGTACATCCTCGCCCCGATCGTCGCGGCCATCCCGGCGTTCATGGCGTTCGCCGTCATTCCGTTCGGCCCGGCCGACAACGAGATCTCGATCTTCGGTCACCGTACGCCGATGCAGCTGACCGACCTGCCGATCGGCCTGCTCTACATCCTGGCCACGGCCTCGGTCGGCATCTACGGCATCGTGCTCGCCGGCTGGTCCTCGGGCTCGACGTACCCGCTGCTCGGCGGGCTCCGCTCGTGCGCCCAGATGATCAGCTACGAGATCGCGATGGGCATGGCCTTCGCGTCGGTGTTCCTCTACTCCGGCTCGATGTCCACCTCGGCGATCGTCGACGGGCAGCACAGCACCTGGTACGTCGCGCTGCTGCCGGTCTCCTTCCTGATCTACATCGTGGCGATGGTCGGCGAGACGAACCGTGCGCCGTTCGACATGCCGGAGTCCGAGGGCGACCTGGTCGGCGGCTTCAACACGGAGTACTCCTCCATCAAGTTCGCGATGTTCATGCTGGCCGAGTACGTCAACATGGTCACCGTCTCGGCGGTCGCGATCACCCTCTTCCTCGGCGGCTGGCGCGCCCCCTGGCCGATCAGCACGTTCTGGGAGGGCGCGAACCACGGCTGGTGGCCGCTGCTCTGGTTCACCATCAAGGTCCAGCTGCTGCTCTTCTTCTTCATCTGGCTGCGCGGCACGCTGCCACGCGTCCGCTACGACCAGTTCATGAAGCTGGGCTGGAAGGTCCTCATCCCGGTCTCCATGGTCTGGCTGATGCTGGTCGCGACCGTGCGGGCGCTGCGCAACGAGGGCTATGACTTCCAGCGGATCGTGCTGTACGTCGGCGGCGCCGCGGTCGCCCTGCTGCTGATCTCCCTCGTCGTGGACTTCTTCCGCAAGGGCGAGAAGCCCGAAGCGGCGCCGGCCGAGGAGCCGTTCGACGCGATGGCGGGCGGCTTCCCCGTACCACCGCTGCCCGGCCAGACCCTGCCGCCCGTGCCGCGCAGGCGCCCGCGCCACCAAGATCGCGAGCTGATTGTCAGTGGCGGAGTGAATACTGACAGTGACGAAAACGGGAAGGGGGACAACGGTGTCTGATTTCCAGAATCCGGTGGCCGGCTTCGGCGTGACCTTCAAGGCCATGTTCAAGAAGCGGCTCACCGAGCAGTACCCGGAGGAGAAGAAGCCGACCGCGCCTCGTTTCCACGGCCGGCACCAGCTCAACCGCCATCCGGACGGCCTGGAGAAGTGCGTGGGCTGCGAGCTGTGCGCCTGGGCGTGTCCGGCCGACGCGATCTATGTGGAGGGCGCGGACAACACCGACGAGGAGCGGTACTCGCCCGGCGAGCGGTACGGCCGCGTCTACCAGATCAACTACCTCCGCTGCATCCTCTGCGGCCTGTGCGTCGAGGCGTGCCCCACCCGGGCGCTCACGATGACGAACGAGTACGAGCTCGCCGACCGCAGCCGCGAGTCCCTGATCTACACCAAGGAAGAGCTGCTCGCGGGCCTCGACGAGAACATGGTCGACTCCCCGCACGCGATCTTCCCCGGGATGACGGAGAAGGACTACTACAACGGCCTGGTGACCGAGGCCGCGCCGGGCACGGAGCGGCAGGTCGCGGTCAGCAAGGGCGAGTGCCCGGCGGGGCTCCCCGAGACCCCCGCGCCGACCGCCGAACGCCCGGCGGGGACGGGGGCGGAGGCATGAGTCCCTCGATCCTGGCCGCGGCCTCCGCCACCTCCACCGGCGAGGCCGTGCAGTTCTGGGTCCTCGGCACGGTCGCCGTGATCGGCGCGCTGGCCACGATCCTGATGAAGCGGGCGGTGCACAGCGCGCTCTCGCTCGCCGGCACCATGATCATCCTGGCGGTCTTCTACCTCGCCAACGGCGCGTACTTCCTCGGCATCGTCCAGGTCGTCGTCTACACCGGCGCGATCATGATGCTCTTCCTCTTCGTCGTCATGCTGGTCGGCGTGACCGCGGCGGACTCCCTCAAGGAGACGCTCAAGGGCCAGCGCTGGCTGGCGGCCGGCGCCGGGCTCGGCTTCGGCATCCTGCTGATCGCCGGCCTCGGCAACGCCTCGGTGAAGCACTTCAACGGCCTGGCCGAGGCCAACGCCGGCGGCAACGTCCAGGGCCTGGCCGCCCTGATCTTCACCAAGTACGTCTTCGCCTTCGAGATCACCGGTGCGCTGCTGATCACCGCCGCGGTCGGCGCGATGGTGCTGACCCACAAGGAGCGCACCGAGCGGGCCCAGACCCAGCGCGAGCAGGCCGAGCGCCGCGTACGCGAAGGCACCCAGGTCACGCCGCTGCCGGCCCCCGGCGTCTACGCCCGCCACAACGCGGTCGACGTCCCCGGCCTGCTGCCCGACGGCACCCCCTCCGAGCTCACCGTCAATCCGACCCTGCGCAAGCGGGGCCAGATCCGGGACGTGTCGGGGGAGTCGCTGGCCGAGCTGGCGGCGCTGGAGCAGCGCTCGGCGGAGTGGCTGGAGCGCGGCGAGACCGACCGGCGCGGCGAGCAGGCGCGGGAGCGCGGCGAGGAGGCCACGCGATGAATCCGATCAACTACCTCTACCTGGCTGCGCTGCTCTTCACCATCGGTGCGGCCGGGGTGCTGATCAGGCGGAACGCCATCGTGCTCTTCATGTGCGTGGAGCTGATGCTGAACGCCTGCAACCTCGCCTTCGTGGCCTTCTCGCGGCTGCACGGAAATCTGGACGGCCAGATCATCGCGTTCTTCACGATGGTCGTCGCGGCGGCCGAGGTCGTGGTCGGCCTGGCGATCATCGTCACGATCTTCCGCACCCGCCATACGGCCTCGGTCGACGACGCCAGCCTGATGAAGCTGTAAGGGGTCGCACTCGTGGAATCTCTGATCGCGCTGCTCGTCGGGGCACCACTGGTCGGTGCGGCCGTGCTGCTCTGCGGCGGCAAACGCCTGGACCGTGCGGGCCACTGGCTCGGCACCCTGCTCGCGGTGGTGTCGTTCGTCATCGGCCTGGTGCTGTTCACCGACATGCTGGGCAGGGGCGCCGAGGACCGTGCGCTGCACCAGCACCTCTTCAGCTGGATCCCGGTGGGCGGCTTCCGGGCCGACATCGCCTTCCAGCTCGACCAGTTGTCGATGACGTTCGTACTGCTGATCACCGGTGTCGGATCGCTGATCCACATCTACTCGATCGGCTACATGGAGCACGACGAGCGGCGCCGCCGCTTCTTCGGCTATCTGAACCTCTTCCTCGCGGCGATGCTGCTGCTCGTCCTCGCCGACAACTACCTCCTGCTGTACGTCGGCTGGGAGGGCGTCGGCCTCGCCTCGTACCTCCTCATCGGGTTCTGGCAGCACAAGCCGAGCGCGGCGACGGCGGCCAAGAAGGCCTTCCTGGTCAACCGGGTCGGCGACATGGGCCTGTCCATCGCCATCATGCTGATGTTCACCACCTTCGGGACGTTCGCGTTCGGTCCCGTGCTGGGGGCTGCGAGCGAGACCAGCGAGGGCATGCTCACCGCCATCGGGCTGATGCTGCTGCTGGCGGCCTGCGGCAAGTCGGCCCAGGTGCCGCTCCAGTCCTGGCTGGGTGACGCGATGGAGGGCCCGACCCCGGTCTCGGCCCTGATCCACGCCGCCACGATGGTCACCGCTGGGGTCTACCTGATCACCCGCTCCGGGGCCGTCTTCGATGCGGCGCCGGACGCGCAGACCGCCGTGGTCGCGGTCGGCGCGGTGACGCTGCTCTTCGGTGCGATCGTCGGTTGCGCGAAGGACGACATCAAGAAGGCGCTCGCGGGCTCGACCATGTCGCAGATCGGGTACATGATCCTCGCGGCCGGCCTCGGCCCGATCGGGTACGCCTTCGCGATCATGCACCTGGTCACCCACGGCTTCTTCAAGGCGGGCCTCTTCCTCGGCGCCGGTTCCGTGATGCACGGGATGAACGACGAGGTGGACATGCGCCGCTACGGCGGCCTGCGGAAGCACATGCCGGTCACCTTCGTCACCTTCGGCCTCGGATACCTGGCGATCATCGGCTTCCCGGGCCTGTCCGGCTTCTTCTCCAAGGACAAGATCATCGAAGCGGCGTTCGCCAGCGGCGGCGCCCAGGGCTGGATCCTGGGTGCGGCCACCCTGCTGGGCGCCGGGATCACCGCGTTCTACATGACGCGCGTGATGCTGATGACGTTCTTCGGCGAGGAGCGCTGGCGCAAGGCGCCCACCCCCTCGCCCGAGGAGCCGAGCGCGGAGCCCGCCGCCGCGACCGAGGGCGAGTACACCCCGCCGCATCCGCACGAGTCGCCGAAGTCCATGACGATCCCCATGATCGTGCTGGCCTTCGGATCGGTCTTCGCCGGCGGTCTGTTCAGCATCAACGAGGCGTTCGTGCACTGGCTGGAGCCGGTCACCTCCTTCGAGCACGGCCACCCCCCGATCGGGGCGGCGGCCGTGACCGGGTCGACGATCGTGGTGCTGCTGATCGGCGTCGGCCTCGCCTGGCTGCAGTACGGCCGCAAGCCCGTCCCGGCCGTGGCGCCGCGCGGCTCGTTCCTCACCCGCGCCGCCCGGCGCGACCTGCTCCAGGACGACTTCAACCACGTCGTACTGGTCCGCGGCGGCGAGGAACTGACCCGGGCGCTGGTCCGGATCGACGACACCGTCGTCGACGGCGCGGTCAACGGCACCGCGGTGTCGGTCGGCGGTCTCTCCGGCCGGCTGCGCCGCCTGCAGACCGGTTACGTCCGCTCCTACGCCCTCCAGATGCTGGGCGGTGCCGCGGTGCTGGTCTTCGCGACCCTGTTGATGAGGGGTGTCTGAGCCATGTCGTTTCCCCTGCTGACGGCCGCCGCGGCGGTGCCGGCGATCGGCGCCGTCGCCACGGCCGCGGTGCCCGCCGCGAAGCGCACCGCCGCCAAGTGGCTGGCGCTGCTCTTCTCGCTGGCCACGCTGGCGCTGGCGCTGGTGATCGCGGTCCGCTTCGATCCCGGCGCCAAGGGCCCGTTCCAGCTCACCGAGTCGCACGCCTGGATCGCCGACTTCGGCGTCCGGTACGAGCTGGGCGTGGACGGCATCGCGGTGGCGCTGATCGCGCTGACCGCCCTGCTGATCCCGTTCGTGATCCTCGCGAGCTGGCACGACGCCGACGCCCTGGAGGCGGACAACTCGAATAGGCGCTGGCGCCCCACCCAGGGCTTCTTCGCGCTGATCCTCGCCGTCGAGGCGATGGTGATCATCTCCTTCGAGGCCACCGACGTATTCGTCTTCTACATCTTCTTCGAAGCCATGCTCATCCCGATGTACTTCCTCATCGGCGGCTTCGGGGACCGGGCCGACGGCCGGGACGCCGCGGAGAGCGCGAGCCGCCGCTCGTCCGCCGCGGTGAAGTTCCTGCTGTACAACCTCGCCGGCGGTCTGATCATGCTGGCCGCGGTGATCGGCCTGTACGCCGTCACCGCCGACCAGCTCGGCACCGGCACCTTCTCGCTCCAGCAGATCGTCCAGGCCCGCGCGGCCGGCGACCTGACCATGGGCGCGGGCACGGAGCGGCTGCTCTTCCTCGGCTTCTTCTTCGCCTTCGCGGTGAAGGCGCCGCTGTGGCCGCTGCACACCTGGCTGCCGGGCGCGATGGGCGAGTCCACCGCGCCGGTCGCCGTGCTGATCACCGCGGTGGTCGACAAGGTCGGCACGTTCGCGATGCTCCGCTTCTGCCTCCAGCTCTTCCCCGAGGCCAGCAAGTGGGCGACGCCGGTGGTTCTGGTCCTGGCGCTGGTGAGCATCCTGTACGGCGCGCTGCTCGCGGTCGCCCAGAAGGACATCAAGCGGCTGGTCGCGTACGCCTCCATCTCGCACTTCGGCTTCATCATCCTGGGCATCTTCGCGATGACCAGCCAGGGCCAGGGCGGCGCGACGCTCTACATGGTCAACCACGGCATCTCCACCGCCGCGCTGATGCTGGTGGCCGGCTTCCTGATCACCCGCCGCGGCTCCCGCCTCATCGCGGACTACGGCGGCGTGCAGAAGGTGGCCCCGGTGCTGGCCGGCACCTTCCTGATCGGCGGTCTCGCCACCCTCTCGCTGCCCGGCCTCGCGCCGTTCGTCAGTGAGTTCCTGGTCCTGGTCGGCACGTTCAGCCGGTATCCGGTCATCGGCATCATCGCCACGGTGGGCATCGTGCTGGCCGCGCTGTACGTCCTCGTGCTGTACCAGCGCACGATGACCGGGCCGGTCAAGGCGGAGGTCCGGGCCATGCCCGACCTCAAGGCCCGCGAGCTGGTGGTGATGGCGCCGCTGATCGCGCTGCTGCTCTTCCTCGGCGTCTACCCGAAGCCGCTGACCAATCTGGTGAACCCCGCGGTGGACCACACCCTGTCCGTCGTGGACCAGCAGGACCCCAAGCCCGACGTCCGGGTCAACGCCGTGCCGAACGAGCCCGGCACCGATCGAGATGCGGAGGCCGCGAAGTGACATCCGTGGCAGCGGTCCACAGTCTGTGGACGATGGCGGACGGAGCGGCCGGCTCCCCCTTCGCCCCCGACGGCCCGGGCCGGATCCCGGCGCCGCACATCGAGTACGCCCAGCTGGCGCCCACCCTCATCGTGCTCGGTGCGGCGGTGCTCGCCGTGCTGGTCGAGGCGTTCTGGCCGCGCCGCGGCCGGTACTACGCGCAGGTGCTGCTCTCCGTCGTCGCGCTGGCCGCCGCGTTCGCCGCGGTGATCGGCCTCGCGGCGGGCGGCTTCGGCACGACGAAGGCGCACATCGCCGCGATGGGCGCGCTCGCGGTGGACGGCCCGGCGCTCTTCCTCCAGGGCACGATCCTGCTGGTCTCGCTGATCGCCGTCTTCACCTTCGCCGAGCGCCGGCTGGACCCCGCGGCGCACGGCCGGCCGGTGGACTCCTTCGCGGCCCAGGGCGCCGCGGTGCCCGGCGGCGAGGCCGAGAAGGCGGCGGTCAAGGCCGGGTTCACCACCACCGAGGTCTTCCCGCTGGCCCTCTTCGCGATCGGCGGCATGCTGGTCTTCCCGGCGGCCAACGACCTGCTGACGCTCTTCGTCGCGCTGGAGGTCTTCTCCCTCCCGCTGTACATCCTGTGCGCGCTCGCCCGCCGCCAGCGGCTCCTCTCGCAGGAGTCGGCGGTGAAGTACTTCCTGCTCGGCGCCTTCTCCTCGGCGTTCCTGCTGTTCGGCGTCGCGCTGCTGTACGGCTACGCCGGCACGGTCACGTACGCGGGCATCGCCGACGTGGTGAGCGACGGGGCCAAGCAGATCGACCCGGCGCTCGCCGACACCATGGGCAACGACGCGCTGCTGCTGATCGGCGGCGCGCTGGTGGTCATGGGCCTGCTGTTCAAGGTCGGCGCGGTCCCGTTCCACATGTGGACGCCGGACGTGTACCAGGGCGCGCCCACCCCGGTGACCGGCTTCATGGCCGCCGCGACCAAGGTCGCCGCGTTCGGCGCGCTGCTGCGCCTGCTGTACGTCGCGCTGCCGGGCCTGCGCTGGGACTGGCGGCCGGTGATGTGGGGCGTGGCGATCCTGACGATGCTGGCCGGTGCGGTCATCGCGGTCACCCAGACCGATGTGAAGCGGCTGCTGGCGTACTCCTCCATCGCGCACGCCGGGTTCATCCTGGCCGGTGTGATCGCCACCAGCGAGGACGGCATCTCCTCGGTGCTCTTCTACCTCCTGGCGTACTCCTTCGTGACGCTCGGCGCGTTCGCGGTGGTCACGCTGGTGCGGGACGCGGGCGGCGAGGCGACCCAGCTGTCCAAGTGGGCCGGACTCGGGCGGCGTTCGCCGCTGGTGGCCGCGGTCTTCGCGGTGTTCCTGCTGGCCTTCGCCGGTATCCCGCTGACCTCCGGGTTCGCGGGCAAGTTCGCGGTGTTCAAGGCGGCGGCCGAGGGCGGTGCCGGCTGGCTGGTCGTGATCGGTGTGCTCTCGTCGGCCATCGCCGCGTTCTTCTACATCCGGGTCATCGTCCTGATGTTCTTCAACGAGCCGAAGGCCGACGGCCCGACGGTGGCGGTACCCAGCCCGCTGACCATGACGGCCATCGCGGCCGGCGTGGTGGTGACCCTCGTCCTGGGGCTCGCGCCGCAGTACTTCCTCGACCTGGCGGGGCAGGCGGGCGTGTTCGTCCGCTGACCCCGGGGCCAGGTGCCCGTACGTACGCCGCTGCCCGGCTCTCCGCGAGGAGGCCGGGCAGCGGCGTACGTATGCGGGGCGGCCGGGTACGTCAGGCGTTCTGCTGGAAGCCGTCGAGTGACGAGGGGTCGATGGACGGGAGGTCCGTCGTGCCCTCGGTGCGGGTGAAGACGTCCTCCTTGCCCGAGGCCCAGGCGATGGTGAGTTTCTTGCCCCGGAGGCTCTTCACCGTGCCCGAGGCGTGCTCGCTGTCGCCGTCGGTGCACTTGAAGGCGAGCTTGAGCGGCGTTCCGTCGACGACCTTGCCGCCGCAGGACTTCTTGCCGATGAGCACCGCCTTGTCCTTCGAGACGGAGAGGATCAGCAGGCCCTTGTCGGCGTGGAGCGCGTCGGTGGTCCAGCCGCCCTCCAGGGAGGCCAGGGTGACCTTGCCGCCCCCGCCGCCCTCTTCGCCGGGCGTCGGGCCGGCCGACGAGGCGGACGGCGACGGCGACGTCGAATCCTTCTCGCCACCGCCGTTGTCGCTGCCGCCGCCGCAGCCGGCGAGCAGGAGCGTGGCCGTGGCGGCCGCGGCGGCGAACGCAATGCCCTTGCGCACGATGTTCTCCTCGGGGAAGACGGTCAGTTGGCGGCGGTCGGCAGGTCGGGCTCGGGGATCTCCACCTTGCCCTCGGCCTTCTTGTATTCCTCGTTGAGGCCGTATTTCCAGTCGACGGAGAGCGTGCTGCCGATCCGCCGCACCTCGCCCATCGAGCGGGTGTCGTTGCCGTTGCACTTCAGCGCCAGCATGGTGGTTCCCATGTCCCGGACCTTGCCCTGGCAGGCGGTCTTGCCGACGGCCAGGGTCGCGGACTCGCCGATGATCGCGAGGGTGACCGTGCCGTCCCCGGACTGCGTCTGCCAGGCGCCGTCGATGCCGCCGGCGGCCTTGTCCCCGCCGCCCGTCGACGCCGACTCCGACGGGCTCGGCCTGCTCTCGTTGCCGCCCCCGCCGCTGCCGCAGCCACTGAGCAACAGCGCGGCGACGGCGGCCGCCCCGGCGATCTGCGCTGCCTTGCGCACGTACGTCTCCTCCGTTGTGGGACAGGTTTCGAGAGGCTAGCAGTCACGCGCATGACAACCGTCCCGATGGCCCCGGAGGGCATCTTCCGCCCGTCGGGTCGCACGCGCCCGTTTCGTAACGGCCTTCCGAGACGTACATAAAGTGTTGGCAATGTCCTGAAATGGATTGGCGAACGCCCCAGGGGGGTCCTAGCGTCCTTTCGAGGCGCGGCCGGGGTGGGGCTGTGGCCGTAGGGGGGACACGTGGCTCATGCCAGCACACGGTTCACGGTCGACCGGACCGTGCCCGGGCTGATTGTGAAAATTGGTGACTATCCGCTGCACCATGGCGGGGTGGGGGCGATCCGCAGCCTGGGACGGCTGGGCGTGCCCATGTACGCGATCACGGAGGACAGATACACGCCCGCCGCGGCGTCGCGGTACCTCCACGGGCGGTTCGTCTGGCCGACCACCGGACGTGAGGACCCGGAGCGGCTGGTCGACGGCCTGCTGCGGATCGGCCGCCGGATCGGCCGGCCGACGGTCCTCGTACCGACCGACGAGGAGGCCGCGGTACTGATCGCCGAGCACGCCGACGTGCTGGGCGACCGCTTCCTCTTCCCGCGCACGCCGCCCGGGCTCTCCCGCAGAGTGGCCAGCAAGCAGGGCCTGCACGAACTGTGCACCGAACACGGCATCCCGTCCCCCCGGGCGGCCTTCCCGCAGACGCAGGCGGACATCGAGGACTTCGCCGAGCACGCCTGCTTCCCGGTCGTCGCCAAGAACCGCGAGGCGTTCCAGCGCCGCAGCCGGCCCGCGGTGAACGGCACGACACGCATCGCGGACGCGGCGCACCTCCGGCATCTCGCCAAGGGCTGGGGCCCGCGCCCCGGCGTGATCCTCCAGGAGTACCTCCCGCGCGAGGAGGCCGAGGACTGGGTCGTGCACGCGTACTTCGACGCGGACAGCGCGGCCTCGGCGATGTTCACCGGGGTGAAGGTTCGTTCCTGGCCGCCGCACGCCGGGATGACCGCCTGCGCGTACGTCGTGGACAATCCCGAACTGGCCGACATGACCGCGCAGTTCATCAAGCGCATCGGCTTCAGCGGCATCATCGACCTGGACTGGCGCTACGACCGGCGGGACCGCCGCTACAAGCTGCTGGACTTCAATCCGCGGATGGGCGCCCAGTTCCGGCTCTTCGAGAACGAGGCCGGGGTGGACGTGGTCCGCGCCCAGCACCTGGACCTGACCGGGCGCGCGGTCCCGGAGGCCGAACAGCGTGACGGGCACCGCTTCGTCGTGGAGAACATCGACCTGCCCGCCTGGCTGGCCTACCGCCGCAGCGGCTACACCACGCCGCACGTCCCGGCCCGGCCGGCGAGCACGGAGCTGGCCTGGCTGGCCGCCGACGACATGAAGCCGTTCTTCACCATGCTCGCGCGGTTCGTCCGCCCGGGGGCCAAGCACCTCTGGCAGCTGTGGCGCGGCCGGGCGGGCCGGCACCACGACCGCTGAGGCCGCACGGCGCCCCGTACCGCTCCGCGCGATCCGCCGTTTGACCCCGCGCACGGCTCCGGGCAGCGCGGCCCAGAGCCGTGTCCGGCACGCAGTACGCAGCACGACGATCAGCAGCACCCTGGGGAGGGAAACCCGAGTGAACACTCCGGTAGCAGTCATCGGCGCAGGCCCCTTCGGCCTGTCCACCGCCGCTCATCTCCGCGCACGCGGTATACCCGTCCGCACCTTCGGCCGCCCGATGGTGAGCTGGAGCGACCACATGCCGGCCGGCATGCTGCTCAAGTCCACGCCGGCGGCGTCCAGCATCGACACCCCGCAGCCCGGCCACACCCTCGTCGACTACTGCGCGGCCGCGGGGGAGCGGCGGTACGAGTCGGACTGGGACATCATCCCGGTGGAGACCTTCGTCCGGTACGGGCGGTGGTTCCAGCAGCGGCTGGTGCCGGACCTGGAAGAGGTCCGGGTGGTCTCCGTCGACCGGCAGCGGGACGCCTTCGGGCTGAAGCTGGACAGCGGCGAGCAGTTCGAGGCCCGCGCGGTGGTCGTGGCGACCGGCCTCACCGGCTTCGCGCACGTCCCCGCCGAACTGGCCGACGCGGCACCCGACGGACCGGCCCCCACCGGCCCCGTTTCGCACAGCTCCCAGCACGCCGACCTGTCCGGGTTCGCCGGCCGGGAGGTCGTGGTCGTGGGGGCGGGGCAGTCGGCGCTGGAGAGCGCGGTGCTGCTCGCGGACGCCGGGGCGACGGTACGGGTGGTGGCCCGGGGCCGGCAGGCGGTCGGCTTCGGCGCGCCGCCGGACCGGCAGCCCAAGCTGCGCCCCGAGACGCCGTTCGGCAACGCCTGGTCGCTGTACGCCTTCTCGTACCACGCGGGCGGCTTCCGCTACCTGCCCGCGCCGTCGCGGCAGTTCCTGGTCAAGCGGGTGCTGGGGCCGCTGGGCGCGTGGTGGCTGCGGGACCGGTTCGTGGGCCGCGTGCAGGTGACGGCGGGGCGCCGGATCGTCCGGGCCCGGGTCGAGGGCGGCCGTACGGTGCTGTCGCTGCGGGGCGCCGACGGATACGACGGCGAGCTGTCCGCCGACCACGTGCTGGCGGCCACCGGCTACCGGGTGGACCTGGGCGCGCTGGACTTCCTCGGCCAGGGGCTGCGGACCGAGCTGGCGGTCGGCGCGGGCGGGCCGCGGCTGGGCGCCGGATTCGAGTCGTCGGTACCGGGGCTGTACTTCACGGGGCTGCCGGCGGCGGCCAGCTACGGCCCGGTGATGCGGTTCGTGTGCGGCACGGAGTTCGCGTCGCCGCGGTTGGCCGCTTCGCTGGCCGGGCGGCGGTAGGGCTTCGCCGCGGGGCGACCGTGAGTCTGCGGCTGCCGGCCGTGGGTGGCTGGTCGCGCAGTTCCCCCGCGCCCCTGAGCGGGGGGGGGGGGGGGGGGGGGGGGGGGGGGGGGGGGGCGGCGGGGGCCGCGCCCCCGGCGCCCCGCCGCCCGCGCGGCGGGGGGGGGGCGGGGCCCGCCCCCCCCCCCCGCCCCGGGGGGGGGGGGGCCCCCGCTAGATTGGTGCCCCCCCCCCCCCCCCCGCCCGCTCTTCGGGCTCACACCGCCGTACGCGGGATGCGGCGCTCCCAGCTGCGGCGGAAGAGTTCCTCCTCGCCGTCCCGGCATACGACCTCGTTCCGCGTCACGAAGTCGCCGCCGTCCGTGGTGATCTCCGAGCGGGTCTCGATCCGGGCGTCCCAGCCCAGGTCGGGCCGGTGCAGCCGGATCGACCAGTCCGAGCGGGTCGCGGCGCTCTCCGGGGCGTCGCTGTCGATGCGGTACGTCTCCAGCGCGTCCTCGGTGAACTCCAGGCCGTCCGGGTAGATCCGGGTGCCGCCGTACCGGGGGTCGACCTCCAGCGTCCAGGTGCCGGCCGCGACGTCCCGGATCACCTTGCGCTCGGGGCGCTGGTCACCGCCGCCGGGGAACACCACGCCCAGCGGCTCGGACTGCTCCGGCTCGGCGAAGGCGATCTCCGGCTCGTCGGCCCGGGGCGTACGGACCGGCAGTTCGACGGAGCTGGCGGCCGGGTCGACCGTCCAGCCGGCCTCGCTGCCCGCGTGCGGCCAGACCCACGGCCAGTACGCGGAGGAGAGCGCGACGCGGATGCGGTGCCCGGCGGGGAAGGCGTGCCCGATGCCGTTCAGCTCGAACGTCACGTCCTCCGTCGTGCCCGGCATCCACTCGACGGCCCGGTCCCGGCCGTGCCGGGTGAGCAGGTTGAGCACCCCGCGGGTGACCAGCGTCGAGGAGCCGTCCGGCGCCACGTCGCAGATGCGGGCGATGACCTGGCCGTGCGGCACCTCGGACGTCAGGCGCAGGGTGACCCGGGGGCGGCCCAGGATCTCCACCCGCTCGGTCAGCTCCGGCAGGTCGAAGCAGACCGAGCGGCCGTCCTCCTCGCGCTGGTCCGGCGGCAGGTCCGCGTCGTTGCCGAACGGGAAGTAGCGGCCCGCGTCGACGCCGGTGTGCTGGGGCGAGCGGACCAGCAGCGGCCGGTCGCCGGGCAGCGTGTGCGTCGTCGGCGTGACGTGCGGGGAGGGCCAGGCGGGGTCGGCGACCCAGCGGCCCGGCAGCTCGTCGTAGACGGTGGCCGGCGGGTGGGACTCGCTGATCCAGGAACGCAGCAGCGGGTCGTCCTCGACACCGGTGTCCTCGTCCTTGAGCCAGTGGTCCCACCAGCGCAGGGTCTCCTGGAGGAAGCCGATGGCGGGGCCCGGCGGCAGGCCGCGGTCCGGGTACTGGTGCGACCAGGGCCCGACGATCCCGCGTACGGGCGCGTCGAGGTGTTCGATCAGCCGCAGCACGGTGTCGCGGTACGGGTCGTGCCAGCCGCCGACGGCGAGCACCGCCGCCTTGATCGCGGAGTAGTCCTCGCAGGCGCTGCCGTGCTGCCAGTACGCGTCCCGGGACTGGTGCGCGAGCCAGGTGTGGAGGAACGGGTCGACCGCTTCGAGGCGGTCCGTCCACTGCTTGCGCCAGCCGTCGCCTACCTGCGCGGGGTCCGGCGGCCGGGAGACGAAGGCGAGCATCGTGGCGGCCCAGGCGTGCATGTCGACGGCGAGCAGCGAGCCGCCGATGTAGTGCACGTCGTTGTCGAAGCGGTCGTCCGCCGAGCAGACCGTGACGATCGCCTTCAGCGCCTCGGGTGCGCGGGCCGCGAGCTGGAGGCTGTTGAAGCCGCCCCAGGAAATGCCGAACATGCCGACCTTGCCGGAGCACCAGGGCTGCGCGGCCAGCCACTCGATGACGGCGATGCCGTCGGCCAGCTCGGTCTCGGAGTACTCGTCGGTCGGCAGTCCCTCGGAGTTGCCGTGCCCGCGGACGTCCACGCGGACGGAGGCGTAGCCGTGGCCCGCGTAGTAGGGATGGCGCTGCGCGTCGCGCGGCGCGGTCCAGTCGCTGAGCCGGTAGGGCAGGTATTCGAGGAGGGCCGGGACGGGCTCTGTGCCGTACGGGCGCCAGATGCGGGCGTAGAGCTGGGTGCCGTCCGGGAGGGGGATGCGGACGTCCTCCTGGAACGTCCGGTGCGGGAAGTCGGTCCGGATGTGCATGGGGGCAGGTCCAATGAGCGTTAGTGGACGGGGTGCATGGTGCGGCGCAGCCACGGCCCTGCGCCGATCACCGCGAGGCCCACGACGACCGCGAAGGCGCCGTTGAGACCGAAGTACAGCTCGTCGGAGATCTCACCGAAGAACTTCACGGCCTGTGCCTGGATGCCGTTGGCCAGGGCGAGCGAGAGGAACCACAGGGCCATCGTCTGGCTGGCGAAGGCGGCGGGCGCGAGCTTGGTCGTCGCGGACATGCCGGTGGTCTCCAGCAGGATGTCGCCGAGGCCGAGCAGCACGAAGGAGATCAGGATCCACCAGGCGGCCATCTTCCAGTCGCCGGTGCGCCCGTGCGTGGCGGGCACCATGACGAGGAAGGACAGCCCGCCCAGGATCACGCCGTACGCGATCTTGTGCGAGGCGTGCGGCTGGCGCCTGCCGAGCTTGACCCAGACGGCCGCGACGACCGGCGCGAGCAGCACTTCGGCGCCGCCGAGCACCGAGTTGTACCAGGTGGAGGGGAACTCCCAGCCGAGGATCTCGGTGTCGGCATGGTTCGCCGCCAGCAGCGTCATCGTCGAGTACGACTGGAAGAGGACGAAGTTGAAGACCACGGAGGCGGCGAAGAGCACCAGGTAGGGGCGGAGCCGGCCGCGCTCCTCGGCGCTGACCCGGGGGCTGCGGAACATCACCACGAAATAGGCGACGGGCGCGAGCACCGAGATCACCGTCAGGACGTCCACGGTGCGGTCCATGGTGAGCCAGCCGGCCAGGGCCAGGCCCGTGGCGACGGCGGCGACCAGCACGCAGCCGCCGGCGATCAGCCAGGTCGCGCGGCGCATCGCCGACTGCGGCAGGGCGAACTCCGCGCTGTGCTTGCGGCCCGCGAGCCCCTTGCGGCCCGCGATGTACTGGATGAGGCCCAGCGTCATGCCGACCGCGGCGGCCGAGAAGCCCCAGTGCCAGCCCTGCTTCTGACCCAGCCAGCCGATGATCAGCGGGGCGAGGAAGGCACCGATGTTGATGCCCATGTAGTACAGCGCGAAGCCGGCGTCCCGGCGCTCGTCCTCGGTGGCGTAGAGCTTGCCGACCATGGTCGAGACGTTCGGCTTCAGCAGGCCCGTACCGGCGATGATCAGTCCCAGGCCCACCCAGGTCATGGCGGCCGTGGGCACTGCCATGGAGTAGTGGCCGCAGGCGATGAGGACGCCGCCCCACAGGACCGCGCGGTAGGAGCCGAGCATCCGGTCCGCGAGCCAGCCGCCGGCGACCGAGACGAGGTAGACCAGGGTGCCGTAGGCGGCGGTGACCGACGCCGCGGTGTTCTCGGCCATGCCCAGTCCGCCGTGCGCGACCGTGTCGGCGAAGTACAGGACCAGGATGGCCTGCATGCCGAGGAAGGAGAACCGTTCCCAGACCTCCAGGCCCGAGAGGGTCAGCAGGCCTCGTGGGTGGCCGAGGAACGAACGGTCGTCGCGAGGGTGCGGTGGTCCGGACACGGGTGTGGCTCCTGGGGCTGGCGGGCGATTAACTTGCTTCTGCTCTCCGTTCCTCCGAGTACAAAACCCACAACCTTGGGTGATCAAGAACATACCGGGCCCGGGGCCGCACGGCCCGTCGGCCGCGGGGACCATGGAGACGGGCGGGCGCTCACGGTGATCGAACTGGGACCGGATACGCTGGCCAATGGTGGAGACAGCGACAGATCGACAATCAGTTTGATCGTCAGCAGACAGGAGTAACCCTCGTGACCGTCGTCGGGCCCTTCGGGCTGAGCGTGCGGGACCAGGCTCTTGAGGCCGATGTCCAGGCCGGGTTGGCGGCTGTCGAGGAGGGCCTGCTGGAGGCCACCAAGAGCGACGTGCCGTTCATCACCGATGCCGCGCAGCATCTCGTCCGCGCAGGTGGCAAGCGCTTCCGGCCGCTGCTGGGGATGCTCGCCGCGCAGTTCGGCGACCCGCACGCCCCGGGCGTGGTGCCCTCGGCCGTGGTCGTGGAGCTGACGCACCTCGCGACGCTGTACCACGACGACGTCATGGACGAGGCCACCGTGCGCCGCGGTGTGCCCAGCGCCAACGTCCGCTGGGACAACTCCGTCGCGGTCCTCACCGGCGACTTCCTCTTCGCCCGTGCCTCGCACATGCTGGCGGACCTGGGTCCGGAGGCGGTCCGCATCCAGGCCGAGGCGTTCGAACGGCTGGTGACCGGCCAGATCCTGGAGACCGCCGGCCCGCGTGACGGCCGCGACCCGGTCGACCACTACCTCGACGTCCTCGCCGGCAAGACCGGTTCGCTGATCGCCGTCGCCTGCCGCTTCGGCGCGATGATGGCCGGCTCCGATGAGTCCACGGTCAACATCCTCACCCAGTACGGCGAGCGGCTGGGCACCGCCTTCCAGCTCGCCGACGACGTGCTGGACATCGCCAGCGACTCCCACGAGTCCGGCAAGACCCCCGGCACCGACCTGCGCGAGGGCATCCCGACGCTGCCGGTCCTGCACCTCCGGGCGCTCGCCGCCTCGGACCGGGCGACCGACGCCGACCGCGCGCTGGCCGCCCTGCTGGAAGAAGACCTCACCGACGACGCCCGGCACGCCGAGGCGCTGGCCGGACTGCGCGCCCACCCCGCCCTGGAGCAGGCCCGCCGCGACACCGTCCGGTACGCGCAGGAGGCCCGCGCGACGCTGGTGCCGCTGCCGGAGTGCCCGGCCAAGACGGCGCTCCAGGAGCTGTGCGACGCGGTGGTGCACCGGGCGGGCTGAGCCCGGCCGCCGGCCTCCCCTCGTCTCAGGGGTGGTCTCATCCTTCAGCAGTACACCGTTCCAGCCCCGGGGCTGACGCTTTGTGTTGGCGGATTTGGTGGCATTGACACCACCACGCCACGGCGGAGCGGGCCACAATGAGCCCGAGGTGTGGACGAGTGCATCGGGACGGGACCGCCGCCTACGACGGAGGTAGAGCACATGCCACGGAACGAACCGACACGGATCACCGGCGAATGGGACGACGGAGGGGACCGGCCGCGACGGAGCAAGGTCGTCCGTTACGGCGTTCCGGTCGCGGTGGCGGGGGTGGCGGCAGCGACGATCGGGCTGGTCCCGGCGTTCGCCGGCTCCCCCGACCTGCCGGAGATATCCGCTCAGGACCTCATCGCCAAGGCAGCGGCGTCGGACGTGCAGCAGCTGTCCGGCACGGTACAGATCAGTACCGACCTCGGCCTGCCGGAGCTGCCCGGCGGGATGAGCGCCGGTGCGTTCGGCGGCGCGGGAGGGGACAAGGACGGCGGAGCCGCCGACCCCAAGGACAAGCTGATGGAGCTGGCCTCCGGCACGCACACGCTGCGGGTGGCCGCCGACGGCGCCGACCGGCAGCGGGTGTCGGTCCTCGACAAGGCCGCCGAGTACAGCCTGGTCCGCAACGGCGACAAGGTATGGGCGTACGACAGCGGCAGCAACACCGCCTTCCGCGCCACCGGCCCGAAGGCCGAGAAGCACGCGGCGCCGCGGTCGATGGGGGACATGACCCCGCAGAAGCTCGCCGAGGAGGCCCTCGCGGCGGCCGGTGACACCACGTCGGTCACCGTCGACGGCACCGCCAAGGTCGCCGGCCGGGACGCCTACCAGCTGCTGATCAAGCCCAAGCAGTCCGGCTCGACCGTCGGCTCGATCCGCATCGCGGTCGACGCGCAGAACGGCGTACCGCTGCGCTTCACGCTGGCCCCGAAGAGCGGCGGCGCACCGGTCGTCCAGGCGGGCTTCACCTCCGTGGACTTCGCCAGGCCCGAGGCCGGCACGTTCGCGTTCAAGCCGCCCAAGGACGCGAAGGTCATCGACGGCGACGAGGTCCGTACGCAGCACGACCGCAAGGCCGAGGACCGCCCGAACAAGCTCCCCGGCGTCCTGCCGCACGGCCTGGGCGAGGTGGGCGGCCGGGACTCCGGCGGCATGGATGTCATCGGCCACGGCTGGACCGCGATCGCGAAGATCGACGGCGGCGGCAAGGGCCAGGGCGAGAAGGCGGCCCCCGGGGGCAAGCCGGGCGCCACCGGCGACGCCGCCAAGTTCCTGGACTCGATGGGCGAGAAGGTGACCGGCAGCTTCGGCTCCGGGCACGTCTTCAGCACCCGCCTGGTGAACGCCCTGATGACGGACGACGGCACGGTCTACGTCGGCGCCGTCGACCGGCAGACCCTGGTCAAGGCGGCGAACGCGGCGAAGTGACCGCGGTGGTGGCACCCGGCCACCACCCGGTGATTCCGGCAGACGGCCGGGGGCACGTCCGCGCTGAGTGCGCGGCGGTGCCCCCGGCCCCGGATCGCAGTGGGGGAGTGCATGGCGCCACCGTCGTCGGACGGGGACCGTGGAGCGGCACCGGAGACCGGCTTGGATCAGGAGGGCGGCTCGGTACCGGAGGGCGGCGAGGCCGGTCCGCCCGTCATCGAGACGCGCGGGCTGACCAAGGCGTACGGGAGCGGCCGGCCGGCCGTCGAGGGGCTCGACCTGTCCGTGCCGCCCGGCAGCATCTTCGGCTTCCTCGGCCCCAACGGCTCCGGCAAGACCACCACCATCCGCATGCTGATGGGGCTCATCCGGCCGACGGCGGGCAGCGCCCGGCTGCTCGGCGAGCCGATGCCCGCGGCCGCGCGGCGGGTGCTGCCCAGGGTCGGCGCGCTCATCGAGGGCCCGGCCCTCTACGGCTTCCTCACCGGCCGGGCCAATCTGCTGCGGTACGACGCCGCCGATCCGACGGCCGACCCCCGTACCCGGCCGGCGCGGGTGGCCGCAGCCCTGGAGCGGGTCGGTCTGGCCGCCGCGGCCGGCAAGCGGGCCCGCGCGTACTCGCTCGGCATGAAGCAGCGGCTCGGGCTCGCCGCAGCGCTGCTCCAGCCCCGCGAGCTGCTGATCCTGGACGAGCCGACCAACGGCCTGGACCCGCAGGGCATGCGCGAGATCCGCGGCCTGGTGCGCGAACTGGCCGCCGACGGCACGACCGTCTTCCTCTCCTCCCACCTCCTGGACGAGATCGAGCAGGTCTGCACGCACGCCGCGGTGATGTCCCGCGGCCGGCTGATCACCCAGGGCACGGTCGCCGGACTCGCGGCCGGGGCGCGCGGCCGGCTGGCCGTCACCACCCCGGACACCGCGGACGCCGTACGGGTCCTCAAGGAGCAGGGCCTCTCCGACCTCGTGGTCACCGGGGACCGGGTGACGGGGGAGCTGCCGCCGGGGCCGGGCGGGGAGGAGCCGGATCCGGCCGAACTGAACGCCGCGCTCGTCGCGGTCGGGGTACGCGTCCGCGGCTTCGGGACCGAACGCGCCTCACTGGAGGACGTCTTCGTGGCACTGACGGGAGAGGGCTTCGATGTCGCGGGGTGACACGGCGGTGCGGGGGAAGGGGCGGGGCCAGGCGCGTACGCCGGACCGGGCGGCAGACGGGGAACGGGGCGCGGCCGGTGTGCGTGCCCCGCGCCCGCTGTGGTCGCTCGGCCTGCTGCGCAACGAGCTCGGTACGACGTTCCGGCGGCGCCGCACGCTCATGCTGCTCGCCGTACTGGCCTGCGTACCGGTCCTGGTCGGGATCGCGGTACGGGTCCAGACCGCGGACGGCGGGCGGGGCGGCCCTGCCTTCATCTCGCTGGTGACCAACAACGGCCTCTTCCTGGTCTTCACCTCGCTCGCGGCCACGCTCCCGGTGTTCCTGCCGATGGCGCTGGCGGTGGTCGCCGGGGACGCGGTCGCGGGCGAGGCGGGCGCGGGGACGCTGCGGTACCTGCTGGTCGCGCCGGCCGGGCGGACCCGGCTGCTGCTCGTCAAGTACGTCACCGCGCTGGTGTTCTCGCTGGCCGCGACCCTGGTGGTGGCGGCCTCCGCGCTGGCCGTCGGCGCGCTGCTGTTCCCGCTGGGCGAGGTCACGCTGCTGTCGGGTACGGCCGTGCCGTTCGCCGAGGGCCTGCTGCGGGCGCTCGCCGTCGCGGGCACGGTCGCGCTGTCGCTGACCGGGGTGGCGGCGCTGGGCCTGTGCGTCTCCACGCTCACCGGGAGCGGGATCGCGGCGATGGCGACGACGGTGGGGCTGGTGGTCACCGTGCAGATCCTGGACACCCTCCCCCAGCTGGCGCCCGTACAGCCCTACCTCTTCCCGCACTACTGGCTGAGCTTCGCCGACCTGCTGCGCGCCCCGGTCTACTGGGACGACATCCGCGCCAACCTGGGCCTCCAGGCGGTCTACGTACTCGTCTTCGGCTCGGCGGCATGGGCCCGCTTCACCACGCGGGACGTCACGGCCTGAGGGGTCGGCGAGGGCGCGTGGTCCCTGGCCCCCGGCGTCTGGCTCCCGGCCCCTGGCCGGTTACGGCCTGAGGGCCGGTTACGGCTTGGCGGGGGACGGGGTCGTGGTCGGTTCGGTGGCGGCCGCCTCCGCCACGGCCTCCGGGCCGGCGCCCTCCGCCACCGCTTCGGCGGCCGAGGCGCGGGCGGTGGCCAGTGCGGCCCGGGACGAGCGGGCCGTGCGCAGCGCATCCCAGGTCAGGACGGCCAGGGCGAGCCACACCAGGGCGAAGCCCGCCCAGCGCTCGGGCGGCATGGTCTCGTGGAAGACGGTGAGGCCCAGCACGAACTGGAAGGTCGGCGCGAGGTACTGAAGCATGCCGAGCACCGACAGTGGCAGCCGGACCGCGGCCATGCCGAAGGCGATCAGCGGCAGCGCGGTGGCGAGGCCGCTGCCCGCGAGCAGCAAGGCCTGGCCGGTGCCGCCGCTGACGAGCCCGGACTCGCCGCGTACGCCGAGCAGCACGAGGCAGGCCAGCGCGGGCAGGAACTGGATCACCGTCTCCGTGCTGAACCCCTCGATGCCGCCGAGCTTGATCCCCTTCTTCACCAGGCTGTACGTGGCGAAGGAGAACGCGAGCGTGAGCGCGATCCACGGCACCCGGCCGTACGCGATGGCCATGATCAAAACCGCCAGCGTGCCGACGCCCACCGCGGTCCACTGCAGCGGGCGCAGCCGCTCCCGCAGAAAGAGCACGCCGAAGGCGATGCTGACCAGCGGGTTGATGAAGTAGCCGAGGGACGCCTCCAGCACGTGGCCGGTGTTGACCGCCCAGATGTAGAGGTACCAGTTGACCGAGATGACGGCGGCCGCGACCACGATCAGGCCGAGCCGCTTCGGCTGCCGCAGCAGCGGGCGTATCCACGACCAGCGGCGCAGCGCGGCCAGCATGACGAGGACCACCGGCAGCGACCAGGCCATGCGGCTGGCCAGGATCTCGGTGGCGGAGGCGGCGGACAGCAGGTGCCAGTAGAGGGGGAGGAAGCCCCACAGGCCGTACGCGACGAAGCCGTAGACCAGGCCGGTGCGCTGGTCGGACTGAGCGGACAAGGGTTCCTCCTGGGCGGGACGGACGCGATACGGCGCGGCTCTTCGAAAGGTAGCGCCGCTCGCCCCGCCTGTCATGCCCGTATCTTAAATACGGTCGTTACAGATCCGGATCCGGGCAGGGGCGGACGCCGGGGGAGGGCGCGGGGCCCCGTACGGCGGGGCCTCGGGCATCCGGCCGGGCCTCGGGCACACGCGGCCGCCCCCGACGCGGCTGCCCTCGGCCACACGCACCGCTGCCCGGGACCGGTACGTGAACCGGTCCCGGGCAGCCGGGAAACCGGGGCGGCCGTGGCCGCCCCGCGAGGCGTCAGCCGACGACCGTCCAGGTGTCGTTGCCTGCGAGCAGGGTGGCGAGGTCACCCTTGCCCTTCTGCTCGATGGCGGCGTCCAGCTGGTCGCTCATCTCCGTGTCGTAGACGGGCCGGTCCACGCTGCGCAGCACGCCGATGGGCGTGTGGTGCAGGGTGTCCGCGTCGGCGAGCCGGGAGAGGGCGAAGGCCGTGGTGGGGGAGGGGTTGTGCGCGTCGTGCACCAGCACGCCCGCGGTGCCCTCCTGGGTGACGTCGACGACCCGCAGGTCGCCCGTGGCCGGGTCGCGCACGACGCCCTTGGAGCCCAGGCCGTCCTCGGCAGGCACGCCGAACCGGATCGGTTGCCCGTGCTCCAGCTGGATCACGGCCTCCTGTGCCTGCTCCTTGTCCTTCAGCGCCTCGAACGCGCCGTCGTTGAAGATGTTGCAGTTCTGGTAGATCTCCACCAGCGCCGTGCCCGGGTGTTCCGCGGCCTGGCGGAGCACCGAGGTGAGGTGCTTGCGGTCGGAGTCGACGGTGCGCGCGACGAAGGACGCCTCGGCGCCGATCGCCAGCGAGATCGGGTTGAAGGGCGCGTCCAGCGACCCCATCGGCGTCGACTTGGTGATCTTGCCGACCTCGGAGGTGGGCGAGTACTGCCCCTTGGTCAGCCCGTAGATCCGGTTGTTGAACAGCAGGATCTTGAGGTTGACGTTCCGCCGCAGGGCGTGGATGAGGTGGTTGCCGCCGATGGAGAGCGCGTCGCCGTCACCGGTGACCACCCACACCGACAGGTCGCGCCGGGACGAGGCGAGGCCCGTGGCGATGGCCGGGGCACGGCCGTGGATGGAGTGCACCCCGTAGGTGTTCATGTAGTACGGGAAGCGGGAGGAACAGCCGATGCCGGAGACGAAGACGATGTTCTCCTTCGCCAGGCCGAGCTCGGGCATGAAGCCCTGCACGGCGGCGAGGATGGCGTAGTCGCCACAGCCGGGGCACCAGCGCACTTCCTGATCGGACTTGAAGTCCTTCATGGACTGCTTGGCCTCGGCCTTGGGCACCAGGGAAAGCGCCTCGATCTGCGCCGCACCCTCCGCGATCGTCTCAGTCATTGATGGCCTCCTTCGGGCCCTGCTTCATTACCTCTTGGAGGTGGGCGGCGAGCTGCTCCGCCTTGAACGGCATCCCGCTCACCTGGGTGTGCGACTGGGCGTCCACGAGGAACTTCGCCCGCAGCAGCGTCGCGAGCTGGCCCAGGTTCATCTCGGGAACGACCACCTTGTCGTAACGCCCCAGCACCGCACCGAGATTCCCCGGGAAGGGGTTGAGGTGACGCAGGTGGGCCTGGGCGATCTCGCCCCCGGCGCGGCGCACCCGGCGTACGGCCGCGGTGATCGGCCCGTACGTCGAACCCCAGCCGATGACCAGGGTGTCGGCGGTGCCCGAGGGGTCGTCGACCTCCAGGTCGGGCACCTCGATGCCGTCGATCTTGGCCTGCCGGGTGCGGACCATGAAGTCGTGGTTGGCCGGGTCGTAGGAGATGTTGCCCGTGCCGTCCTGCTTCTCGATGCCGCCGATGCGGTGCTCCAGGCCCGGCGTGCCGGGCACCGCCCACGGCCGGGCCATGGTCTGCGGGTCGCGCTTGTACGGCCAGAAGACCTCGGTGCCGTCCGCCAGCTCGTGGTTGGGCGAGGTGGCGAACTGCACGCGCAGGTCGGGCAGTTCGTCGACCTCCGGGATGCGCCACGGCTCGGAGCCGTTGGCCAGGTAGCCGTCGGAGAGCAGGAAGACCGGCGTGCGGTACGTCAGCGCGATACGGGCCGCGTCCAGCGTCGCGTCGAAGCAGTCCGCCGGGGTGCGCGGCGCCACGATCGGCACCGGCGCCTCGCCGTTGCGCCCGTACATCGCCTGCAGCAGGTCGGCCTGCTCGGTCTTGGTCGGCAGGCCCGTCGACGGCCCGCCGCGCTGGATGTCCACGATCAGCAGCGGCAGTTCGAGGGAGACGGCCAGGCCGATCGTCTCCGACTTCAGCGCCACCCCCGGGCCTGAGGTGGTCGTCACGGCCAGCGCGCCGCCGAACGCCGCGCCCAGCGCCGCGCCGATGCCCGCGATCTCGTCCTCCGCCTGGAACGTCCGCACACCGAAGTTCTTGTGCTTGGACAGCTCGTGCAGGATGTCGGAGGCCGGGGTGATGGGGTACGAGCCGAGGTAGACGGGCAGGTCCGCCTGGCGGCCCGCGGCGACCAGGCCGTAGGACAGCGCGAGGTTGCCGGAGATGTTCCGGTACGTACCCGTCGGGAACGCCTTGGTCGCCGGCGCCACCTCGTAGGAGACCGCGAAGTCCTCCGTGGTCTCACCGAAGTTCCAGCCCGCCCGGAACGCGGTGACGTTGGCCTCCGCGATCTCCGGCTTCTTGGCGAACTTCTGCCGCAGGAACGCCTCGGTGCTCTCCGTCGGTCGGTGGTACATCCACGACAGCAGACCGAGCGCGAACATGTTCTTGGAACGCTCGGCCTCCTTCCGGGAGAGGCCGAAGTCCTTGAGCGCCTCGATGGTCAGCGTCGTGAGCGGCACCGGGTGGACGTTCCACGCCTCCAGCGAGCCGTCCTCCAGCGGGCTGGTGGTGTAACCGACCTTCGCCATCGGGCGCTTGGTGAACTCGTCGGTGTTCACGATGATGTCCGCGCCGCGCGGCACGTCCGCGAGGTTGGCCTTCAGTGCCGCGGGGTTCATCGCGACCAGGACGTTGGGCGCGTCACCGGGCGTGAGGATGTCGTGGTCGGCGAAGTGCAGCTGGAAGCTGGAGACGCCGGGCAGCGTGCCGGCGGGGGCGCGGATCTCTGCGGGGAAGTTCGGCAGCGTGGACAGGTCGTTGCCGAACGAGGCCGTCTCGGAGGTGAACCGGTCGCCCGTGAGCTGCATTCCGTCACCGGAGTCGCCCGCGAACCGGATGATGACCCGGTCCAGCCGGCGGACCTCCTTGCCGGCGCCGTTCTCCGTCGCGGGGGCTTGCGACCGCTCTCCCGCGAGTGCACCGTCGGTCTTGTCGGCTGGGCTACTGACCTGGCTGGTCACTGCTTCGGACCTCCCTCGGGGCCTTGGGTGTCCCCGCCATGGGCAGGGCATCCGGGACGCATCGTGCGGACCTGTCGTCCCACGGCCATCGTACGTCTGTAAGGGTCGCCTTCCTGGAGGCGATCACATGGTGGACGTGAAAATGAGACGCCGTGCTCGCATCGTGGACGCGCGAGCGAGGTGCCGCTCTGTCGTACTTCGTCATGAATTATCCGCCCCCCGCGGCTTCTTCTGTAGACGCTCCGTGCTTCAACGCTGGTTCAGCGCTCCGTACTCCGTGCCGGAGTGGCGCCCCCGCACCGGCGCCATTGACTGACAGGGTGTCAGTCGATCAGGAATTGAGGTAGGTGAGTACCGCAAGCACGCGGCGGTGATCCCCGTCACTCGGGGCCAGGCCGAGCTTGAGGAAGATGTTGCTGACGTGCTTCTCCACCGCGCCGTCGCTCACCACCAGCTGCCGGGCTATCGCGGAGTTCGTCCGCCCCTCGGCCATCAGTCCCAGCACCTCACGCTCCCGCGGCGTGAGACCGGCCAGTACGTCCTGCTTACGGCTGCGGCCCAGCAACTGGGCGACGACCTCGGGGTCGAGGGCCGTGCCGCCCTCCGCCACCCGCACCACCGCGTCGACGAACTCACGCACTTCTGCTACCCGGTCCTTGAGCAGATAGCCGACGCCCCGGCTCGAACCGGCCAGCAGCTCCGTCGCGTACTGCTCCTCGACGTACTGCGACAGCACCAGTACTCCCAGGTCGGGGTGGTCCCGACGGAGCCGGATCGCGGCGCGCACGCCCTCGTCCGTATGTGTCGGTGGCATACGGACGTCCGCAACGACCACGTCCGGCGACTCCCCGCCGTCCGCCAGCTCCCCGATGACCTTGATCAACGCCTCGGCGTCCCCCACCCCCGCGACGACCTCGTGCCCCCGGTCCGTCAGCAGGCGCGTCAGCCCCTCTCTCAGCAGCACCGAGTCCTCGGCGATGACCACCCGCACGCTGTTCTCCACGATCTCGGCTCCCCCACCCCGTTCTGATTCGACGTGCTTCAGCATCCCAGGATTCGGACGCGTGTGTCGGATCACCGTGCGGGTTGTGGATAACTCGGAATGGCCGGTTGTGGACGGCCGCGTGAGCGGGCGAAAAGCCGTACGATCACCGGCCCGCGGGCGCGGTACGCCGAACGGCGGAGGCGGGTGTTCCCCCTCCGCCGCGCGAGGTGCTACCCGCCCCGTCTGGCCGCCGCCCGGTGTCAGTCGCGCCAGGGCAGCTCCGCCGTGACCGCCGTCGGCCCGCCCGCCGGCGAGTCGACGACCAGCAGCCCGTCCACTGCGTCCAGCCGCTCGGCCAGCCCCGCCAGGCCGCTGCCGGACCCGGTGTGCGCGCCGCCCCGACCGTCGTCGGAGACCAGCACCATCAGCCGGTTCTCGGTCCGCCACACGTCGACCGACGCGCTGCGCGCGGCCGCGTGCTTGGAGACGTTCTGCAGCAGTTCGGAGACCGTGAAGTACGCGATGCCCTCGATCGCAGCGGCGGGCCGCGCCGTCAGGTCCACGCTCACCTCCACCGGCACGGTGCAGCGCGCGGCGAGCGCCGAGAGCGCCGGGCCCAGGCCGCGGTCGGTGAGGATCGCGGGGTGGATGCCGCGGGCCAGGTCGCGCAGCTCCTGGAGCGCGATCTTCACCTCGCCGTGCGCCTCGTCCACCATGCGGGCCGCCGCCTCCGGATCCTCCTGGAGCTTCTCCTTGGCCAGCCCGAGATCCATGGCCAGCGCCACGAGGCGGGCCTGCGCGCCGTCGTGCAGGTCGCGTTCGATGCGCCGCAGGTCGGCCGCCGCGGTCTCGGACACCGCCGTACGGTCCGACTCCAGCTCCGTGACCCGGTCGGCCAGCCGCGAGGGGCCGAGCAGCCCGTGCACCAGCAGCCGGTCCACCTGGCTCAGGCCACGCACCGTCCCGCCCCAGACCAGGACGAGGAGCAGTCCGACGACGCTGGTCACGGCGATCTCGCCGGGGGTGTCCAGGTAGCTGCCGTGCGTCCCGTCGCCGTAGAGCTGGATGCCGTCCTGGCCGAGGTACATCGGGAAGGTCCAGCGCCACAGCGGGTACGTGAGGAGGCTCCAGCCGGCCGTCCACAGCGTCACCGCGACGGAGAACGCGAAGACGGCCCACGGGAAGTGCAGCAGGCAGTAGAGGAAGTGCCGCCAGGACGCCCCGCTCTTGAGGACGCCGCCCACCCGGCTCATGAGACCCGGCCGGCCGGTCCGCACGGGCTCCGGGGCGCGGACGTCCAGCCCGAGCAGGGCCCGCGCCCGTACCCGCTCCACGGCGCCGAGACCGCGGCAGCCGACGAGGCCGGCGGCCAGCACCGGTATCCCGAGGAAGGTGATCAGCAGCCCCGCGCCGAGCGAGAACATCGTGACCGCGTAGCTGAACATCACGACGGCGACCGGCAGGCCGAGCAATAGATGCAGGAACTCCCGCCAGGTACGGCCGGAGAAGGGCGCGCGCAGTACGAAGGGGATGCGGCTCGTGCCGCGTCCTTCGGGGGCGTGCGGTGCCCGGGGTGCCGGGCCGTATGCGGTGTCCATGGCGTCTCGTCCCGTCCGTTCTGCCGGTGTGCAGCGTTTTGTGGTCGCCCTCGGGAGCCGGGAGCCGGATGCCGGTTGGCGGGCGCTTCGGTGGTCGTGCACGTCCACCTTGTCCGTTCCGGGGCGGAGGGGACATGGAGCCGGTCGGCGTCTTGAACCTCGGGTTTTCCCCACCCCACGCGACGGGCGGACGTCAGGGCGCGCTGCGCCACGGCAGTTCGGCCGTGACCTGCGTCGGCCCGCCCGCCGGCGAGTCGAGGACGAACAGCCCGTCCACCGAGCCGAGCCGGTCGGCCAGGCCGGCCAGCCCGCTGCCCGCGTCCGGCCGCGCCCCGCCGCGCCCGTCGTCGCGCACCTGGAGCAGCAGCCGGTCCCCGGACCGCCACACCTCCACGGAGGCGCTGCGCGCGGCCGCGTGCTTGGAGACGTTCTGCAGCAGTTCGGAGACCGTGAAGTACGCGATGCCCTCGATGGCCGGCGCGGGCCGCGCCCCGATGTCCACCGTGACGGTGACCGGCACCGTGCAGCGCGTCGCGAGTGCCGACAGGGCCGGCCCGAGACCGCGGTCGGTGAGGATCGCCGGGTGGATGCCGCGGGCCAGGTCGCGCAGCTCCTGAAGGGCCAGCTTCACCTCGCCGTGCGCCTCGTCCACCATGCGGGCCGCCGCGTCCGGGTCCTCCAGCAGCTTCTCCTTGGCCAGCCCGAGGCCCATGGCCAGCGCCACGAGGCGGGCCTGCGCGCCGTCGTGCAGGTCGCGTTCGATGCGCCGCAGATCGGCCGCCGCGGTGTCCACGACCGCGCCCCGCCCCGACTCCAGCTCGGCGATCCGCCGCTCCAGCTCGTCGGAGGGCGACAGCAGCCCCCGTACCAGCGCCCGGTCCACGTTCGACAGCCAGCGCGCCAGCCACGGCAGCGCCGGCCAGGCCACGAAGAGCGACACGAAGGTCAGCGTGAAAGTCAGGACGCCCCAGGGCAGCCGCACGAAGGCGTGCAGCGCGTGCCGCCAGCCGACCGGGTCCTTCAGATGCGCCCACAGCCAGGGGAAGAAGCCCGGCTCCCGGACGAGCGGCGGGCTCGGCAGGCCGACGCGCACCCCGAGGAGCACGCGGGCCCTGGCCCGCTCCAGCCTCCCGTACTGCCGGCAGCCCAACAGGACCAGAGCGAGCAGCGGCAGCCCGATGACCGTGACCGACAGCCCCAGGCTCGCCACGAGGCAGCCGACCTGCAGCCCGAAGGCCACCACGGCCACCGGCAGGTTGCACAGCAGATGCGCGATCTCCCGCCAGGTGGCGGCGCTCAGGGCCGCGCGGGGCGGGGGCGGGGCAGGGGCCACGCCGTCGTCAACGCCGGCATCGGCGTGCGTACCCGGGTCGGAGGTCACCGTCATGCCGGTCAGCTTGCCGGGACGCGCGGCCCGGTGCCATGGGGTGGATAGGTGGGGCGAAGTAGGGATATCCCCACCTTCCCGCAGATGGGACTGCTCGGCCGGACCCCCGCAGGGCCTAGACTCCCGTGCGTACAGATCGTCGAAAAATTTCGGCGAAAGCGGTTGCAGAGGGGTGGCCGGACGCCTACGGGGCGTGAAGGCGACCCGCTGCACACGAGCAGTCAGGGAGCGAGGGGCGGACGTGCCGGACACGACCGTACGCACCATCAGCGCCGCGGACTACTTCCAAGGCTATTCGGCCGTCGGGCTCATCGCCGTGATCGGTGTGCTCTTCGTGGCCGTGGCCTTCGGGGCGGGCCGGCTGATGCGTCCAGTGGTGCCCACACCCGAGAAGCTGCTCACGTACGAGTGCGGCGTGGACCCCGTGGGGGAGGGCTGGGCGCACACCCAGGTCCGCTACTACGTCTACGCCTTCCTGTACGTCATCTTCGCCGTCGACTCGATCTTCCTTTTCCCCTGGGCGACGGTCTACGCCGCCCCTGGTTTCGGCGGCATCACGCTGGTGGAGATGTTCATCTTCCTCGGCTTCCTCGCCGTCGGCCTGCTCTACGCATGGAAGAAGGGCGTCCTGGAATGGACGTGACCCCCGCCTCCGCGGCCAACGGAGCCTCGCCGGGCCCCGAGCTCCTGCCCGAGCCGCGCCGCCTCGGCCCGCTGGCCCGTCTCGCCCCCGAACCGATGAAGGTGGTCCTGAACTGGGGCCGCCGCTACAGCCTGTGGGTCTTCAACTTCGGGCTCGCCTGCTGCGCGATCGAGTTCATCGCCGCCTCCATGGCGCGCCACGACTTCATCCGGCTCGGCGTGATCCCGTTCGCGCCCGGCCCGCGTCAGGCCGACCTGATGGTCGTGTCCGGCACGGTCACGGACAAGATGGCGCCCGCGGTGAAGCGGTTGTACGAGCAGATGCCCGAACCGAAGTACGTGATCTCCTTCGGGGCCTGCTCCAACTGCGGCGGCCCGTACTGGGACTCGTACTCCGTCACCAAGGGCGTCGACCAGATCATCCCGGTGGACGTGTACGTACCGGGCTGTCCGCCGCGCCCCGAAGCGCTGCTCCAGGGCATCCTCAAGCTCCAGGAGAAGATCGCCCGCGAGTCGCTGGGCGAGCGCTACGGCCACGGCGGCAAGGCCGGTAAGGCGGGCAAGCGCGCCGGCCGGGCGTCCACCGAGGCGCTGCGCAGCGGCCTGGTCGCTCCGCCGACGCCGCCCGCCGCGACGGACCGGCCGTCGGCCGCACAGCCGGATGCCGGGCAGCCGGGCGCCGGGCGCCGGACCGAGCAGCCGTCGTCCGAGCAGACCGGGGAGGACACCCGATGACGGCCCAGCCGCCAGAGCCGGGCACGCCCGAGGAGCCGACGGGCACGGCACCTGAGAAGGCCGAGAGCGCTGCGCCCGAAGGGGCCTCCGCCGAAGCGCCCGAGGGCGCCGGGACTGCCGAGGCCCCGCCCGCTCCTCCCGCCCCTCCCGTGGGCTGGCTGCCGGAGCCGGCCGAGCGGATCTTCGGTGCCGGGGCCACGGCCGAGGAGGCGTACGGCCTGCTCACCGTCGACGTACCGGCGACCGCCTGGACCGACGCGCTGACCGCCGCCCGGGACGTCCTGGGCTGCACGTACTTCGACTGGCTGAGCGCCGTCGACGAGCCCGGCACGGGCTTCCGCGTCTGCGCGCACGTCGCCGACGTGTCCCGCCCCGGCGGGGCCCGGCGGCTCCTCGTACGGACGACCGTGCCGCACGAGAAGGCCGTGCTGCCCACGGCGATCGACGTGTACGCCGGCGCGGGCTGGCACGAGCGCGAGACGCACGAGATGTTCGGCGTGGAGTTCGCCGGCCACCCGGGCCTCACGCCGCTGCTGCTGCCCGAGAACTTCGAAGGCCACCCGCTGCGCAAGGACTTCGTGCTCGCCGCGCGGGTCGCCAAGGCGTGGCCGGGTGCCAAGGAGCCGGGCGAGTCCGAGCACGGCGGCCCCAAGCGCCGCCAGATGCTGCCGCCGGGCGTCCCCGATCCGAACGAGTGGGGCCCGCTCAAGGGCCAGCTGCCGCCCGCTCCGGCCCGTCCGGCACGCGGGGCCGCCCGCGGCGCCCGAGCGGCCGGCGGTGCCGGTGCCGCGGGGCGTGCGGGGGCCGGCCGGGCGGCCGGTGCGGCCGGTGCGGCCGGTGAGCGTCCGGCCCGCCGGACGCGCAGCGCGAGCGCCGGTTCGGCGAGCCAGCAGGCCGCGGCGGCCACCGAGAAGCCCGAGTCCAAGGGCGTCGAGCCGCCGAAGGACACGGAGGCCCCGAAGGCCGCCGAGGCCGCCAAGGAAGCGGCGGCCGACCCGGCTCGTACGCCGGAGGCCGGTGCGTCCGAGGCCGGCGCCCCTGGGGCCGGCGCGCCGGAGACCGGTACGGCGGCGTCCGCCCCGCGGACTGCTCCGCGCTCCTCGGACGCACCGTGGCACCATGCGCGTCCCGCGTTCGAGGCGAAGACCCCGGGGGCCGAGTCCCCGGGGGCCAAGTCCTCGGATGCCGAATCCTCCAGGACGGAGCCCCCCGAGGCGCGGCCCGCCGAGGCGTCCCCCAAGGAGGCCTCTGAGGAGGCCCCCAAGAAGGACGCTCCCCAGGACGAGGGCGGCGCTTCCGAGGACGTGCCGGCCGACGCCCCCGAAGGCACCGCCCGGCCCGCAGGCGCCGAAGGCGCCCACGGCGCCACCCGCACCGAACGGACCGACGGGTCAACCGACGACGAGACAGGAGGCGGCACCCCATGAGTGACACGCTCGCGATCGTGCTCCGCGTGCTCGCCGTCTTCGTGGTCTTCCTCGTCTTCCCGCTGGTCATCGGGCAGACCGAACACAAGGTCATGGCGCACATGCAGGGCCGTCTCGGCCCGATGTACGCCGGTGGCTTCCACGGGTGGGCGCAGCTGGTCGCCGACGGCGTGAAGTTCGCGCAGAAGGAAGACATCGTCCCGACGGGCGCCGACCGCAGGATCTTCCAGCTCGCGCCGGCCGTCGCCCTGCTGCCGTACCTCCTCGTACTGATCGCCATCCCGGTCGGCCCGGGCAACGCGGTCGGACAGGCGCTCGATGCGGGTGTCTTCTTCGTGCTCGCGGTGATGGGCGTCGGCGTCCTCGGCTCCCTCATGGCGGGCTGGGCGTCGGCGAACAAGTTCTCGCTGCTCGGCGGTCTCCGTACGGCCGCGCAGCTGCTGGCGTACGAGCTGCCGATGCTGCTCGCCGCCGCGTCCGTCGCGATGGCCGCGGGCACGCTGTCGCTGCCCGGCATCCTCGACGCCTTCCACTGGTGGTGGGTGCCGTGGCAGATCGTCGGCGGCCTGGTGTTCTTCACGGCCGGGCTCGCGGAGCTGCAGCGCCCGCCGTTCGACATGCCGGTGGCCGACTCGGAGATCATCTTCGGCGCTTACACCGAGTACACCGGGCTCCGCTTCGCGCTCTTCCTGCTCGCGGAGTACGCCGGCATCGTCGTGCTCTGCGCGCTGACCGCGGTCCTCTTCCTGGGCGGCTGGCACGGTCCCTTCGGCGCCGACGGGCTCGGCTGGCTCTGGATGCTGCTGAAGACCGCCGTCCTGGCCTTCGGCGTCATCTGGCTCCGGGTCAGCTACCCGCGTCTGCGCGAGGACCAGCTGCAGAAGCTCGCCTGGACCTGCCTCATCCCGCTCGCTCTCGCCCAGATCGCCCTCACCGGCGTCATCAAGGTGGTGATCTCGTAATGGGCATCCCCGGCTCCGGCCTCGCCAAGGGCCTCGCCGTGACCCTCCGGACCATGACCAAGCGCACGGTCACCGAGCAGTACCCGGACGTCCAGCCCGAGCTGGCACCCCGTACCCGTGGTGTCATCGGGCTGTTCGAGGAGAACTGCACGGTCTGCATGCTGTGCGCCCGTGAGTGCCCGGACTGGTGCATCTACATCGACTCCCACAAGGAGACCGTGCCGCCGGCGGCCCCCGGGGGCCGCGAGCGCAGCCGTAACGTGCTCGACCGCTTCGCCATCGACTTCTCGTTGTGCATGTACTGCGGGATCTGCATCGAGGTGTGTCCGTTCGACGCTCTCTTCTGGTCGCCGGAGTTCGAGTACGCCGAGACCGACATCCATGAACTGACCCACGAGCGCGACAAGCTGCGCGAGTGGATGTGGACGGTGCCCGAGCCGCCCGCGCTCGACCCGGGCGCGGAGCAGCCCAAGGAGATCACCGCCGCGCAGAAGGCCGCCGACAAGCTGGCGGCCCAGCAGGCCAAGGAGGCCGAGGAGGCCCGGCAGGCTGCCGAGCAGGCCGGCGGGACCGGCCCGGCCGAGGGGGAGGAAGCGTGACGCTCGCCGCCGCAAGCCACGGCTTCCTGACGCCCAGCGGCGTGGAGATCGCGTTCCTCCTCGTCGGCATGGTCACGCTCGGCGCGGCCGTGGTCACCGTCACCACCAAGCAGCTGGTGCACGCCGCCCTGTGGCTGGTGGTCGCCCTCGGCGGGATCGCCGTGGAGTACCTCCTGCTCACCGCGGAGTTCATCGCGTGGGTGCAGGTGCTCATCTACGTCGGTTCCGTGGTCGTCCTCCTCCTCTTCGGACTGATGCTGACCAGGGCGCCCATCGGCCGTTCCCCGGACGCCGACTCCGGCAACCGCTGGGCCGCGCTCCTGGTGGCCGTGGCCTCCGCGGCAGTACTCGTCTGGGTCGTCGTCGACGCCTTCCGGGCGTCCTGGATCGACCTCGACGCCGTCCAGGGCTCCACCGAGGTCTCCGGGCGCAGCCTCTTCCAGCACTGGGTGCTGCCCTTCGAGGCGCTGTCCGTGCTCCTGCTGGCCGCCCTCGTCGGCGCGATCGTCCTGTCCCGCAAGGACGGGGCGGACACGCCGGACGGCCGGTCCGTACCGGGCGCCGCCGCGGCCGTCGTGCCCGACTCCGCACGCCGAGAGGGACAGCGCTGATGCATCTCGCCTACCCCGCCGTCCTCGCCGTCCTCCTCTTCTGCGTCGGCCTCTACGGCGTCCTCGCCCGGCGCAACGCGATCCTGGTCCTGATGTCCGTCGAGCTGATGCTCAACGCCGTCAACCTCAACCTCGTCGCCTTCGACGTCTGGCTGCGCGACGCCCTGCACGCCGGCCAGGCGCTCACCCTCTTCACGATCGCCGTCGCCGCCGCCGAGATCGGCATCGGCCTCGCGATCGTCCTGCTCGTGTACCGCAACCGCGGCAGCTCCGACGTCGACCGGCTCACCGACCTCGCCGAGCGCCCCGCCGGAGACGGCGCGGACGAGCATGCGCACCACCCGTCCGACCAGCAGGCGGAGGCCGCCGCGTGACGACCACGACCACCGCCGTCCTCGTCCCCCTCCTGCCGTTCCTCGGTGCCGCCTTCGGCCTCCTGCTGGGACGGCGCGCGCCCGGGTTCGTGCGGCCGCTGGCCGTCCTGCCGCCCCTCACCGCGGCCGTGCTGGCCGTCGTCGTGGCCGTACGGCAGGGCGGGGGAGCGGCCGTCGATGCGGCGACGGAGCTGACCCCGACCGGCTCGGTCCCCATCGAGCTGGCCCTGCACATCGACGGCTTCGCCGCCCTCGTGGCGGTGCTCGTCGGCGTCGTCGCCACGTGCGTGCACGTCTACTCCACCGGCTATCTGCGCGACGACCCGCGCTACGCCTCCTATGCCGCGCTGGTCTCCCTCTTCACCTCCGCGATGCTGCTCGTCGTCTACTCCGGCGACCTGATGGTGCTGCTGGTCGGCTGGGAGATCATGGGCATCTGCTCGTACTTCCTCGTCGGCCACTACTGGGAGACCGAGGCCGCCCGGTCCGCCTCCCTCAAGGCCTTCCTGGTCACCAAGCTCGGCGACGTCCCCTTCCTCTTCGGGCTCTTCGCGCTGGCCGCGGACGCCGGCACCTTCCGCATCACCGGCATCCTGAACGCCGTCGCCGGCGGCGACCTGCACCACCCGACGCTGGTCGCGCTGCTGCTGCTCGCCGGTGTCGCGGGCAAGTCCGCGCAGTTCCCCCTGCACACCTGGCTGCCCGACGCGATGGCCGGCCCCACGCCGGTCTCCGCGCTGATCCACGCCGCCACGATGGTCGCGGCCGGTGTCTACTTCATCGCCCGGCTCCTCCCGGTCTTCGCGGCGTCCGCCGCCGCGCTGGTCGTGCTCGCCGTGATGGCCGCCGTGACCATGGTCGGCTCGGCGCTCGCGGCCCTCGCCCAGGACGACATCAAGCGCGTCCTGGCGTACTCCACGGTCGGCCAGCTCGGCTACATGACCGGCGCGCTGGCCGTCGGCGACCGCGGCGCGGCCGTCTTCCACCTCCTCTCGCACGGCGCCTTCAAGGCGCTGCTCTTCCTCGGCGCCGGCGTGATCATCCACGCGGCCGGCACCAACTCGCTCGCCGCCATGTCGCGGATGCGCGGCCTGTCCAAGCGCATCCCCGACGCCTTCTGGACGGTGACCGTGGCGCTGCTCGCGCTCGCCGCGATCCCGCCCTTCGCGGGCTTCTTCTCCAAGGAGGCCGTCCTCGGCGCGGCCGAGCACGCCGCCGTCGGCGAGGCCCACCTCGCGTTCGGCGGTGCCGCCCAGGACCACCTCGGCTCCGTACCGACCGCCGCCGGCTGGACCGTCCTCATCGCCGGTCTGCTCACCGCCCTCCTCACGGCCGCCTACGCGACCCGCTTCTGGCTGCTCGCCTTCTTCGGCCGCGGCCCGCAGGAGGCCCCCGACCACGGGAAGCAGCCGCTGGTCATGAACGCCGTGCTGTGGGTGCTCTTCATCCCCACCGCCGCGTTCGGCATCGCCGCGCCCGTCCTCCCCGACTGGTTCGACGGCAACGAACTGGCGCCGACCCTGGTCACCTCCGTCCTCGGCACCGGCCTCGCGCTGGCCGGCGCGCTGATCATGTACGGCGCCTGGCGGCACACGACCGCGGTCGCCGCCCGCGCACCCCTCGGCGCGGTCGCGGTGGACCCGGAAGCCGCCCCCGCGGTCTCCGAGGAGGAGGCCATCGCCACGCACGCCGCGGCGTACGGCGACAACGCCGGAGCGCCGGACCCGGCCGACCCGGGCCGTCTCCTGCTCGGCCCGCTGCACGCCTCCGCCACCCGCGGCTTCCACCTCGACGCCGTCTACACCGCGCTCTTCGTCCGGCCCGTACGCGCCGCCGCCCGGCTCGTCCGCTTCCTCGACCGCGAGGTCGTCGACACGTACGTGCACGGCGCCGGCACCGGAGCCCGCTGGCTGGGCACGGCCGTCCGCCGGGCGCAGACCGGCAACGTGCAGACCTATCTCGGCGCGCTGCTCGCGGGCTCACTCGTGCTGGCCGTCGCCGCCGTCCTCGTCGCTACGGGCACGGGAGCCTGACACTGATGAATCACACCGTCATGCAGATCCTTCTCGCGGGCGTCGTCGTGCTCCCGCTGATCGGCGCGCTCGCGGCGCTGCTCCCAGCGCCGCCGGGACTGAAGGGCCGCAACCCGGACCAGGCCGTGCTCCGCCACGGCGTGACCGTCACCGGTGTCGTGCTGGCCGCGTCCATCGCGCTCGCGGCCGGCTTCGACCACGCCAAGCCCGCGGAGATGCAGGGTCAGACGGATATCAGCTGGATCCCGGCGCTCGGCATCCGTATCCACCTCGGCATCGACGGCATCTCGCTCCCCCTCCTGGTCCTGACCGCGCTGCTGACCTTCCTCTGCGCGCTGTACTCGTACTTCAAAATGCCGGCGGGCCCGTCCCCCAAGGCATTCGTCGCGCTGATCCTCGTGCTGGAGTCCGGCACCCTGGCGACCTTCGCCGTGCTGGACCTGATGCTCTTCTTCCTCGCCTTCGAGATGGTCCTCATCCCGATGTACTTCCTGATCAACCGCTGGGGCGGGGAGAACAGGACGTACGCGGCGTGGAAATTCATCCTCTACACGCTGCTCGGCTCCGTCGTGATGCTGCTGGGCCTCCTCCTCATCGGCCTGAAGTCCGGCACGTTCGACATGGTGGCACTCGCCACTGACAACGGCCCGAAGTCCCAGCTCAGCCACACCGTTCAGCTGCTCGCCGTGCTCGCGATCGGCATCGGCCTGGCGGTCAAGGCGCCGATGTGGCCGCTGCACAGCTGGCTGCCCGACGCCCACACCGCGGCGCCCACCGTCGGCTCGGTCCTGCTGGCCGGCGTCCTGCTGAAGATGGGCACGTACGGTTTCGTGCGCATCGCCCTGCCGATCGCGCCGGACGGCATGCACACCTTCGCGCCGTACCTCGCCGCCTTCGCCGCGATCGGGATCATCTACGGCTCGCTCGCCTGCCTGGCGCTGGCCCGCCGCGGTGCGAAGGGCGACCTCAAGCGCCTGATCGCGTACAGCTCGGTCGGCCACATGGGCTTCGTGCTGCTCGGCATCGCCTCCATGACGCCCACCGGCATCAACGGCGCGCTCTTCGCCAACATCGCCCACGGCCTCATCACCGGCCTGCTCTTCTTCCTGGTCGGCGCGCTCAAGGACCGGTACGGGACCACCGACCTGGACCGGCTCGCGGGCCGCACCGGCGCCGCGCTCTACGGCCGCGCGCCCCGCTTCGGCGGCCTGCTCGCCTTCGCCGCGATCGCCTCGCTCGGCCTGCCGGGCCTGGCCGGCTTCTGGGGCGAGATGCTCGCGATGTTCGGCGCGTTCAAGCCCGCGGCCGGCCTCAGCCGACCCGCCTTCCTGACCTTCATGGTCCTGGCGGGCATCGGCACCCTGCTCACCGCCGCGTACCTCCTGATCGTCGTCCGCCGGGTCTGCATGGGCAGCAAGGAGACCGCCGAGCAGGACGCGCTGGCCGCCGCCACCGGCGAGGGCGCGACCGCCGGGGTGGCCTCCGGCCCGGCCGCCTCGACCACCGTCGCCACGGCCCCCACCGCGGTCAAGGAGCGGGCCCCCGCCGTCCCCGACGTCGCCCCCTACGAGTACGTGGCCTGGACCCCGCTGGCCGCCCTCACCGTCCTCGCCGGTCTCTGGCCGGCGGCCCTGCTGGGCCTCACCGACCCGGCCGTGCAGAACCTCCTCGGAGGCGGTAGCTGATGATGACTGTCCTCGCCGCGGGCGCCGGGAGCGCAGTGGCCGACGGCACCGCCGCGCAGGCCGCCGGCGGTGTCGCGAGCCTCGTCCAGTCCGTCGACTGGCTCGCCATCGCCCCGCCGACCCTCGCCGCGCTCTTCGCGCTGATCGTGCTCGTCACCGATCTCTTCCTCCCCGAGCGCCGCAAGCCGGTACTCGGCTGGATCAGCGTCGCGGGCCTGGTCCTGGCCGGACTGTCCCTGCTGCCCCTCCTCAGGGGCGACCGCACCACCTTCTGCCTGACCGCGCGCCCCGAGGTGTGCAGCTACGCCGCCGACCACTTCGCTGTGGTCATCCAGCTGCTCGTCCTGGGCGGTGCGCTGCTCACCGCGCTGCTGTCGATCAATCCGATCAAGGACCAGAAGCTGCCCGGCGGTGAGTTCTGGTTCCTGCTGCTGTCCTCCGCGGCCGGCGCGGCCCTGCTCCCGGCCTCCCGGGATCTCGCCACGCTGGTCATCGCCCTCGAAGTGGCCTCGCTGCCCGTCTTCGCCCTCGTGGGCATCCGGCGCGGCGACAAGCTCTCCTCCGAGGCGGCGCTGAAGTTCTTCCTCTCCTCGGTCACGGCCACCGCGGTCATGCTGCTCGGCGTCAGCTTCGTGTACGCCGCCACGGGCAGCCTGCACCTGGACCGGGTCGCCGAGGCCCTCACGCACCCGGACCCGCAGCTCGACGTCCTCGCCAAGGCCGGCGTCGCGCTCACCCTCGTGGGCTTCGCTTTCAAGACAGCCGTCGCGCCCTTCCACTTCTGGGTGCCCGACACGTATGTGGGCGCGCCGCTCCCCGTGGCCGCGTACCTCTCCGTGGTCGGCAAGGCAGTCGGCTTCTCCGGCCTGATCGTCGTCACCGTCGAGGCGTTCCCCTCGTACGGCGATGTCTGGGGCCCCGTGCTCGCCGTACTGGCCGCGCTCACCATGACGGTCGGCAACGTCGCCGCGCTGCGCCAGCGCCCCGACCGTGCGCACAGCGCCGTCCGCCTGCTCGCCTGGTCCTCCGTGGGCCAGGCCGGGTATCTGCTGGTGCCGATCGCGTCCGCCGCCTATGCCGACGACGCCGCACACGCCGTCGGCTCCACGGTGGCGTACGCCCTGATGTACGCGGCGGTGAACCTCGGGGCCTTCGCGGTGGCCGCCCTCGTGGCCCGTACGCACCCGGACAACCGCATCGCCGACTACCGGGGCCTGTACGCCTCCCGCCCTCTGTACGCGCTCGCCCTCGGCTTCTTCCTGCTGTGCCTGGCGGGTCTGCCGCCGGGCATCATCGGCCTGTTCGCCAAGGTCACGGTCTTCTCCGCGGCCGTCGACGCGGGCCTGGCCTGGCTGGCCGTCGTGATGGCCGTGAACGTCGTGATCGCGCTCTACTACTACCTGCAGTGGACCGCGGTCCTCTTCCGCGCGCCGGAGGCCGCCCCCGAGGGCGCGGCCGTGCCCGTCGCCCGGCCGCGCATCCCGGCCGCGCTCGCCACCGCGGTCGGCCTCACCGCGCTCGTCGGCATCGTGCTCTCCGGGGCGCCGCAGCTCGTGCTGCGCTTCGCCTCCGGGGCACTGCTCTAGCGCCCCGAAGAGGAACACTCGAACGGACGAACGCCCCCTCCAGGGGGTGCAGGGAACCACGCTCCGCCGTCTGGCGTTGACCAGAAACGGAGGGTCCACTGAAAAGTGGACACGTGATCGCAAAGGGTTCCCCTGCCGCACCACCTGGAGGGCGTACCGTGCACCGCCGGCACAACGGGCTCAGGACCGCGGTTCTCCTCGGAGGACTGTCCGCGCTCATCATCGTCATCGGCAGTATGTTCGGCCGTACGGGCCTGGTCGTCGCCGTCCTCGTCGCGCTGGGCACCAACGCGTACGCGTACTGGAACAGCGACAAGCTCGCCCTGCGCGCCATGCGGGCCCGTCCGGTCAGCGAGTTCCAGGCGCCGCAGCTCTACCGCATGGTCCGCGAGCTCTCCACGGCAGCCCGCCAGCCCATGCCGCGCCTGTACATCTCGCCCACCCAGGCCCCCAACGCCTTCGCCACCGGGCGCAACCCGCGCAACGCCGCGGTCTGCTGCACCGAGGGCATCCTGCAGCTGCTGGACGAGCGCGAGCTGCGCGGCGTCATCGGGCACGAGCTCAGCCATGTCTACAACCGGGACATCCTGATCTCCTCGGTCGCGGGCGCGCTCGCCTCCGTGGTGATGTTCCTGGTGAACTTCGCCTGGCTGATCCCGATCGGCAGGTCGGACGACGACGAGGGCCCCGGGCTGTTCGGCATGCTGCTGATCATGATCCTCGGGCCGGTCGCCGCGTCCCTCATCCAACTCGCCGTCAGCCGCTCCCGGGAGTACGAGGCGGACGCCTCCGGAGCCCGGCTGACCGGCGACCCGCTCGCCCTGGCCTCGGCCCTGCGGAAGCTGGAGTACGGCACCCAGCAGCTACCGCTGCCGCCCGAGCCGCGGCTGGAAACGGCGAGCCACATGATGATCGCCAACCCGTTCCGGGCCGGTGAGGGGCTCTCCAGGCTCTTCTCGACACACCCGCCCATGCGGGAGCGCATCAGCCGTCTGGAGGAACTGGCAGGGTACCGACCGTGAAAACCATCCTGAATGTCATCTGGCTCGTCCTCTCCGGCTTCTGGCTGTTCCTCGGATACGCCCTGGCCGGCGTGATCATGTGCATCCTGATCGTCACGATCCCGTGGGGCATAGCCTCCTTCCGGATCGGCGTGTACGCCCTCTGGCCGTTCGGCCGCACCACGGTCGACCGGCGCGACGCGGGCGCCGCCTCCTGCCTGGGCAACGGCATCTGGCTGCTGCTCGCGGGCTGGTGGCTGGCGATCGGGCACATCGTCACGGGCGTCGCCCTGTGCGTCACGATCATCGGGATCCCGTTCGGCATCGCCAACTTCAAGCTGATCCCGGTCTCCCTGATGCCCCTGGGCCGCGAGATCGTCCCCACGGACCAGCCCTTCGCGGCACGCTGAGGCGGCCCGGACGGCCCGCGGCGGGCCCCGCGCCCCCGCCCGGCCGCCCGTGCCCGGGTACGCCGACGGGGCGGCCCGCGGTGTGCGGTGCCGCCCCGTCCGGTGTGTCCGTGGCCCGTGGGCGCAGCGCCTACCGGTAGTTCACGAACTGGATGGCGAAGTCCAGGTCCTTGCCCTTCAGGAGCTGCTGGACGGACTGGAGGTCGTCGCGGCTCTTGGAGGAGACGCGCAGCTCGTCACCCTGGACCTGGGCCTTGACGCCCTTGGGGCCCTCATCGCGGATGATCTTGGCGACCTTCTTCGCGTTGTCCTGGGAGATGCCCTCCTCGATCGAAGCGAAGATCTTGTACTCCTTGCCGGAGGCCTGCGGCTCGCCCGCGTCCAGGGCCTTCAGCGAGATCCCGCGCTTGACCAGCTTGGACTGGAAGATGTCGAGGACAGCCTTCACCCGCTCCTCGGCGTTGGCACGCATCTCGATCTTCTCGCCGGACCACTCGATCGACGCGCCCACGCCCTTGAAGTCGTAGCGCTGCGAGATCTCCTTGGCGGCCTGGTTGAGGGCGTTGTCGACCTCCTGCCGCTCGACCTTCGAGACGATGTCGAAACTGGAGTCGGCCATGTTGAGTTGGCTCCTCGTGGGTAGATCCGTCAGGGACGCGGCCCGTCCCGGACCGCCCCGCAAGCCTAGCCACCCGCGCCGCGGCCCGGTCATGATCAGGGCGCGCGGAACCGAGTGGCGGACCACCCCCCGCCATCAGGTATGGTTTACGTCGTTGCCACGGAGCACCGCCCAGGCGGGACTCCCGGCAGCAATCCCAGGCGGTGTGCCCGAGCGGCCAAAGGGAGCAGACTGTAAATCTGCCGGCTCAGCCTTCCCAGGTTCGAATCCTGGCGCCGCCACAGGAGAGCGAAAGGCCCCCACGAGAGTGGGGGCCTTTGGCGTTTCCGCTGCACGGTGCGGCGGTGGGGCCTTCGGCGGCCGGCCGCCGAAGGCCCGGTACTCAGGACCGGGCCGCGTTCCGTACCGCGTCCTCGATCGGGGTGTCGCCGCCGATCAGCTCCAGCGTCCGGCCGCTCGTCGCCGGCTCGTCCAGCAGGGCGACCAGCACCGCCGCCACGTCGTCCCGGGAGACCTCGCCCCGGCCCGTGGACTCGGCCAGCCGCACCGACCCGGTGCCCGGGTCGTTCGTCAGCCGGCCCGGCCGCAGAATCGTCCAGTCCAGGGCCGTCCTGGCCCGTACGTCAGCGTCCGCCGCGCCCTTCGCGCGCAGGTAGGCGGCGAACACCGGGTCCGTGCCCTCCGGCGGCTCGTGGTCCGCGCCCATGGCCGAGATCACCACGAACCGCCGTACGCCGGCGGCCTCCGCCGCGTTCGCGAAGAGCTTGGCGGCGTCCCGGTCCACGGTCTCCTTGCGGTCCTCACCGCTGCCGGGGCCCGCGCCCGCGGCGAAGACCGCGGCGTCCGCGCCGTCCAGATGCCGCGCGACCTCGCCGGCCGACGCTTTCTCCAGGTCGCACACGACCGGTTCGGCGCCCGCGGCCAGCAGATCCCCGGCCTGTTCGGGCCGCCGGACGATGCCCGCGACCTCGTCCCCGCGGGCGGCGAGCAGACGCTCCAGCCGCAACGCGATCTGACCATGTCCTCCTGCGATGACAATGCGCATGATCCCGACCGTACGCCCGCACGCGGCGGACCGGGCGCCGAAGCCCCGCACACGCCGTCGGGCGCGCGCTTTCCACGCCATCCGGCGCACAGCGCGCCCGCGGGACGTGGCCGAACATCCCCGGACACCCGCCGGTGCCCCGCACGCGCCGTACGGCCGCTCAGCGCTGCGACTGGCGCGGCAGCTCCAGCGCCACCGTCGCCTCGGAGTCGCAGTACTCGCGGACCGCGCTCGTCCGGGCCACCACCCGCCCCCGGTGCACCACGATCCGGCTGTACGCCAGGGACAGCGCGGCCGCGACGCTGTTCCCGCGCAGGGCCAGCAGCTCGGCCGGGAAGCCCGCCTCCACGCGCACCTCCGGGAGGCCCAGCGTCTCCCGCGCCGCCGCGCTCACCGCCTCGTACGCCTCTTCGGGGGTCGCCTCGCCGCGCGCCGCGAGCAGATACGCGGCCTCCAGCGGGTCGCCCCGGCCGACCGGGTTCGCCGCGTCCCGGAGGGCGCCGCTGCCCGCCGTGACCCGCACCCCGGCCGCCCGCAGCAGCCGTACCGGTGCCGGGCCCGTCACCTGCGAGGACGGCCGCTCCAGGCCCGTGCAGTCGCCCTGCGGCAGGCAGACGACCGTGACCCCGGCCGCCGCCAGCTGCTCGGCAGCGCGCGCGGCCACCCGCCACGGCATCCGGCCCAGCCCCGCGCACGGCCCGATGGCCACACCGGGCCGTAGCCCGCCGGCCATAGCGGCCAGCCGCCCCAGCCGGGCCGGGTCGTCGCCGTCGGTGTGCAGGTCCACGGCGCAGCCGTGCTCGGCGGCCAGCTCCAGGACCGTCTCCGCGTAGCCCGCCGGGTCGGGGTCCAGGTCGGGGCAGCCGCCGACGACCGTGGCGCCCATCTCCACCGCGTCCCGCAGCATCGCCAGTCCGTCCGCGCCCGCGGCACCGGTCAGCAGCCGCGGTACGGCCACGGCGGTCAGGTCGGCGAGGTCGTGCAGCGTCCGGCGGGCCTGGAGGACGGCCTCCAGCGAGCGCAGCCCGGAGACATCACCGATTCGTACGTGCGTCCGCAGCGCCGTCGCGCCGTGCCCGAGGTGCAGCAGCGCCGACTCCGTGGTGCGGCGCTGCACGTCGTCCGGGGCGTCGGAGGCGGGCCCGGAGCAGTCGGCGGTCAGTGCCGTGTCACAGTGCGCGTGCGGCTCGGCCGGGGCCGGCAGCAGCAGATAGCCGTGCAGGTCGATGCGGTGCCCCCGGGCGTCGAGCCGGCCCGCCGTGCCGACCGCCTCGATGCGCCCGCCGCCGAGCCGGACGTCCACCGTCCGGCCGTCGGCCAGCCGGGCGCCGCACAGCGTCAGGGAGTTCGCCTCGGGCCGCTCGGACCGGCCGGCCCCGTGCGGCTTCCCCGGATTCGGCTGCTGACTGCTGTCGGCCATCGCGCTCCTAGGGGTGCAAGATCACGCAGCGTGGTCCGAGCCTAGGGCGCGGTACGGGCGCGTTCGAGCAGGCGCGGAATAGTCGTACCGGTGTGGTGCACGTGGCAGTTGGGGCGACGGGCCGATTCGGATTTCACGTTTGGCTGTCGGCCGTGTAATGTCTTCATCGCTCGCCCCAATAGCTCAGTCGGCAGAGCGTCTCCATGGTAAGGAGAAGGTCTACGGTTCGATTCCGTATTGGGGCTCTGGTGTGTGAGGTACTCACCTTCGGGTGAGTCCCACTCGCATCACAGCGGTGTAGCTCAGTCGGTAGAGCAAGCGGCTCATAATCGCTGTGTCACCGGTTCAAGTCCGGTCACCGCTACACACAGTAGCCGATTGTGGGGTCGGTCCTCCGATCGGCTACTCTTCATGCGTTAATCCGTCCATCTTGTTCGTCAAGGAGCACTCACGTGGCTGCCACCGACGTCCGCCCGAAGATCACGCTGGCCTGCGTGGAGTGCAAGGAGCGGAACTACATCACCAAGAAGAACCGGCGTAACAACCCGGACCGTCTTGAGATGAAGAAGCACTGCCCGCGTTGCAACTCGCACACTGCGCACCGCGAGACGCGATAACAAAGGCGCTGTACTGAAGCAGTAACCACGAGGCCGCCCCCACACCGGGGGCGGCCTTGTGGCGTTGGAGCCTGCGTCACACCTCAGGAGGTTGCGAGCCATGGCGCTCGATCAGTCCTTTGTCGGACGGACGTATCCGCCCACCACTCCGTACGAAGTGGGCCGCGAGAAGATCCGGGAATTCGCCGAGGCGATCGGTGACACCAACCCGGTCTACACGGACACCGAAGCCGCCAAGGCGCTCGGTCACCCCGATGTGATCGCTCCGCCGACTTTTGTGTTCGCCATCACTTTCCAGGCCGCAGGCCAGGTGATCGAGGACCCGCAGCTGGGCCTGGATTACAGCCGGGTGGTGCACGGCGACCAGAAGTTCTCGTACACCCGTCCGGTGCGCTCCGGTGACCGGCTGACCGTCACCTCCACCATCGAGACGATCAAGTCCCTCGCGGGCAACGACATCCTCGACGTCCGCGGCGAGGTGTACGACGAGGCCGGCGAGCACGTGGTGACGGCCGTCACCAAGCTGGTGGCCCGCGCGGCCGACGAGGAGGCCCGACAGCGATGACGGCGAAGATCTCTTACGACGACGTCGAGGTCGGCACGGAACTGCCCGCGCAGACCTTCCCCGTGACGCGCGCCACGCTCGTCCGGTACGCGGGCGCGTCCGGCGACTTCAACCCGATCCACTGGAACGAGAAGTTCGCCAAGGAGGTGGGCCTCCCGGACGTCATCGCGCACGGCATGTTCACCATGGCCGAGGCGGCCCGGGTGATCACGGACTGGGCGGGCGACCCGGCGGCGGTGGCCGAGTACGGCGTGCGCTTCACCAAGCCGGTGGTCGTGCCGAACGACGACCAGGGTGCGGTGATCGAGGTCTCCGGGAAGGTCGCGGCGAAGCTCGACGACGACGCGCGGACGGTACGGGTCGACCTGACGGCCACCAGCGCCGGGCAGAAGGTGCTGGGGATGTCGCGGGCTGTCGTACGGCTCGCCTGAGACGCCGGATGTGCAGGGGGCGCTCCCGGCCCGGTGCCGGGGGCGCTTCCGTGCGCTGAGGGCACCGCTACAGAGGTGCACGCGCAACACTTCAACGGCATACCCTTGCGGGGTGCAGGAACTTCACGACGCCCCCCTCGCCCCCCTGACCACCTTCCGGCTCGGCGGACCCGCCGCGCGGCTCGTCACGGCCACGACCGACGACGAGGTGATCGCGGCCGTCCGCGAGGCCGACGCGAGCGGCACCCCGCTGCTGCTCGTCGGCGGCGGTTCCAACCTCGTCATCGGTGACAAGGGTTTCGAGGGCACCGCGCTGCGCATCGCGACCCGCGGCTTCGCGCTGGACGGCACCGAACTGACCCTCGCGGCCGGTGAGAACTGGTCCGACGCCGTGGCCCGCACGGTCGAGGCGGGCCTGGCGGGCGTCGAGTGCCTGGCCGGCATCCCCGGTTCGGCGGGCGCCACGCCCATCCAGAACGTGGGTGCGTACGGCCAGGAAGTGTCGTCCACCATCACCGAAGTGATCGCTTTCGACCGCCAGGCGGACGAGACGGTGACGCTGACGAACGCCGAGTGCGACTTCTCGTACCGGCACAGCCGCTTCAAGGAGCACCCCGAGCGGTACGTCGTGCTGCGCGTCCGCTTCGCCCTGGAGGACGCCGACGGCCTGTCCGCGCCCATCAAGTACCCCGAGACCGCCCGCGTGCTGGGCGTCGAGGCGGGGGACCGGGTGCCGGCGGCGACCGCCCGCGAGACCGTGCTCAAGCTGCGCGCGGGCAAGGGCATGGTCCTGGACCCCGAGGACCACGACACCTGGTCGGCGGGTTCCTTCTTCACCAACCCGATCCTCACGGCCGACGAGTACCAGGAGTTCGTCGCCAAGGTGCACGCGCGGCTCGGCGACGACGTCATGCCGCCCGCCTTCCCCACCGGGGACGGGCGGACGAAGACCTCGGCCGCCTGGGTGATCGACAAGGCCGGCTTCACCAAGGGGTACGGCGACGGGCCGGCCCGGATCTCCACCAAGCACACGCTCGCGCTCACCAACAGGGGAGCGGCGACGACGGAGGACCTGCTCGCGCTGGCGCGCGAGGTGCGCGACGGCGTGCGCGCGGCCTTCGGGGTGACCCTGGTCAACGAGCCCGTGATGGTGGGCGTCGGGCTCTGAGGCGCGCGGCGTGGCTCAGTAGGCCACGCCCACGCCCTGCTTCACGGTCGCCGCGTCCGTGGCCATCGCGAGCATCGCGTGCGCCACGTCGGCGCGGGAGATCGTCCGGCCGCTGCGCGGCGTTCCGCCGACGGCCGTGCGATACGTGCCGGTCGCCGGCCCGTCGGTCAGCTTCGGCGGGCGCACGGCCGTCCAGTCCGTGGTGGAGCGGGCCAGCTCCGCCTCCATCGCGGTGAGGTCGGTGTAGATGTCCTTCAGGACCGTGCCGATCACCGCCCGCACCGCCCGGTCCAGGAACGGCTCGCCCGCCGGCACCGGGCCCACGGGTGCCGCGCTCACCACCAGGAGGCGGCGTACCTGCTCCGCCTCCATGGCGCGCAGGACGGGGACGGTCACCCGGGTGGCGGTCCCCGCCTCCTTACGAGAGCGCGCGCCCAGCCCCGAGAGCACCGCGTCCCGCCCCGCCACCGCCGGGCGCAGCGCCTCCGGGTCCGCGAGCTCCGCCCGCACCACCTCCAGGCCCGGCCCCGAGACCGTCAGCCGCGCGGGATCACGCACCACCGCCGTCACCTCGTGGCCCGCCGCGAGGCCCTGCTTGACGATCTCCTGTCCGATACCGCCGGTCGCGCCGAAGACCGTGAGCCGGAGCGCCATGATGTCCGCACCTCCAAGAGAAGCGTGAGCAAGGGGTGAGTAAGTGCCCACTCACCCCTTAGGGTGAGTGAATGCCCACCCAGAAGTCAACGCCGGTACGAATCCTCGACGCGGCCCACGAACTGCTGCGCACCACCGGCCTCGCCCGCGTCACGACCAAGGAGATCGCGCGCGGCGCCGGCTGCTCCGAAGCCGCGCTCTACAAGCACTTCGCGAACAAGGAGGAGATCTTCGTACGGGTGCTCAAGGAGCGGCTGCCGAGCGTCGGCCCGCTGCTGGAGGAGCTCACCGCGGACCCGGGGGAGCGCACCGTGGCGGAGTGCCTGACGGCCGTCGCCCGCCGGGCCGTGGACCTGTACGCGCAGACCCTGCCGATCGCCGGCTCGCTCTTCGCCGAGCCCGCGCTGCTCCGGCGGCACCGGGAAGGGCTGGCGGAGCTGGGCACCGGGCCGCAGGAACCGCGCGACCAGCTCGCCCGCTACCTGCGCCGCGAACGGGACCGCGGCCGCATCCGGGCCGACGCCGACCCCGAGGCCGCCGCCGCGCTGCTGCTCGGCGCCTGCTTCCAGCACGTCTTCTTCACGGCCTTCGCGGCGCCGGACGCCGGGCAGGGCGGAGGAGCGGACGAATTCGCCGCGCGGCTGGCCCGTACGGTCCTCACGGGCATCGGCTGAGGCCCCTCGGGGCCCGCGCCGCTCAGCCCGCCAGCCAGGCGTCGATGTCCGCCACCAGCCGCCGCTGCTCGTCCAGCGGCGCACGGGAGCCGCGTACCGACTGCCGGGCCAGCTCGGCCAGTTCGGCGTCCGAGAAGCCGTGGTGCTCGCGGGCGATCTCGTACTGCGCCGCCAGCCGGGACCCGAAGAGCAGCGGGTCGTCCGCGCCCAGCGCCATCGGCACCCCGGCGTCGAACAGCGTCCGCAGAGGCACGTCCTCGGGCTTCTCGTACACGCCCAGCGCCACGTTCGAGGCCGGGCACACCTCGCAGGTCACCCCGGAGTCCGCCAGCCGCCCCAGCAGGCGCGAGTCCTCGGCGGCCCGTACGCCGTGCCCGACCCGGCCGGCGTGCAGGTCGTCCAGGCAGTCCCGGACGCTCGCGGGGCCCGACAGCTCGCCGCCGTGCGGGGCGGCGAGCAGCCCGCCGTCCCGGGCGATCGCGAACGCCCGGTCGAAGTCGCGCGCGAAACCCCGCCGTTCGTCGTTGGAGAGGCCGAAACCCACCACCCCGTGGTCGGCGTAGCGCACCGCAAGGCGGGCCAGCGTACGGGCGTCCAGCGGGTGCTTCATACGGTTCGCGGCGACCAGGACGCGCATGCCGAGTCCGGTCTCGCGGGAGGCGGCGGCCACCGCGTCGAGGATGATCTCCAGCGCCGGGATCAGCCCGCCCAGCCGTGGCGCGTACGAGGTCGGGTCGACCTGGATCTCCAGCCAGCGGGAGCCGTCCCGGACGTCCTCCTCGGCCGCCTCGCGCACCAGCCGCTGGATGTCCTCGGGCGTTCTCAGGCAGGACCGCGCGATGTCGTAGAGCCGCTGGAATCTGAACCAGCCCCGCTCGTCGGTCGCCCGCAGCTTCGGCGGCTCACCGCCGCTCAGCGCCTCCGGCAGGTGGACGCCGTACTTCTCGGCGAGTTCCAGCAGGGTCGAGGACCGCATCGAGCCGGTGAAGTGCAGATGCAGATGGGCCTTGGGCAGCAGACGGAGATCTCGGGCACGCTCCATTCCAGGATCTTGCCGCACACAACCGCCGATCCGGTAGGCCCCTTCCCGAACGGAGGGTTCCGCGAACAGACGAACGGCGGGTCCCGGACAACTTCCGGGACCCGCCGTTCGTCTGTTCACCTCCGAAAATTCGGAGGTGGTGAGGTCACTTCGCCTCGGCCAGCAGCTTCTGGATGCGCGACACGCCCTCGACGAGGTCCTCGTCGCCCAGCGCGTACGAGAGGCGCAGGTAGCCCGGGGTACCGAAGGCCTCGCCCGGGACGACCGCGACCTCGGCCTCCTCCAGGATGACCTCGGCCAGCTCCACGGAGGTCTGCGGACGCTTGCCGCGGATCTCCTTGCCGAGCAGGCCCTTCACCGACGGGTACGCGTAGAACGCGCCCTCCGGCTCCGGGCACACGATGCCGTCGATCTCGTTCAGCATCTGCACGATCTTCTTGCGGCGGCGGTCGAAGGCGACCTTCATCTCGTCGACGGCCTTCAGATCGCCGGAGACGGCCGCGATGGCGGCGGCCTGCGCGACGTTGGAGACGTTCGACGTGGCGTGCGACTGCAGGTTGGTCGCGGCCTTGATGACGTCCTTGGGGCCGATGACCCAGCCCACCCGCCAGCCGGTCATGGCGTACGTCTTCGCCACGCCGTTGACGACGACGCACTTGTCGCGCAGCTCCGGCACCACGACGGGCAGCGAGGAGAACTCCGCGTCGCCGTAGACGAGGTGCTCGTAGATCTCGTCCGTCATGACCCACAGGCCGTGCTCGGCGGCCCAGCGGCCGATCGCCTCGACCTGCTCGCGGCTGTAGACCGCGCCGGTCGGGTTGGACGGCGACACGAAGAGCACGACCTTGGTGTTCTCCGTGCGGGCCGCCTCCAGCTGCTCCACGCTCACGCGGTAGCCGGTCGTCTCGTCGGCCACGACCGGGACCGGGACACCGCCCGCGAGCTGGATCGACTCGGGGTAGGTGGTCCAGTACGGGGCCGGGACGATGACCTCGTCGCCCGGGTCGAGGATCGCCGCGAACGCCTCGTAGATGGCCTGCTTGCCACCATTGGTCACCAGGATGTTGGCGGCCTCGACCTCGTACCCCGAGTCGCGCAGCGTCTTCGCGGCGATCGCGGACTTCAGCTCCGGGAGGCCGCCGGCCGGCGTGTAGCGGTGGAACTTGGGGTTGCGGCAGGCCTCGACCGCGGCCTCGACGATGTAGTCCGGGGTCGGGAAGTCGGGCTCACCGGCGCCGAAGCCGATCACCGGGCGCCCGGCGGCCTTCAGGGCCTTGGCCTTGGCGTCCACGGCCAGCGTGGCGGACTCGGAGATCGCGCCGACACGGGCCGACACGCGACGCTCGGTAGGGGACTGTGCGGGAGGAGTAGCAGCACTCATACCTGCATCGTCCCAGACCGGCCGGGTGCCCGGCACAGGGGTTTGTCCCGGCCGCCCCGGAGGTTCCCGTTCGACGCCCGGCCGCTGACCACGTACACTCGACCACCGTTGGCTCCCCGACGGGTCGTCATCGGCCGTGCGCACACTGCGCCGGTCGCATGCTGTAGGTTGGGGGAACCACAAAGGGTCGTAGCTCAATTGGTAGAGCACTGGTCTCCAAAACCAGCGGTTGGGGGTTCAAGTCCCTCCGGCCCTGCTACACGCACTTCTTCACCGGGGTGCGTGCACGCGTACGTAAGGCAATGCACCGCCGTGCGGGCTCTACCGGGCGCGGCACGGCCACGACCCGGATTCAGGTGAGGACGAGTGACGGACGCCCTGGGCTCCATCGACATGCCTGAGCGTGGTCGCTCCGATGACGACGCCACCGAGTCCAAGAAGAAGCCCCGCCGCGGCGGCAAGCGCGGCAAGAAGGGCCCTCTCGCCCGGCTCGCACTGTTCTACCGCCAGATCATCGCGGAGCTCCGCAAGGTCGTCTGGCCGACGCGAAATCAGCTTTCGACGTACACCACCGTGGTGATCGTCTTCGTAGTCATCGTCATCGGTCTCGTAACCGTGATTGACTTGGGAATCAAAGAAGTCGTCGATTACGTCTTCGCCTGATCCCGCGATGGGCGCCTGAAGCGGGCGCCCGTTCGCATGTTCAACCCCTTGAAGCCAGGAAGAAGCAGCCACAGTGTCTGACCCGAACCTGAACGAGCCCGCCGAGCCCGTCGCGGCGGCAGCGGCCGACGTCGACGCGGCGGCTACGGCCGAGGTCGAGGGCGACGACACCCCGCAGGAGATCGTCGAGGGCGCCGACGCCGTCGACGAGCTCGACGCGGAGGACGCTGCCGCCGGCGAGCCCGCCGAAGAAGCGGCGGTGCACGTCGAGGACGAGGCCGAGGCCACCGAAGAGGTCGCCGAGGATGCAGAGGACGAGGAGCCCGTCGACCCGATCGCGGCGCTCCGCGACGAGCTGCGCGGTCTCCCCGGCGAGTGGTACGTCATCCACACCTACGCGGGCTACGAGAAGCGCGTGAAGGCCAACCTGGAGCAGCGCGCCGTCTCGCTCAACGTCGAGGACTTCATCTACCAGGCCGAGGTCCCCGAGGAAGAGATCGTCCAGATCAAGAACGGCGAGCGGAAGAACGTCCGTCAGAACAAGCTCCCGGGCTATGTGCTCGTGCGCATGGACCTGACGAACGAGTCCTGGGGCGTCGTCCGCAACACCCCGGGTGTCACCGGCTTCGTGGGCAACGCCTACGACCCGTACCCGCTCACGCTCGACGAGATCGTCAAGATGCTCGCCCCGGAGGCCGAGGAGAAGGCCGCCAAGGAGGCCGCCGAGGCCGAGGGCAAGCCGGCGCCGCAGCGCAAGGTCGAGGTCCAGGTGCTGGACTTCGAGGTGGGCGACTCGGTCACCGTCACCGACGGCCCGTTCGCCACGCTGCAGGCCACGATCAACGAGATCAACGCCGACTCGAAGAAGGTCAAGGGTCTCGTCGAGATCTTCGGCCGCGAGACCCCGGTCGAGCTGAGCTTCGACCAGATCCAGAAGAACTGACACCTCCTGGAACACGCACTTCCGAGCAGGTCAGGCGGGTCATCGCGACCGGCCTGACCTGCTCGGTTTTTAGCCGCACCTCTATACCCGTTATCGTTGTGCGGTATGCCTCCATCCGGATGACCGGATAGGCGGCGAAACACCTCTCACATGCCGTGCGAGCCGAAGGGCGCGCCGGTGTCGAAAGGGAGAGCGCGCGGAGGGCCCGAGGCACGAGGCCCCGAGCACGGTCGACCGTCGACGCCGGATTTGAGCGCCCGGAGGCGAGCGCGGGAAAACAGGACCCGGAGAGAGCATGCCTCCCAAGAAGAAGAAGGTCACGGGGCTCATCAAGCTCCAGATCCAGGCCGGCGCCGCGAACCCGGCTCCGCCGGTCGGCCCCGCGCTGGGTCAGCACGGCGTCAACATCATGGAGTTCTGCAAGGCCTACAACGCCGCGACCGAGTCGCAGCGCGGTTGGGTCGTGCCGGTGGAGATCACGGTCTACGAGGACCGCTCCTTCACCTTCATCACGAAGACCCCGCCGGCCGCCAAGATGATCCTGAAGGCCGCGGGCGTGGAGAAGGGCTCCGGCGAGCCCCACAAGACCAAGGTCGCCAAGGTCACCGAGGCGCAGATCCGTGAGATCGCGCAGACCAAGATGGAAGACCTGAACGCCAACGACCTGGACGCCGCGTCGAAGATCATCGCGGGTACCGCCCGGTCCATGGGCATCACGGTCGAGGGCTGACCGAGCCTCGTCGTACCTACGTGGCAGGGCCAGGCGCTGGCCCGGACCACGACTCCACCTGCCAGGCGGCACGAGCCGCATGGCGTAACTGCATTCAGGAGCAGCAGTGAAGCGCAGCAAGACTCTTCGCAACGCGGACGCGAAGATCGACCGGGAGCGTCTGTACGCCCCGCTCGAGGCCGTTCGTCTCGCCAAGGACACCTCGTCCGCCAAGTTCGACGCGACCGTCGAGGTTGCCATGCGTCTGGGTGTCGACCCGCGCAAGGCCGACCAGATGGTCCGTGGCACCGTGAACCTCCCGCACGGCACCGGTAAGACCGCCCGGGTCCTGGTCTTCGCGACCGGCGACCGTGCTGCGGCCGCGGAAGCCGCCGGCGCCGACATCGTCGGCGCGGACGAGCTCATCGACGAGGTCTCCAAGGGCCGTCTGGACTTCGACGCCGTCGTCGCCACCCCGGACCTCATGGGCAAGGTCGGCCGCCTCGGCCGCGTGCTCGGTCCCCGTGGTCTGATGCCGAACCCGAAGACCGGCACCGTCACCCCGGATGTCGCCAAGGCTGTCACCGACATCAAGGGCGGCAAGATCGAGTTCCGCGTGGACAAGCACGCGAACCTCCACTTCATCATCGGCAAGGTGTCCTTCGACGACACCAAGCTGGTGGAGAACTACGCCGCGGCGCTCGAGGAGATCAACCGCCTCAAGCCGTCCGCCGCCAAGGGCCGCTACATCAAGAAGGCCACCATCACCACCACGATGGGCCCCGGCATTCCGCTGGACGCCAACCGCACCCGCAACCTCCTCGTCGAGGAGGACCCGGCCGCCGTCTGAGCCTGACGACAGCCGCGCGTACTGCGTGAGCCGGGCCCCGCACCTGTTTCCTCAGGTGCGGGGCCCGGCCCTTTTGTACGGCGCCTGAGCGGCCCGTACGGGGCTCCGGGGCCGGCGGCGGGCGGGAGGAGCGGCCCGCGGCGGTAGGGCCGTACGGAGGCGATTTGCCTGCACGCGAGTGGTTCGCGTACCGTAACGGAGAAGCCAAAGACCGCTGGTTGTCTCTGTGCGCCCATCCGGGTGTGCGGTGGCCGAAGGATCCGCTAGCTGCGGACGGCCTGCGCAGGTGACGCTGGAAGAATTCCCGGATACGCATGTATCCGGTCGAGTCTGCCCCGTGCGCCTGCGCCGGGGCGTTTGTTTTGCCCAGCCCCTTCTGCGCGGTCCTCATCACCCGGAAGGAGGCCGAGGCTCATGGCAAGTCCTGACAAGGTCGATGCTGTCGAGGAGATCACGGACAAGTTCCGTAACTCCAACGCCGCTGTCGTCACTGCGTACACCGGACTTTCTGTTGCGCAGCTCAAGCAGCTGCGTCGTTCGCTCGGTGACAACGCTCAGTACCGTGTGGTGAAGAACACGCTGACCAAGATCGCGGCCCAGGAGGCCGGGATCTCCGTGCTGGACGAGCACCTTGTGGGCTCGACGGCCGTCGCCTTCGTCACCGGTGACCCGGTCGAGGCGGCGAAGGGTCTTCGTGACTTCGCCAAGGAGAACCAGAACCTCGTCATCAAGGGCGGTGTCTTCGAGGGGAAGGCACTCTCCGCTGACGACATCAAGAAGCTTGCGGACCTCGAGTCCCGCGAGGTTCTGCTCGCCAAGCTGGCGGGCGCCATGAAGGGATCCATGGCCAAGGCCGCGGCGACCTTCCAGGCCCCGCTCACGAAGTTCGCCCGCACCGCGGACGCGCTTCGCAGCAAGGCCGAGCAGGGCGGTGCCGAGTAATTCGGCTCGCACATTGGCAGCCCCTGCCCAGGCAGCACGCCTGAGCGCGGGGAGGCCACAGCGGGCCAGACGTACGCCCGCCGACATGTACATCCGGCACCAGCCGATTTAGTGGAAGGACCGCCACCATGGCGAAGCTCAGCCAGGAAGACCTGCTCGCGCAGTTCGAGGAGATGACCCTCATCGAGCTCTCCGAGTTCGTGAAGGCCTTCGAGGAGAAGTTCGACGTCGAGGCCGCCGCCCCGGTCGCCGTTGCCGCCGCCGGTGCCCCGGGCGCCCCGGCCGCCGAGGCCGCTGAGGAGCAGGACGAGTTCGACGTCATCCTCACCGGTGCGGGCGACAAGAAGATCCAGGTCATTAAGGTCGTGCGTGAGCTGACCTCCCTGGGTCTGAAGGAGGCCAAGGACCTCGTCGACGGCACCCCGAAGCCGGTCCTCGAGAAGGTCGCCAAGGACGCCGCTGACAAGGCCAAGGAGGCCCTCGAGGGCGCCGGCGCCTCCGTCGAGGTCAAGTGACCTCTGTCAGTCGCTGACTGAACACCTCCGGGACCCCGGTCTCACCGGGTCCCGTGCCAAGGGCGATCACCCATGCGGGTGGTCGCCCTTCGGCGTTCCGATGTCCTTGCCGGGTTGCCGCGCACTGCCGTGCGAGTATGGTGATCTTCGTTGTCCGGCCCATGTGTCCCGTGACGATCTCGCAGGGGTGGGGGGCCTTGACGAACAGCACGCGGCGCGCAATTCTCAGGGACGCGACGTCGGAAGCGATCCGGAGTCCGAGGCATGGATCGCCGACGAAGAGGGCAGTATCGATGTGCGCCCAGGGGCGCACGGTATGCAGCAGGCGCTGAGCGTGAAGAACTACAACGAGGGGTATCCCTCTTAGAGGGAGTCACCTTCCGGAGGAGAGATTGGGTGCAGAGCCGGTCTCCGAAAACCCGGGCTGGACATCAGTGTGCCGAGTGGCTACACTGACCCTTTGCGCTGCCTGTTAGCTGCTCCCTGCCCGTCACCAGGGGCATACCCACATCTCAGCACTGCGGTTCAGACATCCCTGACCAGGGATTTCCTGGCCGTTGAGCGGACGTGGGACCGGTACGCGCGTAGTGAGTCCGAGCCCTCGGAAGGACCCCCTCTTGGCCGCCTCGCGCAACGCCTCGACTGCCAATACGAACAACGGCGACAGCACCGCCCCGCTGCGCATCTCTTTTGCGAAGATCAAGGAGCCCCTCGGGGTTCCGAACCTCCTTGCGCTGCAGACCGAAAGCTTCGACTGGCTGCTCGGCAACGCCGCATGGAAGGGTCGCGTCGAGGCTGCGCTGGAGTCCGGTCAGGACGTCCCCACCAAGTCCGGTCTGGAGGAGATCTTCGAAGAGATCTCCCCGATCGAGGACTTCTCCGGGTCGATGTCGCTGACGTTCCGCGACCACCGCTTCGAGCCCCCGAAGAACAGCATCGACGAGTGCAAGGAGCGCGACTTCACGTACGCGGCTCCGCTGTTCGTCACCGCCGAATTCACCAACAACGAGACCGGCGAGATCAAGTCCCAGACGGTCTTCATGGGCGACTTCCCGCTCATGACCAACAAGGGCACCTTCTGCATCAACGGCACCGAGCGTGTCGTCGTCTCGCAGCTGGTCCGCTCGCCGGGCGTCTACTTCGACAGCCAGATCGACAAGACGTCCGACAAGGACATCTTCTCCGCCAAGATCATCCCGTCCCGGGGTGCCTGGCTGGAGATGGAGATCGACAAGCGCGACATGGTCGGTGTCCGCATCGACCGCAAGCGCAAGCAGTCGGTCACCGTCCTCCTCAAGGCCCTCGGCTGGACGACCGAGCAGATCCTGGAGGAGTTCGGCGAGTACGAGTCGATGCGCGCCACCCTGGAGAAGGACCACACCCAGGGCCAGGACGACGCGCTGCTCGACATCTACCGCAAGCTGCGCCCGGGCGAGCCGCCGACGCGTGAGGCCGCGCAGACGCTGCTGGAGAACCTCTACTTCAACCCGAAGCGCTACGACCTCGCGAAGGTCGGCCGCTACAAGGTCAACAAGAAGCTGGGCGGGGACGAGCCGCTCGACGCCGGTGTGCTGACCACCGACGACATCATCGCCACGATCAAGTACCTCGTGAAGCTGCACGCCGGCGAGACCGAGACGATCGGCGAGAACGGCACGGAGATCGTCGTCGAGACCGACGACATCGACCACTTCGGCAACCGCCGCCTGCGCAACGTCGGCGAGCTGATCCAGAACCAGGTCCGTACGGGTCTCGCCCGTATGGAGCGCGTCGTGCGTGAGCGCATGACCACCCAGGACGTCGAGGCGATCACGCCGCAGACCCTGATCAACATCCGGCCGGTCGTCGCCTCCATCAAGGAGTTCTTCGGCACCAGCCAGCTGTCCCAGTTCATGGACCAGACCAACCCGCTGTCGGGTCTGACCCACAAGCGTCGTCTGTCGGCGCTGGGCCCGGGTGGTCTCTCCCGTGAGCGGGCCGGCCTGGACGTCCGTGACGTGCACCCGTCGCACTACGGCCGCATGTGCCCGATCGAGACCCCCGAGGGTCCCAACATTGGTCTGATCGGTTCGCTCGCCTCGTACGGCCGGGTGAACGTCTTCGGCTTCATCGAGACCCCGTACCGCCGCGTCGTCGACGGCCAGGTCACCGAAGAGGTCAAGTACCTCACGGCCGATGAGGAAGACCGCTTCATCATCGCCCAGGCGAACGCGCCGCTGACCGAGGACATGCGCTTCGCCGAGCAGCGTGTCCTGGTCCGCCGTCGTGGCGGCGAGGCCGACCTCGTCACCGTCGACGAGGTGGACTTCATGGACGTCTCGCCGCGCCAGATGGTGTCGGCCGCGACCGCCATGATTCCGTTCCTCGAGCACGACGACGCCAACCGCGCGCTCATGGGCTCGAACATGATGCGCCAGGCCGTGCCGCTCATCAAGGCCGAGGCACCGCTGGTCGGTACCGGCATGGAGTACCGCTGCGCGGTCGACGCCGGTGACGTCATCAAGGCCGAGAAGGACGGTGTGGTCCAGGAGGTCTCCGCGGACTACATCACCGTCGCCAACGACGACGGCACGTACACCACGTACCGCGTCGCCAAGTTCACCCGCTCCAACCAGGGCACCTCCTTCAACCAGAAGGTCGTCGTGGACGAGGGCGCGCGGGTCATCGAGGGCCAGGTCCTCGCCGACGGTCCGTCCACGGACGAAGGCGAGATGGCGCTCGGCAAGAACCTGCTCGTGGCGTTCATGCCGTGGGAGGGTCACAACTACGAGGACGCGATCATCCTGTCGCAGCGCCTCGTGCAGGACGACGTCCTCTCCTCGATCCACATCGAGGAGCACGAGGTCGACGCCCGTGACACCAAGCTGGGCCCCGAGGAGATCACCCGGGACATCCCGAACGTCTCCGAGGAGGTCCTCGCCGACCTCGACGAGCGCGGCATCATCCGCATCGGTGCCGAGGTCGTCGCCGGCGACATCCTGGTCGGCAAGGTCACCCCGAAGGGTGAGACCGAGCTGACCCCGGAGGAGCGCCTGCTCCGCGCGATCTTCGGTGAGAAGGCCCGTGAGGTCCGCGACACCTCGCTGAAGGTGCCGCACGGTGAGACCGGCAAGGTCATCGGCGTGCGCGTCTTCGACCGCGAGGAGGGCGACGAGCTGCCCCCGGGCGTGAACCAGCTGGTCCGCGTCTACGTCGCGCAGAAGCGCAAGATCACCGACGGTGACAAGCTCGCAGGCCGCCACGGCAACAAGGGCGTCATCTCGAAGATCCTGCCCGTCGAGGACATGCCGTTCCTGGAGGACGGCACCCCGGTCGACATCATCCTCAACCCGCTGGGTGTCCCGTCCCGAATGAACCCGGGACAGGTCCTGGAGATCCACCTCGGCTGGCTCGCCAGCCAGGGCTGGAAGGTCGAGGGTGCCGAGGAGTGGCAGCAGCGTCTGCAGTCCATCGGCGCCGACGACGTCGCGCCGCGGACCAACGTCGCCACGCCGGTCTTCGACGGTGCGCGCCAGGACGAGCTGCAGGGTCTCTTCGACTCCACGCTGCCGAACCGCGACGGCGAGCGCATGGTCAAGAGCTCCGGCAAGGCGCAGCTCTTCGACGGCCGCTCCGGCGAGCCGTTCCCGGACCCGATCTCGGTCGGGTACATGTACATCCTCAAGCTCCACCACCTGGTCGACGACAAGCTCCACGCCCGCTCGACCGGTCCGTACTCGATGATCACCCAGCAGCCGCTGGGTGGTAAGGCCCAGTTCGGTGGCCAGCGCTTCGGTGAGATGGAGGTGTGGGCGCTGGAGGCGTACGGCGCCGCTTACGCCCTCCAGGAGCTGCTGACGATCAAGTCCGACGACGTGACCGGCCGCGTGAAGGTCTACGAGGCCATCGTCAAGGGCGAGAACATCCCCGAGCCCGGCATTCCCGAGTCCTTCAAGGTGCTCATCAAGGAAATGCAGTCGCTGTGCCTGAACGTGGAGGTGCTGTCCTCGGACGGCATGTCCATCGAGATGCGCGACACCGACGAGGACGTCTTCCGCGCGGCGGAAGAGCTCGGTATCGACCTGTCCCGGCGCGAGCCGAGCAGCGTCGAAGAGGTCTGACGGGTCTGGCCGGGACCTCCCCGCGAGGTCCCGGCCCCACCCCGGACCCCCTCAGACCATGATTGAGACTCGACCCTGAAAGAGGGATTGACGACAGTGCTCGACGTCAACTTCTTCGACGAGCTGCGGATCGGCCTTGCCACCGCTGACGACATCCGTCAGTGGTCCCACGGCGAGGTCAAGAAGCCGGAGACCATCAACTACCGCACCCTCAAGCCCGAGAAGGACGGCCTCTTCTGCGAGAAGATCTTCGGCCCCACCCGGGACTGGGAGTGCTACTGCGGTAAGTACAAGCGCGTCCGCTTCAAGGGCATCATCTGCGAGCGCTGCGGCGTGGAGGTCACCCGCGCCAAGGTGCGCCGTGAGCGGATGGGCCACATCGAGCTGGCCGCCCCCGTCACGCACATCTGGTACTTCAAGGGCGTGCCGAGCCGGCTGGGCTACCTGCTGGACCTCGCCCCCAAGGACCTTGAGAAGGTCATCTACTTCGCCGCCTACATGATCACGTGGGTGGACGAGGAGCGCCGTACGCGCGACCTGCCCTCGCTGGAGGCGCATGTCTCCGTCGAGCGCCAGCAGATCGAGCAGCGCCGCGACGCGGACCTCGAGGCCCGCGCCAAGAAGCTGGAGACCGACCTCGCCGAGCTGGAGGCCGAGGGCGCCAAGGCCGACGTGCGCCGCAAGGTGCGCGAGGGTGCCGAGCGTGAGATGAAGCAGCTGCGCGACCGTGCGCAGCGCGAGATCGACCGCCTGGACGAGGTCTGGAACCGCTTCAAGAACCTCAAGGTCCAGGACCTCGAGGGCGACGAGCTCCTCTACCGCGAGCTGCGTGACCGCTTCGGCACGTACTTCGACGGCTCCATGGGTGCCGCTTCGCTGCAGAAGCGCCTGGAGACCTTCGACCTGGAGGAGGAGGCCGAGCGCCTCCGCGAGATCATCCGTACCGGCAAGGGCCAGAAGAAGACCCGTGCGCTCAAGCGACTGAAGGTCGTCTCCGCGTTCCTGCAGACCAGCAACAGCCCCAAGGGCATGGTGCTCGACTGCATCCCGGTCATCCCGCCGGACCTGCGTCCGATGGTGCAGCTGGACGGTGGCCGCTTCGCGACCTCCGACCTGAACGACCTGTACCGCCGTGTGATCAACCGCAACAACCGCCTCAAGCGTCTCCTCGACCTCGGTGCCCCCGAGATCATCGTGAACAACGAGAAGCGGATGCTGCAGGAGGCCGTCGACGCGCTGTTCGACAACGGCCGCCGCGGTCGCCCGGTCACCGGTCCCGGTAACCGCCCGCTGAAGTCCCTCAGCGACATGCTGAAGGGTAAGCAGGGCCGGTTCCGTCAGAACCTGCTCGGTAAGCGTGTGGACTACTCCGCGCGTTCCGTCATCGTCGTCGGCCCGCAGCTGAAGCTGCACCAGTGCGGTCTGCCGAAGGCCATGGCGCTGGAGCTCTTCAAGCCGTTCGTGATGAAGCGCCTGGTCGATCTGAACCACGCGCAGAACATCAAGTCGGCGAAGCGGATGGTCGAGCGCGGCCGCACGGTCGTGTACGACGTCCTCGAAGAGGTCATCGCCGAGCACCCGGTTCTGCTGAACCGTGCGCCCACCCTGCACCGCCTCGGCATCCAGGCCTTCGAGCCGCAGCTGGTCGAGGGCAAGGCCATTCAGATTCACCCGCTCGTCTGCACCGCGTTCAACGCGGACTTCGACGGTGACCAGATGGCCGTGCACCTGCCGCTGTCCGCGGAGGCGCAGGCCGAGGCCCGCATCCTGATGCTGTCCTCGAACAACATCCTCAAGCCGGCCGACGGCCGTCCGGTCACCATGCCGACCCAGGACATGGTGCTGGGCCTGTTCTTCCTCACCACCGACGAGGAGGAGCGCAAGGTCATCGGTGAGGGCCGGGCCTTCGGTTCGGTCGCCGAGGCGATCATGGCGTTCGACGCCAAGGAGCTGTCGCTCCAGGCGAAGGTCGACATCCGCTTCCCGATCGGCACCGTTCCGCCCCGCGGCTGGACCCCGCCGGCGCCGGAGGAGGGCGAGCCCGAGTGGCAGCCCGGTGACAGCTTCCGCCTGCGGACGACCCTGGGCCGCGCGCTCTTCAACGAGCTGCTGCCCGAGGACTACCCCTTCGTCGACTACTCGGTGGGCAAGAAGCAGCTCTCCGCGATCGTCAACGACCTGGCCGAGCGGTACCCGAAGGTCATCGTCGCGGCGACCCTGGACAACCTGAAGGCGGCCGGTTTCCACTGGGCCACCCGCTCCGGTGTCACCGTCGCCGTCTCCGACATCGTCGTGCCGGAGGCCAAGAAGGAGATCGTCGCGGGCTACGAGGCCCAGGACGAGAAGGTCCAGAAGCAGTACGAGCGCGGTCTGATCACCAAGGACGAGCGCACGCAGGAACTGATCAACATCTGGACCAAGGCGACCAACGAGGTCGCCGAGGCGATGAACGAGAACTTCCCCAAGACGAACCCCATCTTCATGATGGTTGACTCGGGTGCCCGAGGAAACATGATGCAGATGCGGCAGATCGCCGGTATGCGTGGTCTGGTGTCGAACGCGAAGAACGAGACCATCCCGCGACCCATTAAGGCGTCGTTCCGCGAGGGTCTCTCCGTGCTGGAGTACTTCATCTCCACCCACGGTGCCCGTAAGGGTCTCGCGGACACCGCCCTCCGTACCGCCGACTCGGGTTACCTCACCCGTCGTCTCGTGGACGTCTCCCAGGACGTCATCATCCGCGAGGAGGACTGCGGCACCGAGCGCGGCCTCAAGCTGCGGATCGCCAGCAAGGACGCCACCGGCGTGCTGCGCAAGGCGGAAGACGTCGAGTCCTCCGTGTACGCGCGGATGCTCGCCGAGGACGTCGTGGTGGACGGCAAGGTCATCGCGTCGGCCAACGTGGACCTCGGTGACGTGCTCATCGACCAGCTGGTCGCGCACGGCGTCGAGGAGGTCAAGACCCGCTCGGTCCTGACCTGTGAGTCCGCGGTCGGCACCTGTGCCTTCTGCTACGGCCGTTCGCTGGCCACCGGCAAGCTGGTCGACATCGGTGAGGCCGTCGGCATCATCGCCGCCCAGTCCATCGGTGAGCCCGGTACCCAGCTGACGATGCGTACCTTCCACACCGGTGGTGTGGCGGGTGACGACATCACCCTGGGTCTGCCGCGAGTCGTCGAGCTCTTCGAGGCCCGTACGCCCAAGGGTGTCGCCCCGATCTCCGAGGCCGCCGGCCGCGTGCGGATCGAGGAGACCGAGAAGACCAAGAAGGTCATCGTCACGCCGGACGACGGCAGCGACGAGACGTCCTACGGCGTCTCCAAGCGTGCCCGTCTGCTGGTCGGCGAGGGCGACCACGTCACGGTCGGCCAGCCGCTGACCGTCGGTGCGATCAACCCGCACGACGTGCTGCGCATCCTCGGCCAGCGTGCGGTCCAGGTCCACCTGGTCGGCGAGGTCCAGAAGGTCTACAACAGCCAGGGCGTGGCGATCCACGACAAGCACATCGAGATCATCATCCGGCAGATGCTGCGCCGCGTGACGATCATCGAGTCCGGCGACGCGGAGCTGCTGCCGGGCGAGCTGGTGGAGCGCTCGAAGTTCGAGGGCGAGAACCGTCGCGTCGTGGCGGAGGGTGGCCACCCGGCCTCCGGCCGTCCGCAGCTGATGGGTATCACCAAGGCCTCGCTGGCGACGGAGTCCTGGCTGTCGGCCGCCTCCTTCCAGGAGACGACCCGAGTCCTGACGGATGCGGCGATCAACGCCAAGTCCGACAGCCTCATCGGCCTCAAGGAGAACGTCATCATCGGTAAGCTCATCCCGGCCGGTACGGGCCTGTCCCGCTACCGCAACATCCGGGTCGAGCCGACCGAGGAGGCCAAGGCCGCGATGTACTCGGCCGTCGGCTACGACGACATCGACTACTCGCCGTTCGGCACCGGCTCCGGCCAGGCCGTCCCGCTGGAGGACTACGACTACGGTCCGTACAACCAGTAAGCGGTGGCCGGCGGCGGCCGGCACGCGAGGCACCACATAAAAGCGCAGCCACAGGGCGGTCATCCTCATGTCGGGTGACCGCCCTGCGGTGTCTGGGGGATGATGGGACGGTCAGCGCTCCGGCCTGGGGGAGGTCATAGAGGTGGCGTTCGAACCATGGCAGGGTGGCCCGCCGGCCCACCCGCCTCGTCAGGTGCCCGCCATGCGTGCCTCGCACGCGGACCGGGAGCGGGCGGTCGATGTGCTGAAGGCGGGGTTCGCCGAGGGGCGGCTCTCCAAGGACGAGTACGAGCAGCGGGTCGCCCGCGCGTACCAGTCCGTGACCTATGCGGACCTGCAGTTACTGGTGGGGGACCTGCCGCAGGGGCCGGTACCGCAGCCGATGGTGCTGCCACAGCCGATGGTCCCGCCGACGTTCCTCCCGCTGCCACCGCCGCAACGGACCAATCCGTCCGCGGCCGGTGCCATGATCTGCGGTCTGCTCACCCCGCTGACCTGGGGTGTCACCGCCGTTCCCGCGGTCATCCTGGGACACAAGGCGCGCACGGAGATCCGCCGCAGTGGGGAGCGGGGCGACGGCATGGCGCTGACCGGCGTGGTGCTCGGCTGGCTGGCGATCGGGGGCTGGTGCCTGGTGATGCTGGTCACGTTGCTGGCCCTGCTGCCGAAGACCTGAGGGGGCGGCGGGCCGGCCGACGGGCCCGCCGCATCGGGGCCGAGGACGTTCTTCCGTATGCCGCACCGGCCCACTACGGTGGCGGCAGCGCCGAAGGAGTCCGGCGTGTCCTACGCGTGTGCATTTGTTTTGACCGCAGCCCATGCGGTAGGTACGCTCTGACCTTGTGCCTGGGGTGTCCCTGGCCTGCCGTGCGCGCATCTCCTCAAGCCTTCGGGCGGGCGGTGCCGGTGCGCACGAAGCCGGGTCTCGACACCGTAATCCGCCGCTCCTCGTTCCAGCGAGGAAGTCTGCGGTATTCGACACACCCGACCTCGTGGGTCGGCGAAGTTCCAGGTTAGCTTTACCGAGACTGGCACACAGAAACCGGAGAAACGGTGCCTACGATCCAGCAGCTGGTCCGCAAGGGCCGGCAGGACAAGGTCGAGAAGAACAAGACGCCCGCACTTGAGGGTTCGCCCCAGCGCCGCGGCGTCTGCACGCGTGTTTTCACCACCACCCCGAAGAAGCCGAACTCGGCCCTGCGTAAGGTCGCGCGTGTGCGTCTGACCAGCGGCATCGAGGTCACCGCTTACATTCCGGGTGAGGGCCACAACCTGCAGGAGCACTCGATCGTGCTCGTGCGTGGCGGTCGTGTGAAGGACCTGCCGGGTGTTCGGTACAAGATCATCCGCGGCTCCCTCGACACGCAGGGCGTCAAGAACCGCAAGCAGGCTCGCAGCCGCTACGGCGCCAAGAAGGAGAAGTAAGAATGCCTCGTAAGGGCCCCGCCCCGAAGCGCCCGGTCATCATCGACCCGGTCTACAACTCTCCTCTGGTGACCTCCCTCATCAACAAGGTGCTGCTGAACGGAAAGCGCTCCACCGCCGAGCGCATCGTTTACGGCGCCATGGAGGGCCTGCGCGAGAAGACCGGCAACGACCCGGTCATCACGCTGAAGCGCGCGCTGGAGAACATCAAGCCGACCCTCGAGGTCAAGTCCCGCCGTGTCGGTGGCGCGACCTACCAGGTTCCGGTCGAGGTCAAGCCGGGTCGCGCGTCGACCCTGGCGCTGCGCTGGCTCGTGGGTTACTCCCGTGCCCGCCGTGAGAAGACCATGACCGAGCGCCTCATGAACGAGCTGCTGGACGCCTCGAACGGCCTCGGCGCTTCGGTCAAGAAGCGCGAGGACACGCACAAGATGGCCGAGTCCAACAAGGCCTTCGCGCACTACCGCTGGTAGTCGCTACCCACATCGAGACCGAGAGAAGACGAAAGCCTTATGGCTACCACTTCACTTGACCTGGCCAAGGTCCGCAACATCGGGATCATGGCCCACATCGACGCGGGCAAGACGACGACCACCGAGCGGATCCTGTTCTACACCGGTGTTTCGTACAAGATCGGTGAGGTCCACGACGGCGCTGCCACCATGGACTGGATGGAGCAGGAGCAGGAGCGTGGCATCACGATCACCTCTGCTGCCACCACCTGTCACTGGCCGCTGGAGAACGTCGACCACACCATCAACATCATCGACACCCCGGGGCACGTCGACTTCACCGTCGAGGTGGAGCGGTCCCTGCGCGTGCTCGACGGTGCCGTGACGGTGTTCGACGGCGTTGCCGGCGTTGAGCCCCAGTCCGAGACGGTGTGGCGTCAGGCGGACCGCTACGGCGTTCCGCGTATCTGCTTCGTCAACAAGCTCGACCGCACCGGCGCCGAGTTCCACCGCTGCGTCGACATGATCACGGAGCGCCTCGGCGCGACCCCGATCGTGATGCAGCTGCCGATCGGCACCGAGGCGGACTTCAAGGGCGTCGTCGACCTCGTCACCATGAAGGCCCTGCTGTGGTCCGCCGAGGCCGCCAAGGGCGAGATGTACGACACCGTCGACATCCCGGACACCCACATCGAGGCTGCCGAGGAATGGCGCGGCAAGCTCCTCGAGACGGTCGCCGAGAACGACGAAGAGCTGATGGAGCTGTACCTGGAGGGCCAGGAGCCCACCGTGGAGCAGCTGTACGCGGCGATCCGCCGTATCACCATCAGCGCCGGCAAGGCGGAGAACACCACCGTCACGCCCGTGTTCTGTGGCACCGCCTTCAAGAACAAGGGTGTCCAGCCGCTGCTGGACGCGGTCGTGCGTTACCTCCCCTCGCCGCTCGACGTCGAGGCCATCGAGGGCCACGCGGTCAACGACCCCGACGAGGTCATCAAGCGCCGCCCCTCCGAGGAGGAGCCGCTCGCCGCTCTTGCGTTCAAGATCGCGAGCGACCCGCACCTCGGCAAGCTCACCTTCATCCGGGTCTACTCGGGTCGCCTGGAGTCCGGCACGCAGGTGCTGAACTCCGTCAAGGGCAAGAAGGAGCGCATCGGCAAGATCTACCGCATGCACGCGAACAAGCGTGAGGAGATCGAGTCGGTGGGCGCCGGTGACATCGTCGCCGTCATGGGTCTGAAGCAGACCACCACCGGTGAGACGCTGTGCGACTCCTCCAACCAGGTGATCCTGGAGTCGATGGAGTTCCCGGCCCCGGTCATCCAGGTCGCCATTGAGCCCAAGTCCAAGGGCGACCAGGAGAAGCTGGGTGTCGCCATCCAGCGCCTCGCCGAGGAGGACCCGAGCTTCCAGGTCCACACCGACGAGGAGACCGGCCAGACCATCATCGCGGGTATGGGCGAGCTGCACCTCGACGTGCTGGTCGACCGTATGAAGCGTGAGTTCCGGGTCGAGGCCAACGTCGGTAAGCCGCAGGTCGCGTACCGCGAGACGCTGCGCAAGCCCGTCGAGCGTCTCGACTACACGCACAAGAAGCAGACTGGTGGTTCCGGCCAGTTCGCGAAGGTGCAGATCGCGATCGCGCCCCTCGAGGGCGACGGTTACGAGTTCGAGAACAAGGTCACCGGTGGCCGCATCCCGCGGGAGTACATCCCGTCCGTGGACGCGGGCTGCCAGGAGGCCATGGAGTTCGGTGTGCTCGCCGGCTACCCGCTGACGGGTGTCCGCGTCACGCTCCTCGACGGTGCCTTCCACGAGGTCGACTCCTCCGAGATGGCGTTCAAGATCGCCGGTTCGATGGCCTTCAAGGAGGCCGCGCGCAAGGCCTCCCCGGCCCTGCTCGAGCCGATGATGAAGGTCGAGGTCACCACGCCCGAGGACTACATGGGCGACGTGATCGGCGACATCAACTCCCGCCGTGGACAGATTCAGTCCATGGAGGACCGTCACGGTGCCAAGCTCGTCACGGGCCTGGTTCCGCTCTCGGAGATGTTCGGCTACGTCGGAGACCTCCGTAGCAAGACGTCGGGTCGCGCGAGCTACTCGATGCAGTTCGACTCCTACGCCGAGGTTCCGCGGAACGTCGCCGAGGAGATCATCGCGAAGGCCAAGGGCGAGTAAGACCCGTCTCGTCAGAGTCGGACCCCGACACGCTTTAGGCTTGACACCGACTGACGGGGCAATCCCCGCCATCCGTGAGGATTGCCCCCGTCAGCCGGCACCCCAGCAAAGATCACCTGGCGCCGATGAGTAAGGCGTACAGAACCACTCCACAGGAGGACCCCAGTGGCGAAGGCGAAGTTCGAGCGGACTAAGCCGCACGTCAACATCGGCACCATCGGTCACATCGACCACGGTAAGACGACCCTCACGGCCGCCATTACCAAGGTGCTGCACGACGCGTTCCCGGACCTGAACGAGGCCTCGGCCTTCGACATGATCGACAAGGCGCCGGAAGAGCGCCAGCGTGGTATCACCATCTCCATCGCGCACGTCGAGTACCAGACGGAGAACCGTCACTACGCCCACGTCGACTGCCCGGGTCACGCGGACTACATCAAGAACATGATCACCGGTGCCGCCCAGATGGACGGCGCGATCCTCGTGGTCGCCGCGACCGACGGTCCGATGCCGCAGACCAAGGAGCACGTGCTCCTGGCCCGCCAGGTTGGCGTTCCCTACATCGTTGTCGCCCTGAACAAGGCCGACATGGTGGACGACGAGGAGATCCTGGAGCTCGTCGAGCTCGAGGTCCGTGAGCTCCTCTCCGAGTACGAGTTCCCGGGCGACGACGTTCCGGTCGTCAAGGTCTCGGCGCTCAAGGCGCTCGAGGGCGACAAGGAGTGGGGCCAGTCGGTCCTGAACCTGATGAACGCCGTCGACGAGGCCATCCCGGCCCCGGAGCGCGACACGGACAAGCCGTTCCTGATGCCGATCGAGGACGTCTTCACGATCACCGGCCGTGGCACCGTTGTCACCGGTCGTATCGAGCGTGGTGTCCTCAAGGTCAACGAGACCGTCGACATCATCGGCATCAAGACCGAGAAGACCACCACCACGGTCACCGGCATCGAGATGTTCCGGAAGCTGCTGGACGAGGGTCAGGCCGGTGAGAACGTCGGTCTGCTGCTTCGCGGTATCAAGCGCGAGGACGTCGAGCGCGGCCAGGTCATCATCAAGCCCGGTTCGGTCACGCCGCACACCGAGTTCGAGGCCCAGGCCTACATCCTGTCGAAGGACGAGGGTGGCCGCCACACCCCGTTCTTCAACAACTACCGCCCGCAGTTCTACTTCCGTACCACGGACGTGACCGGCGTCGTGACCCTCCCCGAGGGCACCGAGATGGTCATGCCGGGCGACAACACCTCCATGTCCGTCCAGCTGATCCAGCCGGTCGCCATGGAGGAGGGCCTGAAGTTCGCCATCCGTGAGGGTGGCCGGACCGTCGGCGCCGGCCAGGTCACCAAGATCGTCAAGTAAGACCTCTTACTGACGATCGGGGAGACCCGGCGCTCCTGGCGAGCGAGGGCCCCGCACACCTTCGGGTGTGCGGGGCCCTTTGTCGTGCTTACGGGGCGCCTGCGGTGTGCCTGGGTGCGGCGCGGCGGAGCCGTGCGACCGGCTACGGATATCGCGGGAGGTCCCGCGTCGGGATGATCCACACCCCGATCGCGACGTCTTCGCCGTAGACGAAGTCCTTGCGCACCGAGTAGCGGGGCCCGAGAGGTGTGTCGTGGATGCCGGACAACACGGCTCCGGATGCGCTGCGGGGGTCGAAGAGCGCGTAGACGGGAATTCCGAGCAGGGGGTAATCCCGCATCTTGCCCACCCAGTCGTTGTCGGGGTGGGAACGGGAGACCACTTCGACGGTGGCGACGAGGGCGCGCGGGTCGAAGGAGCCCTCGACCTCCATGTCCCCCTCCGCGATGACCCTGATGTCCGGGTGACGCATGATGCCCTGCGTCTCGCCCTCAACGTCGGGCGCCCCCGTGTGAGCGACGAACTCCTCCGGCATCACCTTTTCGAGGCGTTTCCGGCCCCGCAGCACCGTCAGCTCGTGGGGGCCGACGGGGCCGTCATGTCGTGGACGATCCCTTCCTCCGTGATCTCGAACTTGCCGGGAAGGGTGTCGTCCATCGACTGGATGAAGCCCCTCATGGCCCGGTACAGAAGGGCGTCCCGCTGTGCGTCGTCCGGGGCGATGGTCATGGCGTCCGCTCCTCGTCCCGGTCGGCACGTGCGCCGGCGGCTCGGCCGTGCCGCTGCCGGGACATCGCCTTCATGCTGGCGACGGAGGGGCGGGCCGTCCGTGGTTCCGTTACCCACGGACGAAGGCACCCTTCCCTCGGCGGAGGCGGGCTGACCGGCGAGTGTGCCGCCGGACGTGTACGGGCCAAAGGGGCAAGTGGACCGTTAGTGAGGTATTAGCCGATCATCAGCGACGGTCGGCAGGCTGGTGTGTGCCAGTTGAGGAGCGGGACTGCACTACCGGGCGCACCCGCGTGGGAGAAGGAGCTGATGACCATGCGTGGTCTGCGTACCGTCGTGACCGCTGCCGCCGTTGCCGTCATGGCCGCGGGAGGGCTCGCGGGAGCCGCTGCCGCCGCGCAGGCGAGCGACGCCGGCGCGGGGGCCTGCCAGCCGGGCACGCTGAAGGTGACGACCACCGACGCCGGCCGGAGCCAGGCCGGGATGAACCACGCCGGCACCTACCTGAAGGTGCAGAACACCGGCGACGAGACCTGCGCGATCAAGGGCTACGCCGGGCTGGCGCTGGAGGGCGCGGGACACACCGCGCTCAACACCGAGGTGCGCCACGGTGACACGTACTTCGCCAAGGACCCGGGTGCCCGCACCGTCACGCTCAAGCCCGGGGGCGTCGCCTACGCGGACCTGGTCTGGACGCACACCGGCGCCGACCCGGCCCCCGCCAAGTACCTCCAGGTCTCCCCGACGGGCAGCAACTCCCACAGCGTCGTCCCGCTGGAGGACGACGTGGACAACGGCACCCTGAGCCTGACCGCCTGGTCCGCGAAGCTCCCGACCGCCGGCTGACGACTGCCGGGAGCCGTCCGACACCCGTCAGGCACCCACCGAGCCGTGCCCCCGGCCGCGCACCCCCACGCGCGGCCGGGGGCACCCTCCTGCGCGCAGGAGGGTGAGGCGGACATCACTCGGCGCCGGCGCTGCCGGGCGCCCTAGCATGGCCGAGTCGGCGCGCACCTCGTACCGGGGGCGCGACCTGCCTCACACAGGAGTGACGCCATGCTGCGCACCATGTTCAAGTCCAAGATCCACCGGGCCACCGTGACCCAGGCCGATCTGCACTACGTAGGGTCCGTGACGATCGACGCGGAGCTGATGGAGGCCGCCGATCTGCTGCCCGGCGAGCTGGTCCACATCGTCGACATCACGAACGGCGCCCGGCTGGAGACGTACGTGATCGAGGGCGAGCGGGGGAGCGGGGTCATCGGGATCAATGGCGCGGCCGCACATCTCGTCCACCCCGGTGACCTGGTCATTCTCATCAGTTACGCGCAGGTCGAGGACGCCGAGGCCCGGGTGCTGAAGCCGAGCGTCGTGCACGTGGATGCGGACAACCGGATTGTCGCGGTGGGCGCCGACGCCTCCGCGCCGGTGCCGGGGAGCGAGCAGGAGCGGAGTCCGCAGGCGGTCGTTCCGGCCGGCTGAGGGAGGGGGCGAGGGGTCCGTCCGGAGGTGATCGGGCGGGCCCGAGGATTCGCGCGGTGTGGCGTGGGGTACTCTCTCCCCTTCGGTTGGCCAGCCGTGTGCCCCATATGGCACACTAGCCAAGTTGCTCGGTTGAGTGCCGATGCTGCGCGCCTCCCGCCGGGAGGACCGGAAGCGAGTCCCAGGTATTCGTCATCCCTTCTCAGGGGTGGAAGTACGGGAATCTTCCGGGAAGCTCAGCGGGGTGCCTCAGCCAGGCGCCCGGTGGGTGTCCATGACCCCACGTCCTCCTTCTCGAAGGATCTCCCCTGCGGAGATATGCGGGAAGGGATGCGACACGCCCGACCGCGTGGGTCGGACGGATCGCAGGATGTGGCGGACGGGGACGTGAACGCACCGGGTCCCAGAGCGTTACGAGACAAAGGACTACTAAGTAGCCATGGCGGGACAGAAGATCCGCATCCGGCTCAAGGCCTACGACCACGAGGTCATCGACAGCTCGGCGAAGAAGATCGTCGAGACGGTGACCCGCACTGGTGCGTCGGTCGCGGGCCCGGTGCCGCTGCCCACTGAAAAGAACGTGTACTGCGTCATCAAGTCGCCGCACAAGTACAAGGACTCGCGCGAGCACTTCGAGATGCGCACGCACAAGCGCCTGATCGACATTCTCGACCCGACGCCGAAGACCGTTGACTCCCTGATGCGACTCGACCTTCCGGCCGGCGTCGACATCGAGATCAAGCTCTGAGGGCCGGTGAGCTGAGAATGACTAAGCAGATCAAGGGCCTCCTGGGCGAGAAGCTCGGCATGACCCAGGTCTGGGACGACAACAACCGTGTTGTCCCGGTCACCGTGGTCAAGGCCGGTCCCTGTGTCGTCACCCAGGTGCGCACCGCAGACCAGGACGGTTACGACTCCGTCCAGATCGCCTTCGGCGAGATCGACCCGCGCAAGGTGAACAAGCCCCTCAAGGGCCACTTCGCCAAGGCCGACGTCACCCCCCGCCGTCACCTCGTCGAGGTCCGTACCGCCGACGCCGGCGAGTACTCCCTCGGCCAGGAGATCAACGCCGAGGTCTTCGACGCCGGCATCAAGGTGGACGTGACCGGCAAGACCAAGGGCAAGGGCACCGCCGGTGTCATGAAGCGCCATGGCTTCGCCGGTGGCAAGGCTTCGCACGGTGCGCACCGCATCCACCGCAAGCCGGGCTCCATCGGTGGCTGCGCCACCCCGGGCCGCGTGTTCAAGGGCATGCGGATGGCCGGCCGTATGGGCAATGAGCGGGTCACCACCCAGAACCTGACCGTCCACGCCGTTGACGCGGAGAAGGGTCTGCTGCTCATCAAGGGCGCAGTTCCTGGTCCGAACGGCGGCCTCGTCCTGGTCCGTACCGCGGCCAAGGGGGCCTGAGGTAACCGATGAGCACCATTGACATCCTTTCGCCGGCAGGCGACAAGGCCGGGACCGTCGAGCTCCCCGCGGAGATCTTCGACGCGAAGGTCAGCGTTCCGCTGATCCACCAGGTCGTCGTCGCACAGCTGGCCGCTGCCCGTCAGGGCACGCACAAGACCAAGACCCGTGGCGAGGTCCGCGGCGGTGGCAAGAAGCCGTACCGCCAGAAGGGCACCGGCCGCGCGCGTCAGGGTTCGACCCGTGCGCCGCAGTTCGCCGGTGGTGGCGTCGTCCACGGCCCCGTGCCGCGTGACTACTCGCAGCGGACCCCGAAGAAGATGAAGGCCGCCGCCCTGCGCGGTGCCCTCACCGACCGGGCCCGCAACGCTCGTGTCCACGTCGTTTCCGGCGTGGTCGAGGGCGCGACCTCCACCAAGGCCGCCAAGACGCTGTTCGGCAAGATCTCGGAGCGCAAGAACCTGCTCCTGGTCGCCGAGCGTTCCGACGAGGCCGCGTGGCTGTCCGCCCGCAACCTGCCCCAGGTTCACATCCTGGAGCCGGGCCAGCTGAACACGTACGACGTGCTCGTCTCCGACGACGTGGTCTTCACCAAGGCCGCTCTCGAGTCCTTCGTGTCTGGCCCCAAGGCCGTTGAGACCGAAGGGAGCGACGCCTGATGAGTGAGGCCGTCGTCACCAGCAAGACCTTCACGGACCCCCGTGACGTGCTCGTGAAGCCCGTCGTGTCCGAGAAGAGCTACGCGCTGCTGGACGAGAACAAGTACACGTTCATCGTCGACCCGCGTGCCAACAAGACCCAGATCAAGCAGGCCGTCGAGGCGGTCTTCTCGGTCAAGGTCACCGGGGTGAACACGATCAACCGGCAGGGCAAGCGCAAGCGCACCCGCACCGGTTTCGGCAAGCGCGCTGACACCAAGCGCGCCATCGTGACCCTCGCCGAGGGCGACCGCATCGACATCTTCGGCGGTCCGACCGCCTAACGGCGGTCTGGATCGTCCGGAATCGGACGAGGACTGAGAAATGGGTATCCGCAAGTACAAGCCGACGACCCCGGGCCGTCGTGGCTCCAGCGTCGCCGACTTTGTCGAGATCACGCGGTCCACGCCGGAGAAGTCGCTGGTTCGCCCGCTGCACAGCAAGGGCGGCCGTAACAACGCCGGTCGTGTGACCGTTCGCCACCAGGGCGGTGGCCACAAGCGCGCCTACCGAGTGATCGACTTCCGTCGTCACGACAAGGACGGCGTGCCGGCCAAGGTCGCGCACATCGAGTACGACCCCAACCGCACCGCGCGCATCGCGCTCCTGCACTACGCGGACGGCGAGAAGCGCTACATCCTGGCGCCTCGCGGTCTGTCGCAGGGTGACCGGATTGAGAACGGCCCTGGCGCCGACATCAAGCCCGGCAACAACCTGGCGCTGCGCAACATCCCGGTCGGTACGACGCTCCACGCCATCGAGCTGCGGCCCGGCGGCGGCGCGAAGTTCGCCCGCTCCGCGGGTGCCTCCGTGCAGCTGCTGGCGAAGGAGGGCCAGATGGCCCACCTGCGTATGCCGTCCGGTGAGATCCGCCTGGTCGACGTTCGCTGCCGCGCCACTGTCGGCGAGGTCGGCAACGCCGAGCAGTCGAACATCAACTGGGGCAAGGCCGGCCGCATGCGCTGGAAGGGCGTCCGCCCGACCGTGCGTGGTGTCGTGATGAACCCCGTCGACCACCCGCACGGTGGTGGTGAGGGCAAGACCTCCGGTGGTCGCCACCCGGTCTCGCCGTGGGGTCAGAAGGAGGGTCGTACGCGTTCGCCTAAGAAGGCTTCGAACAAGTACATCGTCCGCCGCCGCAAGACGAACAAGAAGCGCTAGGAGCGGGTTTAGATGCCGCGCAGTCTCAAGAAGGGGCCCTTCGTCGACGACCACCTGATCAAGAAGGTGGATGTTCAGAACGAAGCCGGCACCAAGAACGTCATCAAGACCTGGTCCCGTCGCTCCATGATCGTGCCGGCCATGCTTGGCCACACGCTGGCGGTGCACAACGGCAAGACCCACGTCCCGGTGTTCGTCACCGAGTCGATGGTCGGCCACAAGCTCGGCGAGTTTGCGCCGACCCGCACCTTCCGCGGCCACGAGAAGGACGACCGCAAGTCGCGTCGTCGCTGATCTGCGGAAGAGCGAAGACTATGACTGACACCGAAGGGACAACCATGGAAGCCAGGGCCCAGGCGCGCTACGTGCGTGTCACGCCCATGAAGGCCCGCCGCGTGGTGGACCTTGTCCGTGGCATGGATGCCACGGAGGCTCAGGCGGTCCTGCGTTTCGCCCCGCAGGCCGCGAGCGTGCCGGTGGGCAAGGTGCTGGACAGTGCCATTGCCAACGCCGCGCACAACTACGACCACACGGACGCCTCCCAGCTGTTCATCAGCGAGGCGTACGTCGACGAGGGCCCGACCCTGAAGCGCTTCCGTCCGCGCGCCCAGGGCCGTGCCTACCGGATCCGCAAGCGGACCAGCCACATCACCGTGGTCGTCAGCAGCAAGGAAGGAACCCGGTAATGGGCCAGAAGGTAAACCCGCACGGGTTCCGGCTCGGCATCACCACGGACTTCAAGAGCCGCTGGTACGCCGACAAGCTGTACAAGGACTACGTCAAGGAAGACGTCGCCATTCGTCGCATGATGACGAAGGGCATGGAGCGCGCCGGTATCTCCAAGGTGGAGATCGAGCGCACCCGTGAGCGCGTCCGCGTTGACATCCACACCGCCCGTCCGGGCATCGTCATCGGCCGCCGCGGCGCCGAGGCCGACCGCATCCGCGGTGAGCTGGAGAAGCTCACCGGCAAGCAGGTCCAGCTGAACATTCTCGAGGTCAAGAACCCCGAGACTGACGCTCAGCTGGTCGCGCAGGCCGTCGCGGAGCAGCTGTCCTCGCGTGTCTCCTTCCGTCGCGCCATGCGTAAGAGCATGCAGTCGACGATGAAGGCCGGCGCCAAGGGCATCAAGATCCAGTGCGGCGGTCGTCTCGGCGGCGCCGAGATGTCCCGCTCGGAGTTCTACCGCGAGGGCCGTGTGCCCCTGCACACGCTCCGTGCGAACGTCGACTACGGCTTCTTCGAGGCCCGTACGACCTTCGGCCGCATCGGCGTGAAGGTCTGGATCTACAAGGGCGACGTCAAGAACATCGCCGAGGTTCGCGCGGAGAACGCCGCTGCCCGTGCGGGTAACCGCCCGGCCCGCGGTGGCAACGACCGCCCGCGTCGCGGTGGCGAGCGCGGTGGTCGCGGCCGCAAGCCGCAGCAGCAGAACGCCGCTGCCGAGGCCCCCAAGGCCGAGGCCGCTGCCGCTGCTCCGGCTGAGAGCACCGGAACGGAGGCCTGACCGACATGCTGATCCCTCGCAGGGTCAAGCACCGCAAGCAGCACCACCCCAAGCGCCATGGCATGGCCAAGGGTGGTACCGAGCTCGCTTTCGGTGAGTACGGTATCCAGGCCCTGACCGGGGCCTACGTGACGAACCGGCAGATCGAGTCCGCTCGTATCGCCATGACCCGTCACATCAAGCGTGGCGGCAAGGTGTGGATCAACATCTACCCCGACCGTCCGCTGACGAAGAAGCCTGCCGAGACCCGCATGGGTTCCGGTAAGGGTTCTCCGGAGTGGTGGGTCGCGAACGTCAAGCCCGGCCGGGTGATGTTCGAGCTGTCCTTCCCGAACGAAAAGGTTGCCAAGGAGGCGCTGACCCGCGCCGCCCACAAGCTTCCGATGAAGTGCCGCATCGTGCGGCGCGAGGCAGGTGAGTCGTGATGGCGGCCGGTACCAAGGCGACCGAGCTGCGCGAGCTGAACAACGAGGACCTCGTTGCGAAGCTTCGTGAGGCCAAGGAGGAGCTGTTCAACCTCCGCTTCCAGGCGGCGACCGGACAGCTTGAGAACCACGGCCGGCTGAAGGCCGTCCGCAAGGACATCGCCCGGATCTACACCCTGATGCGTGAGCGCGAGCTCGGCATCGAGACGGTGGAGAGCGCCTGATGAGCGAGACGAATGTGACTGAGAAGAAGCAGGAGCGCGGCTTCCGCAAGACCCGTGAGGGTCTGGTCGTCAGCGACAAGATGGACAAGACCGTCGTCGTCGCCGTCGAGGACCGCGTCAAGCACGCGCTGTACGGCAAGGTCATCCGTCGTACCAACAAGCTCAAGGCGCACGACGAGCAGAACGCCGCGGGTGTCGGCGACCGTGTCCTCCTCATGGAGACCCGGCCGCAGTCCGCGACGAAGCGCTGGCGCGTCGTCGAGATCCTCGAGAAGGCCAAGTAATTCCCTTTAGGGAATTCAGGCAAGCACATCCCCCCGAGGGGGATTCCCTCGGAAAAGTTCCGCCAGGCTCGGCAGGGACGCACCACTAGGAGCGTCCCTGCCGGGAACCGGCAGACGATCAGGAGATAGACGTGATCCAGCAGGAGTCTCGGCTGCGCGTCGCCGACAACACGGGTGCGAAGGAAATTCTCACCATCCGTGTTCTCGGTGGCTCGGGCCGACGCTACGCGGGCATCGGTGACGTCATCGTCGCCACCGTGAAGGATGCGATCCCCGGTGGCAACGTGAAGAAGGGTGACGTCGTCAAGGCGGTCATCGTGCGCACCGTGAAGGAGCGCCGCCGTCCCGACGGTTCGTACATCCGCTTCGACGAGAACGCGGCCGTCATCCTCAAGAACGATGGCGACCCCCGCGGCACCCGTATCTTCGGCCCCGTGGGCCGTGAGCTGCGCGAGAAGAAGTTCATGAAGATCATCTCGCTCGCGCCGGAGGTGCTGTAACCGATGAAGATCAAGAAGGGCGACCTGGTCCAGGTCATCACCGGTAAGGACAAGGGCAAGCAGGGCAAGGTCATTCAGGCCTTCCCCCGCGAGGACCGCGTCCTGGTCGAGGGTGTCAACCGGGTCAAGAAGCACACCAAGGCCGGCCAGACCGCTCGTGGTTCGAAGACCGGCGGCATCGTGACGACCGAGGCCCCGATCCACGTGAGCAACGTTCAGCTCGTGGTGGAGAAGGACGGCAACAAGGTCGTCACCCGCGTCGGGTACCGCTTCGACGACGAGGGCAACAAGATCCGCGTTGCCAAGCGGACCGGTGAGGACATCTGATGACTGCCACCACCAACGCACCGCGCCTCAAGCAGCGCTACCGCGAAGAGATCGCCGGGAAGCTGAAGGACGAGTTCTCGTACGAGAACGTCATGCAGATCCCCGGCCTGACCAAGATCGTGGTCAACATGGGTGTGGGCGACGCCGCCCGCGACTCCAAGCTGATCGAGGGCGCCATCCGCGACCTCACCACGATCACCGGCCAGAAGCCGGCCGTGACCAAGGCCCGTAAGTCCATCGCGCAGTTCAAGCTGCGTGAGGGCCAGCCGATCGGTGCCCACGTCACCCTCCGCGGTGACCGCATGTGGGAGTTCCTGGACCGCCTGCTGTCGCTCGCGCTGCCGCGCATCCGCGACTTCCGTGGTCTGTCGCCGAAGCAGTTCGACGGCCGCGGCAACTACACCTTCGGTCTCACGGAGCAGGTCATGTTCCACGAGATCGACCAGGACAAGATCGACCGCACCCGGGGTATGGACATCACCGTGGTCACCACGGCGACCAACGACGACGAGGGCCGTGCCCTTCTGCGTCACCTCGGCTTCCCGTTCAAGGAGGCGTGAGCGAGATGGCGAAGAAGGCTCTGATTGCCAAGGCTGCTCGTAAGCCCAAGTTCGGTGTGCGTGCGTACACCCGCTGCCAGCGCTGCGGCCGTCCGCACTCCGTCTACCGCAAGTTCGGCCTCTGCCGCGTGTGCCTTCGTGAGATGGCTCACCGTGGCGAGCTGCCGGGCGTGACCAAGAGCTCCTGGTAATTCCCTACTTGGGAATTTCTGGAGACTCTCGGTAAGCAGCCGGACGGCGGGGGCCTACCCCTTCATCACCTAGAGTGGAAGGGTTGGGCGCCCGCCGCCCGAGACCGACCGCGGACCTCGCGTCCGCTCAAAGTCGCTTACTACGCCGTAGGTCCCCGTGCCGCACCCGTCCCGCCAAGGAGTGGGGAGAGGGATGGCGCATATAGGAAACCCCGGCGAGAGAGGCCGAAGGCCAATTCATGACCATGACTGACCCCATCGCAGACATGCTGACCCGTCTGCGGAACGCGAACTCGGCGTACCACGACACCGTCGTGATGCCGCACAGCAAGATCAAGTCGCACATCGCGGAGATCCTCCAGCAGGAGGGCTACATCACCGGCTGGAAGGTCGAGGACGCCGAGGTCGGCAAGAACCTCGTCCTCGAGCTGAAGTTCGGCCCGAACCGCGAGCGCTCGATCGCCGGCATCAAGCGGATTTCGAAGCCGGGCCTGCGGGTCTACGCAAAGTCCACCAACCTGCCGAAGGTCCTCGGCGGCCTGGGCGTGGCGATCATCTCCACGTCCCACGGTCTCCTGACCGGTCAGCAGGCCAGCAAGAAGGGTGTAGGCGGAGAAGTTCTCGCCTACGTCTGGTAACCAGGGAACGGAGGAATAGCTAATGTCGCGTATTGGCAAGCTGCCCATCCAGGTTCCCGCTGGTGTGGACGTCACCATCGACGGCCGGACGGTCTCCGTGAAGGGCCCCAAGGGTTCCCTTCAGCACACCGTCGCCGCGCCGATCGATGTCGCCAAGGGTGAGGACGGCGCCATTGCCGTCACCCGCCCGAACGACGAGCGTCAGAACAAGGCCCTGCACGGCCTGTCCCGCACGCTGGTGGCGAACATGATCACCGGCGTGACCCAGGGCTACAGCAAGGCGCTCGAGATCAGCGGTGTGGGTTACCGCGTCCAGGCGAAGGGCTCCAACCTGGAGTTCTCGCTGGGCTACAGCCACCCGATCCTGGTCGAGGCCCCCGAGGGGATCTCGTTCAAGGTCGAGTCCCCGACCAAGCTCAGCGTCGAGGGCATCGACAAGCAGAAGGTCGGCGAGGTCGCCGCGAACATCCGCAAGCTGCGCAAGCCCGACCCGTACAAGGCCAAGGGCGTCAAGTACGCCGGCGAGGTCATCCGCCGCAAGGTCGGAAAGGCTGGTAAGTAAGCCATGGCATACGGTGTGAAGATCGCGAAGGGCGACGCCTACAAGCGCGCCGCCGCTAAGCGTCGCCACATCCGCATCCGCAAGCGGATTTCGGGTACCCCGGAGCGTCCTCGTCTGGTCGTGACGCGCTCCAACCGTGGCATCACTGCGCAGGTCATCGACGACATCAAGGGCCACACCGTGGCCTCGGCGTCGAGCCTGGACGCGTCGATCCGCGGTGGCGAGGGCGACAAGAGCGCCCAGGCGAAGCAGGTCGGCGCCCTGGTCGCCGAGCGTGCCAAGGCTGCCGGTGTCGAGGCCGTCGTGTTCGACCGTGGTGGCAAGCAGTACGCAGGGCGGATTGCCGCTCTGGCCGACGCCGCCCGCGAAGCCGGGCTGAAGTTCTGAGCCCCGGTTCCGTAGCTAGCGGACGTAACAGAGAGAGGTAATTCCAATGGCTGGACCCCAGCGCCGCGGTGGCGGCGCCGGTGGCGGCGAGCGGCGGGACCGTAAGGACCGGCGGGACGGCGGCGCAGCTGCCGAGAAGACCGCCTACGTCGAGCGTGTTGTCGCCATCAACCGTGTCGCCAAGGTTGTGAAGGGTGGTCGTCGCTTCAGCTTCACCGCGCTGGTCGTGGTGGGCGACGGTGACGGCACCGTGGGTGTCGGTTACGGCAAGGCCAAGGAGGTGCCGGCCGCCATCGCCAAGGGCGTTGAGGAGGCCAAGAAGCACTTCTTCAAGGTCCCCCGTATCGCCGGCACCATCCCGCACCCCATCCAGGGCGAGAAGGCCGCGGGCGTCGTCCTGCTCAAGCCTGCTTCCCCCGGTACCGGTGTGATCGCCGGTGGCCCGGTGCGCGCCGTGCTCGAGTGCGCCGGCATTCACGACGTGCTGAGCAAGTCGCTCGGTTCGTCGAACCCGATCAACATCGTGCACGCCACGGTGACGGCGCTCCAGGGCCTCAAGCGGCCCGAGGAGATCGCTGCCCGTCGTGGTCTGCCGCTGGAGGACGTTGCTCCCGCCGCTCTGCTGCGGGCGCGTGCCGGGGTGAACGCGTGATGCGCATCAAGATCACCCAGACCAAGTCCTACATCGGTAGCAAGCAGAACCACCGTGACACGCTGCGTTCGCTCGGCCTCAAGCGGCTGAACGACAGCGTCGTGCGGGATGCCCGTCCCGAGGTCGTCGGCATGGTGCACACCGTGCGTCACCTCGTGACGGTCGAGGAGGTCGACTGACATGGCGGAGAACAACCCGCTGAAGGTCCACAACCTCCGTCCTGCCCCGGGCGCCAAGACCGCCAAGACCCGTGTGGGTCGTGGTGAGGCGTCCAAGGGTAAGACCGCTGGTCGTGGTACCAAGGGCACGAAGGCCCGTTACCAGGTTCCGGAGCGCTTCGAGGGTGGGCAGATGCCCCTCCACATGCGCCTCCCGAAGCTGAAGGGCTTCAAGAACCCCGCCCACAAGCAGTTCCAGGTCGTGAACCTGGAGAAGCTGGCCGCGCTCTACCCGCAGGGTGGCGAGGTCACGGTGGCCGACCTGGTCGCCAAGGGCGCGGTGCGCAACAACGAGCTCGTCAAGGTCCTGGGCCAGGGCGAGATCTCCGTGGCGCTGCAGGTGACGGTCGACGCCGTCTCCGGCTCCGCCAAGGAGAAGATTGCCGCCGCGGGCGGCAGCGTCACCGAGCTGCTCTGACGCGGCTCGCACGCGAGTGAATCAACTGACCGGGGATGCCCACGAATTGGGGCATCCCCGGTTGGTCGTTCCAAGGGGGGCATGGTCGCCGGTAAGGTGGCGTGCACTATTGCTGTACTTTCGCCGGGGACTGCCGCGTCGGGTACCTGATGCGGCGGGCCGCGGAGAATACGCCGCGTGGCCGGGGGCCACGCGGTTTTCGGCCGCTCAGTATTCGTAGATCCTCAAGACCGTCACCTCTCGCCCACGAGGCGGGGGGCGCAGGAGGCACCGTGCTCACCGCGTTCGCCCGAGCGTTCAAGACGCCCGACCTGCGCAAGAAGCTGCTGTTCACGCTGGGCATCGTGCTGGTGTATCGGCTCGGGGCGCACGTACCGGTTCCGGGAGTCAACTACTCCAATGTCGAAGCCTGCATGAAGCAGGCCGGCTCCGGTAGTGGGCTTTTCGGTCTGGTGAACATGTTCAGCGGCGGTGCGCTGCTCAAGATCACACTTTTCGCGCTGGGGATCATGCCGTACATCACGGCAAGCATCATCCTTCAGCTGCTCACCGTGGTGATCCCACGGCTGGAGGCCCTGAAGAAGGAGGGGCAGTCCGGGCAGGCGAAGATCACGCAGTACACCCGGTACCTCACCGTGGCGCTGGCCATCCTTCAGGGCACCGGCCTCGTGGCCACCGCCCGCAGTGGCTCGCTGTTCAGCACCTGCACCCTGCGCAACGAGATCATTCCGGACCCCGCGATCTTCACGACCATCACGATGGTCATCTGCATGACCGCCGGCACCGGCGTCGTCATGTGGCTGGGTGAGCTCATCACCGACCGCGGTATCGGCAACGGCATGTCGATCCTGATGTTCATCTCGATCGCCTCCGGCTTCCCGGCCGCGCTGTGGCAGATCAAGGTGTCCGGCAAGCTCGCCGACGGCTGGATCGAGTTCGGCTCCGTGATCGCGATCGGACTCGTCATGATCGCGCTGGTGGTCTTCGTCGAGCAGGCTCAGCGCCGTATTCCGGTGCAGTACGCCAAGCGGATGATCGGTCGTCGTTCGTACGGCGGAACGTCCACCTATATCCCGCTCAAGGTGAACCAGGCAGGTGTGATTCCTGTCATTTTCGCGTCGTCGCTGCTCTACATCCCGGCGCTGATCGCGCAGTTCAGTGGCTCCAAGGCCGGCTGGGCCACGTGGCTTCAGACACATTTCCAGCGCGGAGATGGCCCGGTTTACATCGTTACGTACTTCCTGCTGATCGTGTTCTTCGCCTTCTTCTACGTCGCCATCTCCTTCAACCCCGAAGAAGTTGCCGACAACATGAAGAAGTATGGTGGCTTCATCCCGGGTATCCGGGCTGGTCGCCCGACGGCCGAGTACCTCAGCTACGTGCTCAACCGGATCACGTGGCCGGGCTCGCTGTATCTGGGTCTCATCGCACTGGTGCCGACCGTGGCGTTGGTGCTCTTCAACGCGGACCAGAACTTCCCGTTCGGCGGGACGAGCATCCTGATCATCGTGGGTGTGGGTCTGGAGACCGTGAAGCAGATCGAGAGCCAGCTTCAGCAGCGTAACTACGAAGGGTTCCTCCGCTGATGCGAATCGTCCTCGTCGGTCCTCCTGGGGCAGGCAAGGGTACGCAGGCTGCGTACCTCGCCGAGAACCTCGCCATCCCGCACATCTCCACGGGTGACCTGTTCCGCGCCAACATCAGCCAGGGCACCGAGCTCGGCAAGGCGGCCAAGGCCTACATGGACGCGGGCAACCTGGTGCCGGACGAGGTCACGATCGGCATGGCCAAGGACCGCATGGAGCAGGCCGACGCGGCGGACGGCTTTCTGCTGGACGGCTTCCCGCGCAACCTCGCGCAGGCCAAGGCGCTGGACGGGATCCTGGAGGACGCCGGCCTGAAGCTGGACGCGGTGCTTGACCTGGAGGTCCCGGAGGACGAGGTCGTCAAGCGGATCTCCGGCCGCCGGATGTGCCGCAAGGACGGCAAGCACATCTTCCACGTCGAGTACAGCCCGTCGAAGACCGACGGCAGCTGCGACATCTGCGGCGGCGACCTGTACCAGCGCGAGGACGACCGCGAGGAGACCGTGCGCAAGCGGCTGGAGGTCTACCACACGGAGACCGAGCCGATCATCGACTACTACAAGGCGCAGGACCTCGTGGTGACCATCCCGGCGCTCGGGAAGGTCGACGAGGTCACGCAGCGGGCCATGGGCGCGCTGGAGCGCGACGCCGCGTAGGCGGTACGCACCGGCTCTTCGATACGGCCGCGGCACCCGGCAGGGGCGCCGCGGCCGTATCGTGTACGGGAGCGGCTTTTCGGGGCCGCCCACAAAGAAGAAACGTTCGAGTCGTCGGTTCAGGAAGGCGTCAGCTCAATGCTGGAGATCAAGACCCCCGAGCAGATCGCGAAGATGCGCGAGGCGGGGCTGGTCGTCGCCGCTATCCACGCCGCCACCCGTGAGGTGGCCGTGCCCGGAGCCACCACCAAGGACCTGGACGACGCCGCTCGCAAGGTGCTCGCCGAGCACGGCGCGAAGTCGAACTTCCTCGGCTACGGCGGCTTCCCCGCGACGATCTGCACGTCGGTGAACGACGTGGTCGTGCACGGTATCCCGTCCGCCGACACCGTGCTGCAGGACGGCGACATCATCTCCATCGACTGCGGCGCCATCGTCGACGGCTGGCACGGCGACGCCGCGTACACCGCCTTCGTGGGCTCCGGTCACTCCGCGGAGCTGGTCGAGCTCAGCCGGGTGACCGAGGAGTCGATGTGGGCCGGCATCGCCGCGGTCCGCAAGGGCAACCGCCTGGTCGACATCTCCAAGGCCATCGAGGGCTACATCAAGCGCCAGCCGCGCCCCTCCGCCGGCAAGTACGGCATCGTCGAGGACTACGGCGGCCACGGCATCGGGTCCCAGATGCACATGGACCCGCACCTGCTGAACTACGTCGACCGCAAGCGCGGCCGCGGCCCCAAGCTGGTCCCGGGCTTCTGCATCGCCATCGAGCCGATGGTCAACCTCGGCACCGCGAAGACCCACGTCCTCGAGGACGACTGGACCGTAAAGTCGAACGACGGCGGCTGGTCCTCGCACTGGGAGCACTCGGTCGCGCTGACCGAAGAGGGCCCGCTGGTCCTGACGGCTCCGGACGGCGGCAAGGCCAAGCTGGCGGAGCTGGGCATCGAGACCGCTCCCGATCCCCTGGCGTAACTCCGGAGCCCCTGGCGTAACGATCTCCCAGGCTGGGCAATAATCGTGGATTCGTCTTTTCGGGTGCGCTGACGTAGACTGACGCGTCGGCTCTCGTGCATCTGCATGCCTGCGTCCTCGGACGCGGGAATCGGGTGATTCTGACGAGAGCTGATCAAGGTAGCCGATTCGAAGGGCGAAGCGTGGCCAAGAAGCAAGGTGCCATCGAGATTGAGGGCACCGTGATCGAGTCCCTCCCGAACGCGATGTTCAAGGTGGAGCTTCAGAACGGTCACCAGGTCCTCGCGCACATCAGTGGCAAGATGCGGATGCACTACATCCGCATCCTCCCGGATGACCGGGTCGTCGTGGAGCTTTCTCCGTACGACCTGACGCGTGGGCGGATCGTCTACCGCTACAAGTAGATCTTGCCCGCGCCCCGCTCCCGTGGGGCAAGGCACTGACCCGGAGAACCTCACATCCCATGAAGGTCAAGCCGAGCGTCAAGAAGATCTGCGACAAGTGCAAGGTGATCCGCCGCCACGGCCGGGTCATGGTCATCTGCGACAACCTGCGCCACAAGCAGCGCCAGGGCTGACGCACGCCGACCTGCATTTCGCAGTTCTTCGCGCGACGCAAGCGATACGTACATACGCAGAGCCCGTCCGGCCGTAATGGCCGACGACACCTCCGGCGGGGGCCGGAGACCTGGGCCGTACCACTGCTCCGAGAAGCGAGCGGTCGGCGGTCAGGAACGACTCTGCGGAAGACCCCCGATTCAACACAGGAGCCATTCGATGGCACGCGTTTCAGGTGTTGACATCCCGCGCGAAAAGCGTGTGGAGGTCGCCCTCACCTACGTCTTCGGCATCGGCCGCACGCTGGCGAAGCAGACCCTCGCCGCTGCCGGTGTCGACCCGAACACCCGCGTTCGTGACCTTCCCGAAGAGGACCTGGTCAAGATCCGCGAGTACGTGGACGCCAACCTCCAGACCGAGGGTGACCTCCGTCGCGAGATCCAGGCCGACATCCGCCGCAAGGTCGAGATCGGCTGCTACCAGGGCCTGCGCCACCGTCGTGGCCTGCCCGTCCACGGCCAGCGCACCAGCACGAACGCTCGTACCCGCAAGGGCCCGCGTCGCGCGATCGCCGGCAAGAAGAAGCCGGGCAAGAAGTAGTCCTCAGCGGACGCTTATCAGCGGTCTTCGCTGTAGGACCGACCACCTCCACGGGAGTAATTCATGCCTCCGAAGGGCCGTACGGCCGGCGCCAAGAAGGTGCGCCGCAAGGAGAAGAAGAACGTCGCCCACGGGCACGCTCACATCAAGAGCACGTTCAACAACACGATCGTTTCGATCACCGACCCCACCGGCAACGTGATTTCCTGGGCTTCGGCCGGTCACGTGGGCTTCAAGGGTTCGCGCAAGTCCACCCCGTTCGCCGCGCAGATGGCCGCCGAGTCGGCCGCGCGTCGCGCGCAGGAGCACGGCATGCGCAAGGTCGACGTCTTCGTCAAGGGTCCCGGCTCCGGCCGTGAGACCGCGATCCGCTCCCTCCAGGCCACCGGCCTCGAGGTGGGTTCGATCCAGGACGTCACCCCGACCCCGCACAACGGCTGCCGCCCGCCGAAGCGCCGCCGCGTCTGACCCGCTGAAGTAGGAGACAACTAGACAATGGCGCGTTACACCGGGGCCGACTGCAAGCGTTGCCGTCGGGAGAAGCAGAAGCTCTTCCTCAAGGGGAGCAAGTGCGAGAGCGCAAAGTGCCCGATCGAGATCCGTCCTTACCCCCCGGGTGAGCACGGTCGCGGGCGCACCAAGGACAGCGAGTACCTGCTGCAGCTGCGTGAGAAGCAGAAGTGCAGCCGTATCTACGGTGTTCTTGAGAAGCAGTTCCTTGGGTACTACAAGGAGGCGAACCAGAAGACCGGCAAGACCGGTGAGAACCTGCTTCGCATCCTTGAGACCCGGCTGGACAACGTGGTCTACCGCGCGGGCTTCGCGAAGTCCCGTGACCACGCCCGTCAGCTGGTCCGTCACGGCCACATCAACGTGAACGGCCGCAAGACCGACATCCCGTCGGCTCGCGTCTCCGTGAACGACATCATCGAGGTCCGCGAGGGCTCTCGGAACCTGACCCCCTTCCAGGTGGCGCAGGCCGAGGCCGGCGAGAAGACCGTCCCGGCGTGGCTGGAGGCGATCCCCTCGAAGCTCCGGATCCTCGTGCACTCCCTGCCCGAGCGCCCGGTGATCGACACCCAGGTGCAGGAGCAGCTGATCGTCGAGCTCTACTCCAAGTAGTAGGGATCTGCGGTCGCGGGCGGTACGGGCTCTTTCGGGCCGTACCGCCCGTACCCTTGTAGTGACTGGCATCAAATAGCGGGTGCCAAGACTGGAGGCAACACCTCATGCTGATCGCTCAGCGTCCTTCGTTGACCGAAGAGGTCGTCGACGAGTACCGCTCCCGGTTCGTGATCGAGCCGCTGGAGCCGGGCTTCGGTTACACCCTCGGCAACTCCCTGCGTCGTACGCTCCTCTCCTCGATTCCGGGTGCGGCGGTCACGTCCATCCGTATCGACGGTGTCCTGCACGAGTTCACCACCGTGCCGGGCGTCAAGGAGGACGTCACCGACCTCATCCTCAACATCAAGCAGCTGGTCGTCTCCTCGGAGCACGACGAGCCGGTCGTGATGTACCTGCGCAAGCAGGGCCCCGGCCTGGTGACCGCTGCCGACATCGCGCCCCCGGCCGGTGTCGAGGTCCACAACCCGGACCTGGTCCTCGCCACGCTGAACGGCAAGGGCAAGCTGGAGATGGAGCTGACCGTCGAGCGCGGTCGCGGCTACGTCTCCGCGGTCCAGAACAAGCAGGTGGGCCAGGAGATCGGCCGTATCCCGGTCGACTCCATCTACAGCCCCGTGCTGAAGGTCACCTACAAGGTCGAGGCGACCCGTGTCGAGCAGCGCACCGACTTCGACAAGCTGATCGTCGACGTCGAGACCAAGCAGGCCATGCGCCCGCGCGACGCCATGGCGTCCGCCGGTAAGACCCTGGTCGAGCTGTTCGGTCTGGCGCGCGAGCTCAACATCGACGCCGAGGGCATCGACATGGGCCCGTCTCCCACGGACGCCGCCCTGGCCGCCGACCTGGCGCTGCCGATCGAGGAGCTGGAGCTCACCGTTCGGTCGTACAACTGCCTCAAGCGCGAGGGCATCCACTCCGTGGGTGAGCTCGTCGCCCGCTCCGAGGCCGACCTGCTCGACATCCGCAACTTCGGTGCGAAGTCGATCGACGAGGTCAAGGCGAAGCTGGCCGGCATGGGCCTGGCCCTCAAGGACAGCCCGCCCGGATTCGACCCGACCGCCGCCGCGGACGCCTTTGGCGCCGACGACGACGCGGACGCGGGTTTCGTCGAGACCGAGCAGTACTGATCCGCCTACGGCGGGGGGCCGACCCATGCGGTCGGCTGCCCCGCCGTCGGGGCTGAGGCCTTGTCCTCAATCGCCGGACGGGCTTTCTGTTCGGCAGCACGGAAACTTCCGACGGGCGCCCGCCCGATCGGTAACTGACACCGGTACCTGACACGGCCGGTGCAGAGTGAAGGAGAAACACCATGCCGCGTCCCGCCAAGGGAGCCCGTCTGGGCGGCAGCGCCGCGCACGAGCGTCTTCTGCTCGCGAACCTCGCGAAGTCGCTGTTCGAGCACGGCCGCATCACCACGACCGAGGCCAAGGCCCGCCGCCTGCGCCCCGTCGCGGAGAAGCTGATCACCAAGGCGAAGAAGGGCGACATCCACAACCGTCGCCTGGTGCTCGCGACGATCACGGACAAGAGCGTCGTCCACACGCTCTTCACCGAGATCGCCCCGCGCTACACCGAGCGCCCGGGTGGCTACACCCGCATCACCAAGATCGGCAACCGTCGTGGCGACAACGCCCCGATGGCCGTCATCGAGCTGGTCGAGGGCGAGATCGCCAAGAAAGCCACCGTCGACGAGGCCGAGGCCGCGACCAAGCGCGCGGTGAAGGAGGCCGACGAGGCCGCCAAGGCCGAGGAGACCAAGGACGAGGCCGCCGAGGCCCCGGCCGAGGAGTCCAAGGACGCCTGAGCCTGATCCAGGCCGCTGAACGGGCCCGTTCCCCGCTGGGGGAGCGGGCCCGTTCCGCTTGAGAGGATGGTCGCGTGAGCGATGAGGTGGAGCCCGGGTTCGTCCGGGTGCGGCTGGATCTTTCCTACGACGGCAAGGACTTCTCCGGCTGGGCGAAGCAGCGGGAGCGGCGGACGGTCCAGGGGGAGATCGAGGACGCGCTGCGCACCGTGATGCGGGCGTCGGAGACGTACGAGCTGACCGTGGCGGGGCGGACCGACGCGGGCGTGCACGCCCGGGGGCAGGTGGCCCAGGTGGACCTGCCGCAGGAGCTGTGGGCCGAGCACGGCGACAAGCTGCGCCGGCGGCTCGCCGGGCGGCTCCCGAAGGACGTACGGATCTGGCGGGTGAGCGAGGCGCCGGCCGGCTTCAACGCGCGGTTCTCGGCGATCTGGCGCCGGTACGCGTACCGGGTCACCGACCACCCCGGCGGCGTCGACCCGCTGCTGCGCGGGCACGTGCTCTGGCACGACTGGGACCTGGACGTCGCGGCGATGAACGAGGCGTCGCAGGCGCTGCTGGGCGAGCACGACTTCGCGGCGTACTGCAAGCGGCGCGAGGGCGCCACGACCATCCGTACGCTCCAGGAGCTGAGCTGGGAGCGCGGCGCGGACGGGATCATCACGGCGACGGTGAAGGCGGACGCCTTCTGCCACAACATGGTGCGCTCGCTGGTGGGCGCGCTGCTGTTCGTCGGGGACGGGCACCGGCCCGTGGAGTGGCCGGGCAAGGTGCTCGCGGCCGGGGTGCGGGACTCGGCGGTGCACGTCGTACGGCCGCACGGGCTGACCCTGGAAGAGGTCGGCTACCCGGCCGACGAGCTGCTGGCCGCCCGCAACAAGGAAGCGCGGAACAAGCGGACCCTGCCGGGCGCGGGCTGCTGCTGAGCGCGGGGGCGGGGCCGTGCGCGGGGGCGGGGCCGTGCGCCCCGCCCGCCGCGGCCGGCCTCAGTCCTGGAGCTGCTTCTTCGCCGCCACGTCGGCCTGGTCGCGGCCGCGCTGCATGACCCGGCTCCAGGCGTACGCGGCACCGTCCCGGCTCGCCTGCAGGGCCTTGGTCTCGCTGGTGACGACGGGCTTGCCGTTGAGGTAGCCGGCGATCGTGAAGTACGCGTACCGGCCGGCCGAGTTCGCCGAGGTCCGGCAGTCGGTGCCCTGGCAGAACGGAGCGACCTCGCCGCCGGCGAGCGCCGCGAGGTTGGGCTTGTACTCCTCCTTCACCGCGGCCGCCGCTGCCTTGGTGTCGAACCGGGCGATGCCCACGGTCACCGCCACGCCGTCCCGGGAGAACGTGGCGCGCAGCAGCTTCTCGCAGCCGTGCTTCTTCAGGACCGCGCCGAGGCCGCCCTGGGCGACGCTCGCGCAGCTGTCGGTGCTGCTGGTGGTGGCCTTCGGGTAGACGCGGTCGCCGGCCTTCAGCTGCTTGTCGGGGAAGAGCGAGGCGGCGGTGAGCGGCGCGGTGTCCTTCTTGCTGTCGGTGATGTAGTCCATCGGGTCCGGCGGGGGCGGGACCGTGACGTCGGAGAAGGTGGGCTTCGGGTCGTCCGGCTCGTCGGGAAGCTTCTCCGGTGAGGGGAGCGAGGACGGCTTGCCGTTGTCGTTGCCGGCGATCACGGCGGTGGCGACGATGCCGGCCACCGCCAGGGTGGCCACGGCGCCGCCGCCGATCAGGAGCCAGCGTCTGCGCTTGCCGCGTGCTTCGCTCTGTTCCGCCAGTGCGGCCCAGTCCGGAGTGGACGACGGACCGGATCCCCCGGGGCCGAACGGCCCCCCTTCCCCAAAGCTCATGGCGCGCATCCTAATGCGCACAGGTCACAGAAGGACTTCGGCCGCCGGACGGGCGGGCTCGGGGAAACCCGTTTGTTCCGTGTGGTGCCCCGGGCCGAGAATTCCCCGTATGGGACATGTGGAAGCGGGACATCTGGAGTACTACCTGCCGGACGGGCGGGTGCTGCTGGCCGACGTCTCCTTCCGGGTGGGCGAGGGCGCCACGGTCGCCCTGGTCGGGGCGAACGGCGCGGGCAAGACGACGCTGCTGAAGCTGATCGCGGGGGAGCTGCAGCCGCACGGCGGCGCGGTGACGGTCACCGGCGGGCTGGGCGTGATGCCGCAGTTCGTGGGTTCGGTGCGGGACGAGCGGACCGTGCGGGACCTGCTGGTGTCGGTGGCCCCGCAGCGGCTGCGGACGGCCGCGAAGGCCGTGGACGAGGCCGAGCACGCCGTCATGACCGTGGACGACGAGGCCGCGCAGATGGCGTACGCGCAGGCGCTGAGCGACTGGGCCGAGGCCCGCGGGTACGAGGCCGAGACGGTCTGGGACATGTGCACCATGGCCGCGCTCGGTGTGCCGTACGAGAAGGCGCAGTGGCGGCAGGTGCGGACGCTCTCCGGCGGTGAGCAGAAGCGGCTCGTGCTGGAGTCGCTGCTGCGCGGCCCGGAGGAGGTGCTGCTGCTGGACGAGCCGGACAACTATCTGGACGTGCCCGGCAAGCGCTGGCTTGAGGAGCAGCTGCGGGAGACGAAGAAGACGGTCCTGTTCGTCAGCCACGACCGGGAGCTGCTGGCCCGTTCCGCCGAGAAGATCGTCAGCGTCGAGCCGGGCCCGGCGGGCAGCGACGTCTGGGTGCACGGCGGCGGCTTCGGCACGTACCACGAGGCCCGCAAGGAGCGCTTCGCGCGCTTCGAGGAGCTGCGGCGGCGCTGGGACGAGAAGCACGTACAGCTGAAGCAGCTGGTCCACACGCTGAAGAACAAGGCGGCCTACAACGACGGCCTGGCCTCGCGCTATCAGGCCGCCCAGACGCGGCTGCGGAAGTTCGAGGAGGCGGGGCCGCCGCAGGAGCCGCCGCGCGAGCAGGAGATCACCATGCGGCTGCGCGGCGGCCGCACCGGCGTCCGGGCCGTGACCTGCGAGAACCTCGAACTGACGGGGTTGATGAAGCCCTTCTCCCTGGAGGTCTTCTACGGCGAGCGGGTCGCGGTGCTGGGCTCGAACGGCTCGGGCAAGTCCCACTTCCTGCGCCTCCTCGCCGGGGAAGACGTGGCGCACACCGGCGCGTGGAAGCTCGGCGCCCGCGTCGTACCGGGCCACTTCGCCCAGACCCACGCCCACCCGGAGCTGGAGGGCCGCACCCTCCTCGACATCCTCTGGACCGAGCACGCCAAGGACCGCGGCAAGGCGATGAGCGCGCTGCGCCGGTACGAGCTGGAGCGCCAGGCCGAGCAGCGCTTCGACCGCCTCTCCGGCGGCCAGCAGGCCCGCTTCCAGATCCTCCTGCTGGAGCTGGCGGGAACGACGGCGCTGCTGCTGGACGAGCCGACCGACAACCTCGACCTGGAGTCCGCGGAGGCGCTGCAGGAGGGGCTGGAGGCGTATGAGGGGACGGTGCTGGCGGTGACGCACGACCGGTGGTTCGCGCGCTCCTTCGACCGGTATCTGGTCTTCGGCTCGGACGGCCGGGTCCGGGAGACATCGGAGCCGGTGTGGGACGAGCGGCGGGTGGCGCGGGAGCGGTAGCCGGCAGGCCCGAGGGGTCTGGGGTGTCCCCAGAGGGAGGGGCTGGAGGCGTATGAGGGGACGGTGCTGGCGGTGACGCACGACCGGTGGTTCGCGCGCTCCTTCGACCGGTATCTGGTCTTCGGCTCGAACGGCCGGGTCCGGGAGACGCCGGAGCCGGTGTGGGACGACTGGGGGTCCCTCCCTGCTCCTTGAGAGCTTGGGGGAGTGTCGAGCGGGAGCGGTGACGCGGGCGCCTTCTAGTCTGGCCGCGTGACGGCGGAGGACAAAGCGGGGCAATCGCCCAGAGTGGCGTGGCTGCTGCGGCCCGCTCCCTGGCCGCTGCGGGCCGTCGCCGCGGGGCTGACGGCCGTGGTGGTCGTGGCGACCGTACGGCGCGGCGGTCACCTCGGCATGGACAACGCCTTCGCGGTGAAGGCGGCGCGGGCGCTGCTGGACGGCGGCGCGCCGTATGCCGACAAGCGGTTCCTCTACCTGCCGGGGGCGGTGCTCGCGGCCGTGCCCGAGGCGCTGCTGCCCGAGCGGTGGCTGCCGTGGCTGGTGCCGGCGGCCGGGGTCTGTCTCGTCCTGCTGGGCTGGTTCCTGAGCCTGCGGATCTTCGGCGTACGTGCCGACAGCCGGCTCGCGGTGCTGGTCGTGGCCGCGCTGCCGTTCTTCCAGCCGTTCCGCAACCTCGTCACGCTCGGCAACTGGACGCTCGCCTCGGTCGTGGCGCTGCCGCTCGCGCTGCTACTGGCCCGCCGCGCGCGGTGGACGGCGGCGGGCGCGGTGATCGGGTGCGCGCTGGCCCTGAAGCCGATGCTGCTGCCGGTCCTGCTGCTGTTCGTCCTCGCCCGGCGGTGGGGCGCGCTGGCCGCCGCGGTCGCCGTGCCGGTGGCCGTGTCCCTGGCGGCGGCGCTGGTGATGCCGCGGCCCGGCATGTTCCTCACCCGTACGCTGCCGTTCCTCCTCCGCGGCCAGGACGCCTTCGCGCGGCCGTACGACGCCTCGCTCGGCGCGGTCCTGACCAGGCTCGGGGTGCCGCCGGCGCCGGCCTACGGGCTGGCGGTGGCGGCGGCCGCCGCGGGCGTGCTCTGCGCGTACCTGCGCTGGCGGCGGGGGGACGAGGGGCCGCTCCGGCTCGTCGAGACCGCGGCGATGCTGCTGCTCGCGGCCTTCCTGGTGTCCCGGCCGTCCTTCGACCACTATCTGCTGGTGGTGCTGGGGCCCCTGCTGGCCTCTGTTGTGGTGCCCGGCGCCGTGCCCCGTACGGTGTGGTTCTGGGCCGCTCTCGTGCCGCAGGTCGCCGGGCTGGACTGGCCGTATCTGGAGGACGTCAGGCGGCGGGCCTTCAAGGACGCGGTGATGCTGTGGGCGCTCGCCGCGGTGGTCGCCTGCGCCTGTCTGCGCCGCCCGGACCGGAGTGGCGGGGACCGGACCCCCGTACCGGGCGCGTTTTGACCCGCCTGGGGGAGGCCCGGTATTCTGCCTGTTTGTTATGCGTATTGGCTTGCTCTATCTCACGTGAGGGGCCCTTACGCCGGTCCACCGGACCGATGACCGACGGCAGGCGATGGGTTGCGTCACCCGGAGCCGCCACTCCCGGCTCGTCGTCCGAAGCGGCCCAGTACAGGTCCCAATCACTTAGAAGCGAAGGCTAAAACGTGCGTACGTTCAGCCCCAAGCCCGGCGATGTCCAGCGCCAGTGGCACATCATTGACGCGCAGGACGTTGTCCTGGGCCGTCTGGCATCTCAGGCCGCGTCCCTCCTGCGGGGCAAGCACAAGCCGGTCTACGCCCCTCACGTCGACACCGGTGACTTCGTCGTCATCATCAACGCCGACAAGGTGCACCTGTCCGGCAACAAGCGCGAGCAGAAGATGGCCTACCGCCACTCCGGCTTCCCGGGTGGTCTGCGCTCCGTCCGTTACGACGAGCTGCTCGACAAGAACCCCGAGAAGGCTGTCGAGAAGGCCATCAAGGGCATGCTTCCCAAGAACACCCTGGGCCGTCAGATGCTCTCGAAGCTGAAGGTCTACGCGGGCGCCGAGCACCCGCACGCTGCTCAGCAGCCGGTCCCGTTCGAGATCACCCAGGTCGCGCAGTAAGTCCGGCCACACCCCCTAAGACGAAGAGAATCTGAGGAGCATCGTGGCTGAGACCACCGCCGAGACCCCGCTCGAGGTCGAGGAGTACACCACCGAGACCGAGGCGCCGCTGGAGGGTGAGTACACCTCCGAGTCGCTCGCCTCCCGCTTCGGTGACCCGCAGCCGGCCGCCGGCCTGGGCCGTCGCAAGAACGCCATTGCCCGCGTCCGGATCATCCCCGGCACCGGCCAGTGGAAGATCAACGGCCGCACCCTTGAGGGCTACTTCCCGAACAAGGTGCACCAGCAGGAAGTCAACGAGCCCTTCAAGGTGCTCGAGCTGGACAACCGCTACGACGTTGTCGCCCGCATCTCCGGCGGCGGCATCTCCGGCCAGGCCGGCGCGCTGCGCCTGGGCGTGGCCCGTGCGCTGAACGAGGCGGACGTCGAGAACAACCGCGGCCCGCTGAAGAAGGCCGGCTTCCTGAGCCGCGACGACCGTGCGGTCGAGCGCAAGAAGGCCGGTCTCAAGAAGGCCCGCAAGGCGCCGCAGTACAGCAAGCGCTAATTGCCGCTTGCTGCGATGCGCAGCTGTTTGGAACGCCCCGGTGGCACTTCTCGTGCCGCCGGGGCGTTCGGCTATCCGGGGACCAGATAGGCGTATACCTGTACAGAACGGTCATAACGGTCTGGTCCAAGCGAAATGACTCGGAGGACACCAGTGGGACGACTCTTCGGCACGGACGGGGTACGCGGTGTCGCCAATGCGGACCTGACGGCGGAGCTGGCGCTCGGGCTGTCGGTCGCTGCGGCGCACGTCCTGATGGAGGAGCCGGGGCGAGGCCCCGTCCAGCTGGGGCGGCGGTCGGGTGACGGGCGGGACAGCACTTTTGAAGATCACCGGCCGGTGGCCGTGGTCGGACGCGATCCGCGGGCGTCGGGGGAGTTCCTGGAGTCCGCCGTGGTGGCGGGGCTGGCCAGCGCGGGCGTGGACGTGCTGCGGGTGGGCGTGCTGCCGACCCCGGCGGTGGCGTACCTCACCGGCGCGCTCGGCGCCGACCTGGGCGTGATGCTCTCCGCCAGCCACAACCCGATGCCCGACAACGGCATCAAGTTCTTCGCGCGCGGCGGGCACAAGCTCCCCGACGAGCTGGAGGACCGGATCGAGAGCATGTACCGCGGCCACGCCTCCGGCGAGCCGTGGGACCGTCCGACCGGCGCGGGCGTGGGCCGGGTCATGGACTACGCCGAGGGCTTCGACAACTACGTCGCGCACCTGGTCGGCGTGCTCCCGAACCGCCTGGACGGCCTGAAGGTCGTCATCGACGGGGCGCACGGCGCCGCGGCGCGGGTCTCCCCGGAGGCCTTCGCGCGGGCGGGCGCCGACGTCATCACGATCGGCACCGACCCCGACGGCCTGAACATCAACGACGGCTGCGGCTCCACCCACCTCGACAAGCTGCGGGCCGCCGTGGTCGAGCACGGTGCCGACCTGGGTGTCGCGCACGACGGTGACGCGGACCGCTGCCTGGCCGTGGACCACGAGGGCAACGAGGTCGACGGCGACCAGATCCTCGCCGTGCTCGCGCTGGGCATGCGGGACGCCGGCACGCTGCGGCAGAACACCGTCGTCGCCACCGTCATGTCCAACCTGGGCTTCAAGCTGGCGCTGGAGCGGGAGGGCATCGAACTGGTGCGCACCGCGGTCGGTGACCGGTACGTCCTGGAGGAGATGAAGGCGCAGGGCTTCGCGCTGGGCGGCGAGCAGTCCGGGCACGTCATCGTGCTGGACCACGCCACGACCGGGGACGGCACGCTGACCGGTCTGATGCTGGGGGCGCGGGTCGCCGCGACCGGCCGCTCGCTGGCCGAGCTGGCGGGCGTCATGGAACGGCTGCCGCAGGTCCTGATCAACGTCCCGGACGTGGACAAGTCCCGGGTGACGACCTCCGCCGAGCTGTCGGCCGCGGTGACCGACGCGGAGCGGGAGCTGGGCGCGACCGGCCGGGTGCTGCTGCGCTCCTCCGGTACGGAGCCGCTGGTCCGGGTCATGGTCGAGGCGGCCGACCTGGAGCAGGCGCGCGCCGTGGCGGGGCGGCTGGCCGACGTGGTGAAGTCGGCGCTGGGCTGACCCCGCGGTGGAGCCGTGGCCTCAGGCCTTCCGGACGGCACGCCGGCGTTGCCGTGCCCAGAAGAACTTCTGGGTGAGCAGCGTCAGCGTGCCGGCGATGACGATGCCGCCGAGGTTCAGCAGCAGCTGCTGGCTGGAGCCCCAGGTCTGGTGGTAGTCGCCGTAGAGGAAGGCCACCGCGGCGTTGGAGGCGGCCGGCACGGTCGTCACCGAGATCGCGACGCCGACCAGCGCGCCGGACTTCGCCGAGGTCAGGGAGAGCGTGCCGGCGATCCCGGCGAGGAACGCCACCACGAAGGACATCGGGTCAGGCTGCCAGATGAAGGACGTGTTGGGCCGGTCGGCCTCGACCTGCCGTTCGCTGAAGAGGTCCAACGCGTCCATGAGGTAGCTGAAGCCGACGGTCAGGACCATCGCCAGCGCGAAGCCGACGAGCAGCGCGATCAGTGAGCGCCAGGCGAGGCGCGGGGCGCGCTGCACCAGTGCCGTACAGACACCGGCGAGCGGGCCGAACTCGGGTCCGACGGCCATCGCGCCCACGATGAGCAGCGCGTTGTCCAGCACCACACCGCAGGCCGCGAGCATCGTCGCCAGTGTCAGGAAGGCGACGTAGGTGACGGTGAGTGTGGACTCCTCGTGCGTGGCCTCGCCGAGCTGTTCCCACAGGACGGCGTCCGCGCCCTCGCCCGGCGCGTCCTCCTCGGCCCGGACGGCGCGTCGGGACAGCGACAGGTCGATGTCCTCGACGGCGATCGATCCGCAGTCGTCGATGCCGCGTTCGCGCAGTCCGCGCAGCAGCTCGTCCCCGGCCTCCCGGGCGACGTCGCAGGTGATCACGTCACCGGCCGGGTCCAGCGCGGCACCCTTGAGTACCACCAGGTGCGTGGTGCCGACCGTGCGCCGGAGCAGACCGGTCACCTCCTCTGTGCGGTCGGCCGGGACGATCAGGCGCAGGTGCAGCACGGCGGCATTCCTCGGGGAGTGTCAGAGTTTGCGCAGCGAGAGGCGCTGCACCTTGTGGTCCGGTCCCTTGCGGAGCACGAGGTTCGCGCGCCCGCGGGTCGGGGCCACATTCTGCTCCAGGTTCGGCTTGTTGATGGTGCGCCAGTTGAGCCGGGCGTAGTCCAGCGCCTCCTCCTCCGACACCTGCGCGTACTTGCGGAAGTAGGAGAAGGGATTCTGGAAGGCGGTCTCGCGCAGCTTGCGGAACCGGCCCAGGTACCACTGCTCGATGTCCTCCGTACGGGCGTCCACGTACACCGAGAAGTCGAAGAAGTCGGCGAGGCCGAGCCGGGTGCGGCCGTCCTTGCCGGGCAGCGCGGGCTGGAGGACGTTCAGTCCCTCGACGATGAGGATGTCCGGGCGGTGCACGGTCAGCCGCTCGCCGGGCACGATGTCGTAGATGAGGTGGGAGTAGACCGGTGCGGTGACCTCGGCCTTGCCGGACTTCACGTCGGCCACGAAGCGGGTCAGGGCGCGCCGGTCGTAGGACTCGGGGAAGCCCTTCCGGGACATCAGGCCGCGCCGGTGCAGTTCGGCGTTGGGCAGCAGGAAGCCGTCGGTGGTCACCAGCTCCACCCGCGGGTGGTCGGGCCAGCGGGCCAGCAGCGCCTGGAGCAGGCGCGCGGTGGTGGACTTGCCGACCGCGACGCTGCCGGCGACGCCGATCACGAACGGCGTGCCCTCCTGGGCGCCGTGCCCCTCCCGGTCCCCGAGGAAGGTGTTCAGGGCACCGCGGAGGCTGCTGGTGGCCCCGAAGTAGAGGTTCAGCAGCCGGGAGAGCGGCAGGTAGACGTCGCGCACCTCGTCCAGGTCGATGACGTCGCCCAGGCCACGCAACCGTTCGACCTCATCTGCCGTCAAGGGGAGCGGGGTCTTCTCGCGCAGGGCACTCCACTCCGCGCGGGTCATGTCGACGTACGGCGTGGCGTCGGCGCGGCGTCGTTGCTGCGGCTGCTCTGTCGTCATGGGCACGTCGCCCATTGTCCGCAGCCGGCCGCCACGGCTCATCCCGGGGGGTGGCGGAATACCGCATGTCTATACCAATCAGGCAATTCCCGGTACCGTCCGTCGCGGGGGAACGCGTCAATCACTGCGTCGCGAGAAATGGGGGGTGGGCACAGTGACACGCCTGCTCGATTACGTACGGCAGCGGCAGAAGAGAACCGTTGCCGAAGAGGTGAGAGTGCCGGCGCAGGGCGGCGGCCACGCCGGCCTGGTGCACAGCGAACTGGCCGCCGAACTGCCCGACGAGGACCTGGGGGAGGAGCTGGCGGACTGCCTGGTCCTGTACGAGATGGGCAGCAAACCGCGCTGCGAAGAGGTGGAATTCCTCGAACTGGTCCAGGAGGCCATCGACCGGATCGAGGAAAATCAATGAGCCGGACGGCCCCCGGCCGATGACCCGTACGGCACCGGGGCAATGATCCGCGCGCGCCGTAGGCTGCCTCCATGTGCGGAATCGTGGGATACGTGGGAGCCCAGTCGGCCCTTGACGTCGTACTGGCCGGACTGAAGCGGCTGGAGTACCGCGGCTACGACTCGGCGGGCGTCGCCGTGCTCGCCGACGGCGGCCTGGCGGCGGCGAAGAAGGCCGGCAAGCTCGCCAACCTGGAGAAGGAACTGGCCGTGCGTCCGCTGCCGGCCGGCAACACGGGCGTCGGGCACACCCGGTGGGCCACGCACGGCGGGCCCACCGACGCCAACGCCCATCCTCATCTGGACAACGCCGGACGGGTCTCGGTGGTGCACAACGGCATCATCGAGAACTTCGCCGCGCTGCGCGCCGAACTGACCGACCGCGGCCACGAACTGGCCTCCGAGACGGACACCGAGGTGACCGCCCACCTGCTGGCCGAGGCCTTCTCCTCGTGCGGCGACCTCGCCGAGGCGATGCGGCAGGTCTGCCGCCGGCTGGAGGGCGCGTTCACCCTCGTGGCCGTGCACGCCGACGCGCCGGACGTGGTGGTCGGCGCCCGCCGCAACTCCCCGCTGGTCGTCGGCCTCGGCGAGGACGAGGCGTTCCTCGCCTCCGATGTGGCCGCCTTCATCGCGCACACCCGCGAGGCCGTCGAACTGGGCCAGGACCAGGTCGTCGAGGTCCGCCGGGACGGCGTCCAGGTCACCGACTTCGACGGCCGCCCGGCCGAGGTGCGCCCGTACCACGTCGACTGGGACGCCTCGGCCGCCGAGAAGGGCGGCTACGACTACTTCATGCTCAAGGAGATCGCCGAGCAGCCCAAGGCCGTCGCGGACACCCTCCTGGGGCGGATCGGCGCGGACGGGCGGCTGTCGCTGGACGAGGTGCGCATCCCGGACGGGGTGCTGCGGGAGGCGCAGAAGGTCGTCATCGTGGCGTGCGGCACGGCCTTCCACGCCGGGCTGATCGCCAAGTACGCCATCGAGCACTGGACGCGCATCCCGTGCGAGGTCGAACTCGCCAGCGAGTTCCGCTACCGCGACCCGATCCTGGACCACCGCACGCTGGTCGTCGCGATCTCCCAGTCCGGCGAGACCATGGACACCCTGATGGCGCTGCGGCACGCCCGTGAGCAGGGCGCCAAGGTACTCGCCATCTGCAACACCAACGGCTCCACCATTCCGCGCGAGTCCGACGCCGTGCTCTACACGCACGCCGGGCCCGAGGTCGCCGTCGCGTCCACGAAGGCGTTCCTCACCCAGCTCGTCGCCTGCTACCTGGTCGCGCTCTACCTGGGCCAGGTGCGGGGCACGAAGTGGGGCGACGAGATCCGGGCCGTGGTCAAGGAGCTGGCCGAGATCGGCACCCAGGTGGACGAGGTGCTGGGCACGATGGAGCCGGTACGGGAGCTGGCCCGTGGCCTGGCCGACAAGCGGACCGTGCTCTTCCTCGGCCGCCACGTGGGCTACCCGGTCGCCCTGGAGGGCGCGCTGAAGCTCAAGGAGCTGGCGTACATGCACGCCGAGGGGTTCGCGGCGGGCGAGCTGAAGCACGGGCCGATCGCGCTGATCGAGGAGGACCTGCCGGTGGTGGTGATCGTGCCGTCGCCGCGCGGCCGCTCCGTCCTGCACGACAAGATCGTCTCCAATATCCAGGAGATCCGGGCCCGCGGCGCCCGCACCATCGTCATCGCCGAGGAGGGCGACGAGACGGTCGTGCCGTACGCCGACCACCTCGTCCGCATCCCCGTGACGCCGACCCTGCTCCAGCCGCTGGTGGCCACCGTGCCGCTGCAGGTCTTCGCCTGCGAGCTGGCCACGGCCCGCGGCAACGAGGTCGACCAGCCGCGCAACCTCGCCAAGTCGGTGACCGTCGAATGATCATCGGGGTCGGCATCGACGTCGCCGAGATCGACCGGTTCGCCGCCGCGCTGGAGCGCACGCCCCAGATGCTGGACCGGCTCTTCGTCGACAGCGAGCGGTACCTGCCCGGCGGCGAGCCGCGCGGCGTCGCCTCCCTCGCGGCCCGGTTCGCCGCGAAGGAGGCGCTGGCCAAGGCGCTGGGCGCGCCGCGCGGGCTGCACTGGACGGACGCGGAGGTGTACGTCGAGGACAGCGGACAGCCGCGCCTGCGGGTGCGGGGCACGGTCGCGGCGGCCGCGCAGGAGCGGGGCGTGCAGTCCTGGCACATCTCGCTCAGCCATGACGCGGGGGTGGCTTCGGCTGTGGTGATCGCGGAGGGATGAGGCGCACGGGGTACGCGGTCGCCCCGCGTACCCCGTCCGGCGCCTCAGTCCGCCAGCGAGTGCCAGGCCCCCGGCAGCGCGCCCGCCACGTCGCAGGCCGTCAGCGGGACGGTCTCCGCGGCCGCCTGTCGCGCCGCCAGCCCGTGCAGGTACGCGCCCGCCGACGCCGCGTCCAGTGGTGTCAGCCCCGTGGCCAGCAGCGATCCGGACAGGCCCGAGAGCACGTCACCGCTGCCCGCGGTGGCCAGCCAGCCCGTGCCGGTCGGGTTGACGCGTACGGCTCCGCCGTCGGGGCCGGCGATCAGCGTCGAGGAGCCCTTGAGCAGCACCGTCGCGCCGTACCTGGCGGCCAGCTCGCGTACCGCGTGCAGCCGCGCCGACTCCACCTCCTCGCGCGCCGCGCCGAGCAGCGCGGCCGCCTCGCCCGCGTGCGGGGTGAGCAGCGTCGGCGCCGTACGGGCCCGCAGCCGCGCCGGGTCCAGGCCGTGCAGTCCGTCGGCGTCGATCAGCACCGGTACGTCGGAGGCCAGGACGTCGGCCATGGCCTCCTCGTTGTCGCCCAGCCCGGGGCCGATCACCCACGCCTGTACCCGTCCCGCCTTCGAGGGCGGGCCCGTGTGCACCAGCGTCTCCGGGTGCGCCGCGATCACCGCGTCGGCGCCGGGACCCACGTACCGGACGGCGCCCGCGCCGCCGCGCAGCGCGCCCGACACCGAGAGCACCGCGGCGCCCGGATAGCGCGCGGAGCCCGCCACGACGCCGACGACGCCGCGCCGGTACTTGTCGCTGTCCGCCGAGGGGACGGGCAGCAGCTCCGCCACGTCCGCATGCTGCAGCGCCTCGACGTCCGGGGCCGGCAGCTCCAGGCCGATGTCCACCAGCCGCAGCGCGCCCACGTACTCGCGCGCCGGGTCGATCAGCAGCCCCGGCTTGTACGCGCCGAACGTCACCGTCGCGTCCGCCCGTACCGCGGCGCCGTCGACCTCGCCGGTGTCCGCGTTCACCCCGCTCGGCAGGTCCACCGCCAGGACGGTCGAGGAGCGCGCCGCGTCGGCCAGCTCCGCCGCCTCGGGCCGCAGTCCGCCCTTGCCGCCGATGCCCACGATGCCGTCCACGACGAGGTCCGCGCGGCCGATGTCGCCACGCGGGTCGGCCGACACCCGGCCGCCCGCCGCCCGGAGGGCCGCCAGACCGCCCTGGTGCGCCCGCTCCGGGGACAGCAGCACCGCGCGCACCCCGGCGCCCCGGCGGGCCAGCCGGGCGCCCGCGTACAGGGCGTCGCCGCCGTTGTCGCCGCTGCCCGTCAGCAGCACCACCCGCGACCCGTACACCCGTCCCAGGAGGTCCGCACAGGCCACCGCCAGGCCCGCCGCGGCCCGCTGCATCAGGGCACCGTCCGGCAGCCGCGCCATCAGGTCCCGCTCCGCCGCCCGCACCTTCTCCACGCTGTAAGCAGTCCGCATGCCACCAGTCTCACCCGGCGGGCGGCGGCCACGCCCGCCCGGCCCGGCGTGCCCGGCCCGTACCGTCGGCGTCCCCGGCGCGGCCCGCTCGTCCGGCACCTCCGCCCGGCCGAAAAACCCGCTCGCCAGGGCGAACCTGCGCCCCTCCGCGGGGCGTGGGGCCCCCGTCACGGCACACCTGATCGTATGAACCGATACTTCTCCACCCTGCTGGCCGGTGCCACGGGCACGGCCACGCTGCTGGGTCTCGTGGTCGCCCCGGGGGCCGCCGCCGACCCCGGGCCGCAGAAGCCGCACGTCTACACCGTGTCCGAGCTGGTACCCGGCGTCCCCAACTCCGCGCAGCCGAAGGACACGCCCGACCAGACGTACGAGTCGAAGCCGTCGGCCAACGGCAAGAAGCCCGGGAAGAAGCCGGGGAAGAAGCCCGGCAAGCACACGGGCAAGCCCGGAAAGCAGAGCGGCAAGCCGGGCAAGCACACCGGTAAGCCGGCGGCCGGCAAGCCGGGTGGGCAGGAGGCCGCCGGCTCTCGCGCCGAGAAGGCCCCGGTCGTGGAGTACGTGCCGCGTACCGAGGTCCTGCGCGCCCCGGAGAGCGCCAAGGCCGAGCCGGCGGAGCCCGCGTGCACCACCGCCACCGGTCCCTTCCAGAAGCAGGTGGAGCGGTACCTGAAGCTGAAGGCGGACGGCAAGCAGTCACCGGCCGACTGCAAGGCCATCGCCGCCCTGCAGAAGAGGGAGAACATCAGCCCGGCCAACGGCTTCGCCGGCCCGGCCACCTGGGGCACCATCCGGCTCCTGGAGGCCAGGGCGAACCCGAACAAGGAGGGCCGCTGCCCGGTGCCCCGGATGCGCAAGAAGGGCGAGCACTGGGCACCGCGGGTGGCCTGCGTCGACCTGCCGCGCCAGATCATGTGGGTGCAGAACCACGACAAGGTGATCTTCGGCCCGGTGGCGATCCGCAGCGGGCGGGCCGGCTATCCCACCCGTCCCGGCAAGCACAAGGTCTACCTGCGCAACCGCCACCACCACTCGACGATCTACAACTCGCCGATGCCGCACTCCCAGTTCTTCGACGGCGGCCAGGCGTTCCACGGGATCTCCGGCAACATCTACAGCCCGCCCGGCTCGTACGGCTGCGTGAACATGCGGCGGCCGCACGCGGCCAAGCTGTGGAACATCCTCAGGAAGGGCGACGACGTCTTCGTCTGGGGCCGCAAACCGGCCGAGTGACCCGGCATCAGGCGCCCGAAAGCACCTCATCGCGGCGGTCGGAAGGGCTCCGCCCGCCGCACCTGAGACACTGATGACGATGAACGAGAGAGCACTGCGCGCCCGCGCCACCATCGACCTCGACGCACTGAGGTCGAACGTGCGTGCCCTGAAGGCGCGCGCTCCGCGGGCACAGCTGATGGCCGTGGTCAAGTCCGACGGGTACGGGCACGGCGCGGTGCAGTGCGCCGCGGCGGCCCGTGGGGCCGGTGCCGAGTGGCTGGGCACGGCCCTCCCAGAGGAGGCCTTCGCGCTGCGCGAGGCGGGCGACACCGGCCGCCTCATGGCGTGGCTGTGGACGCCCGGCGGCCCGTGGCGCAAGGCCGTGCTGCTCGACATCGACGTCTCGGTGAGCGGGCTGTGGGCGCTGCACGAGGTGCGCCACGCGGCGCACGCCGCCGGCCGCCCGGCCCGCGTCCAGCTGAAGATCGACACCGGCCTCGGCCGCAACGGCTGCCCGCCCGCCGACTGGGCGGAGCTGACCGAGGCCGCCCGCGCCGCCGAGGCCGAGGGCCTCATCCGGGTCACCGGCGTCTGGTCGCACTTCGCCTGCGCCGACGAGCCCGGCCATCCCTCGGTCGACGCCCAGCTCGCCGTCTTCCGCGACGCGCTCGCCGCCGCGGAGGCGGCCGGCCTGCGGCCCGAGGTCCGGCACATCTGCAACACCCCGGGCCTGCTCACCCGCCCCGACGCGCACTTCGACCTCGTCCGCGCCGGGATCGGCGTCTACGGCATCTCGCCGAGCCCGGAGGTCGGCACGCCCGCCGACTTCGGGCTGCGCCCCGTGATGACGCTGTCCGCCTCCCTGGCGTCGGTCAAGCACGTACCGGGCGGCCACGGCGTCTCGTACGGCCACCACTACACGACCCCCGGGGACACCACGCTCGCACTGGTCCCGCTGGGCTACGCCGACGGCATCCCGCGGCACGCCTCCGGCACCGGCCCGGTGCTGATCGCCGGCAAGCGGCGGACGATCGCCGGCCGGGTCGCCATGGACCAGTTCGTCGTCGACCTCGGCGGGGACACCGCCGCCGCGGGGGACGAGGCGGTGCTCTTCGGGCCGGGGGACCGCGGCGAACCGACCGCCGAGGACTGGGCACAGGCCATCGGAACCATCGGCTACGAGATCGTCACCCGCATCGGAAGCCGGGTGCCACGCGTCCATGTCCCCGAGCACGGGAATGTCCCGGAGGACGAGGGAACGGGGGACGGGACATGAGCGAGGGCACGCAAGGCGTCCCGGGCGTGGCCGGGGCCGCCGCCGGGGCCGCCGCAGAGGCCGCGGGCGGCTGGGCCCGCGCCGGCCGGCACGCGGGCATCGCCGGCGCCGCGATCGGCGTGGTCGCGGCCGGCGCCGCCGCGGGGGTGGCGCTGGAGCGGCTGACGGTCGGCCGGGGCGTGCGCCGCAAGGCGCGGACGGCGCTGGACTCGGCGGGCCCGTACGGCACCCTGCGCGGCGTGCCGGGCAGCGCGTACGCCGAGGACGGCACCGAGCTGTACTACGAGATCGACGAGCCGGACGAGCACCCGGACGGCGAGGCGCAGAAGGCCCGCCGCAAGCGACTGCTGGGTGCCCTGGGGCGACGCTCAGTGGCCCCCACCGTCGTCTTCAGCCACGGCTACTGCCTCAGCCAGGACGCCTGGCACTTCCAGCGCGCCGCGCTGCGCGGCAACGTCCGTACGGTCCACTGGGACCAGCGCAGCCACGGACGCTCCTCCCGCGGGCACGCCCAGATCGAGGGCACCGCACCGGTCACCATCGACATGCTGGGCCGGGACCTGAAGGCGGTGCTGGACGCCGCCGTGCCGGAGGGCCCGATCGTGCTGATCGGGCACTCCATGGGCGGCATGACGGTGATGGCGCTGGCCGACCAGTACCCGGAGTACGTCGCCGAGCGCGTGGTGGGCGTCGGCCTGATCGGCACGTCGGCCGGGCGGCTGAGCGAGGTCGCCTTCGGGCTGCCGTCGCTGGGCGTGAAGGCGTTCCACCGCTTCGCGCCCGGGGTGCTGAAGGCGCTGGGCGCGCAGAGCGAGCTGGTCGAGAAGGGCCGGCGGGCGACGGCCGACCTCTTCGCCGGGCTGGTGAAGCGGTACTCCTTCGGCGCGCCCAAGGACGTCGACCCGGGCGTCGCGCGCTTCGCCGAGCGGCTGATCGAGGCGACGCCGATCGACGTGGTGGCGGAGTTCTTCCCGGCGTTCGCCGTGCACGACAAGACGGCGGCGCTGGCGGCCTACGACGGCGTACCGGCGCTCGTACTGGCCGGCGACCGCGACCTGATCACGCCGCCCGAGCACAGCCGCACGATCGGCGAGCTGCTCCCGGCGGCGGAGCTGGCCTGCGTACCGGACGCCGGCCACCTGGTCATGCTGGAACACCCCGAGCTGGTCAACGACCGCCTGACGGCCCTGGTCGCACGCGCGGTGTCGGAATCCCGCGCCCGGCGGCCGGCCCGGGCCTGACGCCCGGGCCGGGAGGGGGCTGCCGCCGCCGTGGCGCGCGGTGTCCGCCCGGCCTCGTACCATCGGCGGCATGAGCACCACCGATGCCATCACGCAGGTAACCGTCAAGTCTCCGGACCGGATGCAGGAGTTGGGCCGCCGGCTCGCCGGCCTGCTGCGGCCGGGCGATCTGGTGCTGCTGAGCGGAGAGCTCGGCGCGGGCAAGACGACGCTGACCCGGGGCCTCGGCGAGGGCCTGGGCGTACGCGGCGCCGTCACCTCGCCGACGTTCGTCATCGCCCGCGTGCACCCCTCGCTGCACGTGGGCCCGCCCCTGGTGCACGTCGACGCCTACCGGCTCGGCGGCGGCCTGGACGAGATGGAGGACCTGGACCTGGACGTCTCCCTGCCGGAGTCCGTGGTCGTCGTGGAGTGGGGCGAGGGCAAGGTCGAGGAGCTGTCCGAGGACCGGCTGCACGTCACGATCGCGCGCACGGTGGGTGCCGCGGCGGTCGTGGCGGAGGACGAGGACGACGTCCGCGAGGTGACGGTCACCGGCGTCGGCGAACGCTGGGCGGGCAGCGACCTGAGCGTGCTCCAGGAACTCTGAGAGGCCTGCTCCGGGAGCTTTGAGAGGCCTGCTCCGGGAACGCCGAGCAGGGCGCTCCTGGAACGCTGAGGAGGGCGCGGGCGCGGCCTCCCCCGGGCCGCCGTTTACGGGGCGGTGGACTCGGTAGTTTCCGACAAGCCGTCGGCAAGATGTTGCGTCGGCGGTACCGGGCGTGGTCACATGGAGGGAGAGAGCCGGTTAGGTCTACCTGACTATGCCCGCTCGCCCCAGGATCCCCGGGAGGCATCCATGTCGGCCCACCAGTCCCTCGCCGCGGCGGCCCGCCGCGACGACAGCGAACCGTCTCCGTTCCGGCGTGAGGACGGCCCCCGGCCGACGATGAACGAACTCCTGGCGTCCTGTGCGGCCGCCAGCGCGGTCTCCACGCCCCCGGAAGCCCCCGAGGCCCCGGCCACCGCCGAAACCCGCCCCGAGCCCGCTCCTGAGGCCTCCCACCTGCCGAACAGCGACCGCGACGCGGCGTAGGCCGCCGGGTGCGGCAGGGCTTCCCGTCCGGCCGCGCGCACAGGCCGTCCACTCGCCGCCACGGCACCCTGTAGCCCGTACGGGGGATTCATCAGCCCACGCCGGCCCCCTGCTCCGTACGGGTGCAGCGATGCCCCTGCGGCGACTCCGAAAGCCCCCGAGCCCGTGCCGGTGGCCGGCGGCCGCCGGGTGACCTCGGTCCTCGCGGACGCTACGAAACGACGACGACCTTCGTGCCGATCGTGGCGAACTTCCACATGGCCGCGCCGTCGGCGCGCTTTTCGCGGACGCCGCCCGTCTTCTTCTGCTGGGCGTCCGGCTGCGGCATCGAGCCGTCGACCGCCGCGCTGAAGCCGACCACCACGTTGTCGACCGTCGCGAACCGTACGACGTTCTCGATCGGGATTCCGTCGGAACCGGTCACGCTCGCCGAGCGCGTGGTCACCGAGTACGCCCCGGGCGCCGGGCTGACCTTGCTCGGTACGACCTCGTACGTGCGCAGGACCTGCTCCTTCGGGCCGATCAGCCACACCCGCCGGTCGTCCAGCGCGTACACCACGCGCTTGCCCGAACCGGAGTGCGCCGGCACCGCGGTCTCGCGCTTCTCCTTCTCCTCCGCCGACTCCTTCGGCTTCTGGTCGGCCGAGGGCGCCGGCGAGGCCGAGCCGCCCTTGGCCGAGCGCACCGGCTTCAGCGGGTCGGAGGCGTCGGCCGAGGCCTGGAAGCCCAGGAAACCGACCGCGGCCAGTGCCACCACGGTGAGAGCCGTCACGATCGAGCTGCTCCTAGCGGCCACCGCCGTGCCACCTTTCCGTACGGATCCGTACGCGTCCGAGGTCCGAAGGCCGGCACACAGCGTGCCGGAGTCCCAGCACGCAGCGTACCGGCGAGCGCAGCACCCGGCAGGGCGGCGTCCGCCGCGCCGTAGTCTTGAGGGCGTGCTGCTGCTTGCCCTTGACACCGCAACCCCCGCCGTTTCCGCCGCGCTGCTCAGCTGCGCCCCCGACACCGGCGGCGGCCCGGCCGCTCCCCGCGTGCTCGCCGAGGCGCGTGAGGTGGACGCCCGCCGCCACGGCGAACTGCTGCTGCCCGCCGTCGACCGGGTGCTCGGCGAGGCCGGCGTGAAGCTCGACGCGGTCACCGACATCGTCGTGGGCGTCGGCCCCGGCCCCTACACCGGGCTGCGCGTCGGCCTGGTCACCGCCGCCACGTTCGGCGCGGCCCTGGACGTGCCCGTGCACGGCCTGTGCTCGCTGGACGGCATCGCGTACGCCTCCGGGATCGAGGAGCCCTTCGTCGTGGCGACGGACGCGCGCCGCAAGGAGGTCTACTGGGCCCGGTACGCGGACTTCCGTACCCGCACGACGGAGCCGGCCGTCGACCGCCCGGCCGACATCGCCGAGCAGGTCGCCGGGGTGCCGGCGGTGGGCGCGGGCGCGGTGCTGTACGACGCCACCTTCGACGGCCTGCGCGCCGACGGGCCCGAGCACCAGTCGGCGGCGGCCCTCGGCGCGCTCGCCGCCGAGAAGCTGGCCCGCGGCGAGACGCTGCTGCCCCCGCAGCCGCTGTACCTGCGCCGGCCGGACGCGCAGGTCCCGGCCAACTACAAGGTGGTCACCCCCAAGTGACCGCCCACGCCGACCAGTCCGCCACCACCGCGCCCGCCGCCGTGCTGCGCGAGATGCGCTGGTGGGACATCGAGCCGGTGCTGGCGCTGGAGGAGGAGCTGTTCCCCGAGGACGCCTGGTCGCGGGGGATGTTCTGGTCCGAGCTGGCGCACTCCCGAGGGCGCGGCGCGAACCGCCACTACACCGTCGCCGAGCAGGACGGCCGGCTCGTCGGCTACGGCGGGCTCGCCGCCGTCGACGGCACCGGCGACGTCCAGACCATCGCCACGGCCCGCGACCAGTGGGGCTCCGGGCTCGGCGCCCGGCTGCTGACCGACCTGCTCACCGCCGCCAACACCTTCGAGTGCCACGAAGTGCTGCTCGAAGTGCGCGTCGACAACCTCCGCGCCCAGCGGCTGTACGAACGCTTCGGCTTCGAGCCCATCGGCTTCCGCCGCGGCTACTACCAGCCGGGCAACGTCGACGCCCTGGTCATGCGCTACACCTCCGAATCCCTCGTACAAGGAACACCGATCAATGGCTGACGAACCGCTCGTCCTCGGCATCGAGACCTCCTGCGACGAAACCGGTGTCGGCATCGTCCGCGGGCACACCCTGCTGGCCGACGCGATCGCCTCCAGCGTCGACGAACACGCCCGTTACGGCGGCGTCGTCCCCGAGGTCGCCTCGCGCGCCCACCTGGAGGCGATGGTCCCCACCATCCAGCGCGCCCTGAAGGACGCCGGCGTCGCCGCCTCCGACCTGGACGGCATCGCGGTGACGGCCGGCCCCGGCCTCGCCGGAGCGCTGCTCGTCGGCACCTCGGCGGCCAAGGCGTACGCGTACGCCCTCGGCAAGCCGCTGTACGGCGTCAACCACCTCGCCTCGCACATCTGCGTCGACCAGCTCGAACACGGCGCGCTGCCCGAGCCGACGATGGCGCTGCTGGTCTCCGGCGGCCACTCCTCGCTGCTGCTCGCGCCGGATATCACCTCCGACGTGCGGCCGCTCGGCTCGACGATCGACGACGCGGCGGGCGAGGCGTTCGACAAGGTCGCGCGGGTGCTGAACCTCGGCTTCCCGGGCGGGCCGGTCATCGACCGCATGGCGCGCGAGGGCGACCCGGAGGCGATCGCGTTCCCGCGCGGCCTGACCGGTTCGCGCGACCCGAAGTACGACTTCTCCTTCTCCGGCCTGAAGACCGCCGTGGCCCGCTGGATCGAGGCCAGGCGCGCGGCCGGCGAGGAGGTCCCGGTGGCCGACGTCTCGGCGTCCTTCCAGGAGGCCGTCGTGGACGTGCTGACGCGGAAGGCCGTACGGGCCTGCAAGGACCACGGCGTGGAGCACCTGATGATCGGCGGTGGCGTGGCGGCCAACTCGCGGCTGCGCGCGATGGCCGAGCGGCGCTGCGAGGACGCGGGCATCACGCTGCGCGTGCCGCGTCCGAAGCTGTGCACGGACAACGGCGCGATGGTCGCGGCCCTCGGCGCCGAGATGGTCGCGCGGAACCGGCCGCACTCCGCCTGGGAGCTGTCCGCCGACTCCTCCCTGCCGGTCACCGAGCCGCACGTCCCGGCCCCGGGCCACCAGCACCGGCACGGCGTCCCGCACTCCCACCACGGGCACGGTCACGGCCATGACCACGACCACGTGCACGAGGTCAGCAAGGACAACCTGTACTCGTGATCAGCCGCCGGCCGGCCGCGGCGCGGGCTGTCCGACGAGCATCGTCGGCGCGCCCGCGACGCGGGTGAGCAGGACCGTGGCCGCGTTCGGGCCGCGGAGCTTCACCTTGCGGCGGATCTCCTCCGGCTCGACGGCGGAGCCGCGCTTCTTGACCGTCAGCACGCCGATCTCGCGTTCACGAAGGAGTGACTTGAGCTTCTTCAGGTTGAACGGCAGCACGTCGGTGATCTCGTAGGCGGCGGCGTACGGGGTGGGGCGCAGCTCGTCGGCGGTGACGTACGCGATGGTCTCGTCGATCAGTCCCCCGTCCAGCTCGGCGGCGGCCTCGGCGACCAGGTGGGCGCGGATGACGGCGCCGTCCGGCTCGTAGAGGTACCGGCCCACGGGGCGTACGGGCGGGTCGGGGAGCGGCGCCGTGGTGCTGAGCGAGGCGCCCGAGGGCAGCAGGGTGGCGCGTACGGAGCCGGGTTCCGTGCCGAACCAGAGGACCGCTTCCTTCACGTCGCCGCCGTCCGAGATCCACTCCGCCGCGGCGTCCTCGGGGATCGCCTCGTGCGGGATGCCGGGCGCGATCTTCAGCGCGGCGCGCGGGGCCTTGCGGGCCGCCTCGATGGCCCAGGAGAGCGGCGGGGAGTACGCCTCCGGGTCGAAGATCCGCCCGCCCGTCGCCCGGCCACCGCCCCTCATCGACGCGCTGCGCGCGGCCCCTGCCCCCTTGCCCCCTCTGCGCGCAGGGTCCACGAAGACCGCGTCGTACGGGCTCGTGTCGATCTCCGTGACGTCCGCGCAGCGCACCTCGATCAGGTCGGCCAGGCCCAGCGCCTCGGCGTTCGCCCGCGCGACCTCCGCCGTCAGCGGGTCGTGGTCCACCGCGAGCACCTTGATCCCGGCCCGCGCGTACGCGATCGCGTCGCCGCCGATGCCGCAGCACAGGTCGGCGACGGACCGTACGCCGAGCGCGGCCAGGCGCGCCGCGCGGTGCACGGCGACGGTGCGGCGGGTGGACTGCTCGACGCCGTTCGGGGTGAAGAACATCCGGTACGCGTCCTCGGCGCCGAACTTCGCGACCGCGCGCTGCCGCAGCCTGGCCTGGCCGAGGGCCGCGGACACCAGCTCCGCGGGGTGCTCGCGGCGCAGCCGGGTGGCGGTTGCGAGCTCCTGGGCGGGGTCGTGGTCGCGGAGGCCGGCCAGCAGGGTCCGGCCCTCGTCGCTGAGCAGCGCGGAGAAGGCGTCGAGAGGGTTCACCCGTCCCATTCTGGGGCAGGTCACGAGACTGCCGTCCGGTCAGGCCGCGGATCTCTTTACGAGCCACGTTGGCACTCCGCTTGACCGAGTGCTAACCGCGTCATAGTCTCGGCGCTGGCACTCACCACTGGAGAGTGCCAAACACAGCGACGGGCAGGTCCGGCACCCGCGACGACGGATCCACCTGGTCGCCACCTCAGACAGTTAACCCCGTGAGATCTCCGAAGGGGGAGGTCGGATCGTGACGACCGCCAGCTCCAAGGTTGCCATCAAGCCGCTCGAGGACCGCATTGTGGTCCAGCCGCTCGACGCCGAGCAGACCACGGCTTCGGGCCTGGTCATTCCGGACACCGCCAAGGAGAAGCCCCAGGAGGGCGTCGTCCTGGCCGTGGGCCCGGGCCGCTTCGAGGACGGCAACCGTCTTCCGCTCGACGTTTCCGTCGGCGACGTCGTGCTCTACAGCAAGTACGGCGGCACCGAGGTGAAGTACAACGGCGAGGAGTACCTCGTCCTCTCGGCCCGCGACGTTCTCGCGATCGTCGAGAAGTAAGCCGGGACCTGGGATTTCCCAGGCCGACGCTTCACCCCAGCTGTTCTGATCTGCGCCCCTGGTTCCCGCGTCTCACCACCCGGGGCAGGGGCGCATTTCGTTGAGAGTACGACTAAGGACACGTAACTCATGGCGAAGATTCTGAAGTTCGACGAGGACGCCCGTCGCGCCCTCGAGCGCGGCGTCAACAAGCTTGCCGACACGGTCAAGGTGACGATCGGCCCCAAGGGCCGCAACGTCGTCATCGACAAGAAGTTCGGCGCCCCGACCATCACCAACGACGGTGTCACCATCGCCCGCGAGGTCGAGGTCGACGACCCGTACGAGAACCTCGGCGCCCAGCTGGTGAAGGAGGTGGCGACCAAGACCAACGACATCGCTGGTGACGGCACCACCACCGCCACCGTCCTGGCCCAGGCGCTGGTCCGTGAGGGTCTGCGCAACGTCGCCGCCGGTGCCTCCCCCGCCGCCCTGAAGAAGGGCATCGACGCCGCCGTCAAGGCCGTGTCCGACGACCTCCTCGCGATCGCCAGCCCGATCGACTCCAAGGAGGACATCGCCGCCGTGGCCGGCCTGTCCGCCCAGGACAAGCAGGTCGGTGAGCTCATCGCCGAGGCGATGGACAAGGTCGGCAAGGACGGTGTCATCACCGTCGAGGAGTCCAACACCTTCGGCCTGGAGCTCGACTTCACCGAGGGCATGGCCTTCGACAAGGGTTACCTCTCCCCGTACATGGTCACCGACCAGGAGCGGATGGAGGCCGTCCTCGAGGACCCGTACATCCTCATCCACCAGGGCAAGATCGGTTCGATCCAGGACCTGCTGCCGCTGCTGGAGAAGGTCATCCAGGCCGGCTCCTCCAAGCCGCTGCTGATCATCGCCGAGGACGTCGAGGGCGAGGCCCTGTCGACCCTGGTCGTGAACAAGATCCGTGGCACCTTCAACGCCGTCGCCGTGAAGGCCCCCGGCTTCGGTGACCGCCGCAAGGCGATGCTCGGCGACATGGCCACCCTCACCGGTGCGACCGTCATCGCCGAGGAGGTCGGCCTCAAGCTCGACCAGGCCGGTCTGGACGTGCTGGGCACCGCCCGCCGCGTGACCGTGACCAAGGACGACACCACCATCGTCGACGGTGGCGGCAACTCCGAGGACGTCGCGGGCCGCGTCGCGCAGATCAAGGCCGAGATCGAGTCCACCGACTCGGACTGGGACCGCGAGAAGCTCCAGGAGCGCCTCGCCAAGCTCGCCGGTGGCGTCTGCGTCATCCGCGTGGGTGCGGCCACCGAGGTCGAGCTCAAGGAGAAGAAGCACCGTCTTGAGGACGCCATCTCCGCGACCCGCGCCGCGGTCGAGGAGGGCATCGTCTCCGGTGGTGGCTCCGCGCTCGTCCACGCCGTCAAGGTGCTCGAGGGCAACCTCGGCAAGGAGGGCGACGAGGCCACCGGTGTCGCCGTCGTCCGCCGCGCCGCCGTCGAGCCGCTGCGCTGGATCGCCGAGAACGCCGGCCTGGAGGGCTACGTCATCACCTCCAAGGTCGCCGAGCTCGACAAGGGCAACGGCTTCAACGCCGCCACCGGTGAGTACGGCGACCTGGTGAAGGCCGGCGTCATCGACCCGGTCAAGGTCACCCGCTCCGCCCTGGAGAACGCCGCCTCCATCGCCTCCCTGCTGCTCACGACCGAGACCCTGGTCGTCGAGAAGCCGGCCGAGGAGGAGCCCGAGGCCGCCGGCCACGGACACGGCCACGCGCACTGAGTGTGAGCTGACCTGCTCTTCGCGGTTGAACCTCCCCCAGCTACCGCTGGGAGGTACCCCCAGCCGCTCTCGCGGACCTGGTAACTCGCCGCGGGGGTAACTCAAGCGGTGGTTGCGGTACGAACGGGCCCGGCATCTCCCAGGGAGGTGCCGGGCCCGTCGTCTTTGGCGCGACCGGCTACTGCGGCCCGTACTTGCGGCCCGTGCGGGAGGTGACGCCGCCCAGGAGGTTGCGCGGGGCGAGCTTCACCACGCCCATCAGCGCCTTGTACCGGGGGTCGGGGATGGACAGCGAACGGCCCCTGGCCAGGTCCTTCATCGCCGCGTCCACCAGGTTGTCGGCGTCCAGCCACATCCAGCCGGGGATGTTGTCCGTGCCCATGCCCGCGCGCTCGTGGAACTCGGTACGGACGAAGCCCGGGCACAGCGCCATCAGCCGCACCCCGCTCCCGGCCAGGTCCCGTGCCGCGCCCTGGGTGAACTGCACGACCCACGCCTTGCTCGCGCCGTAGGTCCCGCGCGGGACGAAGGCCGCGACCGAGGCGACGTTCACCACCCCGCCGCGCCGCCGCTCGCGCATCCCCTTCACCGCCGCCGACGTCAGCCGCAGCACCGCCTCGCAGTGCACCTTCAGCATCGTCAGCTCGTCGGCCATGGGCACTTCGAGGAACTCGCCCTTGTTGCCGAAGCCCGCGTTGTTCACGAGCAGGTCCACCGGGTGCTTCCGGTCGTCCAGCCGTTCCTCGACGGCCGTGATGCCTTCCTCCGTCGCCAGGTCGGCGACCAGCACCCCGACCTCGACGCCGTGCCGGTCGTGCAGCTCGGCCGCGTGATTGCGCAGCTTCTCTTCGTTACGGGCCACCAGCACCAGGTTGTGTCCGTCGGCCGCCAGCCGGCGTGCGAACGCCGCTCCGATGCCCGCCGTCGCTCCCGTGACCAATGCAGTCGTCATAAGAGAACGCTATCGGCCCGGGGCCGCCCCGCCCGCCCGGGCGGCGAGTCGTCAAGTGCTGTGTGCGGGAAGGGACCTCGGTGTGGGGGTCGATGCCATTCGGTCCATTGGTGGTGGGTTTCGCGCCGAAAGTCCGCCCGGAATGCCCGCCTCCTGCGGGCTTTGGCTGCTCCAAAGCTGTGACCGAATATTCCGACTGCGCCCCAAGTAGTGCTTATGCTTGAGGAATGATCGAGGCTCGTCATCTCCGTGTGCTGCGTGCCGTCGCCCGGACCGGCTCCTTCTCCGCCGCCGCACGGGAGCTCGGCTGCACCCAGCCCGCCGTCTCCCAGCAGATAAAGGCGCTGGAGCAGTCGGCGGGCACCCCGCTGATCGTCCGCACCGGCCGTGAAATGCGTCTCACGGAGGCGGGCGAAGCCCTCGTCCGGCACGCCGCCGGCATCCTCGCCGGGCTCACCGCCGCCGAGGAGGAGGTCGCCGCGATCGCCGGACTGCGGGCCGGGCGGGTGCGGCTGGTGTCCTTCCCCTCGGGCAGCTCGACGCTGGTGCCGACCGCGCTGGCCGCGATGCGGTCGGCGCACCCCGGTACGGCGGTGTCGCTGGACGAGGCGGAGCCGCCGCGCTCCATCGAGATGCTGCGCGGCGGGGACTGCGAGATCGCGCTGGCCTTCCGCTACCCCGAAGTGCCGGGCGCCGACCCGGCCGCCGAGTCCGAGTGGGACGACCTGGTCGTCCGCCGGGTGCTCACCGACAGGCTGGTGGGGCTCGTGCCCGAGCAGCACCGGTTCGCCGGCGTCGGCCGGGCCGGCTTCGCCGAGCTGGCCGAGGAGCCGTGGATCGCGGGCTGCCCGCGCTGCCGCCGGCACCTGGTCTCGGTGTGCGAGAACGCCGGTTTCACGCCGCGCATCGACTTCGCCACCGACGACTATCCGGCCGTGATCGGCCTCGTCGGCGCAGGGCTGGGCGTCGCCGCGCTCCCGGAGCTGGCGCTGTCCTCGGTACGCCCCAAGGGCGCGCGCACGATCGTGCTGGAGCCGGTCGTGCAGCGCGAGATCGTGGCCCTCACCCTCCCGGACCTGGCCCAGGTCCCGGCGGTGACGGCGATGCTCGACCAGCTGGCGGCCGCGGGCCGCCGCTGACCTTCCCGTACCGCTCTCCCGGCGGTACGGGAGGCCGCACCGCCGTCGGCGGCTGCGGTGGAGAAACGTTTCGCCTGTTCGGGTGTCGGGCCCGGCGTCAGCCGCCGGACATCGTCGCGTGCCCCGGGCCGCCCGCCGGCACCAGGCGGTGGCGGGCCCGGCCCATCAGCTCTTCCCTCTCGTCCTCGGTCAGTCCTCCCCAGACGCCGTAGGGCTCACGAACGGCCAGCGCGTGCGCCGCGCACTCGGCACGTACCGGGCAGCGCATGCAGACCTCTTTCGCCGACGTCTCGCGCGCGCTGCGGGCCGCACCGCGCTCGCCCTCGGGGTGGAAGAAGAGCGAACTGTCCACGCCGCGGCAGGCGGCGAGCAGTTGCCAGTCCCAGAGGTCTGCGTTCGGGCCCGGAAGGCGGGAGAAATCTGCCATTGCTAGTCCCCTCGAAGCGTGGCGGTATCGGGCTCCTGGTCAAGACCGTACATCTACCGTCTAAGTAGATGTAAATATGACTCTTCTCGAATCTTGCCCCAGAACCAAGAAACACGGAAGAAAAGTCACCAAACAGGGCAAAGCGGACTGCTTGCAGAAAGTGTGGCGCCAAGGGGCGCGGGTCTTGCTGCTGCGTGTCCGGCCCCTCACATAGAGTGTCGAAAACGGCTCCTCAGCCCGTAACTCTTTCGGGTGACCGTCGTTGAGAGTGCGGAAGCGGTTGACAGAGGGACCCCCCGGGCAGGTGTCCGAGGCCGTCAATCGCACAGGTGACGATACGTACCAGCCTGGAGGCACAACGTGACGCGCATCAGCTGCGGAGGACGGCCATGACTTCCGTCCTCGTCTGCGACGACTCCCCGCTTGCCCGAGAGGCGCTCCGTCGGGCGGTTGCGACCGTCCCCGGCGTCGAGCGCGTGACGACCGCGGCCAACGGCGAGGAAGTGCTCCGCCGCTGGGGTGCCGATCGCTCGGACCTGATTCTGATGGACGTACGCATGCCGGGCCTCGGCGGTGTCGAGACCGTGCGCCGGCTGCTGTCCGCCGATCCGGGCGCCCGGATCATCATGCTCACCGTCGCGGAGGACCTCGACGGGGTGGCGCTCGCCGTCGCCGCCGGCGCCCGCGGCTATCTGCACAAGGACGCCTCGCGCGCCGAGCTGCGCGCGACCGTCACCCAGGCGCTCGCCGACCCGACCTGGCGCCTCGCCCCGCGCCGGCTGCGGTCCGCCGAGATGGGTGCGGCCCCGACGCTCACCGCGCGGGAGATCCAGGTGCTGGAGGGCATGAGCCACGGGCGGTCCAACGCCGAGATCGGGCGCGAGCTGTTCCTCTCCGAGGACACGGTCAAGACGCACGCCCGACGGCTCTTCAAGAAGCTCGGCGCCTCCGACCGCGCGCACGCCGTGGCGCTCGGCTTCCGTTGGGGCCTGGTCCGCTGAGCCGTCCGCCGCATGAGGGCACAGCGGGGCCGCGGCGCGCGCCGTCCTGACGGGGTGGCGCGTGCCACGGCCCCGCTGTGCCGCCGTCCGGCGCCGAAACCTCACGCGATGCCGCATGCTTGAGGTGTGACTCCTCCCCGGCTCCAGGGCCGGGGCTTCTCACTCGGCCAGAAGAGACCTCATGACGGACATGCCCCTGACGGTGCCGCGCGGCACCGCTGAACGCCGTGGGCGACGTCTCGGGTCCGGCATGGGCAACACCCGAAAGGGGGAGGCGTGGGACGTGAGTGCTGGCACACCGACGCATAACACTTCGGTGCACAACTACGGGGGCGATGCCGCGAACCGTGCGGCGTCAAGGCACCATGGACCGATGCGCGAGGACGGGACCCAGGAGATCGGCGGGCTCGTCGCACGTGCCGTCGAGGGGGACCGGCAGGCGACGCACGACCTCCTCGCGCACGTGCACCCGCTCGCCCTGCGCTACTGCCGTACGCGGCTCTCCAGGCTGCCCGGCGACGCGCGGCACTTTGTCGAGGACCTCGCGCAGGAGGTCTGCGTGGCGGTGCTCTGCGCGCTGCCGCGTTACCGCGACACCGGAAAGCCCTTCGAGGCGTTCGTCTTCGCCATCGCCGGCCACAAGGTCGCCGATCTGCAGCGGGCAGCCATGCGCGGCCCCGGCAGCACGGCCGTGCCCTCGGACGAGATGCCGGAGCAGCCGGACGACTCGCTCGGGCCCGAGGAGCGGGCGCTGCTCAGCAGTGACGCGGAGTGGGCCAAGCAGCTGCTGGCCAGCCTGCCGGAGAACCAGCGGGAGCTGGTGCTGCTGCGGGTGGCGGTCGGGCTGACGGCGGAGGAGACCGGGCAGATGCTGGGGATGTCGCCGGGTGCCGTACGGGTCGCGCAGCACCGCGCGCTCAGCCGGCTCCGGGCGCTCGCCGAACAGTAGGCGCCGCCGCTCCGCGTACGGAGCGGGGCGGCCTCGGCGCGCCCTGATCCGTACGTGTGAAGGTACAAAAAATGCGGGTGATCTTGCTCGTGGAATGAGCCACCGGTCATTCCCGTTAGCATGGACATCCGCACTGATCAAGGCCATTGGGAAGGTGTCATGACCAACGTCGACGGAGTGCCCGGAAAATTCGCGACACTCGGGCTGACCTACGACGATGTGCTGCTGCTGCCGGGCTCCTCGGACATGGCGCCCGATCAGATCGACACCTCCTCGTACATCTCGAAGAACGTCCGCGTGAACGTCCCGCTGCTGTCCGCGGCGATGGACAAGGTCACCGAGGCCCGGATGGCGATCGCCATGGCCCGTCAGGGCGGCGTCGGCGTGCTGCACCGCAACCTCTCCATCGAGGACCAGGCCAACCAGGTCGACCTCGTCAAGCGCTCCGAGTCCGGCATGGTCACGGACCCGATCACGGTGCACCCGGACGCGACCCTGGCCGAGGCCGACGACCTCTGCGCGCGCTTCCGCATCAGCGGCGTGCCGGTGACCGACGCGGCGGGCAAGCTGCTCGGCATCGTCACCAACCGCGACATGGCCTTCGAGACCGACCGCGGCCGCCAGGTCCGTGACGTCATGACGCCGATGCCGCTGGTCACGGGCAAGGTCGGGATCTCCGGCGTGGACGCCATGGAGCTGCTCCGCCGCCACAAGATCGAGAAGCTGCCGCTGGTCGACGACTCGGGCGTCCTCAAGGGCCTCATCACGGTCAAGGACTTCGTGAAGGCCGAGCAGTACCCGAACGCCGCCAAGGACTCCGAGGGCCGGCTGCTGGTCGGCGCCGCGGTCGGCGTCGCCGGTGACTCGTACGAGCGGGCCCAGGCACTGATCGAGTCCGGCGTGGACTTCATCGTCGTGGACACCGCGCACGGCCACTCCCGGCTGGTCGGCGACATGGTCGCCAAGATCAAGTCGAACTCCTCCGTCGACGTGGTCGGCGGCAACGTCGCCACCCGTGACGGCGCCCAGGCGCTGATCGACGCCGGCGTGGACGGCATCAAGGTCGGTGTCGGCCCCGGCTCCATCTGCACCACCCGCGTGGTCGCCGGCATCGGCGTCCCCCAGGTCACCGCGATCTACGAGGCCTCGCTCGCCGCGAAGGAGGCCGGTGTCCCGGTCATCGGCGACGGTGGCCTCCAGTACAGCGGTGACATCGCGAAGGCCCTGGTCGCGGGCGCCGACACGGTCATGCTCGGCTCGCTCCTCGCCGGCTGCGAGGAGTCCCCGGGCGAGCTGCTGTTCATCAACGGCAAGCAGTTCAAGTCCTACCGGGGCATGGGCTCGCTCGGCGCGATGCAGACCCGCGGCGACCGCAAGTCCTTCTCCAAGGACCGGTACTTCCAGGAGGGCGTCGCCTCCGACGAGAAGCTGGTGCCCGAGGGCATCGAGGGCCAGGTGCCCTACCGCGGCCCGCTCTCCTCGGTCGTCCACCAGCTCGCCGGCGGCCTGCGCCAGTCGATGTTCTACGTCGGCGGCCGCACGGTTCCGGAGCTGCAGGAGCGGGGCCGCTTCGTGCGGATCACCTCGGCGGGCCTCAAGGAGAGCCACCCGCACGACATCCAGATGACGGTCGAGGCACCGAACTACAACGCCCGCTGAGCGGGTAGGCCCGGTTCCGGGCCACACGGCTTGAGGGGGAGCCCGCGGACGCCCGTCCGCGGGCTCCTCAGCGTGTCGGGGATACTGGAACGGCAGACACAGAGGAAAGGCCACACAGTGACTGAGATCGAGATCGGGCGCGGCAAGCGCGGCCGCCGGGCGTACGCCTTCGACGACATCGCCGTCGTACCGAGTCGGCGCACCCGCGACCCGAAGGAGGTCTCGATCGCCTGGCAGATCGACGCCTACCGGTTCGAGCTGCCGTTCCTGGCCGCGCCGATGGACTCCGTGGTCTCCCCGGAGACCGCCATCCGCATCGGTGAGCTGGGCGGTCTGGGCGTTCTCAACCTGGAAGGCCTGTGGACCCGGTACGAGGACCCGGAGCCGCTGCTCGCGGAGATCGCGGAGCTGGACGAGGCCGCCGCGACCCGCCGCCTCCAGGAGATCTACGCGGCGCCGATCAAGGAAGAGCTGATCGGCCAGCGCATCAAGGAGGTGCGCGACTCCGGTGTGGTCACCGCCGCCGCGCTCTCCCCGCAGCGCACCGCCCAGTTCTCCAAGGCCGTCGTGGACGCGGGCGTGGACATCTTCGTGATCCGTGGCACCACCGTCTCGGCCGAGCACGTCTCCAGCGCCGCCGAGCCGCTGAACCTGAAGCAGTTCATCTACGAGCTGGACGTCCCGGTCATCGTCGGCGGCTGCGCGACCTACACCGCCGCGCTGCACCTGATGCGTACCGGCGCGGCGGGTGTGCTGGTGGGCTTCGGCGGCGGCGCCGCGCACACCACCCGTAACGTCCTGGGCATCCAGGTCCCGATGGCCACCGCCGTCGCGGACGTCGCGGCCGCGCGCCGTGACTACATGGACGAGTCCGGCGGCCGGTACGTGCACGTGATCGCCGACGGCGGCGTGGGCTGGTCCGGCGACCTGCCCAAGGCCATCGCCTGCGGCGCCGACGCCGTGATGATGGGCTCCCCGCTGGCCCGCGCCACCGACGCGCCGGGCCGCGGCCACCACTGGGGCATGGAGGCCGTCCACGAGGACGTGCCGCGCGGCAAGCGCATGGACCTCGGTGCCGTCGGCACGACCGAGGAGGTGCTGCTCGGCCCGTCGCACACGCCGGACGGTTCGATGAACTTCTTCGGCGCGCTGCGCCGTGCGATGGCCACGACCGGCTACTCCGACCTGAAGGAGTTCCAGCGGGTCGAGGTCACGGTGACCGCCTGATACGCGCATCCTCACGAGAGGGGTCCGGCCGCTGCGGCCGGACCCCTCTCGCATGCCCGCGGGCGTTCACAGCCGGTACGCAGCCCCCGTGGGCGTTGCTCCCCGCGTGTCCAGCAGCAGCTGCGCCTTGACCGCCAGGCCCTGGAGGTCGTACGTGCGGTGGTGCTGGAGGAGCAGGGTGAGGTCGGCGCCGGAGGCGGCCTCGTAGAGGGAGTCCGCGCGGGGCACGGGGCGGCCGTGGACGCGCCACTGGGGGACGTGCGGGTCGTGGTACGTCAGATGGGCGCCCAGCTCCAGCAGCCGGGCGGCGATCTCGCGGGCCGGTGAGCCCTCCTGGTCGGCGATGTCGGGCTTGTACGTGACGCCGAGGAGCAGGATGCGGGCGCCGCGCGCCGACTTGCCGTGCTCGTTGAGGAGGGTGGCGCAGCGCTGGATGACGTACCGGGGCATCCGCCCGTTGACCTCCTGGGCCAGTTCGACCATGCGGAGCGGGTGGCCGCCGGACGTGCGGCCCCGGCCGGCGAGGTGGTGGGGGTCGACGGGGGCCGCGTGGCCGCCGACGCCGGGCCCGGGGCGGAAGGCCTGGAAGCCGAAGGGCTTGGTCTCGGCGCAGCGGATGACGTCCCAGAGGTCCACGTCGATGTCGTGGCAGAGCACGGCCATCTCGTTCATCAGGGCGATGTTGACGTGCCGGTAGTTGGTCTCCAGGAGGCCGGCGGTCTCGGCTTCCTTGGGCCCGCGGGCGCGGACGACCTTGTCAGTGAGCCGGCCGTAGAAGGCGGCGGCGGCTTCGGTGCAGGCGGGGGTGAGGCCGCCGATGACCTTCGGGGTGTTGGCGTGCCCGTAGCGGCGGTTGCCGGGGTCGTACCGGGCGGGGGAGCAGGCGAGGTGGAAGTCGCGCCCCGCGGTGAGGCCGGAGCCCGCTTCGAGGAGCGGCCGGAGGAATTCCTCGGTGGTACCGGGGTACCCCGCCGACTCAAGGATCACCGTGGTGTGGGGGCGCAGATGTGCGGCGAGGGTGCGGGCGGCGTCGGCCACCGCGTGCAGGTCCAGGGCGCGGTCCTCGCCGAGCGGGGTCGGGGCGCAGATGACCGCCGTACGGACCCGGCCGAGCGCGGCGGGGTCGGTGGTGGTGCGGAAGCCGGCGGTGAGCAGCCGGCGCACTTCGGTGGGGGAGAGCGGGCCGTCGGCGCCGAGCGCCGCGGCCGTGTGCGGTTCGGGGGCGTATCCGATGGTGCCGAGGCCGGCGGCGACGGCGGCCTGGGCGAGGGGGAGGCCGATGTGGCCGAGTCCGATGACGGCGAGGTCTGCGGGCATGCTGCTGGCCGTCCTTCCCGAGCGATTCCAGGTGACGCATAAGTAGACTAAGCCGACATTTGACCCAGACTGGGGATTGGTGGATCAAGGGTGCGGAGTGGCGTCTTCCCACCCAGTCAGCGCGCGGAGGGTGGCTGGCCCCGTCACCTCCGGACAGAATCGACTACGGGGTGTGGCAGCGATCACAGCACCGACCGAAGCGGGAGGCAGTGGTGAGGACAGCGACACTGGGACCGGCCGAGCGCGCCGGAGCACTGGCACGGATGGCGGAACGCGAGCTGGACGTGCTGGTCATCGGCGGCGGAGTCGTCGGCGCGGGCACCGCTCTGGACGCGGTGACACGCGGACTGTCCACCGGCCTGGTCGAGGCGCGGGACTGGGCCTCGGGCACGTCATCGCGCTCCAGCAAGCTGATCCACGGAGGGTTGCGCTATCTGGAGATGCTGGACTTCGCGCTGGTACGGGAGGCGCTGAAGGAACGCGGGCTGCTGCTGGAGCGGATCGCGCCGCATCTGGTGAAGCCGGTGCCGTTCCTCTATCCGCTCCAGCACAAGGGCTGGGAGCGCTGGTACGCCGGGACCGGCGTGGTGATGTACGACGCGATGTCGCTCTCCTCGGGGCACGGCCGGGGGCTGCCGGCCCACCGCCATCTCACCCGTTCCGGCGCGCTGCGGGTGGCGCCCTGCCTGAAGAAGGACGCGCTGGTCGGCGCATTGCAGTACTACGACGCCCAGATGGATGACGCCCGGTACGTCGCCACCATCGTGCGCACCGCGTCCGCGTACGGCGCCGCGGTCGCCAACCGGGCCCGGGTCATCGGCTTCCTCCGCGAGGGCGAGCGGGTGGTCGGCGCGCGCGTGCAGGACGTGGAGGCCGGCGGCGAGTACGAGGTGCGCGCCCGGCAGATCGTCAACGCCACGGGCGTGTGGACCGACGACACCCAGGGGCTGATCAACGAGCGCGGCCAGTTCCACGTCCGCGCCTCCAAGGGCATCCACCTGGTCGTGCCGAAGGACCGCATCCACTCCACCACCGGGCTGATCCTGCGCACGGAGAAGAGCGTGCTGTTCGTCATCCCCTGGGGACGGCACTGGATCGTGGGCACCACCGACACCGACTGGGACCTGGACAAGGCGCACCCGGCCGCCTCCAGCGCCGACATCGACTACCTCCTGGAGCATGTGAACGCGGTCCTCGCGACCCCGCTGACCAGGGACGACGTCGAGGGCGTCTACGCGGGCCTGCGGCCGCTGCTGGCGGGCGAGTCGGACGCGACGAGCAAGCTGTCCCGCGAGCACACCGTCGCGCACCCCGTACCGGGCCTGGTCGTGGTCGCGGGCGGCAAGTACACGACGTACCGGGTCATGGCCAAGGACGCGGTGGACGAGGCGGTGCACGGGCTGGACCAGCGGGTCGCGGACTGCGTCACCGAGGACGTCCCGCTGGTCGGCGCGGAGGGGTACAAGGCGCTGTGGAACGCGCGGGCGCACATCGCGGCGCGCACCGGCCTGCATGTCGCCCGCATAGAGCACCTGCTGAACCGCTACGGCTCGCTCGCGGAGGAGGTGCTGGCGCTGATCACCGAGGACCCGTCGCTCGGCGCGCCGCTGGCCGCCGCCGACGACTACCTCCGTGCCGAGGTCGTCTACGCCTGCACCCACGAGGGCGCCCGGCACCTGGACGACGTGCTGACCCGGCGCACCCGGATCTCCATCGAGACCTTCGACCGGGGCACCCGCAGCGCGCGCGAGGTCGCCGAGCTGATGGCGCCGGCGCTGGGCTGGGACCAGGACCAGGTCGACCGGGAGATCGAGCACTACGAGAAGCGCGTGGAGGCCGAGCGCGAGTCCCAGCGGCAGCCGGACGACCTGACGGCGGACGCGGCCCGGCTCGGCGCGCCGGACATCGTGCCGCGATGAGCGCGCGCCGGGGGCGGTGTCCGGTGATGGGTGACCACCACCGGACACCGCCCCCGGCGCGCGGACGTCAGGCGCGCGGGCAGAACTCCGCCGTCAGCAGGTCGTGGATGCGCCGGGGCGTGTCCGGCTGATCCGTGTTCAGCCGGAAGGTCAGCACGTGCTGCCCGTCCGGGGTGGCCGCCGTCTGCGCATACGAACCGTTGATGTCGCCGTCGTGGCCCCAGACCGTGACGCCGCACGACAGCCGCGTGCCGTACAGGCCCAGCCCGTACACCCCGTCCGTGTCCTCCTCGTCCCGCATCTGGGCGAGCTGACGGGGCGGCAGCAGCCGGCCGCCGAGCAGCGACGAGAAGAAACGGTTCAGGTCGCCGAGCGTCGTGACCAGCTCGCCCGCCGCGCCCGCCCGGCTGGGGTCCAGCGCCGTGCTGTCCACCCGCTCCGTCCCCACCTGGGAGTAGCCGCGCCCGTACGGCCGCGGCAGGCGCGGGTCGGTCCCGGGGAAGGACGTGCCCGACAGGCCCAGCGGGGCGATGATCCGCTGCCGCGCCTCAGCGGCGTACGTGTGTCCGGTGACCGCCTCGATGATCTGCCCCAGTACGAGGTAGTTGGTGTTGGAGTAGGCGTACCGCGCGCCGGGCGCGTCCGCCGGGGCGTGGGACAGCGCGATCCGGAGCAGTTCGTCCGGGGTGTACGTGTCGTAGCGGTGGGCCGTGAAACCGGCGCCGCGCAGCTCCGCCGACAGCTCCGGGTCGACGGTGTAGTTGTACAGGCCGCTGGTGTGGTCCAGCAGTTCGCGGACGGTGATGCCGCGCGGGTCCGTGGCGCCGGGCGCGAGTCCGGGCAGCAGCCGGCCGACGGTGTCGTCCAGGGAGAGCCGGTGCTCGGCGGTCAGCTGGAGCACGACCGTGGCGATGAAGGTCTTGGTCAGGCTGCCGGCGCGGAAGTGGTCGGCGGGGGTGATGCGCCGGTCGGTCCGCACGTCCGACACGCCCGCCGCGGTGAATCGCGAGGCGTACCGGTGTCCGTCACGGGTCGTCAGCGCGGCGGCCCCCGGCGCCTCGCCCGCGGCCAGCGCGCGGACGGCCCGGGCCGTCGCGGGCTTCGGCGGCCGCGCGGTGTGCCGCGGCCCGGCCGGCGGTCCGGGTGTGTGCCGGGTACGGGGCGGCGTGGCCCGGCCGGGAGCGGATTTCTTCGGGCTGGGGCGCGGCGTACGGGCCGCGGGCGGCGGTGCGGCCGCGCCGGGGCCCGGCCGTGCCCCGGCGGGGGACCGTGCGCCGGGCGCGTCCGGCGAGGCGGTGTGCGCCGGGGCACGGTGGTGGGCGGCACATCCGGCCACGAGAAGCACGCCGAAGGCAGCCGTCAGCGCTGCCGCGCGGCTAAAATTCACGGATCGCAAGGTCAATCGGGACTCCCGGTCGTCGGGCCCATCATGACGGGTGCCCAGCGCAAACTCCTGCTGGACCCGGGCCTTCCCCACCGCCACGGATGAGGGAGAATGAAGGCTCTGCCAGGGTGGGTTGTCCGAGTTGGGGCAGTTTGGTGTTGAGGTTGCCAACTCGGCTGGATTGCAGAGGGGATTCAGTGGGCGACGAGGACGCCAAGAGCGCCAAGGACGGCGAGCCGGGCCGGCTGCTCGCCGGCCGTTACCGGCTGGCCGATGTCCTCGGCCGGGGTGGCATGGGGACGGTCTGGCGGGCGCGGGACGAGGTCCTCGGTCGCACGGTCGCGGTCAAGGAGCTGCGCTTCCCGGGCGGGGTCGAGGAGGACGAGAAGCGCCGCCTGATCACCCGTACGCTGCGCGAGGCCAAGGCCATTGCCCGGATCCGCAACAACGGCGCGGTCACGGTCTACGACGTGGTCGACGAGGACGACCGCCCGTGGATCGTCATGGAGCTGGTCGAGGGCCGCTCGCTCGCCGAGGTCATCCGCGACGACGGCGCGCTCACCCCGCGCCGCGCCGCCGAGGTCGGCCTCGCCGTCCTCGACGTGCTGTGCGCCGCGCACCGCGAGGGCATCCTGCACCGCGACGTGAAGCCGTCCAACGTCCTGATCGCCGAGGACGGCCGGGTCGTGCTCACCGACTTCGGCATCGCCCAGGTCGAGGGCGACCCCTCGGTCACCTCCACCGGCATGCTCGTCGGCGCGCCCTCGTACATCGCGCCGGAGCGCGCCCGTGGCCAGAAGCCCGGCCCGCCGTCCGACCTGTGGTCGCTGGGCGGCCTGCTGTACGCCTGCGTCGAGGGCGTGCCCCCGTACGACAAGGGTTCGGCGATCGCCACCCTGACCGCGGTGATGACCGAGCCGGTGGACCCGCCGAAGAACGCCGCCGGACTCGAAGAGGTCATCTACGGGCTGCTGGTGAAGGACCCGGCGCAGCGGCTGTCGGACGAGGCCGCCCGCGCGCTGCTGACGGACGCCGTCAACGCACCCGAGGACACCGGCCCCAAGCCGCCCGAGAAGCCCGCCGAGGCGACGCGCATGATGGCGCTGCCGCCGAAGCCCGCGGCGCCGCCGAGACCCGCCGCCGCGTCCGCGGGCGCGGCCGCCGAGCCGGCCAGGGAGCGGATGCGCGGCGCCTTGAAGTCGGTGCGCAACGCCGCGACGGCCGCCGCCGCGACCCGTTCCGAGCCGGCGTCCGGTGGGGCGCCCGCGTCCGGCCGCGCGTCGACGGGTGTCGGCCGGGCCTCGCTGACCGACGTCGTACCGAAGCGCACGCTCGTCATCGTCGCGGTGGTCGCCGTCCTCGCGGTGCTCGGCACGGTGCTCGCCTTCGCGCTGAGCGGCGGGGACGACACGGGCAACAAGGGCGCGGCCGAGGGGAAGAAGAGCGCCGACGCGGCCCCCGCGTCCTCCGACGGGCCGAAGAGCGACGGCAAGGCGAGCCCGGAGACCGGCAGCGCCTCGCCGGACGGGTCGGCGAGCAGCGAGCCGGCGGGCGACGAGGACGAGCCGGACGAGGACGAGCCCGACGAGAACGAGAGCGACGGCAAGGACGTCCCGGCGGGCTTCGAGAACATCTCCAACGGCCGGTTCCACTTCTCGATGGCGATGCCGAAGGGGTGGAAGCAGACCGCCACGGCGGGGCAGGGCTCGGGCGCCATATACAGCGCGTCCGGCGGGTTCCCGCGCATTCAGGTCGATTACAACCCCAAGCCGACGGACGACGCGGCGGCGGCCTGGCGGAGCCTGGAGCCCGCGGTGCGCGGCAGCAGCTCCGGCTACCACCTCATCGGCATCAAGAAGGCCGACTGGCGGAACTACCCGACCGTCGCCGACTGGTCGTTCACCCGTGAGCAGCACGGTCAGAAGGTGCGCGTGCTGAACCGCGGCTTCAAGGCCGACGGCGACCACGGCTACGCCATCATGCTCTCCTGCAAGGCGGGCACCTGGTCGGACAAGCAGTGCCGGCAGCTCCGGGAGACCGCGTTCCGCACCTTCGAGGTGAAGGACTGATCCCTCCTGTGAGGGACTGACCCTTCCGTTTCGTATGTGACGCCGGTCCGCACCCGCCCCCATGGCAGAAAGCTGCCGGGGCGGGTGAGGACTGTTGCGCCGAGCGGTCCCCAGGCGCACCCGGGACACGTATCGTGGCACCGCATAGACCGTAGGCAGCCGTAAATCGGCAGTATTGCGACCGGAACTGACCACGGACCGCTTTGCCGGGGGGTAGGAACGGTCCGTCAGGCGGCCGCGGGATCGCGCGCACTGGGGAGGCGTCGTGGACGAGTACGCGGGGCGAGTGCTCGCCGAGCGCTACCGCCTTCCGGTGCCGCCGCCGGACGCGCCCGAGCCGTCCCTGGTCCGCGCGCTGGACACGCACAGCGGGCAGGAGGTGCTGGTCCGTCAGGTCCCGCTCCCCGAGGTCGTGGACGCGGAGCTGGTCGACGAGTACGACGCGGACGGCGGGTACGGCCGGGGGTACGGTGCCGGGGGCGGCAGCCGGGGCCGGCGTACCGGGCCGGGCGCGGGCGCCGGGTACGGCGCGGGCTCGCGGGCCGACCGCGATCCGTCCGACCCCGTGGTGCGGCGCGCCGTGGAGGCCGCGACGGCCGCCGCGCGCCTCCCCGACCACCCCCGGCTCGACCAGGTCTTCGACGTCTTCGCGCAGGACGGCAGCCTGTGGATCGTCAGCGAACGGATCCCCGCGCGGCCGCTGTCCTCGCTGCTCGCCGAGGGGACGCTGTCCCCGCACCGCGCGGCGGAGATCGCCGCCGACGTCCTCACCGCCCTGCGCGCCCTGCACGCGCACGGCTGGACGCACCGCAACATCACCCCGCGCACGGTCCTGGTCTGCGACGACGGCCGGGTGGTCCTCACCGGCCTGGCCGCCGGCGCCGCGGAAGAAGCCCTGTGCGGATACGACCCGGTACCGCGCGAGCCGGCCAGGCGCGAGCCGGCCAGGCGTGAGTCGGCCCCGCGTGAGTCGGCCCCGCGTGAGTCGTCCCCGCCCCCGGGCGCCGTCCACCCGGGGGTCGTACGGGAGTGGCGCGCCGGGGGCGGCGGAGGGGCGGGCGCGGGCGCTTCCCGGGGTGCCGGAGCGTCCGAAGGCGCGGGCGCGGGCGCTTCCGGGGGCGCTTCCGGAGTGCCGGGGCCGCGGGTGTCGGCGGCGGAAGGGGCGGGACGCGGTGGGGTGACGCGGGCCGTGCCGGAGGCGGGACAGCAGCCGGGTCGTGAGCCGGGCCGTGGGGCCGAGGACGATCCGCGGCGGGCGCGGGCCGGGGCGATCGCCGCCTACCGGGCCGGGGCCAGGGCCGCGGCCGCACGTACCGCGCACGACGCGCACGCGGCGTACCGGCCCGACCGGGGCGGCGCAGCGCCCGAAGGCGGTCGCCCGCACGACCAGGATCCGGAACAGGGCGGGAGCCGGGAGGGCGCTCGGGGAAACCGTTCCGCCGCCCAGCCGGGTGCGCCCACCGCTCCGCCGGGAGCCCCGGCCGCCCCGCCGGGTGCGCTTCCGCCGGGTCCCCCCGGCGTGCCGCAGCGTCGGCCGGGCCCGCCCGGTCAGCCTGCCGCGCCGCAGGGCCGCCCCGCGGGGGCTCCGCCCGCCTCTCCGCAGTTGCCGCCCGGCCCGCCGGGGGTGCCGCGCCGGGGGCAGCCGGGAGGTGATCGGCGGCAGGGGAGCGGGACGCCGCCCGCCGCGCGGCAGTCGGCCCCGCCCGGCAGCGCCACGTACGGCGGCGGCCTGCCGGGCCCGACACGCCGCCCCCAGGGCGGCACGCACGCACTGCCCCCGGGCGCCGTTCCCGCGCCGGGTGTCGGTCCCGGGTCGGCTGCCGTTCCCGGGCCGCGCGCCGGTGTGCCGAACGGCTCGCGGCCGGGCACGGACACCGGTGTGTACTCGGGCGGGTACTCCGGCGCGAGCACCGGTGGGTACTCCGGTGCCGGTGCCGGCTCCGGGAGTGGGCTGGCGGCCGAGCGGGCGCGGCAGGCGCGGATCACCATGGTCGGCGCGGTCACCGAACGCTGGGCGCCCGAACAGGCGGGTCCCGTGCACGCCCACTGGCAGCTCGCGCCGCCCGTAGGTCCGGCCACCGACCTCTGGGCGCTCGGTGCCCTGCTGTTCCGCAGCGTGCAGGGCCACGCCCCGTACCCGGAGGACAGCGCCGCCGAACTGGTTCAGCTGGTGTGCTCACGCGCCCCCGCGCATGCCGAGGAGTGCGGCGCGCTGCGCCCGGTGGTGGAGTCGCTGCTGCGCCAGGACCCGACCGACCGGCCGGACTTCGAGGAGCTGCGCGGCTGGCTCAGCTCACTGGTCCGTACGGCCCCGGAGCCGGACGCCGGCCACGCCGTGGTGACCGTGCCCGCACTCGGGCCGAGCGGCGATCCGCGCCGGCTGCCGATCGTCCGGCGCCGCGGCGAGCTCGTACGCCGCGGCCGGCACAAGAAGCCGCGTCCGGGCCGGGAGCGCCCGCACAAGCCCGCGGCCCGCGCGGCCCGGCCCGCGCCGCCGCCTCCCGTGCGCTCCGCCCCCGCGCCCCCGCCACCCCCGCCGCACCACTACGAAGGCTTCCGCGAGCACGACGGCGTTCGTGACCACGACGGCTTCCGTGACCACGACAGCCCCCGTGCCCCCGACCGCGGGCGGCAGCGGGAGCCGCAGGCGGGCCGGGACCGCGCGCCCCGCGGCGGCCCCCGGCGGCTGGGCATGCTGCTGCTCGGCCTCGTCCTGCTGCTGGTCGTCGGGGCTGTGCTGATCGCCGTGCTGTTCCTGCCCGGTTCCGGCTCGGACGCGGGCGCCTCGGGGGGCGCGCGGAGCGCCGGCCCCAGCGGTGCCGCGACCGGCGCGCCCGCGCCCGACCCGGCGCGGTCGCAGCCGGAGGGCACGGACTCAGGGAGCAGTCACTCGCAGACCACGGCCCCGGCGGGCCTCGCCGACGGCTTCGAGATGCGCGACGACCCCGAGGGCTTCCGAATCGCCGTGCACAAGGGCTGGCAGCGGCAGGCCAAGAACGGCAAGGGCCAGGTGCGGTACACGAAGGGCGACTTCACGCTGATCGTGGTGCCGGGCCGGGACACCGCGAAGCGGTTCGGCTCCGACCCGATGGCGTACCAGCAGGACAAGGAGGCAGAGCTGGCGCCGTTCCGGGACGCGAGCTGGACCTCGACCTCGGGGCTGCGGCGTACCGACGTCGGCCGCACGGCCATGGCCGAGGGCACGTTCACCTGGGGCGAGGACAGCAACGCCGCGACGTACGCACGCAATCTGGCGCTGCTGGACGGCGGCCGCTACCACCTTGTGCTGGTCATCGGCCCGGACCGCGACCGGGCCGAGGTGGACCGCTGCTACGAGCAGGCGTCCACGTCCTTCCGCCCCTGAGGCGCGGAGCCTCTGCCGTCCGAGGGCGTCCCAGGCCCCGGCGCCCCGCCCCCGCCCGGTGCCCCGCCCGCGCCCGGCGTGAAGCGGGCGCGCAGCTCGCCCTTGAGCACCTTGCGCAGCGTCGCGCCCCGGGGGAGCGCGTCCACCACCTCGACCCGTTCGGGCACCTTGTGCGGGGCGAGTCCGCGCCCCCGTAGCCACGCGCCCAGCGTCTCCGGTGTCATCGCCCCGGCGCCGTCCCGCTGTTCGACGACCGCGCACACCAGCTCCCCGCGCCCGGCGTCCGGCAGTCCGATGACGGCCGCGTCCCGGAGGTCCGGATGGCGCTGGAGCAGGTCCTCGATCTCGCGCGCCGAGACGTTCTCGCCCTTGCGGATGATGATGTCCTTCAGCCGCCCGGTGACGACCAGGTGACCCTCGGGGGTGAGGCGTCCGAGGTCCCCGGTGGGCAGGAACCCGTCGGCGTCGAAGGGGTCGGGTTCGCCGAGGTATCCCTGGCACACGGCAGGGCCCCGCAGCCGGATCTCCCCGTCGGGGCCGATGCGGATCTCCATGCCGGCCGGCGGGCGGCCGTCGGTCGTGGCGAGGTGCGCGTCGCTGTCCAGCGGGTCGCCCATCGTGACCATCGGGGCCTCGGTCAGCGCGTACCCGTGGGTGAGGGCGCATCCCAGCTCGCGGACGACGTCGTCGTACAGCCCGGGTGGTTTGGGCGCGCCGCCGCCCGCCAACAGGCGCAGCGCGGGGAGCAGCGGCCCGGCCGCGGACCGCTGCCGCTGTGCGTCGAGGAAGAGCTGGTAGAACGCGGTGGAGCCGCCGGCGACGGTGACCCCGTGCCGGCGGTAGGCGGCGAGCGCTTCGGGGAGCGCGAAGTGTTCGAAGAGGACGGCCGGGATGCCGTACCGGAGCAGCATCACGGTGTAGTCGGGGCCCGCGACGTGCGCGTACGGGAACGCCATCGAGCCGATGTCGCGGGTGGTGAGGCGCAGCGCGCGCCCGAGGTCGGTGCCGGCCGTGAGCAGTGCGCGGTCGCAGTGGAGCACGCCCTTCGGGCCCGCTGTGGTGCCGGAGGTCCAGTAGATCCAGCGGGTCTCGCCGGCGTCGGCGGGCGGTGGCGGCAGCCGGGCGGGGTCGCCGTCGGGCAGCGCCGCGTACACGTCGAGGACGGTGAGAGGGCCGGGCAGCCGCTCGGCGGCGCGGCGGGCCATGGCGGTGTGGTCGACGCCGCGCCGGGTGCCGGGCGAGAGGAAGAACTCCGCGGCGGTGCGGCGCAGTACGTGGGCGACCTCGCGGTCCCGGTAGAGCGGCACGACCGGGCTCTGCACCGCGCCGATCCGGGCCAGCGCGAGGGTGACCAGGACCGTCTCGATGCGGGTCGGGAGCTGCCAGACGACCCGGCTGCCGGGGCGTACGCCCCGCGCGTACAGCCCGGCCGCGACCCTTTCCGCGCGGGCGTGCAGCGCGCCGAAGGTGAGGCGTATGTCGTCCTCGGGAGCGCCGTCCGCCTGGATGAGCGCGGTGGCGTCCGGGCTCCGTCCTGCGCGGTGCACGACCAGGTCCCAGAGCGTCTCGCCGGCCATACGCCCTCCCGCACCATAACTGACGGACCATCAGATATATCCGGGAGCGTAAGGGCCTGCGCCTTGTCGGTCCAGGGGGTCGGGGCTAGCCTGCATCCGACAGTCATCTGACGGTCCATCAGAAATGGACGACGGTCCATCGGAAAAGGACAGGGGACTGCGATGGAGCTACCGCGCATCATCAGCGTCGACGACCACGTCATCGAACCCGCGCACCTCTTCGGGACCTGGCTGCCGAAGAAGTACCGGGACCGCGGGCCCAGGCCGCTGACCGCGGGCATCGGCGAGCTGGAGTACGTGGGCGGCAAGTACGTCATCACCATGGACCCCGAAGGGCCGCCCACCGACTGGTGGATCTACGAGGACCTGAAGTTCCCGTACAAGCGCAACATCGCCGCCGTCGGCTTCGACCGCGACGACATGACCCTGGAGGGCATCACCCGCGCCGAGATGCGCCCCGGCTGCTGGGACCCGGCCGAACGGCTGAAGGACATGGACCTCAACCACGTCGAGGCGTCCCTGTGCTTCCCGACCTTCCCCCGCTTCTGCGGCCAGACCTTCGCGGAGGCGCACGACAAGGAGGTCGCGCTGGCCTGCGTGCGGGCGTACAACGACTGGATGGTCGAGGAGTGGTGCGGCGACAGCGGCGGCCGGCTGATCCCGCTGTGCATCATCCCGCTCTGGGACATCGACCTGGCCGTCGCCGAGATCCGCCGCAACGCCGCGCGCGGGGTACGGGCCGTGACCTTCAGCGAGATCCCCACCCACCTCGGCCTGCCGTCCATCCACAGCGGCTACTGGGACCCCTTCTTCGCCGTCTGCGAGGAGACCGGCACGGTCGTCAACATGCACATCGGGTCCAGCTCCCAGATGCCCGCCGCCTCCCCCGACGCGCCGCCCGCCGTCCAGGCCTCGCTGTCCTTCAACAACGCGATGGCCTCGATGATGGACTTCCTCTTCAGCGGCGTCCTGGTGCGGTTCCCCCGGCTGAAGCTCGCCTACAGCGAGGGCCAGATGGGCTGGATCCCGTACGCGCTGGAACGGGCCGACGACGTGTGGGAGGAGCACCGGGCCTGGGGCGGGGTGCGCGACCTGATCCCCGAACCGCCCTCCACGTACTACTACCGGCAGATCTTCTGCTGCTTCTTCCGCGACAAGCACGGCGTCGCCTCGCTGGACGCGGTCGGCCGGGACAACGCGACCTTCGAGACGGACTACCCGCACGTGGATTCGACCTTCCCGCACACGAAGGAGGTCGCGCTCGACCACGTGAAGGGGCTGGACGACGAGACCACGTACAAGCTGATGCGGGGGAACGCCATCCGGATGCTGGACCTGGACCTCGACCGGGCCCGCTGATGGACCTCACGTACACGGCCGAGGAGGAGGACTTCCGGGCCCGGCTGCGGGAGTGGCTGTCCGAGGTGCTGCCGAAGCTGCCCCCGAAGCCCGCGGCGACCGACTGGCCCGGCCGCCGCGCCTACGACACGGCCTGGCAGCGGGCGCTGTACGACGCCGGATACGCGGGGCTGCACTGGCCCGCCGACGCCGGCGGGCGGGGCGCGACGCCCACCCAGCACCTGATCTTCCTGGAGGAGACCGAACGCGCGGGCGCGCCGTACGTGGGGGCCAACTTCGTCGGCCTGCTGCACGCCGGGCCCACCCTCGCCGCCGAGGGCACGGCGGAGCAGCGCGCCCGCTGGCTGCCGCCGATCCTGCGCGGCGAGGAGATCTGGTGCCAGGGGTTCAGCGAGCCGGAGGCCGGGTCCGACCTGGCGGCGCTGCGCACGAAGGCGGTGCGGGACGGCGACTCCTATGTGGTCAGCGGCAGCAAGATCTGGACCTCGCACGCCGAGGTCGCCGACTGGTGCGAGCTGCTGGTCCGCACCGACTCCGAAGCGCCCCGGCACCGCGGCATCAGCTGGCTCGCGATGCCCATGGACGCGCCCGGCATCACCGTGCGGCCGCTGCGCACGCTCGCCGGGTCGGCGGAGTTCGCCGAGGTCTTCCTCGACGAGGTGCGGGTGCCGGTCGCCAACCGCGTGGGGGCCGAGAACGACGGCTGGCGGGTGACGATGGTGACCCTCTCCTTCGAGCGCGGCACCGCCTTCGTCGGCGAGGTGGTCGCCTGCCATCGGGTGCTCGCCGCGCTGGCCCGTAAGGCACGCGAGAACGGCCGCTGGGACGACGCGGTGCTGCGGCGCAGGCTGGGGCGGCTGGCCGCGGAGTTCGCCGCGCTGTGGCGGCTCACGCAGTGGAACGTCAGCGAGGCCGTGCGGGCCACCGGCGACGGCCGGGCGGCGAAGCCGGGGGCCCGGGGCGGCGGCGGAGGCGTGCCCGGCACCGGCGGCTCCGTCTTCAAGCTGCGGTTCTCGCACGCGCGCCAGGAGCTGTACGACGCGGCCGCCGAGGTGCTGGGCGCCGGGGCGCTCGACGCGGACCAGGAGTGGGTCGCCGACCGGCTCTCGTCCCTCTCGTACACGATCGCGGCCGGTACCTCGCAGATCCAGCGGAACATCGTCGCCGAGCGGATCCTCGGCCTCCCGAAAGGACGCTGACCGTGGACTTCCACCTCTCCGACGATCAACGGGCGCTGCGCGCGGGCGTGCGCGAGCTGCTGGCCGGGCGGTTCCCCCCGGAGCGGCTGCGGGCGGCGGTCGACGCGTACGAGGCGGCCGGTACCGGGCCCGTGCTGGACCGCGGCCTGTGGCGCGAGCTGGCCGGCGCGGGCTTCTTCTCGCTGCTGCTGTCCGAGGCGGCGGGCGGCGCCGGGCTCGGGCCGCAGGAAGCGGTGCTGGTCATGGAGGAGGCCGGCCGGGCGCTGCTGCCGGGGCCGCTGGTGGCGGGGGTGCTGCTGGCGGGCGCCGTGGACGGGGCGGCGGCCGGCGAGCGGATCGCGGGGCTGTGCGACGCGACGGCGGCCCCCGTGCTGTGGGAACACCCGGCCGACTGCGACGAGGTGATCGTGGTGGGCGCCGACGCCGCCCACCGGTGTGCGGCCGGGGAGCTGCGGACCGCGTCGGTGCGCTCGGTCGACCCGCTCACGCCCCTCGCCCGGGTCCTCGACCGCCCGCCCGGCGTGCCGTACGAGGTGGACGTCCCCCGGCTCCGCCGTGACGCCGCGCTGCTGACCGCCGCGCAGCAGCTGGGCGGCGCCGTGCGCGCCCTGGAGGCGGCGGTGGCGTACGCGGGGCAGCGGGAGCAGTTCGGGGCGCCGATCGGCTCCTTCCAGGCGGTCAAGCACCTGTGCGCGGAGATGCTGGTACGGGTGGAGATCGCCCGGAGCGCCGTCTACGCGGCATCCGTCACCGGGGATCCGGCGGAGGTGGCGGGCGCGAAGCTGCTCGCCGACGAGGCCGCCACGGACAATGCCCGGGACTGCCTTCAGGTGCACGGCGGGACGGGATTCACCTGGGAGGCGGACGTACATCTCGCACTGAAGCGCGCATGGCTGCGCGCGGAGGCCTGGCAGACGGCCGCGGACGGGGCGGAGCTGCTGGCCGGGGCGCTGACCGACGGGCATATCGCTCTGTGACCGACGTTGGGTGGAATGTCGGACTCCGCACGCATGAGCGGTCACACAGCGTCGATATCGGGTTGTGTCCTTCGCGTGACTCGTTACGCGGGGGAGTCGGCATGACGCTCGGGTACGCTCGCTCGGGTGCGAGTGGTTCTGAGGCGCAACCGGCCCGGCGTTGCCTGTGAGGCACCTCCGGGGCGCGGGATGCGTGCCGCTGGCACCGGGCGGGGGCCCGCGAAACCCCCGCGTTCGACTCCCCGCACTGCGCGTCGCACAGTATGCAGCACGCATACTCCCTTCCGCTGGAATATGCCTGAAGCGCTTGTTGGGGTGACTGAACGTCAACCATGCTGTGCTTCGCCGGGGTCACGCACCGTGATCCCGTGGAGGCGCGAGGCGATGTTTCCGCCGGTTCGGATGGTGTGAGCGGTGCAGGTGCTTCAGGTGCAGTTGGAAGTGCGGCCCGACCCCGCTGAGGTGGGTCGGGCCCGCAGGTGGGCCCGGTCGAGGCTGGCCGGGTCCGGCATAGGGGCCGACGAGCCGCTGGCGGAGACGCTGATCCTGCTGGTCTCCGAGCTCGTCACCAACGCCGTGGTGCATGCCGGCTCGCCCGCCGAGCTGCGGCTGCGCTTCTCCGGGACAGGACCCGTCGTCGGAACCGTACGGCTGGAAGTGGTGGACGGCAGCGCCCGCCCGCCGCGGCAGCGCCGCGCGGAGGGCGACGACACCAACGGCCGGGGGCTGGAGCTGGTCGACGGCCTGGCCGACCGCTGGGGATGGCAGCCCGAAGGGGTCGGCAAGCGCATCTGGTGCGAGGTGGACCGCGGCCGCCCGCTGCTGAGAGGGGCCGGCGCGGAGCCTGCCGCGATGGGTGCGTTCGAGCAGCCGTGCGCCGTCACAAACTGGGCGTAACGGAAAAAGTCCAGACCAGGTGTTGACGTGCCGTGGCAGCTTGATCACGCTTGGGGTCAGCGATTCGCCGCGAGGGGACGCCGAGGGTACGGGGGAGACGCCCCCTTGGCGAGTGCGGGTCGCGCCCGGAGCCGGGTGGCGGTCCGCGGTGCCGCGCTCGGGGTGCGCATGGGCGCACCGCCACTTCGGCCGGGCTCCCCGCAGGAAGCCCTGCGATCCGGCGCCCGCTAGAGCACCGCAACGGGTGCGACCGGCGCTCCTGCGCCCCCGGTGAACGGCTCGGCCACCGCCGAGAGCAGGAAGGAGTACCGCCCCTCGGCCGCACAGGCCGCCGACAGCTCCTCCAGGTTCCAGTTCTGGCCCTGCAGCATCCCCATCTCGACCAGGTGCAGCGCGTGCACGGGCATCCACAGATTCTCGATCTCCGGCGGGAAGATCTCGAAGGTCAGGGTGTCCGTGGCGACCGCGGCGGCGTCGCGGGCGTGGAACCACTCCGGGGTGCGGACCGACAGCCCCGGTGAGGGGAACGCGTATCCCTGCTTGTCGCCCGCCAGGTAGCGCCGTATCTGCCCGGTGCGTACGAGCACCACGTCGCCCGCGCGTACGGCCGTGCCGGCCAGCTCCTCCGCCGCCGCCAGGTCCTCCGGGGTGACGGCGTGCGTGCCGTCCAGCGGGCGGTCGCCGCCGCCGTCCCGTACGCGCGCCACGTCCAGCAGCACCCCGCGGGACACGACCGGCGGCGCCTTCTCGATGCCGAGCGCGGTGGCGCCCGCGTGGGCGGTGACGGCGGTGGCCGGGCGGCCGTTGTAGAGCCGCCCCGAGTGCGAGACATGGGTGAGGCCGTCCCAGTGGGTGGCCGCCTGCAGGCCCATGGTCACCACGTCGTCGCTGGTCGCGACCGTATCGGGGCCGAACATCTCGTAGTTGACCGCGACCATCGTGTGCAGCGGGTTGACCCGCCCCGGGATGGCGCCGGTCTGCACACCGTCCTGCTGGAGCGGCAGCGCGAGCGGGATGCGCAGGCCGCTGGCGACGCTCGCGGCGGCGGCGCGCACCACGTCGGCGGTGATCAGGTTCAGGGTGCCCTGCTCGTCGTCCGGGCCCCACCGCCCCCAGTTGTTCACCCGTCCAGCGATGTCGTGGAACTCCTGCGGCAGGGGCATGGGCCCTCCTCGGGGGATTCGGCCGTGGGGCTTGTCTTCGTACCGCGTCTGCTCAAAAATCTAACGGTCCGTCAGAAACTGCGGGAAGGGGCGCGGCATGGGGAACTTCTTGACCGGCAAGGTGGTCGCCGTCACCGGTGCCGGCCGCGGCATCGGGCGGGCGGTGGCCCTGGCGGCCGCCGCCGAGGGCGCCAGGGTGATCGTCAACGACTACGGCGTCTCGATGGACGGCAGCGAACCCGGCAGCGAGGTCGCCGCCGGGGTGGTGAAGGAGATCGAGGCGGCCGGCGGCGAGGCCGTCGCCGTCGCCGACGACGTGGCCACGATGGACGGCGGGCAGCGCATCGTCGACACGGCCCTCGCCCGGTACGGACGCATCGACGGCGTGGTGTGCGTGGCCGGCATCCTGCGCGAGCGGATGCTCTTCAACATGTCCGAGGCGGAGTGGGACCCGGTGCTCGCCACCCATCTCAAGGGGACGTTCACCGTCTTCCGGGCCGCGGCCGCGGTGATGCGCCGCCAGAAGGCCGGCACGCTCATCGGCTTCACCAGCGGGAACCACCAGGGCAGCGTCTCCCAGGCCAACTACTCGGCGGCCAAGGGCGGGATCATCTCCCTTGTGCGCAGCGCGGCGCTGGGCCTGCACAAGTACGGCGTGACCGCGAACGCGGTGGCGCCCGTCGCGCGCACCCGGATGTCCGCCAACGTGCCCATGGAACTCACGGAGATCGGCGAACCCGAGGACGTCGCGGCCCTGGTGGTCTACCTGTTGAGCGACCGCGCCAAGGAGGAGCGGATCACCGGGCAGGTGTACACGGTCGCCGGGCCGAAGATCGCGGTCTGGGCCCAGCCCCGCGAACTGCGCGCCGGGTACGCCGACGGCCCCTGGACCCCGGAGAAGATCGCCGACTTCCTCCCGGGGACGGTCGGGACCGACCCCATGCCGATGCTGGCACGCCTGGAGGAGATGGCGGCGGCGGCGTCGGCCGGGGGCCGGCCCAATGCCTAGCGGGGGCCGGGCGGTCCCGGTGGGGGAGAGGCGGCCCTCGTGCGCGGTGTGATCTTCGACGGGAAGGCGTCGCAGGTCGTCACGGACCTGGAGGTGCGCGATCCGGGCCCGGGTGAGGTGCTGGTCGGCATCCGTGCGGCGGGGCTGTGCCACAGCGACGTGTCGGTGCTCGACGGGACGATCCCCTTCCCTGTGCCGGTCGTGCTGGGCCACGAGGGGGCCGGGGTCGTCGAGGCCGTGGGGGACGGTGTGTCGCACGTGGCGCCGGGCGACCATGTCGCGCTGTCCACGCTCGCCAACTGCGGGACCTGCGCGGAGTGCGACCGCGGCCGGCCGACGATGTGCCGGCAGGCGATCGGCAGGCCCGGCAGGCCGTTCCGCCGCGGGGGCACCCGGCTCTTCCACTTCGCCTCGAACTCCGCCTTCGCCGAACGCACGGTCGTCAGCGCCGTCCAGGCGGTGAAGATCCCCGCTGACCTCCCGATGGCCTCCGCCGCGCTCCTGGGGTGCGGCGTACTGACCGGGGTCGGGGCCGTGCTCAACCGCGCCCGAGTGGGCCACGGTGAGTCCGTGGTGGTTCTCGGGGCGGGCGGCATCGGTCTGAACGTCCTGCAGGGCGCCCGCATCGCGGGCGCGACGACCATCGTCGCGGTCGACGCGAACCCGGCGAAGGAGGCGGCGGCCCGGCAGTTCGGCGCGACGCACTTCGTGGACGCCTCGGCCGAGCCGGACACCGTCGCGGCGGTGCGCGCCGTCCTGCCGACGGGGGCCGACCACACCTTCGAGTGCGTGGGCAGCACAGGGCTGATCCGGCAGGCCGTCGACCTGCTCGACCGGCACGGCCAGGCGGTCCTGCTGGGCGTCCCGCCGGCCGACGCGGAGGCCTCGTTCCTGGTGTCCTCGATGTACCTGGACAAGTCGATCCTGGGCTGCCGGTACGGCTCCTCGCGTCCGCAGCGGGACATCGCGCGCTATGCCGCGCTGTACCGGGCGGGGCGGCTGCTGCTGGACGAGCTGGTGACCCGGACGTACCCCGTGGAGGACTTCGCCGAGGCGGTGGCGGACGCGGAGGCGGGACGGGTGGCACGCGGGGTGCTGCTGTTCTGACCTGGTGATGGCCCGATCCTGATGGGTCGTGGCCATCAGGCCACTCGCAGGGGGCGGGCCGCTGCCGGAAGCTGATCGGGTGGCGCAGACTCCAGAGCTCCGAGAAGTCCCGACGACGGCGGTACCGGCCACCCGGCGGCGCAGGCCGCACCGCGCCTGGTCCGTCGCCGCGGTCACCTTCCTCGCCCTCGTCGGCGCCGCCGGCTTCGCCTCGCTCCCGGGCCTGCTGATCGAGCCGCTGCACGAGGAGTTCCGATGGTCGCGCGGCACCATCGGGTTCGCGGTCTCGGTCAACCTCGCCCTGTACGGGCTCACCGCACCGTTCGCGGCCGCGCTGATGGACCGTTTCGGCATCCGCCGGGTCGTCGCCGCCGCGCTCGTGGTGATCGCGGCCGGCGCCGGGCTCACCGTAGGGATGACCGCCTCCTGGCAACTGATCCTCTACTGGGGCGTCCTGGTCGGCCTGGGCAGCGGCTCCATGGCGCTGGCCTTCGCCGCGACCGTCACCGGCCGCTGGTTCGCCGCGCGGCGCGGCCTGGTCACCGGCATCCTCACCGCCGGGGGCGCCTCCGGGCAGCTCGTCTTCCTGCCGCTGCTGTCCTGGATCGTGGAGAGCCACGGCTGGCGCCCCGCGGCCGTCACGGTCACGCTGACAGCGCTGGCCGTCGTACCGCTGGTCTGGCTGCTGCTCCGCGACCACCCGGCGGACGTGGGCCTGGCGCCGTACGGCGCACGCGAGTTCGTGCCCCGGCCCGAGCCCCGGCGAGGCGCCGCCAGGCGTGCGCTGAAGGCGCTCGCCGACGCCGCGCGCACCGGGCCGTTCTGGCTGCTCGCCGGTACCTTCGCGATCTGCGGCGCCACCACGAACGGCCTGGTCAAGACGCACTTCGTGCCCGCGGCCCACGACCACGGCATGCCGATGACGCTGGCCGCCTCGCTGCTCGCGGTCATCGGGGTCTTCGACATCCTCGGGACGGTCGCCTCCGGCTGGTTCACCGACCGCTTCGACAGCCGCCGGCTCCTCGCCGCCTACTACGGGCTGCGCGGCGTCTCCCTCATGTTCCTGCCGATGCTGCTCTCGGACGCCGTGCACCCGCCGATGCTCTTCTTCATCGTCTTCTACGGGCTGGACTGGGTCGCGACCGTGCCGCCCACGATTGCGCTGTGCCGCGAGCACTACGGGGAGGACGCCGCGATCGTCTTCGGGTGGGTCCTGGCCTCCCATCAAGTGGGCGCGGCGCTCATCGCCTTCGTGGGCGGCCTGGCGCGCGACGCCCTGGGGGCGTACGACCCGGTCTGGTACGCCTCCGGAGCGCTGTGCGCCCTGGCCGTACTGATGGCCCTGGTGATCCGGCGCCGGGTCAGTCCCGCAACGGCCTGAACTCCCCGAATCCGCCCCGGTGGAAGAGCAGCGGCCCCGTGGCGGCCGCGGCGTCGTCCGTGCCGAGCGCGTCCACCCTCCCCACGACGACGAGGTGGTCGCCGCCGGTGTGAACGGCCCGCATCGTGCAGTCGATCCACGCCGGTACGCCCGCCAGCAGCGGCGATCCGCTCACCGGTGCCGGGGTGTGCCGGACCCCGGCGAACTTGTCGGCGCCGCGTACCGCGAAGGCGCGGCACAGCGCACCCTGGTCCGCGCCCAGGATGTTCACGCAGAAGACGCCGGCCCGGGCGATCCGCGGCCAGGTCGTGGACGTGCGCGCCACCATGAAGGCCACCAGCGGTGGATCCAGGGACAGCGAGGCGAACGACTGGCAGGCGAAGCCGGCGGGCGCGGGCGCCGCCGCGTCGCCGGGTGCCGTGACGATCGTGACGCCGCTCGCGAAATGGCCCAGGACGCGCCGGAATTCGGCGCCGTCGACCGGGGCCCGCTCGTCCTCGCGCACGGCCCGCAGAACGGGCCTGGCGGCCGCTCCCGTGCCGCCTGGCGGGGCATCGGGCGGGGCGCCGGGCCCGGGTGTCGCGGGGGCCGAGGTGGCGGCGCCCACCGCACGCAGATAGCGCACCGCCGTGGCCGCCATGCCGGCATGACCCATCATGCTGCGCTCCCTTCCTCCCTCCCATTGAAGCTGACGGTTCGTCAGATAGAAAGTGCCGGGGCGTGCGGGTCTGGGCGGGCTGCGCGGGCGGCGCCCGGTGGCGGATCAGCGGCGAACCGAATGATTGTCGGTATTCGGCCGGTTGGCGGCGGATCATGCCGGGTATCTCCCTCACGGCCGGACCCGTATCGGATTCGGGAGAGTTCCAACCTCATGGCCGATGCGATGCCGTCGTCACCCTTTCCGTCGCCGTCCTTCGACGACGTCTTCAGCGGACTGCTTCCGCGGCTCTACCGGCGCGCTGTGCTGCTGGCCGGGTCCCGGCAGGCGGCGGAGGACATCGTGCACGAGACCTACCTGAAGCTCGCCGCGCGCCCGTACCGCTTCCTGGCGCACCCCGAGCCGTACGCCCGTGCCTTCACCGCCCTGCTGAGCGTGGCCCGGGAGACGCACCGCCGCGAGCGGCGGCAGGCGCTGATCGGTGAGGGCGGACCGGACGACGGGCCCGGAAGCGGCGCGCTCATGCGCGAGCTGCCCGGTGCCGGCTGGGACGGCCGGCGCGAGCGTCGGCAGGCGGAACTGGAGGCGGTACGGCTGCTGAGCCGGCTCACGCACCGCCAGGCCGGCTTGGTCATCCTCGTCGACCTGGACGGCTACACCCTCGGGAAGGCCGCCAGGATCATGAAGGTGCAGCGGTGCACGGCGGTCCGGCACCGAAGGCGCGCCCTGGAGCGGTTACGGGAGTACCTCGCCGCTTCGCCCTACGACCTCGCGGGGAGGTGAGCACACGTGGCGCGGAACGACACGGGCAACACGCACGTGGACCCGGGGAACGGCCCGGTGGACCCGGGGGACGGACCCACGGGGCCGGGCAGCGGCCGGGGCGGTACCGGCGGCGGTTCCGTGGGCGGCCCGCGCGGGCGCTCCGGGGGCGGGCGGCGGAACCACCGGACCGGCTATCGGAACGGCCGGGGGCGGCGCGCTGCTGAAACGATATTGCGCGAGCGTCTGCGCGCCGCCGACGAGGAAATCCAGCCACCTCCCGGGCTGTGGACCCGTATCGCCGAGTCCGCGCCCGCCCCGGGAGCCCCGCGCAACCCCCTGTCGTATCTGCGCAGGCGGCCGCAGTTGATGACCACGCTGTTCGTCGTGGCGGCACTGGCGCTGGCCTTCGGGGTGTGGCGGGTGGTCGGTACGAGTGGCGAGCGCCCCGCGCCGCCGGGGCCCGGCACGGGCCTGGAGGTCACCGTCCACAACAGCGATCCGACGTGCGAGAAGGCCCGTACGGACCGGTGCGCGCTCCGCCTGGCACGGGACCCGCACCAGGCGTACTCGGCGCCCGGCAACGTGGCGGGCCGGGTCTGGAACAAGGACCGGCTGGCCACGGAGTGCGTCATCACCGACGGCCGCCTCGTGCGGGACAGGACCGGCGCGATCGCCAACCGCTGGTACCGGGTGACGTCCGTGGAGGGCGCCGAGGGCTGGCTGCCGGCCGTCCACACCCGCGACGTCCACCAGGTACCGCTCTGCCCCAGCGAGCAGACGTAGCCGCGGCGGCAGCGCGGCACGCCGTCCGCGCGGAGACCGCACGTGGCGGCGCGCTACGAGGACCGGGTCAGCGGCCCCGGTACTCGGGCGGGCGGCGCGCCACGAAGGCCGCCACCCCCTCCTGCGCGTCCGCCGTCGTCATGTTGATCTCCTGAGCGGCGGCCTCGGCGGCGAAGGCCGCGCCGCGGTCGGCCTCCAGCGCCCCGTTGACCAGCTGCTTGGTCAGGGCGAGGGCGCGCGTCGGGCCGGCCGCCAGCCGGTCCGCCCAGGCGCCCGCCGTCTTCGCCAGATCGCCGTCCGGCACGACCCGGTTGACCAGGCCGATCCGCTCCGCCTCGGCGGCCGGCACCGCGTCGCCGAAGAACATCAGCTCCTTGGCCCGCTGCGGTCCGACCAGCCGCGGCAGCAGGTACGCACCTCCGCCGTCCGGCACGAGCCCCCGGCGCGCGAACACCTCGATGAACGCCGCCGATTCGGCCGCGAGCACCAGATCGCAGGCGAACGCCAGGTGCGCGCCGAGGCCGGCGGCGGTGCCGTTCACCGCCGCGACGACCGGCTTCTCGCAGTCCATGACCGCGGCGATCAGGCGCTGGGCGCCCTGCCGGATCAGCCGCGCGACATCGCCCGCGACCCGCTCCGCCGCACCGGAGCCGCCCGGTGCCGTTCCGGCGTCCGGGCCGGGGCCGCGGAGGTCGGCGCCCGCGCAGAACGCCCGGCCGGTGGCGGTGAGCACCACGGCGCGCACGGCCGGGTCGGCGGAGGCGTCCGCGAGTTGCGCGACAAGGCGTTCCCGCTGGTCGGCGGTGAGGGCGTGCAGCGCCTGCGGCCGGTTGAGGGTGATCCACAGCACGCCGTTGTCAGTGGTGCGGAGTATCAAGGAACCGGAGGTCCCGCCGGGACCGTCGGGGGAGGTCGTCATGGTCGGGCAGCTCCAGCTTCGGATGCGGTCGCGAGCGGGTTCACGGTGGCGTTCGGCGGCGGTGGCCGGGCGGCGTTCAGTGGCAGACGGCGAGCGCGTCGAGCGCTACGGCGCCCTGCCCCCTCGGCAACACGACCAGGGGATTGATGTCCAGCTCGGCCAGCCCGTCGGCCAGCTCCAGCGCCATCCGCTGGACCCGCAGCATGACCTCGACCAGCGCGTCGGTGTCGGCCGGCGCCGCCCCCCTGACCCCCTCCAGCAGTGCGCCGCCCCGCAGCCGGCCGAGCGCCGCGCGCGCCTGGTCCTCGCCGAAGGGCGGCACCGCGACCGCCGTGTCCCGCAGGACCTCGACGAGCACCCCGCCCAGCCCGACGGTCACGGTCGGCCCGAAGAGGGGGTCGGGCGTCACGCCGACCACCATCTCCACCCCCGGCTCGACCATCTGGCAGACCAGCACACCGTCCAGCTGAAGGTCGTCGTAGCGCGCGATGTCCGTCAGCTCGCGGTAGGCGTCCCGGACCTGGCTGGCCGAGGTCAGCCCGATCTTCACCAGCCCCAGCTCGCTCTTGTGCGCCAGCCGCGGGCCGGAGGCCTTCATGACGACGGGGTAGCCGATCTGGGCCGCCGCCCGGACCGCCCCCGCCGCGCTGGTCACCAGCTGCTCGCGGGGCACGCGAATGCCGTAGGCGCGCAGCAGCTGCTTCCCGGCGTACTCGCTGAGCTGCTCGCCCGGGCGCAGCAGCGCCTGCGCCTTGCGTGCGGAGGGCGAGGGGGTGCGCGGCGCGTCCTCGAAGGGGGAGCGGTAGGAGGCGGTGAAGCGGTGGTGCTCCAGGTGGGCGCGGACGGCCGTGATGCAGTTCGCGAAGGTGCGGAAGGTGGCCACCCGCGAGGAGCCGAGCAGGGTCTTCCGGTAGGCGTCCTCGGTGCCGACGGGCGAGCCCCAGACCACGCACACCAGCTTGTCCGTCTGCTCCGCCGCGTCCACCAGGTCCTGCGCGAGCTTGTCGCTCATCGGCGGGAAGGGGCCGGTGATCGGGCAGATCAGCACGCCGACGGACGGGTCGGCGAGGATCGCGTCGATGATCTTCCGGCCGCGCCAGTCACCGACCGGGTGGCCGCCGTTGTCGATGGGGTTGGCGACGCCGAGGTAGTCCGGGATCCACTGGTGCAGCTCCCGCTGCTTCTTCTCCCCGAGCGTGGGCAGCCGCAGCCCCGCCGCGGTCGCCAGGTCGGCGAAGTGCGCGCCGGTGCCGCCCGATATCGAATAGACGGCGACGCCCTCGGCCACCGGCGGCCTGGCCCTGGCGAGCAGCGCCGCGGTGTCCTGCAGCTCGTCCAGGCCGTCCACGCGGACCACGCCGAACTGCCGCATCGCCGCGTCCACCACCTCGTCGGCGCCGGTGAGCTTGCCGGTGTGCGAGGCGGCGGTACGGGCGCCGGTCTCGGTGCGGCCGACCTTCACGGCGACGACCGGCACCTTGTTGCGGGCCGCGTGGTCGGCGGCGAGCAGGAAGCTGCGGCCGTCCTTGAGCCCTTCCACGTACGCGGCGATGGCGCCGACCTCGGGACGGGAGGCGAAGTAGGAGAGGAAGTCCGCGGTCTCCAGGTCGGCCTCGTTGCCGGTGGGGGCCCAGTGGGAGAGGCGGATGCCGAGTTCCTGGAGGGCGAAGACGGGGCGGCCCTGGTGTCCCGACTGGGTGATCAGCGCGATCGCCGGCCCGTCCAGGTCCTCGCGGAACGTCTCGAACGCGTTGAGGTTGGTGTTCGGCCCGAGCAGCCGGATCCCCGACCGGGCGACGGCCGCGGCCAGCCGTTCCTGGGCGGCGGCGCCGTCCGCGCCGGTCTCCGCGAAGCCGGAGGCGAAGGCGACCGCGAACTTCACCCCGCTGACCGCCAGTTCCTCGACGACCGGTAGCGGGTCGGCGACCAGCAGGACGGCGAGATCGACCTGTTCTGGCAGGTCGGAGACGGAGGCGTGACAGGGCAGACCGAAGACGGTGGCGCGGCCCGGGTTGACCGGATGGAGCCGGGCGCCGACCCGCTCGGCCCAGTCGACCAGCCGGCGGGTGATGCCGGTGTGGGGCCGCCCCTCGCTGTCCGAGGCGCCGACGACGGCGACGGACTCGGGCCGGAAGAAGCGGTCCAGGTCCGGTACGGCCGCGGCGAGCGGGCGCCCGCTCACGTCCGGGTCGTCGGTGCCGCCCCGGCCGCCGACGCCCGTGCCGGCCCCGGGGCCGGTGCCCGGGCCCGCCGTCCCGTGCACGGCCCGCGGCGTCGTGCCGTCGCAGGCCACGACCCGGGCGGGCCGCGAGTGCGTGGTGAGGGTGCCATGAGTGGATCCCAGCATCGCTTCGCCGCTCCCGTCTGACCGCCGATACGTATCTGACGCTCAGTCAGGTTACATAACTGACGGCCAGTCAGGAATGCCCCGCGCAAGCCGCACTAAAGGGGGGTCGGCTTACACGCCCGAGCGGAGTCGGCTCCCTTGGTGCCCCTCTTGCGCACCTTCCCTCTCTCCGCTGAACTGTCTCCTCCAGAAAGAACTGACGGGCCGTCAGTCTCGGTTCGCCGGTCGGAGTCGACGTGCGGGAGGTGCGATGCAGACGATCTGGCTCGGCGGCCCCGAATGGCTCGCCGTGCTCCGTATCGGCCTGGGCCTGTGGTGGCTGGAGAGCTGGCGCCACAAGGACAAGAAGGCCTGGTTCGAGCGGGGTACGGGCATCGCGTGGGCCGCCGACGTGGCGGCCGAGCACCGCTGGGCCGCCGTGCGCCGCGGCTTCGACGTGGCCGTACGGCCCCGCCCCAAGGTGATGGCACACATCGTCGTCCACGCCGAACTCGCGCTCGGGGCCGGGCTCGTCCTCGGCTTCCTCACCCCGGTCGCGCTGGTCGCCGGGCTGCTGCTCAACCTGCTCTACCTCGTACTGATGATCCACGACTGGGCCGAGCAGGGGCAGAACTCGATGATGGCCCTCATCTCGCTCGTCGCGTTCGGCGCGATGAGCTGGCAGACCTGGTCGCTCGACGCCGCGATGGGACTCTTCCGATGACCGGTACCGCACCCCGGTACGACCTGCCCGAGACCGATGCCTTCACCCGCCCGTACTGGGACGCCGCGGCGGACGGGCGGCTGCTGATCCGGCGCTGCCGGGCCCCCGCCTGCGGCGTGGCGCACCACTACCCCCGGGAGTTCTGTCCGCGCTGCTGGAGCGAGGACGTGGTCTGGGAGGAGGCGAGCGGCCGCGCCACGCTCTACACCTGGTCCGTGGTGCACCGGAACGACCTGCCGCCGTTCGGCGGGCGCGTGCCGTACACGGCCGCCGTCGTGGACCTCGCCGAAGGGCCGCGGATGATGACCGAGGTCGTCGACTGCCCCGAGGCGGAGCTGCGCATCGGGATGGCGCTGCGGGCCGGCTTCCGCAGCGACGGCGATGACGGGCCCGCGGTCGCGGTCTTCCGGCCGGCGGACCGGTAGCCGGTGGCCGGTGGCCGCGGTCCTCGGCCGTCGCCGGGTTGCCGGCCCCGGCCGTTGACCGGTGGCCCCGGCGGTTATTCGGTGGCACCGCGTCGTCGGCGGCGGGACCCTGGGCGGATGCGGATCAGAGAAGCCATCACCGAGGACTGGGACGCCGTCTGGCCGTTCTTCCACGCGATCGTGGCCGCCGGGGAGACGTACACCTACCCGCGCGACCTCGACAAGGAGGCGGGCCGCGCGCTGTGGATGCTCGCCCCGCCGGGCCGCACGGTCGTGGCGGTCGACGAGGACGGCACGGTCCTGGGGTCGGCCAAGATGAACCCCAACCACATGGGCGCGGCCTCCCACATCGCCGGCGCGAGCTTCATGGTCGACCCGGCACACGGCGGCAAGGGCGTCGGCCGGGCCCTGGGCGAGTACGCGCTCCGCTGGGCGCGTGCAGAGGGCTACCGCGCGATGCAGTTCAACGCCGTCGTGGAGAGCAACACGGGTGCCGTGGCGCTGTGGCGGTCACTGGGCTTCGAGATCATGACGACCCTGCCGGAGGGCTTCCTGCACCCGACGAAGGGATACGTCGGGCTGCACATCATGTACCAGCGCTTCTGAGGCCCCGGCTGCCCCGGCGGGACCCGCCGGCCGGCGGCGTCACGGCCGGTCCGGCTCCACCCGGCCGATCAGCGCGTCACGGCCACAGCAGTTCCCGCCGCCACCCGTCGTCCGACCGCCGGTAGCTCAGCCGTACGTGGCGGCGGCGGTCGTCGCCCTGGAAGAACTCCACCTCATCGGGGCGCAGCACGTACGCCGTCCAGCTCGGCACGTCGGCGTCCGGCTCGCGCTGCGCCCGTTCCCAGGACTCCGCCGAGGCCCGCTCCAGCTCCGCGTAGGAGTCCAGGACCTCGCTCTGCCGCCCCACGAGTGCGGCGGCCAGCGCGCCGGGGGAGCGGCGGTGCAGGTCGGCCGCGCTCTCCTCGGGAGTGCCCGCGACGACCTCCCCGGTGACCCGCACCTGGCGCGCGACCAGCGGCCAGTAGAAGCACAGGGCGGCGCGCGGGCGGGCGGCCAGCTCGCGGCCCTTGCGGCTGCCGCGGTGCGAGGCGAAGTGCCAGCCGGCCTCGTCGGCGTCGTGCAGCATCACGATCCGGGCGGACGGGTCGCCCGCCGCGTCCGCGGTGGCCAGCGTCATCGTGTGCGGCTCCGGAACGCCCGCGGCGGCCGCCTCGCCCAGCCACTGCCGGAACAGCGGAAGCGGCGCCGCGGGGGCCGCGTCCGGATCGAACTCCGGCAGCTCGCCGGTCCAGACCCGCAGGCCGCGCAGCAGGTCACGGAAGGCGTGGGCCTCGGGGGTTTCGTCCGTGGTGGTCATGCCGGGCAGCGTACGTCGGGGAGCGCCCGCGCCCCTCGTGGCCCCACCGGCAATTCGGTTGCGGCGGCCCGTCCCGGCGGCCGAGGGTGGTGCCATGACTGTGATCGAGACCGGGGCGGCCGTCGCCGTGCCCGCGCCCGCCCGGCTCGGGGCCGTCCGGCTCGCCGGCGGACGGCGGCTGGCCTGGGCGGAGTGGGGGCCCGAGGACGGTGTGCCGGTGCTGCTGTGCCCCGGCGCCGCCACGTCCCGGCGGCTCGGTTTCGGCGCGGAGGCGGTGGACGGGCTGGGCGTACGGCTGATCTCCGTGGACCGCCCGGGGCTGGGCGCGTCCGACCCGTCGCCCGGGCGCACGCTCACCGGCTGGGCGGAGGACGTACGGGAGTTCGCGACGCTGCGGGGGCTCGTCGGGCTGCGCGGCGTCGGCTTCTCGCAGGGCGCGCCGTTCGCGCTGGCGTGCGCGGCGGCGGGCGTGCTGACCCGGCTCGCGGTGGTCTCCGGTACGGACGAGCTGGCCGCGCCCGCCTTCGACCGGCTGCTGCCGGAGGAGGTGCGGTATCTGATCGACCGGGCCGCGGTGGATCCGGCGGCCGCCGAGCGGTCGTTCGCCGGGTTCGGCAGCCCGGAGACGCTGTACGAGCTGGTCGTGGCGGGCAGCGGGAAGCGGGACCGGGCGCTCCTGGAGCAGCCCGCGTTCGCCGCTGCTTTTCAGGAGGCGATGGCCGAGGGCTTTGCCCAGGGCCCGGCCGGGTACGCCCGGGACACGCTGCTCACCATGAGCCACTGGCCGTTCGACCCGGCGGTGATCCGGGTGCCGGTGGACCTCTGGTACGGCGCGCTGGACGCCGCGCCCACCCACTCGCCGGACCACGGCGCCCGGCTCGCCGGCCGCATACCCGGCGCGCGGCGCCACCCGATCCCGGACGCGGGCGGCATGCTCCTGTGGACGCACGCAGCGCCGGTCCTCAGGACGCTGCTCGACGGGTGACACGGCGGGCTCGACGGGTGCGCCGCGAGGGCGGGTGCCGGCGGGCTCCGTACACCGCGCGCAGCGGGCGCTAGCGGACCTCGTGCGCCGTCCGGCGGTAGGTGGAGCGCCGGTCGTCGATGTCGGCCCAGCGGTCGCCGTACACCGTCTCGGTGATCCCCGGCTCGCGCAGGAACTGGTGCGGGAAGCCGAGGGGCACCGCGCTCACCTCGTCCAGCCGGGCCACCGCGTCGGCGTCCAGCTGCACGTCGGCCGCGCCGAGGTTGTCCCGGAGCTGGCTCTCCTTCGTGGCGCCGACGATCGGGACGATGGTGCCGGGGCGCTGCCGCAGCCAGGCCAGCGCGACCTGCGCGGGGCTCCAGCCGCCCTGCTCGGCGATGTCCAGGACCGCGGAGACGATCGCTTCCTCGTGGTGGTCGCTGCGGTTGTCCCAGTCGTGGGTGTTGAGCCGGCCGGGCTCGCCGCGGCGGTACTTTCCCGTGAGCTTGCCGGCGGCCAGCGGTGCCCAGGCGAGGACGGCCAGGTCGAAGGCGCGGGCCTGCGGGAGCAGTTCGCGCTCCGGCGTGCGCTCCAGCAGGTTGTAGCGCAGCTGCGAACCGGCGAAGGCGGTCCAGCCGCGCAGCTCGGCGAGGGTGTTGGCCTGCGCGATCTCCCAGGCCGGCCAGTCGGACACCCCGACGTACAGCACCTTGCCGGCCCGCACGATGTCGTCCAGCGCCCGCATGACCTCCTCGACGGGCGTGAAGTTGTCGCGCGCGTGCACCCACAGGATGTCCAGGCGGTCGGTCCGCAGCCGCTCCAGGCTCGCCTCGACCGACTGCACGAGGTTCTTGCGGTGGCTGCCGCCCGCGTTCACATCGCCCTTGCGGGTGGCGCAGGTGTACTTGCTCGCCAGCACGAACCGGTCCCGGCGGCCGGCGAGCAGGCCGCCGATGATGCGTTCGGCGCTGCCGTCCGTGTAGTTGTTCGCGGTGTCGAGGAAGTTGCCGCCCGCGTCGGCGTACGTGTCGAGGAGGCGGCGGCTGGTGTCCTCGGTGGCGCCCCAGCCCCACTCCTCGCCGAACGTCATGGTGCCCAGGCTCAGTTCGCTCACCCGGAGACCGGTCCGGCCGAACAGTGTGTAGCGCATCGCTCCCCCTCGGGTCGGGTCGTGGACCGGACGCTACGAGCTGGAGCGCGCTCCAACGCAACCCCGGCCCACGGCCCGGCGGCCCCGGCCCCTCGCACCACCCGTCAGTCGGCCCCGAGCACCACCGTCCCCGAGGAGCAGAACCAGCCGCCGGTGCCCGAGGCGACCGCGAGCCGTGGCGGGCGCCCGTCGGCCCGGCGTACCTGGCGGCCGTCGCCGGCCTCGCCGCGCAGCTGCCGTACGGCTTCCACCAGCAGGAACAGTCCGCGCATCCCGGGGTGGCAGGCGGCCAGCCCGCCGCCGTCGGTGTTCGTCGGCAGCGCGCCGTCCCGGAGCAGTCGCCCCTTCTCCACGAACGCGCCGCCCTCGCCCTTCGGGCAGAAGCCGAGGTCCTCCAGCGTCACCAGCGTCATGTAGGTGAAGGCGTCGTAGAGCTGCGCGACCTCGATCTCCGCCGGGCGGACGCCCGCCCGTTCGAAGGCCAGCCGCCCCGAGACGGCCGCCGGGGAGACGGTGAAGTCGTCCCATTCCGACATCGCGCTGTGCGAGACCGCGGTGCCCGAGCCGAGGATCCATACCGGCGGCCGGGCCAGGTCCGGTGCCCGGTCCTCGGCCACGAGCAGGACCGCGCAGCCGCCGTCGGAGCGGATGCAGCAGTGCAGCTTGGTGAAGGGGTCGGCGATCACCGGGCCGGACAGCACGTCGTCGGTGGTGATCGGGTCCCGGTACATCGCGTCCGGGTTGGCCGCGGCGTTGGCGCGCGCCTGCACGGCGACCTCGGCGAGTTGTTCCAGGGTCGTGCCGTACTGGTGCATGTGCCGGCGCGCGGCCATCGCGTACTTGGCGATCAGGGTGTGACCGTAGGGCGCTTCGAACTGCAGCGGACCGCGTGCCCCGAAGGAGAGGTCGGCGGTGCGGCGCCGCGCCTTGAGGTCGGCGCGGGCGGTCGACCCGTACACCAGCAGTACCGCGTCGGCGTGCCCGGCGGCGATCGCGTCGGCGGCGTGCGCGGCCATGACCTCCCACGTGGCGCCGCCGACGGACGTCGAGTCGACCCACGTGGGGCGGAGGCCGAGGTACTCCGCGACCTCGATGGGGGCGAGCGTGCCGAGCCCGGCCGAGGCGAACCCGTCGACGGCCGAGCGGTCCAGCCCGGAGTCGGCCAGCGCGCGGCGGGCGGCCTGGGCGTGCAGGGCGTAGGGGGTGGCGTCGTCGACCCGGCCGCAGTCGGCCAGCGCCACTCCGGCGACGGCGACCTTGCGGGTACGTGCGGGAGTCCCGGTCCCTGGAGTCATGAATCTGACGGTACATCAGATAATGGCGGCCGGGCAGGGCGCTGTACGGGGCAGGGGCGGCGTACGGGGTCGGGGAGGGCGGTCCACGAGGCGGGCGGGTCGGTGCACGGTGCCGGGTCAGGTGGTGCGCGGGGCTGGGAAAGTGCGCGGCCGCTCCCTACCATGACGGCCCGTCAGGTCTGACGGGTGTCACCGTACGGCCGGGAGGAGCCCGCCGATGGATGCCGCGTTCACCGAGGAGCAGGACGAGGACCGCAGCAGCGCCCTGCGCGCACTGCTGCGGGGCCACCACGGCCCGGACGGACCAGGGGCCGCCGGGGAGGGGCCACGGGACCACGACGAGGAGCTGTGGCGGACCCTCGCCGGGCGGCTCGGGCTGCCGGGCCTCGTGCTGCCGACCGCGTACGGCGGCGCCGGCCGCGGGGTCACCGCACTGGCCCTCGCCTGCGAGGAGGCCGGCCGCGTGCTGCTGCCCTCGCCCCTGCTGCCCACCGCCGCGCTGGCCGCGCCGCTGCTCCTCGCGCTTGGCAGTAAGGCGCAGCGCAGCGAACTGCTGCCCGCCCTCGCGGCCGGTGAGCTGACCGGCACGCTGGCCGTACCGGGCGCACGGCTGGCCACCGCGCTCGCGCTCACCGGGCCCAACACGGGCGACTGGGCGGGCGGCGGCCGCGCCGGCGGCATCCAGGCCCGGGCCGATGGCCGCGGCGGGTGGCGCCTCTATGGGGAGGCCGGTCAGGTGCTCCACGGGTGCGGCGCCGACGTGCTGTTCGTGGCCGCGCGTGCCGGGGCGTACGTACGCGGCCGCACGCTGCTCTTCGTCGTACGTGCCGGCGTACCGGGCCTGCGGCGGACCCGGTCGGCCGCGCTCGACGAGACCCGGCCGCAGGCCCGCCTCGAACTGCGGGACGTGTCCGGCGCGTTGCTGGGCGAGGACGAGGAGGGTGCGGCCGTGCCCGCCGCGCTGGCCGCCGCGGGGGCGACGGCGGCCGCCGCGCTGGCCGCCGAGGCCGTGGGCGCCGCCGACGCCGCGCTGGCCCGCGCCGCCGCGCACCTCCGGCCCGGCACCGGCGACCCCGCGGTGCGGCACCGGCTCGCCGACCTGTACGCCGCGGTGCGGTCCGCGCGCGCAGCGGCGTACAGCGCCGCCTGGGAGGCGGACGCCGGACGTGGCGCTCCCGGCGAGTGCGGCCTCGCCCCGGCGCAGGCGCTGGAGACGCTGCGCGCCGTGGCGGGCGAGGCCGTACAACTGCACGGCGGGGCCGGCTCCCCTGAAGAGCGCGTGGCGCAGCGGTATGCCCGGCGCGCGGCCGGCGACGAGCTGCTGTTCGGCCCGGCGCACCGGTTGCGCGCGCACGCCGCCGACATGTGCGGCCTGTTCGCGGAGCGCCGTACGGGAGCGGCGGTGCCGGCCTGATGGGGGCGACGGGAGAGACGGCGGTGCCGGTGCGTTTCGGGGTGCGCCTGGTGCAGAAGGTGTCGGCGACCCGGGTGTTCGCCAGGGCCGCACCGCACCTCGTGCCGGCCCCGGACCGCGCTGTGCACCGGCCGACCCGGGGAAAGGTGCCGCTCACCGGGCCGGAGCGGGACGCCGCCTGGCGGGCGGTGCTGGCCTTCGGGCCGCCGTACGCCGCTTACCAGTCACGGGTGACGCGTGAGATCCGGCTGTTCCGGCTCGGCCGGCGCTGATTCCGTACGGGCCGCCTACGCACTCCGTACGGCGTACGGACGCGGCCCATCGGCCGGGTACGGGATCGGCTGCGCACTCGGTACCGCGCGCGGATACGCATCGGGCACCGTCCGGCTCTCGGAAGAGTCCGGGCGGTGCCCGATGTGGTGTGCAGATATGGCAGGACGAAGGGCGGACCGGCGAGGACGCGTCGGCAGCATGCCGAGGCTGTCGTCGCCTCGTACCGGGGGCGGCGGTCGCACGCCGCGCCCCGGTTACCTGGCGGGCTTCTTGCCCGTGACGCCGAGGTGGACGAGCAGCGCGAGGTTCGGCTTGAGCTCGGCCTGCTTGACGCCCCAGCTGGTGAAGCCCTTCTGGTGGCCGGCGACCGCGGCGAGCATGGCGACCAGCGAGCCGGCCATCGCCGCCGGGCTGACGTCCTTGTCCACCTTGTTCTTGGCCTGGAGCTCCTTGATGGAGTCCGTAAGGGAGTTGGTGACGGCGTTCAGGATCTTCATGCGGATCTTGTAGAACCGCTTGTCGCCCTCCGCCGCGCCGAGATCGACGACGCGCAGGATGGCGTCGTGCTTGCGCCAGAAGGAGAGGAAGCCGTCGACCAGTTCCTCGGCCGTCTGGCGGCCGGACTTGCCGACCCAGGAGCGCCCGGCGACCAGTTCGGTCAGGTTCGCGCCCTCCTTGGCCATCTCCTCGGCGATCTCGAGGACGGCGCCCTCGACATCGGGGAAGTACTGGTAGAACGTCGCGGGTGACGTGCCCGCCTTGCGTGCGACGTCGATGACCTTGACGTCCCGGTACGGGGACGAACTGAGCATCTCGCTGAGGCAGTCGAGCAGCTTCTGCCGGGTCGCCTGCCCGCGGCGGCCGGCGACTCTGCCGTCGACGGTTCGAACTTGTCCTGTCATGCCGTCAGCTTACCGAGGGGTGATCGGAGCGCGATTTGGCTGCCTGCAAATGGGGATGGGGCGCCACGGGCCCCGAAGAGGCTTCTGCCGCCTGGCTTCGGGGCCGCGAATCCGGTCCGGCCGCTTTGGCCTGAACAAGTGAATCGTCTTATCAACAGCCTGTGGACAATCCCGGTGGACAACCTCCCAGGGGTATTGCCGGAGGCCGCATCCGGGGGCGCACGCGGAGATCCCGGGATAATTTGTCCGTATGACGGCTTTTGTGGATGGCGCGCCCTGTTGGGCGGATGCGATGCTGCCCGACCTGGAAGCGGGCAAGCGCTTCTACGGTGAGCTGTTCGGCTGGTCCTTCGTGGGCAGCGATCCCGCCTTCGGGAGTTACGCCACCGCGCTGCTCGACGGGCGGAAGGCCGCGGGTCTGATGCCCAAGAGGGACGGCCGGATGCCCACCGTGTGGGGCGTCTACTTCGCGTCCTCCGACCTGGCCGCCACCGTGGCCGGGGTCCGGGAGGCGGGCGGCCAGGTGATCACGGGTGTCACTCCGGTCGGCGACCTGGGCGCGATGATGCTGGGCGTCGACCCCGGGGGAGCGGTCTTCGGTGCCTGGCAGGCCGGCCGGCACGAGGGCTTCGAGGTGCAGGCCGAGCCCGGCTCCTACGTATGGATGGGCCTCAGTACGCGGGCCCCCGAGGCGGTGGACGTCTTCTACGGGGAGGTCTTCGGCTTCGAGGGCGTGACCGACGGCCAGGGGGCCACCGCGACGTTCCTGCCGTGGCGGGTCGCGGGCGTAGAGCGCGAGATCGGCTGCCGGATCGTGCTGGACGCGCGGGCGCCGGCCGAGCTGCCCGCGCACTTCACCGTCTTCTTCCTGGCGGAGGAGATGGAGGCGGCCGTGCGGACGGTGGTCCGGCAGGGCGGCAAGGTCCTCAGTGAGCCCCAGGGGACGCCCAGCGGTCCCCTCGCCCTGGTGGTCGACAATCAGGGCGCGGCCTTCGGGCTGATGGCCCCGAAGTAGCCGACGGTCCCGCAGGGGGCGCGGCCGTCGGGGGCGCTCTTGCGTCCCGCCTCAGCCGCCACACCTGCCTCTCTCGCCTCAGAAGTATGAACGTTTGCTTGACGAGTCATGGCGCATAACCCGCCAAGACGGTGCAAAGAGTCACTCCTCTTGCCAAGTAGGCGTGCCCGTCCGGCAATTAGTTCGTGGTCATGGCCCCCGAACGGCTTTCGGCACAGCAGAATTGGGGTCAGAGGCAGCTCCCGTTGCCGGGCCGCGGGCGGCGCGGTCCGGCAACGGGTCCGCAGGCTCCGCGGAAACCGTTGAGCGAGCGGGACGGACAGTACGTACGGGGAAGTGAATGGCGACGACGGACGGCACACCGGTGCACGGACCGGAGCCCGGGGACATCAGGCCGGGGTGTACGGCCGTGACCTCGGCCACCCGGTGGTCACCGGACATATGTGCGGCCGGCGTGTGAACCGGACCCGTCGGGCTCCCGCACGTGGGGTGTAACGGCAGGTAACGACCCCTGCGCGTACCGCTCGGCGGGACACGGGACACGGCGGGAAGCCCCCGGGTTCGCAACCGTCGGCTTCGCCAGGAAGAATCAGCATGCGTACGGCCGAATCGGCCAGGCGGTGAGACGCTGCTCGGGGCAGTGGCTCTCGGCGGCTCTTGGCTTTTGAGAGTCTCTTTGACGCCCCACGGGGAGGTGGCAGGCAAGTGGTGGAGCAGCTGACGCAGCACGATCCCCGGCGGATCGGCCCGTTCGAGGTGCTCGGCCGTCTCGGTGCCGGCGGTATGGGGCTGGTGTATCTCGCGCGCTCGGCGTCCGGCCGGCGGGTGGCGATCAAGACAGTCCGTACCGAGCTCGCCGAGGACCAGCTGTTCCGGGTCCGCTTCACGCGTGAGGTCGAGGCGGCGCGGGCGGTCAGCGGCTTCTACACCGCGGCGGTGGTCGACGCCGATCCGCGTGCGGCGGTGCCCTGGCTGGCGACCGCGTACGTCCCTGCCCCGTCGCTGGAAGAAATAGTCAATGAGTGCGGGCCGCTGCCGGCCCAGGCGGTGCGCTGGCTGGCGGCCGGCGTCGCCGAGGCCCTGCAGTCCATTCATGGCGCGGGGCTGGTCCACCGCGACCTGAAGCCGTCGAACGTGCTGGTCGTGGAGGACGGCCCCCGAGTGATCGACTTCGGTATCGCCAGCGGGGTGTCGAACACCCGCCTGACGATGACGAACGTCGCCGTCGGCACGCCTGCGTACATGTCACCCGAACAGGCGCGCGACTCGCGCAGCGTCACGGGTGCCAGCGACATCTTCTCGCTCGGCTCCACCCTGGTCTTCGCCGCCACCGGGCACGCGCCCTTCCACGGCGCCAACCCGGTCGAGACGGTCTTCATGCTGCTGCGCGAGGGTCCGGACCTCGAAGGGCTGCCCGACGAGCTGCGGCCGCTGATCGAGTCCACCATGCAGATGGCCGCCGAGCACCGCCCGAGCCCCGCCGACCTGCAGTCCCAGCTGGCGCCGCATCTGTTCGGTTCCGGTACCGACGACAGCGGTACGGCCTCGGCCTGGCTCCCCGGGAACGCCGTGGGCCTGATCGAGAGCAGGCGCGGTGGCCGGGTCGCTGCCGCGCGGCAGGCCGCCCAGCGGGCCGCCGCCTCCTCGGGGCGCGGCGCCCGTGGCGCGTACTCCGAGCCGGAGCGGCCGCCTGCCGCCCCGCCCGCGCAGCCGTCGGCGCCGCCCGCCTCCCGGCCGGCCCCGCAGCGCCAGGAGAGCGCGCCGATGCCCGCGGCCGCGGGCGACCCCGGCTGGGCCGCTTCCGCGGCGGTAGGGCCGGGCGCACGCCGGATCGGCGACCCGCGCAGCAGCGCGCCGCTCGCACAGGCGGCGCCCACCGGCCCGGTCGCGCCCGCCGCGCCGCTGCCCCCGGAGGCCGAGGGCCCGGACGGCTCCCTGCGGCTCGGCGGCTCCGTCGCCCCGATAGGGCCCGGCCCCCGGGCGGACGGACCGGCCCCGCAGGCGCAGCCCGGAGGGGCGACCAACTGGGTGCGGCCGCCGGCCGGCGTGCAGGCCCCGGCCGGGCCCGCCGGACCGCCGCCCGCCGTGCCTCCGCAGACACCGGGCCCGCAGGCCGGTCACGGCGCGCCCGCGCCCGGCCGGCCGGGCGACCCCGCGGCGCAGGGCGGCCCCGGCCGCTGGCGCCCCTGGCGGTTCCGTATGTCGAACGACGTGTGGGGCACCCCGGTCGTCTCCGGCGACCTGCTGTACGTCACGTCCTTCGAGGTGCACGCGCTGGACGTGGCCAGCGGGCGGCGTCAGTTCAAGACCCGCGAGGTCGCCTGGGCGATGGCCGTCTCGGACGGCCGGATCCACGCCTCGGACGGCCCGAGCCTGTACGCGCTGGACGCCACCGACGGCTCCGAGCTGTGGCGGCTGAACACCGAGGGCTGGGTCTACAGCCTGGGCGTGGACCGCGGTACGGTCGTCACCGGCACCCGTGGCGGCGGCGTGCAGGCCTGGGAGGCGGCCAACGGCGAGCTGCTGTGGGAGATCGGCGGCGCGCAGACCGACTTCGAGACCGCCGAGTCCGGCCCGGTCGTGCACGAGGGCACGGTCTACGTGTGGGCGGACGCGCGGCTGAAGGCGCTGGAGGCCCGTACGGGTGCCGAACGCTGGTCGTACCCCGTGGGGGACGCGGCGTCCTGCGGTGGGGTGCCGGTGCGCCTCCTGACCGCTCCGGACGGGGTGGCCTACGTCGTGGCCGGCACCCGCGTGCTGGCCATCGACATCAACCGCGGCGACGTCCGCTGGCACTTCGAGGCGCCGGCGGTCTTCCTGTCGCCGCCCGCCTACGCCCCCGGGCCCGCCGTCACCGGTGGCGGCATCTACCTCGCCGACTACCTCGGCACGGTCTACGCGCTGGACGCCAGCGACGGCCGGGACCGCTGGCGGATCGCCACCGAGGCGCGCCAGTCGACCGAGCCGGTACTGGTCGCCGACGGCGCGGTGCACCTGGGCAGCGGCAACGCGCTGTACACGCTGGACGCGGTGACGGGCACGCCCCGCTGGCGTTTCCAGGCGGGCGGCGAGGTCATCGGCACCCCGGTGGCCGCGGACGGCCGGGTGCACTTCGGGTCCGCCGACTCCTGCCTGTACACGCTGGACGCGATGGGCGGACAGCTGCGCTGGAAGCTGGCGACGGGCGGCGAGATCACCGGTACCCCGGTGGCCGCGGCGGGCGTCGTCTACGCCTGCAGCAAGGACCGCTGCGTGTACGCGCTGGACGCGGCCAAGGGGACCGGACAGGCGCGGCGCTCCTAAGGAGCGCCGCGGCGCTTCTCGGGGCCTCGGGTCTCAGCGCTCCTCGGGCGGGCGGTCGCGGCCCTGCTGCCGCTCGTCGCCCGGAATGCGCGGCAGCCGCTGCGTGGGCGCGGCGGGCTCGTCCCGGTAGGGGCCGTCCGGCGGTGGCCCGTCGGGGCGGGGCTCCTGCGGCACGGCCCGCGGCGTACCGGCCGGCGGCGTCGTGCCGTCGTGCGTCGGCGGCCACGGCTCCTGGTGGGCGCCGCCGAGCGGTCCCGGCCCTCCGTAGGGCACGTCCGGGTGTCCCGTGTGCGGGCCCGGGCCCGGCGGCTCCCCGTAGGGCGGCTCCCCGTAGGCGTAGGGGCCGCCTCGCGGCCCGCCCTCGTAGGGAGGGGGAGCGCCGCCCTCGTACGGAGCGGGGGCGCCGCCCTCGAAGGCGTACCGGCCCTCGGGCTCTCCGTAGGGCGCCGGTTCGTAGTCCCGCTCGTCCCTCGTGCGGCGTCTGCGGGCGCGTACGCCGCGGCGGCCGCTCATCATGACGGCGCCCAGCAACAGCAGGATGCCGCCGCCCGCGGCCGCGGCCACGCCGACGCCCAGCCCCCTGCCCCCGCTCCCGGCGGTGAGGCTGCCGGCGGCCTGGCCCTGCCGCACCATCCACAGGACGGTGAAGCCCAGGACGACCAGGCCGGCGAGGGTGACGAGCAGACGCGACCTCAGCAGGACGCCGAGCAGCGTGAGCACGGCCCCGGCCAGCATCGGCAGCAGGAGCGAGCGCATGACGTCCGCGCCGGTGCCGGTGATGCCGTTGAAGAGGTCGGCGACGCGGAAGTCCTCGCCGTGACGGCCGTCGTACCAAGGACGGAAGGGGCTCCATACGGCGGCCGCCGCTCCGATGAGGGCGATCAGGGAGCCGATGACGTTGCGAATCACCAGCATCGCCTCGTTTCGCTTCGCTGATGTCCTCCACCGCCGACGCTACGCCGTGCCGCCGGGCCCCGCCACGGCAATGCGGTGGTTGTATCGTGACGTGCGCTCGTCAAGCACTCGGGGGATTTCATGGCACGCCGTCATCTGCGGCTCACGGCCGTCGTGGCCGTCGTTCTCGTCACGCTCACCGGCTTCCGGCCGCACGGTCATGGCAGCAGCGGTGGCGGCGGAGGCTGCAGTGCGCACTCCAGCAGCAGCGGTTCCCACGGCAGCAGCCACCACTACGACGATGACGATGACGACTCCTCGGGCAGCGACGACTCGACGTACGACCCGTATGCCGAGCGGCGCGGCAAGATCGTCGGCTGCGTCGGCGACGACCCGGACGCGGCGGAGCCCGGGGCCGAGGTGGCACTGACGGTGGAGGACCCGAACGAGGACGTGACGGTCACGGTCGAGTTCCGCGGCGCCGGCCGCACGACGGTGGACACCGCGCGCGTCACCGTCAATCCCTCTATGGACGCCGTCTACGGGTACGACTCGTCGGAGGACACCGTGGTCGCCGTTCCGATGGCTCACCCCGCCCGCGCCGCCAAGGTCACCGACTGCGTCCTCACCGACCTGCACTGAGCCACGGTCACCCGTCTCCGGAACCGGGCCGGGCGGCGGACGAGGGCATCACCGCGTCCGGTACTCCTTTCCGCGCTCTCCGAAGAGCCCGGCCTGCCGCTCCGGTGGCAGGTTGCCGAGGGCGATCAGCTGCGGGGCGTGCGCCAGCGCCCGCTCGCGGGTCGCCTCCTTGGCCGCCCAGAGGGCCCGTACGGTCCCCTGCACGGCCTCGGTGGGCTGTGCCGCGATGGTCTCGGCCACTCGCAACGCGGCCGGCACCGCCTCGCCCGGCGGCGTCAGCTCCGACACCAGTCCCACCTCGTGGGCGCGGCGCGCGCCGAGCCGTTCGGCGGTGCCCGTCAGCGCGAGCCGGGCGATCTCCCCGTACGGCATCCGCTGCGCCATGAGCACCGACTCGTACGCGCTGACCATGCCGTACGTCGTGTGCGGGTCGAAGAACGTCGAGGTCTCCGACGCCACGACGAACTCGCACTCGCCCAGCAGATAGAAGGCGCCGCCGCAGGCCATGCCGTCGACCGCGGCGATCACCGGTTTCCACAGGTCGGCCGCCTTGGGGCCGATGCGGAGCAGCGGGTCGTCGAGGGAGTAGGGGGACGGCGGCTGCGGCACGCGGACCGAGCGGTCGATGCCCGTGCAGAAGGCCCGGCCGCCGGCGCCGGCCACCACCGCGGCGCGTACGGTGCCGTCGAAACGGAAGGCGCGCCAGGCGTCCGCCAGTTCGCCGGCGGTCTCCAGGTCGATGGCGTTGTGACGGTCGGGCCGGTCGAGGGTGACCAGCGCGACGCCCGCGCCGGCCCGGGTGTCGATACGTACGGTCACGGGCGCTCCAACAGCCAGCGCGGCACGGTCACGCCGTCCGCCATTTCGTGGAAGGCCACCTTCACCGCCGCGCCGATGCGCAGCCGTTCCGGGGGTACGGAATCCAGTGCGGCGTCGGGGGCGCTGACGAGGTTGCCGACCAGCCGGATGCGGGGCGCCTCGGCCAGTTCGACGACGATCGCGTTGTAGGGGGCCAGGGCCGCGTACGCGGGCAGCAGCGGCGGGTGCGGCCGGACATAGGACCAGATCCGGCCGCGGCCGCTCATCCGCCGCCATCCGCTCGCGAAGGACTGGCAGTGCGGGCAGCAGGGGCGGGGCGGGAAGCGCAGTTCGCCGCAGTCGGCGCAGGCCTGGACGCGCAGTTCGCCGCGTGCCGCGTACGCCCAGAACGGCGCGCCGTCCTCGTCGGGGACGGGGAGCAGGAAGCCGTCGGCGGTGAGGGCATCCCCGGTGGTGGCGGTGGGTGCGGTGGCTGCGGGTTCGGGTGCGGGCTGGGTCGCTGCGGGGGAGTTATCCACAGGCCGGGCGGGGGCGGTGCGGCTGTCGGCGGCCGGTGTCACACTCGGCTTCATGAACGTCACAGCGGGTCAACTCCTCAGCAGGAGAGCGGAAGTCGGGACGCATTCGCCGGCGGTGACCAGGCAGGTCGCGGCGTCGGGCACCTGCGCGGTGCTGGTGCCGCGCAGCTGCTCGACCCCCTCGGTGATCAGGTTGAAACCGTGGACGTACCCCTCGGAGAGGCCGCCGCCGCCCGTGTTCAGAGGGAGCCGGCCGCCGATCTCCAGGGCGCCGCCCTCGGTGAAGGCCGCGCCCTCGCCGCGCCCGCAGAAGCCGTAGCCCTCCAGCGAGAGGGGGACGAGCGGGGTGAAGGCGTCGTAGATCTGGGCGACGTCCACGTCCTGCGGGCCGAAGTCGGCGGACTTCCACAGGTGGCGTGCCGCTGTCCAGGCGGGCCCGGTGAGTGGGTCGTCGGTCCAGTAGTTGACCATGCCGTGGTGCTGGGCGGGCAGGCCCTGCGCGGCGGCGTGGACGTAGACGGGGGCGGACCGGCAGTCGCGGGCGCGCTCGGCGGAGACCAGGACGCAGGCCAGCGCCCCGTCGGTCTCCAGGCAGTTGTCGAAGAGGCAGAGCGGCTCACTGATCCAGCGGGAGGTCATGTACATCTCGCGGGTCAGCGGGCGGTCGTACATGACGGCCGCGGGGTTCTGGTTGGCGCGGTTGCGACAGGCCAGCGCGACGTTGAAGAGGTGATCGCGGGTGGCTCCGTACTGGTGCATGTAGCGACGGGCGAGCATCCCGATCTCGTCGGCCGGGCGGAGCAGGCCGAAGGGGCGGGTCCATTGAGCGGGGGTGGGGAGTTGGGCGGCCGTGTTCTTCCAGGGGCGGGGCCCGGAGCCGCGTTTGCGCGAGCGCCAGGCGACGCCGACGGTGGCCTGGCCGGTCGCGATGGCGGCGGCCAGATGGGCCACGGTGGCGCAGGAACCGCCGCCGCCGTAGCCGACCTTGGAGAAGAAGGTGATGTCACCGGCGCCGATGGCCTTGGCGACCTCGACCTCGTCGGTCTCCTCCATCGTGTAGGAGGCGAAGGCGTCGACCTCGGAGGGGGCGATGCCGGCGTCGGCGAGGGCCGCGGTGATCGCGCGGCAGGCCAGTGTCTTCTCGGACTCGGGCAGTTGCTTGGCGAACGGCGTCCGGCCGATGCCGACGATCGCCGTAGCGTCCTTGAGGGCCGTCCCCATCGCCACCTCCGTGCTCGGTCGTCCGTACTGACAGCCGAGGAGGCTACCGCTAATCTGACGGGTAGTCAGCTAACTCACACAGGGATCTCCCGGCCGGTACGCGCCGCACGGCCCCCGGGCGGACACCCGGACACCGCGTACGGCCCGCTCCGCCGCCGGGGGAGAGAGGCAGGCGCGATGCCCGGCGACGTGCAGCGGCGGGACGGCGAGGGCGCCGAGAGCGGCAGGGGCGTCGAGGGCGTCAAAGGCCTTGTGGACGCCGGCCCGTGGGAGACGGGATCCGGGGCGGACGAGGTGGCGGATCCGCGTGCCGATGTGGAGTTCGGGACGCTTCCGCGGCTGGTGCGGGCGGCGGCAGCGCGGTACGGCGCGCGCGAGGCGGTCGCCGAGGGACGGACCCGCGTCTCGTACGCCGAGCTGGGCGTGCGGGTGGAGCGCGCGGCCGCGGCCTGCATCGCCGCCGGGGTAGTGCCCGGCGACCGGGTGGCGGTGTGGGCGCCGAACACCACGGACTGGATCGTCTCCGCGCTCGGCGCCGTCTCGGCGGGCGCGGTCCTGGTGCCGGTCAACACCCGTTTCAAGGGCGCCGAGGCCGCGGACGTCCTGCGCCGCACCCGCGCCCGGCTGCTCTTCGTCACCGGCACCTTCCTCGGCACCTCGTACGTCGCCTCGCTGCGCCGGGCCACCGCGGAAGGCCCGGGGAACGGCCCGCTGCCGGGGCTGCCGGACCTGCGGGACGTGGTGGTGCTGGCCGACGACGCCCCCGTCGGGCTGCGCACCTGGCGGGAGTTCCTGGCCGGCGGCGAGCGGGTGCCGGCCGCGGCCGTACGGGAGCGCGCGGACGCCGTGCCGCCCGAGGCGCCCTCGGACATCGTGTTCACCTCGGGCACCACGGGCCGCCCCAAGGGGGCCGTGATCACCCACGCCCAGACGCTGCGCGCGTACGGCGTCTGGAGCGAGCTGGCGGGGCTGCGCGAGGGCGACCGCTACCTCGTCGTCAACCCGTTCTTCCACACCTTCGGCTACAAGGCGGGCGTGCTCGCCTGCCTACTGCGGGGCGCGACGATCGTCCCGCAACCGGTCTTCAGCGCCGACACCGCGCTCGCCAACGTCGCCGCCGAGCGCATCACCGTCCTGCCCGGCCCGCCCTCCCTCCACCGGCAGCTGCTGGACCATCCCGCGCGCGGGCGGCACGACCTCTCGACGCTGCGGCTGGTGGTGACGGGCGCGGCGGTGGTGCCGCTGGAGCTGGTCGAGCAGCTGCGCGGCGAGCTGGGCGTCGCCACGGTACTGACCGCTTACGGCCTGTCGGAGAGTACGGGCGTGGTGACGATGTGCCGGCGCGGCGACCCGCCGGGGATCGTCGCCGGCACGTCGGGCCGGGCGATACCGGGCACCGAGGTCGCGGTGGTCGACGCGAAGGGGCAACCGGTGGCGCCGGGCCGGCCCGGCGAGGTACGGGTGCGCGGCTATCACGTCATGACGGGCTACTTCGAGGATCCCGAGGGCACCGCCCGCGCCGTCACGCCCGACGGCTGGCTGTGCACGGGCGACGTGGGCGTCCTGGACGAGGCGGGCAATCTCCGGATCACCGACCGGATCAAGGACATGTTCATCGTCGGCGGGTTCAACGCCTACCCGGCCGAGATCGAGCAACTGCTGCTCCGTCACCCGGACGTCGCCGACGCCGCCGTGATCGGGATACCCGACGCCCGGCTGGGCGAGGTCGGCCGGGCGTACGTGGTGCGGCGCCCCGGCGCGACGGTGACAGGGGACGAACTGATCGTCTGGTCGCGCCGGGAGATGGCCAACTACAAGGTGCCGAGGGAGGTGAGCTTCCTGCCCGAACTCCCGCGCAACGCGGGCGGCAAGGTCCTCAAGGAACGGCTCCGCCGCACAGCGACGGCCGCGGCCGACCGGGCCACCGACGGACCGTGACCCGCGGCCGGGCGTCCGGCAGCCGGCCGGTCGGCGGCTGAGACGGACCGGCCACCGGCTGCGGCGATCCGTCAGCGGCTGAGGCGTACCGGGAGCGACTGGAGACCGTTGCCGATGAAGGAGCCGGTGGCCCGCAGCTCTTCGGGGGGCACCGCGAGCTCCAGGTCCGGGAAGCGCTCGAAGAGCGCGGGCAGGGCGGCGCGCGCCTCCATCCGGGCCAGCGGCGCGCCCAGGCAGTAGTGCACCCCGTGGCCGAAGGCGAGGTGCTCGCGGTCGGCGCGGCTCAGCTCGAAGGTGTCCGCGTCCGGCCCGTGCCGCTCGGGGTCCCGGCCGGCCGCGGCGTAGGCGGCGAGGATCGGGTCGCCCTGCCGGATGACCGTGCCGTCCGGCAGCGGGATGTCCTCGACGGCGTACCGCAGCGGCAGGTTGGCGATGCTGGGCGCCCAGCGCAGCGTCTCCTCGATGACGTCGTCCCAGCCGGCCCGCCCCTCGGCCAGCAGGGCGCGCTGCTCGGGGTGGACGAGCAGGGCGTGGACGGCGTTGCCGATGAGGTTGACGGTGGTCTCGTAGCCGGCGCCGATCACCAGCAGGAGGGTGTCGAGCAGTTCCCGCTCCTCCAGGCGGGAGCCGTCGTCGTCGCGGGTGGAGACCAGCACGCTGGTCATGTCGTCACCGGGCTCGCGCCGCTTCAGCGCGATCAGGTCGCCCAGCACGGCGGCGATCTTCGCGGCGGTGGCGGAGGCCTGCTCCGGGGTCGCGGAGGTGTCCATGACCTCGTCGATGACCGAACCGACCTCGACCCGGGACTCCTCGGGAATGCCGAAGAGTTCGCAGATCATCCGCATCGGAAGGGGGAGCGCGTAGGAGGAGATGAGATCGACCGGCTCGCCGGCGGGGACCGCCTCCAGGTCCGCCAGCAACTCCTTGGTGATCCGCTCGACGCGCGGGGCCATGGCCTCGGTGCGCCGTCCGGTGAAGGCGGGCGCCACCAGCTTGCGGAGCCGGCGGTGGTCGGTGCCGTAGGCGGTGAACATGTTGGTCACCCCGACCCAGGACTGCAGCCAGCTGTCGTGGTGTTCGCCGTTGCGCCAGGCCGGCCAGTGCTGCCGCGGGTCCTTGCTCACCCGCGGGTCGGCCAGCAGCTGCTTGAGCAGGCCGTGCCCGCCCACCGACCAGGCCTGGATGCCGCCGGGCAGCTCGATGAGCGCCGCCGGGCCTATCGCGCGGAGGCGGGCGGCCTCGCCGGGGAGGTCGGTGCCTGCCGGGTCGATGACGACGGGCTGCTGTCCCATGGGGTAGCTCCTGCCTGATCGGGGGTGAGAGGGGTGAAGCGGGCCGGAAGCGCGGCCAGTGCGCGGTGGAACGCGCCGACCCGCCACTCCAGCTGCTCGAACGGCACCGTGAGTTCGATGTCGGAGAGCCAGGCGGTGAGCCGCTCGATCGCGGTGGTCGCGATGAGCAGCGCGGTGGGGCGTACGGGGCAGGCGTGCGGCCCGGCGGCCCAGGACAGGTGCGCGCCGCCGCCCGCGCGGGGCTGCTCCAGCGGCGTGGTGCCGAACTGCGCGTTGGCCGCGGCGTAGGAGACCAGGGTGAGCTGGTTCGCGCGGATCCAGGTGCCGTGGAAGAAGACGTCCCGGCGGGGGTAGTGCGCGGAGTAGTTGCCGAGCGGCGGGTCGTTCCACAGCACGTCGTTGATGGCGTCGCGGGCGGTGAGCGCGCCGCCGGACAGGGTGCCGTAGTACCGGTCGTCGGAGAGCATGCGGGCGAGCGCGTTGCCGATGAGGTTGGTGGTCGGCTCGTGCCCGGCGCCCATGGTGATGACGATCTGGTGGATCAGTTCCTCGTCGGTGAGCCCGGCGGGGTGGTCCATGAACCAGGAGGTGAGGTCGGGGCCGCGGCGCTCCTTCTTGGCGGCCACCAGCTCCATGATGTAGCCCGTGAAGTTCTCGTTGGCCTTCGCGGCCTGCTCGGGCGTGGCTCCGTCCAGCATGTCCGCGAGGGCGGAGATCAGCCGGTCGCTGTAGGAGTCGGGGAGCCCGAAGACCCGGTTGAAGATCATCAGGGGCAGGCTGCGCGCGTACTGGGAGATCAGGTCGACCCGGCCCTCGGCGCCGAACCGGCTGATCAGCTGGTCCGCCGCGCCGCGCACGTAGGAGCGCAGCTCGTGCGGCTCGATCAGCGCGAAGCTGTCGGTGATCACCTTGCGGTAGCGGTCGTGCGCCTCGCCGTCGCTGAAGAACACGTTGGGCCGCCACGCGAGCATCGGCATGACCTGCGAGTCCGCCGGCACGGTCGGCATCCAGGGCCGGGAGTCCTTGGACCAGGTGGCCTCGTCGTTCAGCAGCTCCAGCGCGGCGCGGTAGTCGGTGACCAGCATCGCGGGCACGCCCGGCGCGATCTCGACCTGCGCGACCGGCCCCTGCCGCCGCAGCAGCTCGTAGATGCCGTGCGGATCGGCCGCGAAGTCCGGTCCGTACAGCCGCACGATGTCCTGCGCGGGGTCGTAGGGCGCGGCGTGGGACGCCTGGGGCGGGAACGGGGCTGCGGTGCCGCCGCTGTGCGCCGGACCGCCGTGCGCGGGGCAGCCGGGGGGCGGCTCGGCTCCGCCGGGAGCGGCGTTCTCGGGTGGCAGCGCGCCGGACCCGTACGCGGGCCGCGGCGCGCCGGTCCCGTACTCGGGCGGCGGGGCGCCCGTCCCGTACGCGTGGTTCTCGGGCGGCAGGGCCCCGGGCTCGTGGGGGGAGGTCATGCGGTGTCTCCGGGCGTGTGGTCCAGGACGTGCCCGACCAGGGCGATCAGTGCGTCGAGGGACTGGTCGCGGTCGCGCGCGTCGCACACCACCAGCGGGGTGTCGTCGTGCAGGTCGAGGTGGTCGCGCAGGGTTTCGACGGGGTGCGCCGGCGCGTCGGGGAAGGCGTTGACCGCCACCGCGTACCGCAGCCCGGCCTCCTCGATGATGTCCATGACCTCGAAGGAGTCGGCCAGTCGGCGGGTGTCGGCCAGGACCAGCGCGCCGACCGCGCCGCGCGCGATGTCCTGCCACAGCGGCCGGAACCGCTTCTGGCCCGGCGTGCCGAAGAGGTACAGCACCAGGTCGCCGGCGAGCGTGATCCGCCCGAAGTCGATGGCGACGGTGGTCGTGGTCTTGTCGCGTACCCCGGCCAGGTTGTCGACGAACGCGCCGGTCTGCGTCATCACCTCTTCGGTGTGCAGCGGCGGGGTCTCCGACAGGGCCCGGATGAACGTGGTCTTGCCGACGCCGAAGGGGCCGGCGACCAGCAGCTTCACCAGGGTCTGGTCGGTGCCGGACAGGTACATGGCGCCCTCGGCGGCGCTGTCGGTGCCGCCCGCTGCGCTAGGACTTGAGAGTGCGGAGTCCATCGAGGACCCTCTCCAGAATCTGCCGGTCGATCTGTTCGGCTTCGGGGATGGGGGAACGGGCGTGCAGGTGCCCGGCGTCGACGAGGTCGGCCACCAGGACCTTCACGACGCTGACCGGCAGCCGCAGGTGCGAGGCGGTCTCGGCGAGGGTCAGCGCGCCGGGCCGCAGCAGCGCCAGGAGGCGGAGCGCTTCGGGGCGCAGCTCGGCGGGCGCGGTGACGGTGGCGCCGTACAGGACGGTGAGCCGGTCCAGGGTGTTGCGGCTGGGGCGGGCGCGGCCGCCGGTCGCCAGATAGGCCGGTACGAGACGCCGGTTGCTCTGGCGGGGCGTCATGCGGACGAGCCCGTCTCCCGCGGCGGCGAGCTCATCGCCTTCGCGCCGAGCGTGGCGACCTGCACCTGCATCTGGTGCGAGACGACGCCCATGTTGACGTCGGGCGCGGCGAAGACCGCGAGGCAGGTGTTCTCGCCGGCCGGGATGGCGAGCACCCAGCCCTCCTCGGACTCCACGACGGTCTGCCGCAGCTTGGCGTCGTCCTGGCCGGTGAACGCGGCGGTGACGGCGCGGCCCGCGCCCTGGAGCGCCGACATCATGGCGGCCACGCCCTCGGCCGCCTCGCGGGCGAGGCCGGGCGAGGAACCTTCGATGAAGCCGTCGCCGGAGATGACGGCCGCGTGCAGGACGTGCGGCAGTTCCAGTAGCGGCGCCAGCACCCAGGACTGGTCCTGCGTGACGCGGCGGCGGACGGGGGTGCTCATGCTCGGTCGTTCCCTTCGGGGCGCGGAATGCGGTTATCGGCTTCGGCCCGCCCGGAGAGGGTGCCGCGCTGCAGGGCTGCCCAGCGGTTGGCGGACTCCTGGGGGCTGCGCTCGGCGACGGGTTCCGTACGGGGGAGAGCGGGTTCGTGTGGGGCGGAGGGTCGGCGGCGCCGGCGGCGCGGCAGTCCGGTCGCCGGGTCGGTCGCGGACTCCGGCGCGGCAGCGGGCCCGTGCTCGGGCGTACGAGCGGGCGCAGGGTCCGGCGTACGGACGTCCAGGGACTCCGGCGCACGCGCAGGCTCGGCCTCCGGCGCGCGCTCGGGCGTATCGGCGGGCGTACGAGTGGGCGTGCGCTCCATGGCAGCCTCCGGGGCGCGTGCGGACATGTGCTCTCCCGCGGTCACCGGAGTGGCGCCCGCTGTGGGTGCCGTGAGCGGTGCGGCCTGCGGCGGTGTCAGTGGCGTCGAGTGCGCCCGCATCATCTGCGGCGGCAGCGGCGCCATCACCGACATCGGCTGGGTGTCCTGGTTCATCAGCGTCAGCAGCGGGTCGCCCGGGATGTACACGACCGCCCGCACGCCGCCGTACGGCGAGGACTCGACGTGCACCGTGAAGCCGTACTGCCGCACCAGCTGGCCCACGGCCGCGAAACCGGACCGCGGCGGGTCGCCCAGCTCCGTGAGCAGTACCCGCTCCCCGCCGCCCAGCAGGCGCATGGCGTGCTCGACCTCGTCGCGGTGCATGCCGATGCCGTAGTCGTCGACGATGACGGAGGCGCCGCGGTTGCCCTGCTGGAGCGTGACGGCGACGGGCAGTTCGTGGTGGGAGTGGTGCAGCGCGTTGGCCAGCAGCTCGGTGAGGGCGACGGCGACCGGCTCGACGGCGCGGGCGACCACGCCGACCGGGTCCCGCAGCAGGTTGCTGACCTGGATGCGTTCGTAGCCGCGCAGTCGCGACATGGAGCCGACCACGAGGTCGGCGAGGTGCGAGTCGTCGCGGGTCAGCCCCGGCCAGGCGCCGCAGACCACGCCGGTGGTCTGCACCCGGCGCAGCGCCTGCTCGTTGAGGAAGTCGGCCTGCAGCAGGTCCTGGGCGACGGCCTGGTCGTCGTACCGGTGCTGCATCTCCTGGAGGAGCGTCTGGAGCCGGTACAGCAGCGCCTGGATGGTGGTGGTGGCGCCGCGCATCGCGGCCTGCGCCGCCTCGTCCACCCGGGCCCGCTCCTTGGTGACCGCCTGCGAGAGCTGGTCCAGGGCCCCGGTGAGCGCCTGGTCCAGGTCGGTGCCCGTGAAGCGCGGGTCGTTCAGGCCGCGGACCTTGACGTGCGGGTGGGCGAGGGCGGTGGCGAGGTCGGGCAGCCGGGCCTCGGCGAGGTGGCGGATCTCGGCTTCGGTGGCGCGGAGTTGCGCGGCGATCTCGGTGTGACCGCGCTCGGCGGCGGAGGCGCGGGCCTCGGCCGTGGCCAGGTGCCGGCGCAGGGCCTGGCCGTGCTGCCGGCCACGGACCAGGAAGAAGATCATCACCACCGCGGCGGCCGTGCCTGCGGCCAGGCACCAGAACAGTGTCGCCGGTATGGAAGTCATCGGGTTCCTCGTGTGGGGGGCGGCTTGACGACGGTGTGCGAACACCTGATCGCCGCCGCGATGTTACCCACCAAGTGACCTTTCGCACGGGGAAGTGGGAAAGCGGCATTCCGTGTGGACAAGATCACTCCGTTTTACCGGCGGTCACGTCGGAAACACCCGGAATGTCAACTTCCAATTGTGAACCTGCCCTGGTCGGTAACGGGTTTGTCCGCGTACCGCTCCCGCAGGACGTTCTTCAGCACCTTGCCCAGCGGGCCGCCGCGCGGCAGCGCATCCGTGACCTCCAGCTGCTCCGGCAGCTTCTGCGTCATCAGCCCCGACCGCCGCAGATGATCCGTCAGCAATTCCAGGGTCAGCGGCGGTCCGCCCGGGTCCGCGAGCGTGACCACCGCGCACACCCGCTCCCCGCGTTCCCGGTCCGGCAGTCCGACGACCGCCGCCTCCGCCACCGCCGGATGGCCGTGCACCAGGTCCTCGATCTCCTGGGCCGAGATGTTCTCGCCCTTGCGGATGATGATGTCCTTCAGCCGCCCGGTCAGTACGAGATGGCCGTCCGCGCGCAGGAACCCCAGATCGCCGGTGTGGAACCAACCGCCGGCGTCGAACGAGGCGGCCGTCAGCGCCGGATCCGTGTACCCCTGGAAGAGCATCGGCCCCTTGAGCGTCACCTCCCCGGTCTCCCCGCCGGGCAGCGCCCGGCCGTCCGGCCCGGCGATCCGCACCTCGGCGCCCGGCACCGGCCGCCCCACCGTCCGCGCCAGCTGCTCGTCGCTGTCGTGCGGTGCGCCCATCGTGATCATCGGGCACTCCGTCATCCCGTACCCGTGCAGCACAGCGCAGCCCAGCTCGCGGCCGGCCGCGGCGTACAGCTCCGGAGGCAGCGGCGCGCCCCCGCCCGAGAGCACGCGCAGCGACGGGATCAGCTTCGCGTCCCCCTCGCGCCGCCGCGACTCGTCCAGGAAGGCCTGGTAGAAGGCGGTGCTGCCGCCCGCCATGGTGACGCCGAGACGCGCGTACGTATCGGCCGCCGCGCCCGGCGCGAACGTCTCCAATACCACCGCCGGGAACCCGCTGACCAGCATGGCGACGACGTAGTCGGGTCCCGCGATGTGCGCGTACGGGAAGGCGATCGACCCGATGTCCGAGGCCGACATCCCGATCGCGGCCGCCAGCCCGGCGCCGCCCGCGATCAGTGAGGCGTCCGTGTGCCGCACGCCCTTCGGTGCCGCCGTCGTCCCCGAGGTGTAGTAGATCCAGGAGGCGGGCTCCGGCGCGTCCGCCCGCCGCCGGAAGCCGCCCGGCGGGAAATCCGGCAGGGCGGCCGGGTCGCCCTCGGGCAGCCCCGCCGCGTCGTCCACGACGACGGTCCGCGTCCCCTCCGGCGCCGCCCGGCGGGCCAGCGCCGCGAAGTCGACGTCCCGCCACACGCCCGGCACCAGGAAGAACTCCGCGCCGGACTCGGCCAGTACGAAGCCGACCTCGCGCTCCCGGTGCAGAGGAATGACCGGTATCTGCACGGCCCCCAGCCGGGCCAGCGCGAGCGAGGCGAGCACCGTGCTGATCCGGGTCGGGAGCTGCCACGCCACCCGCGTCCCCGCTTCGATGCCCAGCTCCCGGAAGCCGGCCGCCGCGCGGAGCGCCCGCTGCCGCGCCTCCCCGAAGGTGACGGTCCGCCCGTCCGCCTCGTAGAACATCACCGCGTCGGCCGAAGCGGCGGCCCGCCGCTCGACCAGTTCCCAGAGCGTACGTATCGGAGCGGAGTCCTGCACGGCGCGCCTCCCGGCAAGGGTCGGGACGGGACGGATGTGGCGCGACTGTAGCAGCAGAACTGACGGAGCGTCAGATGATGCGTCCCCCTTGACCGGTCATGCCGTTCCGCCGAGCGGCCGTCCCGTACCCGGACATGCCGCAGGGACCGGCTACGACGGCATCCCCTCCTTGCCGTCGGAGCCGGCCCCTGCGATCCCCCGGGTTGTGGTTCAGCGGGCCGTACGCGAGATCAGTGCTCCAGCTTCGGCTCGGCGATCGGCCGGTGGCTGTCCTGCGGTGCCAGCGTGCCGTTGCCGTCCGCCGCGACCGGGCGCGGGGCGTCGTGCGCCGCCAGCACGTCGTCACCGATGATCGGCCGGTGGCTGTCGCCCATCGTGGCGACCTCCTCGCCGATGATGGGCCGGTGGCTGTCGAGCGGCTTGATGACGTCCTTGTCGCCTGTACGCGGAACCTTCTTCTCGGTGCTCACAGTGATCAACTCCTGTGTGTGGGCGCTTGCGGTCCACCGGCCCGGCGACTCCCCCGTGGGTCGCCGGACGGGTGAACCAAGGGCCGAACACCATACGGTGGGGCCTCGATACCGAGCCGCTTGCCCCCCGAGGCGGCGGATCGGTACGTAGAAGAGTGACGCGCGGCGATGAACGATCGATAAACGGCGGCGATTACGTCGCCGACCTGGGGTGATGACCGGTCAGGCGACGGCGGCCGGGGAGAGCAGCTGCTGCACCTGAGTGCTCTCCGCCGCGCCGAGCCGCTCGTACACGCTCAGCGCCTCCTGCCAGCACACCCGGGCCCGGCCGGTGTGCCCGACCTGGCTCAGCGCCCGCCCCAGCGTGGTCAGCGCGTTGGCGCGCCAGAGCTCGCCACCGACGCCGCGCAGCGCGGTCAGGGCCTGCTCGGCGTAGTTGGCGGCGCGGGCCGGCCGCTGGGCCGCCAGGTCGACCTCGGCCAGCCGGAAGTACGTCATGCCCTCCCAGAAGGGCTGCCGGCTGTCCTGGAAGATGGTCAGCGCGGCGTTGAGCTGCTGCGCCGCGTCGTCCAGACGTCCGGCGGCGGTGAAGGCGAGCGCCAGCGCGTACATGCCGTTGGCCAGCCGCCGGGTGGCGCCGATTCTGTGGTAGATCGCGACGCCTTCCTCGGCCAGCTCGATGGCGCTGTCCACCCGCCCGGTGTCGAGGTGCACGCGCGAGAGGTTGCACAGCGCGCTGGCCTCGGACTGCTGGTTGCGGTCGTCGCGGAAGGCCACCAGCGCCTGGCTGAGGTACGCCTCGGCGTCGTCGTGCCGGCCCAGTGCGCCCGCGATGATGCCGCGGTCGTTGGGCGCGTACGAGGAGGAGATCGGGTCGTCCGTCGCGAGCCCGAGCAGCATCGCCGACTTGGCGTGGTCGTCGGCGTCGTCCAGCCGCCCGGCCAGCGTGCGGATGTAGGCGAGCGAGGTGTGGATACGGGCCTCGGCGTGCTGGTCGCCGAGGGCCCGGGCGGCGGCGAGGACGGTCATGTTGGCCTGGTCGTGCTGGCGCGCGTCGGCACCGGACTCGGCCAGGTCCTTGGTGAGCAGGAGCAGGTCGGCGGCGCGGCGTACCGTGTCGGCGCCGGTGGACTGCTGCGCGCAGGCCAGCAGGCAGCCCGCCTCGCTGAACAGCCACTCCAGGGCCACCGCGCGGTCCTCGAAGGCCAGCCCGGGGTAGCGGGTGCTCTCCATGTGGTCCACGAGCCGGTCGCCGGGGCGCTCCAGCGCGTACATGCGGGCCGCCGAGGCCAGGTAGAAGTCCAGCAGGCGGGAGAGGGCCGCGGCGCGCTCCGACGGCGGGTGCTCGTCACGCTCGGCACATGCACGCGCGTAGAGGCGGACCAGGTCGTGGAAGCGGTAGCGGCCGGGGGCGGCGGATTCGAGGAGCGAGGCATCGACGAGGGACTCGATCAGTTCCTCGGCGGCGTCGACGTCCATGTCCAGCACGGCCGCCGCGGCGGCCAGCGAGATGTCGGGGCCGTCGGCCAGCCCCAGCAGCCGGAACGCGCGGGCCTGCACCGGCTCCAGCTGCCCGTACCCCAGCTCGAAGGTGGCCTTGACGGCCAGGTCGCCGGCGCGCAGCTCGTCCAGGCGGCGGCGCTCGTCGGCGAGCTTGCGGGCCAGTACGGAGACGGTCCAGGTGCGGCGGGAGGCGAGCCGGGAGGCGGCGATGCGGATGGCCAGTGGCAGGAAGCCGCAGGCGCCCACGACGTCCATGGCGGCCTTGCGTTCGGCGCCGACCCGCTCCTCGCCGACGATGCGGGTGAAGAGCGTCAGCGCTTCCTCGGGGCTCATCACGTCGAGGTCGATGAGGTGGGCACCGGCCAGGTCGATCATGCGGGCGCGGCTGGTGATCAGCGCGGCGCAGCCCTCCGTACCGGGCAGCAGCGGCCGTACCTGGGCGGAGTCCCGCGCGTTGTCCAGCAGCGCCAGCACGCGGCGCCCGGCGAGCGTGGAGCGGTACAGCGCGGCCCGTTCCTCCAGCCCGTCGGGGATGGAGGAGTCCGGGGTGCCGAGCGCGCGCAGGAACGCGCCGAGCACGGCCTCCGGCTCGGCGGGGGTGTGGCCGGCGCCCTGCAGGTCGATGTAGAGCTGGCCGTCGGGGAAGTGCTCGCGCGCGGCGTGCGCGACGTGGACGGCGAGGGTGGTCTTGCCGACGCCGCCGATGCCGGTGAGCGCGGAGACCGCCATGACGCTGCCCTCGGCGGTGGCGAGCTGGGCGCCCAGCTCCGCGACGAAGGGGGCGCGCCCGGTGAAGTCCGCGACGGTGGCCGGGAGCTGCCGGGGGCGCAGGACGGCGGTGCTCGCGCCGGTGTGCTCCTCCGGCGGCGGGCTGGGCGCCTCCAGGCCGGCGTCGGCGCGCAGGATGCGCTGGTGCAGTTCAGCGAGGGAGGCGCAGGGTTCGACGCCCAGCTCGGTGTCGAGCAGACGGCGGGTATCGGCATAGACGGCCAGCGCCTCGGCCTGCCGTCCAGAGCGGTACAGCGCGAGCATGAGGAGTTCGCGGAGCCGTTCGCGCAGCGGGTGGGCGGCCGTGAGCGCGGTCAGCTCGGACACCGCCTCGGCGTGGCTGCCCAGCTCCAGGTCGAGGTCGAGGCGGGCCTCGGTGAGGGAGAGTCGCCACTCCTCCAGGCGGGTGCGCTGGTTCTCCGCGTACGGCCCGGGCACGCTCGCGAGCGGTTCGCCGTCCCACAGGGTGAGGGCGGAGACCAGCAGGTCACGGGCGCGGCAGCGGTCGCCGCTCGCGCGGGCCTTCTCGGCCTCTGCCGCGAAGGCCTCGGCGCGGTCCAGGTCGAGGTCGAGGGCGCCCGGCGGGTCGGACTGGAGGGCGTAGCCGCCGGACTCGCTCACCAGCGCGTCGGCGTCGTCGCCCAGCGCCTTCCGCAGCCGGGAGGCGTAGGTGCGCAGCGCTGCGAGGGCCGCGTGCGGGGGCTCGTCGCCCCAGATGGCGTCGACCAGTTCGGCCGCGGTCGCGGTGCGTCCGCCGCGCAGCAGCAGGGCGGCGAGCAGGGCACGCTGCTGCGGGGTGCCGGCCGCCAGCGGCGTGCCGCCCCGCCAGGCCCGTACGGGACCGAGCACGGTGAAGCGGAGCTGCTGCCCCTGCCCCGGACTCTCGTCCATGGTCTCCCCCTGCCTGTGCATCTCGTTCGCATCGGCCAGTCTGCCTTGTCGGCGGCCCCTGCGTCAGTAGGGGTCAGGTCTGTGCACAATCCCTCCTCTTGTGATCCACCGGGGCGGAAGGCTTGCCGGGGCCGGACGTCGGGCCGCTCCCCGGAGGGAAATCGTCCGCTTCCCGATAGCTGACGGTTCGTCAGATCGGCGCTACCGTGAGGCGCATGGCGATGCACACGGAGACCCCGGAAACCTTCCCGAGGATCATCTCGGTGGACGACCACACGGTGGAGCCCCCGCACGTCTGGCGGGACCGGCTGCCCTCGAAGTACCGCGACACCGGCCCGCGCATCGTGCGCGCGCCCCTGAAGGAAATGACCTTTGTGGGCGGAAAGTTCGCCCCGAAGATGGGCGCGCCGGGCGACGACGGGCCGCTCGCCGACTGGTGGGTGTACGAGGACCTGCACCGACCCCTCACCCGCCTGGACACCGCGGTCGGCTACTCCCGGGACGAGATCAGGCTGGAGGGGATCACCTACGAACAGATGCGCCCCGGTTCGTACAGCGTGCCGGAGCGGCTGGCGGACATGGACGTCAACCACGTCCAGTCGGCGCTGTGTTTCCCCACCTTCCCGCGCTTCTGCGGCCAGACGTTCACCGAGGCGTCCGACCGCGAGCTGGGCCTCCTCGGGGTGCGCGCCTACAACGACTGGATGGTGGAGGAGTGGTGCGGCCCCGAGGCGCAGGGCCGGCTCATACCGCTCGCCCTCATCCCCCTGTGGGACGCCGAACTCGCCGCCCAGGAGGTGCGGCGCAACGCGGCCCGCGGGGTGCGCGCCGTCTGCTTCAGCGAGATCCCGCCGCACCTGGGCCTGCCCAGCATCCACACCGACTACTGGGATCCCTTCCTGCGGGCCTGCGACGAGACCGGCACGGTCGTCGCCATGCACATCGGCTCGTCGTCGCGGATGCCCTCCACCTCGGCCGACGCACCGCCCGCCGTCGGCTCCACGATCACCTTCGCCAACTGCTGCTTCTCGATGACCGACTGGCTCATGAGCGGCAAGTTCGAGCGCTTCCCGAACCTGCGGATCATGTACGCGGAGGGGCAGATCGGCTGGATCCCCTACATCCTGGAGCGCGCCGACGTGGTCTGGGAGGAGAACCGCGCCTGGGGCGGGGTGGCCGACAAGGTCCTCCGGCCGCCCTCCGAGCTCTTCGCCGAGCACGTCTACGGCTGCTTCTTCGACGACGCCTTCGGCCTGAAGAACCTCGACGCGATCGGCGTCGGCAACGTCCTGTACGAGACGGACTACCCGCACTCCGACTCCACCTGGCCCAAGTCCAAGGAGGTCGGCGAGGCCCAGATGGGGCACCTGGCCCCGGACGTCGTCGAGCGCATCGTCCGCGGCAACGCCATCGAGCTGCTGGGCCTGACGCCGGACGGCCGCTGGCCGGGGCCGGGGGCCCGGTGACCGCCCCGGCGGCAGCACCCGGGCAGGTCTGGCGGCCGCCCGAGGGCCGCCTGGTGTACGGCATGCAGCTGCCCGTGCAGTCGCAGAGCACGCTCTACACCGAGGCGTGGGAGGCGGCCGCGGGCCCCGCCGACCTGGTGGAGATCGCCAGGACCGCCGACCGGCACGGCTTCGCCTACATCGCCTGCTGCGAGCACGTGGCGATCCCGCGCCGGCTGGCCGGGGCGATGAGCACCGTGTGGTACGACCCGGTGGCCACCCTGGCGCACCTTGCCGCCGTGACCGAGCACGTACGGCTGCTGAGCCATGTGGCGGTGGTCGGGCTGCGGCACCCGCTGCTCACGGCGAAGCAGTACGCCACGCTCGACCGGCTCTCGGGCGGACGGCTGATCCTCGGGGTCGGCGCCGGGCACGTACGGGAGGAGTTCGAGGCGCTGGGGGTGGACTTCGAGGGCCGGGGAGCCGTGCTGGACGAGACGGTCGATGCCTTGAAAACGGCCCTGGGGCCCGAGGAGTTCCCGGAGTTCGCGGGGGAGCGGTTCCCGTTCGAGGGGCTGGGGCAGTCGCCGCGGCCGGTCCAGACGCCGCGTCCCCCGCTGTGGGTCGGCGGCTCCTCCCCGGCCGCGGTCCGCCGGGCCGCCGAGCGCGGCGACGGCTGGCTGCCGCAGGGCGACCGCAGGGACCGGCTGCCGGGACAGATCGCGAAGCTGGCCGCGCTCCGCGAGCGGGCCGGCGTGACCGACCCGGTGGTGATCGGCGCCATCGCCGAGCCCGTGTACGTGGGCGAGCCCGCCTGGGACACCGGCAAATGGACGCTGACCGGGCCGCCGGAACGTATCGCCGCCTCGCTGCGGGAGTACGGCGCGCTCGGCGTGCACCAGATCCAGCTCCGCTTCCGCAGCCGGAGCCGTGACGAGCTGACCGACCAGATGGCGGCCTTCGGGGCGGACGTGGCCCCGCTGCTCGCCGGCTGACCCCACCGAGGAGTGCAGGCATGGGCAAGCTCGACGGGCGGGTCGTCGTGATCACCGGCGCCGCGCGCGGACAGGGGGAGCAGGAGGCGCGGCTGTTCGCGGCCGAGGGCGCCCGGGTCGTCCTCGCGGACGTGCTGGACGAACAGGGCGGCGCGCTCGCGAAGGAGCTGGGCGAGGACACCGCGCGCTACGTGCATCTGGACGTGTCCCGCGAGGACGACTGGACGGCCGCCGTCGCCGCCGCCAAGGACGCCTTCGGCGCGATCGACGGGCTGGTCAACAACGCCGGGATCCTCCGCTTCAACGAGCTGACCAGGACACCGCTGGCGGAGTTCCAGGAGATCGTCCAGGTCAACCAGACCGGCTGCTTCCTGGGCATCCGTACCGTAGCGCCGGAGATCGGGGCGGCCGGCGGCGGCACGATCGTCAACACCTCGTCCTACACCGGACTCACCGGTATGGCGCTGGTCGGCGCCTACGCGGCGAGCAAGCACGCCGTCCTCGGGCTGACCCGGGTCGCCGCGCTGGAGCTGGCGCCCCGCGGGATCCGGGTGAACGCGGTGTGCCCGGGGGCCGTGGACACCCCGATGACCAATCCGGCCGCGTTCGACCCGGCGGCGGACCCGGCCGCCGCCCAGCAGGCGATGGACGAGCTGTACCGGAAGCTCGTGCCACTGGGGCGGGCCGGGCGGCCCGAGGAGGTGGCCAGGCTGGCGCTGTTCCTGTCCTGTGCCGACTCCTCGTACATCACCGGGCAGCCGTTCGTCGTCGACGGCGGCTGGCTGGCGGGTGTGGGGCTCTTCTGAGGCACTGCCTCTTCCAAGGGCCGGGCTGACGGTTCGTCAGGTATTGACCGGGCCGGTCGCCGGTGGAACAGTCGACGCAATAAATCTGACGGAGCGTCAGAAAAACGAGGAGGGTGGACCCCTTGGAATTCGGGCTCTTTGTACAGGGATACGTTCCGGCGGCGCGTGCGGCGGCCGACCCGGAGGCGGAGCACAAGGCACTGATCGAGGAGACCGAGTACGTCATCCAGGCGGACCGGTCCGGCTTCAAGTACGCCTGGGCCTCCGAGCACCACTTCCTGGAGGAGTACTCCCACCTCTCCGCCAACGACGTCTTCCTCGGCTACCTCGCACACGCCACCGAACGCATCCACCTCGGCTCCGGCATCTTCAACCCGCTCGCCCCCGTCAACCACCCCGTCAAGGTCGCCGAGAAGGTCGCCATGCTCGACCACCTCTCCGGCGGCCGCTTCGAGTTCGGCTCCGGACGCGGCGCGGGCAGCCACGAGATCCTGGGCTTCATGCCGGGCGTCACCGACATGAACCACACCAAGGAACTCTGGGAGGAGACCATCGCGGAGTTCCCCAAGATGTGGCTCCAGGACGAGTACGTCGGCTTCAAGGGCAAGCACTGGGAACTGCCGCCCCGCAAGGTCCTCCCCAAGCCGTACGGCAAGGGACACCCGCCCATGTGGTACGCCGCCGGGTCCCCCTCCTCGTACGCCATGGCCGCCAAGAAGGGCCTCGGCGTCCTCGGCTTCAGCGTCCAGAAGGTCTCCGACATGGAATGGGTCCTGGAGTCCTACAAGTCCGCGATCCAGGAGGCCGAACCCGTAGGCGCCTTCATCAACGACAACGTCATGGTCACCTCCACCGCGATCTGCGCCGAGACCCACCAGAAAGCCGTCGAGATCGCCGTCAACGGCGGCCTGAACTACCTCCAGTCGCTGCTCTTCCGCTACCACGACACCTTCCCGCGGCCCGACGGCATCCCCGAGTGGCCCGAACTCCTCCCCGACTACACCGAGGAGATCATCGAGCTGCTGATCGCCGAGGAACTGATGATCTGCGGCGACCCGGACGAGGTGCTGCGCCAGTGCAAGCGCTGGGAACAGGCCGGCGCCGACCAGCTCTCCTTCGGCCTGCCCGTCGGCGTCTCCCGCGAGGACACCCTCACCACCATCAAGCTGCTCGGCGAACACGTCATCCCGAAGATCGACACCGACCCCGTGCACCGCACCACCCGCTTCCGCCGGGCGGCCGGCTGACCCGCCCCCTGCCCGAGAGGAGGACCGGCACCATGCTCGACCACCTGATCAAGGGCGCCACCGTCGTCGACGGCACCGGCGCCCCCGCGCACCCGGCCGACCTCGGCATCCGCGACGGCAGGATCGCCGTACTCGCCGAACCCGGCACGGTCGCCGAACCCGCCCGCACCAGTGAGGACGCCACAGGACTCGTCCTCGCCCCCGGCTTCGTCGACCCCCACACCCACTACGACGCGCAGCTCTTCTGGGACCCCTACGCCACCCCCTCCATGCACCACGGCGTCACCACGGTCGTCGGCGGCAACTGCGGCTTCACCCTCGCCCCGCTGCACCCCGGCCGCCCCGAGGACGCCGACTACACCCGGCGCATGATGAGCAAGGTCGAAGGCATGTCCCTCGTCGCCCTCGAACAGGGCGCCCCCTGGAACTGGCACACCTTCGGCGACTACCTCGACGCCCTCGAAGGCCGCACCGCCGTCAACGCCGGCTTCATGGTCGGCCACTGCGCACTGCGCCGCCACGTCATGGGCGCCGACGCCGTCGGCGGACAGCCCACACCCGGGCAGCTGGAGGAGATGCTCCGCCTCTTCCACGAGGCCATGGACGCGGGCGCCTGGGGCCTGTCCACCACCCAGTCCTCCTCGCACTCCGACGGCGACGGCGAACCCGTCGCCTCCCGGCACGCCGGCCCCGACGAACTCCTCGCCCTCTCCCGCGCCGTCGCCGACCACGAAGGCACCCAGATCGAAGCCATCGTCGCCGGCTGCCTGGACCAGTTCAGCGACGCCGAGATCGACCTCTTCGTCGCCATGTCGGCAGCCGCCGGACGGCCCCTGAACTGGAACGTCCTCACCATCGACGCAGCGGTACCGGAACGGGTCCCGCGCCAGCTCCTCGCCAGTGAACGGGCCCGGAAGGAAGGCGGCCGCATCGTCGCCCTCACCATGCCCATCCTCACGCCCATGAACATGTCCCTCGGCACCTTCTGCGCCCTCAACCTCATCCCCGGCTGGGGCGAGATCCTCGGCCTGCCCGTACCCGAACGCATCGCGAAACTGCGCGACCCCGCCGTACGCGAGGACATGCTGCGCCGCGCGCGGAGCAAGGAAGCCGGCGTCTTCCGGCGGCTCGCCCACTTCGACCGGTACGTCATCGGCGACACCTACTCACCAGCCAACGAAGGCCTCACCGGCCGCGTCGTCCGCGACATCGCCGCCGAACGCGGCCTCGACCCCTTCCACTGCCTCGTCGAGATCTGCGCCGCCGACGACCTCCGCACCGTCCTGTGGCCCATGCCCACCGACAACGACCCGGACAGCTGGGAACTGCGCCGGCAGACCTGGGAACACGAGGACGTCCTGCTCGGCGGCTCCGACGCGGGCGCCCACCTGGACCGGATGTGCGGCGCCCCCTACACCACCCGTTTCCTCGGTGACTGCCTGCGCGGACGCCGGCTCGTCGGCCTCGAACGCGCCGTGCAGATGCTCACCGACGCCCCCGCACGCCTCTTCGGACTGCGCGACCGCGGCCGGATCGCCGAGGGGTACCACGCGGACCTCGTCCTCTTCGACCCCGCACGCATCGACGCGGGGCCCGCCACCCTCGTCCACGACCTGCCCGGCGACAGCCCCCGGCTCGACTCCCGCGCGCTGGGCGTGGTGAGCGTACGCGTCAACGGCGTGCAGACCCTGCGCGACGACGAGCCGACCGGCGCCGTACCGGGCACCGTGCTGCGCTCCGGACGGGACACGGAGACGGTGAGCACCCGGTGACGGACGGCGAGCGGCTGTACATCGGGGGCCGCTGGGTGGCACCGGACCACGGCCACTACGAAGTGACCGACCCGGCGACCGAAGAGACCGTCGGCCACGCCCCCGAAGCGAGCCGGGAGCAGGTGTACGCGGCGGCCGCCGCCGCCCGCGAGGCGTTCGACGGCTGGTCGCGCACCGCCCCCGAGGAACGCGCCAGGATTTTGGCCCGCACCGCGGAGATCATCCGGGACCGGGCAGGACCGTACGCCGAACTGGCCCGCGCGGAATCCGGCGCGACCACCGCCACCGCGCGGGGCATGCAGGTCGCGGTGGGCGCCGCCCGGTTCGAGCGGTACGCCCGCGGCGCCCTGGAACCGGTCGAGGAACCACTTCCCCCGCAGGTCAACCCGGCCGGACCGATGGGGAGGGCGGCGGTCCTCGGCGCCCTCGCCGTCCGCCGCCCGGTCGGCGTCGTCACCTGCATCACCTCCTACAACAACCCCTGGGCCAACCCGGCGGGCAAGATCGCACCGGCCCTCGCCATGGGCAACACCGTCCTCGTCAAACCCGCGCCCCAGGACCCGCTGTCGGTCTTGCGGATGGCCGAGGCGCTGGCGGAGGCCGGGGCGCCACCGGGTGTGGTGAACGTGGTGACCGGCTCGCGCCCTGAAGCCGGGGAGGCGGCGGTGGCGGCGCCGGACGTCGACATGGTCAGCTTCACCGGCAGTACGCAGGTCGGCCGGGCCATCGCCGAGGTGTGCGGCCGCGGCATGAAACGCCAGCTCATGGAGCTGGGCGGCAAGGGCGCCGCACTCGTCTTCGACGACGCCGACCTGTCGGCGGCCGTGGCCGGCATCGGCACCACCTTCTCCTTCTACAGCGGCCAGATCTGCACCGCGCCCACCCGGGTGCTCGCCCAGCGGGGCGTGTACGAGCGGCTCGTCGAGGGGCTCGCGCGGTACGCCGGGGCCCTGAAGGTGGGCGACCCGAGGGAGCGGGACACGGTCGTCGGCCCGGTCATCTCCGCCGCCCACCGCGACCGCGTCGAGTCGTACGTCGAACTCGGCCGCAAGGAGGGCGCCCGGCTCGTGGCAGGCGGCGAGCGCCCGGCGCTGGACCGCGGCTGGTACGTCGCCCCCACCCTCTTCGCGGACTGCGCTCCGGGGATGCGGATCGTCCGGGAGGAGATCTTCGGCCCGGTCGTCGCGGTGCTGCCCTTCGACGACGAGGAGGAGGCCGTCGCGCTCGCCGGCGACAGCGACTACGGGCTGATCGACTACGTCTGGTCCGGCGACGTCGCGCGGGCCTTCCGGGTGGCTAGCCGGCTGCGGGCCGGCGGGGTCGGCATCAACACCGTCGGCCGCAACATGGAGGCCCCGTTCGGCGGCTTCAAGCAGAGCGGCGTGGGCCGCGACGTCGGCTCCTACGCGCTGCGTGCGTACAGCGAGCTGCAGTCGCTCGTCTGGCCGGGGTGACTCGTCTGGCCGGGGTGACTCGTCCGGCCGGGGGAGGGGAGGGGGAACGGACAAGCGCCGCGAGGCCGCTCGCGGCGCCTGGAGACGGTCCGGAGTCCGAATAACGGACACCGACGGGAAAATTTTGAACCCCCGCAAAACGGGCATGGCTGCGGTTCCCGTAATCCGGTTCTCAACTAATGGACCTTGCTGTTGCTTGGTGAAATCCGTTAATGGCCTTCTGTGTAGCTGCCGTTTCGCCCAACTCACCTTCACAAGGAAGGTGTAGACGCCGGAGTCCGATCATCCGGATACGAATACAGCAGCGCTTAACGTCCTGTTCATGGTTCAGGTAGACCCTCGGCCACCGGCCGGAGACACGGTAACGAGCGTCAATGGCGACGCATCGGGCGAAACCCGCAGCAAAGGCCTCAGCGGCAACTCCGTCGGCCTGCTGGGCAGCGCCGTCATCGGCGTGTCCACCGTCGGGCCCGTCTACTGCCTGACCTCCACCCTCGGCCCCACCGTCGGCGAGGTCGGCCTCCAGATGCCCGCGGTCTTCCTCGCGGGCTTCCTGCCGATGCTGCTGGTCGCATTCGCGTACCGCGAGCTGAACAAGGCCGTCCCCGACTGCGGCACCTCCTTCACCTGGACGGTGAAGGCCTTCGGGCCCCGCGTCGGCTGGATGTGCGGCTGGGGCCTCGTGATCGCGACGATCATCGTGCTGTCGAACCTCGCCGGCGTCGCCACCTCGTTCTTCTACCTCCTCCTCGGCCAGCTCACCGGCAGCGACTCCATCGCCTCCCTGGACGGCAACAAACCCGTCCACGTACTGACCTGCCTCGCCTTCGTCGCCATCGCCACCGCGATCAGCTACCGCGGTGTGACCACCACCAAAGGCATCCAGTACGCACTGGTCGGACTGCAGCTCGCCGTCCTGGTCGTCTTCGTCGCGATGGCCATCGGCAAGGCGAGGGCCGGTGACTTCACCGGCTCCATCGACTTCCACTGGTCCTGGCTGAACCCCTTCGAGGTCAAGTCGTTCGCGTCCTTCACCGCCGGACTCTCCCTCTCGATCTTCATGTTCTGGGGCTGGGACACCTGCCTCACCGTGAACGAGGAGACCTCCGGCAGCGAGAAGACCCCCGGCCGCGCCGCCATGCTCGCCATGGTCGTCCTCATCGGCTCCTACCTGACCACCGCGGTGGCCGCGCAGATGTTCTCCGGCGTCGGCACCAAGGGCCTGGGCCTGGGCAACCCCGACACCTCGGACAACGTCTTCGCGACCCTCGCCGGACCGGTCATGGGCTCCGCCCTCGGCGTGCTGCTCTTCGTCGCCGTACTCGCCTCGGCCGCCGCCTCGCTGCAGACCACCTTCATTCCGGTCGCCCGTACAGTCCTGGCGATGTCCACGTACGAGGCGCTGCCGGCCTCCTTCGCCCGCATCCACCCGCGGTTCCGGTCCCCGGGCCGGGCCACCATCGCGGCGGGCGTCGCCACCGGCGTCTTCTACGCCGTGATGACCTTCCTCAGCGAGAACGTCCTCGTCGACACGATCTACGCGCTCGGCCTCATGATCTGCTTCTACTACGCGATCACGGCCTTCGCCTGCGCCTGGTACTTCCGCTCCGACCTGCGGAACTCCGTCCGCGACCTGATCTTCAAGGGCGTCTTCCCGGCCCTCGGCGGACTGCTGCTGACCGGCGTCTTCGTGAAGACGCTCGTCGACATCTGGGACCCGGCCTACGGCACCGGCAGCTCCGTCCTCGGCGTCGGCTCGGTCTTCGTCATCGGCGTCGGCCTCCTCGTACTCGGCCTGGTCCTCATGCTCGTCATGCAGCGCCGCAGCCCGGCCTTCTTCCGCGGCGAGGTCCTGACCCGGAACACTCCGGCGCTGGTGGTGGAGGACTGAGGGGGCCTGAGGGGGGCTGCGGGGGCTGAGGAGGGGCGTGCGGGGGCCTGCGGGGGCTGAGGCGGGGCGTGCGGGCTTGGCATGTTGGGCCCTGAGGGTCCACGTAGCTGTAGGTTTCCCTTCCCCCCCGGGGGGGGCTCCCCCCCCGCCCCCACCCCACCCCCTCCTCCCCGCCCCGCCGCTCAAGGGCAGCCCTCTCAAGGACGGCCCGCTCAAGGACGGCTGCCCTCTCAAGGGCAGCTCTCCGCGCCCCCGCCCCCCGCCCCGCCCCCGCCCCTCAAGCCCGGCGGCCCCCTAGCCCAACCCGGCCCCCCTCACCCCCGTCCCACGAACACAGGGTTGGTCAGGGCTGCCATCGGGCCCGGGAGGCCCGTTGTCGTCGCCGGGTGGCGGACCTCGGCGCGTATGTAGGCGGCGTTGTCGGCCGTGGTAGGCCAGGTGACCGTGCCGGAGCCGGAGTCCGGCAGCGGTTCGGAGTACCGCAGGCCCTGGTCGGTGACGTACGAGACCGTGCAGCCGGGGGCGCCGCTCACCTCCAGCCGGGCGGTCACCGCGGACGTACCGGCCACCCGCAGCCGCTCGCCGATGTTGGCGTGCTCTCCGCGCTCCCCGGTGACGGTGAAGGAGAGGCCGATCTTCGCGGACTCGGCGATCCAGACGCGGCCCGCCCGTATGCCCTCCTGGATGGCCTGCCGGGAGAGGTCGTCGGCGAGGACGACGGTCTGCGGGAGGCCCACTACGTCCGGGTCGCGGTGGGCATCGCTGTGGCCGACCGCGGGGAGCCACGCGCCGCGCCCCTGGGCGTGGGCGACCAGCGTGTTGTCCCACTCCGCGAGCGTGATCTCGTCGTCCGCGGTGTACGGGCCGTTCCACACCTCCACTGCGTCGGCCTCGTTCAGTCCGAACTTCCAGTTGCAGCCGATGCAGGTGGCGTGCGGGTGCGCGGGGATGACCAGGCCGCCCGCCCGGCGGACGACGCGTGCGAACTTCCCGAAGGCGTTGTCCCGGGCGCGGTACCGCCAGTCCACGAAGACGCCGGGGTCGGTGCCCATGGCGACCACGTGGCCGTTGCGCGTGGTGATCTCCTCGCCGGTGAGGATGAGGAGGTCGTCGCCCCACAGCCCCTCCCACGCGCTGTGGGCGGAGGTGGTGTTGTGCTCGGTGGTGGTGAGGAAGTCCAGGCCGGCCGCTCTGGCGAGGGCGGCGATCTCCGCCGGGGTGCGTCTGCCGTCGGAGTGGATGCTGTGGAGGTGGTTGTCGCCGCGGTACCACGCCCGGCCGCGGCCCTTGGCGCGCTCGGGCGGGTACACCGGTTTCGGCGTCTCGCCTGCCGCGCCGTACCGCAGCGTCACGGTGATCTCGTAGTCCATGCCCTGGGGCGCGACGGTGTAGGGGCCGAGGACGATGTGCCAGGTGCCGGGGCGGACCGGGCCGGGGAGGTAGCCGGGCGTCGCGGCGTCGGCGCGGAGGAAGAACTCCGTGCGCGCCCCGCCGGACCAGCCGCGGAAGCCCGCGCCGCCCAGTTCCGTGCCGCGCTGGTCGAAGATGCCGATGTCGCAGGCGTTGCCGTTGGTACCCGCGGGGACGGTCGGCTTGTCGTACCGGTACGAGACGGCGATCTCGCGGACGCCGCGCGGGACTTCCACCGGGACGTACACGAAATCGGGTGCGCCGGTCGGGAGGTGGCCGGAGACGGTCCGGGTCTCCTCGGCCGGTCCGTCGTCCCCGGCGGATCCGTCCGTGCGCGCCTCGGCGCCTGCGAAGTTCACGGGGCCGAGCGTAAGTGCTCCGGTGGCGCCCGCGACGGCACCGAGTCTCAGGATGTCGCGCCGGTCCATCGCAGCTCCTCCGTCGGTTCTTCCGGGTCTCTCCCGCGTCGTGTGAAAACTGTTGTACGCGGGTGTGACACAGACGGAAAGGCCTGTGGATAACCCGGCGAAGGTGCGGCAACATGCGCTCACACCTTCCTGAGCAGGACGGCCGACGCGGAGGCGACACCATGCGGATCGCGACGACGATCTTCCTGACCGACGAGACCATCCGGCCGGTGCGGCTGGCCGGCGAGCTGGAGCAGCGCGGGTTCGCCGGGCTGTATCTGCCCGAGCACACCCACATCCCGGCCTCCCGGGACACGCCGGCGCCGATGGGCGAGCCGCTGCCGCGCGAGTACGGCCGTACCCTCGACCCGTTCGTCGCGCTGGGCCAGGCGGCGGCCGTCACCGAGCGGCTGGCGCTGGGCACGGGCATCACGCTGGTCGCCCAGCACGACCCGATCGACCTGGCGAAGCAGGTGGCGACGCTGGATTTCCTCTCCGGCGGGCGGTTCACGCTGGGCGTCGGCTTCGGCTGGAACGTGGAGGAGGCCGCGGATCACGGCGTGGAGTGGGCGTCGCGGCGGGCGCTCACCCAGGACCGGATCGCGCTGATGCGGGCGCTGTGGGCGGACGAACCGACGGCGTACGACGGGACTTTCGGGTCGGTGCGGGCGAGCCACGCGTATCCCAAGCCGGTGAAGGGCGCGCCGCGCATCCTGGTCGGCGGCGCGGCGGGGCCGAAGCTGTTCGCGCAGATCGCGGAGTACGCGGACGGCTGGCTGCCGATCGGCGGCGGAGGCCTTACCGAGGCGGTGCCGGAGCTGCGCCGGGTGTGGACGGAGGCCGGCCGGGAGGGGGAGCCGGTGGTCGTCCCGTACGCGGTGCGGCCCTCGGCGGGGAAGCTGGCGCACTTTCAGGAGCTGGGCGTGGACGAGGTGGTGGTGCAGCTGCCGCCGGCGGGCGAGGGTGAGGTGCTGCGGACGCTCGACGCGTACGCGGAGCACCTGTGAGACGGGTGCGGTGAGCCGCCGGGGGAGGCGCGCGCGGTGCGGTGCCGGTGAGATGCGTGCGGCGCGGGGTGGCCCGGCGCCTGCCCGGACGGAACCCGGAGGGAACCTCCGGCTGGGGTGATCATTAGCACACAAAACGGCCTCGATGGCCTGCCGGTCGCCCTGCCACCCGCTCGTATCCTCGGAGAATGACTTCCAGCCCGCAGGGACCCGAGCAGCCACCGCAGGGGGCCGAGCAGCCTCCGCAGGGAAACCGGCGCCCCGCGCCGACCGCGAACGCCATGCGCCGGGCGCTGAAGCGCGCACGGGACGGCGTCGCGCTGGACGTGGCCGAGGCGGCCGTGCTCCTCCAGGCGCGCGGCGACGACCTGGACGATCTGTGTGCCTCCGCCTCCCGGGTGCGGGACGCGGGGCTGGACGCCGCGGGCCGCCCCGGCGTCATCACGTACTCCAAGAGCGTCTTCATCCCGCTCACCCGTCTGTGCCGCGACAAGTGCCACTACTGCACCTTCGCCACCGTGCCCGGCAAGCTGCGACGCGAGGGGCACGGGATGTTCATGTCCCCGGACGAGGTCCTGGACATCGCCCGCCGCGGTGCCGAAATGGGCTGCAAGGAAGCCCTGATCACCCTCGGGGACAAGCCGGAGGACCGCTGGCCCGAGGCGCGCGAGTGGCTGGAGGCCGAGGGGTACGACGACACGCTCGCCTACGTGCGGGCGATGGCGATCCGCATCCTGGAGGAGACCGGGCTGCTGCCCCATCTGAACCCGGGCGTCATGTCCTGGACGGACTTCCAGCGGCTCAAGCCGGTCGCGCCCTCGATGGGCATGATGCTGGAGACCACCTCGGAGCGGCTGTGGAGCGAGCCCGGCAACCCGCACTACGGCTCGCCCGACAAGGAGCCCGCGGTGCGGCTGCGCGTCCTGGAGGACGCCGGGCGCAGCTCCGTGCCCTTCACCAGCGGCCTGCTGATCGGCATCGGGGAGACGTACGAGGAGCGCGCGGACTCGCTGTTCGCGCTGCGCCGGGTCTCCCGGGCGTACCACGGCGTCCAGGAGCTGATCATCCAGAACTTCCGCGCCAAGCCGGACACCGCGATGCGCGGCATGCCGGACGCCGAGCTGGACGAGCTGGTCGCCACCGTGGCGGTCGCGCGGCACATCATGGGCCCGTCGGGGTGCCTTCAGGCGCCGCCGAACCTCGTGGACGCGGAGTACGGGCGGCTCATCGGGGCCGGCATCGACGACTGGGGCGGCGTCTCGCCGCTCACCCCGGACCACGTCAACCCCGAGCGCCCCTGGCCCCGGATCGAGGAGCTGGCCGCGCGCTCCGCGGAGAGCGGCTTCGAGCTGAAGGAACGTCTCGCCGTCTACCCGGAGTTCGTGCTGCGCGGCGAGCCCTGGCTGGACCCGCGGCTGGTGCCGCACGTACGGGCGCTCGCCGACCCGGAGACGGGCCTCGCGCGCGAGGACGCGGTGGTCGAGGGGCGCCCCTGGCAGGAGCCGGACGAGGAGTTCTCGCTGCACGGCTCGGGCCGTACGGACCTGCACCGCACCATCGACACCGAGGGCCGCACCGGTGACCGCCGGAACGACTTCGACGAGGTGTACGGCGACTGGGAGGCGCTGCGGGAGGCGGCGGCCCCCGGGATGGTGCCGCAGCGCATCGACACCGACGTACGGGCCGCACTGAAGCAGGCGGCGGACGACCCCACGAAGCTGAGCGACGACGAGGCGCTGGCCCTGCTGCACGCCGACGGGCCGGCCCTGGACGCGCTCTGCGGCATCGCGGACGACCTGCGCAGGGCCACCGTGGGCGACGACGTCACGTACATCGTCACGCGCAACATCAACTTCACCAACGTCTGCTACACCGGCTGCCGGTTCTGTGCCTTCGCGCAGCGCCGTACGGACGCCGACGCGTACACGCTCTCCCTGGGCCAGGTCGCCGACCGCGCCCAGCAGGCGTGGGAGGTGGGCGCGACCGAGGTGTGCATGCAGGGCGGCATCCACCCCGACCTGCCCGGCACCGCGTACTTCGACATCGCGCGGGCGGTGAAGGAACGCGTCCCGGGGATGCACGTCCACGCGTACTCGCCCATGGAGGTCGTCAACGGCGCGACGCGTACGGGGATGTCCATCCGGGAGTGGCTGACCGCTGCCAAGGAGGCGGGGCTCGACTCGATCCCCGGTACGGCCGCCGAGATCCTCGACGACGAGGTGCGCTGGGTGCTGACCAAGGGCAAGCTGCCCACGGCCACCTGGATCGAGGTCATCAAGACCGCCCACGAACTGGGCCTTCGCTCGTCCTCGACGATGATGTACGGGCACGTGGACCAGCCCCGGCACTGGCTCGGCCACCTCCGGCTGCTGGCCGACATCCAGCGCTCGGCACGGGAGAAGGGCGTCGAGGGCTTCACGGAGTTCGTGACGCTGCCGTTCATCCACACCAACGCGCCGGTCTACCTGGCGGGCATCGCCCGCCCGGGACCCACCGCGCGCGACAACCGTGCCGTGACCGCGATGGCACGGCTGCTGCTGCACCCGTACATCCCCAACATCCAGACCAGCTGGGTCAAGCTCGGCACCCAGGGCGCGGCCGAAATGCTGCGCTCGGGCGCCAACGACCTGGGCGGCACGCTGATGGAGGAGACGATCTCCCGGATGGCCGGGTCCAGTTACGGCTCCTACCGCTCGGTGCGGGACCTGGTCGCCATCGCCGAGGAGGCGGGGCGTCCGGCCCGTGCCCGGACGACCACGTACGGGCCCGTGCCCGAGGAGCGCCAGGAGGCGGCCAGGCGCTCCGACGGGCATCTGCCGGAGCTGCTGCCGGTGCTGGAGTAGCGGCGCCGGGCCGCCCGGCCACCGGGCGGCCCGCCCGCCTCAGCCCTCGCCGCCGTGCTCCGTTTCGTGCTGGAGGATGCACTGCTGCCAGCGGGCCAGGGCTTCGGCCCGGTCGCCGCCGGCGTCCTCGGCCGCGCTGATGAGCGCGTCGGCCGCCATCGCCGCGAGCCGTACGGCGATGTGACAGGTGTCGCGCTGGGGGAGCGGCCGCAGCAGCTCCACCGCCCCCTCGCTGTCTCCGGCCAGCGCGCACGCGACGACGGCCATGGTCGTGCGGTCCCACTCGTACTCGGACATGGACGGAGCATGCCCACAGCGGGGGCGGAGGATGACTGCTGTGCCCATATTGCACAGGTGAACGGAAAGTTCCGTTAACGATCAAAAGCCGCCCGATGGGTACCTCTTCGCATTCCCTTCCTGCCCTCTGATGGCCGAATCTTTGTCTATTACAGTGCCCTGCGTCAGACGGGCGCCAAAGGGCGCCGGGCGCGGCCGCACGGTCCGGGAGGGCGCAGTGCCGGGAGGGACACAGTGAGCGCGAACGCCATCTGGGGCCGCGCCGAGCAGCAGGACTTCCGCAGCCGGGTACGCGGCTGCCTCCTGGGCGGAGCGATCGGCGACGCCCTCGGGGCCGGCGCGGCGGGAGCCTCCCTGGACGCCCTCCGCCAGGCGCACGGCGCCGAGGGGCTGACCGACTACGTGGCCGTCTTCGAACGGCGCGGCGCCGTCACGGACGCCACCCAGCTCACCCTCTTCACCGTCGACGGCCTCATCCGGGCCCAGGTACGCCGCGACACCGGCGCCTGGCACCCGCCCACCGACCTGTACCGCGCGTACCGCCGCTGGGCCGTCACACAGCACGACTGGGGCCCGGACGAGCGCCGCTCGGACGACGGCTGGCTGGCCCGCGAGGAGTGGCTCTACGCCCGCCGCGACCCCGCCCGCGACTGCCTCACCGGCCTCGGCGACCAGGTGATGGGCACCCTGGACGCGCCCCGCAACCCCCAGGCCGACGGCGGCGGCGCGGTGATGCGCTCGGCGCCCTTCGGACTGCTGGTCGGCTGGGAACCCCAGCTGGTCTTCCAGCTCGCCGTGGAGTGCGCGGCGCAGACCCACGGCCACCCCACCGGCTATCTGGCGGCCGGCGCGTACGCCGTGGTCGTCCACTCCCTCGCCCGCGGCGAGGACCTCGACAGCGCTGTCCAGAAGGCGCTGGCGCACCTCGCGACCCGCCCCGGCCACGAGGACACCACCGACGCGCTCAAGCGGGCGCTGGGCGCCGTGCGGCAGGGCATGCCCACCGCCGCCCGGGTCGAGTCGCTGGGCGAGGCCGGACACGCGGGCAGCGCCCTGGCCATCGCCGTGTACTGCGCGCTGGTCGCCGAGGACATCCGGCACGGGCTGCTCCTCGCCGTCAATCACGGCGGCCCCTCCGACATCACCGGGGCGCTCTGCGGCAACCTGCTCGGCACGCTGCACGGCGAGACGGCGCTGCCGCCGGTCTGGCTGGTCGAGCTGGAGGGCCGCGCCACCGTCCTCCAGCTCGCCGACGACTTCGCCATGGAGATGACCCAGGGCCCCGCCCTCCACGGCCCCGCCAACTCGGCCCCGGGCTGGCTGACGCGCTACCCGAGGGCGTAGCCCCCCCCGCCTCCCCCCACAGACCGTGCGCGGAGCCCGCCCTACAAGACCTGCGCGGGGCCCCTCCTACAGGACCTGCGCCAAGCGCTCCCGCAGGACGGACCCCGACGGCCCTATCGGGCCCGGCGTCACAGGCCTCCCCCGGCGGCGTCACACAGGCTTCTCCTGCCCCTGCGGAGCGCCCTGCTCGGGAAGGGGCAGGGCCGCGGCGCCCCCGGGGCCGTCGCCGTCCCCGTCGGAGTTGATCCGGGCCAGTACCGCGTCCCGCTCCGGGGTGTCCTCCGGCTTCACCAGCCCGATCAGCGCGAACAGCACGAGTGAGACGGCGACCGGCGAGACGATCTGGATCTGCAGCGAGACGCCCGTGATCCCGTAGTTCGTCAGCCAGAAGGCGAACAGGCCCGCCGCCCAGGACGTCAGCGCCGCGACCGGACCCGACCTGCGGAAGACCGGCAGCATGCCCAGCAGGAACGGGATCGAGATGGGCCCGACCAGACCGGCCACCCACTTGATCACGACGGAGATGATGCCGGCGAAGGCCGGCGAGTCGACCTGCGTCGCGATCGCCATCGACAGGCCGAGGAAGGCCAGCGTCGACAGCCGCGCGGCCACCAGGCCCGCCCGGTGCGACCAGGCCCGGGCCTTCGCCGAGACGGCCGGCGCGATGTCCCGGGTGAACACCGCCGCGATGGCGTTGGCGTCCGAGGAGCACATCGCCATCGTGTGCGAGAAGAAGCCCACGATGACCAGCCCCAGCAGACCGTGCGGCAGCAGATGCTCGGTCAGCAGCGCGTAGGAGTCCGACGCGTCCGGCTTCTGGGCCTTGACCAGCAGCGGCGCGACCCACATCGGGAAGAACAGCACCACCGGCCAGACGAACCACAGCGCGGCCGACAGCAGGGCCGAGCGCCGCGCCTCGTGGGCGCTGCCGGTGGCCATGTAGCGCTGCGCCTGGTTCCACATGCCGCCGCTGTACTCGAAGGTCTTGATGAACAGGTACGCGAGCAGGAAGGTCAGCGTGTACGGGCCCACGGTCGGCTGGGTATGGGTGTCCGGCAGGTCGTCCCAGACGGTCCACAGGGCGCTGACGCCGCCGAGTTCGGCCAGCACGGTCACCAGCATGGCGATGCCCGCCAGCAGCTGGATGACGAACTGGCCCAGTTCGGTGAGCGCGTCCGCCCACAGCCCGCCGACCGTGCAGTAGACGGCCGTGACGGCGCCGGTGATCAGGATGCCCTGGTTGAGCGACACCCCGGTGAACACGGACAGCAGGGTCGCGATCGCGGCCCATTTCGCACCCACGTCCACGATCTTCAGCAGCACACCGGACCAGGCGAGCGCCTGCTGGGTGGGCAGGTTGTAGCGGGACTTGAGGTATTCGAGCGGCGAGGCGACGTGCAGCCGGGAACGCAGCCTGTTGAGCCGGCCGGCGAACAGCCTGGCCCCGATGGCGATACCGATCGCGATGGGGAAGGACCAGGTGACGTACGAGGTGATGCCGTACTGGTAGGCGATGCCCGCGTACCCGGTGAACATCACGGCGCTGTACCCGGACATGTGGTGCGAGATGCCGGACAGCCACCACGGCATCCGGCCGCCCGCGGTGAAGAAGTCGCTCACGTCGTCGACGCGTTTGTGCGACCACACGCCGATGCCGACCATGACGCCGAAGTATCCGATGAGCACAGCCCAGTCGAGACCGTTCATGCCCCCTCCAAGGGGTCCGCCTTGTGAACGTGCAAGAACGCAACAGCACTTCGCCTCGGCGGCGCCCCCGTGCGGGAGTGGGGACTTCCGGGATTGAACCGTCGGTACGGGGCCTGGTCAAGAGGGTTCGTAGGTCACGGATGTGAACTCGGGTCACCTAACCGAACGATTTTACTCTCTCTTGACTCCACGCCTCGTTGTCGTGCGCGCGACGGCGACCGCACCATGAGCGGACACTTCGCCAGGCTCCGCGCATGCGTCGGCACCACACGGGAGCGGGATCCCGTGCGGTGCGGAGAGGAGGTTGTTCGTACGGGGCGCCCTTGGGGCGCCCGGCCGGTCCGGCGCGCCCCGAAGCGCGTCACCGCATCAGCTCACCCGCGTTCACCAGCAACGACTGGCCCGTGATGGCCCGCGCCCGGTCGGACGCGAGGAAGACCGCGGCCTCGGCCACATCGCCGTCCGTGGCCAGCTCGGGCAGCGCCATGCGCTCCGCGAGCCGGCCCAGCACCTCCGGCTCCGGCACCCCCTCGGCCTCCGCCGTCATCCGTACGTACGCCTCGACCGGCGGGCCCCACATCCAGCCCGGCTGCACGGTGTTCACCCGGATCCGGTCCGGCCCCAGCTCCCGCGCCAGCGAGTACATCGCGGAGACCAGTGCCCCCTTGGACGCCGCGTACGCCGCCTGCCGCACCTGCGAGGGCGCGGCCACCGACGACTGGGTGCCGATCATCACGACCGAGCCGCCGCCGCGCGCCCGCATCGACGGCAGGCAGGCCCGCGTCATCCGCAGCGTCCCGAACAGGTTGACGTCCACCACCCGCTGCCACTCGTCGAAGTCCGCGTCGCCCAGCCCGCCGAAGTGCCCGTCCAGCGCGGCCACGTGAACCACCGCGTCTACCCCGCCGAACCGTTCCTCCGCGAGCCCCGCAAGGGCCGTGCACTGCGCTTCGTCCCCGATGTCGGTCACCCGCCAGGCCGTCCAGCCGCCCGCCGGATCGATGCGCTCGGCGCACGCCGCGAGCCGCTCCTCCGTACGTGCGCCCAGCACGACGGAGGCCCCGTCCCGTACGCAGGCCTCCGCGACCCGGAACCCCAGCCCCGGCCCCACGCCCGACACGATCACGGTCTTGCCCTGCAGGAGCATGCGAATCCCCTCCGGTCCCGTGCTGACGGGTCGTCAGCGTAGGACCGGAGGGGACCGTCACGGAAGGGTGCTGCCAGTGGCACCCGCCCCGGCGCCGCCCGGTGCGTACCACCGGGACTCGGCCTCACGGAGCGCCACCGGAGTCACCTCAGCGGAGCGCCGCGCCCAGCCGCCGCAGCCCCTCACGGATCTCCTCCGGGGAGTGCGTCACGAAGGACAGCCGCATGGCCCCCGCGTCGGCAGGGCCGGCGAAGAACGGCGCCCCCGGCACGTACGCCACATCGTGCTCGACCACCGACGGCAGCAGCTCCGTCGCGTCGTACCCGGCGGGCAGCTGCGCCCAGACGAACATTCCGCCCGCCGGCCGGTTCCAGCGCGACCCCGCCGGCAGCGCGTCCGCCAGCCCCGCCAGCAGCGCGTCCCGCCGCTCCCGGTAGGCGCCGCACACCCGCTCCAGGTGCCCGGACAGGTCCGCGTGCCTCAGGTAGTGTGCCGTCGCCGCCTGGTCGACCGTGGAGGTGTGCAGGTCCGCCGCCTGCTTGGCGATCACGCAGGCGCGCCGCAGTGCGGCCGGCGCCCGCAGCCAGCCCAGCCGCAGCCCGGGCGCCAGGATCTTGGAGAACGACCCGAGCAGCGCCGTACGGTCCTCGGCCCCCGGGAACGTCGCCACCCACGGCACCGCCTCGCCCTCGAAGCGCAGCTCGCCGTACGGGTCGTCCTCCACGATCCACATGCCCCGGCGCGCGGCGACCGCCCCGATCGCGGCCCGGCGCTCGGCGGGCAGCGTGCGCCCGGACGGATTCTGGAACGTCGGCACGGTGTAGAGCAGCTTCGGCCGCTCCCGGGCCACGATCTCGTCCAGCGCCTCGGGGATCAGCCCGTCGTCGTCGCAGGGCACGGGCACGACCCGGGCGCCCGCGAACGAAAAGATCTGCAGGGCCGCGAGGTAGCACGGGTCCTCGACCACGACTGTGTCGCCCGGCTCCAGCAGCCCGGTCGACAGCAGCGTGAGGCCCTGCTGCGAGCCGGTGGTGATCAGTACGTCGTCGGCGTCCGTGGGCAGGCCGCGCCCGGTGGCCCGCTCGGCGACGATCCGGCGCAGCGCCGGGTCGCCCTCGGTGGTCGAGTACTGGAGCACCTGCTGCGGCCGGTCGGCCAGCACCCGCCCGAAGGCCTCGGCCATGCCGGCCGCGTCGAACAGCTCCGGCGCGGGCAGCCCGCCGGCGAACGAGATCACCTCGGGCCGTGCGGTCAGCGCCAGGATCTCCCGTACGGGCGAGGCTCCCGTCCGCGACGCCCGCGCGGCCAGCCCGGGAACGGGCGCCGAGGCGGCGAGGGTGGATGCGGTGGCGGTTTCCGGCATGACGGCTGACTCCATTCACTCGTCCCGCGCCAACGCCGTTAACAGACGTTAGCTGCAGAGGGCATGGAGCTTATGCCGGTATCCGCCCGGCGTGCACGGCCTTCCACATCCTGGGCGCCCGCGGGCGGCGCCCCCTCCCGCTCCGGCGCCGACGCGCCCCTCCCCATCTGACGTTGCGTCAGCTACACCTGTGCCCATGACCGAAGACACCAGGAGCGGAACGTACGGGGAACTGGCCGCCGTCGGGCCGTACGGAGTGCGCCCCGGGCACGCGCTGATCACCATGGTCGAGCCGCACCCCGGCCAGGAGCATGCCTACAACCGCTGGTACGAGGACGACCACTTCATCGCCGGCGCGATGGCCATGCCGTGGATCTTCGCGGGGCGCCGCTGGGTCGCCACCCGTGACCTGCAACTCCTGCGCTATCCGGACCCGTCGGCGGTGGCCCGCCCGGTCACGGCCGGCTGCTACCTGTCCACGTACTGGCTCACCGAGGGCCGCTACGACGACCACATGCGCTGGACGGTGGCCATCAACCGCCGCCTCAACAGCGACGACCGGGTCCACCAGGACCGTACCCACGTCTTCACGGCCTTCCAGGACCACGAGGCGACCGTGTACCGGGACGGCGCCGCCGGGCCGCGCGACTTCCATGCCCTGGACCATCCGTACGCCGGGCTGGTCCTCCAGGTGATCGACGCGGCGGAGCCCGGACAGCGGGCCGAACTGCTGGAGTGGCTGCGTACGCGGCAGCTGCCGGCCCGGCTCGCGGGCTCACGGGCGGCGCTCGTCACGGCCTTCCGGCCGACGCCGCTGCCGGCCGACCGGATGGCCTACGTGGCGCAGGTGGCGGGCGTGGACACCCGGCTGACACTGCTGTGGTTCCTGGAGGCGGACCCGCGGGACTGCTGGGCGGACACCTTCGAAGGGCTGGACACCGAAGTGGCGGCATCCGGGCTGGGGAGGGTGGAGCTGGTCGCGCCCTTCATCCCGACGGTGCCGGGGACCGACCGCTACGTGGACCAGCTGCGCTGACGGGCGGGGCGCTCACGCGGGGGAGGCGGGCCGGTGGTAAACGGGCCGAGCCCCCTCGGCCGGGACGGCGATCCAGTCGAGAGGGCTCCTTGCGGTGGTGCGGTGTGGTGCGGTGAAGCGATGAAATTGTGTGTGGTGCGGTGGTGCAGTGGTGCATTGGTGCTGTGGTGCGCTTATGAAGTTGTGCGGTGGTGAAACTTTACGGGGAGGTGCTGAGGGGCAGTACGCGTGTGGAGGACGCGGACTTCTGAGAGGTGAGACGACGGCCCGCTCAGGCCGGGTCGTACGTACCGGCGCCAACCTCGGCCACGAACGTACTCCAGGCGGCGCTGTCGAACGTCAGGCGAGGACCGTCCGGGTCCTTGGAGTCGCGCACCGCGATGGCCTGGACGGCCGGCACGGCAATCTCGACGCAGGCTCCGTTGCCACCGGAGTACGAGGACTTCTGCCAGGAAAACGCGGAATTGGGCTGAATGGCCATGTTCTCTCCGACTCACTCTGGGTTGCCGCGACTTGGCGCGGATTCGGTATGCATGACGCTACGCGCCAACATCACCGATGCCAGAGGTGTGTCACCCATTCGTATGGCATATTCCTTGATCTCTTTTCAGGGAAAGTGGAGCGGGTGTACCTTGCCCCACTCCCCTTCCGAAGCCCGCCGTCCGGCATTCCGTAGCCCTTTGCCCGGCCGTCGGGAAAGCGACTTCCTGCCAGGTGACAGCGGTCGGGTGGCAGCTCTGCGAGGGCGCCGGGCAGGCCCGGCTCAATCCGTGCTGTCGGCGTGCTGCTTGGCGGCCTCGGCGATGAACTCCCGGCTCTGGTCGGCATTGAGGGCCTGCGCCCGCAGGTGCTCGTACATGATCGTGTACTTGTGCACGTCGTTGGTCTTCTCCAGGTACAGGTCGCTCGTGACGCCCTCGATGTAGACCACGCTGGAGTCGGCCGCGTCGTCGAACTCCAGGATCGAGAACGTGCCGGACATCCCGGCGTGCGCCCCGGTGTCGTACGGCAGTACCTGCACCGTCACGTGCGGCAGCTTGCTCATCTCCACGAGGTGTTCCAGCTGTTCGCGCATGATGAGATGGCTGCCGACGACCCGGCGCAGCGCGCTCTCGTCCAGCACGACCCACAGCCGCAGCGGGCTGTGCGGTTCACTGACCCGCTCCTGGCGCCGCATGCGCACCTGGATGCGCTTCTCCAGCTGGTCCGGCGCCAGTTCCGGGACGGTGCCGGGGATCACGGACTCCGCGTAACCGGGCGTCTGCAGCAGGCCGGGCACGAGCAGCGACTCGTACACGCGCAGCGAGGCCGCCTCCGTCTCCAGGCCGATGTAGACGCTGTACGGGATGTCGCCGAAGGCGTGCCACCAGCCCTGCTGGCGGGAGTCCTTCGCCATCTGCATCAGCGAATCGACGATGCGGTGATCCTCGACTTCGTACACGCCGCAGAGATCGCGGACATCGCGCTGGCTGATGCTGCGACGGCCGTTCTCCAGCCTGCTGATCTTCGATTGCGAGACCAGCAGCCGCTCCGCGACCTCCTCCGCGGTCATGCCCTTGAGCTCCCGGAGCCTGCGCAGCTCCTGGCCCAACCGGCGACGCCTGACGGTCGGATTCACATTGGACGCCACGGGACGTGCACCTCCGGCTCCGGACTGCTGTTTTTTCCTGTTCAGCAGATTGCCACCACCGGTCGGCGCCGCGCTGGGAAATGGCCGGACAAGGTAGGTGCGGGTATGAGAGGCGCTACGCGATGCGGTGGGCCGGACCCCGCCACTGCGACGTACGGGCGGATACCGGGAGCGCGTACGGACGCGTCGCGTCGCCCGGTGAGCGGTACGCGAATCCGTACGCGGCGTGGGACCCGCCTGCGCGGGCGTGCGGCCCGGCCAGGGGCGCTCAGGCCCCGCCCGGGCGCCGGCCGTCGGAACGGCCCTCTCCGGCCCTCTCCCGCCCTCTCCGGCCCCGTTCCGGCTTCGTGGCCCTGCTCGGCCTTGTCCGGCCCCGCTCGGCCCTGTCGGTCCCGGACATGCACGCGGGGTGGCGGGTCTGCCGTCGTCCGGAACGGCAGGCCCGCCACCCCGCGCTTGCTGCGGCTCCCGAACGGGACCTGGGGACGGTGCTGTCGGTGCTGGTGTCTGTGCCGGTATCGGTGCTGGTGTTGCGGTGTGTGCCGGGTACTGCGTCGCCGGCTGTTCCGCCGCCGGGTACTTCGCGGGTACGCCGCGTTGGCGGGCGGTTCGTCGCCGGGCGCTACGTTGCCGATGGTGTCGGTGTGGGTGAGGGGTGCTGCGTGGTTGCTGCCGCGGACGGGGGTTCCCGCTCGGGCGGGCGTCGCGCGCTGCTGCCGCGTGATCACCGCTCGGGCCGGTGCCGCCCTGGGGTCGGCGGCGTCCTGCCGATGTCCGTCCTGCTGCTGCCCGTCCTGCGACCTGCGCCTGAACGCGTCCGGCCGGCCCGTCCGTCCGGGCCCGTCGTACGGATCCTGCGCTGCCGAGTCCTGTCCGTCCTGGTCCTGCTCGTCCGGCTAACGGGCGCCGACGCGGGCCATGCTGCCCCGCCGCGGCTGCACCGGAACGCCGCCCGGCGTCCCGTCCGTCGCCCGGGCTGCGGGCTGCCGGCCGCCGGCTCCGGGGGCGGGCCCCGCTGCCGGTGCGCGCCTCGGCTGCGCCGCGACGCCGTTCTGCACGTCCATGACGGCGTGTGCGACCAGCCCGCCCATGGGGTCGTGCCGGATGAGGTCCCGGAGGCGAGAGCGCGACGAGCGCCCTTCGTTCCCGGGGTAGAGATGCTTGCCGAGACCGACCGCGTGGGCCAGTGCGGCGAGCGCCGCGGTCCGCGGGTCCGGGGGTACGCCGGTGCGGATCGCGTTGTCCAGCCGGGCCCTGATTTCCCGGCTGATGGCCGTGTCCGTCGCCTGGTAGCGAGTCGTCGGCAGTACCCCGCACATCTGACCCGCCACGGCATGCACCATGCCGCACCGCTCCAGATGCGTGAGGTAGGTCTGGCGCAGCCCCAGCCGGGGCCCGCCGATCCAGTGGACCGCGCGTACCGGGCTGCCGCGGCGTCGCAGCAACTCGAGTGCGGAGTCCAGTGTCGGATCTCCAGTCGGCCGTGGAAGTACCACGGCGATACGATCCCCGTCAGGGGCTATCCGTCCTGCCAGAGCCAGCTCCACTAGCTGGGCCCCGGCCAGACCGAGGTCGAGCGACTGCGGCTGCGCTGTGGTTCCCGTGGCCGGGTCCAAAGCGAGCAGCAGAAGCTCCTCCGGAATTGTTCTGCGGCTCCTGCCCATCCATGCCTCCCCGCGTGGATGAATGACAGGGTGACCCCTCTCACATTCATCTGTCGAGAGTGCGTGGGTGATTCGGTAGGGAACCGGTAGGTATGTCGTTCTCGTCTACTGCGTGGGTGACAGCCTCCGAGAGCAGGACGCGGGCCCGGGACCGCGCGGCGGCGCAGCCGCGCTTCTCGCACACAGGACACTTGGCAACACTGGGCACAGCAGCAGCGCGACATACGAAGGAGACACCGGTGGCGGGCGAGTCCCCCGACAAGTCGGAGCAGAAGCAGTCGTCGGGGGAGACGGCGGGGAGCGAACGCGATCCGCGGCTCGCGGTCTTCCGCGATGCACCGACGGATACGGAGACGTCGGCGGAGCCGGATTCGGTTGCACCGGACACGGGCCGGGACGACGCGGAGCCGGAGGGCCCGAGGGCGGCGGATTCGGAGACCCCGAAGGCGGGCGCTTCGTCGGCGGTCGCCGCGACGGCGGACAACGCGACGGCGGGCGGCAAGAAGGCCGGTGGTGGGAAGGCCGCCGGCAAGAAGGCCGCAGGTGGGAAGCAGGACGCGGGGGCGTCGGACGCCGAGGAGCCGGACGCGGAGAAGGCAGGCCCCGAGGAGGCTGACGCCGGGCAGGGTGCGCCCGAGAAGGGCGATGCACGGCTCAAGGCGGCGGTGGCCGCCTGGGTGGCCGGCAAGGGCGCCCAGGAGGACGAGACGGGCGCGGAGGGCGCGGAGAAGGCGGAGGCGCGCGACGGCGCCTCTGAAGGCCCCTCCGGCGCTGAGAAGACCCCTGCGGGCGACGCCGCTGGGGCCACGGGCGCCGGTACCGAGGCCGACGACGCGGCGAAGGACCGCGAGGGTACGGCGAAGGGTGGCGAGGACGCCGAGTCCGGGCTGCCCGTACGGAAGCCGGGAGCCAAGGGCAAGCAGGACGCCGGTCAGGTGGACCAGCCGACGGCGGTTTTCGGCACGCTGGCCCCGAAGTCGCCCCCGGCCGACGAGGCGACCCGAGTGTTTGCTGCCGTGAATCCGAAGGGCGTCAAGAAGGGCGCCGGCAAGGACGCGCCGAAGGGCGCCGAGGACGTCGAGGGCGGCAAGGGCACGAAGGACGCCAAGAAGGACACCAAGAAGGACGCCGAGGCCCGTAAGGCGACGGCGGCGGCCATCCCGAAGCGCTCCGACGCCGCGAAGAAGGCCGCGGCCGGCACCCCGGACGCGGACAAGGGCGAGAGCAAGTCCGAGGCCGGGGGCGGGGCCAAGAAGGCGGACGCCGAGTCCGAAGGCAAGTCCACCGCCTCCCCCGAGAAGGCGGCCGACGGCGAGAAGGCAGCCGAAGGCGAGAAGCCGGCGGCTGACAAGAAGTCGGCTGACGGCGAGAGGGCGCCCGAAGCCGATAAGAAGCTGACCGACAAGAAGTCGACCGACGCCGACAAGAGCAAGAAGCCGGCCGAAGCCGATAAGAACGCTGACGCTGCCGCCGGCAAGGGCGAAAAGGGCGAAAAGAAGGACGCCGAGCGGGACTCGGAGCGGACCAGCCAGTTCGTCGCGCTGAAGTCGACGGACGAGCGTCCGGTGAAGCCGCCGAAGCCCGTGAGCAAGCCCACCGGCAAGTCCGGCGTCGCCGCGGACACCCCCAAGGCCAAGGCCCCTGCGGACACCTCCAAGGCCCCGGCGGAAGCCGCCAAGTCGCCGGGCGACCCGGCCGCGACCGCCGCGATGCCGGCCGCCGTGTCCCCGGCCGGCCCCCAGCCGCCGGCCGCCCCGTCGTCGTCCGCCGCCCCCGAAGCGGGGCCCGGCGCGCTGCCCGAGTCCGAGCGTACGAAGCAGCAGCCGCTGCCCCCGCTCGACCTGCTGGCGCAGCTCACCAACACTCCGCCGCCGCCGGAGACCCCGATCCGTACGATCGTGCGGCGGTTCAAGATCTGGACTCCGCTGGCCCTGCTGCTCCTGCTCGTCTTCGTGATCGTGCAGGCCGTGCGCCCGCTCCCCGACCCGGGCCTCACACTGACCGCGGACGCCACGTACTCCTTCGACGGCAGCAAGCCGTCGATGCCCTGGCCGTCCGAGGGCCAGGCGTACGTCGACGTCTCCGGGCTCGGCCCGATCGGCTCGTACGGCGATCAGAAGCCGGTGCCGATCGGCAGCGTCGCCAAGACGATGACCGCGTACATCATCATGCGCGACCATCCGCTGAAGCCCGGTAAGCCGGGGAAGAAGATCCGGATCGACAAGCAGGCCGAGGAGGACGGCAAGAAGGGCGCCGGGCACGGCGACGAGTCGGTGCTCGACACCGTCAAGGAAGGCGACACGATCACGCAGAAGGACGCGCTGTCCGCTGTCATGATCCCGTCCGCGAACAACATCGCCCGCCTGCTGGCCCGTTGGGACGCCGGTTCCCAGGAGGCGTTCGTCAAGAAGATGAACGCCACCGCCAAGGAACTCGGTATGAAGAACACCACCTACACCGACCCCAGCGGTCTGATCGAGACCACCGTCAGCACCGCCGAGGACCAGGTGAAGCTGGGCAAGAAGGCGATGGAGATGCCGGCGCTGGTCGACATCACCAAGCTGCCGTCGTGGACGGACCCGTCCGGCAAGCAGTGGCGCAACTACAACACCCTGCCGCCGTACAACAACGCGATCGGCCTCAAGACCGGCTCCACCTCGAAGGCGGGCGGCAACCTGCTCTTCGCGGGCCGTCAGCAGGTCGGTGACACGACGCAGCTGATCGTCGGCGCGGTGCTCGGCCAGCACCGAACGCCGATCATCGACACCGCCAACGCCGTCAGCAAGGGCCTGCTCACCACGACGCAGGACGCGCTGGAGGACCGTACGGTCCTGAAGAAGGGCGATGTCGTCGGCGTGGTCGACGACGGCCTCGGCGGCACCACGCCGGTCGTGGTGACCGAGGACGTCAAGGCGGTCGGCTGGAACGGCCTGACGGTGAAGCTGGGACTGTCGGACAACGGAAAGACCATCCCGCACGAGGCGAAGGCGGGTACGAAGGTCGGCGTCCTGACGGCGGGCAGCGGGCCCGGCCAGGTGAAGGTGCCCGTGGAACTCCAGGAGGGCCTGACCGAACCGACCTTCGGCGCCAAGCTCACCCGCGTGAGCTGACGGGTCGGAACCGGCCGGGAGGGGCCGCTCGCACCAAATGCGAGCGGCCCCTCCCGCGTTCGGGGACGTTCGGGATGTCCGGGACGTTGGGGGGAACAGGGGTGATTCATCCCGGTACGGCAGCCGGGCGGTAATGTGAAGCGGCGCTGCCGGGCCCGAGGGTCCCTCCAGAGCTCGTAGTCCCGGGGCGCGAGCCCCGGTCCCCGCACTCAGGTCGCTAAGGCCGCTAAGGCCATCAAGGTCACTCAGGAGCCCGTCATAGGTACCGCGTTGAACGCCCGGCCGGCCGCGGGCCTCCCACGTGCCGAAGCGGCGCCCTGGGTGAGGATCGTGGCGGCTCCGTGTGCGCTGGCGCTCGTGCTCGGGCTGTGGGGCATCCGCCGCGGGGGCAGCATCTGGCGGGACGAGGTCGTCACGTACGACATGGCCCACCGCAGCCTCCCCGACCTGTGGCACACGCTGCAGCACGTCGACGCCGTACACGGCCTCTACTACCTCTTCATGCACGGCCTGTTCGCCGTGTTCGGCGGCGGTGTGACGACCCTGCGACTGCCGTCCGCGCTGGCGATGACCGCGGCGGCGGCCGGGGTCGCGCTCCTGGGGGCGCGGGTGGCCGGGCGTCGCGCCGGTGTCGCGGCGGGGCTGGTCTTCCCGGTGCTGCCGCTGGTCCAGGAGTACGGGCAGGAGGGCCGCTCGTACGCGCTCGTCTGCGCGCTGGTCACCTGGTCCACGTACCTCCTCGTCCGCGCGCTCGACGCGAGCGCTGCCGTGGGGCCCGTCGCGCCCTCGTGGCTCGGCCTGTTCCGCGTGCCCGGGGCCGCGCGGCGCCGGTGGGCGGGGTACGCGGTCGTGACGCTCGTCGCCTGTCTGCTGCACGAGTTCGCGGTGCTGGTGCTCGCGGCACACGGCGTGACCGTCGTACTGGCCGGCGTACCGGGTGCCGCGCGCGCCGCGGTCCGCCGCACCTGGCTCGTCGCCGGCGGCGTGGTGGTCGTCGGGCTGGCGCCGCCGGCGCTGTTCAGCGCGGGCCAGTCGGCCCAGCTCAGCTGGATCCTGTGGCCCGACCCCGTGCAGCTGGTGACCTTCGCGGTGCTGGCGGTCGTGGGCGTGCTCTGCGCGCGCGTACCGGTACGGACCCGAGGGCCGGTGCGGCTGCGGCCGCTCGCCGTACCGCTGCTGCTCGTTCCGCAGGCCGCGCTGATGCTGCTCTCGCAGCTCAAGCCGGTGTACGTAGACCGCTACGTCCTCTACTACGTCATCGGCTTCGCCCTCCTGGCGGGCGCCGCGCTTGACCGGGCGCTACGGCCGCTGAGGGGCGGCGGCGTGCGGGACGCCGCGGGCGGTGGCGTGGACGGCATGGACGATGGCGCCGGGGTCGGCCCGGAGGACAGCGCGGGCGGCGGAGCGGGGGACGGCGTGGGGGACGCCGCGGGCGGCGGTGCGGGGGGTGGATCGGAGGTCGCCCGGGCGGCGGTGCGGGTGCGCCGGCGGACGGTGTGGACGCTGGTGGCCGTACTGGCCGGGTTGCTGCCCGTCTCCGTCCACCTGCGCGACCCGGAGAGCCGCAAGGACGACGCCACCGCCGTCGTCCGGGCCGTGCGGGAGGTGGCGAAGCCCGGCGACGGACTGCTCTTCATGCCGGCCCGGCGGCGGGTGTGGACGCTGTCCGAGCCGGAGCAGTTCCGCGGCCTGACCGACCTGGCGCTGTCCCGGTCACCGGCGGCCTCCGGATCCCTGTACGGCACGGAGGTGTCCGCCGACCGCATCGAGGCCCGGATGCGCGCCGGCGAGCGCATCGTCGTACTCGGCGACCCCCGTGGCGAGCCGGAGGACGAGAACTCCCGGGAGATCACCAAGCGCACGGTCCTCCGCGACGCCTTCGAGCGCTGTGCCAGCCGCGACGTCACCGGCGCCCGCGTCTCCGTCTACGCCCGCCCGGGCCACTGCAACGGCTGAAGCCCCCGGCCCGCCTCATCGACGGGGGCTCCTCCAGAGCGGCTCACCCATAGGCGCCCTCGCGGTCCTCTTCCGCGGGCGGCTCTTCCATGTCCCAGTCCCAGTCGGCCTCCGGGGCGGCGGGCTGCCCGGCGCCCGCCGCAGCCGTACCTGAGGAAACCGCCCCCGGACCGCCGGCGCCCCGGCCACCACCGGACTGACCGCCACCGGCCCGACCGCTGTCGGCCGCCCGCTCGGCGCTCGCCCCCATCCCGCTCGCCCCCGTGGCGCTCGGCCCGTCGGCCAGTACCTCCAGGATGGCCTCGCCGTACTTGGCGAGCTTGTTCTCGCCGACGCCGTTGACCGTGCCCAGCTCGGCGACGGTGGACGGCCGGGCCGTGGCGATCTCGCGGAGCGTGGCGTCGTGGAAGATCACGTACGCCGGGACGCCCTGCTCCTTCGCGGTCTGCCCGCGCCAGGCCCGCAGCGCCTCGAAGACAGGCACCAACTCCGCCGGCAGGTCCACCGCCGCCCGCTTGCCCTTCGCGGTCTTCGGCCGCGCCGCGCGCGCGGGCTTCTCCGGCTCCCGCCGCATCGGGACCTGGCGCTCGCCGCGCAGCACCTCGCCGCTCGTCCCGGTGAGTACCAGCGTGCCGTAGTCACCCTCGACGGCCAGCAGCTGCTGCGCCAGCAACTGCCGTACGACGCCTCGCCAGTCCGCCTCCCGCAGGTCGGCGCCGATTCCGAACACGCTGAGCGCGTCATGGTCGAACTGGATGACCTTGGCGGTCTTGCGGCCCATCAGGATGTCGACGATCTGGCCCGTGCCGAACTTCTGGCCGCGCTCGCGCTGGAGCCGGACGACCGTGGAGAGCAGCTTCTGGGCCGGCACCGTGCCGTCCCAGGACTGCGGCGGCGCCAGGCACGTGTCGCAGTTGCCGCACGGCTTGCTCTCCTGGCCGAAGTAGGCGAGCAGCCGCACCCGCCGGCACTCCACCGTCTCGCACAGCGCGAGCATCGCGTCGAGGTGGGACGCCAGCCGCCGCCGGTGCGCCTCGTCGCCCTCCGAGCTGTCGATCATCTTCCGCTGCTGGACCACGTCCTGCAGGCCGTAGGCCAGCCAGGCCGTGGACGGCAGGCCGTCCCGCCCGGCGCGGCCGGTCTCCTGGTAGTACCCCTCCACCGACTTGGGCAGGTCCAGGTGCGCCACGAAGCGCACGTCCGGCTTGTCGATGCCCATGCCGAACGCGATCGTCGCGACGACCACGAGGCCGTCCTCTCGGAGGAAGCGCGACTGGTGGCGCGCGCGGACCTGCGCGTCCAGCCCGGCGTGGTACGGCACCGCGTCGATGCCGTTCTGCACCAGGAACTGGGCGGTCTTCTCCACCGAGGCGCGGGAGAGGCAGTACACGATGCCGGCGTCCCCGGGGTGCTCCGTGCGCAACAGCTCCAGCAGCTGCTTCTTCGGCTCGCTCTTGGCCGCGATGCGGTACTGGATGTTGGGCCGGTCGAAGCTGGCCACGAAGTGCCGGGCCCGCTCCATGCGCAGCCGCGAGGTGATCTCGGTGTGGGTGGCTTCGGTGGCCGTGGCGGTGAGCGCGATCCGCGGCACGTCGGGCCAGCGCTCGTGGAGCATCGACAGGGCGAGGTAGTCGGGGCGGAAGTCGTGGCCCCACTGGGCGACGCAGTGCGCCTCGTCGATGGCGAAGAGGGAGATCTTCCCGCGCTCCAGCAGGCCGAGGGTCTGCTCCACGCGCAGCCGCTCCGGCGCGAGGTAGAGGAGGTCCAGCTCGCCGGCGAGGAACTCCGCCTCGACCAGGCGGCGCTCCTCCAGGTCCTGTGTGGAATTGAGGAATCCGGCGCGGACGCCGACCGCCCGCAGCGCGTCGACCTGGTCCTGCATCAGCGCGATCAGGGGAGAAATGACGACGCCCGTGCCGGGGCGCACGAGCGACGGGATCTGGTAGCAGAGCGATTTGCCGCCGCCGGTCGGCATGAGTACGACCGCGTCGCCGCCGCCGATGACGTGATCGACGATCTCCTGCTGGCTGCCGCGGAACGCGTCGTAGCCGAAGACCCGGTGCAGGACCTCCAGCGCCTCTCCGCCCGGCGCCCCACCGGTCCGCGCACCCTCGCCTCCGCCCGGGCCGGCGCCTGCGCCCGCGCCCCCCGGAGCTTCGTCCAGTCCACCGTCCACGTCGTTCATGTCTGGCAGCTTACGAGCCATGACCACCCCGCCGCTGAGCCTGTGGATAACTCCCGCCGAGCACACCGGGCGTTGGCCAAAGCCCCGTGAGCGAGGTCATAACCGGCGAGGTCATACCGGCCCAGGCCGACGGGCCCCGAACGAACCGAGGCGAGCGAACGTCCCGGTCACGGAACGCGGTCGCCCGACTCGCACTGGGTGGTAGCCACACTGGGCGGCGCGGTACGGCCCCCCGCGCCGTACCCCGCCGCCCTGTGTGTCCGCGGGGTCAGTGCCGCGGGTGGCGGGTGGCCCACTTGCGGTGGACCACCGTGTAGACGGTCAGGAGGCCGAAGGTCGACAGCTGCATCAGGCCCGAGAGGCCGGTGGCCGCGTCGACCGGAAGCAGGTAGATCATCGGGAGCCTGACGACGGCCTCGGCCAGCATGCCGATGCCCCAGACGCAGGTCATGACCGTGAGCGTGCGCCGGAAGGCCGGTTCGGTGGCCCAGCGTCGTTCCAGGTCGGCGAGCGCGCGCTGCGTGCGTCCCTGGGTGCGCCGTACGACCGCGTAGATCATCGGGCGTCCGGCCACCGCCGTACCGAGGAAGATCAGCCCGGCCAGGCCGGTCGGCACCGAGTCCTTGGCCAGGACGAAGCGCGCGTCACCGCTCACGAAGGACAGCAGCAGGCCGACGCCCCACACGCAAAGCATGAACGCCGCGAACACATCGAAGCGGCGGGGGAGGACCGCCACGTAGACCACGCGGAGCGCGGCGGCGACCGTCGCGCCCAGCATCGAGGGGTACACGTCGACGCCGCACGCCCGCAGGAGGTAGTACACGGCGATCGACAGGCCGATGTCCCAGAAGAGCGTGGAGAACATCTCCCCGAGACCGCTCCACCACCGCTCGCCCCCACGCGCGGCGGTCGCGGTCTCCTCCGTGCCGGGACCCTCGGGTGCCTCCGCTGCCGTGTTCGGATCCATGGTCTTCGCCCCCGTGTGCACTGTTCCGGCTCCTCGCTGCCTGTCGTGGTGAAGGGATGTGTTCATCGTCCGGCTTCGTTCCCGGGTCGGCCTTCGTGCCCGTTTCCGGCCTCGTCCGCGTCGCCGTGCCCGTGCCCGTCCGCGTGCCCGTCATCGTCGGCGATCCAGGAGCCGTGGAAGCCCGCGGGGACCGCGCGGGGCAGCCGGATCGAGGCGACCGGAGGTGCGGTGACGTGGGTGGCGTCCAGGACGAGCAGCTCGGAGCCGGTACCCGCGCGGTCGGTGACGATCGTCAGGAGCCAGCCCTCGTCCTCGGCGCGTGCGTCCCGGGCCGGGACGAACACCGCCTCGCCGGCCGCCCGGTCCGGGCCGACGTCGTGCGTGTGCCGTTCCCCGGTGGTCACGTCGTACCGCACCACCGCGCCGCTCGGGGCGTCCGAGGCCAGGTACAGGTACCGGTGGGCGCGCCCCACGTACCCGGCGTGCAGCGTCGGGAACTCGACCGAGAGGTCGTCCAGAGCCCCCTCGCCGACCGTCCCGGTCGCTGGGTCGAGCGTCCACCGGTAGAGCACCGATCCCGCCGTCCCCGAAACGGTCGGCAGGCCCGTCCCGGAGACAGGGGGCGCCTGGCCGGCGCTCTCGCCGCCGATCGCTGCCCACAGGCTGGTGAACGTGGCGCGGTCGTACCGCACGGCGTCCAGCACGATCCGTCCCGCCGCGTCCTCCCGGGCGTTGCCGACGTGGAACACGTAGCAGGGTTCGATGTCGAACCACCGCACCGCACCTTCGCCGGACCGCTCCATCACGCCCAGCCGGGCGCCGTACGCCTCGTTCCAGCGCATCGGCATGCCCTTGCCGCGCAGCGCCGCGTCGAAGGTGACGGGCAGGTCGAGCCAGATCACGTACCGCTCGGTGAGCGCGAAGTCGTGCATCATCGTCGGCGCCGGAACGTCGATCACGCGGCTGTGTTCCAGCTCCCCGGCGGCCGACATCCGGTGGTACGTGACGTACGGGGGCGTCGGCGCGTAGCCGAAGAAGTGCAGCTCTCCGGTGGCCGGGTCCTCCTTCGGGTGCGCCGTCATGGCGGTGCGCAGCCGGCCCCCGAAGTCCTCCGGCCCGAGCGTGTCGAGATCGGGCGTCACCCGGTGCGGCAGGCCGCTCTCGCACAGGGCGAGCAGCCGGCCGCCGTGCTCGATGACGTGCGTGTTGGCCGGGTTGGTCGCCAGGTCGCGGGTGCCGTCGGGGCGGGTGGCCGGGATGCCGGCGAGGTGGGTCGTGCGCACCCAGCGGTTCCGGTACCACTCGGCGCGGCCATCGGCGATCCGTATGCCGTGCAGCATTCCGTACCCGAGGAACCAGTGCCCGACGCCCCTATCGGGCAGCGGGTTCGGGCCGTTACGGAGGTAGCGGCCGCGCAACTCCGGGGGCAGCGTGCCGCTGACCGGAAGGTCGTACGCGTCGATCTCGTCCGGTACGGGTGTGAGGTGGCCCGAGAGGGTCAGTGGGCGGGCCTCAGCCCCCGAGGGTGCGCTCTCCGCCCCGTATCCGGCGGTGCCGGTTATCCGTGTCGTCCTGTCGGTCATCGCGTCGTCCATCCCCGTGGGCAGTCCCTCCGTGCGCGTGCCATCCGTGACTGTCGCCGCCTTCTGGCGCGTACCGCCGGCTGACGCTGCCTGCGCTCAACTTCGACATGTAGAAAGTGACATGTCGGATGGCACGTGTCAACTTCTATATGTCGCTGAGCTAGGATGATCGAGGCAAGGAAAAGGGCGGAGAGGCGCGATGTCGCTGCGGTACGCACTGCTGGGGCTGCTGGCCGATGAGGCGGGCAGCGGGTACGAGCTGACCAAGAAGTTCGAGCGGAGCCTGGACCGCTATGCCTGGCACGCCAAGCACAACCAGGTCTACCAGGAGCTCAACCGGCTGGCCGCCGACGGTCTCGCCGAGGTCGTCGAGGAGGGCGCGCGCGGCCGCAAGACGTACGCGATCACCGAGGCGGGCCGTGCGGACCTGCGGCAGTGGCTGCTGAACCCGCCCCGCACCCCCGTGGTCCGCAACGAGTTCGTGCTGCGGCTCTTTCTCCTCTTCGCGCTCGATCCGAAGGAGGCGCGCAGCGTGCTCGCGGACTACGCCGCGGCGGTCCAGCGCGACCTCGATGCCCTGACCGCGCTGGTCGAGTCCACGGGCGCCGATGTGCACGACGGCGTCCTGCCCGACCCGCTCGCCTTTGGGCACCTGGCCGCCGGCTTCGGCCTCCACATGCTCCCCGCGTCCCGCGACTGGGCCCGGTGGGCCATCACGCAGATCGACAACCAGGAGGGCGAGGGCGCCGGTCAGGGGGGCGAGAGCGGCCCGGAGGAGGGTGGCGGCGGGCGGTGAGCCGACGTTCGCGATGCTGGAGATCGCCACCGGCCACGAAGTGACCGCGCAGGACAGGGAACGGCCGGCCGTCCGCGCGCTCACCGAGATGGCCATCATGGTCGCCGCGCTGGACAACGACCGCCACTCCCTGTGCAAGGAGCTGGCCCGCGGGCAGACCGATCAGAACGTCTACAGCGTGCTGATGCACGACCAGGGGCTGCCGCTCCAGGAAGCGGTCACCGCCGCCACCCGTCTTCGGGACCGGGTGCTGCTGCGCTTCATGGAGGTGCACGACAAGGTGCGCCCGGGGGGCCGGACTGGAGCTGGCCACCTACTTGCAGGGGCTGCGGTACGGCATCAGGGGCAACGCGGAGTGGGGCCTCCGGGTGCCGCGCTACCCGAGTCCGGGGCACGTACCGGACCCGATGGACGAGGCTCCCCTGGAGTGGGCCGAGAAGCCGGCGGACGACGACCGCTCGGCACCAGGCGGACTGCCGACGGTGGCGTGGTGGTGGGACGACGCGCTGCTGGGGCTGTGAGGGCGTACGGCGGTCGGTGAACGGCTGACGCCCCCAAGGGCCAAGGACTGCCGGGGAACCGCCGGGGGGAGTTCCGGGGAGGACCCTGGGCGCGGTTCCTGGCGTCCGCCGCGCCTAGCGACGGCTCGCGAGCAGGACCGTCCACCACGGCCCCTCCCGGCCGCCGCCGGTGACGCCCACGCCGGCGTGCTCGTACGCGCACGTGAGCAGGGTCCGGCGGTGTCCGGGGCTGCGCATCCACTCCCGTACGACCGTGGCCGCGTCCGGCTGCCCCTGCGCCAGGTCTTCGCCGACGCGGCTCCAGCGGTACCCCGCTGCCGCGAGCCGGCCGCCGGGCCGGCGCCCGCCCGGGCCACTGTGCGTGAGGGTCTCCGTGCGGGCCATGTGCGCGCTCTGCCGCTGCGCCGCCCGCGTCAGCGCGGGGTGCTCGCGGACCGGGCGGCAGCCGGCCTGCGTGCGCCCGTCGTTGACGAGCCGCAGGACGGCCGACGAGGAACGGCCGCGGTCCGGAAGGGACGTGCGGTCCGCGGGTGCCGCGTGCCCGGTGCGGTCCGCGGCGCCGGCCGGGTACGGAGCGGCGCCTGCCGGATACGGAAAGGGCGCACCGGCGGCCGCCGGTGCGGTCATTGCCAGCAACAGCACCGCGAGGGGCAGGACCCGTTCGCGCCGCGAGGTGTTTCCTCGTCTTTCCGGCTGCCCGACCATTCGCTGCCGCTCCCGCTCCCACTCGTGCGCGTCACCGTCGTATTCGCCTCACAGCGTCACCCGCCGGTGCGGACTTCGCCACCGGACACACGCGAAAACGAAGAGTGGGTGAATTCCCGTGCTTTCACGAAAAGCGATTTTCGGTTGTCGGGTCATCGGTCCGGCGTGCTCGCCTCCTTCGAGGAAAGAAACACGGAAAAGAGAGGAACCGCATGAATGGTGTCGTCGCCACTAATGCGAAAATCCCAGCCGCTCATCCGTTTCCGCAGCTCATGCGGCCTCATCTGTCTGGAGGGTGACTTGGTAACCGAGCTGGTTGAGCTGGCTCACCAGGCGTCGGCTCTGCCGGGTCCGGCCGGTGCGTTCGAGGAAGTACTGGCCACCGAGGTCGGTGTACGGAATGTCGTGGATCAGCATGTGCCACATCGCAATCAGCACCGAGTGTTCCAGTGCTACCAGGGCGCGCCTCTTGCCACGGCGGGCGGCGATGCGTCGGTACCGGGCGGCAAGGTAAGTGTTCTTGGCTCGGGCTGCGGAGACTGCGGTCTGGCCCAGCACCGCCTTGAGCCACGGGTTACCGTGCCGGGTCCGCCCGGTGGGCTGCTTGCCGGCCGATTCGTGGTTGCCGGGGCAGACCCCGGCCCACGAGGCCAGGTGGGCGGCGCTGGCGAAGCGGGACATGTCGGCCCCGGTCTCGGCGAGGATCACCGGACGGTGCGCGCTCACGCCGGGAATGGTCGCCAGCAGGGCGAGTTCGCGGTGAAAGGGCTCCACCTGCGCGTCGATCCGCTCGGTCAGCCGGGCTTCGGTGGCGGTGCAGGCGTCGACCCGGTCCAGCATGGTCCGGGCGAGGAAGGCGTGATGGTCCCCGAAGCGGTCGGTCAGCGCCTCGACCAGGACGGACCGTTTGCCGCGCATGCTGCCCCGGGCCAGCTCCGCCAGGACCTTCGGGTCGCGCTGCCCGGTGACCAGCGCCTCCAGCATCGCCCGGCCGGACACGCCGAGGATGTCGGAGACCACAGACGACAGCTTGATCCCTGCGTCTTCCAGGAGCTTCTCCAGCCGCTGGGCCTCCCTGGTGCGTTCGCGGATCACTTCGGTGCGATACCGCGTCAGGCCGCGCAGCTGACGGATCGGCTCCGGCGGCACGAACGACGGGCGGACCAGGCCGTGCTCGACCAGCTCGGCAATCCACTCGGCGTCCTTGACATCGGTCTTGCGGCCCGGCACCGCCTTCATGTGGCGAGCGTTGAGCAGCCAGCACTCGATGTCGTGTTCCAGCAGGTAGAAGATCGGCTTCCAGCAGATGCCGGTGGCCTCCATGCCGGCCAGGGCGACACCCTCGGACTACAGCCAGTCCCGCATTGCCAGCAGGTCGCGAGTCATGGTGGAGAAGGTCCGGGTCTCCTTGCGGCGCCGCTTGCCGGGGCCGGGTACGCGGATCGTGACCTTCACGTCCGCCTTGCTGATGTCGATCCCCGCACAGCGTTCGTGCAGTACTTCCATTGCCCCGGCACCCCCTTCCGGCCACGGCCGCGAGCACGTGACCGCCCGGCAGGGGTCCGGCAGACGGGAGAATCTAATACGCCTGCTCGGAGCAACACTTCCGGGTGCCTGTCGAAGGGCCCCCAGCGTCCTACTAACCCTCGGGTTCGATCACGCCATTGTGGCTCGGCGTCCGCCGGACGGCCACGCACCCGATCCCCGCCGGACTGGGGTATTCGCCCGCGGCTTGCCCGCTCCCGGCAAGATCGCTGGAGCAGCGTAAGAACTCCCGTTCCATAGAGCGGATCCACCGGAACGACGCCCCAACCACCCATAGCGCCAAAGGCGGTTGCCAAAACGTTCCGTCGGCCACCCACGCCGAAGGCCCCGACCGGACGGGTCGGGGCCTTCGCGCTGGTGCCCCCGGCAGGATTCGAACCTGCGACACCCGCTTTAGGAGTTCACCCAAGTGGGTGCCGGGGCCTCTGTGTCGGACCGCTTCGGGGCCGCAGTGAACCGCCGGGGTTTGCCGTCGTCCGCCGCTGTTGATGTCACCGGGTGATGTCAGCCGTCACCATTCACATGGAACGCCGAACGCCGTTGGGCTCAGCTCGGCGCTGCCCCTCCCGCGTAGCCGACCAGCAGGTCTGCGATGACGTCGAGGGCGGTTGATGCCCATCTCTTCATCGTGCTTCTGGTCGTACTCATACGGTTTCCCTCCGAGCCAATCTCATCGTTTGCGGGGCCAGATAGAACGGCTGCCACGTACTTGAGGCTGACGGCGGCGGAGAGGAGCAGGACGAGACTCGGCAGAGCCGAGCTCAGCCCAACGACGTGTCGCCACGAGAATACAGCGCGGCAACCAGCTCGTCTGCTGACCAGAGCGATTACCTTCACGATGGTGCGGGCGGGGAGGTAGCTTTACCGGATGGACTGGGGCCCCTTTGCAAGCGTCGCTGTCGCCGTGGTGGGTGTAGGCGGTGTCATGATCGAACGTCGCCGTAGTGAACCTCACGGACGAGAACGAGTGAAAGCCGACCTCGAACTTCTGGCCCTTCTTCCTGAAGACAGTGAGATGGCCCCCGCCCTGCGCAGGCATATCGAGGAAAGCCTGCAGAAGATGATTGAAGTCGAAGACCGGAAGCGTCGTGAACCAGTCGGCGTCGTTCTCGGGCTACTCTTCATCGCGATCGCAATCGGGCTTCTTGTCGTTGGCTACGTTAACGGCGGCGCTTATTGGTGGCTAGCTGCTCCGGCTGCGGTCATCGGCACTTTTGGATCCGCTGGCTTGGCGCAAGATGTCACCAAACAAACGAGAGATGAGCGGGGAAGACCGACGTCACAGTAGCTCGGTGGTAGGTGACGGTCGCTCGCGGGTCAGTTCAGGAAGCTGTCGTGGCGGCAACCCACCGTGGGTTTGAACCCCACAGTGGCTATGGGCCAGCGTAGTCGCCAACGCTCGCTGAATGGGGCACGGTGACTAGTCAAGCTCTTCTAGTTCATCTAGCCAGCTTTGAGCGACCCCAACGAACCGCCCAACGATGACGCCATAGGTCACCACCTCCGATACCACCTCAACCATTGTGAGCTCACCATGGTTGGCTTCCTTCGCGACAGACTGTAGTCGGAAGGCCCCATCGAGAATGTCCCGAGACGCGGGGACAACGACATCTGGCCCTTCAAGCTCGACGAGCAGCTGAGCGCGCATCAGCTCGGTTACGTGTTCTCCAAGGATGCGGGCCAGCTCGGTCCGTCGACTTTCATCGTCTGGAGCTGTGCTGCTGTTCTTACACGCTTCGGACAAGTTGTGAGCGGCATGAATGAGGTCGGCGAACGCTTCTCGTCTAGCCTGGCGCCGCCACTGGGCGTGTTGCGCTCTGTGCTGAGCCCTCACCTGCCAGCGGGTTTGACGGCCTGACCAGACGGCAGCGAACCCTGCTCCTAGCGCGCCGACTAGAGCGCCGAGTAGCGCCGATATAACCGATTCCATGAGGGCATTGTCGTGTGATCGCGACTCTCTTGTTTGCCCCTTCCTGTGTTGAACTGAGGCGGTTCACTGGACAGAGTGCCCACGAAGGGCTCAGTTACGTAGCGGCAGCAGATACTCCGTCGGCCCCGCATCGGATATACCCCGCTTGCGTGTGGGGAGTGACGCCCGCGGCGGGGTGACGCTAGAGGCTTAGGCGCGACACGCTCCTTTGCCACGACGGTGCCGCGTCGAGTGGAACGTCTACGGGCCTTCGCCACATCGCGGCAGCAGGTGCTCCCCTTCAGCCACGTATCGGGGTGCGGTCCGCTCACGCTGGTGCATCCGTGACGGTGGCGGTACGGCGGCCCGCCCCCTGCCGGCGTTTTCGTTCGGACTGCTGAGCCGCCCCGCCCCCACCCCTCCCGTAGCTGGCCTTCTTCAGGACTAGGGCCTATGCGGCAGTCGGCAGTGCGCCTGTCACGTAAACCGCTCACCGGTTCCGCTCCTGCCCTTCATCACTTCCCACTTGCACTCTTCTCGCCGCCCCCGGGGCTCCTCGATGGGCATGCCCTGAGCACGGGCCGTGCTTTGGCGGCTCCCCCTGGGCTGGTGGCGGTTGCCTGCGATGGCCCTGGGGCCCGTTGGTGGAGGCGTTGGCCGGTGGGGATGATTGCTCGTTCCGGCGCTGCTTTGGGCGGGACAAAGCGTGAAGCGAATTACCCCGTGGCATCTTCGGTGGCGCGGGGCCGGGGGCCGGGCGGAGCGGGCCGGAGGCAGGAGCGGCGCCCGAGTCCCCGTGCCCGCGTCGGCCCGTGTGACGGGCCGGTGGGGTGTGATTCGTAGCGGCGGCTGGTCAAGCCGTTGGCCTGCGCGCCGGATGCCGAAGGCAAGAGCCCCCGCAAGGCCAGAGCCGCAAGCCGGGCGGTTCCCGGAGGGACTTCGCGGAGCTCCGGGCCGGCAAGGTTCATACGGCGGATGCTGGCCTTGATCGACGCCCATGGGCTTCAACGGCGAACCTCAGTGATCGGCGCCAGGTAGGCCCGGCAGGGAGCGGCACCCCCTAGCGAGAGCCCCTGAAGTGACCTCCAACCCCTCCTCCCCGCCCGCAGGGTGGGGAGCTTGATGAGGTAGAGAAACGTGTAACAGCTCCCCTCCCTCACCGTTCAACGCCGTCTTGTCGTGGCGGCGTACGCATGCTGCTCTAACTGCCGTAACTGATCAGCAGGAAGGCAGGGATGATGCACGAAGATCTGGCCTTGAATAAGCCGGGTGCGGCCGTACGCCAGAAGATCCTGGACCTGGAGCCCAACGGCTTCAAGCGGATGATCGCCAGATTGTCCCCCAAGTCTGAGATCCGCTCCTGGAGGGACGGACTGATCGGAGAGCGGGCAACAGCACGACGGCTCAGCAAGTTACGTTCGCGCGAGTGGCATGTCCTACACGCCATCCAATGGGCGAGCGGATCCGACATAGATCACTTGGCCATCGGCCCGGCCGGCGTCTTCACGATCAACGCGAAGCGGCACAAGGGCAAGACGGTCTGGTACGGAGATCACGCCATCACCGTGAACCGTGCTCCCACTCGGCACATCGCGATCAGCCAGCACGAGGCACGGCGCGTGGAAAAGGTTCTTGGTCGGCATTGTGCGATCCCTGTGCCCGTCCGCCCTGTTGTCGCGGTGGTGGACGCTGCCAAGGTCACCGTGAAGAACTCCGCTCCACCCGTGCTCGTCGTCGACGTTGCCGAGCTGGACCGCCTGCTGTCAGGAATGACGCCTGTACTGCCCCGGGAGGCCGTTGAGCGCATCTTCGAGGTGGCGCGCCAGCCCGGCACCTGGTCGTCGCATTGATCGGCTACGCGTCGAAGTCGTACTCAAGCACGTAGGAAGCGGAGTCGAGAGTCATCTCGTTGACCTCGACAGGTCGGCCTCCGTCGGCAAAGGCGGTCCGGCAGATGAGCATCACCGGTGTGCCCATTGAGAGGTTGAGCCGCTTCGCTTCGTCCTGGGAGGGCATGCGGGACCGCACTTCTTCGCGGAAGTGGACCGGCTTGGCTCCGAGCTCCGCTAGGCGGGCGTACGTACCGCCTGGTCCCGTGTCCTCCTGGGTAATAGCCGAGCCCGCGACCAGCTCCGCCGGCAGGTAGCTCGTCGCTAGTAGGACCGGTTTTCCCTCCAGGACGAATCGCCGGTTGCGGACGCAGACTGCCGACTCCGGGGTGATGTCCAGGACGCTCGCGATCCGCTCGGGCGTCGGCTCCTCAGTGACGGTGACCTGATCCACGGTGAGCTGTCGGCCTTCGGTGTCGGCCGACCAGATCGAGCGGCCTGAGCCCCACTGCTCTTGGGAGAGGCGCTGGATGCCGCGTCGTCGCAGAGGTCGGAACGCCCGAACGAATACGCCGGCGCCCTTGCGTGACTCGGCGAGCCCCTCGTTCTGCAGGACTCCAAGAGCCTGCCGGGCCGTCATCCGGGCCACGTCGTACTTAGCCATGAGGTCGTTCTCACCTGGCAAGCGATCACCAGGGCCGTACTCACCTGCCGTGATTGCCTCCCGAAGCGCGTCAGCAATGCGCTGGTACTTCGGCTGTCGAGCGCCGTTATTCGCGGTCATTGCGTCTCCCTCCTTTCATCCTCTCTAGACAGCCTAGGACATGCCTGCGTCGCTGCATCCGGGCCTGGTGCCCCTTCCCGCCACACGTGAACCTCTCTAGAGAGCTCTATTGACGTCTCTAGAGATCTGCGCTTCACTCGTAGATGTCTAGAGAGGCCGCCGGACGGGGTGGCCTCCCAGCAACAAGGGGTGTTCTATGCCTTCGTTCAAGATCGACACGTCGACCGCTGTGGTGTTCGTTGCGACCGCGCCGACCCCGAAGGTCGCCAACCGGAAGACGGGTGAGATCGCCAAGGACCGCGAGACCGGCGCCGACCTGATGACGGTGGGCCTGCTGGTCTCGGATGAGGGGGAGGGCAACCTCTACCAGGTCTCGGTGCCGCAGACGGGTGTCCCGGAGGGCCTGACGCCGGGTATGCCGGTCTCAGTGGTCGGGCTGAAGGCGCGGGACTGGGAGAACGAGTTCAATGGCGAGAAGCGGCACGGTATCGCCTTCCGCGCGGCGGCCCTCGCGGCGGGTGCCTGATCATGGCGGACCTGACCACGGTGCTGGAGGCCACTGGTGCTCTCGCCGGTGTCGGTGGCCTCGGCTACGCCAAGGGCCACGCTCCCCGCGTGTACTGGTCGCTGGTTGGGCTGCCGGTCACGATGGGCCGGTTCACCTTCAGCTACGGCACCACGATGGACGTGTGCGGGCTGACGGTGCAGCCCTCGAAGCTGCGGGCGTTCATGGTCCGCAACGTCGCACGCCGTGAGGTCCAGCCCGTACCACCGAAGGTCCGCCGGGTACGCGGCACTTCCACCGGCCTGATCGCCTCTCTCCGGCTCCCGGCCGGGCTGGAGCCTTCGGACGTGGCGGCGGCCTCCGAACGGCTCCGGCACGCCTGGGGCGTCCACTCCGTCACCGTGGTGGAGACCAAGCCCGGTGTGGTGGAACTGCGGATGACCGGCTACGACGTGCTGCGCCGGGTGAAGATGCCGCGCCGGATGCGGTCTACCGGGCCCATGGTGGTGCCGGTGGCTCTGCGGGAGGACGGCAGCACGTTCGTCCGGGATTACCGCAAGGTCCCGCACGCGCTGACTCTGGGGGCCAACCAGTCGGGCAAGTCGATGTATCAGCGGAACCTGATCACGGGCCTGGCGAAGCTGCCGGTGGGTCTGCTGGGCATCGACTGCAAGCGCGGGGTGGAACAGTCCGCCTACGTCCACCGGCTCTCGGCCCTGGCCACCACGCCGGATGATGCTGACCGGCTGCTGGAGGTCTTGATCACGGAGATGGAAGAGCGCTTCGACGTGCTCAGTGCTCATCACGTCTCGGACCTGTGGGGCCTGCCGGAGGAGGTGCGGCCGGATCCGCTGGTGCTGCTGGTCGATGAGGTGGCCGAGCTGTTCCTGACCGCCGCGAAGAAGGATGAGGAACGTCGGGACCGGATGGTCAAGCGGATGGTGCGGCTGGCTCAGATGGCGCGGGCGGTCGGCATCTACCTGGAGGTCTGCGGTCAGCGGTTCGGCTCGGAGTTGGGCAAGGGCGCCACCATGCTCCGCGCCCAGCTCACCGGCCGGGTCGTCCACCGGGTCAACGACAAGCAGACCGGCGAGATGGGCCTGGGGGATGTGTCTCCGGACGCGGTCATGGCCGCAACCGCCATCGCCGCTGACCGGCCCGGTGTCGCGGTGGCCGGGGACTCCTCTGGCGGTTGGTCCCGCATCCGTACTCCCGAAACTACTCCCGCCGAGGCTGCGGCCGTCTGCCGGGAGTACGCACACCTCGCCCCGCACCCGTCGTACCTGACCCCGTTCCGCCCGGTGCTGCCGGCCGAGTACGAGCCGACCGACGCGCCCTCGCTGATCAAGCCGCAGCCCGTCACCGAGTAGCACCCTCCTGATCTCTCCGGTTGGCGTGACTGTCTCGCGCCAGGTCCCTACCCCTCCATGCCTGAAACCGAGTCGAGAGGACCACGGCCATGGCCGCATCCCGACGCACGACCCGCAGCAAGGCTCCGAAGAAGTGCACCGACTGCGGCGGCAAGGGCGAGACCAGCGCCGCCGTCCGAGTCGGCCCGCGCGGCAAGAAGACCACCGACCATCAGCAGGCCGCGCTGTGCATGACCTGCTGGGGGTCCGGCACCGCCCCCAACTGACCACCCTGATCGGGCGGCACCGCACCGATCCGCCGCCCGGCCCCCGCTCTCCTGGAAGGAGGACGCGATGACCAAGCCACAGGCCGAACGCAGCGCGATCCTCGTTGCCGGTGCCGTGATCATGGCCTTGACGATCGCCGCGTTCTGGCTCTCCTACGCCCACCTCGCCTCGGTCGCCGAGTCCCACGGCCTCGCCGCCTCTCCGGTACGCCGCTGGGCCTGGCCGGGCACGATCGACCTGTTCATCCTGGCCGGTGAGGTCCTGATGTTCCGCGCCGCGCTACGGCACATGACCGACTGGTGGGCCATCGGCCTCACGGTCGCCGGATCGCTCGGCAGCATCGGGCTCAACGTCGCCGGAGTTGGCACCGACGCCCCGCTCCTGGACTACGTCGTGGCCGCCGTGCCGCCGTCCGCCGCGCTCCTGGCCTTCGGCGCCCTCATGCGGCAGGTCCACACCCTCGTCACCGACCCCGCCCCGGCGGCCGAGCCGATCCCAGAGCCGGTCACCGTCGAACGGACCCCGGAACCCATGCCGGCCGAACTGGTCGCGCCCGGACCGGAGCCTGCCACCGAAGAGGTGCCCCAACCCGAGCCAATGCCCGAACCGCTTCCCGAGCCTGCTCCGGTCGCGCCGTCGCCCCGACCCGCAGCCGCGGGCCCGACAGTTCCCCCAGCGCTGCTCGATCACGCCCGCAAGGTCGCCGACACCCACCAGGCCGCCACCGGCACCCCGATCGACTCCGCCACCCTCCGCACTCGGCTCGGTATCCCGCCGGTTCTCGCCGAAGCCATCTCCGCGCAACTCGCCTGAAAGGACGCCTGACATGCCCCGTCCGAACCGCTTCTACAACGTGCTCCGCTTAGGCCCGGTCAAGGTCGGCTCCCACTACGACGGCCGTGGACGTACCAAGCACACCGCCGCGTGCACCGTGCCCCGCTGCGGCTTCTCCGTCGACTACGACGACCGCGCCGCCGCCGAACTCGCCGCCCGCACCCACCGCTGCAACCCCTGACCCCGGACGGAGGCAAGGCCCATGCGCTTCCCAGACGCCCAGCTCCGCGCCAACCACCGCCCGGCCGACCTGATCCCGCCCGGCGTCCGCCCCGGTGAGGTGGTGGTCATCCAGGCCCCTCCGCGCTCCTACGCGGGCCCGATCCTGCTGACCATCACGCTCGCCCTCGGCGCGTCCGTGGTCATCGTCGTCCTCGCGATCGCGTTCCAGATCGCGGCCGCAGCCGCCGCAGCCGCCGTCCCCACCGTGGGCGGCGCCGGTATCTCGCTCAAGCTCGCTCGCAAGCGTTAAGCGGCCCCCGGGGCGGCCTCAACCGCCAAGTTTCCGCCGCCCCGGGCGCCTGACCCCTTCCAGATCCGCTGACCCGAAAGGGAGTCCTCATGATGCCCGAGACCCGCCCCGCCAGCACCCGGCTCTGCCCTGACTGCGACGGCTTCCCCACCGTGGCCATCACCACCGGCCAGCGCCGCCCCGACGGCTCCCGTCAGACGCTCACCGTCGTCTGCCGCACCTGCCAGGGCACCGGCACCGTGGCCCGTCGCGCAGCTGCTCGTGAGGTGGCCGCGTGAGTGACGCCGCCACCCTGGCGGGCCTGGACCCGACCACCTTGGGGGATCTCCTCCGGGTGGCCGGGTCCCCCGGTTTCGACCGGTGGGAAGAACAGATCCGCCGCACCGGCGGCTGCTCCGACCCGATTCACCTCACGGGGGCCACGAAGACGATCGACCGGGCTACCGGCACGGTCCTGCACGCCTACTCGACCGACGTCGAGCCCGGTGGGCGGCTCCGGGTGGCCTGTGGCAACCGCCGGGCCTCCCGCTGCCCGTCGTGCGCCTGGACCTACGCGGGCGATACCTACCACCTCATCCGCGCGGGTCTGACCGGTGACGAAGCCAAGGGCACCCCGGAGACCGTCCGCGACCACCCGCGGGTCTTCGCCACCCTCACCGCCCCGTCCTTTGGACCGGTGCACAACCGCCCCGACAACGGCCGCCGTCCCTGCCGCTGCGGCGTTCACCACCAGGCCGACGCCCCCGAACTCGGGACTGCGCTGGATCCGGAGCGCTACGACTACGCGGGTGCGGTGCTGTGGAACAACCACGCCGGTCACCTGTGGCGGTACGTCACCATCTACCTGCCCCGCGAGCTGGCCCGCCGTGCCGGCATCACACAGAAGGCGCTCAAGGAGCAGCTCCGGGTCTCCTACGGCAAGGTCGCCGAGTACCAAAAGCGCGGCGCGATCCATTTCCACGCCGTGATCCGCTTCGACGGACCCGACGGCCCCGACACCGCGCCCCCGGCCTGGGCCACCATCGACCTGCTCACCGACGCGCTCCGTGCCGCTGCCGCTCGCGCCGAGATCGTCCTCGCCCCTGTCTGCGACCAGCCGGAGCGTGTCCTGCGATGGGGCGCCCAGCTCGACGTCCGCCCCATCGGTGCCTTCGGCGACGGCGAAGACCTCACCGAGCAGGCCGTGGCCTCCTACGTGGCCAAGTACGCCACCAAAGCCGCCGAGACCACCGGCAGCGTCGACCGCCGCATCGGCGAAATGCACGAGTTGGACAAGCACCCCGACCTGCCCGATCACACCCGCCGCCTGATCCGAGCCTGCCGCGACCTGGATGAGCTCTACCCAGACCGGAAGCTGTGGCAGTGGGCGCACATGCTCGGCTTTCGCGGTCACTTCTCCACCAAGTCCCGCCGCTACTCCACCACCCTCGGCGCTCTCCGACAGGTCCGCGCCGACTACCGCGCCGCCCAGCAACGCGCCGCCCTCGGCCTGCCCGACCCCGATGACCACCCGGAGGCGACCACCCGCGTCCTCGCCCACTGGGCCTACGCCGGACACGGCCACACGCCCGGCGAATCCTGGCTCGCCGCCAACATCGCCCGCGAAATCCAAGCCAACCGCGACATCGCCCGCGAAGTACGCGCCCAACTCGACACCGAAGGAGACAACTGGTCATGACCACCGCCACTGACGAACTGCTGACGGTGCCAGAGGTCATGGCCCGGCTCAGGCTCGGCCGCTCGACCGTCTACGACCTGATCCGCTCGCATCGCCTGGTTTCCATCAAGGTCGGCCGCGCTCGCCGTATCCCCCGCTCGTCCCTCCGCGACTTCATCGCCGACCAGATTGCCGAGGCCGCCTGATGGCACAGCAGCGCAAGCGCAACCCCAACGGTGCTGGCACGATCACCAAGCGCAAGGACGGCCGCTACCAGGCCGCCGTGTACGTCCTCCAGCCGGACGGTACGCGCGCTCGGAAGTTCGCCTACGGCAAGACCTGGGCTGAGTGCGACGAGAAGCGGCGCAAGCTGCTCGACAAGGTCGCTAACGGCATCCCCGTGCCGACCCGTTCGGCGAAGCTCGCCGAGTGGCTTCCGTACTGGCTGGAGAACGTGATCAAGCCGCGCCGCAAGCTCAGTACTTACGACAAGTACGAGTCGCACGTGCGCCTGTACCTGGTGCCGATGATCGGTGCGAAGCGGCTGGAGTCGCTGGGCGTCGCGGACGTACGGCGCCTCCTGGTTCAGCTGGAGAAGAAGACCACGGCGGCTACGGCCAAGGAGGCGCATCGGGTGCTGCGGACCGCCCTGACGGCCGCCTGTCGCGAGGAGCTGATCACGCGGAATGTGGCCAGCCTGGTCGAGCCGCCACGCTCCAAGCCCCGCGAGCTGAGCCCGTGGACGCTCGATGAGACGCTGGACTTCCTCGGCGCCGCTCGGAAGGACCCGCTCTACGCAGCCTTCGTCCTGGCCGTCACGATGGGCCTGCGGCGGGGTGAGATCGTCGGGCTTCGCTGGACTGACGTGGACCTGGAGAAGCGCGTTCTCTATGTCCGTCAGCAGACTCAGCGGCGGCGCGGTGTGCTTTACGACGATGACCCCAAGGGCCGTCGTCGGCGTGCTGTTCCGCTGCCCGCTATGTGCGTCGCGCCCTTGCGGTGGCATCGGCTGCGGCAGGCGGCGGCGAAGGAACGTGCGGGGGAGAGCTGGGAAGAAGGTGGATACGTCTTCGCCACGCGCAATGGTCGGCAGGTCGAGCCGCGCAACATCTACCGGTCGTTCACTCGCGTCGCCCAGTCCGCCGGCCTTCGGGTGATCCGGCTGCACGATGCACGGCATGGGTGCGCAACTCTACTGACAGCGGCCGGAGTCGCGCCGCGAGTCGTGATGGAGATTTTGGGACACAGTCAGATCAGCATCACGATGGACGTGTACACACACGTTGTGCAGGACACCCAGCGGGAAGCCATCAGTCACATGGACCGATTGCTCAAGAGACGGCCTAGCGGTGACTGAGTACTGCTCTCTATGGCGATTGAAGCCCCCAGCCACGCATGGCTGGGGGCTTCAACCTATCTCTGCCGGAGAGACCGTTGACGCAGTGCAAGAAGCCAAACGTGTCCGCTTCGGAAACTCAGTGGGCGATCCAAGGCATGGCTCCAAGCATGCCGGTTGTTGTGACGCCGATCAGAGCGATCAGCTTGTACGGAACGTGGTCGACGATCAAACGGATGCCGCCGCAGCGGAGGTAGAAGATGGGGCCCGGCGTGGCTGGCTTGTCGAGTGGGAGCTGCTGAAGGTCAGCGGATGTGAGTTGGTGGTCGTCCTCGTGCCTGTTCATCAAGTCCCCTTTGTTGAGCGCGCCAGTGACGTCTTGCGCGCAGTGAGTGGTCTGCGTGTCTGACAGCGCGCTCACCATGAGGGAAGGAGTAGTTAGCCGCGCAAGTCTGTTGGTGTTCCAGTTCCTCTGTCTCGCGTAATGGCGGGGACCTGTGAACACCTGTTTCCTCCTGACCTGCGGGTTCTTCTGAGAAGCGGTCTCCGAGGGGCGGAGAGATTGCAAGGCACGGTGGTTATGCACGGCAGCCTCTCTCCGCCTTGTGACAACCTCAGTTGTCGGTTGAGCGGGAGCGGCTGGCTCAGCGACAACTAGAGTTGTCGCCGTGGATCAATGGGGATCGTCTAGTGGTGACAAGTCGGAAGCCGATGCCGAGGTCGTACGCAACCCGGCTTGGCATGAACCAAATGACCTAGAAATCGCGGATATAAAGGATCAACTGCGTACGTTGGCGCTTGCTTTGGCGAGGCGCATATCTGAGCGCAGTCAGGAGTGCATGGACAATGGCCATACGGCTCCGACTCAGGTGCAGCATTACGCTGACTACCACCTTGCCTGCCTGCACGGGCTCCGGTACATGCAAGATGCGGTTCAGGAGCTAGCTGCTGAGGCTGCGCGCATCAGTGGGGGGCTGGGCGCTACTTTTGGGCAACTTGGAGCGGCATGGGGCGTGTCCAAGCAGGCAGCTCGCAAGAAGTGGCCGGAAGCTGGTGAGGCGGGGTCGGCCGTGCCGGAGAGGCTCGCCGTGGAGATGTACGGCGGGAGCGCCGAGGTCGGCTGCTACATCAGGCCGTCTGTCTGGCGGTGGGTAGGCCATGGCTGCGACGGCAGCGATCACGTAAGTGAATACGTGTATGGCAACCCATGGGCGGCCCTGGCGGCGGCGCAGTCTTTCCTGCGGAGCCGCTTCGTAGGACTTGGGTGGCGCGATGGTGTTGACGTCCCGGATGCTCTTGGCCCCACCGGTCGTGAGTCTTGTTGGTGCGCCGGCCTCGACGACTGGCCCCTCTGAGAATCTGAGGCTGTCGACATGGTGGCGATCCGGTGGTGGCGTACTGACAGGCGGGCTGATGGCGCGTCCGTCGCAGCCTGTCAGGCGTGAATGCTCGTGGGAGTGCGCAATCGGCTGCAGGTGGCAGAGGGCGCGTCGTAAGGCGTCAGCAGTCTGCGCTGATGAGCCGCTTCCCGGTCGAGTGTCGCCGTTGATGTCAGATCTGGATGTCAAAGGGCTCCTACCGAGATCGGTAGGAGCCCTTTTCGCTGGTGCCCCCGGCAGGATTCGAACCTGCGACACCCGCTTTAGGAGAGCGGTGCTCTATCCCCTGAGCTACGGAGGCGGGCGGTCAGTGGTGGTGCGGTGCGCCCCGGACGTGGGTCGCGGCGGGCGGTGTACGCACCATCGGCTGGCCGTGAACAGGGTAGCGGATGGGGTCGCGCCCGGTCTCGCCGCTGGGTGGTCGGGGGTTTCTCCCGTTCCCGTGGCGGCGTGGCGCGGCCCCGTGGAGAGCCCGGGTCACACGGGGAAGTTCCAGCTGACCGTGCCGTCGACGGTGACGATGGCGGCCAGGACGACGAGGTCCGCGGCGCCGAGGGCCATGCCGAGGAGAGCGCGGCCGCGCCGGCCGGTGCCCCGGTGGAGGGCCACGGCGCCCAGCACCAGGGACAGCGGGCCCAGGACGAGGTTCATGACCAGCAGGCCGACGAGGCCGAGGATGAAGGAGGCCACGGCCATGCCGTCGGCCTGAGTTCCCTTGCGGCGGGCGCCGGACGAGACGTCGGCCGTGGTGGCGTCGGTGGTCGTCGCGGTGTCGGCCGTCGCCTTGTCGGTCGTGGTGGTGTCCGTGTCCGAGGCCGTGGTGGTGCCGGACTCGGGGCCGGTCTTGTCGGCGTCGGTGCGGGTCCCTGCGGACTCGGTGCCGGCGCGGTGGATGAGGGTGGTCATCGACGGGCCTCCTTCGCGCGGTGCTCGCGGACGGCGAAGATCAGCAGCCAGGCGGCGATCGCCGCGGCCGCGGTGAGCGTCGCGGCGAGCGGGAGGTGTGCCGCGGTGCCCACGAGCACTCCCAGGAGGAGCAAGGCTGCGACAAGGAAGATCATTTCTGGCCCTTCCGGGTGAGGTGAGTGGCCTTGATCGTTCGGTTGGGTGAACAATTGGTGTCACACTTGTTCACTGACTCACCAGTCTAGCGCGCCCCCGGGGTGGATCGCATCGGAGAACGGATGTTTACTGAATGGCATGAGTCACACCACCGGCGTCCGCCAGGCCCAGAAGCAGAAGACCCGACAGGCGCTCCTCGACGCCGGGCTGCGGCTGCTGGCCGACCAGAGCCTCAGCAGCATCGGGCTGCGCGAGGTGACGCGGATGGTGGGGGTGGCCCCCGCGGCGTTCTACCGGCACTTCCGGGACCTCCCCGACCTGGGTGTCGCGCTGGTCGAGGAGTCGCTCGGCAGCCTGCACGACGTGGTCCGCGCGATCCTCGCCGAGCAGCCGGACGCCGAGGAGCGGATCGACCGTACGGTCGCGGTCGTCGAACGCTTCGTCCGGGAGAACCCCGCGCACATCCGCTTCATCGCGCGGGAGCGGCACGGCGGCGTACGGGCGGTGCGCCGGGCCATAGCCGCCGAACTGGCCCGATTTGCCGCCGAGGTGGCGTCCGCGCTGCGGGCGCAGCCGGTGTCGGACGGCTGGAGCGACGACGATCTGCTGATGCTCGCCGAGTTGTACGTCGACCACCTCGTGATGACCGCTTCGGCGATCCTGGATGCCGCGGACGACGGCGACACGGCCGCCTGTGACCGGCTCGCCGAACGGGCCTGCAGGCAGCTGCGGCTCATCAGTCTGGGGCGACGGCACTGGCAGGACTGAGCCCCGAGCCCCGCTCCGCCTGGGGCTCAGCCCCCTAGGAAGGGCCCCAAGGCCGGGCCTTCCTGGGTTGTGGCGCCTACGCCCCTCCCTGGCGCAGGTGGTCAACTCCCTGGGTCAGGTGGTCAACTCCCTGGCTCAGGTGGTCAACTCCCTGGCCCAGGTGGTCAGCCGCGTCCGGGTGTCGTGATGCGCACCCGGAAGGTGTCCGCTGGGGCGTCGGCTCCGGCCACCGGTTGGCCGTCCTGGAGGACCGCGACGGAGACGCCGTCGGCGCGGAAGGTCTGGCCGGGGCGGTACGTGGCGTCCGTCAGGCCCGCGCGGACGTTCGGGTCCTTGCGGTAGCAGCCGGCGCTCTTCGGGGTGGCGTCGGAGACCCGGACCGGGCCCTTGCCCGACGGGATGTCGGTGGCCACGCGGTAGACCAGGACGCCGGGCCGGCACGCCGTGGGGTCGAGCGGGCCGGTGCGGCGTGCCTCGACGACGTAGGCGCGGTGCCGGGAGACGGGGACGACGGCGATCTTCGTTCCGCCGGGGGCGGCGGCCGCGGTGAGCCGGTGGGTGGTGACCGAGCCGGGGCGGTGCACGCAGTCCACCTGGCCCGGTGCCAGCCAGCCCAGCTTCCACTTGTGCCAGCCCAGGAAGTCGTTCTCGGGGCCCCAGTCCACGTCCATCGGGTCCCAGTGGCCCACCGGGTGCGGGTCGGCGCGCCGGTCCGTGAAGTACAGGTCGGGCAGGCCGAAGGAGTGCGCGTTCTCGTGGTTGAGGACCCGGTACGCGCTTCGGCCGGTCTGCCGGCTCCAGATGAACGACACGTTCCTGAGCTGCGTCCCGTCGCCCGTCTTCAGGCCCAGCGGGCCGCCGCTGAAGGTGACGGACCAGACGTTCTCGGTCGCCGGCGGGCCCGCCTCCGGCGTGACCAGCACGTTCACCAGGTCGTACGCGCGGAAGTCCACTTGGCGGTCGACGGCCCGCACGATTTCCTTGGCCAGCGCGTAATAGCCGTTGTTCGAAGCGGGGCTGAAGGAGGTGCCGCGCCCGATGCGGTACGAGGCGAGCGGGCGCGACATCCGGATCCACTTCAGGACGGGGGTCGAGCGGTAGTCGAGCCTGCCGTAGGAGCTGCCGCGGAAGAAGCGGGGGACGGCGGGGAAGAACTCGCCGTAGCGCTTGCGGGGGCTGATCCCGGCGCGTACGTCGGGGAAGTCGATGAGCACCGTGAGGGCCCGTACGCGGCCGGTGGCGCGGACGAAACCGGGCGGGGTGGCCGCCGCCTCGGACACCCCGGTCGCGGAGCCGGGGAGGGCGCAGCGGCCGGCGGGAAGGGCCGCGGCGGCGCCTCGGGGGCCCCGGGGAGGGCTCGGGCGGGTGACGGCTCCGGGCGCGTGCGGCTCGTCCGTGCGGTCGTCGGGGGTTCGGGGTCGGCCGTCAGGGGCTCTTCGTATGCCGTCCCCGTCGCCGTCCTCGTGCCGTGCGTCGCCCCGCCCCCGTAGGGCCGTACCGCGCCGCGCCTCCGGAGGCGGTGAAGCGGCCGGGCGGCCGTCGCCGTGCCGGCCGGCGCCACCGGGGCGGGTTCCCGTCGTGTCGAGGGCCGGCACGACCAGCGCGACCGCGACGGCCGTGGCGGCGAGCAGGGCGGACGGTATCTGCCTCATGTGCTCACCCTGGGGCGGCGAGCGGCCGCCTGCCCGCCGGGTTACGTCATCCGGTGCCGGCGGGTGTTCCCGGGTGGCGCGCACGCGTGGGGCAGGTCACACTCGGCGCGGGAAATAACCGGGGACGCTGTCCCCGTTTAACCAGTCGTCCGCACGAAGCGGGGACCCGCTCCCCGTTTTCGTCCGCGGGCCTGCGTGCCGCAGCACCTCAAGGCGATCCGCGCAGCACCTCAAGACGACGCCGTACGCCGTACCCGAAAGGAGTGAGCCGACGTGACCACCGCCTCCACCGCCGCCACGAAGACGTCCCAGCCCCGTATGCGGGCCGACGCGCAGCGCAACCGGGAGCGGATCGTGGCGGCCGCTCGCGAGATCATGGTCGAGCACGGGGCCGACGTCCCGCTCGACGAGGTCGCGCGCCGGGCCGGCGTCGGCAATGCCACCCTCTACCGGCACTTCCCGGACCGCGCCGACCTGATCCACCACGTCACGCTCTCCGTCATGGACCGCACGGCGGACCGTGCGGAGCGCGCGCTCGCAGCGGAGGACGACGCGTTCCAGGCGCTCCGGACCTTCGTGCACGCCGCCGTCGAGGAGCGCATCGGGGCGCTCTGTCCGCTCCTCTCCGACGGCGTCGACAAGGACCACCCCGACCTGCTCGCCGCGCGGGACCGCCTGGAGGGGGCCGTCGAGGCCCTCATGGGCGCCGCGCGCGAGAGCGGCCTGCTGCGCGCCGACATCGCCGTCGGTGACCTGATGGTCGCGATCACCCAGCTCACGCGGCCGTTGCCGGGCAACCGCTGCGCCGACTTCGACAGGTTCGTACACCGCCACCTTCAGCTGTTCCTGGACGGCCTGATGGCTCCGGCGAGGTCCGAACTGCCCGGCTCCGCGGCCACCTTGGACGGCCTCCGGCAGCAATGCCGGCGGTGACGAAGGCCGTCCGCTCCCCGTTCCGCAAGGCCGGTCACCGGTGACCCGGCACCCGTAGGCGGTACCCGCGTGGTGCACGCCGCTCCCACAGCTCACGCAACACCCGTTTCACGCCACGCCGTTGTGCGGCAGCGACACACGACCCCTTTCTTCCTTCTTCGCACCCTAGGTGGACCCACCCATGTCCAAAACCGTCCAGAACGTGGACCCGAGGCGCTGGAAAGCGCTCATATTCATCGCCCTCGCCCAGCTCATGGTCGTGCTCGACGCGACGATCGTGAACATCGCGCTGCCCTCCGCCCAGGCGGACCTCGGGATCTCCGACGGCAACCGGCAGTGGGTCATCACCGCGTACGCCCTCGCCTTCGGCGGACTGCTGCTCTTCGGGGGCCGCATCGCCGACCTGTGGGGCCGCCGCCGCACCTTCGTCATCGGCCTCGTCGGCTTCGCGCTCGCCTCCGCGCTCGGCGGCGCGGCGGGCAGCACCGCGATGCTGCTCGGCGCCCGCGCGCTGCAGGGCGTGTTCGGCGCGCTGCTGGCGCCGGCCGCGCTGTCGCTGCTCGCGGTGACCTTCACCGAGGCGCGCGAGCGGGCCAAGGCGTTCGGCATCTTCGGTGCCATCGCCGGTGGTGGCGGCGCCGTCGGCCTGATCCTCGGCGGCGTGCTGACCGAGTACCTCGACTGGCGCTGGACGTTCTTCGTGAACATCCCGTTCGCCGTGGTCGCGGCGGCCGGCGCGCTGCTGGTCATCCGGGAGCCCGCCGAGGGCCGCAACCCCTCCCGGCTCGACGTCCCCGGCGTCCTCCTGGCGACCGCCGGACTGGTCTCGCTGGTCTACGGCTTCACGCGCGCCGAGTCCGACGGCTGGAGCTCCGGCGCGACCGTCGGCCTCTTCGTGGCGGCCGGTGTGCTGCTGGTGGCCTTCGCGGTCGTGGAGTCGCGGGTGAAGTCCCCGCTGCTGCCGCTGCGGGTGGTCACCGACCGCAACCGCGGGGGCGTCTACGCCTCCCTCGGCCTCGCCGTGATCGGCATGTTCGGTCTCTTCCTCTTCCTGACCTACTACCTGCAGGTCGTGAAGGGATACACGCCGGTCACGACCGGTCTTGCCTTCCTTCCGATGATCGCGGGCATGATCACCGGCTCGACGCAGATCGGCGCGCGGCTGATGACCCGGGTCCGGCCGCGGCTGCTGATGGCTCCCGGCTTCCTGTTCGCCGCGCTCGGCATGCTGGCCCTGACCCGGATCGACCTGGACACGTCCTACCCGGCGCTGATCCTCCCCGCGTTCCTGCTGCTCGGCCTCGGCATGGGCACCGCCTTCATGCCGGCCATGTCGCTCGCCACGCACGGGGTGCGGCCGCAGGACGCCGGTGTCGCCTCGGCGATGGTCAACACCTCGCAGCAGGTGGGCGGTGCGATCGGTACGGCCCTGCTGAACACGATCGCGGCCGGCGCGACCACGGCGTACGCGACCGCCCACGCGGCCGGTGCGCGCTCCGCCGACGTCCTCCGGCTCCAGTCGATGGTGCACGGCTACACGACCGCCATCTGGTGGGCGGCGGGCATCCTGGTCCTCGCCTCGGCCATCGCGTTCGTCTTCGTCAACACCGGGCGGCCCGGGGCCGGTACGCCGGCCGCGAGCTCGGCGGACGGCGTGGACGCCGCGGAGGAGGTGCCGGTGCCGGTGCTGGCGCACTGAGGCAGTCGTGAAGAAGCACGCGTGAAGAAGGGGCGCCCCTCGGGGCGCCTCTTTCGCTGTGCGTGGTGCGTGCTTCGGTACGCGGCGTGCGCTGCGCTTCGGGGGCGAAGTTCAGCGCAGCCCGGGGGCGGCGTTCAGCGCAGCCAGGGGAGGTCGGCGCCGTGCGGCTGCAGACCGTCCGCCACGGAGCGGCAGATCTCGGCGAGCTGCCGTACCTGCTCGGGGGAGAGCCGGTCGAAGAGGGCGGCCCGTACGGTCGCGACATGGCCGGGGGCGGCCTCCTGGAGGACCTTCAGGCCCTCGTCCGTGAGGACGGCGTTCTGGCCGCGCTTGTCCGACGGGCAGTTCTCCCGCCGGACCCAGCCGTTCTTCTCCAGGCGGGCGATGGCGTGCGAGAGCCGGGACCGGGTGATCTTGGCGTTCTGGGCCAGCTCGGTCATCCGCAGCCGCCGGCGCGGCGCCCGGGAGAGCTGGACGAGCAGGCCGTAGTAGACATGCGGCAGACCGGCGTCACGCTGCAGCTGACGGTCGAGGTGATCTTCCAGGAGGATGGTGGCGTGCAGGTACGACTGCCAGGCGTACTGCTCCTCGTCGTTGAGCCAGCGCGGCTCACCCGCCATGTCGTTGCTCATACCATCCACTGTCTCATTGCTCCCGTACTTCTTGAAGATTTAACAAGAGTGACCGGGGGTGAAAGGGGCGACGGAGTGCGCCCTTCGGGGCCCGCGGGGACGCTTCTCCGGAGGGCTGCGGGGGCGGCTCTCCCGAGCCGGAAAACTCAGCCCTTCGGAGCCCGGGGGCCTCAGCTCTCCGAAGGAATCAGCGTGACCGCCTGATCCGCCGCCCACAGGGCTTCAGGGAGACCGGTGGCGGCGGCCACGTCCAGTGCGGTGTCCGTCAGCTTGATCGCGTGCGCGTCGCCGTGCGCGGCCGCCCGCTCGAAGGCGTCGGCCGGCTCGTCGGGCCGGGGAGGACTCAAAGCCGCGGTCGAGGTGCTCTGCGCCGCGCTCTGCGGGCGGCCGGTGCGACGGGGTGCGTAGGCCGCCGTCACCGCCGCGCTCGCGGCCCAGGCAGCGTGCAGGCTCGGGACCCACAGGTGCTCGGGCAGCGCCGGGAGCGTCCGCAGGACGGCGTTCGGGGCGGTCGCCGCGTGCACCAGCATCACCGGCTCGGCGGCCGCGTCCACCGCGTACCGGAAGGTGGCCGCCGCGACGACCTCGGAGAGCAGCGCACGCGCGTCCGCCGGCCCGGCCGCGGGGCGCAGCGCCGCCGCCGCGGCGGGCCAGCCCGGCGTCTCCGCCAGCTGGGTCAGCCGCTGCCGGATGCCGCCCTCCTGCTCCGGTACCGGCGGCACGTCCCACAGCGCGGTCTCCGGGCCCTCCTGGCCCGCGGGGGCCGGTACGTCGCCGAGGCGGAGGTGGCGTGCTGCCCAGTAGCCGAGCGCGTGGGCCAGCTCCGCCACGCGCGGCTCCTCCTCGCCGTCCTCGGTGAGCGTGCGGACGGCGTGCCCGACCCGGATGACCGGGTGCGTGGCGGCGCCCGCGATGCCCGGGAGCAGCCGCGGCCACCACTCGGCGAGCACCTCGCGCCACGGACGGCCGTCGAGCTGCCGGCCCATGTAGGCGGTCCAGTCGGTGACCCGGCGCGGGTCGCCCAGCGCCTCCCGCCAGTTCGTGTCGGTGATGGCGCTGTCGGCGCGCGGACGGTCCTCCAACCGCTCCTCGTAGGCGTCGAGCCAGCGGTGCACGGAGCCGGCCCGGCCGTGCCGGACCAGCGCCTCGACCGCCATCGGGCCATGGTTGCTGAGGTACCCGTGGAACTCCGGGCCGCGTGCGTGCAGCCGCTCCAGGGCCTCGTCGAGAGTGCCGTCGGTGGGGTGCGCGGAACCGCTTGTGGTGTCCATGTGCCGAGGCTAGGGAGGCGGGGGTGCGGTCGTAACGGACCACGGTCCCGATGCCCCTCGAACGGCCGCCCTACGTCGGCCGCCCTATGCCGCGGGGCGTACGCCTTCGTGGGGCGGGGCCGGCGCGGCACGAGGAATAGGCCCGCGGCGGCCCTTCGTTGAGCAGTGGTACGAGGTCGTACGGGGCGCACGCCGGCCCCTCCACCGCACATCGACGCCCCAGGAGGCGCAGCGATGCCGCTCACCGTGGAAGAACGTGACCAGTTGCTCGCCGAGCCGCACGTCGCCGTGCTGGCGGTGGACTCCGGGAGCGCACGCGCGCCGCTGGCCGTGCCGGTCTGGTACAGCTACCGCCCCGGCGGCGACTTCCTGATCTTCACCGGCCGGTCGTCGCGCAAGGCGCGGCTCATCGAGGCGGCGGGGCGCTTCTCGCTGGCCGTGCAGCGCGTCGCGCCGACGTACCGGTACGTCACGGCGGAGGGGCCGGCCCGGCTGGCGGCGGTCACCGCCGAAGAGGTCAAGCAGGTGGCCGAGCGGTACGTGCCCCCGGAGCGGGTCGAGGACTACGTCCGCCAAGCGCTCTCGGAGGGGCCCGAAGCCGTCGCCGTCCGCCTCACGCCGGAGCACTGGGTCTCGGCGGACGCCGGGCCGGCCTGACGGCGTACCGCCCCCTGGAGACCGCGGCCGGCTGCCAGTCCGTTCCGGGATCACTCGGATCACCCGGATCAGCCGTGAAATATCGAAATACCCGACAGAAGGCGTCGGGTATCGCCTTCAGGGTGGAGCCATGACGCATACGGCGCACGAGGCGCGGCGCGCGCAGGGACAGAAGAAGGCGGTCGGCTGGTCGGAGTTCGCGGCGGCGGAGCCCGCACTCGCGGAGTGGACCGAGCGGCGGTTCGGTGCGTACGCGCACCACGTGCTCGCGACCCTGCGGGCGGACGGCTCCCCGAGGCTGACCGGCCTGGAGGCCGACTTCCGCGGCGGCGAGCTGTGGCTCGGCATGATGCCGGGCTCCTGGAAGGCACGGGACCTGTGGCACGATCCGCGGTTCGCGCTGCACGCCAACCCGGGTCCGGGCGCGGACGCGGCGGACGGGGACGTGCGGATCGCGGGGCGGGCGGTGGAGGTCGGGGACGCCGAGGCGCTCGCGCGGTACGCGGCGGAGGTGGAGATGCCGCTGCCCTTCCACCTCTTCCGGGCGGAGCTCACCGAGGTGGTGCGCACGCACGTCGAGGACCCGCACATCGTGCTGGAGACCTGGCGCCCGGGCCGTTCTGTGCGGACCGTCCGGCGCGGGAACGACGACGCCCCGCCGACCGTGGACTGAACGCGGTCCGAGGGCCGGCGGGGCGGGCTGCACGAAGGACGGGGCTACCGCCGGGCCCCCGGGGAGCCGTGGGTGCGGAAGAGGTACATGGCGACGACGAACATGATCACGCCGAAGACCGCGCCCACACCGGAGGCCCTCAACGTGGTCGATGTCCCCGCCAGGCTGTAGAGGAAGCCCATCGTGGCCCCGAAGAGCACGCCGTACGCGAGCGCCCGCGCTTCGGTGATCATGCGGGACTGGCTGTGCATCAGGGCCAGCCCGAGGCCGGCGGTCACCACGGTGGCGATCAGGCCGAGCAGGAAGGCGTGCACGGCGCTCGATCCGGTGCTGTGGTCGAGCAGCCCCGCGTAGATGCCGTAGGCGACGCCGCCCACGAGGGGCACGCCGGTGGAGGCGGACAGGTGATGCCCGCGCGGGGCGGCGGCCGTGGTGGCTGTGGTGCGGGTGCGAGCGTGCGTCTGCATGACGGCTCCTCTCTCTCGCCCTCCTACCAGGAGGCACCCGGCCGTGGCCCCCGTCAACCGGAACAGCGGGGCCCGGGGCCGGAGCCTTTTGCAGCCCGCGGACGCGGCCCCTCAGTGCCCGCCGAGCCGGGTGCCCGCCGAGCCCATGCCCGTCGAGCCGGCGCTCGCGAAGTCAGCGCGCGCGAAGTCAGCGCTCGCCGAGCTCCTTCTCGTACCAGGCGACGTCCCAGTAGCGGCCGAATTTGTGGCCCACCTCGCCGTACGTGCCGACGTGGCGGAAGCCGAAGCGGGCGTGCAGAGCGGTCGAGCCGGGGTTGGGGAGCGCGATGCCCGCGTACGCGCGGTGCACGTCCTCGCCCTCCAGGGCCTCGAAGAGCGCCTTGTAGAGCAGCGTGCCGATGCCCCGGCCGGTCGCCTCGGGGGCAAGGTAGACCGTGGTCTCGACGGAGGTGCGGTACGCGGGCTTCGGGCGGAAGGGGCTGGTGGTCGCGTACCCGAGGAGCCGGCCCTGTCCCTCCGGCGCGGCCTCCCGGGCAACCAGAAGGCGGTGAGGACCGTCTTGGGGGTGGGAGAGCAGCCAAGGACGGCGCTCTTCGGGGGTGAACGGCTCGGTGTCGAATGTGATCGCCGTCTCACGGACGTAGTGATTGTAGAGGCCCGTGAGGGCATTCAGGTCGGCCTCGACGCCCGGCCTGACCTGCACTTCCCCGCATCCTGACATGCTCTGGCCCCCCTCGGTGGGACCGCAGGGTACTGCATGATCAGAAAAACGAGGGGTTGTCGTGGGAATTCTGTCCGGTTTCCAGCCGTTGTTTCCATCAGACGGGGGCACCCGGCCCGCAGACAGCAGGGATCAGGTGTCCCGGCCGCCACCATCCCGCGACCGACTCATCGCAGAGGGAGCACTCGCATGGCAACCCGTGCCGTCGCCCGTCGTCAGCCCACCAAGAGCGGTGCTGACGGGGCTAACAGCGTTCGCGCCGTAGGCGGGGAGATCGCCGACCGCGACCTGGTCGGCATGTACCTCGACGAGATCGCGCGCACACCCCTGCTCGACGCCGCCAGAGAGGTCGAGCTGTCACAGACGATCGAGGCGGGTGTCTACGCCCGGCAGATCCTGGACGGCGAGGTGAGCGACGGGAACGCCGCCGGCGCGACGCCCGAGGAGCTGCAGGCACTGGTCGACGAGGCCGAGAAGGCCAAGGACGTCTTCATCCGTTCCAACCTCCGCCTGGTCGTAGCGGTCGCCCGCCGCTACCCGCGCAGCGGTCTGCCGCTGCTGGACCTGATCCAGGAGGGGAACGCCGGCCTGGTCCGCGCGGTCGAGAAGTTCGACTACGCCAAGGGCTTCAAGTTCTCCACGTACGCGACGTGGTGGATCCGCCAGGCGATCACGCGGTCCATCGCGGACCAGTCCCGTACGATCCGGCTGCCCGTCCACCTGGTCGAGGAGCTGGGCCGGATCCGGCGCGTGCAGCGCGAGTTCAACCGCGAGCACGGCCGCGACCCGGAGCACGCGGAGATCGCCGCGGAGCTGGGCGCCAAGACGGAGCGGGTCAGCGACGTCCTGGACTGGGCCCGTGACCCCGTCAGCCTGAACATGTCCGTGGACGACGAGGGCGAGACGCAGTTCGGCGACCTGCTGGAGGACACCTCGGCGGCCTCGCCCGAGCAGTCCGTGCTCACGCTGCTGCGCAGCGAGGAGCTGGAGGACCTGATCGACCGCCTCGACGGCCGCACCGCCTCGATCATCAAGGCGCGGTACGGCATAGAGGACGGCCGCGAGCGGACCCTGACCGAGGTCGGCAAGCAGCACGGCCTGACCCGCGAGCGGATCCGCCAGATAGAGAAGCACGCGCTGCTGGAGCTGAAGCGCATGGCGCACGACACCGGCTTCGACGCCGCGGCGTAATCGCGGCTAACGCGGTAACGCTTCTCCCGCCTACGCCTGCCCGTCACGACGGGACCCCGATACCGGGTCCCCGACATAAAACCGGGACCCCGGTAGCGGGTCCCCCCTGTACGAGCCCCGGCGCCCTCCCCCGAGCGCCGGGGCTCTTTGCTGCCCACGGCCGCCACGGTCGGGGCCCGGCGCCTGGCGCCCGGCCCCGACCGCGCCTCCGGCTCGCCGCCCAGCCGCCGTCCGAGCCCCGCTCGCCCGCGCCCCGCCCCGCCTGGTCATAGGGCCCCGTAATCCCCGTCGTGCCCGTTTGTGTCTGTCCTGTGTCCGAGTCTGTTTACTTTGCGGAAATCCGGACGTATTCTGCGAGTGAAACCACACGTTCGGGCAACGGGCGGACAGAAACGGAACGGACCCAGGTCGCATGTACGCAGCGGAACGCCAGCAGGAGATCCTGCGCCTCGCCCGGGACAGCGGGCGGGTCGACGTCCTCTCCCTCGCCGAGGAATTCCAGGTCACCGCCGAGACCGTACGGCGCGACCTGAAGGCACTGGACCGCGCCGGACTGGTCCGCCGGGTGCACGGCGGGGCGATACCGGCGGGCCGACTGGACTTCGAGCCCGACCTCGCCGAGCGCGACACCGTCGCCGCCGACGAGAAGGACCGCATCGCCCGGGCCGCGCTCGCCGAGCTGCCCGACGACGGCAGCGTGATCCTGGACGCCGGCACCACCGCGGCCCGGCTGGCCGGTGAGTTCCCGCTGGAGTCCGACGTCACCGTCGTGACCCATGGCCTGCCGGTCGCGGCCCGGCTCGCCGACCACCCCGGGCTCACCCTGCACCTCGTAGGCGGCCGCATCCGGCACCGTACGCGGGCCGCCGTCGACGACTGGGCGCTGCGCGCCTACCGCGAGATCAACGCCGACGTCCTCTTCCTCGCGACCAACGGCTTCTCGCTGGAGGGCGGCCTGACCACGCCCGACCTCGCCGAGGCCGCCGTCAAGCGCGCGGTGATCGCCGCCGCCCGGCGGGTCGTGCTGATCGCCGACTCGTCCAAGTTCGGGCAGCAGCACTTCGCCCGCTTCGGCGACCTCTCCGACGTCGACCTCCTGATCACCGACACCGGGCTCAGCCCCGAGAACGCCCTCGCCATCGAGCGCGCGGGCACGGAAGTAGTACGCGCATGATCCTCACCGTCACCCCCAACCCCAGCCTGGACCGCACGTACGAGGTGCCCGCTCTGGAGCGCGGCGCCGTGCTGCGGGCCGGCGCCGACCGTGTCGACCCCGGCGGCAAGGGCGTCAACGTCTCCCGGGCGGTCGCGGCCGCCGGGCACGAGACGCTCGCCGTGCTGCCGGTCGGCGGCCCGGCCGGGCAGGCCCTCGCCGACCTCCTGGTGGCCGAGGGCATAGAGGTCGCGCCGGTCCCGGTGGCCGGGGCCACCCGTTCCAACATCGCGGTCGCCGAGCCCGACGGCACCCTCACCAAGATCAATGCGGCCGGCCCCGAGCTGTCGGCGGCCGAGTCCGAAGCGCTGCTGGAGACCGTACGGGAGCGCTCGGCGGGTGCCGCCTGGATCGCCTGCTGCGGCAGCCTGCCGCGCGGGCTGGCCCCCGAGTGGTACGCCGACCTGGTCGCCCGCGCGCACCGGGCCGGGGCCCGGATCGCCCTGGACACCTCAGGCCCGTCGCTGACGGCCGCCCTGCGCGCCCGCCCCGACGTGGTGAAGCCCAACGCCGAGGAGCTGGCGCAGGCCGTCGGCCGTCCGCTCGCCACCATCGGCGACGCGGTCAAGGCGGCCGAGGAGCTGCGCGCGCTGGGCGCCGGCGCGGTGCTCGCGTCGCTCGGCGCCGACGGACAGCTGCTGGTCGACGCCACTGGCACGTATTACGGCACCGCCGAGGTGGATGCCGTACGCAGCAACGTCGGCGCGGGCGACGCGTCGCTGGCCGGGTTCCTCGCGGCCGGCGGTACGGGTACGCGTGCGCTGGCGGAGGCGGTGGCGCATGGCGCGGCGGCGGTACAGCTGCCGGGCAGTGTGATGCCGGCGCCGGAGGATCTGCGGCCGTCCGATGTGACCGTCACGGACGCGGTGCCGATGGACCGGCCGTTGACGGAGGCCGTGTCATGAACGGTTCTGCACGCCGGGGTCACCCGCCGTTCGTTCGTCCTCAATCGCCGGACGGGCTCGATTTTGCCCGGTCCGACAGGGAAAGCACCCCCCCTCTTCGTCCCAGTCCCAAAGGGAGCCCGCGATGAGTGAGCTGATCACCGCGGACCTGGTCGATCTCGACCTGTCCGCCGACACCAAGGAAGCGGCCGCCAGGTCGCTGGCCGAACGGATGGTGGCGGCCGGTCGCGTCACCGACCTGGAGGGATTCCTCGCGGACGTCGCCGCGCGTGAGGCCCAGATGCCCACAGGGCTGGACGGCGGCATCGGCATCCCGCACTGCCGCAGCGCCCATGTCACCGAGCCGACGCTGGCCTTCGGGCGCAGCGCCGCCGGCATCGACTTCGGCGCGGCGGACGGCCCGGCCGACCTGATCTTCCTGATAGCCGCCCCGACAGGCGGCGACGCCGACCACCTGTCGATCCTCTCGACGCTGGCCCGGCACCTGATGGACGCGGAGTTCACCGGCGCGCTGCGGTCGGCGGACGACCCGGCGCGGGCGGCCGCGCTGGTACGGGGAGACGAGCCGGAGGTGGCGCCGGAGACGGAGGCCGAGGCCGCGAAGGCGGCAGAGGCCCCGCAGCCCGAGGCGGCACCGGCGGCCCCCGCTCCGGCGGCCCCCGCACCGGAAGAGCCCGCGGCGGAAGCCCCCGCGCAGCCCAACGAGACCCGCCCCTTCCGCATCGTCGCCGTCACCTCCTGTCCCACCGGTATCGCGCACACCTACATGGCCGCCGAGTCGCTGACGAAGGCGGGGGAGACGGCCGGCGTGGAGCTGGTCGTGGAGACGCAGGGGTCGGCCGGGTTCACCCGCCTCGACCCGGCGGTGATCGCGGCCGCGGACGGCGTGATCTTCGCGCACGACGTGGAGGTACGGGACCGGGGCCGGTTCGCCGGCAAGCCGGTCGTCGACGTCGGCGTGAAGGCCGGCATCAACCGTCCCGCCGAACTGATCGCCGAAGTACGGGAGAAGGCCGCGCGCGGCGAGGTCGGCGCGCCGGCCGCGCGCCCCGATGCGCCGATGGACCGCGACGCCGAGGAGCACGAAGGCTTCGGCACCCGGCTGCGCAAGTGGCTCATGACCGGCGTCAGTTACATGGTGCCGTTCGTCGCCGCCGGCGGTCTGCTGATGGCCCTCGCGTTTGCCATCGGCGGGTACACGATCAACAAGGCACCGTCCGTCGCCGAGCACTTCGTCTGGACCGAGACCGGCAGCTGGGCCGCGCTGCTCTTCCAGATCGGCAACGTGGCCTTCACCTTCCTCGTGCCCGTACTGGCCGGATTCATCGCGTACGGGATGGCCGACCGGCCGGGGCTCGTGCCCGGCTTCGTCGGCGGCTCGATCGCGCTGACCATCGACGCGGGCTTCCTCGGCGGCCTGATCGCCGGTCTGCTCGCGGGCGCGGTGGTGATGGCCATTCAGCGGGTCAGCGTGCCCGCGCCGCTGCGCGGCATCATGCCGGTGGTGGTGATCCCGCTGATCTCCTCGGCGGTGGTCGGATTCCTGATGTTCCTGGTCATCGGCAAGCCGATCGCCGCGCTCCAGAAGGCGCTGACCGACTGGCTGTCCGGCCTGACCGGCGCCAACGCGATCATCCTGGGCGTGATCCTCGGCCTGATGATGTGCTTCGACCTCGGCGGCCCGCTGAACAAGGTCGCGTACGCCTTCGCGGTCGGCGGCCTGGCCAACCCCAACGACGGCAGCCTGAAGGTGATGGCGGCGGTGATGGCGGCCGGCATGGTCCCGCCGCTGGCGATGGCGCTGGCGACGACCGTGCGCGGCAAGCTGTTCACCAAGGCCGAGCGGGAGAACGGCAAGGCCGCCTGGGTGCTGGGCGCTTCCTTCATCACCGAGGGCGCGATCCCGTTCGCGGCGGGCGACCCGCTGCGCGTCATCCCCGCCTCGATGGCGGGCGGCGCGGTGACCGGCGCGTTGTCGATGGCCTTCGGCTGCACCCTGCGCGCCCCGCACGGCGGCATCTTCGTGGTCCCGCTGATCGGCCAGCCGCTGCTGTACCTGGTGGCGATCGTGGCCGGAGTGGCCGTCAGCACGGCCCTGGTGGTCGTCCTGAAGGGGCTGCGGAAGACCGGTACGGAGCCGGCCGCCCCGGCCACCGAGGGCGCGGAGCAGGCCGCCGGGGACCGCAAGGAGCCGGTCGCCGCCTGATCCGGCGGTAACGCCACGGGCGGTCACCCGCCCCCTCCAAAGCACACCACCCCGCTGCCAGTGCCCGGCAGCGGGGTGGTGTTCTTCTCTGTCAGCGCGCGGTCGGCCCGGTCAGGCGGAGCTGCCGGCCTTCCACTGGTCCCACGACATGTTCCAGCCGTTGAGGCCGTTGTCGGGCTTGACCGTCTCGTCCTTGGAGTTCTTCACGACGACCACGTCACCGATGAGGGAGTTGTCGAAGAACCACTTGCCGGGGGTGTCGCCGTTGGCGCCCTTGACGTCCCGCAGGCCCACGCAGCCGTGGCTGGTACCCGCCTGGCCGAAGATCGAGGGCGAGCCCCAGTAGTTGCCGTGGATGAAGGTGCCGGACGCGGAGAGCCGCATGGCGTGCGGCACGTCCTTGATGTCGTACTCGCCCTTGCCGTCCTTCTTGGTGAAGCCGACCGTCGAGCCGTCCATCCGGGTCTCCTTGAACTTCTCCGAGATCACCATCTGACCGTTGTAGGTCGGGTTCTCGGGGCTGCCGCCGGAGATCGGGATCTTCTTGAGGGTCTTGCCGTCCCGCTCGACCGTCATGGTCTGGGTGTTCATGTCGACGGTGGAGACCTGCGAGCGGCCGACGGTGAAGGTGACCGTCTTGTCCTGGACGCCGGTGACGCCGTTGGCGCCCTCCACGCCGTCCAGGTCTATCTTCATCGTGACCTTGGAGCCGGCCTTCCAGTAGTCCTGCGGGCGGAAGTCCAGGCGCTGGTTGCCGAACCAGTGGCCGACGACCTCCTGGCCGCTGCTGGACGTCACCGTGATGTGCGACTGCACGGCCTTCTGGTCGGTGATGGCCTTGTCGAAGTTGAAGGAGACCGGCATGCCCACGCCGACGGTCTTGCCGTCGTCCGGGGTGAAGGTGCCGATGAAGCTGTTGGCGGGCGAGACCGTGGTGAACGAGGAGTTCTCGGTCGCGGCGCGGCCCTCGGAGTCCTTGGCCTTCGCGGCAAGCTGGTACTTGGTACCGCGCTCCAGCTGCGCGTCCGGCTTCCAGCTCGAGCCGTCGCCGGATATGGAACCGTCGATCTTCTCGCCGGTGTCGGTCCTGGTGAGCGTCACCTCGGTCAGCTTGCCGCCGCTGACCTTGACGTTCGTGCCGTTGATGCTGGCTCCGTTGGAGCCGTCCTTCGCCGAGACCTTGATCTTGGCGTTCGAAGCGTCCTTGGCTGCCGCGGCGTCGGCCCCGGCCTGTCCGTCCTTGTTCCCGGCTCCGGTGGCGTCGCCACCGCAGGCGGTCATGGCCAGTGCGCCGGCCGCGAGCAGTGCGGCCGCCGCGAGGCCGCGCCGCAGCGAGCGCGCGGAGCGCGAATTGCGGGGCTGTGCGGGCGCGGCGTTGTCCGGCGTTGTCACGAGCTGCTCCAGGCAAGAGTGTTGGTCCACTGTTCTTAAACAGCGACTGTGAGCCGTTTTGGTTGCAGCTCTCCATATGTTGTGACCGATGTCACACGTGTGGGGGAAGTGGCTGGTCGGAAGGTCCGGCCAGCCACTCGCGGAGCTGCGTACCGTGTTCGTCCAGCCGCGGCGGCGCGGTGGGTTCGGCCACCGGCGTACGGGAGAGCCGCAGCGGGCTGCGTACCTGCGGTACCCGGTCGGCGCCGACCGGAACGACAGGATCAAGCCCCAGATCCGACGCGAACTCGACCGCCTCGCTCAGGGTGTTGACGGGCCCGCACGGCACCGATACCGCGCTCAGCCGCTCGGTCCAGCCCCGCGGGGTGTCCGCGGCCAGCCGCGCCTCCAGCTCCTTGACCAGCTCCGAACGGTGCACCACCCGGTCCGGGTTGGTCGCGAAACGCGGGTCGTCCGCCAGCTCGGGCGCGCCGAGCGCCGTGGCCAGCGCCCGGAACTGCCGGTCGTTGCCCACCGCGACCGCCAGCAGCCCGTCGCGGCAGGCCAGCGTCTCGTACGGCGCGATGCTGGGGTGCCGGTTGCCCATCGGGGCCGGGTCGCGGCCGGTGGCCAGGTGGCCCGACGCCTGGTTGACCAGCGAACCCAGCAGCGAGGAGAGCAGGTTCACCTCGACGTGCTGGCCCTCGCCCGTACGGTCCCGGTGGCGCAGCGCCGCCAGGATCGCGGTCGTGGCGTCCTTCGCGGTCAGCACGTCCACCAGCGCCACGCCGGCCTTCAGGGGCGGCCCGCCGGGTTCACCCGTGATGCTCATCAGCCCGCCGACCGCCTGCACGACGAAGTCGTAGCCGGGCAGGCGGGCGCCCTCGCCCGAGCCGAAGCCGGTGATCGAGCAGTGCACCAGGCCCGGGTTGGCGGCGAGCGAGGACGCCGGGTCCAGGCTGTACTTGGCCAGCGCGCCGGGCCGGAAGTTCTCGATGAGGACGTCGGCCCTGGCCGTCAGTTCGCGGGCGGCCTCGGCGTCGTCCGGCGCGGAGAGGTCCAGGGCGAGGCCGTACTTGGAGCGGTTGGCGGCGTCGAAGTACGCGGCGGTGCCGTCGGCCGCGAACGGCGGGCCCCAGGACCGGGTGTCGTCCCCGGCGCCGGGTCGTTCCACCTTCACCACCCGGGCGCCCAGATCGGCCAGGGTGGCGGCGGCCAACGGCCCCGCCAGCACCCGGCTGAAGTCGGCGACGAGCACCCCGTCGAGCGGCTTCGGCAGGTCCGTACGATCCACGCGCACTCCTCCGTCGGGTTTTCGGCTTGTCCGGTGGTCCAGTTGTCGGGTGGGCCGGTTGTCCGGCTTTCCCGTACGGCTGGGCCGGTTGTCGTATCGAGTGAGTGGTGCGCCGCCATGCTCGCGGACGATCTTGGCCGGACGGAACCCGCCGATGCGTCCAACGCGCCCCGCCGGACTCCACCGTGCAGGAGTGGTGCGGACATACCGGTGAAACAGGCGGAAGCCGGGGTGCCGCGCCGCGGGCCGCCGGATCATTGCGAGGGCGGTTCGGAACCGTGGCCGGATTCGTGCGGTGGCGTCGGCGTTTCTTGAGGGGGGCACACCTGATGCGGTGGGATGAGGGATGGTTGTGGCGTGATGCGGGAAGGACCCTGAGTGATGCGGGAAGGTCCGGTAGTGATGGGAGATGCATCACTACAGGGCCTAAGTCCTATAAAAACCTGTCATAAGTATCGAGGCGTGGTGTCTACTGATCCGCGTCAGCCGCCGGGGCCCAGCGCGCCGGCGCCGCGCCCGTACGTCATGGAGGACCGGATGCTCCCCTCCGTCTCGACCCTGCAGCAGATCGGCCTGGCCGTCCTGTTGCTCGCGACGCTCGCCTGGGCCGTCGGACTGGTCAGAACCGTACGCAGGGACCGCCCCGCGCCCCAGCCGCCGGGCACGGCGCAGCGGCTGCTGAAGGCCGTACCGCGGCAGGTCGTCCCGCCGTCGGAGAGCGTCGAGCTGACCGCGGCGGAGCGCGAGGCGTTCGCCGGACTGGTGCGCGAGCTGACCAGGCGTCACTGAGTCGGCCCACGAAGCCGCTGCCGGATGAGCGGCCGTCAGCGTGCGCTCGGGAGGTCGGCAGCCTTCGGGTGAGCGGCCGTCAGTCGACCGGGCCGAGCTTGAGCAGCGCCAGTGATGCCAGCATCTGGACCGCCACCGAGCACACCGCGCGCAGCGTCGGCAGGTGGTGCTGGCCACGGATGAGCAGCACCGCCAGCGCGCAGCCGAAACCCCAGGTCGTCAGCGCCACCGCCTGGGCGACGGGATGGTGCTCGGGGAGAACGAAGGCCAGCAGCAGCCGCGGCAGATCCGTCACCCAGAACACCACGACGAACAGGCTGACCGTCGGACGGAGCCGGCCGTTGCCGCCGAGCGTGCGGGCCATGGCGTGCGTGACCAGCCCCAGTCCGAGGCTGGCGACCAGCACGCCCGCCTCGGTGACGCCGGCGAGCTGCCACACCACCTCGCGCGGCCCGGTCCGCCACTGCGACCGGAACGACCCCGAGGCCAGCAGCCCGAGCGCGCCGCCGAGCAGCGTCAGAAGCACCGCGGCGCTGCAGGCACCGCGGTCGCGTGCCTCGTCCAGCACCTCGACGGGGCGGTACCACAGCCCCAGGACCAGCCGGTGCCACCACAACCGGCGCCGGGTGGCGGGCTGCTCCGCGGGGGCCGGCTGGACGAGTGTGGGCGGCGGTATGGACATAAGGCCGTTTCTACCACCGGGATGCGCGCGGCGATCCGGCGGGAGCGGTGGGTGCGGCGCGGCGGCTCCCGGCTGCCGGGCGCGCCGAGCGTCGGAGGCGGGCGCCTGAGGGGGCGTGAGGAGCCAGCGTTACGAGGGAGCCTGATGGGCCGCCACGAGGGTGATGCCACGGTGGGGCCTGAAAGGCGCTCAGGGCCCTCAGGGAGCCCCGTAGAGATCGTCGTACGAGGGGAAGACGCCGCCCGGCCCGTCGACGCTCTCCGCGGCCAGTACGGCCTTCACGACGGCGCGAGTCAGCATGTCGGCGCCCGCGGCCAGGATCTCGTTGACCGCGCCGGCCTCCGCGTGCACGGCGAACGCGGGGTCGGCCGCCGCGCTCTCCGGCACCACCGGCCGGTCACCGGTGGCCAGCGCGAAGACCGTGTCGCCGTCCGACAGCAGATGGACCGGGCGCACGGCCCGGGCCAGTCCGTCGTGCGCCGTTCCCGCCAGCTTCTGCGCCTGGGCGCGGGTGAGGGCGGCGTCCGTGGCGACGACGGCGAGGGTGGTGTTCAGCGGCGGGCGTGCCGACGCCGCCGAGCGGGCCGCCGACTCCGCGCGGGCCGCGGCCAGCCGCCGCACCGCCGCCGTGTGACTCTCGGGCGCCGGCGGCCGTGCCTCGCCCTCGTACAGCCGCCCGTAGAGCATCCCGGTCACCGGGTCGACCGGCGAGCCGGCGGCGTTGGCCACCGCCAGTACCGCCACCGTCACCCCGGAGGGCAGGACGGCGCTCGCCGTGCCGACGCCGCCCTTGAGGCCGCCGGCCACCGCGCCCGTCCCCGCGCCCACGTTGCCCTGCGGCACCGCGGCGCCCGGAGCGCTACGGTGCGCCGCCTCGACGGCCGCCCGGCCGAGCGCCGCGTCCGGGCGGGCCCGCCAGTCGCCGCCCCGCCCGAGGTCGAAGAGCGCGGCGGCCGGCACCACCGGTACCACCTGCGCGGGCTCCGGCCCCACCTGGAAGCCCCGCCCGTGGTCCTCCAGCCAGGCCGCCACGCCCGATGCCGCGTCCAGCCCGAAGGCGCTGCCGCCGGTCAGTACGACGGCGTCCACGCGCTGCACCAGATTGCGCGGGTCCAGCGCGTCGGTCTCCCGGGTGCCGGGCCCGCCGCCCCGGACGTCGACGGCGGCGACCGCGCCGCCTTCGGGGGCGAGGACGACGGTCGTGCCGGAGAGGTATCCGTCCTCGGTGCGCTGCGCGTGCCCGACCCGGAGGCCCGGTACGTCCGTCAGCGCGTCACGGGGGCCGTGCGGGGTGCGGGCCGGGGCGCCGGGTACGTCAGCCATGCGTCATGCGTACCACGGGGTCGCGGCGCGGGGCAGGCCGCACCGGGCGGGGCTCAGCGGCCCGAGGGGCCCATCACGATGACCGGGTGCTTGGCCGGGTCCAGCGTGCGCAGCAGCTCGCGCATCTTGTCGGCCTTGAGGCTGACGCAGCCCTGGGTCGGGCCGTCGTGGTCGACGTGCAGCCAGACGCCGCCGCCCTTGGCCGCGCCCTCGGGGCGCCGCGTGTCCAGCGGCGAGGAGCCCGCGACGCGGTTGTAGTCGATCGCGATCACGTAGTCGAACGCGCCGGCCAGCGGCTCGCCCTCCACGCCGGATCCGTTGGCCACGAAGGAGGAGTTGTGGTCGTACGGCAGCTTCGTGCCACGCGGCGGAGCCAGCTTGCCGCCCGCGTCGCTGAGCGTGAACACGCCCTCGGGGGAGCGCAGGTCGCCGTAGTGGTGGTCCTTCGTCCAGCCCTTGGCGGCGTTGTGCGCCGGCCAGGCGTCGCCCGCTGACCACTTCTCGGAGTCCTTGGCGCGGGTGTAGAGCGTGACGGTGGAGTCGTGGGAGTCGGTGTCCTCGCCCGTGACGACCAGGACCTGCTGGGACTTGGCCGGAATACGGTCCCGCATCGACGCGTCGAGCCCGGGGATGTGGCCCGGCTCGGAACGGACGGGGGAGCCCTGCTTCAGCCCGGTCGGCCGCTGCTTCGACGACGTGCCGGCGGTGGGGCTGTCCTGTGCCGTGACGGAGGTCCCGTCGGGGCGGTGATCGTCCCCCGAGGCGGGCCAGGCGCACAGCGCGGTGCCCACCAGCACCACCACGGCCGCACCACCGGCGGCCTTGCCGCGTCGGGACAGGCGTATTCGCTCACTGGGCTGGGCGTGCCGGCCTGCCATGGTGTGACAACTCCTCGCGCGACGGCGCTTGCTGGGCATAAAAAGGGGCAATACGTACCCTACCCTTCCCGGGGCGCGCTCAGTCTCCCCGGGCCCTTGCTTCCACCTGATCCGCACATCATGCCCTGAGGCGCTCGATGCCCGCGGGACGCGGACATCCCCCGGCGTGCGACGGACAGTTGGCGCGCGTACTGTACGGCGGCCCCGGCGGTCGCTGCCTCCCGGACACCGGGGGATGACCGGATCCGGCCCTCCCCGGAAGCTCCGCTTTCCGGCTCCGGGTGAGCCACGGCTGCGGGTGGGGCACCATGGACAGGGGGAGCGCGGAGAAGCGGCAGGAGCGAGGACGTGACCGACACACCCATGCCCGCACCCCGGCCCGAGGGACCGGCGGGCGGCCCCCCGGAGGAGCGTGCGGACATCGCGGGCCGCCCGGACCTCGACCGGCTGCTGCGCCGCTTCTACACCGCCGCCTTCGCCGATCCGCTGATCGGCCCGCACTTCACCGAGGTCGCGGGCACCGACCTGGCCGCCCATCTGCCGGTGATCACCGACTTCTGGGAGCGGGCGCTGTTCCGCACCGCCGACCACCGCCGCGAGGTCTTCGGGGTGCACGCCGGGCTGCACCGCGCCCGGCCGCTGACCGCCGCGCACTTCGGGCGCTGGGTCCAGCTGTGGCGGGCCACCGTGGACGGCCTGCACGCCGGGCCGCGCGCCGAGCGCGCCAAGAACCAGGGCGAGCGACTGGCGGTCTCGATGCTGCGCAGCCTGTACGGGCGGGCTGCGGACACCGGCGGCGGCCCCGGCGGCTTCATACCGCTGGCCGCCCTGCGGCTGCGGGGACCGGGGGCGGCCGTACCGGGCGGAGCGGTACCGGGGGCGGCGACGCCGTGACGGAGCCGGTGTCGTCGTGAGCCGCGTGGGCCGGACGGTCAGGGCCGCGGGGCGCTTGCCGCGTCGCCCGTCCCGCCCGTCGCCCGGGGCGCCGTCCGCGCCGCCGGCACCGACTCCACGATCGAGGGGAACGCGGGCGTGGACAGCACGCGCGTCAGCCGGAAGTCCGCCGCCGACAGCAGCGTGGCGTACTCCTCGGCGGTCCGCTCCCTGCCCTCGACGACCGCCATCATCGCCACGTCCATCGCCTTCCCGTAGTGCGGCGCGTTGCCGGGCGGCAGTACGGAGTCCACGATCAACAGCCGGCCGTGCGCCGGCACCGCGTCCCGGACCCGCCGCAGGATGTCCACGCACGCCGCGTCCGACCAGTCGTGCAGCACGTGCTTGAGCACGTACACATCGCCGCCCTCCGGCACGGACGCGAAGAAGTCGCCCGTCTCGGCACGCCAGCGGCCCGCCAGCTCCGGCACGTCCAGCACGTGCCGGGCGATCGCCGGCGCCTGGTCGTGGAGCACCCCGGAGACCGAGGGGTGCAGCTCCAGGACGGCACGCAGCAGCCCGCCCCGCCCGCCCCCGACGTCGACCACCGTGCTGCCCTCGGGGAACGGGTAGCTCTCCGCGACCGGCCCGTCCACCGGCCCGGACAGGGACGCCATCCCCGTGTCGAACAGCTCCCGCGTCCCGGGATCGGCGGCCAGGAACTCGAAGAGCGGCGCCCCGAAGATCCGGTCGAAGGACGGCCCGGCGGTCCGTACCGTCTCCGCCAGCGCCGCCGACGACCGCCGGAACGTCTCGTCGGTCATCATCAGCACCGCGTCCCGCAGCGAGTGCGGCACATCGGAACGCAGCGGCCGCGCGCCCGGCGTCAGATGGAAAGCCCCGGTAGCGTCCTCGCGGAAGATGTCCCGGGTGGCGAGGTAGCGCAGCAGACGCCGCAGGTGGGGAGCGTGCGTGCCGGTGGCCTCGGCGAGCTGCTCGACCGTACGCGGCCCTTCCGCGAGGTGGTCGGCGACGCGGTACTGCACGGCGGTGCGCAGCGCGGCGGAGAACAGATGCCCCAGCGCGTGCTCGATCAGAAAGGCGACCGGGTCCTCCGGCGCCCTGCCGTCGGCGGGGTTCGCCGGACGGCCGGCGAGCGGGACCGTGGGCGCGGCCATGGGCCGCTCCGTGGACCGGCCGGCTGAAGATGTGGTCAACGTCCGCCTCCCGTCACTCACATGAACCGGGCTGAGTCGTCCCGTATCGAGGGTCCACCGTGGCAGCGCCGGGCCCGTCTGTCACCGACGCCTCCCGAACACCCTGCGAACTCCGGCCACCCACGGCCTCGTCACCGCGGGGCCCGGCAGGTGACCCGCGGCACCCGCCGGACGCGCCGGGTCCGCTGTCCCGGTATGGCCCTTCCGTGATCGAATACGGCACATGAGCGATCGCGCGCGAGAGATGGTCCTGGCCCCGCTCGACGCCCGCATGGCGGACCTCGAAGCCCTCTACGAAGATCTCCACCGGCACCCGGAGCTGTCCTTCCAGGAGACCCGCACCGCCGCCGAGGTCGCCCGGCGCCTGAAGGCCGACGGCTTCGACGTGCTCACCGGCATCGGCCGCACCGGCGTGGTGGGCGTCCTGCGCAACGGCGACGGACCGACGGTCCTGCTGCGCGCCGACATGGACGCGCTTCCCGTGACCGAGCAGACCGGCCTGCCGTACGCCTCCACCAATGACGGCGTGATGCACGCCTGCGGCCATGACGTCCATGTCACCTGCCTGATCGGTGCCGCCGGGCTGCTCGCCGCCGGACGCGACCACTGGTCCGGCACCCTCGTCGCGCTCTTCCAGCCCGCCGAGGAGGACGGCGGCGGCGCCCAGAAGATGATCGACGACGGGCTCTACGACAGGGTCCCGGTGCCGGACGTGGTCTACGCCCAGCACGTCGCGCCGCTGGGCGCGGGCCTGATCGCGTACCACGACGGCGCCTGCATGGCCGCCGCCGACAGCCTGCGGATCACCTTCCACGGCACCGGCGGCCACGGCTCCCGCCCCGAGACCACCGTCGACCCGATCCTGATGGCCGCGGCCTTCGTGCAGCGCGTGCAGTCCGTCGTCGCCCGCGAGACCGCGACGCGGGAGCAGGCCGTCGTCACCGTCGGCTCCTTCCACGCGGGCGACGCCCCGAACGTCATCCCCGACCACGCCACCGTCCAGCTCAGCATCCGCACCTTCGACGAGGAGGTGCGCGCCCGCGTGCTGGCCGCCGTGGAGCGCATCGCCCGCGCCGAGGCCGCGGCGTCCGGTGCGGCGCGCGCCCCGGAGACCGAGACCATCGCCGGCTTCCCCGTCACCCGTAACGACTCCGACGCGCTGCGCGAGGTCAACGCGGCCTTCGCCGGGCTCTTCGGCGAGCAGGCGCTGTTCCCGTACGACCCGGCCTCCGGCAGCGAGGACGCCGGCGTGCTCGCGACCGCAGCGGACGCCCCGCTGTACTACTGGTGGCTCGGCGGCTGGGACCCGGCCGCCTTCCGCAAGGCCCTGGAAGCCGGCCGGATCTCCCAGGACATCCCGTCCAACCACTCCGCACGGTTCGCCCCCGTCCAGCAGCCCACCCTGACGATGGGCACCCGCGCCCTGGTGGCGGCCGCCCTGACCGGGCTGGGGAGGGAAGTGGCGGGGGACTGAGGGCGGGGCTCCCATGGGGGAATCCCGCGGGAGTGTTCCGGTGGGGGGCCCGTGGCGCGTTGACCTTGCCCTTGGGGCAGAGCCCAGCCTCGGTCGTGGAAGGCGGCCGGGCGGTCGAGCGACCGGCCGGCCGGCGGGCCAAGGCCCTGCCCGACTACGGCCAGGACCAGGGCCAGGGCCAGGACTTAGGCCAGGTCCAGGTCCAGGTCCAGGGCCACGGTTGTGGCTGCGGCGAGGCACGGGGGAGGGGCGACGGATGGTGGCGGACGGTCTGCTGACGATCGGGGCGTTCGCACGGGCCTCCCGGCTGTCCCCGAAGGCGCTGCGGCTCTACGACGAGCTGGGCCTGCTGCGCCCGGCCCGCGTCGATCCGTTCAGCGGATACCGCTTCTACGCCCGGGACCAGCTCGAACGCGCCCGCTTGGTGGCGTGGCTGCGCCGCCTGGGCATGCCGCTGGCCCGCATCCGGACGGTGTGCGACCTGGCCCCCGCCGAGGCCGCCGCGGAGATCGCGGCGTACTGGACGGGCGTCGAGGCGGACACCGCGGCCGGACGTGACCTGGCCGCCTTCCTCATCGACCAACTGCGAGGAAGGGACCCGGCCATGACCCACGGGACGATCACCGGCATCCGCTACGCGGCCCTGTCGGACACCGGACTGGTACGCGAGGGCAACCAGGACACGGCGTACGCGGACAGCCGCCTGCTCGCGGTCGCCGACGGCTTCGGCGCGGACGGCGCGGCGGCCGGCACCGCCGCCATCGAGGCGCTGCGCAGCCTGGGCGACGCCCCGGCTCCGCAGCCCGGCGACATCCTCAACACCCTCAGCGAGGCGGTCGGGCGCGCCCACCGTGCCGTCGCGGAGCACAGCGCGGGCGAGGACAGCGGCACCACCCTCACCGCGATGTTGTGGACCGGCTCCCGGCTGGCGCTGGTGCACGTCGGCGACTCCCGCGCCTACCTCTTCCGCGACGGCGGCTTCTTCCGCATCACGCACGACCACACCCTCGTCCAGTCCCTCGTCGACGAGGGCCGGCTCACCCCGGAAGAGGCGTCCGCGCACCCGCAGCGGTCCCTGCTGCTGCGGGCGCTGAACGGCCGGGACGGCGAGCTCCCCGTCGCGGACATGAAGCTGCACGACGCCCGGCCCGGCGACCGCTACCTCCTCTGCTCGGACGGTCTGTACGGCGTGGTCCGGGACGCCGACCTGCGCGGCGTCCTGGCCTCCGGGGGCACGCCCGACCAGGCCGTACGCGACCTGATCGGGCTCGCCCGCGCGGCCGGGGCCCCGGACAACGTCAGCTGCGTCGTCGCGGACACGCTCCCGGCCACGGACCTGCGGACGGAGGGCGGCGAGGTCAGGCCAGGCCCTTGAGCATCCCGTGCCAGTAGAACTGCGGCAGTCCGTACCGCTTGAGGAACCACATGTCCGTCCGCTCCTTCGTCGTGTCCAGGAACGGCACCGAGGGAGCGGGCTTCAGCTCGTAGTCGAACTCCGCCAGCAGCATCTTGTGGCGCGCGGTGACCAGCGGGCAGGACGTGTACCCGTCGTACCGGGCCCGGAGCGGACGGCCGCGCAGCGAGTCCCGGAGGTTGGCGACCAGCACCGGGGCCTGCTTGCGTACCGCCGCGCCGGTCTTGGACGTCGGGAGGTTCGCCACGTCCCCGAGTGCGAACACCTCGGGGTGGTCCGGGTGCTGCAGCGTCGCCGGATCGGCCTTCACGTATCCGAAAGGCGAGTCCGGGTCGGCCAGCGGCCCGCCGGCTATCCACTCGGGGGCCGCCTGCGGCGGCACGGCGTGCAGCAGGTCGTAGGAGATCGTCTCCTTGTCGCCGGTCGCGTGGTTCACGATCACGGCCTCGCGGGCCGCGCCGTCCACGGACACCATCTCCGACCGCAGCCGTACCTCGATGCCGTACCGCAGGGCCACGTCCTCCAGCACCCGACCGAACTCCGGCACCTTGAACATCGCCGTCTCGGGCAGCACGAGCACGACCCGTATCCGGTCCAGCACGCCGCGCTTGCGCCAGTGGTCGGCCGCCAAGTACGCGATCTTCTGCGGCGCGCCGCCGCACTTCACCGGCCCGGCCGGCATCGTGAACACCGCCGTGCCGCTCTTCATGCCGCGGATCAGCTCCCACGTGAGCGGCGCCAGCTCGGGGATGTAGTTGCTGCTCACGCCGTCGTGGCCGAGGGCCTGCGCGAGGCCGGGCACGCCGTCGGGGTCCAGCCGCAGCCCCGGCGCGAGCACCAGCCGGTCGTACGAGACGGTCCTGCCCGAGGCCGTGCCGACCGTACGGGTCGCCGGGTCGACGGACACCGCCGACTCCCGCAGCCAGTGCACACCGGCGGGCATGACCTCGGCCTCGGTGCGTAACGACGCCCGCAGCGGCGCCTGGCCGCCGCCGACCAGCGTCCACAGCGGCTGGTACCAGTGCGTGCCGGAGGGCTCCAGCACCGCCACGTCCGGTGCTCCGGCCCGCCGCAGCCTCGCGGCCACGGTGATGCCGGCGGTGCCGCCACCGACGATGACGATGCCGTGGTGGACCCGGGAGCGGTCCTCGGACGGGGACTCGGACGGGGAGGGGGCCCCGTGCGGGTGGTGGGGTGAGGTGGACATCTGCGCCTCCTGAGTCGGTGAGCGGTGTGCACCGCCGGACCGGGACCGGAAGCCCGCCCGGCGGGTTGCCCACAGGCTCTCAGGGGCAGGGTGGGAGGGCGAGGCCACACCAGGACGCTCCGCGGCGGCTCGGGGCGCAGGTGCCGCGGGGCTCCGCAAGGTCGATGGCCGGGGCATCCATCGCACGTTCAATGAACGTTGATCCATGGCCGCCACGCTGGCCGCATGTTGCGCCGCGTACCCTCCGAGCCCGCTGATCCGGGCCTCGCCCCGCAAGCGATGAAGGTCGCCCTGAGCTGGACCGGTGAGCCGGGCCGCTTCGACGAGCTGACCCACGAGCAGCTCATCGACCAGTCCGTACGGGCCGCCGCCGCCCTGGCCCGCTCCGGCGTCCGCACCGGCGACCGGGTGGCCGTCCATCTGCCCCTGGTCCCCGAATCGGTGATCGTCACGCTGGCGTGCGGCCGGATCGACGCGGTGCGCAGCACCCTGCCCGTGTCGATGCGGGCTCCCGAACTCGCCGAGCGGCTCAGGAGCTCCGGGGCGAAAGTCGTGATCACCGCCGACGCCGGCTTCTGGGACGGCGCCGTGCGTCCGGTGAAGCCTGTGCTGGACCGGGCCCTGGCGCGCGGCGGCACGGACGTACGGACGGTGCTCGTCGTGAGCCGCTGCCCGCGCCCCGTCGCCTGGCAGCCGGGCCGCGACCGCTGGTGGCACGAGGCCCTCACGGCCGACTGAACCGGCCGTACCCTGGAGGGGTGAGTGAGACAGCGGACGCCGCAACCGAGAACGAGGGCCGCCCGAGCGCGGGCGAAAGCCGGCCGGGGGCCGCCGCGTTGATCTTCGATGATCCGCTGGACCAGCAGTCGTCCGACGACACGGACCGGGGCTGGGGAGAGCGTCCCCGAGCGGGTGGCGGAAGCGCCGCCGACCTGGCGCGCTTCCTGGACGAGAAGCCGCCCCATCACCTCTGACGGCTCCGCGGAGCCGCGACGGAGGCTCTCCGGAGCCGCCGCTTCCGCGGCTGTCCGGAGAGCCGTCTCCGTGGCGTGGAACGGCCGTACGCGTCAGTTCTGCGACTTCTCCGTGGAGACGGGGCCGGAGGCGGGCCCGGGGATCGCGTTCGCGCCCGTGACGGGCTCCGAGCCGTTCCGCTGGCTGACCAGCGCGTCGCGGATCTGCACCAGCAGCTCGACCTCGGTCGGGTCCACCGGACCCTCCTCGACCGGGTTCTTGGCCTCCTGGCGCGCCTTCCACTTGTTCATCGGAAGGATCATGAGGAAGTAGACGACCGCGGCGGTGATCAGGAACGTCAGCGCGGCGCTGAGCACCGAGCCCCAGAGGATGTAGATCCCGTCGGTGAACTCGCCGGTCTTCTTGTCGACGGGGCAGGTCGTCAGGCAGGTCTTGTAGTGGTCCAGGTTCTGCGACCCGAGCGCACCGACGATCGGGTTGATGACGCCCTTGACCACGGCGTTCACGATATTGGTGAACGCGGCTCCGACCACGACGGCAACCGCAAGCTCGACCACGTTGCCGCGCAACAGGAATTCCTTGAATCCCTGCAGGACGCCGCTCTTCTCGTCGCTCACCTGACAGCCTCTTTCCACACGTACTACGGACGCCGAGCCCGTCCGGGGCATCGGCACTACTTACGAAACGGCAGGGCACGGCCGACCGAGCGGTCACAACGGACCGGCGGATGGACGGAGCGTGAGTACGGGTCAGCATGGCGTTACCGCCGTACGGGGCGAAATCGCCACATTGCGACATCGCGTGGCTGCCCCACCGTTCTTCACAGTTTTGCTTGCCATGTGCGTATCGGCCAGTAGAACGGAATGGCTGAAACCGCCCTCGGCGCGGGTTTCGCCGGCCGGTGGGGTGAGCGCCAGAGCGGCCGCGATGGCCGCCAGGCCAGCGAAAACGGCGTACCGCCGGGTTTTCGGCAGGGGTGCGCGCCAGCGTCGCGCACCGCTGATGCGGAATGGCTCGAAGTGTGGAACCTCACACAACGGGGGTGTGGGGAGTGGGCGGTTGGTGTATGGAGAAGGGGTCATTTCGGTCACCGCCGGAGAAAGGGGATCACACGCCCGGCGTCGGTGCGCCGGGTCGTCGGACGGGATCACCCTGACCGAAATCGGCGGAGGCCGTCGGGGCCTGTGGACGGGCGGAGCGGCTACCCGCCGGTTGTGGACATCCCCGTCACCCGCGAGGGTGAGCGCCGCGCCGTCAGGGCAGCTCGATGCCCAGTTCCCGGTCGCCGTGGGCGGTGCCGCAGTCGCAGTCGCGCGACGTGGCCGCGGGCAGTGCGGCCACCGCGTCGAAGAGGACCTCGCGCAGTCGGCCGATGTTCTCGGCGAAGACCCGCAGGACGTCGTCGTGGGAGACGCCTGCGCCGGCCTCGGCGCCCGCGTCCAGGTCCGTGACCAGGGTCAGCGAGGTGTAGCAGAGCCCCAGTTCGCGGGCCAGGACCGCTTCGGGATGGCCCGTCATGCCGACGACCGACCAGCCCTGCGCGGCGTGCCAGCGGGACTCCGCGCGCGTCGAGAAGCGCGGGCCCTCGATGACGACGAGCGTGCCGCCGTCGACCGGCTCCCAGCCGCGCCCACGCGCCGCGTCGGCGGCGACCCGGCGGCCGGCCGGGCAGTACGGGTCGGCGAAGGCGGTGTGCACCACGTTCGGGATGCTGCCGTCCGGCAGCGGCACCCCGTCGAAGTACGTCTGCGTACGGGTCTTCGTGCGGTCCACGATCTGGTCCGGTACGAGGAGCGTGCCGGGCCCGAACTCCGGGCGCAGGCCGCCGACCGCGCACGGGCCCAGGACCTGGCGGACGCCGGCCGCGCGCAGCGCCCACAGATTGGCGCGGTAGTTGATGCGGTGCGGCGGGAGGTGGTGGCCGCGGCCGTGCCGGGGCAGGAAGGCGACCTGCCGACCGGCGATCTCCCCGAGGAAGAGCGAGTCGCTGGGCGGTCCGTACGGGGTCTCGACCGTGACCTCGGTCACCTCGTCGAGGAAGGAGTAGAAGCCCGAACCGCCGATAACGCCGATCTCCGCGTCCGCCATGCCGGGCAGACTACCGCCCCGCGTACCGGAATCGGCCGTGTCCGGCGGAATGCCGAGGACCCCGCCGTCGGGCGACGGCGGGGTCCTCGGGGAGAGCTGTCAGGCGGCGGAGCTGCTGCTCGACGTGGTCGAGGAGGAACTGCTGCCGGAGGTGGTCGAGGAGGAGCTCGACGACTTGCTGTCGGAGCCGCTCGACGAGGAGGACGAGCTCGACGTCGAGGCCGACGCCGGGCTGCTGCTCGAAGAGGAGCCGCGGCTGTCGTTCCGGTAGAAGCCGGAGCCCTTGAAGACGATGCCGACCGCCGAGAAGACCTTCTTCAGACGGCCCTGGCAGTTCGGGCACTCGGTGAGTGCGTCGTCGGTGAACTTCTGGACGGCCTCAAGGCCCTCGCCGCACTCGGTGCACTGGTACTGGTAGGTCGGCACTAGTCTTCCTCCTGGCACTCTCACTCAATGAGTGCTAACGACGATCCATAGTGCAGTATTCCGGCGCGTCAGTCCACTGTGACCGGCACACGGTGACCGACTCCACGTGCCGCGACCCGTCCCTTACCGGGCGGAACCAGGCGTCCGCGCAGCCCCGCGAGCACCAGAAAGGCCAGCGCCGTACCGGCCAGCGGCACGAAGAAACCGGCGCTGGGCCCGAAGCGGTCCGCGAGCTGCCCCGCGGTCGTGGCGGCCGCCGCCTGTCCCAGCGCCACGGCGCCGGTCAGCCAGGTGAACGCCTCCGTACGGGCCGAGGCCGGCACCAGCGACTCGACCAGCGTGTAGCCGGTGATCAGGGCCGGCGCGATGCACAGGCCGACCACCAGGCCGGTCGCGCCCAGCAGCGGTACCGCGGAGAGCGCCCACAGCGGAGTGGTGGCCAGCGCCAGCAGCCCGTAGGCGACCAGCAGCCGGCGGCGCGGGCCGGTCTTCCAGGCGATCGCGCCGCAGGCGATGCCCGCGGTCATGTTGCCCGCCGCGAAGATGCCGTACAGCACGCCGTTGATGCCCGGCTGCCCGATGGACTCCGTGAAGGCCGTCAGCGAGACCTGCATGCCGCCGAAGACCGAGCCGATGCCGAGGAAGACGGCGATGAGTACCCGCACGCCGGGCACGGAGAGCGCCGAGGCGCGCGTCTCGCCGGGCTGCCTCGTGCGGTGCGCGGCCGGCTGGCTGCGGTGCTGCGACGCGAAGAGCAGGCCGCCGGCCAGCGACAGGACGGCCTCGGCGATCAGGCCGGCCGCCGGGTGGACGCTCGTGCACAGGGCGGTGGCCAGCACCGGGCCCACCACGAAGGTGAACTCGTCGGTCACGGACTCGAAGGCCGCAGCGGTCGGCATCAGCGGACTGTTGCTCAGCCGCGCCGCCCATCGTGCGCGCACCATCGGCCCCACCTGAGGCGTCGAAGCGCCCGTGGGCACCGCGACGACCAACAGCGCCCACAGGGGCGCGTGCAGCAGGGCCAGGGTGATCAGGGCCGCCACGGAGACCGAGTGCACGGCGACTCCGGGGAGCAGGACGGCGCGCTGCCCGAAGCGGTCGGCGAGCTTGCCGCTCTGCGGGGCGAACAGCGCCATGGAGATACCGGTCGCGGCGGAGACCGCGCCCGCGGTGCCGAAGGAGCCGGTGGTGTGCTGGACCAGCAGGACGATGCCGATGGTGAGCATCGCGAAGGGCTGCCGGGCCAGGAAGCCGGGCAGGACGAACGCCCAGGCTCCCGGGGTGCGCAGGAGCTGTCCGTATCCGGGGCGCTTGCCCGAGGGATCCCCCGCAGGAGCACCGCCGGTGGTCGCCGGCTCGTCCTGGACGGTTGCTGCGTTCTGGACCGTGGATGCCACGGCCGGGCCTTTCCGCCGCCTGGTGACGCGCTCGTGAGGTCATCACGGGGAACGCGCCGAGAGCTGTCCTCTCGCGCTGGACCGAGTGATACCGGGTCCGCACCTGAGAGGTGGCTGCGTCACGCAGGGGACCGCGGCCGCCGAGCGGTCGCGCCAGCTCTGCATCAGGCAGAGTGGGTGTCGTGCATTGCCCTCACATACTACAGGCGAGAGAGTGCCGCAGCCTGCGATCCCATTGGTGAGATGTGTCCCACACCTGGGAACGTCCGGGCGGTGTTCAGTCCTTGAGGGCGAGGGCTTTGGCCGCCTCGGGAGGGGCGGGGCCGCCCCTCATCTCCGGGGTGCGGACGCCCCGCTCGTCCCGAGCCAGCCCGCCAGCTTGCCGCCCTGGGAGACCGCCTGGAGGCGCCGCTCGGCGGCGTCCCGAACCGGGTCGGTGGCGACGACCAGGAGCTCGTCGCCGCGCCGCAGGACGGTCGTGGGGGACGGTACGAAGCTCGTGCCGTCCCGGACCACCAGGGTGACCGCGGAGCCGGCCGGCAGCCGCAGCTCGGCGATCTCCACGCCGTGCATCCGCGACTTGGGACCGATCGCGGTCGACAGGAGATGGCCGCGCAGCCGCTCCAGGGGCGCGGACTCGATACCGAGGTCGGCGGCCTCCTCCTTGTCGCCGATCCGCAGCCGCCGGGCCAGCCAGGGCAGCGTCGGTCCCTGCACGAGGGTGTAGACGACCACGAGGACGAACACGATGTTGAAGACACGTTCACTCTCGGGGACCTTGCCGACCATCGGGATCGTCGCCAGCACGATGGGTACGGCGCCGCGCAGCCCCGCCCACGAGAGCAGCGTCTGCTCGCGCCACGCCATGTGGAAGGGCCGCAGGGTGAGCACTACGGAGAGCGGGCGGGCGACCAGCGTCAGTATCAGTCCGATGACGATCGCGGGCAGGATGTCGTCGCCCAGGTTGTGCGGCGTGACGAGCAGGCCGAGCAGGATGAACATGCCGATCTGGCCGAGCCAGCCCAGCCCCTCCGCGAAGCCCCGAGTGGCAGCGGAGTGCGGCAGCTTGGAGTTCCCGAGCACCATCGACGCCAGGTAGACCGCGAGGAAGCCGGAGCCGTGCGCGAGGGCGCCCGCGGCGTACGCGGAGACGGCGATGGCCATGACGGCGATCGGGTACAGGCCGGAGGCCGGCAGCGCCACGCGCCGCATGCCGAACGCGCCGAGCCAGCCGATCGCCAGGCCGATCGCGGCGCCGATGGCCAGCTCCAGGGCGATCTCGCCGATGAGGACGTACCAGTGCTCCACCGGGCCCGCGGTGGAGAACGCGACGACCAGGATGACCACGGGGGCGTCGTTGAAGCCCGATTCGGCCTCCAGGACGCCCGTGAGGCGGGCCGGCAGCGGCACGCTGCGCAGCACCGAGAAGACCGCAGCGGCGTCGGTGGAGGAGACCACCGCGCCGATGAGGAGCGCCTGCCGCCACTCCAGCCCGACCAGATAGTGCGCACCGGCCGCGGTGACCCCCACGCTCACCGCGACACCGAGGGTGGAGAGCAGCGCGGCCTGGGGCAGGGCCGGTCTGATCTCTTTCCACTTCGTGCCGAGACCGCCTTCGGCCAGGATCACCACAAGGGCGGCATAGCCGAGGATCTGGGTCAGTTCGGCATTGCTGAAGCGGACTCCGATGCCGTCCGCCCCTATGGCGACGCCGATCCCCAAGTAGATGAGCAGGCTGGGGAGCCCGCTGCGCGAGGAGATCCGTACGGCCGCCACGGCGATGAGCAGCACGAAGGAGCAGACCAGCAGGAGTTCGTTGAGGCGGTCGACAGTCAGGGGCCGGGTCCTTCCAGGTTGCTGTCCGGGCGGATGTGGTCCTCCCGGGATTTTACTTACTATATCTAGTTACTGACCCTAACAATTTACCATTGCTTGAACATCGGGGCCGTTGGTGGTGACTCCGCGTAGGGGTCGCCGATCCGGTGCGCCTATGGTTGCTCCAGCACTCCCACCCTGCCCCTCGAAGGACAGAGATGCCCGCCAACAAGTCCGGCCCCGCTCCGAAGAAAAAGGGGCGGCGCGCCCGCCTCGTCGTCATCTTGGTCGTGCTTCTGCTCGTGGCGGGCGTCGGCTACGGGACGTTCTGGGGCGTGAGCACCGTCCGCGCCTCCTATCCGGAGACCACCGGGTCCCTGAAGATGCCGGGTCTTTCCAGCCCGGTGGACGTCATGCGGGACGGCAACGGCATCCCGCAGATCTACGCCGACACCGATGAGGACCTCTTCCGCGCCCAGGGCTACGTCCAGGCCCAGGACCGCTTCTGGGAGATGGACGTCCGGCGCCACATGACGTCCGGCCGCCTCTCCGAGATGTTCGGCAAGAGCCAGGTGAAGACCGACTCGTTCCTGCGCACCCTCGGCTGGCACGAGACCGCGCAGAAGGAGTACGACACCAAGCTGTCGGCGAGCACGAAGAAGTACCTTGACGCCTACTCCGCAGGGGTCAACGCCTACCTGGAGGACCACGAAGGCTCGGCGCTGTCCCTCGAATACGCGGCGCTCGGCCTGCAGAACGACTACAAGCCCGGCAAGTGGAAGCCGGCCGACTCCGTGGCCTGGCTCAAGGCCATGGCCTGGGACCTGCGCGGCAACATGCAGGAAGAGATCGACCGGTCCCTGATGACGAGCCGCTTCTCGCAGAAGCAGATCGCCGAGCTCTACCCGTCGTACCCGTACGACCGCAACAAGCCGATCGTCCAGGGCGGCGCCGTCGACCCGGCGACCAAGGAGTTCGACCCCGAGGCCACCGCGAGCGGCACCCAGTCCGCGGCCGGCGCCGCCGGGGCCCTTCAGAGCCAGCTCTCCTCGCTCTCGAAGACGCTCGACGACGTACCCGCGCTGCTCGGCCCGAACGGCAACGGCATCGGGTCCAACTCCTGGGTGGTCTCCGGCAAGCACACCACCACCGGCAAGCCGCTGCTGGCCAACGACCCGCACCTGGCGCCCCAGATGCCCTCGCTCTGGTACCAGATGGGCCTGCACTGCCGATCACAGAGTCCGAACTGCAACTACAACGTCTCCGGCTTCACGTTCTCCGGCATGCCGGGCGTCGTCATCGGCCACAACCAGGACATCTCCTGGGGCATGACCAACCTCGGGGCCGACGTCTCCGACCTGTACCTGGAGAAGGTCAGCGAGAACGGCTACCTCTACGACGACCGTGAGGTGCCCTTCACGACCCGCAAGGAGACCATCAAGGTCGCCGGCGGCTCCGACCGGACGATCACCGTGCGGTCGACCAACAACGGGCCCGTGGTCTCCGACCGCGACGACGAGCTGGCCAAGGTCGGCAAGGACGCCCCCGTGGGCAACGCCGCGCCCGACCGCGGCGACGGCTACGCCATCTCCCTGAAGTGGACCGCGCTCAGTCCCGGCCGCTCCATGGACGCCGTGTTCGAGATGAACCGGGCGTCGGACTGGAACGGGTTCCGCAAGGCGGCGCGCAACTTCGAGGTGCCGTCGCAGAACCTGATCTACGCCGACACCAAGGGCAACATCGGCTACCAGGCGCCGGGCCGCATCCCCGTACGCGGCAAGGGCGACGGCTCGCTGCCCGCGCCCGGCTGGGACCCCGCCTACAAGTGGGACGGCTACATCCCGCAGTCCGCGCTGCCCTGGGAGCTCAACCCCAAGAGCGGCTACATCGTCACCGCCAACCAGGCCGTGATCGACCAGGACAAGTACCCGTACCTGCTCACCCGGGACTGGGGCTACGGGGCGCGCAGCCAGCGGATCGACGACCTGATCAAGTCGAAGATCAAGGACGGCGGCAAGATCTCCACGCACGACATGCAGACCATGCAGCTGGACAACAGCAGCGAGATCGCCGAACTGCTCACGCCGTACCTGCTGAAGCTCGACGTCAAGGACAAGTACGTCCGCGAGGCGCAGCAGCTCCTGGAGGGCTGGAACTACACCCAGGAGTCCGACTCGGCGGCGGCCGCGTACTTCAACGCGGTCTGGCGCAACACCCTCAAGCTGGCCTTCGGCGACAAGATGCCCAAGGAGCTGCGCGTCGAGGGGCAGTGCCTGACGGTCCACCCGGCGAACTCCACCGGCCCGGCCGACGACCTGCAGAAGTGGGTCCGCGAGTGCGGTGAGCGCGCCAAGGACTCAGCCCAGCCCGACGGCGGCGACCGCTGGTTCGAGGTCGTACGGAAGATCCTCGACGACCCGGACAACGACTGGTGGAAGACCGAGGACCGACCCGGCCGCCCCGGTGACAAGAACCGCGACCAGCTCCTCGCGCACGCCATGCAGGACGCGCGCTACGAGCTGACCGCGAAGCTCGGCAAGAACATCAACACCTGGAGCTGGGGCCGCCTGCACCAGCTGACGCTGAAGAACCAGACCCTCGGTACGGACGGCCCCGGCATGCTGCAGGGCCTGTTCAACCGCGGCCCCTGGAACCTCGGCGGCGGCGAGGCGGCCGTGGACGCCACCGGCTGGAACGCGGCCGGCGGCTACCAGGTCGTCTGGGTGCCCTCGATGCGGATGGTCGTCAACCTCGCCGACCTCGACAAGTCGCGGTGGATCAACCTCACCGGCGCCTCGGGGCACGCGTACAACGCCCACTACGACGACCAGACCGGCAAGTGGGTCAAGGGCGAACTGCTGCCCTGGGCCTTCTCCGAGAAGGCCGTCAAGGCAGCGGCGAAGGACACGCTGACGCTGTCCCCGTGACGTCGCCGCCGGCGCGCTGCGCCGGCCGCACGAGACCGGCCGCCGGGCCGTCCCGAGAAGATCGGGGCGGCCCGGCGGCCGTCGTTCCGGCCCTGCGCGGCCGTCGTGCTCAGGCCCCCTCGGGCGCCACCGTGAAGCGGTGCACCCCCGACGGCGTCACCGCCGCCTGCACCGGCCGGTCGTGCGCCTCGGCCGGCACCTCCGCCAGCACCTCGCCGTCGTACAGCAGCACCACCAGCGCGGGCGTGGCGCCGGCGCGTTCCAGCCGCGCCAGGACCCGGTCGTAACTGCCGCCCCCGCGGCCGAGACGCAGCCCCCGCCGGTCCACCGCGAGACCCGGCAGAAGCACCGCTTCCGCCTCCGTGACGGCCTCCGGGCCGAGTCGGGGCCCCGCCGGCTCCAGCAGTCCCCGTCCGGCCTTCACGAGCCGCTCAGGGCCCTCGTACGCCGCCCAGTCCAGGTCGTTGTCGGGCAGCAGGACCGGTAGCAGCACGCGCACGCCGGTCTCCCGCAGCCGGTCGAGCAGCGCGCGGGTGGACGGCTCCCGGCCGACGGACACGTACGCCGCGACCGTCCGGGCCTCCGCCAACTCCTCGAGCTGCAGTGCCCGCTCGGACAGAACCGATCCGGTCGCCGACACGTCATCCCTAGGAAACGAGTTCCTCACCTCGATGAGGTCTTGTCGCAACGCGCGCTTTCTAGCGTCATTCGTGGTCACTGTGCGCCCTTGCTCCACTCTCATGCGCCTTTTACCGGACCATCATGAAGCGTCACATAGCTCCGGTTATCGTGTGGCACATGACTGAATCGCGTACTCGGATCCGTAAGGCTGTCATCCCGGCGGCCGGTCTCGGCACCCGCTTCCTGCCCGCCACCAAGGCGACCCCGAAGGAAATGCTGCCGGTCGTCGACAAGCCAGCCATCCAGTACGTGGTGGAGGAAGCCGTCACCGCGGGGCTCTCCGACGTCCTGATGGTCACCGGCCGCAACAAGCGCCCGCTGGAGGACCACTTCGACCGCAACTACGAGCTCGAAGAGGCGCTGAGCCGCAAGGGCGACCAGTCGCGGCTCGCCCGCGTACAGGAGTCCAGCGACCTGGCGACGATGCACTACGTGCGCCAGGGCGACCCGCGCGGTCTGGGCCACGCGGTGCTGTGCGCCGCGCCGCACGTGGGCGACCAGCCCTTCGCCGTCCTCCTGGGCGACGACCTGATCGACCCCCGGGACCCGCTGCTGCGGCGCATGGTCGAGGTCCAGGAGGAGCACGGCGGTTCCGTCATCGCCCTCATGGAGGTCGACCCCGCCCAGATCGGCCTCTACGGATGCGCGGCCGCGACGCCCACCGGTGACGACGACGTCGTCACCGTCTCCGACCTGGTCGAGAAGCCGGACCCGGCCGACGCGCCCAGCAACCTCGCCATCATCGGCCGCTACGTGCTCGACCCCGCCGTCTTCGAGGTGCTGCGCAAGACCGAGCCGGGCCGCGGCGGAGAGATCCAGCTGACCGACGCCCTTCAGGCGCTCGCCGCCGACCCCTCGATCGGCGGCCCCGTGCACGGCGTCGTCTTCAAGGGCCGCCGCTATGACACCGGTGACCGTGGCGACTACCTGCGTGCCATTGTCAGACTGGCATGCGAACGTGAGGACCTGGGCCCGGACTTCAAGGCCTGGCTGCGCAGTTACGTCACCGAGGAGATGTAGGGCTTTGAGCGGGAGCGGCACCACCGACCGGACCAGCCACCACGACCGCGTCTGGTCGGTGGCCGACCACATGGACGACGTCCTCTCCAAGATCCGTCCGCTGGAGCCGATCGAGCTCCAGCTGCTGGACGCCCAGGGCTGCGTCCTGGTCGAGGACGTCACCGTGCCCGTCGCGCTGCCGCCCTTCGACAACAGCTCCATGGACGGCTACGCGGTACGCGTCGCCGACGTCGCGGGGGCGACCGAGGAGTTCCCCGCCGCGCTCACCGTCGTCGGTGACGTCGCGGCCGGCAGCGGCGACCTGCCCACCGTCGGACCCGGCGAGGCCGCCCGCATCATGACCGGCGCCCCGCTGCCCCCGGGGGCCGAGGCCGTCGTCCCCGTGGAGTGGACCGACGGCGGCACGGGCGGCGGCCCCGCCGCCACGATGCGCGCCCACAGCGCCGACCCCGCGGGCGCGAGCGGCGAGGTCCGGGTGCACCGCCCCGTGGAGGCGCGCGCCCACGTGCGCGCCCGGGGCAGCGACGTCACCGCGGGCGAGCCGGCGCTCGCCGCCGGCACGGTCCTCGGGCCGCCGCAGATCGCCCTGCTCGCCGCCATCGGCCGCGGCACGGTCAAGGTACGGCCGCGCCCCCGCGTCGTGGTCATGGGCACCGGCAGCGAGCTGGTCCAGCCCGGCGAGCCGCTCGGTCCCGGCCAGATCCACGATTCGAACAGCTTCGCGCTGACCGCGGCCGCCCGGGACGCCGGTGCCATCGCGTACCGGGTCGGCGCGGTCGCCGACGACGCCGAGACGCTGCGCGCCGCCATCGAGGACCAGCTCATCCGCGCCGACATCGTCGTCACCAGCGGCGGCGTCAGCGTCGGCGCCTACGACGTGGTCAAGGAGACGCTGGCGGACCTCTCCGGAGAGGAGGGCAGCGTGGAGTTCCGGAAGCTCGCCATGCAGCCGGGCAAGCCGCAGGGCTTCGGGCTCATCGGGCCCGACCGCACCCCGCTGCTCGCGCTCCCCGGCAATCCGGTCAGCTCCTACGTGTCCTTCGAACTGTTCGTGCGCCCCGCCATCCGCACCCTGATGGGCCTGCAGGACGTGCACCGCTTCACCGAGCGGGTCCGGTGCACCGAGGACATCACCTCCTCCCCGAAGGGCAAGCGGCAGTTCCTGCGCGGCCGACACGACCCGGTGTCCGGCACGGTCACCCCGGTCGGCGGCGCCAGCTCGCACCTCATCAAGGCGCTCGCGCACGCCAACTGCCTGATCGCGGTCCCCGAGGACGTCACGGAGGTGGCAGCGGGCGACGAGGTGGACGTGCTCCTGCTCGGCTAGCGCGCCGGTCCGGATCGGCCGTGTTCCCGTAGCGCCCGGCTGCCGGGGTGACGGCCGCCCCCTGCGGGTACGGTGTCGTCGCACAGGCGCGGCACGGTCCGGACCGGGAGAACGATGAGCAGCGGTCAGCAACACCTCACCCACATCGACGCGGCGGGCGCGGCCCGCATGGTCGACGTATCCGAGAAGGACGTCACGGCGCGCGTCGCCCGCGCCAGCGGACGGGTCCTCGTCGCGCCGCGCGTCGTCGAACTGCTGCGCGGTGAGGGTGTCCCGAAGGGTGACGCCCTCGCCACGGCACGCATCGCGGGCATCATGGGCGCCAAGCGCACCCCCGACCTGATCCCGCTCTGCCACCCGCTCGCCGTCTCCGGCGTGAAGGTAGACCTCGCGGTGGCCGACGACGCGGTGGAGATCCTGGCCACGGTGAAGACCACCGACCGCACCGGCGTGGAGATGGAGGCGCTGACCGCCGTCACGGTCGCCGCGCTGACGGTGATCGACATGGTCAAGGCCGTCGACAAGGGCGCCGTCATCACCGACGTACGGGTGGAGGAGAAGAGCGGCGGCAAGTCGGGCGTCTGGACGCGCGAGGGCGCGGCCGACCGTACGGAGGCGGGCGCGTGAGCGCCCACACGGACCCGGCCGGCCCGTCGCGCTCCTACCGGGCGATGGTCGTGACGGCCTCCAACCGCGCAGCCGCCGGGGTCTACGCCGACAAGGGCGGCCCGCTGATCGCCGAAGCGCTCACCGCGCTGGGCTTCGAGGTCGAGGGGCCCCGGGTGGTCCCGGACGGCGACCCCGTGGAGGACGCGCTGCGCGAGGCGGTGGCCGGCGGCCACGACGTGGTGGTCACCACCGGCGGTACCGGCATCTCGCCGACCGACGCGACACCGGAGGCCACCCGCCGGGTGCTCGACCACGAGGTCCCCGGCATCGCCGAGGCGATCCGCGCAGAGGGACTGGCCAAGGTGCCCACCGCGGCCCTCTCCCGGGGCCTGGCGGGCGTCGCGGGCCGCACCCTGATCGTGAACCTGCCCGGCTCCACCGGCGGCGTCCGGGACGGCCTCGCCGTACTGGAACGGCTCCTCGTGCACGCCGTCGAACAGCTCCGCGGGGGCGACCATCCGAGACCGGCCGGGAGCACGCACTGAACGCGCCCTGGCCGGTGGAGCTGGCGGACGGCGACACGGCCCTCCGCCCGATAAGGCTGCGCGACCAGCGGGCCTGGCGCGAGGTCAACCGGCGCAACCGCGACTGGCTGCGTCCGTGGGAGGCCACCATCCCGCCCGCGCCGCCCGGGGCGCCGCCGGTCCAGCGGCCGACCTACCGTCAGATGGTGCGGCACCTGCGCGCCGAGGCGCACGCGGGCCGCATGCTGCCGTTCGTCGTGGAGTACCGGGGCCGGCTCGCCGGACAGCTGACGGTCGCCGGGATCACATGGGGATCGATGTGTTCGGGCCATATCGGGTACTGGGTCGACGAAGGCGTCGCGGGGCGCGGCGTCATGCCCACCGCGGTCGCGCTCGCCGTCGACCACTGCTTCCGGACGGTCGGTCTGCACCGCATCGAGGTGTGCATTCGCCCCGAGAACGTGCCCAGTCGCCGGGTGGTGGAAAAGCTCGGCTTTCGCGAGGAGGGCCTGCGCCCCCGCTATCTGCACATCGACGGCGCCTGGCGCGACCACCTGGTTTTCGCGCTCACGGCCGAGGAAGTACCGGGCGGGCTGCTCGCGCGGTGGCACCGGGAGAAGCCCGGCACCTCAGGGACATCCCACAAATAAAATATGTGTTCGAATTAATCCATCAATTCGACACATTCACAGTGCGTTGATCGCAACAATCACAAAAAAAGTTCGAGATATCAGCCAGATCGTGCGACACACCGGCTCAATTGGCGGATGGCCCCGCTCAAACCCCTCTACCGTGTGAGGCGTGAGCAGCAGCGGCCTCATCTACGCAGTCATCGTCGGGGCCTGGGCCGCCTACTTGGTGCCGATGTGGCTCCGTAGGCAGGACGAGCTCAATGAGGCCCGTCCCACGGAGCGCTTCAGCACCGCCATCCGGCTCCTGTCCGGGCGGGCGGCGATGGAACGCCGGTACGCCAAGGGGCAGGAAGGGCGCTCGGCCGACGATGCGAGCGGGGAACGGGACCCGGACGGCCAGGCCGAAGAGGCCGGCGTCCGGTCCGCAAGCGCGCCCGTGGACGAGGACCGCCCGCCCGGCGGGCACCCCGCGGACGCCCGCGCCCCCGAAGAGCGCGAGGCGCCCACGACCGTCCAGCCCCAGGTGCCGGCGCAGCACCGCCCCTCGTCCGCCGAGCGCACGAAGCGGGCCCGGGTGCTCGCGCGCCGCCGCCGCACGATCACGGTGCTCTTCCTCGTCTTCACCGTCGGTGCGGTCGTCGCCGGCGTGGGCGGCATCACGTACCTGTGGGCGCCCGCCGTCCCGGCCGTCCTGCTGAGCGCGTACATCGTGTACCTCCGCGTACAGGAGCGCCGCCGGTTCGCCTTCACGATGGACCAGCGGCAGGCCGAGGTCGCCGCGCAACGGCTCCGGGAGGGCCGTGCCCGCCCTCCTCGGGCGGGGCTCCGTCCGGCCGGCGAGGAGAGCCCCGCCGCACCGGCCGCCCCCGTGCCTGAGCCGGTGGGCCCCGAGTCGGCGCCGAGCGTGAGCCGCCGCGCCCCCGCCGAGCGGCCCGAGCAGCAGCACCGCTCGACGGGCGCCGGCGACGGCGCGGGCTGGGACCCGGTCCCGGTACCGCTGCCCACGTACGTCACCGCTCCCGTGGCGCCGCGCTCCGGCGGCCCCGTCGACTTCGGCGCCGACGACGCCTGGAGCTCCGCCCGCTCAGGCATCGCGGGCGGCGCGGGACCCGCGGGTGCCGGCGCCCCGGCCGGACCGGCGCCCGGTGCCGGCGCGCCGGGTGCGGGCGGCGCCGGTGCCGATCAGCGTTCCGCCCCCGGCCGGGAGCGCCCGGCCGGCGGCCGTCGCGGCCGTACTCCGCTCTTCGACCAGTACGCCGCTCCGGCCGACGAGGGGCTGGACCGCCCCCGGGCGGCGAACGAGTGAGCCGCCATCCCTGACCAGCGCGGGAAGCGATTTCCGAGCACGGCAGGATGGATGCTAGAGTTTCACTCGTCGCAAGGGCCTGTGGCGCAGCTGGTAGCGCACCTCGTTCGCAACGAGGGGGTCAGGGGTTCGAATCCCCTCAGGTCCACCGACATCAGAGCCCCCGCCGGGAACACCGGCGGGGGCTCTGGTCGTTCTCGCTCGGGGCAATCGGCCTTGCGACGGGCAATCGGCCTTGCGACGGGTGATCGGTCTTGTGACGGGCGGTCGGCTGACGACGGAGCGGTCGTCGGCGGGGCGACGGGTGGTCCGTCCTGAGGCCGGATGCGCCGATGCGCGGGCCGGAGGGGGCCGGCCCGGCGCGGCCGGCCGGGATCTCGCGTGTGGTCGGGGTCCCGTGTGCGGTCGGTCAGGACCCCGTGCGCTGGCGGTGGTTGCCCTTGGCGTTCTGGGCGTGCCGGGCGACGACCGAGGGCGCGGGGGAGAGGTCCAGCTGGCGGACGAGCTGGTGGAAGCAGAGCAGGACCGTCACCGGCGGCAGCCCGGCCACGGTGATGCCGGCCGGCGTCGTCGGGGTGTGGGCGATGCACAGCAGCATGGCGACGGCCGCGAAGAAGATGACGACGAGCCAGGACTGCGCGGTACGACGGCGGTAGGCGCGGGCCCGCAGGATGGAGAGGGTGGCCGCGATCCAGGGGCCGTAGATGAGCAGCGGCCACAGGTCGGCGATGTGACGCGGGGCGACGCCGCCGGCCAGGGCGCGGAGCGAGGGGTAGGACGCCAGCGCGCCCAGGATGCTCACCGCGATGACGATCAGGGCGGTCAGCGTCACGGACGCCATGCTCAGCGCCCGCCGCCAGGACCAGTTGCGGGCGCACTTGCGGAGCAGCGACGTCTTGCGGTGCCGGGTGGGCGGCACGGCCGGGGTGGGCTGTGGGGCCGGCACGGGCTGCGGCGCCACCACGGGCTGTTCGGCCGTCTCCAGGAGCTGCGCGAGCTCGCCCTCCAGCTCCTCCACCACGGCGGCGTCCCAGCCGTCGGCCGTGTTGCCGAGCACCACGTCGTCCCGGAAGAGGGGCATGCCGGCGAACCCGGGAGCGAAGCCGGGGGCGGAGCCGAGTTCGTCGGCGGCCTGGCGCGGCAGCCGGTGCCGTCCGGAGCCGTCCTGGTATCCGGTGCCTTCCGGAAAGACGGGGCCGTCGCGGAAACCGGCGCCGTCGGGGAAACCGGGGCCGTCGGGGTGTCCGGGGCCGTCCGGGTAGCCGGAACCGCTCGGGTAGGGGACCTGCGGAGTGTCGTACACGTCGGCTCTCGTGGGGTTCGATGGGGACCGGGACCGGGGCGGGGCGGCCCGGACCGCAGGACGGCCGGGACCGGCGGGAGGCCCCTACCGTCTGATGCCTGGCGGGCGTTCCGCGCGGTCCCGCGGTCCCAGGGCGGACTCGATCCCGTCGAGGGCCGACAGCAGCACCTCCAGCAGGTCGCCGGTGTGCTCCAGCCGCACGCACTGCCCGGCACGCTCCAGGTGCACGTCCTGACCGGCGCCGGCCGGTCCGGCGACCGCTGAACTCAGCTGCCAGGCACCGAGTCGCCGCATTCGCGGAATGCTTGTCTCAGGCATACTCCGTCAACGAAGGAATCGGCGCGGAGAAACGTGGCATCCGGGTAATTCGAGTTTGATTTTACAGCTGTCGGGAATGCCTACCGGCTGATGTTTTTCTGCAATAGAAAGCCCTTGGGTAAATATGCTGAGCGGGCTCGTTCGGGAGTGGCGGGACCTCGCCCGCAGGCGAGGGGGCCCGACTCTGCCCGGTCCCGCCCGGCCCGTCGCCCCGGCCGGACCGCCGGCCGGCCGAGCGTCACGGCGATCACCGGGCGCGCCGGGCCGCCCCCGGAAATACCCCATTCGGCCGCCCGGCCGCGCAGATGAACGTGACATGTATTTGAGTGCAGAGGGGTGAGCGGGGCCCTGCTCGATATACCGATTTTCGGGTGGCGGCCCGAAAATGTCGGCGGCGCGCAGCACGTTGTGCGATTCGGCGCCGACGACCGGCGGCGGGGCCCTCCGACGGGGATCGGCCAATCCGGTGGTCCCGGACGGCACGCGGTCACCACCCGTCCCGGGGCCGGGGCCGGTCCGCGTCGGAGAGCGGCCCGCCCGGGCCTACTTCATGTGTACGCCGCGCCGGGAGAGGTACCGGAGCGGGTTGACGTCGTTTCCGTAGCCGCGCGCGTTGCGCACCTCGAAGTGCAGGTGCGGGCCGCTGGCCCGGCCGGTCGCACCGCTGGAGCCCAGCCGCGAACCGGCGCCCACCGAGCGGCCCGGGCGGACCGAGATCTTGGAGAGGTGGCCGTACACGATGTAGTGACCGTCGCGCATGCGAACGGTGACCGCCTTGCCGTAGGCACCGGAGCGCCGTGCCAGGACCACGGTGCCGGGCCCGACCGAGCGGACCCGGGAGCCGGTCGGTACGGCGAAGTCCACGCCCGTGTGGTGGCCGGCTGCCCAGTCGCCGCGCACGCCGTACGAGGAGGAGATGTAGTACGGCGCGGTGATCGGCCGGGCCCAGCCGCCTGCGGCCTTGGCCGCCGCGGGGCCTTGAGGGACCGTCAGCACCAGCGCGGAGGCGATCGCGGTGGGCACCGTGCCGAGCAGTGTCAGTTCCTTGAGCGCTGTCATAGGGGCGACCCCACCGTTTCCCGCGGCCCGTTGCAATGTGGAAACCCGCCGCACGGGTCAATGGCGTGGACCGATCGGTACGGCCGGACGCCGGGCGTGTCGCGGGCCCGGGAGGCGCGGGCCGTGCATAACGGGGCTCGCGCACCGGGCAGGGTGGAGGGAGGGCCGTACGCCCCGGGCCCGCCCCACGCCTCCCACCGGAGCCGCCGCATGCACGACGACCGCAGCATCGTGGAACACCGCCTCCGCCGCGTACTGGACGAACGCGTCAGGCCCGCCCTCCACAGCGCCTCCGTGCCGCTGGACGTGGGCCGCTGGGACGCGCCGGGCGAGCCGGTGCCGGTCGCGGAGGGGCTGGCGGCGCCGTACGCGCCGGCCGCGGCCGGTGACGCGTGGGGACCGGCCTGGGGCACCAGCTGGCTCCGGCTCACCGGGCGGGTGCCCGAGGAGTGGGCGGGGCGCGCGGTGGAGGCCGTACTGGACCTCGGCTTCGACCTGAACATGCCCGGCTTCCAGAGCGAGGGCCTGGTGTACCGCGCGAACGGCGAGGCGGTGAAGGCGCTCAACCCGCGCAACGCCTGGGTGCGGATCGGTGACCGGGTGGCGGGCGGCGAGGAGGTCGAGCTGTACGTCGAGGCCGCGGCCAATCCGGTGCTCAACGTTCAGCGGCCCACGTACGAAGGCGACCGGCTCACCTCCGGTGACGCCCCGCTCTACCGGCTGAACCGCCTGGACCTGGCCGTCTTCGAGCCCGTCGTCTGGGAGCTGATCCAGGACCTTGAGGTGCTGGGCGGGCTGATGGAGCAGCTTCCGGAGGACGACGCGCGCCGTCACGAGATCCTGCGCTCCCTCGAACGTGCCCTGGACACCCTCGACACCGACGACGTACCGGGCACCGCCGGGCGGGCCCGCGCCGAGCTGGCCGCCGCGCTCGACGCACCGGCCCGTGCGTCGGCGCACCGCCTCAGCGCCGTCGGGCACGCCCACATCGACTCGGCCTGGCTGTGGCCGCTGCGTGAGACCGTCCGCAAGGTCGCCCGGACCTGCGCCAACATGACGGCCCTCATGGACGACCACCCGGACTTCGTGTTCGCCATGTCCCAGGCCCAGCAGCTCGCCTGGATCAAGGAACACCGGCCCGAGGTCTTCGCCCGGGTGAAGAAGAAGATCGCGTCCGGGCAGTTCGTGCCGGTCGGCGGGATGTGGGTCGAGTCGGACACCAACATGGTCGGCGGGGAGGCCATGGCCCGGCAGTTCCTGTACGGGAAGCGGTTCTTCCTGGAGGAGTTCGGGATCGAGACCGAGGAGGTCTGGCTGCCGGACTCCTTCGGGTACACCGCCGCCATGCCCCAGCTCGTGAAGCTGGCCGGGGCCAAGTGGTTCCTCACCCAGAAGATCTCCTGGAGCCAGACCAACACCTTCCCGCACCACACGTTCTGGTGGGAGGGCATCGACGGCACCCGCGTCTTCACCCACTTCCCGCCCGTGGACACGTACAACAGCGAGCTGAGCGGTGGCGAGTTGGCGCACGCGGCGCGCAACTACCGCGAGAAGGGCCGCGGCACCCGCTCCCTCGTCCCCTTCGGGCACGGCGACGGCGGGGGCGGCGCCACCCGCGAGATGCTGGCGCGCGCCGAGCGCTTCCGTGACCTGGAGGGCGCACCCCGCGTCGAGATCGAGCGCCCCGCCGCCTTCTTCGAGAAGGCGCACGAGGAGTACGCGGAAGCGGCCCCCGTGTGGGTCGGCGAGCTGTACCTGGAGCTGCACCGCGGCACGTACACCTCGCAGGCGAAGACCAAGCAGGGCAACCGCTTCAGCGAGTCGCTGCTGCGCGAGGCGGAACTGTGGGCGGCGACCGCCGCGGTACGCGTGCCGGGGTACGCCTACCCGTACGACGCGCTGGAGCGGCTGTGGAAGACGGTGCTGCTCCACCAGTTCCACGACATCCTGCCCGGCTCGTCCATCGCCTGGGTGCACCGCGAGGCCCGGGAGACCTACGCCCGGGTCCACGCCGAGCTGCGGGACATCGCCGACGCCGCGCAGCGGGCGCTCGCGGGCTCCGGTGACGAGGAGATCGTGTTCAACGCGGCGCCGCACGCCCGGCGCGGCGTACCGGCCGGCGGCGCGGCCCGCGCGGTCACGGACCGGGACGCGCGGGTCACCGTGGCGGAGCGGCCGGGCGGCGGCTGGGTCCTCGCCAACGGTCTGCTGCGTGCCGAGATCGACGGCAGCGGGCTGCTGGTCTCCGCGTACGACCTGCGGGCCCGCCGCGAGACCCTGGCGCCCGGCCGGCCCGCGAACCTCCTCCAGCTCCACCCCGACCTGCCCAACTTCTGGGACGCCTGGGACCTCGACGCCTTCTACCGGCACCGGGTCACCGACCTGACGGACGCCGAGGAACTGCGGCTGGCCGCCGACGGGCCGGACGCGGCGACCGTCGAGGTGCGGCGCGTCTTCGGGAAGTCCACGGTCACCCAGACCCTCACCCTGCGGGCCGGCGCCGCGGTCCTGGACCTGACCGCCGATGTCGACTGGCACGAGCGGGAGAAGATCCTCAAGGCCGCCTTCCCGCTGGACGTGAAGGCCGACCGGTCCGCCGCCGAGACCCAGTTCGGCCATGTCCACCGGCCCACCCACACCAACACCTCGTGGGAGGCGGCCAAGTTCGAGATCTGCGCGCACCGCTGGATCCAGGTCGAGGAGCCCGGCTGGGGCGCGGCACTGGTCAACGACTCCACGTACGGGCACGACGTCACGCGTGACGTGCGCCGCGACGGTGGCCAGACCACCACCGTCCGGCTGTCCCTGCTGCGCGCCCCGCGCTACCCGGACCCGGAGACCGACCAGGGCCGGCACCGGCTGCGGTACGCGCTGGCGCCCGGCGCCGGGGCGCTGGACGCGGTGCGCGAGGGGCACCGGATCAACCTGCCGGAGCGCGCGGTGCGGGGCGCGCGGCCGGTCGAGCCGCTGGTGGGCGTGGACAACGACGCGGTGGTCGTGGAGGCGGTCAAGCTCGCCGAGGACCGCGGCGGCGACCTCGTCGTGCGGCTCTACGAAGCGGCCGGCGGCCGGGCCGGAGCCACGCTCACGGCTGGCTTCCCCGTCACCGCCGCGTACGCCACCGACCTGCTGGAACGGCCGCTCGCCGACACGCCCCCGTACGCCGTGGCGGACGGCGGGCGGGTGACCCTGGCACTGCGGCCGTTCCAGATCCTCACGCTGCGGCTCTCCCGGAACGGGCAGGGGGCTTCCGAGATCTCCTAGGCGGTGCGGACCCGGGCCTGCGCCGACCGGCGGATGCGGCGCAGGCCCAGGTACTCCAGGTCGGCGAAGACCGCGACGATCAGCGCGCCCGCGCCGAGGAACACCCGGCCGAAGCCGGTCAGCGGGACCAGGCCGGTGCAGGCAAGGACGGCGAACGCGACCCCGCACACGGCGTTCAGCGCGATCGCGGCGGCCACGAGGCGGGGCGGCAGCACCGGCATCCGGGCGAGCAGCCAGAAGGCCACGGCGCCGCAGACCATGCCGCACCCGGAAACCACCGCCAGCGCGCGCGGCATCCCCAGCGGGGTGGCGGTCAGCGCGCTCTCCACCAGCATCAATACCGCGAAGGCGGCCGTGCTGAGGCTGTCGGTCCGCAGCACCGTCCGCAGCAGCCAGGACGCGTCGCGGGCGGGGCTCTTCGGGGTGCCCGGAGCGGTGCGGGGCGAGGTCGAGGTGGTCATGCGGGCCTCCTTGGCCTACGGCGGTGCGTACGGGCCGTCCGTACGCACCGAACGGTGGCAAGGGGCGGGTGGGGCGGGCAATGACCTCCGAGGTCATGGACGCCGCGACCCGTCCCGCTAGGCTCACCGGCATGACCGCCCAACTCACCGACGCGGCAGGCGTGTCCGGCCGGGCCGCCGGTTCAGCGGACCGGCCGCGGGTCGGCACGATGCTGCGCGACTGGCGGCGCCGCCGCCGGCTCAGCCAGCTCGAACTTGCCCTGCTCGCCGGGAGTTCCGCCCGCCATCTGTCCTGCGTGGAGACCGGCCGGTCCCGCCCCAGCCGCGCCATGGTGCTGCGACTCGCCGACCACCTCGACGTACCGCTGCGGGAGCGCAACGGGCTGCTGCTCGCGGCCGGTTACGCGCCCGCCTACCGGGAGCGGTCGCTGGACGACGAGGGCCTGCGTTCCGTGCGCGGCGCCCTGGACATGATGCTGGCCGCCCACCGCCCGTACCCGGCCGTGGTCGTCGACCGCGGCTGGAACGTCGTCACCGGAAATCCCGCCATGGGCGTCCTCCTCGACGGCGTGCCCCCGGAGCTGCTCGCGCCCCCGGCCAACGTGGCCCGCCTGGCGCTGCACCCCGAAGGCCTCGCCGCCCGCTGCACCAACCTGCCCGAGGTGCGTGACCACTTCCTGGAGCGGCTGCACCGCCAGGCCGAGGCCACCGGCGACCCCGGACTGCGTGCGCTGTACGAGGAGGTGCGCGGCTACGCCCCCGAGGAGGCGACAGCCGCGCCCTCCGAGAGCGGCGCGGCCCCGCACACCCCGGAGGCCGTCGTCCCGCTGCGCTTCCGTACCCCGCACGGCGAACTGGCCCTGTTCAGCACCATGGCCGTCATCGGAGCCCCCAACGACGTCACCCTCTCCGAGCTGGCCATCGAACTCTTCTTCCCCCTCGACGACCACACGGCGCAGGTACTCCGCACCCTCGACGAGGCGGTCGGCTAGCCGGTCACCGGCCGCGCCGGGCCGCCCTCGGCGATCCGCTCGACCGCTCGCGCCACCCGCCCGGCGCCGTCCTCCGCGGCCATCCGGACCGCCGCCGCGCGGGCCCGCTCGCGCATCCCCGTGTCGTGTACCGCCGTCCTGATGGCGGCTGCCAGCCGGTCCACGGCGGACGGGCCGGTCAGGGAGGCGAGGGGGAGGGGTGCCGTGGCCGCGCCCAGCGCGGTCAGCCGGGCCGCCCAGAAGGGCTGGTCGGCGGTCACCGGTACAGGGACGGTGGGCACGCCCGCACGGAGGCCGGCCGCCGTGGTGCCGGCGCCGCAGTGGTGGACCACCGCTGCCGTGCCGGGGAAGAGGAGGGTGTGCGGCGCGTCGCCGATGGCCAGGATCCCGTCCGCCTGCTCGCCGGGGGCCAGCCCCGCCCAGCCCGCCTGCAGGATGCCGCGCACGCCGGCCCGGCGCAGGGCCCGCACGGTCAGCTCGCCCAGCCGCTCGCCCTCCCCGGCGGCCATGCTGCCGAAGCCGATGAAGACCGGCGGCGGTCCCGCCGCGAGAAAGTCCGCCAGGGCGGGGGACAGGCGGTCGTCCGGCGCCGCGTACGGCCACCAGTTGCCGGTCACCTCCAGGCCGGGGCGCCAGTCGCCCGGCCGGGGCACCAGCACCGGGCTGAAGCCGTGCAGCACCGGCCGGTCCGCCGCCTCCTCGCGGGCGCGCAGCGCGGAGAGTGCGGCGGGCGGCAGGCCGAGCCGGGTGCGCAGGGCGCGTACGGGGCCCGCGTACAGGCGGTCGACGACCTTCAGGGAGACCGCGCCCGCGAGGCGGTTGCCCCATCGGCCGAGCGCCCGCGCACCGCCCATGACCGGCGGGAACTCCCGGGTGGGATGGGTCGGCTGGAGGTAGGCGCCGAGGCTCGGGACGCCGGTGGCCTCGGAGAGCTGCCATCCGAGGGGGGCGGTAGTCGTGGAGAGCAGCAGCAGGTCGGCGCCGGGCGCCACGGCGTCGGCGAGGCCGCCCCCCAGCTCTTCGAGGAAGGCCGCGGCGCGGGCCATCAGGGCGTGCTGTCCGCGGGCCTTCTCAGGGCCCGCGCCCGTCGGCACGGGCGCGGCCCTCCGCGGGTCGGCGGGCAGGGCGCGGTGCTCCAGCCCGGCCGCCCGTACGGCGTCCGCGTACGCGTCGTGCGTGGCGAGCGCCACCTCGTGGCCCGCGGCCAGCAGCCGGACGCCGAGCCCGGTGTACGGGACCACGTCCCCGCGCGAACCGGCCGCCGTGATCAGGATCCGCATCACGCGTCCCCCTCGCCCACGGGAGCCGTGCCCGGCTCCGTACCGCGCCGCTCCGCGTTGGCGCGTACGGCGGTCAGCAGGTACGCGGCGAGGCCGGGCCGCTGTTCGGTGGGCGGGACGGTGAGCGCGAAGGCGCGCGGATCGGCGGCGAAGTCCTCGGCGATCCGGCAGTGCATGTCGGTGGGGCAGGGCGTGAACCAGCGGACGAGGTGCTGCCGGTGCTCCTCGGCGAGCGCCGCCGCGCGCTCTCCGTCGGCCGGTTCGCCCGCGTCGAACGCCGCGGTGAGCCGCTGCCGCCAGGCCGCCGACTCGGCCATGAGGCGCGCCCAGTCCTCCTTGGTGTGCGCGGCGGCCCGCGCCATCGAGCGCTGGTGTCCCTCGCTGTGCTGCCACTTCAGATGCGCCTCGGTGGCGTACGTGAGGTCGAACGAGACCTCACCGAAGACCGCGAACCGCTCCTCGGGGGTGAGCGCGACCCCGGTCTGCTGGACCTCCATGGCCCGCTCGGCGACCTCCGCCAGGCGTTGCAGCTTCGCCATCTGCTCGGTGAGCAGGCGGTGCCGGGCGCGCAGCCGCGCCAGCACGTTCGCCTCCGGGTCGGCGAGGACCGTCTTGATCTCCTCCAGGGAGAAGCCCAGTTCGCGGTAGAAGAGGATCTGCTGGAGCCGGGCCAGGTCGGCGTCGCCGTACTGGCGGTAGCCGGCCGGGCTGCGCTCGCTGGGCGAGAGCAGCCCGGTCCGGTCGTAGTGGTGCAGGGCGCGTACGGTCACGCCCGCGAAGCCGGAGACCTGCCCGACCGTGTAGCTCATGGAAGCCGCCTTCCGTCCCGGTGCGTCGCGCCCAGCGTGGTGCCTGACGTGACGTGAGGGTCAAGCGGTGCCCGGTACGGCAGCGCTCAACTCCGGGGGAAGCGCTCCTCCAGGACGGCGGCGAACAGCGCCTCCACGTCCTCGCGGTCCAGCTCCGCCGCGCGGGCCCGGTCCAGCCAGTCCGCCAGTTCGGCCCGGAGCGCCGCGTCGCCTTCGGACCCCGGCCGGGCGAGGGTGCGGCTCACGAAGGTGCCCAGGCCCGGACGTGGCTCCACCAGGCCCTCGCGCTCCAGCTCCCGGTACGCCTTGAGCGTGGTGTTCGGATTGACCTTCGTGGTGGCGGCGACCTGTGCTGCCGTCGGCAGCCGGTCGCCCTCCACGAGGGTGCCCAACCGCAGCGCCTGCCGGACCTGCTGGACGATCTGCTGGTACGTGGCCACGCCACTGCGCCGGTCGATGCGGAATTCGACCATGGTCAGCGCCTTTCCGCGCGGTGTGCGCCGTACGTGTTCAGAGCGGCCGCCGTCGGGTCCACTGGACGATGAACGCCACGATCAGCACGGTCGCCGACAGGAGGACAGCCGCGCCCCTCCACTGCATTATCGGCATCTGATCAAAGGTGAAGTACTCGATGATCTTGTGCACGATGCCGTTGTCGGCCATGCACGCGGCCTCGCTCTTGGCGTCGACGCAGGTGCCGAAGCCCAGCAGGCGGCCGTCGGAGGTGCCCAGCCACTGATCGTAGTTGAGCGCGGAGTCCGGGATCGCCGGGAAGTCGCCGGTCGCCGGACCGGTCCGCGTGCGGGGGGTGGTGAGGCGGACGCGGAGCCAGTCCCAGACGACCGAGGTGCCGAACGAGACGACGACCATCACCACCATCGCGGGGACCACGCGGCGGATGACCATGCCGACGGCGAAGCCGCAGGCGGTGATGAACAGGGCCATGGCGACGGGCACCGGGCCCGTGATGTCGAAGATGGTCCCGCCGAGCCAGTCGCCGTAGTTCACCAGCCGGCTCGCCGGCGACCACAGGCTGGTGAAGGCGACGGAGAGCAGAGTGGTGCAGACGAGGACGACCAGCAGGGGCAGCAGTACCGTCGCGGTGATCCAGCGGGTCCGCGGGACCGACTGCGTGGTGACCAGCCGCACGGTGCCGTGCTCCTGCTCGCCCGCGATGAGCGGGGCGGCGAGGAAGATGCCGAGGAGTGCGGGCAGGGAGGACAGCGCGTAGAGGCGGTCGAACACCGGCTTGAACGCCTCGTCGAACTTCTCGGCGTAGCGCGCGTCGTTGCCGTACCGCGAGACAAAGTCCACCACCTCGGCGCGCTGGTAGAGGCAGTACGCGCAGGCCACTACGGTGACGGCGGCCAGCAGCAGGAACGCCGTGCGGTTGCGGCGCCAGACCAGCCAGGTCAGGCCGTGCAGCGGGCCGCCGGTACCGGCCGGTGCGGCGTTGTCCGCGGTCTTCTTCGGACGGGTCAGCGTGGTCATGCCGCCTCCTGGCGGGTCTCGGGCCGGGCGGCGGTGGTGATCAGCGGCGGGGCGTCGGGCGCGCGGAGGTAGCCGAGCAGGACCTCCTCCAGGCCGGGCAGTGCGGTCTCCCACGGGCCGTCGGACACCTCGGCGCCCGGCGCGTCACCACGTACGAGAGCGGTGAACTGGCGGCCTGTGACGCGGCTCTCCACCACCGTGCAGGCCGCGGCCAGCTTCCGGGGCAGCGCGCCGTCCTCCGTCGCTCCCGTGACCACGGTGTGCGCGGGCAGCAGGTCGTCGGTGTCACCGGCCATCCGGAGCCGGCCGCCGGTCAGCACCAGCAGGAAGTCGCACATGTCCTCCAGCTCGGGGAGTACGTGGGAGGCCATGATCACGGTCGTGCCGTGCTCCGCGGCCTCGGCCATCAGCAGGCCGGACAGCTCGTGCCGGGCGAGCGGGTCGAGGTCGGCCATCGGCTCGTCGAGCAGCAGCAGCTTCGGGCGCTTGCCGAAGGCCAGCGCGAACGCGACCCGGGTGCGCTGGCCGCCGGACAGCGTGCCGATCTTCGCGGTCAGCGGGATGTCGCCCGAGCGCACGATCCGCTCGGCCGCCGCCCGGTCCCAGCCGGGATTCAGCTCGCGGCCCATCCGCAGGGTCTCGGCGACCGTGAACCGCTTGTACAGCGGCTTGTCCTGGGCCAGGAAGGCGAACCGGGTCAGCACGGCCGGGTCGGTGACCGGCACGCCGAACAGCTCCAGCGTGCCGGCGGTCGGCTGCACCAGACGGGTGGCCGCGCCGAGGAACGTGCTCTTGCCCGCGCCGTTCGGCCCGACCAGCGCGCAGATCCGGCCGGCCGGGACCCGGAAGGAGACGTCCTGCAGCGCCCATCCCCGCCGGTACTTCTTGCCCAGCCCGTGTGCCTCCACCGCCCAGCCACCGGACCCGTCGCCCCGCTCTGTCGGGTCGTGCATGCGCCGGCCCCCCTTCCTTGCTTCCACTAGTTCATTAGTGGAATGAGTATGGGAAGCGGCCCGGGCCGCTGTCAAACAAGATCTCGGGGAGGCCGGGCCGCCGCAGATCAGGGCTGCAGAGGTTTCCCCAGGTGGCGGCTGTCGTCGTAGTACCGGTAGTGCCCGAATTTCTCCACCGGGAGGTAGCCGCTGGACGCGTACAGCTCCAGCGCCTCCGGCTGCTTGATGCCCGTCTCCAGCACCATGCGGGTGCGCCCGGCCGCCCGCGCGTCGTCCTCCAGCGCGGCCAGGATGCGCCGCGCCAGCCCGCGGCCGCGCGCCTCGGCCGTCACGAACATCCGCTTGATCTCGGCGTCGCCGTCCGCGTACCCCTCGTCGCTGTCGTCCTGGGTGCGCCAGCCCCCGGTGGCCAGCGGCCGGCCGTCCTCGTATGCAAGGAGGTAGACGCCGTTCGGCGGTACGAACATCTCCGGATCGAGCGGTGTGATGTCGGGGTCGCCGTAGCGCAGCACGTATTCCTGCTGGACGAGCTCGTCGAGCTTCACGGCGTCGGGGTGGTCATAACGAACCGGACGAATCTCCATTCCGGAAATCGTACGGACGTCCGATGGGCGGGGCGAGCGTGATACCTGGGTCGGTTATCGTGCCCGGATGCTCACCGTCACCTCAGTAAACGTGAATGGCCTGCGAGCCGCCTCGAAGAAGGGCTTCGTGCCGTGGCTGGCGGAGACCCCCGCCGACGTCGTCTGCCTGCAGGAAGTGCGTGCCGAACTCGGACAGCTGCCGGCCGAGGTGCAGGCCCCGGAGGGCTGGCACGCCACGTACTGCCCGGCCGCGGCCAAGGGGCGCGCCGGTGTCGCGCTGCTGACCCGGCGGGAGCCGGACCGGGTGCGGGTGGGCTTCGGCTCGGCCGAGTTCGACACCAGCGGCCGCTACGTCGAGGCCGACCTGCCGGGCGTCACGGTCGCCAGCCTCTACCTGCCCTCCGGTGAGGTCGGCACCGAGCGGCAGGACGAGAAGGAACGCTTCATGGCGGAGTTCCTGCCGTACCTGGCGGAGCTGAAGGCCAAGGCGGCGGCGGACGGCCGCGAGGTCGTGGTCTGCGGCGACTGGAACATCGCCCACCAGGAGGCCGACCTGAAGAACTGGAAGGCCAACCAGAAGAAGGCCGGGTTCCTCCCCGAGGAGCGCGCCTGGCTCACCCGCGTCCTGGACGAGGCCGGCTACCGGGACGTCGTCCGCGCCCTCCACCCGGACGTCGCGGGCCCGTACTCCTGGTGGTCCTACCGCGGGAAGGCCTTCGACAACGACGCGGGCTGGCGCATCGACTACCAGATGGCCACCCCGGGCCTCGCGGACCGCGCCCGCAAGGCGTACGTCGAACGCGCCGCCTCCTACGACCAGCGCTGGTCCGACCACGCCCCGGTCACGGTGGTCTACGAGGTCTGAGACGGTGCGGAGCCGCCCGGGGCGAGGAGCCCCGGGCGGCTCGCGTGCGTTCACCCGCGTGTCCGAGTGCGGCACTCCAGCGCGCCGTTTCTTTCACCCACTCATGCGTGTTAGTCGGCATCTCTCCTGTTTTCATGCTTTGTTGCGTTTTGTCGACATTGATGCCGTGAGCCGGTTCCGGTCGCGGCGACCCAGGAGAGGAAACGCACCATGCCCTACAGGATCAAGGCCGTCTCCGGCGCGCTGGCCGGAGCGGCGCTGCTGCTGGCTCAGGCGGGGACCGCTTCGGCCGTCTCCGCCGAACGGCCCGCGGCCCCGGCGAAGGGAGACTTCCGCATCGCCAGTGCCGTCGACGGCCGCTGCCTCGCCCCGCGCGCGGTCAAGGGGATGCTCGACCTGTCGCTCATCACCTGCGGCAGCCAGGGCCCGACCGACGTGTTCGGCCTGAAGCCGCACGCGGACCGGTTCCAGCTGCGGAACGAGTCGAAGAAGGGCTGTCTCGGCACGAGCCCCGCGCGCAAGCTGATGTTCCCGTCCTGCTCGGCGAAGCACATGACGGACTGGACGTTCACCCGGCACGGCGACGGCTACCAGATCCGGAGAACCGGCACGGACCCCAGCCGCAGCCAGTTGCGCGCGCCCGTCCGGACGTACTGCCTCACCGAGGTCATCGACCGCGCGAAGGGTGACCGGGTCGCCCTGCAGCCCTGCTCGGACCGGAGCCGGCGGCAGATCTGGAAGCTGAAGCCGGTGCAGCAGGCGGCAGCGTCGAAGCCGAAGCCGGACCCGGTGCAGCAGCCGGCCGGCAAGCCCGAGCCCGGCAAGCCGGAGGCAGGGAAGCCGGAGCCGACGAAGCCCGAGGCCACCAAGCCGGAGACCACCAAGCCCGAGGCCACGAAGCCGCAGAGCACGAAGCCGCAGGCCGCCAAGCCGGAGGCCGCGAAGCCCCAGGCCGCGAAGCCGCAGGCGGGGCAGCACCAGGCCGCCGCCAGGCCGGAGGCGGCCAGGCCCGCGGCCGGCCAGCACCAGAGCGATCAGCACCAGGGCGGCCACGATCAGAGTGGTCAGCACCAGGGTGGCCAGCACCAGGGCGGCCACCACGAGAGCGGTCAGCACCCGGCCTCCGTGCCCGCGGGGCACCCGGCAGGCGCGTAGCCGACGGCACCATCAAGGGCTGAGCCCGTTTCCGGCGCAGGTGCCGGAGGCGGGCTCAGTCGTCGTCCGGGGACCCGCCCGCCGGGGGTGCCGGACTGTCCGACCAGGAGGCCAGCTCGGCGCCGATGGCGCGGTCCATGGCCATGGACAGCTCGGCGTCCACGATGCCCTTGGAGAGCGGGCGGAGCTTGTCGATGGTCTGCGCGAGCCGGGTCAGCTCGTCGGGGCCGAGGCCGGAACCGGACTCCACGCGGGCCAGCACGTCCTGCAGGACGTGGGTACGGATGACCTTGATGAACAGCTCGGCGAGCGCGTCGGCGTGCGCGCGCACCTGACGCCCGGCGTCCAGGACGGCGGCGAGCGGTACGCCTTCGGAGACCAGGTCCGTGGAGGCGTCCAGCAGCCGCCGGCTGATGTGCACGAACTCGTCGCCGTCGACGGCGAGGTAGCCGATGTCCAGGGACGTGGCGAGGTTGTCGGCCGTCACGTCGTCCTTGAAGTGGTCGGCCAGCTCCTCGGGGGTGAGGCGGACCGGGGTCTCCTCGGAGAACGGCGCCACCAGGGAGCTGCTGTCCAGGCCGAGCAGTTCGCCGGGGTCGCGGCCGCTCTCGAAGGCGGTGAGCAGCTGCGCGATGCCGCCGAGGTTGTGGCCGCGCTCCAGCAGCGCCGCGATCGTCCGCAGCCGGGCCAGGTGGTGTTCGTTGTACCAGGCGATCCGGCCCTCGCGGCGGGGCGGCGGGATGAGCTTGCGCTCGCGGTAGAAGCGCAGCGTACGGACCGTGATGCCGGCTTCCGCGGCCAGCTCGGACATGCGGAACTCGCGTTCCTTCGGGCCGTCCTCCGTGCCTGTGTTCGCTTCCACGGCTTCACCCTATGCCGGGTGCCCGGCGCCGCCGGCAGGTGCAACCGCCGGTAACTTCCTTTCGCTCAACCCCTACCGCTCAGTACGGAGCTGTCCTACTCTCCGACTGTGCCAGTGATTACTGGCGCGGTTCGGAGCGGTCGACGGTACGGACACAGGAGGCGCGGCATGGCCGAGCGCGAGCACGAGCACGTACGGGTGGTGGTGATCGGATCGGGATTCGGCGGCCTGGGGGCCGCCGTCCGGCTGCGCCGCCAGGGGATCACCGACTTCGTCGTCCTGGAACGCGCCGACTCGGTCGGCGGCACCTGGCGCGACAACAGCTACCCGGGATGCGCCTGCGACGTGCCCTCGCATCTGTACTCGTTCTCCTTCGCGCCCAACCCGGAGTGGCCCCGGAACTTCTCCGGACAGCCGCACATACGGGCGTACCTGGAGCGGATCACCGACACCTTCGGGCTGCGTCCGCACCTCCGCTTCAACGCGGAGGTCAAGAGCGCGCGGTGGAACACCGAGCGGCTGTACTGGGAGGTCGAGACGGCGCAGGGCACGCTCACCGCCGACATGGTGGTGTCGGCCACCGGGCCGCTCTCCGACCCGCAGATCCCCGACGTCCCCGGGCTCGGCTCCTTCGAGGGCAAGGTCTTCCACTCGGCGCGCTGGGACCACGACTACGACCTGCGCGGCAAGCGCGTCGCGATGATCGGTACGGGCGCCTCGGCGATCCAGATCGTGCCCGCGATCCAGCCGACCGTGGACCGGCTGACCGTCTTCCAGCGGACGCCCCCGTGGGTCATGCCGCGCGCCGACCGGAAGATCACGCGGGCCGAGCACTGGCTGCACACCAAGGTGCCCGCCACCCGCGCGCTCCGCCGCCAGTTGCTGTGGGGCATCCGCGAGCTCCAGGTCTCCGCGTTCACCAAGCGGCCCAAGGAACTGGGCATGGTCCAGGCGCTGGCCAAGGCGCACATGCACCGGGCGGTCAAGGACCCCGCGCTGCGCGCGAAGCTGACTCCCGACTACACCATCGGCTGCAAGCGCATCCTGCTGTCCAACAGCTACTACCCGGCGCTCGCGAAGCCCAATGTGGACGTCGTAGCCGCCGGCCTGAAGGAGGTGCGCGGCACCACCCTGGTCGCCGCCGACGGCACCGAGACCGAGGTGGACGCGATCATCTTCGGCACCGGCTTCCACGTCACCGACATGCCCATCGCCGCGCGGGTGACCGGCGCCCACGGCACGACGCTGGCCGAGGAGTGGAAGGACGGCATGGAGGCGCTGCGCGGCAGCAGCGCGGCCGGCTTCCCCAACTTCCTGACCATCATCGGGCCCAACACCGGCCTCGGGAACAGCTCGATGATCCTCATGATCGAGTCGCAGCTGAACTACATGATCGACTACCTGCGCCAGCTCGACCTGCTCGGCGACCGCATCGCCCTGGACGCCCGCCCCTCCGCGGTGCACGCCTGGTCCGCCGCCGTACAGAAGCGCATGGAGCGCACCGTCTGGAGCACCGGCGGCTGCGACAGCTGGTACCTGGACAAGAACGGCCGCAACACCACCGTCTGGCCGGGCACCACCGCCGAGTTCCGCAAGGTCACCCGCCAGGTCGACCTCGCCGAGTACGAAGTGCTGCGCGCGCCGGCGCAGCGGGACAAGTCCGCCGAGCAGACCATGGAGGCCGTCGCGTGAGCCGCCCGCCGTACGTCACCACCGGGCGCTACGCGCCGCCCGCACCCCGCCGCGAGCTGACCGTCACCTCCGCCGACGGCTCCCGGCTGCACGCCGAGGTGCACGGCCCCGAGGACGCGCCGGCCGTGGTCCTGGCCCACGGCTGGACCTGCTCCACCGCCTTCTGGGCCCCGGTCGTCCGCGAACTGGCCGCCGAGCACAAGGTCGTCGTCTACGACCAGCGCGGGCACGGCCGCAGCCCGGCGGCGGGCCCCGGCGGCTACAGCACCGACGCGCTCGCCGACGACCTCGAAGCCGTACTGGCCGCCGCGCTGGAGCCCGGCGAGAGAGCCGTACTGGCCGGGCACTCCATGGGCGGCATGACCGCGATGGCCGCGGCCCGCCGCACCGGCATGCGCGAGCGCGCCGCCGCCGTCCTGCTGTGCAGCACCGGCGCCGCCGACCTCGCGGCCGAGGCCATGGTCATCCCGCTGCGCTCGCCCGGCGCGCGCCGCTTCGCCCACCGCGCGGTCCTCGGCTCGCGCGCTCCGCTGGGTCCCGTCACGCCGCCCGCCAAGCGCGTCCTGAAGTACGCCACGATGGGCCCGGCCGCCACGCCCGAGCAGATCGAGGCGTGCGCCCGCATCGTGCACGCCTGCCCTTCCGGGGTACGCGCCCAGTGGGGAAAGGTGCTCGCGGGCCTGGAGCTGACCGGCGAGGTGGCCCGGCTGGAGGTGCCCACCGCGATCGTGGCGGGCACCGCCGACCGGCTCACCCCGATCGTCCTCGCCCGCCGGCTGGCGTCCGTACTGCCCCACTGCCTGGGCCTGACCGAGCTGCCGGGCCTGGGCCACATGACGCCCATCGAAGCGCCGGACGCGGTCGCGGACCGGATCCGCGAGCTCGTCCGGGACCACCTGACCGCGGCCGCCCCCGAGTCGGCCGCGGTCGCCCCGAAGCAGAAGACGAAGGCGCGGCGCGCCAGGGAAGCGAAGGAGAAGTCGGCATGAGCGGACGCAGGACCCTGGAGGGGCAGGTCGTCGTCGTCACCGGTGCGGCGCGCGGCGTCGGCGAGCTGCTGGCCCGCAAGCTGTCGGCGCGCGGCGCCAAGCTCGCGCTGGTCGGCCTGGAGCCGGACGAGCTGAAGAAGGTCGCGGCCTCCCTGCACGGCGAGGCGGCCCACTGGCACGCCGACGTCACCGACCACGAGGCGCTCGCCCGGATCGCGCAGGAGGTGAAGGCGCACTTCGGCAAGGTCGACGTGGTCGTGGCCAACGCGGGCGTCGCCACCGGCGGCCCGTTCGTCGACTCCGACCCGGCCGCCTGGCGGCGGGTGATCGAGGTGAACCTCATCGGCGGCGCCGTCACGGGCCGGGCCTTCCTGCCCGTCCTGATGGAGTCCCGCGGCTACTTCCTCCAGGTCGCCTCGCTCGCCGCGATCACTCCGGCGCCGATGATGACCGCGTACTGCGCGTCGAAGTCGGGCGTCGAGGCATTCGCGCACAGCCTGCGCGCCGAGGTCGGCCACAAGGGCGTCAAGGTCGGCGTCGGCTACCTGAGCTGGACCGACACCGACATGGTGCGCGGTGCCGACCAGGACGACGTGATGCGCGAGCTGCGCCAGCGGCTGCCCTGGCCGTCGAACAAGACGTACCCGCTCGGCCCGGCCGTCGACCGGATCGTGGCGGGCATCGAGCGCCGCTCCGCGCATGTCTACGGCCAGTGGTGGCTGCGCGGGATGCAGTCGATACGCGGCTACCTGCCCGGGATCATCGGCTCGGTCGGGCAGCGCGAGATGAAGCGCTTCGGTGACCGGCTGGAGGGCATGAAGATCGGGCTGGTGGGCGCGGGCGGCGCGGCGGACGAGGAGACGCGGACACGTCATTAGTGTCCGAAATGCACGCTACGTCCATTTGTGCGAGGCTGGTGGGCATTCCGACACCACCCCATTGGAGTGTGCACATGGGCCTCATAGACCAGTTCCACGCCAAGCAGCGGGAACTCGACGAGCGCGCACGCAATGCGCTCGCCGACCAGGGCGCGCAGCCGGCCGAGCGGGCAGCCGGCCAGGTGAAGAGGATGGACCGCGCCGGCGCGGAATCCCGGTCGGCGGCGAAGGGCACCCTGGGGGACGGCCGCGAGGCTTGAGGCCACGGCAGTTGCTGTGAACGTGAGGGGCGCACCCGCATCGGGTGCGCCCCTCAGTGCGTGGCGTCAGCCGCTCCGCGGCGGCAGCGCCGGCCGCCGGTTGTCGGGCACGTCGGCCAGCCCCGGCGGGTCCGTCGCCGGGTGCCGTTCCAGCAGCTCCAGCGCCGTACGGACGGCGACACCCAGCTGCGGGTTGCGGCCCTCGGCCCACTGGAGCGGCGAGCGCAGCGCCTGGATGTCCGCCTCCACGCCGTGGTTCTCCACGTCCCAGCCGTACGCGTCGAACCACGCGGCGTTCATCGGGACGGTGATGGACGTGCCGTCGCCGAGGCGGTGCCGGCCGGTCATCCCGACCACCCCGCCCCAGGTGCGCAGGCCCACCACGGGGCCGATGCCCTGCAGCTTGAAGGCCGCGATGATCATGTCGCCGTCGGAGGAGGTCATCTCGTCGGCGACCGCCACGACCGGGCCGCGCGGCGCGTTCGACACGTACGTCACCGGCTGCGCGTCCCGGGTCAGGTCCCAGCCCACGATCGTGCGGGTCAGCTTCTCGATGACCAGCTCGGAGATGTTGCCGCCCGCGTTGCCCCGTACGTCCACGATCAGCGCGGGCCGGGAGACCTCCATCCGCAGGTCGCGGTTGAACTGCGCCCAGCCGGACCCGCCCATGTCGGGGATGTGCAGATAGCCGCACCGGCCGCCGCTCAACTCACGGACCACCTCGCGGCGCTTGGCCACCCAGTCCTGGTACCGCAGCGGCCGCTCGTCGATCAGCGGCACCACGGCCACCCGGCGGGCCGGGCCGTCGCCCTCGGCGGGCGAGAAGGTCAGCTCGACGGTGGTGCCGCCGGCCGCGGACAGCAGCGGGAACGGGCCGGCCACCGGGTCGACCGGGCGGCCGTCGATGTGGGTGAGCGCCGAGCCCTCGCGGATGCCCGTACCGGCCAGCGGGGAGCGGGCCTTGGAGTCGGAGGAGTCGCCGGGCAGGATGCGCTTGAGGACCCAGCGGCCGTCCCGGCACACGAAGTTGGCGCCGAGCAGGCCGATCGCGCGCTGGTAGTGCGGCGGGCCTTCGTTGCGCCGGGCGCCGGTGACGTACGCGTGCGAGGTGCCCAGCTCGCCCAGCACCTCGCGGAGCAGGTCGGCGAACTCGTCGGGGGAGGCGACCCGTTCGACCATCGGGCGGTACTGGTCCAGGACGCCGGCCCAGTCGATGCCGCACATGCCGGGGTCCCAGAAGTAGGCGCGGACGATCCGGCCCGCCTCGTCGAACGCCTGCCGCCACTCCGCCGCCGGGTCCACGTCGTGCAGGATGCGCCGCAGGTCCAGGAAGACCGTGGAGTCGGCGTCCGGGGTCTCGATCGCGGGCACCGACCGCAGGTCGCCCTCGTCGTTGAGCACCAGGCGGGTGCCGTCGCCGCTGAGCGCGTAGGAGTCCAGCGAGCTGGTCAGCTCCGTACGCTTGGCCTTGACCAGGTCGAAGTGTTCCAGCGTCGGCTGCCCCGAGGTGTTGTCGGGGTTGGCGAAGGTCTCGCCCAGCGCCCCGGAGATCGGCCAGCGCAGCCAGACCAGCCCGCCGCCCGCCACCGGCGCGAGCGCGGAGTACTTCGAGGCGGCGACCGGGAACGGCGTCACCCGGCTGGCCAGCCCCTCGACCTCCACCAGCACCATGCCCTCGGCCGCCGTGTCCACCGGGTCCAGGCCGCCCGCCGCCGGCCGGCCCTCGGGGGAGAGCGCGAAGGGCGAGGGCGTGGCGGAGTTCAGCGGGACCAGGTACGGGCGGCAGCCCAGCGGGAAGGACAGGTCGCCGGTGTGCACGTCGTAGACCGGGTCGAAGCCGCGCCAGGACAGGAAGGCGAGGTACCGGCCGTCGCGGGTGAAGACCGGCTGCTCGTCCTCGAAGCGCCCGTTGGTGACGTCCACGACCGTGCCGTCGCCCAGCTTGGCGATCTTGATCTTCCGCAGCGACCGGCCGATGCCCGGATGCGACCAGGTCAGCCACTTCGAATCGGGCGCGAACGCCAGGTCGCGCACCGGACCGTTCTCCGAGCGCACCAGCTCGGTGACCTCGCCGTCGCCCTCCTCGGAGGCGTCCACCAGGAGCAGCCGCCCGTCGTTGGCGGCCACCGCCAGCCGCTCGCCGTCCGGGGACGAGACCAGTTCGTGCACGCGGCCGAGCCGGCCGGCGGCGAGCCGGCGCGGCTCGCCCGGCCCTGATGCCTTCGGCAGGTCGGCGATCTCGATGGCGTCCTCGCCCACCACGTCCGTGACGTACGCGATGCGGCCGGTGTCGCCCAGCATCTCCGGCAGCCGGACCCGCACGCCCGGGGTGTCGTGGATGGTGCGCGCCGGTCCGTCGCGGTGCGTGAGCCAGTACAGGCTGCCGCGCACCCCGACCGCGCTGGCCCGGCCGGTGGGGTCCACCGCGAGGGAGGTGACGTTGGCGGCCGCCGGCACCTGGTGCGTACGGCGGCCCGTGCGCGGCCCGCCGAGCCGGACCGGCAGCCTGCGCGGCACGGCCCCCGGGCTCAGGTCCTCCACCAGCCACAGCTCGCCCGCGCACTGGTAGACGATCCGCTCGCCGTCACTGGCGGCGTGCCGGGCGTAGAAGTCGGCGTGATCGGTGTGGCGGCGCAGGTCCGTGCCGTCGGGGAGGCAGGAGTAGACGTTGCCGACGCCCTCGTGGTCGGAGAGGAAGGCGATGCGGCCGCCCACGAACATCGGCGAGTCCAGATGGCCGTCGACCTCCGGGACGAGCTGCGTGCCGTGCAGCCACAGCCGACCCGTCGCGCCGCCTCTGTACCGCTTCCACGACGCGGGCTCGTGCGGCGGCGTGCCGCTGAGCAGCAGCGTCTGCCGCTCGCCCGCGAGGTCGGCGACCGCGATGTTCGACACCGGGCCCCACGGCAGCCGGCCGCCCGGACTGCCGTCCGTGGGCAGGCTGTACGCCCAGGAGTAGTACGAGAACGGCTGGCCGTGCGAGGACACCGCGAGGATGTCGCCGTCCGGCGTCCAGCCGCACACCCGGGCGTCCACGCTGCCCCAGAAGGAGAGCCGGCGGGCCGGGCCGCCCTCGGCCGGGACCACGTGCACCTCCGGGTCCAGGCTGCGCCACGTCGTGAAGGCGATCTTGCCGCCGTCGGGGGAGAAGCGCGGATGGCTCACGCGGGTGCGGTCCACCGTCAGCCGCCAGGCGCGGGGCGGCTCGGCGTCCTCGGCCACCACCGGGGCCACCCACAGGTCGTCCTCGGCCGCGAAGCACACCGTGTCCCCGTGGATATGGGGGAAGCGGAGGTAGGAACCGCCGGTGGAACCTCCGTCCGGCTTGACGGGCCGCAGGCGGCCACGGGCCGGTGCGGTGGCGGACTGCGTCTCCGAGGGCGGCTCGACGGCCTCCTGTGCGTCGCTCACCCGTCCATCGTTTCGGCCCGGACAGGCCGCGGCAACTCGACTTGCGTATCTCATCCCCAGGGATGACAGCGAGTGGAGTCCTGCCCCACGGTTCCTTCCGGTCGCACGCCGGCGCTCATACGACGGTGCGCTCCTCCGTGCACTCGCCGACGGCCGATCGCGGGCGGGGCGTCGTCGCGCCCGGCGGTCCTGGTGGCCGATGTCATACCGCGGCACCTCCGGCGTCCGGCTGACGGTTTCGGACCACCTCGGCTTAGCGGAATCTGCCGTAGTTGCCACGTTTTGCCCGCGTACGGGGGAGGCGCGCGGGAGTGCGGGGAGGGGTAGCGACCACTCCGGACGGGCAGTTCCGCGGTAAGAGCGCTCTTGCACATGATTTGCAGTACGACCACCATGAGTGGGTTACCGGCCACGAGCGGAGATTCCCAGCCATGCATGTCCCCGACGGATTCATCGACGCACCGGTCTCGGTGGCCACCGGCGTGGTCGCCGCTGCCGCCGTCGCGGTCAGTCTGCGCGGCGCCCGCCGCGAGCTGGGCGGCGACGGCCTCGGCGGCGAGCGCACCGCGCCGCTCGCGGGCCTGGTCGCCGCCTTCATCTTCGCCGTACAGATGCTGAACTTCCCCGTGGCCGCCGGCACCAGCGGCCACCTCCTCGGCGGGGCACTGGCGGCGATACTCGTCGGCCCCTTCACAGGGGTCCTCTGCGTCTCCGTCGTCCTCCTCATGCAGGGCGTCCTCTTCGCCGACGGCGGCCTCACCGCGCTCGGCGTCAACATCACCGACATGGCCATCGTCACCACGGTCGTCGCGTACGCCGTCTTCCGCGGCCTGGTGAAGGTCCTGCCGCGCAAGCGCCGCTCGATCACCGTCGCGAGCTTCGTCGCGGCCCTGCTCTCCGTCCCGGCGGCGGCCCTCGCCTTCACCCTGATCTACGCGCTCGGCGGCACCGCCGACGTCTCCACGGGCAAGGTGCTGACCGCCATGGTCGGCGTGCACGTCCTCATCGGCATCGGCGAGGCCGCCATCACCGCCCTCACCGTCGGCGCGGTCATCGCCGTACGCCCCGACCTCGTGTACGGCGCCCGCGGCCTCAGCAAGCCGCTCGAACTGAAGGTGGCCCCCGTCGCCGCCCCCGCGGCCCCGGGCGCGCCCCGCACCGAGCCCGCAGCGACCGCCCCCGCCGCGGAGCCCGCCCCCGTCGCCGCGTCCGAGGCCGCCCCCGCGGACCCGGCCGAGCCGCAGGCGGCCACGCCGGTGCCCGCGCGCCGCTCCACCAAGCGCGTCTGGCTCGCGGGCGTCGCCGCCGCCCTGGTCTGCGCCGGCGGCATCAGCTACTACGCCTCCGCCAGCCCCGACGGCCTGGAGAAGGTCGCTCAGGACCAGGGCATCGACAAGCAGGCGAAGGACCACGCCGCCAAGGACTCCCCGCTCGCCGACTACAGCGTCAAGGACATCACCGACGCCCGGCTCTCCGGTGGCCTGGCCGGCGTGATCGGCGTCGGCGCGACCCTGGCCGTCGGCAGCGGCGTCTTCTTCGTCGTACGCCGCCGCCGGGACACCGCGGACGTGGCCTCCCGTACCGACGAGCGCACGCCCGAGCAGGTCTGACATGGGCGCAGATGGGGGTACCTCCCCGCTCGAGCGAAGCCGAGAGCTTGGGGGAGCACATAAGCTCTACCGGGCCGGGCACTCGCCCGTGCACGCGCTCCCCGCGCACTGCAAGATCGCGGCGGTCTTCGCCTTCGTCCTGATCGTCGTCTCCACCCCGCGCGAGGCGGTCTGGGCCTTCGGCCTGTACGCGGTGCTCCTCGCTGCGGTCACGGTGGTGGCCCGCGTCCCGGCCGGCTTCGTCCTCAAGCGGCTGCTCATCGAGGTCCCGTTCGTGGCCTTCGCGCTCCTGATGCCCTTCGTGGCCGAGGGCCCGCGCGTGCACGCGCTCGGCATGTCGCTCAGCGAGTCCGGCCTGTGGGGCGCCTGGAACATCCTCGCCAAGGGCACCCTCGGCGTCGCCGCCTCCGTCCTCCTGGCGTCCACCACCGAGCTCCGCGCGCTCCTCCTCGGCCTCCAGCGCCTGAAGATGCCGCCGCTGCTGGTCCAGATCGCGTCGTTCATGATCCGGTACGGCGACGTGATCACCGACGAGATGCGCCGGATGCGCATCGCCCGCCTCTCGCGCGGCTTCGAAGCGCGCGGCGTCCGCCACTGGGGCGTCCTCGCCAAGTCCGCCGGCGCCCTCTTCATCCGCTCCTACGAGCGCGGCGAGCGGGTCCACCTCGCGATGGTCAGCCGCGGCTACACCGGCACCATGCCGGTCACCGGCGAGGTGACCGCCGGCCGTGCCCAGTGGACCTCCGCCGCCGTGCTCCCGCTCGCCGCACTCGCCGTCTGCCTGCTGGGATGGACGCTATGACCTCGCACCACCACACCCCCGACGCCGCCCCCTCCCTGGAGGTCTCCGGCCTCGCGTACGCCTACCCCGACGGCCACCAGGCCCTCTTCGGCGTCGACCTGACCGTGGCCCGCGGGGAGCGGGTGGCCCTGCTCGGCCCGAACGGCGCCGGCAAGACCACCCTCGTCCTCCACCTCAACGGCATCCTCGAAGCGGGCGCGGGCTCCGTCGCCGTCGCCGGCCTCCCTGTGGCCAAGCGCCACCTCGCCGAGATCCGCCGCCGCGTCGGCATCGTCTTCCAGGACCCCGACGACCAGCTGTTCATGCCCACCGTCCGCGAGGACGTGGCGTTCGGCCCGGCCGCCGCCGGGCTGCGCGGCGCGGAACTGGACGAGCGGGTCACCGAGGCGCTCGACCGCGTCGGCATGGCCGGCTTCGCCGACCGCCCGCCGCACCACCTCTCCTTCGGGCAGCGCCGCCGGGTCGCGGTCGCCACGGTCCTCGCCATGCGCCCCGAGATCCTCGTACTGGACGAGCCCTCGTCCAACCTGGACCCGGCCTCCCGCCGCGAACTCGCCGACGTGCTGCGGTCCCTGGACGTCACCGTCCTGATGGTCACGCACGACCTCCCGTACGCGCTGGAGCTGTGCCCCCGCTCGGTGGTCCTCTCCGGTGGCGTCATCGCGGCGGACGGCCGCACCCAGGACCTGCTCTGCGACGCCGACCTGATGGCCACGCACCGGCTCGAACTGCCCTTCGGTTTCGATCCCCGTTCGGTGACCGCGCCCGTGTGACGGTTCCCGTTTCCCCCTGTGACCCTCCCCACGGCCAGTGGGTTCCTGGTCATCAGCACTGATCGGCGCGTTGCACCATGGATGGGTCACAAACGCGACGGATGAGTGGGAAGCGGGAACAGTGGTGGACGTCCACGGCACGGTCGAGGCCGGCTACGAGCCGGTCCGCGATGCCTTCGCGGCGAACTTCGCGCGGCGCGGCGAGCGGGGGGCGGCCGTCGCCGCCTACCGGCACGGGCGCAAGGTCGTGGATCTGTGGGCGGGCGACCGCGACGGCACCGCCGCTCCCGAGGGTGCCGCGGACGCCGAGGGTACCGAGGGTTCCGGGACGCCCTGGGAAGAGGGCACCGCGCAGGTCGTCCGGTCCGCGACCAAGGGCGTCGCCGCCGTCGTACCGCTCCTCCTCCACCAGCGCGGCCAGCTGGACCTGGACGCGCCGGTCGGCACGTACTGGCCGGAGTACAAGGCCGCGGGCAAGGAGCGCACGCTCGTCCGCCACCTGCTCTCGCACCGGGCCGGGGTGCCCGTCCTGGACACCCCGCTCACCCCCGCCGAGGCCGTCGACGGCGTCAGCGGCCCGGCCGCGGTCGCCGCGCAGGCGCCCGCGTGGGAACCGGGCACGGACCACGGCTACCACGCCCAGACGTTCAGCTGGCTCCTCGCCGAGTTGGTGCTGCGGGTCACCGGCCGTTCGATCGGCACGTTCGTGGCCGAGGAGATAGCCGGGCCGCTCGGCCTGGACCTGTGGATCGGCCTCCCCGAAGCGGAGGCGGCACACGGCCGGGCCGGCCGGCTCGCCGAGATCGCCCCGCCGCCGGCCCCCGAGGGGGCGGGCCTGAAGGTACGGCCCAAGCGAGCCGTGGCCGAGGCGTACGAGGACCCCACGTCGCCGACCCGCCGGGCCTTCGCGGCGATCACGCCGCACGCCGACGAGAACGCCCCGGCCTTCCGGGCGGCCGAGCTGCCCGGCTCCAACGGCATCGCGACGGCCCGCTCGCTGGCCCGCCTGTACGCGGCGCTCATCGGTCCCGTCGACGGTCATCCGCGCCTCTTCGCCCCCGCGACGCTGACGCTGGCCCGCACGGAGGAGTCAGCGGGCCCGGACCGTACGCTCGTCGCCCCCTCCCGCTTCGGCCTCGGCTACATGCTGCACGGCCCCGCTGCCCCGCTGCTGGCCCCCGGCTCCTTCGGCCACCCCGGCCGCGGCGGCGCGCTCGCCTTCGCGGACCCGGAATCCGGTACGTCCTTCGGCTACATCACCAACGGCATGCAGAAGAACGTCACGGCCGACCCGCGGGCCCAGGCGCTGGTACGCGCACTCCGCACGGCCGTCTGAGAACGGCCACGGGCCCGCCCCGAAGCGGCGGTCCACCGACGCCGGCGCCGCCCCCACCGGCGTACTCGTGGCCCGGCTAGCTCGTGTGAAGCATCAGGCCGATGCCGACCACCATCAGGCCCGCCGCGGCGATGCGGGGCGCGCCGAACCGTTCCTTCAGGAAGATGGCGCCGATCGCGGCGCCGACGATGATCGAGGACTCGCGGAGCGCCGCGATGGGCGCGAGCGGTGCGCGGGTCTGGGCCCACAGCACCAGGCCGTACGCGAACACGGACAGCACACCGCCGAGCAGCCCGCGGACCGCGAACGGACGCAGCTCGGTGAAGAGCGCGCGGCGCCGCGTCGCCAGCGCGTACACCGGGATCGCGATGCCCTCCAGGAGCATCAGCCAGCCGATGTAGCCCAGCGACGTGCCGGACTCGCGGACGCCGACCCCGTCGACCGTCGTGTACGAGGCGATGGCCAGGCCCGTGGCGACGGAGGCGATGATCGCGGGCCAGTGCGGCCGCGCACCGGAGCCGCGGATGCCCCACAGCGCGACGCCGAGGAGACCGGCGGATGCCACGGCGACGCCGGTCAGCGCCCAGGCGTCGGGCAGCTCGCCGACGAAGACGGCGGCGAGGACGGTGACCACGAGGGGCGCGGTGCCGCGCGCGATCGGGTACATCTGCCCGAAGTCGCCGAGGCGGAAGGACCGCATGAGCAGCGCCTGGTAGACGACGTGCAGCAGCGCGGAGGCGAGGAGGAGCGGCCAGGAGCCGGCGGCGGGCAGCGGGGAGACCGCGGCGAGCACCACACCGCACACGGCGCCGCCGGTGCCGACGAGGGTGAAGGCGAGGAGCTGGTCCCGTATCCCGTGGGCGATCGCGTTCCAGCCGGCGTGGGTGACCGCCGCGGTCAGGACGGCGGCGACGACGAGCGGGGTCACGGGGTGTGCTCGCGGACGTCCACGACGCGGCCGCCCGCGTGCTCGATCAGCGACTCGGGGTCGAGCGGGAAGACGGTGTGCGGGGTGCCGGCCGCGGCCCAGACCGTGCCGTGCGCCAGCAGCCCCCGGTCGGCGAGGACGGTGGTGCGGGTGCGGTGCCCGAAGGGCGGTACGCCGCCGATGGCGTACCCGGTGGTCTCGCGGACGACCGCGGCGTCCGCGCGGCCCACATGGTCGGCGCCCAGCTCGGCGCGGACCTTCTCCAGGTCCACCCGCGAGGTCCCGTCCACCAGGACGAGCACCGGCACTCCTTCCCCACTGCCGGACGCGTGGGGGGACCCCCATGCCGCGAAGACGAGCGACTTGACGATCTCGGCGGGCTCGCAGCCGACGGCGGCCGCGGCCTGTGCCGCCGTGCGGGTCGCCTCGGGGAAGCGGCGTACCGCGACTTCCAGGCCCAGCTCGCGCAGCGCCTCGGCGAACAGGGGATGAGCGTCGGCTGAAGTACTCATGCCCCGCACGCTAGCGAAAGCTGTACGGGCCATGCGACCGGGAAAGGGGGCGGTCCGACATGTGGACCGCCCCCTTCCGGAGAGCCGGGTGCCGCGCGGGCGCCGCGTCGTCAGCCCTGGTTCCAGAGCCCTGGTTTCAGCCCTGGTTGAGGATGGCGCGGACGACCGGTCCTGCGTTGTCGCCGCCGTGACCGCTGGCGGGGACGACGGCGGAGGCCGCGAGGTCGCCGTTGTACGCGGTGAACCAGGCGTTCGGCTTCTTCTGGTTGTCGACCTCGGCCGACCCCGTCTTGGCGCCGATGTCACCGCTGAGGCCGGACATCGCCTTGGCGCCGGTGCCGGACGTGGCGGTCAGCTTCATCAGGTACTTCATCGCGGACGCCGTCTCCGGCTTCATGTTCCGGGAAGCCTTGGCCAGCGACCGGTCGTCGAGGTCCGGGGAGACGATGTACGGCTGGTGGAAGCTGCCGGACTGGACGGTGGCCGCGATGGAGGCGACGTTCAGCGGGTTCATGCGGACCCCGCCCTGGCCGATGAGCGAGGCGGCCATCTGCGCGTCGCTCTGCACCGGGACGTTGCCGTCGAAGCTGGGGATGCCGGTGTTCCAGGTCTGGCCGAGGCCGAAGACGTCCCGGGCCTGCTTGGTCAGGTCGTCGTCGCTGAGCTTCTTGGCCTGCGAGATGAAGGCGTTGTTGCAGGAGGCGGCGAAGCTCTGCGCGAAGGTGCCGTTCTTGATCTCGGTCTTGTTGAGGTTCTGGAACTTCCAGCCGCCGTACGTCACGTACTTCGGGCACGGATGCGTCTTGTTCGGCGAGGTCATGCCCTTGTCGATGAGCATCGACGAGGTGACGACCTTCATCGTGGAGCCCGGCGCGAGCGACCCCTGCGTGGCGACGTTGAAGCCCTTGGTGGGCGAGTTGGCGATGGCCAGGATCTCGCCGGTGCTGGGCTTGACCGCGACCGCCGAGGCCTTGCTCTTCCCGGCGACGGCCTTCTGCGCGGCGGCCTGCACCTTGGCGTCCAGCGTGGTCTTCAGCGTGCCGGGGGTGCCCTTGGAGAGGACCTTCAGGGTCTGGTCCGGCTTCTGCGTGGCCTTGTCGCTGCTCTTGGCGCGCTGGATGAAGAACTCCACGCCCGGGGTGCCGCCGGCCTTGTCGCCGTACTTGGTGCGCAGGCTGTCCAGGACGCCGGCCAGCTCCGGGTTGGTCTCCTTGGAGATCTCCTTGCCGTTGCGGTCCACGGCCTTGATGGGCGGCGCCTCGCCCGCGCCCGTACGCAGCGTGTCGCCCTCGGACAGGCCGGGGTGTACGAGCGTGGGCTGCCAGCCGACCACCGGCTTGCCGGTGGACTTGTCCCGCTCGACGGTCAGCGAGGTGTGGTAGGAGACGGCGGCCCGCTGACCCTTGTACGCGATCTGGCCGGCCACCTCGTACGGCACGGTGTCACCCTTACGAGCGCCCGGCGTGAGCGTCACCTTGGCGAAGTGGGCCTGCTCGCTGACGCCCTTGAGCGCGGTGGCGGCCGCCTCGGCGTCGTCGGTGTACTTGGCGGCCTTCGCCGCGTCGCCCGACTGCCAGGCGTCCAGGAAGCCGCTCGCGGCGGTCTTCACCTCCTGCGCGGACAGCGGCCCGGTCTTCACCGACTGCTCGCCGTCCCCCGACTTGCCGTCCGCCGACATGACTTCCTGCAGCGGGGCCTCGTCACCGGAACTTCCCATCAGGGTGTACCCGCCGACGCCTCCCGCGACGAGGGCGATCGCCCCGCCGATCAGCCCGTACCTCACCTCGCGGCGCATGACTTACGTTCCCCTCCCGAAGAAGCCTGGTCGTCCTTGGGACACGCACACAAGAACGTGCAGCGCACTCTATGGGACACGCGGTATTGGAGTGACCCTCGCGCATCTCGTTCCGGCATCGGTCCGGTGACACTCGGTCGATGCCGCGGTCACGGAAAAGTCACATCCGGCACCTCTGAATCCGCCCCACAACCGCCGCGGCCAGCACCGTCTCCACAACGCCCCCGCCGCGCGCCCCCCAAGCCCGGTAGCCCTGCGTATCCGACCGCAGGCGAATGAACTCCCTCACACGTGGCCGGACACCCGCCAGGCCTGTTAGCGTGCTCTGCCTTCCGTGACGCCGGGGTGCAGTTCGATGCGGACGGAGTCGTCGTCCTTGATCACGTACGTCGGATCGGTGTCGCGGTCGAAGCCCATCGGGATCAGGTAGTACCGGTCGTGACGTTCCACGAGGAGGCGCAGCCCCGTGTAGCGGTACCGGAAGTGCTTGCTCTCCCCGAGGTCCACGGGCGCGGCCAGCCCGGGCGGCCCGGCCATGCTCAGCAACTCGGTACTGAACACCACGACGGGCACACGCCGCGCCACCCCGGCAGCGTCGGCCTCCGCGTCCGCCTGCCCCATGCGCCCGGCCGCCAGAGCGATCAGCCACATCCCGAAGATCCCCGCGACCGCGAGCGGAATCGCCCGGTGCCGGACGGGCTTCGCCGCGCCCGGCCCCGGCGTGGCGGCCGCGGTCTGCCCCAACAGCAGGCCGCACGTCACCAACAGCGGGGCCACCCAGGTGTGCGGTTGCAGGTGACGCCAGAAGAACAGCAGGGTGATTCCGAAGGCGACGAGGACGAGATGCCCCCTCGCGAGGACGGCCCCGTGCTGCCGCATCGTGCGGAGGACGGCAGCGGGCATGCCCAATGCGGCCAGGAATTCCGGGAGTCGGGGGAGAAAGGCGACAAGCGCCAGCGTCGTCAGCACGGGCAGCGTCATCAGGCGCAGGCTCGTCACGGCCAATTCCAGCGCGTCGAATCCGACGGCGAACGTGTCGATGTGGAAGTAGCCGTAGTACGAGGCGTTGTGCATGAGCCCCGCGTAGAGCATCAGCGCGAGGAAGAGCGAACTGGCGCCCAGCGCCGTATTCGCGAACTCGATGCCGCGGCCGGCGGGGGCGGGGGCAATGGCAGCGGGAGAAGCGGTGTCGTCCGGCTCCGGCTCTGGTTCCGGCTCTGAGTCCGGCTCCGGGTCGGGAACCGGGTCCGACTCCGGGGCCGCGTCGTCGGTCATCGCGCTGTTCAGGGCCGCGTGGGCCCCGGAGCCGGTGTGGCCGTGTCCGGCGTGACCGTCGGGCACTGTGTCGCCGGTGTGGAGCCCTGCTCGCAGCGGCCCGGGGCCGGGCTGGAAGGCACGGGCGGAACGATGCCGAGGGAGGGGTTCTGGCCCTCTGGGACGGGAGGGGATTCATGCGCCGTGGAAGGGCGAACCCCCGGATCGGCCGTCTCTCCCGGCTTTCGCGTCTTTCCCGACTTTCCCGGCGTCCGGTCCGCGTTCCCCGGATCGTGGTCCGCGCCGTGGCCGGGCCGCGACACCGGTGGGATGTCCGTCTCCCCACCCCCGCGCGGCGTACCTGTCGGCGCCTCGGCGTCCCCGCCGCTCTGTGAGTGACCGGGCGGAACGGGCGGCGTCTCCACGTCTCCGCCCGGCTGACTCCCGCAGCCCGCGACACAGATCACCAATGCGGCCGCGGAGGATGTGAGCATCCTCCTGAGGGCCTTCCGTCGCGGTGCGCGCACGACATTCCCCGTCCCCTTGTCCTGCGACTGCGTCCCAGCAAGGCACGGTGATCAGAGCGCGGCAACCTCCTCCGGAGAATGCCGCACCACAAGGCCACCGCTGACGTACCCATGGCTCACGGACGTGCCCGCCCCCGGTACGACAGGTGCCCCGCACCCGGCTGGACGGTTAGACCCAGGTGTCGAACCACATCCGCCCCTGCCAGGCGCTCTTGGGGATCGGGAGGCCGGTGTACACCGGGTAGAAGTAGATGAAGTTCCAGACGATGAGCAGGACCAGGATGCCGGCGGCGACGATGCCTACTGCTCGGCGGCGTTCGCCGGTGAGGAGGATGCCGGGTTCCGTGGTGGGTTCGGTGGGGCGGCCGATGACGGCGCCGAGCGTCATGGCCAGGGCCAGGCAGAGGAACGGGACGAAGACGACGGCGTAGAAGAGGAAGATCGTGCGTTCCTGGTAGAGGAACCACGGGAGGTAGCCCGCCGCGATGCCGCAGGCGATGGCGCCGGCCCGCCAGTCGCGCTTGAACAGCCAGCGGTAGAGGACGTACAGCAGCGCGAAGCAGCCGGCCCACCACAGGAGCGGGGTGCCGAGCGCGAGGACCTCGCGGGCGCAGCCCTCGGCGGCCGTGCAGCCGTCCTGGCCGGCCTTGGGGTCCTCGTAGAAGTAGGACACCGGGCGGCCCAGGACCAGCCAGCTCCAGGGGTTGGACTGGTAGGTGTGGGTCGAGGTCAGGTGGGTGTGGAACTCGTAGACCTCGTGCTGGTAGTGCCACAGGCTGCGCAGCCAGTCGGGCAGCCAGGTCCAGCCGCCGGCGCGGCCCTCGGGGCTGGTGGCCCAGTCGCGGTAGTAGCCGCCCTTGGTGGCGATCCAGCCGGTCCAGGAGGCGAGGTAGGTGGCCGCCGCGAGAACCACGGTGGAGAGGAAGGCGGGGACGACGTCGCGGCGGAGGGCCGAGCGGTACGGGTGGCGGGCGCCGGCCGTGCGGCGGGCGCCGGCGTCCCAGAGGACCGACATCAGGGCGAAGGCGGCGAGGAAGTACAGGCCGTTCCACTTGGTGGCGGCGGAGAGGCCGAGGCAGAGGCCGGCCAGCAGCCGCCAGGGGCGCCACCCGAGGCCCAGCCGGTCGCCCACCTCCTCGTCGGGGCGGGCGAGCCCGTCCTCGCCGGTCGGCAGCGCGGCGGCGAGCCGGGCGCGGGTGCGGTCCCGGTCGACCAGGAGGCAGCCGAACGCGGCCACGACCCAGAACATGACGATCAGGTCGAGGAGCGCGGTACGGCTCATGACGAAGTGCAGGCCGTCCACGGCGAGCAGCAGGCCCGCCAGGCAGCCCAGGGCGGTGGAGCGCAGCAGGCGGCGGCCGATGCGGCAGATCATCAGCACCGAGAGGGTGCCGAGCAGGGCCGTCATGAAGCGCCAGCCGAACGGGTTCATGCCGAAGGCCCACTCGCCCAGCGCGATCAGCCACTTCCCGAGCGGCGGATGGACCACGTAGGAGTGCTCCGGGCTCAGCAGGAGGCGTGACGGGTCGCCGACCAGCGCGTCGTTGGCGCTCTTGGCCCAGGTTCCCTCGTAGCCGTACTGGAGCAGTGACCAGGCGTCCTTGGGGTAGTACGTCTCGTCGAATATCACCTTGTCCGGGCTGCCCAGGCGCCAGAAGCGCAGGATGCCGGCGAGGAGGGCGACGAGCAGGGGCAGTCCCCAGGCGGCGAGGCGGGCCGCGCGGGGGGACACCTCCGGGGTGGGGAAGGGTGCGAGCAGCCGGGTGCGTACGTCCCGCTCCGCGCGTGCGGTGTAGCCGAAGCGGCGCAGCCGCCGCAGCCAGGCGGTCGGCGCCAGGACGCCGCCGTGGGGCGCCCGCGCGGCGGCCGCCGGGGGCCGGCCGCGGTCGTCGGCGCGCCGGTCGTTGGTCGCGGTGTCACTCGTCACCGGGCCATCGTAGGGAAGCGGCCTGTGAGAGGCCCGTCTCTCCGCGCGGCGGGAAGGATGCCGGCGGGCCTGAAAGGATGGGGCCGTGACTGGAACGCTCGTACTCGCAGGGACCCCCATCGGCGACACCGAGGACGCTCCGCCGCGGCTGGCCGCCGAGCTGCTGGCCGCCGACGTGATCGCGGCCGAGGACACCCGCAGGCTGCGCCGGCTGACGACCGCGCTCGGCGTGCACACCACGGGCCGGGTGGTGTCGTACTTCGAGGGGAACGAGTCGGCGCGCACCCCGGAGCTGGCCGAGGCGCTCGAAGGCGGTGCGCGGGTGCTGCTGGTCACCGACGCGGGCATGCCCTCCGTCTCCGACCCCGGCTACCGGCTGGTGGCCGCGGCCGTCGACCGCGGCGTGAAGGTGACGGCCGTACCGGGCCCGTCGGCCGTGCTCACCGCGCTGGCGGTCTCCGGACTTCCGGTGGACCGTTTCTGCTTCGAGGGCTTCCTGCCGCGGAAGGCGGGGGAGCGGACCGGGCGGCTGAAGGAGGTCGCCGCCGAGCGCCGCACGCTCGTGTACTTCGAGGCGCCGCACCGGCTGGCCGACGCGCTCGCCGCCATGGCGGAGGTCTTCGGCGCGGACCGGCGCGGCGCCGTCTGCCGCGAGCTGACGAAGACGTACGAGGAGGTGCGCCGCGGGCCGCTCGGCGAGCTGGCGGAGTGGGCGGCCGAGGGCGTGCGCGGAGAGATCACGATCGTGGTGGAGGGTGCGCCCGAGCCGAGCCCGGGGGACGTGGGGCCGGAGGAGCTGGTGCGCCGGGTGCGGGTCCGTGAGGAGGCCGGCGAGCGGCGCAAGGAGGCCATCGCGGGGGTCGCGGCCGAGGCGGGGGTACCCAAGCGGGAGGTCTTCGACGCGGTCGTGGCGGCAAAGAACGCGGAGCGTGGTGACTCTCGCGCGGGTAAATGACGGGTCTGGAAGGTAAAGCGGAGGTCGGCCCGGCGAGGAGTTTTACCTCGGCCCGCCCAAATCTGGGCCAACAGGGAGAACCTTTGCTGCATCGCAGCTCGGAAAGGCGTCCACTGGAGGTGGGACGTTCCGTCCCGAGAGCGAGAGCTTGTCCGGCGGACAAGAGGAGCTGCGATGACTGAACCTGTGGGAACCACGAGCGGGACACGGCACACGACCCGCACCGAACCCTCCGCGCACGAGGCCTACTCCTTCGCCTGCATGAAATGCGGGCACGGCTGGGAGCAGGCCTACGACATCGAGCACCACGTGGACGTGTCCGGTGAGCCGCGCGTCGTCTACTACGCCGACGGCGAGCGGGTCCCTTCGCCGCTGACCAGGCCCACCTGCCGCCAGTGCGGCGGGCACATAGTCCGGATCATGCGGGCCGGTCAGGTTTCCATGGTCTCGGCGGCCGCCGAGCGGCTCTACGCGCCGCGCAAGCCGCAGCCCACGACCGGCCCGGCCGGCGACCCCGGCGACTCCGGGGACGGCGCGCGGGAGCGCCGCGGCCACCACTGGCACCTGTCCGACCTGCTGCACCCGTTTCAGCACCGCAGGTGAGGGCCTGAGCCGCGGCGGGGTTCCGCACCCCTCGTAGGATCGCGGCATGAGCTCCAAGGACGCACCGCCGCCGCTGCCCGAACCGCTCGGGGTCTCCGTGGCGGACTCGCACACCCACCTGGACATGCAGAACGGCACGGTCGAGGAGGCCCTCACCAAGGCCGCGGCCGTCGGCGTGACGACGGTGGTGCAGGTGGGCTGCGACGTGGCCGGCTCGCGCTGGGCCGCGGAGACCGCCGCCGCGTACGATGCGGTGCACGCGGCGGTGGCGCTGCATCCGAACGAGGCGCCGCGGATCGTGCTCGGCGACCCTGACGGCTGGTCGCGTCAGGGGGCGCGGGAGCCGGGCGGTGACGCGGCGCTGGATGAAGCGCTCGCGGAGATCGACCGGCTCGCCGCGCTGCCGCACGTCCTCGGCGTCGGCGAGACCGGCCTGGACCACTTCCGCACCGGCCCGGAGGGCATGGCCGCGCAGGAGCGTTCCTTCCGTGCGCACATCGAGATCGCCAAGCGGCACGGCAAGGCGCTGGTCATCCACGACCGCGAGGCCCACGACGACGTGCTGCGGGTGCTGCGGGAGGAGGGCGCGCCCGAGCGGACCGTCTTCCACTGCTACTCCGGCGACGCCGAGATGGCGAAGGTGTGCGCCGAGGCCGGCTACTTCATGTCCTTCGCCGGCAACGTGACCTTCAAGAACGCGCAGCCGCTGCGGGACGCGCTGGCCGTGGCCCCGCCGGAGCTGGTGCTCGTCGAGACCGACGCCCCGTTCCTGACGCCCGCGCCCTACCGCGGTCGGCCTAACGCGCCGTACCTCATTCCGGTCACGCTCCGGGCCATGGCCGAGGTGACGGGCATGGGCGAGGACGCGCTGGCCACAGCCATCGCCGCCAACACCGCCCGGGCTTTCGGGTACTGAGGCGGCGTCGGGAGCCACGTTCCGTAGTCGCGCGACTTTGGGGAGTGATCCCCCTCTCCGCTACATTCCGGCCCGTCAACCGGTCCCGGGCACGTGGAGCGTCGTGAGTCATTCGCAGCGATACGGATACGCCCCGTCGTACGAGCCGCCGCAGGCGTACCTGCCGGGGGACCACGAGACCCAGGGGTACGGGCCGTACGGGCCGCCCGACGAGGCGCAGGTGTACGACACCTACGCGGCGGTGCGCGCGGCCCGGTCGTACGACGCGTACGAGAGCCACGCACCGTACGAGGTCCACGAGCCGTGCGGGGTCCATGAGCGGTACGACGTGCACGAGCCGTACGCGGCCTACCCGGAGCCGTCGTACGCGGCCCGGTCGTACGCACCCACGACGCAGATCCAGTCGTACGCACCCACGACCCACATCCAGTCGTACGCACCCGAGCAGCCGGACCCGGTGGCGGCCGAGCCGCCGTCGTACGACCCGGGGACGGACACCGGCGACCGGGCCGGCAGCCGGACGGCGGGACGTGCCGCCGCCCGGCGCGCGGCCCGCAGGAAGCGGTTCGCCGACCGCCCCGACGGGCTGCTCAGGCTGGTCCCGCAGGCGCTGGTCGTGGCGTGCCTCGCGGGCGGCACCACCGCCTTCGTCGCGCACGACAAGGCGGTCCGGCTCAGCGTCGACGGCGACCCGCGGCGGCTGCACACCTTCGCCGGGGACGTCGGCGAGCTGCTGGCCGCCGAAGGCGTGCCGGTCGGCCCGCACGACATCGTCGCGCCCGGTGCCGACGCCCCGCTGACCAGCGGCGACGAGGTGGCGGTGCGCTACGGCCGGCCCGTCGTGCTCACCCTGGACGGCCACCGCCGCCGGGTGTGGACCACGGCCCGCACCGTCGAGGGCGCGCTGCGCCAGCTCGGCGTGCGCGCCGAGGGGGCCTACCTCTCCGCCTCGCGCTCGCGGCCCATCGCCCGGCACGGCATGGAGCTGGCCGTCCGCACCGAGCGCACGGTGACCTTCATGGCCGACGGCCGCGCCCGGTCGGTGCGGACCAACGCCGCCACGGTGCGAGCCGCGCTGGACCAGGCCGGTATCCGGCTGCGCGGCGAGGACACCGCCTCCGTGCCGCTCGACAGCTTCCCCCGCGAGGGCCAGACGATCTCGGTGCTGCGCGTGACCGGCTCCCGGGAGGTCCGGGACGAGGCGATCGACTTCCAGACGCAGCGCGTCGACGACCCCACGCTCTTCAAGGGCACCGAGTCGGTGGTCCAGCCCGGCCGGCCCGGGGTGCGCCGGGTCACGTACCAGCTGCGCACCGTCAACGGGGTCCGGCAGCGGCCGCGGCTGCTGCGCCAGGAGGTGCTGCGCCCGTCCCGCCCCGAGGTCGTGCACGTGGGCACCAAGGCCGTGCCCGCCGGTGTGGCCGGGGCCGACCACCTGAACTGGCAGGGGCTCGCCCAGTGCGAGACGGGCGGCAGGGCCGACGCGGTCGACGCCTCGGGCACGTACGGCGGGCTGTACCAGTTCGACCGGCCCACCTGGCACTCGCTCGGCGGGAGCGGCGCCCCGCAGGACGCGCCTCCCGAGGAGCAGACGTACCGGGCCAAGAAGCTGTACGTCAGCCGGGGGGCGAGCCCGTGGCCGGTGTGCGGCCGTAAGCTTCACGAGTGACCAACAGCAGCACCGATGAGCCCGGCCCGCTCCTGGGCCCCGCCGACATCCGCGAACTGGCCGCGACGCTCGGCGTGCGCCCCACCAAGCAGAAGGGCCAGAACTTCGTCATCGACGCCAACACCGTCCGCCGGATCGTGCGGACGGCCGACGTGCGCCCCGACGACGTGGTCGTCGAGGTCGGTCCGGGCCTCGGCTCGCTGACCCTGGCGCTGCTGGAGGCCGCGGACCGGGTCACGGCAGTGGAGATCGACGACGTGCTGGCGGCCGCGCTGCCCGCGACGGTCGAGGCGCGGCTGCCGGAGCGCGCCGACCGTTTCGCGCTCGTCCACTCCGACGCGATGAAGGTCACCGAGCTGCCGGGCCCGCCGCCCACCGCGCTCGTCGCCAACCTCCCGTACAACGTCGCGGTCCCCGTCCTCCTGCACATGATGGCGACCTTCCCGACCATCGAGCGCACCCTCGTGATGGTCCAGTCCGAGGTCGCCGACCGGCTGGCGGCCCGCCCCGGCAACAAGGTCTACGGCGTCCCGTCGGTCAAGGCGAACTGGTACGCCGAGGTCAAGCGGGCCGGCGCCATCGGCCGCAACGTCTTCTGGCCCGCACCCAACGTCGACTCCGGGCTGGTCTCCCTCGTCCGCCGCGACAAGCCGCTGGAGACCACCGCGAGCCGGGACCAGGTCTTCGCCGCGGTGGACGCCGCCTTCGCCCAGCGCCGCAAGACGCTGCGCTCCGCGCTCGCCGGCTGGGCGGGCTCGGCCGCCGCCGCCGAGGCCGCGCTGGTCGCGGCGGGCGTCTCGCCGCAGGCCCGCGGGGAGGCGCTGACCGTCGAAGAGTTCGCCCGCATCGCCGAGCACAAGGAAGCCGCAGCCCAGTGACCGCGTCCCGTCCCGCCACCGACTTCGATTCCGCCGCCGTGACCGTCCGTGTCCCCGCGAAGGTGAATGTCCAGCTGGCCGTCGGCGCGGCGCGTGCCGACGGCTTCCACGACCTCGCCAACGTCTTCCTCGCCGTCGGCCTGTACGACGAGGTCACCGCGGCGCCCGCCGAGACCCTCACGGTCACCTGCGAGGGGCCGGACGCGGACCAGGTCCCGCTGGACCGCACGAACCTCGCCGCGCGCGCCGCCGAGCTGCTGGCAGCCCGGCACGGCATCGAGCCCCGCGTCCACCTGCACATCGCCAAGGACATCCCGGTCGCGGGCGGCATGGCCGGCGGCAGCGCGGACGGCGCGGGCGCGCTGCTCGCCTGCGACGCCCTGTGGAGGACCGGCGCGAGCCGCGCCGAACTGCTCGACATCTGTGCCGAGCTGGGCAGCGACGTGCCGTTCAGCCTGGTCGGCGGGGCGGCGCTGGGCACGGGGCGCGGCGAGAAGCTGGCGCCGCTGGAGGTGGGCGGCGCCTTCCACTGGGTGTTCGCTGCCGCGGACGGCGGGCTGTCCACGCCCGCGGTCTACCGCGAGTTCGACCGGCTGACCGAGGGCAGCGACGTACCGGTGCCCGAGGCGTCCCCGGCCCTGCTGGAGGCGCTGCGCACGGGCGACACCGCGGCGCTGGCCAAGTCGCTCGCCAACGACCTCCAGCCCGCAGCGCTGTCGCTCTTTCCCCCGCTCGCCGCGACGCTGGAAGCCGGCACCGAGGCGGGCGCCCTGGCGGCCCTGGTCTCCGGCTCGGGCCCGACCACGGCCTTCCTCACCGCCGACCGCGCGACCGCGGAGCGGGTCGCCGAGGCGCTCCTGGCCTCCGGCACCTGCCGGTCGGCGCGCGTCGCCGACAGCCCGGCCCCGGGCGCGACGGTCATCGGCTGACCGCCGCGCCGGGAGCCGGCCGGCCGCGCGTCCTCAGCCCGCGGCGCCGACGATGATCTCGGCGGCGCGGCGGCCGGCCCGGAGCACGTCCTCGTCGGTCGCCGCGACGCAGCGGTTCACGGCCGGGTCGTACGCGGTCATGATCACCCCGGCGTGGTCCGCCGGGCACTCGTCGAGCGTGCCCGGCAGCTCCCGCGCGCGCAGCGCCTCCGCCAGGTCGCGGGAGTGCTGCGCGGGCACCACGGGGTCCGTGCTGCCGTGCACCAGGTGGACGGGGACGGCCGGGACCGCGCCCGCGGCGATCCGCTCCAGCGCGGCAGCGCCGCCGAACCGGTCCGGTATGTCGAACCGGCCCGCCACGCCGACCACCGCGGAGGGCCGCCAGCCGCCGACGGCGTCCGGGTCCAGCGCGGCACCGACCGCGGAGGTGGCGCCGGTCGACCAACCGGCCAGCACGGTCCGCTCCGGGTCCGCGCCGTGCAGGGCCGCCCGCTCGCGCACGTACGCCAGCGACTCCAGCAGGTGCGTACGGCCCCGGTCCTCGGCGTCCGGGCGCCAGTCCGGGACGAACACGACCGCGCCCAGGGCCGCGGCCGTACGGGCCAGCGGCGCCAGGACGTCCCGCTCGTCCGGGCCGATACCGTGCCACAGCAGGACGGCGGGGGGCGGCACCGCGGCCCCGGCCGGCCGGTACACGTCCAGGAGCTTGCCGCTCGGCCCGTAGGCAAGCCCGTGTTCGACGTCCACTTCGAGATCGACTGTCATGGCGCGACGCTAGCAAGGCGCAGGTCGCGGGCGGCGGGCGGTCGGGAGCCGACGAGGGCGGACCCGGACCGCCGGGTGCCGCCGTGCGCTGCCGCCACGGACGTGATGCGGGTGTGCACCGCGGGCCGGACTAGGCTGGAAGGCCGACCGATGCGAAGCGCAGGAGTGAGATGGCCGCGAACCTCGTCAATCTGGAAGCCGTCAGCAAGGCGTACGCACTGCGCTCGCTGCTCGACGGCGTTTCCCTCGGCGTCAACGAGGGAGACCGGATCGGCGTCGTCGGCCGCAACGGTGACGGCAAGACGACCCTGATCCGCATCCTCGCCCAGCTGGAGTCCCCGGACAACGGGCGCGTCACGCACGTGAACGGGCTGCGCCTGGGCGTGCTGACCCAGCACGACTCGCTCGACCCGGAGGCCACCGTCCGGCACGAGGTGATCGGCGACCTCGCCGACCACGAGTGGGCGGGCAACGCCAAGATCCGCGACGTGCTGACCGGGCTCTTCGGCGGCCTGGACCTGCCGGGCTTCCCGCAGGGCCTGGACACCGTCATCGGCCCGCTCTCCGGCGGCGAGCGGCGCCGCATCGCGCTCGCCAAGCTGCTGATCGCCGAGCAGGACCTGATCGTCCTCGACGAGCCGACCAACCACCTGGACGTCGAGGGCATCTCCTGGCTCGCGCGGCACCTCCGGGCCCGGCGCTCCGCGCTCGTCGTCGTCACCCACGACCGCTGGTTCCTGGACCAGGTCTGTACGCGCATGTGGGACGTGCAGCGCGGTGACGTGCACGAGTACGAGGGCGGCTACAGCGACTACGTGTTCGCCCGCGCCGAGCGAGAGCGGATCGCCGCCTCCGAGGAGGCCAAGCGGCAGAACCTCATGCGCAAGGAGCTGGCCTGGCTGCGGCGCGGCGCCCCGGCGCGCACGAGCAAGCCGCGCTTCCGCATCGAGGCCGCCAACGAGCTGATCGCGGACGTGCCGCCGCCGCGGGACAACGCCGAGCTGATGAAGTTCGCCAGCTCCCGGCTGGGCAAGACGGTCTTCGACCTGGAGGACGTGACCGTACAGGCCGGGCCCAAGGTGCTGCTCAAGCACCTCACCTGGCAGCTCGGTCCCGGCGACCGGGTCGGCCTGGTGGGCGTCAACGGGGCGGGCAAGACCTCACTGCTGCGGGCGCTGGCCGACGCGGCGCGCACCGAGGGCGAGGCGCAGCCCGCCGGCGGGAAGATCATCGTCGGCAAGACGGTGAAGCTGGCCTACCTCTCGCAGGAGGTCGGCGAGCTGAGTCCCGCGCTGCGGGTCCTGGAGGCCGTGCAGCAGGTACGGGAGCGGGTGGACCTCGGCAAGGGCCGGGAGATGACCGCCGGGCAGCTGTGCGAGAAGTTCGGCTTCACGAAGGAGAAGCAGTGGACGCCGGTCGGCGACCTCTCCGGCGGTGAGCGGCGCCGGCTCCAGATCCTGCGGTTGCTGATGGACGAGCCGAACGTGCTCTTCCTCGACGAGCCGACCAACGACCTCGACATCGAGACGCTCACGCAGCTGGAGGACCTGCTCGACGGCTGGCCGGGCTCGCTCGTCGTCATCAGCCACGACCGGTACTTCGTCGAGCGCACCACGGACCGGGTGTTCGCGCTGCTGGGCGACGCGACACTGCGGATGCTGCCGCGCGGCCTGGACGAGTACATCGAGCGCCGGGAGCGGATGGCGCAGGCCGCGGCCCCGGCGCCGGCGGCCGCCGCGCCCAAGCAGAAGTCCGCTGCGGTGGACCGCGCGACGCAGAAGGAGCTCCAGAAGATCGAGCGGCAGCTGGACAAGATCGGTACGAAGGAGGCGAAGCTGCACACGCAGATCGCCGAGAACGCCACCGACTTCGCCAAGGTCGCCGAACTGGACGCGCAGCTGCGGGAGCTGTCGGACGAGAAGGACGAGCTGGAGATGCGCTGGCTGGAGCTGGCGGAGGACGCGTAGCGGCCCGTGCGGCCCGGGACGGCGGCGCGCGTAACGGGTGCGTCGCGGGAGTGTCCCGGGCCGGTCTCGCCCCTTTGATGGCGGCGTACCGCACCGGTGCGGCGTCGGTGCCGAGTGGTACAAAGAACTCCCGCTCAACTGCCGTTAATTGCCGCGCCTTATGTCTGATTCACTCCATCCTGGGGGCTTTGCCGCTCGGGATTGCGGGGGAGGCCGATTCGGAGCCATGGGCCGGTGTGAAGAGGTAACGACCCCATGACCCAGCCGCCGCAGCCGCCACCACCGCCCGGTCAGCCGCCGTCCGGCGGCTTCGGCGCGCCCCAGGAACCGTCGTACGGCTACCCCCAGCAGCCCGGCCAGCAGCCGCCGAACCAGCCGCCCCAGGCTCCGCCGCAACCGCCGCAGGCCCCCGCTCAGCCGCCGCAGGCTCCTCCGCCGCCTCCGGGGCAGCCCCCGCAGGGGCCGGCCGGGGGCGCGTACGGCTACCCCCAGGCGCCGCAGGGCCCCGGTCAGCCGCCGCAGGGCCCGCCGCCCGGCCCGTACGGCGCGCAGCCCGGGTACGGTTACCCGGCCCCGGGCCAGCCCGGCCAGCCCGGTCCGTACGGCAGCGCCTACGCGCCCACCTACCCGGGCGGCCCCGTGCCCCCGCGGAGCGGCGGCGACCCGAAGCGCACCCGCATCATGATCGTCGTCGCGGCGGTGGTCGCGGTCGCGCTGATCGTGGGTGGCGGCGTGTGGTTCGCCAACAGCAAGGGCGGTGACGAGCCGGGGCCGGACGCCAAGGGCTCCAGCCAGGGCGCCGACGGCGGCGCGGAGGGCGGGGACGGCCCGGCGGCCCTCAAGGGCGGCAAGGTCGCGCTGAACCCGGAGACCAAGCCCGCGGGATCCACCGGCAAGCTGCTGTTCAACGTCCCGGTGCCCCCGCCGGAGAAGTCCGTGGTGCAGCTGAACGGCGCCTGGGCGACGGAGAAGACCTACGCCAAGGTCGGCAAGGCCGAGATCATCGGCTACGACCTGGACGCGAAGAAGCCGAAGTACAAGCTCCCCATGGACGGCATCATCTGCGGCTCCTCGCCGTACGCCACCGAGGAGGGCAAGGCCGCTGTCGTCTTCGAGGCCGGTCCGCGCAAGGGCGAGACCTCGCGGGAGCCCTGCAGCCAGCTGGCGCTGCTGGACATCGACACCGGCAAGTTCGACTGGCAGAAGACGATGCCGGGCGGCCGGCAGGCCTCCAGCATCGGCATGGGCGTCACCTTCAGCGAGGGCGCGGTCGTCGCCTCCTGGCCGGGCAACGGCGAGGTCGCGTACGACATCTCCGGCAAGGAACTGTGGCACCAGCGGGACAACGGCAACGACGCCTCGATGCAGTGCCTGGACCGGGGTATCGGCGGCGGCAAGAAGCTGGTCGCGATCGTGCGCTGCGGTGAGTACGGCTCCCAGACCACCCAGGTCCAGCAGATCGACCCGGCCACCGGCAAGCCCAAGTGGACGTACGACGCACCCAAGGGCGTGAAGAGCGCCGAGGTGGTGTCCACCAACGGCCCGGTCGTGGTCGGCATCTCCGCGGGCGAGTCCGGTATCACGGACATGGTCGTCATCGACGACTCCGGCAAGCAGCAGGCACAGATCTCCCTGCAGGACGACAAGTACAAGCCCAACTGCGGCATCACCGGCGGCGTGGAGCGGTGCGTCACCGCTACCGCGGACGACAAGTACCTCTACCTGCCGTCCAAGTCGCACGACGCGGTGGGCGGCCGCTCCTTCTCCCAGCAGAACGAGATCGTCGCCTTCGACCTGAAGACCGGCTCCGCGACCTGGAAGGTTCCCTCCGAGGTCGACCAGGAGATCGTTCCGATCCGGATGGCCGGCGACAAGCTCATCGCCTACCAGGACGGTTACAGCGACAAGGGCGGCCAGGTCGTCAGCATCGACCCGGCGGACGAGGGCAAGAAGACGGTCTTCCTCAACCTCCCGAAGGAGACCGCCGACGCGGCCCGCAGCCTGCGCCCGGGCATGACCCGCGCGGTGTACGAGCACGGCCGGCTGTTCCTGAACCAGGACATCATGTCCGGCACGAAGTACGGCCTGGGCGACGACAAGTACCTGGGCCTGGCCTTCGGCAGCTGAGCGACCCCGCAGGCCCACGGCCTGTCCCGGCGGCCCCGCCCTACGAACCGTAGGGCGGGGCCGCCGTCGTACCGGGGGTAGCGGGGGCGCCGGCGCCGGGCGGAGCGCGATCCGGCGGGTGGCCGTATCGACCTTGGACTCCTCCGGACGGAAATGATCGGCGCTGGACGGCAAGTGGCCCAGAATGGCCGGGATTTCAGCATTCCGACGGGCTTCTGCCCGGTAGGGGGCGCACGATGTCGAACAAGCGTGTAGCTTCCGGATGCAAAGGGGCCCGGCGAAGGGCCGGGGGGCTGGGATCGCCGGGGAATGGGGGGTTGCTGAATGGGCGTGCGGCTCATGGTGGTCGACGACCACCGCCTGCTCGCCGAGGCACTCGCCTCGGCACTGAAGTTGCGCGGGCACAGGGTGCTCGCGGCGGCCGCGCCGAGTGCCGGGGCGGCGGATCTGGTGGTGAGCAGAGCGCCGGAAGTGTGCCTCATGGGGACGGCAGCGCCCGCCGAGCCCGGGGTGTTCGACCCGGTGGTACGCATCAAGAAGGAGCGGCCCCAGGTGGCCGTCGTGGTGCTCGGCCCGGTGCCGAACCCGCGCGGCATCGCCGCGGCGTTCGCCGCCGGCGCCTCCGGATACGTCCGCCACGACGAGCGGATCGAGGGCGTGGAGCGGGCGATGATGAAGGCCAGGGCGGGGGAGGCGGCGATCGCCCCGGCCCTGCTCCAGCAGGCCTTCGAGGAGCTGCTGCACCCGGCTGCCCAGCCCGACGACGAGGGCGCCCGGCTGCTGCAGATGCTGACCCCGCGCGAGGTGGAGGTGCTGGTCAGGGTCGCGGAGGGCGAGGACACCCGGCTCATCGCGGCCGGCATGGGCATCGCGCCGAGCACCGCCCGTACGCACGTGCAGCGGGTGCTGATGAAGCTGGGCGTGGGCTCGCGGCTGGAGGCGGCGGCGCTGGCGGCCCGTACGGGGCTGCTGGACCGGGCCGCGGTCAGCAACGCGAACGCGGCGGGGCCGCAGCAGGCCCCGCCGCAGTGATCGCGCGTCGGGTCAGTCCGTCGTACCGCTCGCGGCGCCGTCCGTGGCGCCGGTCTCCTCGACGGCCGGTGCCTCGGCGGGACGCAGCTTCATCCACAGCAGGAAGAGCAGGCCGAGGACCAGCATGCCGAGGCCGGTCCAGAGGTTGATGTTGATGTCCTGGGCCTTCTTCAGGTCCGCGTCGGACGCGGTGAGGCCGGCGATCGTGACGATCACGCCGTAGAGGACGAAGAGTCCGCCGATGATGCGGCGTACGTCGAAGAGCCGGGCCGCCGTGGCGGACTTGCGCTCCAGCTCCTCGACCTCGTGCTGGTAGTCACTCATGGTGTGTGCTCCTGTGGGCCTCAGAAGGAGAAGGGGATGTAGCAGAGGGCGGCGAGGACGACCGCGCCCCAGCCCAGCAGGGCCGGCTTGCGGTACCAGGCGTCGTCACCCTCGGCGGGCAGCTCCTCCATGCCGGGCGACCGGGTGCCGTAGACCAGGCCGGCCAGCGACTCCGCGGACTTGGGCTTGGTCACCAGGGTGATCACGAACATCACGACCGCGCCGACGACGAACGCCACGATCGAGGAGACGAAGTTGGCGCCCTGGTCGGAGGGGATCGCGATGATGCCCTGCTTGTAGAACCAGAAGTAGTTGACCATCGCGGCCACGGTGCCGGAGAGCAGTCCCCAGAAGCCGGCGGCGGCGCTGGTGCGCTTCCAGAACATGCCGATGATGAACACCACGAACAGCGGGACGTTGAAGAACGAGAACAGCGTCTGCAGGTAGTTCATGATGTTGCTGAAGCTGGAGGCGATGAACGCCGTGCCCATGCCGATCAGCACGCCGACCGCGGTGACCACCCGGCCGGTCTTCAGGTAGTACGCGTCCTCGCGGCCCTTCTTCAGGTACGCCGCCCAGATGTCGTTGGTGAAGACCGTGTTGAACGAGGAGACGTTGGCGGCCATACCGGCCATGAACGCGGCGAGCAGACCGGTCACCGCGATGCCCAGCACGCCGTTCGGCAGCAGGTCGCGCATCAGGACCGGGATGGCGTCGTTGTACTGCAGGCCGTCCTTGGTCTTGCCCAGCGAGGGCTCCATGACCAGCGCGATCAGGCCGGGCACGACCACGACCAGCGGGATGAAGATCTTGGGGAAGGCGGCGATCAGCGGGGTGCGCTTGGCGGCGGAGAGGTTCTTCGCGGACAGCGCGCGCTGCACCTCCGCGAAGTTGGTGGTCCAGTAGCCGAAGCTCATCACGAAGCCGAGGCCGAGCACGATGGTCAGCCAGTTGGCGCCGAGCGGGTTGGACTCGCCGATGCCGGTACCGCCCCAGGCGGTGAGGAAGTCACCGCCGTGGCTGTCGGTGAGGCTGCCGGTCAGGCCGTCCCAGCCGCCGACGCGCTTGAGGCCGACGATGGTCAGCGGGATCAGCGCGGCGAGGATGACGAAGAACTGCAGGACCTCGTTGTAGATCGCGGAGGACAGGCCGCCGATGGTGATGTACGCGAGGACGAAGAAGCCGGCGACGACGATCGCCACCCACTCCGGCCAGCCCAGCAGCGCCTCCAGCACGATCGCCATCGCGTAGAGGTTCACGCCCGCGATCAGCACGGACGAGACCGCGAAGATGATCGAGGACAGCAGGTGGGAGGACGGCCCGAAGCGGTGCAGCAGGAACTCCGGCACGGAGCGGACCTTGGAGCCGTAGTAGAAGGGCATCATCACCAGGCCGAGGAAGACCATGGCGGGGATGGCGCCGATCCAGTACCAGTGCACGGTGTACGCGCCGTACTGCGCGCCGTTGGCGGCCATGCCGAGGATCTCGGTGGCGCCGAGGTTGGCGGCGACGAACGCGAGGCCGGTGACCCAGGCGGGCAGTGACCGGCCGGACAGGAAGAAGTCCAGGCTGGTCTTCACGCTGCGTTTGGCGGCGAAGCCGATGCCCAGGACGACGGCGAAGTAGATCGCCAGGATGGTGTAGTCGAGCCCGTTCGTCGGGAGGCGTAGCCCTTCGGCCAACGTGATCATGGGTGCTCCGGGGGTCTGGGGGCAGCGCCCCCAGAAACTGCCGTTGGTGCGGGGCGCCCTTGCCGTGAACGCTCAGAAAGCTACGCTCGGCTCCTCGGAAACTGAACACTTTTGTTTGTTTTGTTTGTTGGATCGTGATCGAGTCATCCGATCAAGTGACGCTGTGTGCCTGGCATGCGGCGTACGGTCGATGCGTTGACGGATCTGTTGGCTCGTGGTTCATTATGTTTGTTTGTGTTTGGTCGTCGGCTCGGCGAGGAGCATCAGTGAAGAAGACGTCCACGCGGCTCGCGGACGGCCGGGAACTCATCTACTACGACTCCCGGGACGACGCCGTGCGCGACGCCGTCGACCAGCGCCCCCTGCCGCGGGTCACCACCGCCTCCGAGATCCGCCACGACCGCCTCCTCGGCGACTCGGTGGCCGTCGCCTCGCACCGCCAGGGCCGTACCTACCACCCGCCGGCCGACGAGTGCCCGCTCTGCCCCTCGCAGGCCGGCCGGCTCTCGGAGATCCCCGCCGCCGACTACGACGTCGCCGTCTTCGAGAACCGCTTCCCCTCGCTCGCCGGCGGCACAGGGCGGTGCGAGGTCGTCTGCTTCACCTCCGACCACCACGCCTCCTTCGCCGACCTCACCGAGGAGCAGGCGGCGCTGGTCCTGGAGGCCTGGACGGACCGGACCGCCGAGCTCACCCAGCTGCCGGACGTCGAGCAGGTCTTCTGCTTCGAGAACCGCGGCGCCGAGATCGGCGTCACCCTCGGCCACCCGCACGGGCAGATCTACGCGTACCCCTTCGTGACCCCCCGCACCGAGCGGATGCTCGCCTCGGCCGAGGCGCACCGGGAGCGCACCGGCGGCCGCAACCTCTTCGACGACGTCGTCGCCGACGAACTCGCCGACGGCAGCCGCGTGGTCCTGGAGGGCGAGCACTGGGTCGCCTTCGTGCCGTACGCGGCGCACTGGCCGTACGAGGTGCACCTCTACCCCCGCCGCCGCGTCCCCGACCTGCTCGCCCTCGGCGAGGACGCGCGCACAGAGTTCCCACAGCTGTACCTGGAAGTCTTGCGACGGTTCGACCGGATCTTCGGAGCGGGGGAGCCGCCGACGCCGTACATCGCCGCGTGGCACCAGGCGCCGGTGCGCGCCCCGCACCGTGCGGACTTCGCTCTCCATCTGGAGCTCTTCACCATCCGACGCACTCCCGGCAAGCTGAAGTTTCTCGCGGGTTCCGAATCCGGCATGAATGTGTTCATCAACGATGTGCCGCCGGAAGCCGCGGCGCAGCGACTGCGAGAGGTAGCGAGCGCGTGAGCAAGAAGTACCTGGTGACCGGCGGAGCGGGATACGTCGGCAGCGTCGTGGCGGCCCACCTGCTGGAGGCCGGCCACGAGGTCGTGGTCCTGGACGATCTGTCCACCGGCCACCGCGAGGGCGTCCCCGCGGGCGCCGAGTTCATCGAGGGCCGGATCCAGGACGCCGGCAAGTGGCTGGACCGGTCCTTCGACGCCGTCCTGCACTTCGCCGCGTTCTCGCAGGTCGGCGAGTCCGTCGTGGACCCGGAGAAGTACTGGCGCAACAACGTCGGCGGCACCATGGACCTGCTCGCCGCGATGCGCGTCGCGGGCGTGCGCACCCTGGTCTTCTCCTCCACCGCCGCGACCTACGGCGAGCCCGTGAACACCCCCATCACGGAGACCGACCCCACGGCCCCCACCTCCCCGTACGGCGCCTCGAAGCTCGCCGTCGACCACATGATCAGCGGGGAGTGCGCGGCCCACGGCCTGGCCGCGGTCTCGCTGCGGTACTTCAACGTGGCCGGCGCGTACGGCGACTGCGGCGAGCGGCACGACCCCGAGTCGCACCTCATCCCGCTCGTCCTCCAGGTCGCCCAGGGCCGCCGGGAGCACATCTCCGTCTTCGGCGACGACTACCCGACGCCGGACGGCACCTGCGTCCGCGACTACATCCACGTCGCCGACCTCGCCGACGCGCACCTCCTCGCGCTGGACGCGGCGACGGCGGGCGAGCACCTGATCTGCAACCTCGGCAACGGCAACGGCTTCTCCGTGCGTGAGGTCATCGAGACCGTCCGCAAGGTCACCGGCCACCCCGTCCCCGAGGTCGTGGCCCCGCGCCGCGGCGGCGACCCGGCGGTCCTGGTCGCCTCCGCGCAGACGGCGACCGACCGGCTGGGGTGGCAGCCGCGCCGCGCCGACCTGTCGGGCATCGTCGCCGACGCCTGGGCGTTCGCCCAGAAGATCCAGCAGCCATGAGTTGAGGACGAAGGAGTCCGGGTGACAGACCAGGAGCACGGCGCAGCCCGTACCGAGGCCGCCTTCCGTGAGGTGTACGGGACCGACCCGCACGGCGTGTGGGCCGCCCCCGGGCGGGTCAACCTCATCGGTGAGCACACCGATTACAACGACGGCTTCGTGATGCCGCTGGCCCTGCCGCACACCACGACCGCCGCGGCGGCGCCCCGTACGGACGGCGTGCTGCGCCTGCACTCGGGCAACGTCCGGGGCGGCATCGTGGAGCTGCGCACGGGTGCCCTCAAGCCCGCCTCCGACGGCGGCTGGGCGGCGTACCCGGCCGGTGTCCTGTGGGCGATGCGGGAGGCCGGGCTGCCCGTCGGCGGCGGCGCCGACCTGCACTTCGACTCCGTCGTGCCCACCGGCGCAGGGCTCTCCTCCTCCGCGGCCCTGGAGGTCGCCACAGCCCTGGCGCTCAACGACCTGTACGGCCTTGACCTGGACGGACAGCAGCTCGCCCGGCTCGCGCAGCGGGCCGAGAACGCCTTCGTCGGCGTGCCCTGCGGGATCATGGACCAGACCGCCTCGGCGTGCTGCACCGAGGGCCACGCCCTCCTGCTGGACACCCGCGACCTCACCCGCCGCCAGGTGGCCTTCGACCTCGCGGCGGCCGGACTGCGTCTGCTGGTCGTCGACACCCGCGTCCAGCACGAACTGGGGGACGGGGCCTACGCCGAACGCCGCGCCGGCTGTGAGCGGGCCGCGCGCACCCTCGGCGTACGCGCCCTGCGTGATGTGGCGTACGAAGATCTCGCGCAGACGCTGGAGTCGCTGGCGGACGAGGCGGCCGTGCGGCCCCTGGTACGGCACATCGTGACCGAGAACCGGCGGGTGGAGGACGTCATGGCGCGCCTCGACGCGGGCGATCCGCACGGCATCGGCCCGCTGCTGACCGCCGGGCACGCCTCGCTCCGCGACGACTTCGCCGTCTCCTGCGCCGAGCTGGACCTCGTGGTCGACGCCGCGAACCGGGCCGGGGCGCTGGGCGCGCGGATGACCGGCGGCGGCTTCGGCGGGTCCGCGATCGTGCTGGTGGAAGAGGTGACGGCGGACGACGTCGGCAAGGCCGTCACGGAGGCGTTCGCGGCGGCCGGGTACGCGGCGCCGCGGATCTTCCCCGCCGTGCCGAGCGCGGGGGCCCGGCGGCTGGCGTGACGGACGCGGCGGCGGGGGTACGGGCGCCCGCCACCGCACACCCGTGATCCCCTGTCAGCCGGTATCCGGGACTGGCCGAGAGCCCCGCCGACATCCGCCGGTAACCGGTCGGAATGAGCCGATCACCGGGTACTGGCGCCCCGTGGTGAGCCGACTGCCCCACCCTGAACACATGGGTCGGGCAGTTTTGCCAATCGGCTTCCGTTGCCGGACCCCGTACGTACGCTGAACAGAGCACCGGTGGGGGCCGGTGCCGATCAGGGGGCGAGCTGGACCCTCCCCGCCGAACGCGGCGCGGGGAGGAGGGTACGGCGCCCGGGGTGGGACAAGCGGTGCAGCACGGCGGCGGCCGTGCCGGTGCGGCGTCCCCGCCGCGGGCGCGCGTACCCATTCCTGCCCGTTCCCCGAGACAGGGGGTCCTCAGTGCAACGCATCCGGGTCTTGGTGGTCGACGACCACCGCATCTTTGCCGAGTCCCTGGCGGCCGCCCTCGCGGCCGAACAGGACGTGGACGTGGCGGCGGCCGGGAGCGGACCGGCGGCCCTGCGCAGTCTGGAGCGAGCGGCCTCCGAGGGCCGGCGCTTCGACGTCATGCTCGTCGACGCCGACCTCGGCGCGGCCGTCGCACCGCTCGCGGCGGTCCCCATGCGGCCCCAGGTGCCGCGGGACGGCGCGTCCGACGGCGCGCCCGTGGACGGCATCTCGCTGGTCACTTCGGTCCGTACCACCCATCCGATGGTCCGTGCCGTGGTGCTCGCGGAGAAGGACGACCCGCGCAGGGCCGCGGCCGCGCTCCAGGCGGGGGCCGGCGGCTGGGTCGCCAAGGACTGCTCGCTCTCCCGCCTGCTGGCCGTGATCCGCGGCGTGCTGCGGGACGAGACACATCTCCCGCCCGCGCTCCTGACGGGCGTGCTGCGGGAGCTGACGGCGGCGCGCAAGCACCGCACCGAGAGCGAGCGGCTGGTGGAGTCGCTGACGCCGCGCGAGCGCGAGGTGCTGCGCTGCATGGTCGCGGGGCTCGGCCGCAAGGCGGTCGCGGAGCGGCTGTTCCTCTCCCCGCACACGGTCCGTACGCACATGCAGAACGTGCTGGGCAAGCTCGGCGTGCACTCCACGCTCGCGGCGGTGGCGCTGGCGCGCCGAGCCGGGGTGGGGCCGGTCGAGCTGGAGCCGCCCCCGTCGTCCCCGGCGGCGCAGCCGGTGCCGACGGCGTCGGTGTCGGTGCCGTGACGGGCCCGGGGGCCGCCGGCCGCCGCGCCCGGGCCGGTACGGCCGCCGGCGGCCGGTGCGGTGGCCCGGCCGCCGGCAGACCCTGATCGTCCCGCCGCCCGGGCCCTTGCCCCCGGGCGCGGGCGCCGCTCAGGAGCCGGCCTGCGGGCCGGGCTCCGTCAGGACGGCCACGCCGCGGGCCGGCAGGGTGAGGTGATGCACGGTCGCCGCCCGCGGCGCGGCCTGCTCCAGCGCGTCGGTCATCGGCCCCGGCAGCGGCACGTCGGCCGGCTCCTGCCCGTGGTTGAGCAGGAAGAGGTACCGCGCGCGGTCCCCGGAGCGCACGGCCGCCTGCACGCCGGTCGGCAGCCCCGGCAGGACGGGCGTGACGCCCGCCGCCTCCCGTACGTCGTCCATCAGGGAGCGCATCAGGCCCGGGTCGGGGCGGGTCGCCACGTACCAGGCGGTGCCCCGGCCGTAGGAGTGGCGGGTGATCGCGGGCCGCAGCGCCGAGTCCTCGCCGACGAAGTCGACGACGGAGCCGGCGCCTTCGAGGACGATGTCCTCGGCCCAGAGGTCGGCGCGGCCCGAGTACCGCCCGCGCAGCAGCAGCCGGGCGCCCTCGTCCAGCGGCCGGAACTCCTCCACCCACAGCCCCAGCAGCTCGCGGAGCGGCGCCGGATACCCGCCGGGGTGCACCCGGTCGTGCGCGTCGACGATGCCGGAGAAGAACGACACCAGTACGTGCCCGCCGCCGTGCACGTACGCGGTCAGCCGCTCGGCGTCCTCGGCGCGCAGCAGGTAGAGGTTGGGGACGACGACCAGGCGGTAGCCGGTCAGGTCCCGGCCGGGCGGGACGATGTCGCAGGCGACGCCCGCCTCGAACAGCGGGCGGTAGTGGGCCAGCGCCCGCTCGGGGGCCTCCAGCGCCGTGGAGGGCCGGGAGTCCAGCTCCAGGGCGCGCCGGCTGTCCCAGTCGGCGAGCAGCGCCACCTGCGCCTCGGAGCGGGTGCCCTCGATGCCCGGTACGGCGGCCAGCTCCCGCCCCAGCTCGGTGACCTCGCGGAAGACTCGGGTGTCGGTGCCGCCGTGCGGGACCATCGCGGAGTGGTACTTCTCGGCGCCGCCGAGCGACTGCCGCCACTGGAAGAACAGCACCGCGTCGGCGCCCTGCGCGACGGCCTGCCAGCTCCACAGTCGCATCGCGCCGGGCGGCTTGGGGCCGTTGCGGGGGCGCCAGTTGACGGCGCTCGGGGCCTGTTCGAGGAGCAGCCAGGGTTGGCCTTCACGGGCGGAGCGCATCAGGTCGAAGTTGTAGCCGGCGCGGATGTGGTCGTCGAGGACGTAGGGGTCCTGGTAGAAGTCCAGCGCCATGACGTCCATGTCGCGGGCCCAGGCGAACGCGTCGACGGGTTTGTGGTCCGGCATCAGGTTGGTGGTGACCGGCACGCCCGGGGCGACCCTGTCCAGCACCTCCTTCTCGGCGAGGTAGCAGGCGCGCAGCGCGTCGTCGCTGAAGCGGAGGTAGTCCAGCTGCTGCGCCGGGTTGGCGGAGGTGGGCGCGGCGCGCGGCGGCAGGACCTCCTCGAAGTCGCCGTAGCCCTGTGACCAGAAGGCGGTGGACCAGGCGTCGTTGAGCGCCTCGACGGTGCCGTACCGCTCGCGCAGCCAGCGGCGGAAGTCGCGGGCCGAGACGTCGCAGTAGCACTGCCGGGTGTGGCATCCGTACTCGTTGCCGATGTGCCACAGGGCGAGCGCGGGGTGCCCGGCGTAGCGGTGGGCGAGGCGTTCGACGAGGCGGACGGCGTGTTCGCGGTAGACCGGGCTGGAGGGGCAGTAGTGCTGGCGGGCGCCCGGCCAGCGCCGGGTGCCGTCGGCGTCCTCGGGGAGGATCTCGGGGTACCGGTGGGCGAGCCAGGGCGGTGGGGAGGCGGTCATGGTGGCCAGGCAGACCGCGATGCCGGCCTGGTCCAGGCCGTCCATGACGCGGTCGAACCAGCCGAAGTCGTAGGTGCCCGGACGGGGTTCGACCCGAGCCCAGGAGAAGATCCCGGCGGTCACCATCGTGACGTGCGCCTGTTTCATGAGGACCAGGTCCTCGGCCCGTACGTCCTCGGGCCACTGCTCGGGGTTGTAGTCCCCGCCGTACCGGATTCCCATCGCGCGGTCCCCCCTGGGGGCTTGTCGGGTCGCGTGGTCGCTGCGGTGCTGCCGGCCGCGTGTTCGCCGTGGCCGGCGGTGGCTGGTCAGGAGGAGTTCTTCAGGACGCTCCAGCCGCCGTCGACGACGAGGCTCGCGCCGGTGACGAAGGAGGCGTCCGGGGAGAGCAGGAAGGCGATCGTGGCGGCGATCTCCTCGGGCCGGCCGAGCCGCGCGGCCGCGGTCTCGGCCGCGGTGGCCCGCCGGTCCTCCTCGGCGATGCCTTCCCAGGCCGGGGTGAGGACGGGGCCGGGCAGCACGGAGTTCACCCGTACGTCGGGGCCGTACTCGACGGCCAGCTGGCGGGCGAGGCCGGTCAGGCCCGCCTTGGAGGCGGCGTACGCGGGCCGGCCCGGCAGCCCGACCAGGGCGTGCACGGAGGAGGTCAGCACCACGGCGCCCTGCCGTTCCCGCAGGTCGTCCAGGGCGGCCCGGACGCCGAGGAAGGCGCCGGTGAGGTTGACGGCGAGCTGGTGGTCCCAGTCGGCGCGCGGGGTGCGGTCGGCGGGTGCCGCGTAGTGGGTGAAGGCGTTGGAGACCAGGCCGTCGACCGGCCCGTAGCGGCCCCGGGCCGCGGCCACGGCGCGCTGCCAGGCGGCCTCGTCGGTGACGTCGCAGCGCTCGTAGGAGGCGGTGCCGCCGGCGGCGCGGATGCGGCGCGCGGTGCGCTCGCCGCGCTCGCCGTCGATGTCGAGGAGGAGGACGCGGGCGCCCTCGGCGGCCAGCCGGTCGGCGGTGGCCGCACCGATCCCGGAGGCGGCGCCGGTGACGAGGTACGTACGGCCGTGGAACCGGTGCCCTGCGGGCGGCGCATCGCGCTCGTGGCTCATGGCCGCGATCCAAGTGGACGCGTGCCGCGTCGGGCAAGAGGGCGCCCCGTAAGGGGCGCGGGGAACCGCGCGACCGGCCACAGCGGTGGCGCACTCGGCAGCGGCGCTGCGCTCCCACCCCCGGTGGCCGGGTGTCGGCTAGCCCGGAATGTTGTCGAACGGGGCCGTCAACTGCCGCAGCAGGCCCGCCAGTTCGCCGCGCTCCGCGCGGGAGAGCTCGGCGAGGATCGCTCGCTCCTGGGTGAGCAGCCCGGCCAGCGACTGATCGGCGCGGTCGCGCCCTTCCGCGGTGAGCCGGACGAGGACGCCGCGCCGGTCGCTCGGGTCCGGCAGCCGTTCGACGAGACCCTTCTTGGCGAGCCGGTCGATACGATTGGTCATGGTGCCGGAAGTGACCAGGGTCTGCGTGAGGAGCTGGCCGGGGGAGAGCTGGTACGGCGAGCCGGCCCGGCGCAGCGCGGTGAGGACGTCGAACTCCCAGGGTTCGAGGCCCACCTCGGAGAAGGCCAGCCGCCGCGCGCGGTCGAGATGCCGGGCGAGCCGGCTGACGCGGCTGAGCACCTCGAGTGGTTCCACATCGAGGTCGGGGCGCTCGCGGCGCCATGCAGCGACCAGTCGGTCGACCTCGTCCTCCATGTCGATCAGTGTAGTGGTTGTGTCGACGTGAAGTCTCTTGACGTCAAGATATATTTTCCTGGACGATTGGGCAGCGTCGGCAGCAGTTCCTGCTCCACCGGCACTGGCCCGATCAGCAGAGGGGTTCGACCATGCACGACACGCACGTTGCGCCGACCTGGGACCCACAGCAGTATCTCCGCCACGCGACCCACCGCACCCGCCCGTTCCTGGACCTGCTCGCCCGCATCCCCGAGCTGCCCGCCGCGCGTCGCCCGCGCATCGCCGACCTGGGCTGCGGCCCCGGCAACGTCACGGCCCTGATAGCCGACCGCTGGCCCGACGCGCACATCACCGGCTTCGACAGCTCCGCCGACATGCTGGCCAGGGCCCGGTCCTACGAGGGCCCCACGGCGGGCGGCGGGCTGCTGGACTTCGCCCCCGCCGACGCCGCCACCTGGATCCCCGACGAACCCTTCGACCTCATCGTCTCCAACGCGGCGCTGCAGTGGGTCCCCGGCCACGCCGACTCCTTCGGTCCCTGGATCGACACCCTCGCCCCCGGCGGCACCCTCGCCTTCCAGGTCCCCGGCAACTTCACCTCGCCCAGCCACGCCCTCCTCGGGGAGCTGTGCGACACCCCTCGGTGGCGGGCCCGCCTGGGAGATCAGGGGCGACGCTTCGTGCACGTACTGGAGCCGGAGGAGTACCTGAAGCGGCTGATCGACCTGGGCTGCGCGGCGGACACCTGGGAGACCACTTACGTGCAGGTCCTGCGGGGCGAGGACCCGGTGCTGGACTGGGTGAAGGGGACCGCCCTGCGTCCCGTCCTCACGGCGCTGGAGCACGACCCCGAGGCCCGCGAGGAATTCCTCGACCAGTACCGCGACCTGCTGCGCAAGGCTTATCCGGCGGGGCCGCACGGCACCGTCTTCCCCTTCCGGCGGATCTTCGCCGTGGCACGCAAGGAGATATAGCGGATGATCACCGGCCTCGACCACGTCCAGCTCGCGGCGCCGCCCGGCTCGGAGGACGCGTTGTCCGCGTACTACGAGGGCGTGCTGGGGATGACCCGGGTATCCAAGCCGCCCGGGCTCGCCGCGCGGGGCGGCGCGTGGTTCGAGGCCGGTACGGTCCGTCTGCATCTCGGCATCGAAGAGGGCTTCCGGCCGGCCGCCAAGGTCCACCCCGGCGTCCTCGTCACGGGCATCGACGCCTTCGCCGCCCGGCTCGCCGCGCACGGCGCGGACGTCACCTGGGGCGACGCCCTCCCGGGCCACCGCCGCTTCTACTCCCACGACCCGGTCGGCAACCGACTGGAATTCCTCGAACCCCTGTGCTGATGCGGCGCTTCTGAAGCCCTCTGCGCCGCTCACTCTTTCGGGTGAACTTTGGGGCGGGAGTGGCCCTCGGTCACGCCTTGCGGTGGCCTATCAGCCGCGGCTTCGGCTCCAGCCCGTCCAGGCCGTGCCAGGCGAGGTTCACCAGATGCGCCGCCACTTCCGCCTTCTTCGGCCTGCGGACGTCCAGCCACCACTGGCCGGTCAGCGCGACCATTCCGACCAGTGCCTGCGCGTACAGCGGCGCCAGCTTCGGGTCGAATCCCCGCGCCTTGAACTCCAGGCCCAGGATGTCCTCTACCTGCGTCGCGATGTCACTGATCAGCGAGGCGAACGTGCCCGTCGACTGGGCCACGGGGGAGTCCCGGACCAGGATGCGGAAGCCGTCGGTGTAGGACTCGATGTAGTCCAGCAGCGCGAACGCCGCCTGCTCCAGCAGCTCGCGCGGGTGCCCCGCGGTCAGGGCACCCGTCACCATGTCCAGCAGCCGCCGCATCTCCCGGTCCACGACGACCGCGTACAGCCCTTCCTTGCCGCCGAAGTGCTCGTAGACCACCGGCTTGGACACCCCGGCCTTCGCCGCGATCTCCTCCACCGAGGTGCCCTCGAAGCCGCGCTCGGCGAACACCGTGCGCCCGATGTCCAGCAGCTGCTCACGGCGCTCCTTGCCCGTCATGCGGACCCGCCGCGCGCGCCGTGCGCCCGCACCGGAAGACGCCTTGTCCTTGCTGCCACTCACGCTGCTGCCATCGATCGCCACCCGACAATCATGCCTTCCCCGGCTACGACCGGGCTGCGCCCCCCGGCGCGGTCTTCTCCTGGCGGCGGGAGTCGAGCCGGGAAGCGTTCGGCCAGCGCACGTCGTACGCCCAGCCCAGCTTCTCGAACCAGCTGATCAGCCGCGCGCTGGAGTCCAGCTGCCCCTTCAGTACGCCGTGCCGCGCACAGGTCGGGTCCGCGTGGTGCAGGTTGTGCCAGGACTCGCCGCAGGACAGGATCGCCAGCCACCAGACGTTGCCCGAGCGGTCCCGCGACTTGAAGGGCCGCTTGCCCACCGCGTGGCAGATGGAGTTGATCGACCACGTGACGTGGTGCAGCAGCGCCACCCGCACCAGCGAGCCCCAGAAGAACGCGGTGAACGCGCCCCACCACGACATCGTCACCAGCCCGCCGACCAGCGGCGGGATCAGCAGCGAGACGGACGTCCACAGGACGAACTGGCGGGAGATCGCGCGGATCGCCGGGTCCTTGATCAGGTCCGGCGCGTACTTGTGCTGCGGCGTCTGCTCCTCGTCGAACATCCACGCCATGTGCGCCCACCACAGGCCCTTCAGCAGGGCCGGCACGGTCTCGCCGTACCGCCACGGCGAGTGCGGGTCACCCTCGGCGTCGGAGAACTTGTGGTGCCTGCGGTGGTCCGCGACCCACCGCACCAGCGGGCCCTCCACCGCGAGCGAGCCCATGATCGCCAGTGCGATGCGCAGCGGCCGCTTCGCCTTGAACGACCCGTGGGTGAAGTAGCGATGGAAACCGATCGTGATGCCGTGGCAGCCGATGAAGTACATCGCCACCAGCAGCCCCAGATCGAGCCAGCTCACGCCCCAGCCCCAGGCCAGCGGAACCGCGGCCACCAGGGCCAGGAACGGCACGGTGATGAACAGCAGCAGCGTCATCTGTTCGACGGAGCGTTTGCTGTCGCTACCCAGCGTCGCGGAGGGCAGTGGGGTATCGGCGGACTTGACGGTTTTCTCGACGACTTCGGGGCCAGCGGTCATGTGTGTCCCTCGCTGGGGTCGGAGGCAGGGCTACGGTTCCGTAACCTACGGTCTCGTAAGTATGGCAGTGCCGCCACACCGTACAAGGGTGTGACCGGCCCGACAGCCCCTCTCACAGAGCGGACGGTGTGACCGCCCGAAAAGCGGAGATCTATTCTTGAGGCGTCGGACAGCGCGGTCCGCAACCCGCCACCAGGGAGTGTCCCTACGACACTCACCAGCCCAGACGTGCTCAACACTGCAAGGAGCCGCACCTGTGAGCAGTGCCGACATCTCTCCCGACGCCGCCCAGCAGGCCCCCCACTCCGGGGCCCCCGACACGGCGGAAGCCGGCAACGGCGCCCTGCGCGCCGACATCCGCCGCCTCGGCGATCTGCTCGGCGAGACCCTCGTACGCCAGGAAGGGCCCGAGCTCCTCGATCTGGTGGAGCGGGTACGCGCGTTGACGCGGACCGACGGCGAGGCCGCCGCCGAGCTCCTCGGTGACACCGATCTGATCACCGCCACCAAGCTCGTACGGGCCTTCTCCACGTATTTCCACCTCGCGAACGTCACCGAGCAGGTGCACCGCGGACGCGAGCTGCGCGCCAAGCGCGCCGCCGAGGGCGGCATCCTCGCCCGCACCGCCGACATGCTCAAGGACGCCGATCCCGAGCACCTCCGCGAGACCGCGGCCCACCTTGCCGTGCGGCCCGTCTTCACGGCCCACCCCACCGAGGCCGCCCGGCGCTCCGTCCTCACCAAGCTCCGCAAGGTCGCCGAGCTGCTGGAGACCACCGACGCCGGCGACCGCCGCCGCGCCGACCTCCGCCTCGCCGAGAACATCGACCTGATCTGGCAGACCGACGAGCTGCGCGTGGCCCGCCCGGAACCCACCGACGAGGCCCGCAACGCCATCTACTACCTCGACGAGCTAGGCCGCGGCGCCGTCGGCGACGTCCTCGAAGACCTCGCCGCCGAACTGGAGCGGGCCGGCGTCCAGCTCCCCGCCGGCACCCGCCCACTCACCTTCGGCACCTGGATCGGCGGCGACCGCGACGGCAACCCCAACGTCACCCCCCAGGTGACCTGGGACGTCCTCATCCTCCAGCACGAGCACGGCATCACCGACGCGCTGGAGCACATCGACGAGCTGCGCGGCGCCCTGTCGAACTCCATCCGCAACTGCGGCGCCACCGACGAGCTGCTCGCCTCCCTCCAGCAGGACCTGGACCTCCTCCCCGAGATCAGCCCCCGCTACAAGCGGCTGAACAGCGAGGAGCCCTACCGCCTCAAGGCGACCTGCATCCGGCAGAAGCTCGTCAACACCCGCGAGCGCCTGGCCAACGACACCCCGCACGTCGCCGGCCGCGACTACCTCGGCACCCGCGAGCTGATCGACGACCTCGTCCTCCTCCAGACCTCGCTGCGCGAGCACCGCGGCGGCCTCGTCGCCGACGGCCGCCTGGAGCGCACGATCCGGACGATCGCCGCGTTCGGCCTCCAGCTCGCCACCATGGACGTCCGCGAGCACGCCGACGCCCACCACCACGCCCTCGGCCAGCTCTTCGACCGGCTCGGCGAGGAGTCCTGGCGCTACGTGGACATGCCGCGCGACTACCGCCGCAAGCTGCTGGCCAAGGAGCTGCGCTCGCGCCGCCCGCTGGCCCCCAGCCCCGCCCCGCTGGACGCGGCCGGCGCCAAGACCCTCGGCGTCTTCGAGACCGTCCGCGAGGCCAAGGAGACCTTCGGCCCCGAGGTCATCGAGTCCTACATCATCTCCATGTGCGCCGGCTCCGACGACGTCTTCGCCGCCGCCGTCCTCGCCCGCGAAGCCGGCCTGATCGACCTGCACGCCGGCTGGGCCAAGGTCGGCATCGTGCCGCTCCTGGAGACCACCGACGAGCTGAAGATCGCGGACAAGCTCCTCGACGAGATGCTGTCCGACCCCTCCTACCGCCGCCTCGTCGCCCTCCGCGACGATGTCCAGGAGGTCATGCTCGGCTACTCCGACTCCTCCAAGTTCGGCGGCATCACCACCTCCCAGTGGGAGATCCACCGCGCCCAGCGCCTGCTCCGCGACGTCGCCCACCGGCACGGCGTACGGCTGCGCCTCTTCCACGGCCGCGGCGGCACCGTCGGCCGCGGCGGCGGCCCCTCCCACGACGCGATCCTCGCCCAGCCCTACGGCACCCTCGAAGGCGAGATCAAGGTCACCGAGCAGGGCGAGGTCATCTCCGACAAGTACCTCGTGCCGTCCCTGGCCCGCGAAAACCTGGAACTGACCGTCGCGGCCACCCTGCAGGCCTCCGCCCTGCACACCGCGCCGCGCCAGTCCGACGAGGCGCTGGCCCGCTGGGACGCCACGATGGAGACCGTCTCCGAGGCCGCCCACGGCGCCTACCGCCGCCTGGTCGAGGACCCGGACCTCCCGGCGTACTTCCTCGCGTCGACCCCGGTCGATCAGCTCGCCGAACTCCACCTCGGCTCCCGGCCCTCCCGCCGCCCCGGCTCGGGCGTCTCGCTCGACGGCCTCCGCGCCATCCCGTGGGTCTTCGGCTGGACCCAGTCCCGCCAGATCGTCCCCGGCTGGTTCGGCGTCGGCACCGGCCTGAAGGCAGCGCGCGAGGCTGGCCTGGACTCCGTGCTCGACGAGATGCACGAGCACTGGCACTTCTTCCGCAACTTCCTGTCCAACGTCGAGATGACGCTGGCCAAGACCGACCTGCGGATCGCCCAGCACTACGTCGACACCCTCGTCCCCGACGAGCTGAAGCACGTCTTCGACGTCATCAAGGCCGAGCACGAGCTCACCGTCCAGGAAGTCCTGCGCGTCACCAAGGAAACGGAACTGCTGGAGTCCAACCCGGTCCTCAAGCAGACCTTCCGCATCCGCGACGCCTACCTGGACCCGATCTCCTACCTCCAGGTCTCCCTCCTCGCCCGCCAGCGCGAGGCCGCCGCGCGCGGCGAGGAAGCCGACCCGGTGCTGGGGCGTGCGCTGCTCCTCACCGTGAACGGCGTGGCAGCGGGGCTGCGCAACACGGGCTGATCCGGCCCGCCCGACGACAGAGGCGGCCGGTCACGGAAACGTGACCGGCCGCCTCGACGTCCGTCAGAGCGTGAAGAACGCCGCCACCAGCAGCGCAACCCCGGAAAGGCCGACGCCCCACGCCGTCCGCCGCATGCGCAGGCCTCCCGCCACTACGAGGGAAGCCAGCAGCAGCGCGCCGCCCAGGGGAACCCACGCGTACAGAATGCCGCCGGGACCCGTGCGCACCGCGCGGTCCGTGTCCGGCTCGACCGTGACCTCGACCCGCCGGCCCTTCTCCGGCGCCGCCGTCTCCGCGAGCACGACCTTCGCCCGGCGCTGCCCGTCCCCGCCCGTCGGCACGTAAGGGCCCCAGCAGCGGTCGTCGTCGCACCCCGCGACCGTCAACGTGCCGCGCTCCTTGGCCTGCACGAGCATCGCGTACTGCGCCGTGTTCCACGACGTCCACGCACCGGCCACCAGCAGCAGCAGCGCGAGCAGAGCCATCAGCGTGTTCTTCAGCACGAGCAGCAACCCGAAGGCGCTCTCGCCCGCCCGCCGGGTACGGCTGCGCTTCTTGGTCCCTGTCGTACCTGTCCTGGACATGGCGGTGATCCTTGGCCATGCGAGTACGCGCGGTCAACTCGATCAGAACGGTTCGTCAGACGTCGTCCCGCGCTGTCCCGCTCAGGAGTTGTAGGCGGATTGCGCCCGTTCCAACCCCTCTGTGACCAGCGCTTCCACCGCATCCGCCGCGCGGTCCACGAAGTAGTCCAGCTCCTTGCGCTCCGCCGACGAGAAGTCCTTCAGGACAAAGTCCGCGACCTGCATCCGCCCCGGCGGCCGCCCGATGCCGAACCGCACGCGGTGGTACTCCGCACCCATCGACTTCGTCATCGACTTCAGGCCGTTGTGCCCGTTGTCGCCGCCACCCAGCTTCAGCCGCAGCGCCCCGTAGTCGATGTCCAGCTCGTCATGGACCGCCACGATCCGCTCCACCGGGACCTTGTAGAAGTCCCGCAGCGCCGTGACCGGGCCGCCCGACAGATTCATGTACGACGACGGCTTCGCCACCACGACCCGACGACTCAACGGCCCCGGCGGACCGATCCGGCCCTCGACCACCTGCGCCCGCGCCTTGTGCGCCTTGAACCGGCCACCCATCCGCTCCGCCAGCAGATCGGCCACCATGAATCCCACGTTGTGCCGGTTGCCGGCGTACTCGGGCCCCGGATTCCCCAGACCCACCACCAGCCACGGCCCCGCCGCAACCTCACTCACAGCTGCACTCCTGTACGTAAGAAAAACCGCCGCCCCGCTCGCAACGAACGGGACGGCGGCGGAAGAACCGGTGACGGCGACCGTCGGAACGGACGGCCGTCAGAGGCGGTCCGAGGCTCAGGCCTCGGCGCCCTCCTCGGCCTCGCCCTCGCCCTCGGCGGGGGCCTCGGCCTGCGCGGCCACGACCTGCAGCACGATGGCGTCGTCCTCGACGTCCAGGGAGACACCCTTGGGCAGCTTGATGTCCTTCGCCAGGACCGACTGGCCGGCGTCCAGGCCCGCGATGTCGGCGGTGACCGACTCGGGGATGTGGGTCGCCTCGGCCTGGACCGGCAGGGTGTTCAGGACGTGCTCGAGCAGGTTGCCGCCCGGGGCCAGCTCGCCCTCGGTGTGGATCGCCAGCTCGACGTTGACCTTCTCGCCACGGCGGACCAGCAGCAGGTCGACGTGGTTGATGATGCCCATGCGGAGCGTGGCGCGCTGCACGTCCTTGGGGATCACCAGCTCCTGCTTGCCGTCGATGTCCAGGCTGATCAGGACGTTCGAGTTCTTCAGCGCCATCAGCGTGTCGTGGTGCGGCAGGGCCACGTGGCGCGGCTCGGAACCGTGACCGTAAACAACGGCGGGAACCTTGTCCTCACGACGCAGACGACGGGCGCTGCCCTTGCCGAACTCGGTACGCAGCTCGGCGGAAATCTTCACCTCGGCCATGGTGCACTCCTCGTAGTACTTTTCTCGGATCTGACGACCGTCACCCGGCCCACGACAGACCTGCTACGAAGAGCGCGTCGATAACGGAGCCCCGTACGTATGAGTACGGCCTCCCTCGCCGAGCAACTCGATGAGTCTACCCGGCGGGGAGGCCGCCCAGAAAATTGATCTACGTAAGCTCCGCGCGGAAGCCCCGCTTAAGCCGGAAATCAGCTCACTGCTCCTCGAAGAGGCTGGTCACCGAGCCGTCCTCGAAGACCTCCTGGATCGCCCGCGCGATCGTCGGCGCCATCGAGAGCACCGTGATCTTGTCGAGCTCCAGCTCACCCGGCGTCGGCAGCGTGTTGGTGAACACGAACTCGCTCACCTTGGAGTTCTTCAGGCGGTCGGCGGCCGGGCCGGACAGGATGCCGTGCGTCGCCGTGACGATGACATCGGCCGCGCCGTTCGCGAACAGCGCGTCGGCGGCCGCGCAGATCGTGCCGCCGGTGTCCACCATGTCGTCGACCAGGACGCACACGCGGTCCTTCACGTCACCCACGACCTCGTGGACGGTGACCTGGTTCGCCACGTCCTTGTCGCGCCGCTTGTGGACGATCGCCAGCGGGGCGTCCAGCCGGTCGCACCAGCGGTCGGCCACCCGCACGCGGCCGGCGTCGGGGGAGACCACCGTCAGCTTGTTCCGGTCGACCTTCGCGCCCACGTAGTCCGCCAGCACCGGCAGCGCGAACAGGTGGTCCACCGGGCCGTCGAAGAAGCCCTGGATCTGGTCGGTGTGCAGGTCCACCGTGACGATGCGGTCCGCACCCGCCGTCTTCAGCAGATCCGCCACCAGGCGGGCCGAGATGGGCTCGCGGCCGCGGTGCTTCTTGTCCTGACGGGCGTAACCGTACGACGGGATGACCACCGTGATGCTCCGCGCGGAAGCGCGCTTCAGAGCATCGATCATGATCAGCTGTTCCATGATCCACTTATTGATCGGAGCCGTGTGGCTCTGAATCAAAAAGCAGTCCGCGCCACGCGCCGACTCCTGGTAGCGGACGTAGATCTCACCGTTCGCGAAGTCGAACGCCTTCGTCGGGACCAGGCCGACACCCAGCTGGTGAGCAACCTCCTCCGCCAGCTCGGGGTGGGCGCGGCCGGAGAAGAGCATCAGCTTCTTCTCGCCGGTCGTCTTGATCCCGGTCACAGCAAATCTCCTTGCCAAGCTGTCAAACATGAGGGCGCTGGGGGTGCGCCGTCCACGTTGCGTGCGCTTATCACGGTACGCCCCGCACGGCGCACCCGTTGCCCGGTCACTGCTCGTCCTTGCTCTCCTGACGAGCAGCCGAAGCGGCCTGCGCGGCGGCGCTTCCCGGTCGCTTGCGAGCGACCCAGCCCTCGATATTCCGCTGCTGTCCACGCGCGACAGCCAGCGAACCCGGGGGCACATCCTTGGTGATCACGGAGCCCGCCGCGGTGTACGCACCGTCCCCGATCGTGACAGGAGCCACAAACATGTTGTCCGACCCCGTCTTGCAGTGAGACCCCACTGTCGTGTGATGCTTCGCCTCACCGTCGTAGTTCACGAAGACGCTCGCCGCACCGATGTTGGTGTACTCACCAATGGTCGCATCCCCCACATAGGACAGATGCGGCACCTTCGTGCCCTCACCGATCTTCGAGTTCTTCATCTCCACGTACGTGCCGGCCTTCGCCTTCGGCCCCAGCTCCGTACCCGGCCGCAGATACGCGTACGGACCCACGCTCGCCCCCGGGCCGACCTTCACCCCGTCCGCCACCGTGAACGACACCACCGCGCCCTCGCCGACCGTCGTGTCCGTCAGCCGCGACTGCGGACCCACCTCGGCGAACGCGCCGACATGCGTCGCACCCAGCAACTGCGTACCGGGGTGCACCACCGCGTCCGGCTCGAACGTCACCGCAGCGTCCAGCCACGTCGTCGCCGGGTCCACGACCGTCACGCCGCTGAGCATCGCCGCTTCCAGCAGCCGGTCGTTCAGCAGCCGGCGCGCCTCCGCCAGCTGCACGCGGTTGTTGATGCCCAGGATCTCCCGGTGATCGTCCGCGACTGCCGCACCCACCCGGTGCCCGGCCTCCCGCACGATCCCCAGCACGTCGGTGAGGTACTCCTCGCCCTGGCTGTTGTCCGTCCGCACCTTGCCCAACGCGTCGACCAGCAGCCGCGCGTCGAACGCGAACACACCGGAGTTGATCTCCCGGATCGCGCGCTGCGCGTCGGTGGCGTCCTTGTGCTCCACGATCGCGGTGACCGCGCCGGTGGCCTCGTCCCGCACGATCCGTCCGTACCCGGTCGCGTCCGGCACCTCGGCGGACAGCACGGTGACGGCGTTGCCGTCGGCGGCGTGCGTCTCGGACAGTGCCTTGAGGGTCGCGCCGGTGAGCAGCGGGGTGTCCCCGCACACGACGACCACCGTGCCGTCCAGCTCCACGCCCGGTGCGCCGGCCTCGCCGGAACCGCCGGAGGTCAGCTCCTCCAGCCCCATCCGGACGGCGTGCCCGGTGCCGTTCTGCTCGTGCTGCACCGCCGTGCGGACGCCCGCGTCGATCTCGGCGAGATGCGCGGTGACCTGTTCGCGGGCGTGGCCCACGACCACGACGAGGTGCTCAGGGTCGAGCTCACGGGAGGCGGAGACGACGTGGCCGACGAGAGAGCGGCCGCAGATCGCGTGCAGGACCTTCGGAGTCGCCGACTTCATGCGGGTGCCCTCACCCGCTGCGAGAACGACGACGGCTGCCAGTGGGGTCTCCCCCACTCGAGCGGAGCCGAGAACTTGGGGAAGGTTGGCGCTCACGGGGATGCCCTTCGGCTTCTTGGCTACTTCGGGTGGTGGACACCCGAAGGATACCGGTGCGTATTGCAGCCGAAACGCGGACGGGTCCCGACGTGTCCGCCGGGACCCGAACTGAGCAGTTGTGTTTCCTGCTCCCCTGCCAGGACTCGAACCCGGACATAGGGCACCAAAAGCCCCAGTGCTGCCAATTACACCACAGGGGATAGCGAACAGGGTTAAACCGGACATTCCCCCGGCTGATCCCGTTCAGCACCCAACACTATGCCGTACCACCAGCCTTCAATGCGACGGTATAGGTCGGCGCCCTGCTTGACGCGGATCACCAGGCAGCCGCGGTACCCCTCGCCGACGTTCTTCCGCACCGTCTTCGGGTTGTGCTTCTTGAGGGTGGTCTTGCCGAAGGAGGCGGCGTCCATGCCGGTCAGGTCGGCCCAGTAGCGCTCCGCCCCCGCAACGTCCGCCGACTCGTGGATCATCACGTGAAGGTGGAGCCGGTCGCGGTCGATGCCGAGCAGGTCCAGCCAGCGGAGGTGCACGCGGATCATGTCGGGGTCGCTGTTGATGAAGGCTACGACCTCGGTTCGGCGATACGGCTTGTCCTTTGAGCCCTCGGCCCAGTAGAGGCCCGCACCGATGAGAAGCAGTTCGCGATCGCTCAGCCTGCCGACCTCGTCCCGCGCGGCGGCCTTCGTCTTCTGTCGCTCCACGTCGCGCACGGCGAGCTCGTGCTCCCAGCGCTTCTGCGAGGCGAGCTTGGCCTGCTCGCCGGGTGCGCGCCGCTCCGGTTTCGGCAGGTCCCGTACCCAGAGCGAGATCGAGCTCTTGGAGCAGCCCAGCTCCAGTTGGATCTGGTCGTACGTCATGCCCTGCGTGCGGAGCTCGCGGGCTCTGGCGCGGAGGTCGTCCTTCGCGTTGGGGCGCTTGGTCCACTCCGGGACCGGTACGCCGTCCAGGAGGCGGTTGAGGAGGTCGTTGTTGTGGATGTGGAGGCGGTCGCGGATCTGGCGGCGGCTGAGGCCCGCGCGGCGGAGGGTGACCGCCTCGTCGCGCAGGGACTCGAATCCCGTGTGGGTGTTTGTCACAGTGCAAAGCGTCGGTAGTCGGAGGGGCGGACGCGCCGGAAATGCCGGGTGATTCGTCGCTTCGGGGGAAAGTCGCAGGTACTGGCCCGTAACGGGCGCGCTGCATGGTGGTGGCCGTGGCCGGAAAACGGTGGCGGGCGCCCGTAGGGTGGGCGGTATGACCACGACGGGGGTAAGGGACGCCGGGGGCGTCAGGGGCGCGCCGCACAGCGGGCCGTGGTGGTGGGAGCGCCGCCGTGGCGCCGTGCTGGACGTGTTCCTGGCGGTCGCCTCGACGGTGGAGTGCGTCTTCGAGGGGGTGCAGTTCGCCGAGGAGTCCCGGCTGCCGATGGTGGCGGGAATCGTGCTCGGACTGCTGGTCGGCCCGGTGCTGCTGGTGCGCCGCAAGTGGCCGATTGTCGTCGTACTGGTCTCGATCGCGGTGTCCCCGGCGGAGCTGGGCGGGCTGCTGACGGTCGTGGGCCTGTACACGCTGGCGGCGTCGGACGTGCCGCGGCGGTTCACGGTGCTGCTGGCGGGGATGTCCGTCGTCGGCACGCTCATCATCACGAGCCTGAACATGGCGCAGGACGTGGCGTCGCAGGAGGACTTCGACCCGCCGTGGTGGTTCGTTCCGCTGTCGTCGGTGGCGCTGGGCCTGGTCCTGACGGCACCGCCGGTGCTGCTGGGGCTGTACGTGGGGGCGCGGCGCCGGCTGGTGGAGAGCCTGCGGGAGCGCGCGGACGGCCTGGAGCGGGAGCTGATGCTGCTCGCGGAGCGCGCCGAGGAGCGCGCGGAGTGGGCGCGGAACGAGGAGCGGACGCGGATCGCGCGCGAGATGCACGACGTGGTGGCGCACCGGGTGAGCCTGATGGTGGTGCACGCGGCGGCGTTGCAGGCGGTGGCGCTGAAGGACCCCGAGAAGGCGTCGCGGAATGCGGGCCTGGTGGGGGACATGGGTCGGCAGGCGCTGACGGAACTGCGGGAAATGCTGGGGGTGCTGCGTACGGGGGAGGGCGCGGCGGCGTCGGTGCGGGTGTCGGACGAGCCGGAGCGTCTGGTGGCGGTGGCGTCCAAGGTGTCGCGGGTGCCGCGGATGCCGGAGTCCGCGGGGCCGGCGGGCGCCGGGGCCGGCGGGGTGGCCGCGGGTGGTGCGCCGGGTGCGGTGCGGGCGCGCGTCGAGGCGGGCGGCGGGGTGTCGGGGCCGGTGGAGAGCGAAGGGGAGGGGCCGTCGCTGGCGGAGGTGGCGGCGTTGGTGGACCAGTCGCGCGCCGCGGGCACGGTGGTGGAGCTGTCGGTGGACGGGGAGCCGGGGGCGTACGGGCCGGGGGTGGAGCAGACCGCGTTCCGTGTGGTGCAGGAGGCGCTGACGAACGTGCACAAGCACGCGCCGGGGGCGGCGGTGCGGGTGCGGCTGGCGCACCGCGAGGGGGAGGTCGCGGTGCAGGTGGAGAACGGTCCGTCGGCGCGCGGTGCGGCGGACGCGGGCCTGCCGAGCGGGGGCAATGGCCTGGTGGGGATGCGTGAGCGGGTGACCGGCCTGGGCGGGGTGTTCGTCTCGGGCCCGACGGACGCGGGCGGTTTCCGGGTGTCGGCGGTGCTCCCCGCGGGCGAGGCGCCGCAGCCGTAACGGGGGGGGGAGGGGCCGCCCTGCGGCGGCCGGTCGTACGGCGTGGCGCGGGCCCCTGTCCCGGGGCCGGTCCAGGTGTCGCGGGGTCAGTCCGTGGCGACCGTCAGGCGGGTGGGGCGGCTGCCGAGGACGAGGGTGCCGAGGGCCTGGTCGAGGTCGTGGCCGAGGTACCAGTCGCCGGTGTGGTCGAGGCTGTAGACCCGGCCCTGTGCGTCGATGGCGAGGGTGGCCTGGCTGTCGGCCTCGCGGCCGAGGGGAGCGACCTGGGTGTCCAGCGCGCGGCCGAGGTCGCCCAGCGTGCGGGCGAGGTGGATGCCGTACAGCGGGTCGATCTCGAAGGGTGTGGGCGCGATGTGCCGGCCGGGGCCGGGCGCGCTGATGCGCAGGGTGCCGAATTCGGCCCAGGCCTCGACGGCGGCGGGGAAGACGGTGTGCCGGTGGCCGCCGGGCGAGGTGTGCTCGCGGAGGGCGTCGGCCCAGCGTTCGGCCTGCTTGATGTCCCAGCGGCCGGGCTGCCAGCCGGCTTCGTGCAGGGCGGCGTCGACGGCGACGGGGAAGCGGGTGGTGTCGCCGGCGGCGCGGTCGTACGCGGTGGTGGAGGGGGTCATGGTGCGGTTCAGCTCCCTGCCGAGGCGAAGCCGACGGGCATGACGCCGAAGAAGGCGAGGAGCGCGTCGCAGGAGCGGCAGGGTGCCGCGTAGTGGCCGTGCTGGGGGTCGCCGTCCTCGCGGATGTGGCGGGCGGTGAGTTTGGAGTGCTTCAGGGAGCGGCGGGCCTCGCCGTTGGTGAGGGGCTTTTTGGACTGCCGTTTGGAGCGGTTGGCCTCGACGGCGGTGAGGTGCCGGGAGAGCAGGACGGCTTCGGGACAGCGGCCGGTGAAGCGCTCGCGCTGTGCGGTGCTGAGGGTGTCGAGGAAGTCCTGGACGAGCGGGTGGAGCGTGGGCGGCTGCTCGGACTTGCTCGCGGTGCAGGTGAGGGTCTCGCCGCGGACGGACAGGGCGGCGGCGACGGTGGGGAGGATGCCGTCGCGGCGGTGCCGGAGTACGGGCGGTCCGTCGTGGTCGGCGGTGCTGCTCCAGCCGATCCGGGGATCGCCGGCGGAGTGCGCCGGCGTCGGTGCGGTGTGCTCTTCCGCGGTCCGTTCTTTGGACTGTGCGGTGGACTGTGCGGTTGTGCTCATGCGGTGCTTTCCCTCCCTGCATCCCCCCGTCTGCGGGGGTCAGCCTGCCAAACTCGCTGGGTGTTGCGGAAGTCGGGCTTGCCGTGCGGGTGTCACTGGTCGGTGACAGTCCTTGTCACCGGTCCGTGGCAGTCGGCCGGTCGGGGGTGTGCCAGTACGGGTGTGCGGGCCTGCCGCGGGCGGCCGACGGGTGTCCGGTGGCCGGTCGCCGCGGGTGGCCGGGGGCGGGGGCGGGGGTTGCCGGACCGCTTAGGCTGTGCGGCAGTAGCCAGTTCCAGCCAGGGGGCATCCGCCATGACGACAGGTCCATTCAGTGGGCTGGGGGTACCGCCCAGCCGCCAGGCTGGGGGACATGCCGCGCCACCGAACACGGCCTACGCCGGGCAGGTCGTGCACTTCCCGGACCCGGTGCGGGCGGCGCGCTTCCCGAGGGGGGTGCGGATGGACGGGAACGGGTTCCCGGACTTCTCGCCGTACGCGCGCGCCGCGGCGGAGATCGCCGAGCCGCCGGACGGTTTCGGGGTCGACGAGCTCCGGCTGACGGACTTCGTGTCGGCCAATGCCGCGCTGCACGCGGAGGGCCACGAGCTGTGGGAGGACGTGCCGTCGGTGGCGACGCCGCACGGCTGGACCTGGCACCACGTGGCGGGTACCCGGCGGCTGCAGCTGGTGCCGGTCGAGGTGAAGGCGCTGCTGCGGCACCACGCCGGGCTGGCGACGGCGGCGGTGGACCACGAGAAGCGCGGCACGCGGCCCCTTCAGGAGACGCGGCCCGCGCATTTCGGGCTGCCGTACCGCGACGTGTCGGTGACCGAGGACGCGGTATTGCAGGCCGAGGAGGCTCTGGGGTACCGCCTGCCGGGCGCGTACCGGGCGTTTCTGAAGGCGGCGGGCGGGTGCGCGCCCGTGGGTGCCGCGCTCGACCCGGAGCTGGGGCTGCTGGTGGATCAGCCGTTCTTCACCGTGCGGGACGACGCGGCCGTGAACGATCTGGTCTATGTGAACAAGTGTCTGCGGGACCACTTCACGAAGGACTATCTGGGCGTCGGGTTCGTCCAGGGCGGCGTGATCGCCGTGAAGGTGAAGGGGGACGCGGTCGGGTCGGTGTGGTTCTGCGCGTACGACGACGCGCGGGACCGGGACGGCTGGACGGTCCAGGAGCGGGTGGAGCGGCTGCTGTTGCCGTGCGGTGCGGACTTCGACGAGTTCCTGGAGCGCCTCGCGGGCAATCCGCCGGAGCTGGAGACCGTGGCGAACCTGATGGTGGACGGCGGCTTCGCGCACGCCGTTCCGGTGGAGGGGTGAGGCGCGATGGTGACGTTCGCGCAGGCGCAGGAGCGCGCGGAGCGCTGGGTCAACGGCGAGGTGCCGGCGTACCAGCAGCGTGAGGTGCGGGTACGGGAGTTCGACCTGGGCTTTGTGGCCTGGGCGGAGGACCGCGAGGGCGGCCCGGTCGGGGACGGCGGCCGGCAGCGGCTGGTGATCGCCCGGGACAGCGGTGAGACGACGCTGTGGCCGGGGCTGCCGGTGGGTGAGGTGATTCGCCGGTACGAGGAGGAGTACGGCGCGGTGCCGGACGCCGCGCCGGCGCCCGAGGTGCCGCCGCAGCGCATCGATCTGGAGCAGACGTCGTTCCTGCTGACGCCGCCGGAGTGGCTGCAGGAGGCGGCGGACGCGATCGGCATCCCGGACCGGCGGTCGGGCGCGGAGCCGGCGGCAACACAGCCGTCGGGGGCCGAGCCTGCCGCCGAGCGGGTTGGTGAGCCGGGTGCCGCTGAGTCGTCGGCTGCTGAGTCCTCTGCCGCTGAGCCTTCGGGCGGGTCGGCTGCCGTCGAACCGTCGGCCGTGGTGCCGCCTGTTGAGCCGTCTGCCGCCGAGGCGCCGTCTGCTGTGACGCCGCAAGCCGAGCCGCCTGTTGCGCCTGTCGCGCCTCCCGCGCCTCCCGTCGCGCCGGAGCCGCAGCCGGTGACGGCGGCGGAGCGGGGCCCGGAGGAGTCCGTCGCGCCGGCCTCCGGTACGTCTGCGCCCGCCGCGCCTTCCTGGGAGGGCACGGACATCACCGCGGACGACGAGGCCGACGACCGGTCGGTGGGGCTGCCCGCGACCGTGTTCGCGCCGCAGCTGGACATGGAGGAGGACGCGGCCGCGAAGCCGGACCGGCCCTCGGTGCGCCCGGACGCCAAGACCGAACTGCTGCCGGGCGGCAGCAACCTGCCGCCCACCGCGGTCGCGCCCGCCGTCGAGGACCCGCACGCCGCGGCTCCCGGAGCCGGCCCGGTGCTCTCGGAGCTGCCGCCGCCGTCCGGCCCGCCTGTGACGCACCTGCCGCCGCCTCCCGGGGCGGCCCCGGCGCCGGGCCCGAGTGCGCCGCCGCCCGCTGCCCCCGATATGCCGCCGCCTGCGGCTCCTGGTGTGCAGCCGTCCGCTGCACCTGGTGTGCAGCATCCCGCCGGTCCCGGTACGCCGCCGACCGCTGCTCCTGGTACGCCGTCACCTGCGGCTCCCGGTATGCCGCAGTCCGCTGCGCCCGGTACGCCGCCGCCTCCCGGTGTCCCCGGGGCCGGCCGGCCGTCGCCCGCCGAGATCGCGGACGAGGCGACCGACAAGGCCGAGATCACCCCGCAGGGACCCGGTACGCCGCCGCCCGCTGCCCCCGAAACGCAGCCTCCCGCGGCCCCCGGTACGCCGCCCGCTGCCCCCGGTGGTCCGGCGGGCGGGTATGTGCCGACGCAGCTGGTGTCCCAGCTGGACCCGGATGCGGCCGGGCCCGCCGGCCCCCCGGACGCGGCGGACGGCGCGCAGACGCCGCCTCCGGGCGCGCCCGGCACGCCCGGTACCCCCGCAGCGCCCGGTGCCCCCGCTGTGCCTGCGGCCCCCGGCGCTCCGGGTGGGGGCGTGCACGCCGCCGCCACGATGCTGGCCGACGGCGCGTCGCTGGGCGGCAACCCCGCGGCCGGCCGGACCGGTGGCGGTACGCCGCCGCCTCCCTCGCCGCCCGGTACGCCCGGCGCCGCGGGCCCCGGTACGCCTCCGCCGCCGCCCCCGGCTCCCCACACGCCGCCGGCCGTTCCGGCCAATCCCGGCGCGCCCGGCGGGGGTGTGCACGCGGCGGCCACCATGCTGGCGAGCCCCGGTACGCCGCCGCCCGGTCCCGGTGCGCCGCCCGCAGGGCCCGGTGCGCCGCCGCCCGCGCCGCCCATGGGACAGCACCCCGGTGCGCCCGCCGGGCCGGGCGCGTACGGATATCCGCAGGCGCCGACCGGTCAGCCGACCGTCGGCCCCGGCTACATGGCCGTGCTGCGGTACCGCGCGCCCGACGGCTCCGAGCAGCAGATCATCCGGCGTTCGGCGCCCGGTACGCCGCACCCGGAGTGGCAGATCCTGCACGAGCTGCGCGGCCTGAACGTGCCGCCGCAGCAGGTGCTGGAGCTCCACACCGAGCTGGAGTCCTGCGACCTGCCGGGCGGTTACTGCGCCCGGATGATCCGCGAGACCTGGCCGCAGGTGCGGATCAGCCATACCGCCGCGTACGGCCACGACCATGCCTCGCGGCAGCAGGGCGTACGGCATCTGGTCGAGCACCAGGGCGAGCTGCACCAGGTGGCGGACGGTCCGGCGCGCCCGGCTCCGGTGCGGGTGCCGCTGCCGCACCCGTCGCAGATCCAGATGGCGCCGCCGGCGCCGCCGCAGGCGATCGGCCAGGAGCTTGAGCAGGCGTTCGGGCCGCAGGGGGTGTTCCGCTTCGACCAGCGGGCGGTCTCCCGGCAGGGTGTGCCCGACGTCGTGGCGCAGACCCTGATGTGGGCCGGTGTGCCGGTCGATTTCGGCCCGTTCTTCTGGGGGCAGGCGCAGCCGGGCCGTCCGGTGCCGACGCTGGCCGAGCTGGCTCAGGAGCGGGGCGTGCAGCCGGCTCCGGACGCGGGCTCGTACCTGGTGATGGGCACGGACTTCGGCCGTCAGCTGTGCGTCCAGTACGGCACGGCGCACATCGTGGCGGTGCCGCTGGAGGCCGGCCCCGGCGGTCAGGCGGCGACGCCGCAGTTCGTGAACACCGGGCTGCCCGAGTTCGTGCGCTGCCTGGCGATGCTGGGCCGGATGTGGCGGCTGCGGTACGGGCTGAACCCGGAGCAGGCGGGCCGCTGGACCACGGACTTCCAGGTGCAGCTGGCGGCGCTGGACCCGGCGGCGCTCGGTTCGCCCGAGACCTGGTGGTCGGTCCTGCTGGAGCAGATGTGGGACGGCCTGCTGTAGGCGGTACGGCCCGGTCCCGCCGCGGGGGAGTGTCCCCCGTACGGCGGTGACGACGTGTCATACGTGGCGCTCGACCTGCGAGGCGGGTCGGGCGCCACGATCATGCCGGTATGGCCCCTCCGTCGCTGCCGCAGCCGAGCTCGTCGACGCTGTACCGCGGCGGGCGTGCGCGGCGCCGCCGTAGGCGGTCCTGGCCGCGGCGGATCGCGCTGCTGGTGACGGTGGTGGTGCTGCTGGCCGTCGCGCTGGCGGTCGCGCTGTTCTTCTGGGCGGGCGGACAGCTGCGCCAGATGGACGCAGTGAGCGGCTACTCGGGGCGGCCGCCCTCCGGCAAGGGCACGAACTGGCTGCTGGTCGGTTCCGACACCCGGCGCGATCTGTCCCCCCGGCAGCAGCAGAAGCTGCACGTGGGCCATGACGCGGGCCGCAACACCGATACGGTGATGCTGCTGCACTACGGGGACAGCGGGCCGTATCTGGTGAGCCTGCCGCGGGACAGCTATGTCACGGTCCCGGGGCACGGCAAGAACAAGATCAACGCGGCGTACGGGATCGGCGGCGCGAAGCTGCTCTCGCGCACCGTCGAACAGGCCACGGGCCTGCGCGTCGACCACTACGCCGAGGTCGACTTCCTCGGCCTGGTCCGGGTCGTGGACGCGCTCGGCGGGGTCCGGCTGTGCCTGGACGCGCCGTTGCAGGACGAGAAGTCGGGCGCGGACTTCCCGGCGGGCTGCTCGCACATGAACGGCGTGCGGGCGCTGGCGTACGTACGGGCCCGTTACAGCGATCCACGGGGCGATCTGGGACGCGTGCAGCGGCAGCGGGCACTGATCAGCGCGGTGTCGGCGCGGATGCTCGGCCCCGGAGTGCTGCTGAACCCCTTCCGGGTGGTGCCGGCGCTCGACGCGGCACTGGCGGCACTGCGGGTGGACGACCGTACGGGCGTGGTGGACCTGACGCAGATGGGACTGTCGATGAAACAGGTGGCGGACGGCTCGGGGAAGGCCGTGACGGTGCCGGTGACCGGCCCGGGCGAGCAGATCGCGGGCGCGGGGGACGTGCTCGTGTGGGACGAGGAGAGGGCCCGGCGGCTCTTCCGTGCCGTGCGCGCCGACGAGCCGATTCCGACTTCTGCCGAAAAGTGACGCATCCTTGGGCAGGGATAGGTGCGGAGTGTCGCGTTATGGGTGCTTCGGACGGATCAACAAAGATGTGCGCCGGACCACGTCACTGTCGGAGAGGGGCTTTGAGGGATGAGTGCATCGGTGTCGCCTCACGGGTTCGAGGTCGTACGAGGGCGTGGCTACCGTCCGGAGGACGTGGACCGGAGGGTCGAAGGGCTCTCGGTGGACCGCGACTCCTGCTGGGAGCGGGCGGCCCGCCTCACCGTGCTGGCCAACGAGATGACCGCGGAGCTGGAGCGGCTGCGCGAGTACCTCGCCCAGATGCCGCCCCAGACCTACGAGTCCCTGAGTGAGCAGGCGCGGCTGATCCTGACCACCACGGAGTCCGAGGCGGAGCGGCTGCGCACCGAGGCGGCGTCGACCGCCGAGCGGCTGCGGGACGAGGCGGCGGAGTACGCGCGGGAGCAGGGCGACGCCGCCGACACCTACGCGCTCGAACTGCACCGGGACACCGAGGACGCCGCGGTGCGCGCCGTGGAGGCGGCCGAGGCCGAGGCCGCTGCGGCGGTCGCGGCGGCCACCGACGAGGCCGAGGAGCTGCGCCAGGAGGCCCAGGAGGCGCTGCGCGAGATGCGCCGGCGCACCGCCGAGGTGCTGGAGGACCAGGAGAAGAGCCTGGCCGACAAGTGGGCGGCGGCCGAGCAGCAGCTGGCCGAGCAGGACGCGGCCATGGATCAGCGGGTCGCGGTCCTGGAGGAGCGCGGCGAGGCGCGCATCGTGGAGGTGCAGCGCTACTACGCCAAGATGGAGGAGACCGCGCGCGAGATCGACGAGGAGGCCGCGGCCCGCAGCGCCGATCTGATCGCGCGGGCCGAGGCCGAGGCCGCCCGCGTCGAACGCGCCACGGAGCGGACGCTGCGCGAGCACGAGGAGCGCCGTGAGGAGCTGCGCTCCCACATGGCACACGTACGCAGCAGCCTGGCCACCCTCATGGGCAAGGACCCGGACGCGGCCGAGCCGGAGCCGGACGCCGGCAGCACGGCGGACGCACAGGATTCCGGCCATGTGTACGACGTGACGGCGGACAGCACCGAGGCCGTGCGCGAGCACACCGAAGAGGCCCCGGCCGCGCAGCACGACACGGCCGAGGACGCCGGCCAAGAGGCGGCGCGAGAAGCCTCGTACGACGCGGAGACCACGTACGGCACAGAGACCGCTCACGGCGCGGAGACCTCGTACGGCGCTGCGTCGTACGAAGAGGGGGCCTCGCACGAGGAGGCGCACACGTACCGAGCGGAGCCCGTGTACGAAGCGGCCCCCGTGTACGAGGAGGCGCCCGCGTACGAGGGCAGCGCGGAGGCCGCCCCCGAGGCGGCCGCTGTCTCCGCCCCCGAGGAGGCGCCCGCCAAGCGTGGTGTGGACCCGGACGAGGAGGACACGCTCGAAACCGAGCTGCCGCGCACGGAGGGCTGAGGCCGCAGTCCCCGGAGCCGGTGGCCCGTCAGCTCTTCTCGGCGGGCGCGGCCTCCGTGCCGTCCCGTACGTCGCAGCCCTGCACGTCGCCGTCCCGTACGTCCCCGTCCCGCGCGTCCGCGTGCACGGGGAAGCGGCGCGGTGCGAAGAGCAGCGCGACCAGCGCCAGGAGTCCGGCGGCCGCCGCGCCGTAGTAGACGTGCTCGACGGTGACGTCCACGGCGCGGCGCAGGTAGTCGGCGGCGCGGTCGGTGAGCGCGCCGGCGTGTTCCAGGGCGCGGGACACCGCGTCCAGGCCGTCCGGCAGCCCGGCGCGGAGGTCGGCGGGCGCGTCCGCGAGCCGCCCGGCGAGGGTGGCGTTGGCGACGGCCCCGAAGAGCGCGGCCCCGACGGACTGGCCGACCTGGCGGCAGAAGAGGATCGAGGCAGTGGCCGTGCCCCGTTCGGCGTACCCGACGGAGGACTGCACGCCGATGATCAGCGGCAGCTGGAAGAGGCCGAGGGTGGCGCCCAGCGCGAGCGAGAGCAGCGCGGGCTGCCAGGCCGCGCCCGGGTAGGGCAGCTGCGGGAAGGCCAGCAGGACCAGCGTGCTCGCGGCCATGCCGATGAGCGCGCAGGTGCGGATGCCGAGGCGGTTGTAGACGTGGCTGCTGAGCGCGGCGGCTATCGGCCAGCTCATGGTCATGGTGGACAGCACGAAGCCGGCCGCGATCGGGCCGAGGCCCAGCACCGCCTGCGCGTAGGTGGGCAGGAAGACGGTCGGGGCGACCATCAGCAGGCCGAGGGCGCCGAGCGCGAGGTTGACGGTGGAGATGGTGCGGCGGCGCCAGACCCAGCCGGGGATGATCGGCTCGGCGGCGCGGCGTTCGATGAGCACCGTGGCGGCCGCGCACAGGGCGCTGCCGCCCAGCAGGAGCAGCGAGGGCGTGGAGAGCCAGGGCCAGGCGACGCCGCCCTGGACGAGCGCGGTCAGCAGCAGCCCGCCGCAGGCGAAGATGGCCAGCGCGCCGGGCCAGTCGATGACCGGCCGGGAGGACCGGGAGCGGTCCGAGGCGCCCCCGAGCCCCCTCCTGTTGCCCCCGAGCCCCCTCCTGTCCTCAAAGCCCCTCCTGTCTTCAAAGAAGTGGCGCAGCACGAGCCAGAGGGCGACCGCGCCGACCGGCAGGTTGACGAGGAAGATCCAGCGCCAGTCCGCGTACGCCGCGAGGAGGCCGCCGAGCGCGGGCCCTGCCACGGAGGAGGTGGCCCAGACGGTGGAGAGCCTGGCCTGGATGCGGGGCCGCTCCTTCATCGGGTACAGGTCGGCGGCGATGGTCTGCACGGTGCCCTGGAGCGCGCCGCCGCCGAGGCCCTGCAGGACGCGGAAGGCGATCAGGGAGGCCATGTTCCAGGCACCCGCGCACAGCAGCGATCCGGCGAGGAAGATCACGATGCCGGTGACGAGGACGGGCTTGCGGCCGAAGGTGTCCGAGAGCTTGCCGTAGACGGGCAGGGTGACGGTGACGGCCAGCAGGTAGCCGGAGAAGAGCCAGGAGAAGACCGAGAAGCCGCCGAGGTCCCCGACGATCTGCGGGACGGCGGTGGCGATGATGGTGGAGTCCAGCGCGGCCAGCGCCATGCCGAGCATGAGGGCCGCGACCACGGGGCCGCGCCGGGTGGTGGCGCCCCCGGGCCTGCCGGCCGACCGCGCCGTGCCGGCCGCCTCCGGTGCCGCGTCGGCCGCCTCCGGTGCCGCGTCGGCCGTCCCGGCGGATCTCGGGGCCGGGCGGTCCGCCCCCGACGTCTCCGGCGCTGCCGCCGCGGTCCGCTCCGGGCCCGTACGTCCGCCGGCCCCGCTCACCGTGCCGCCTCCACCGGTCCCGCCCACCGTGCCCCCTCCGCCGTATCCGTGTACGGGACACCATTCCATGCGGGCCCGGATTGCGGAACGGCGCTTCTCGTGCAACGAGACGGCCCGCGCACCGGAGCGGACGACGGCGGAAAGAGGCGGGCCGGGGCGGACGGGTGTCGGCGGCCGGTACGACCGGTGGCTGTCGGCGGGCGGGCGTACCCTGGGAAACCCCGGCCCGCTCACCGCGCACCGGCTGCCGGCGTCACGTACGCCCCGTGCGTCGCGCCCAGCCCGCGGTAGGAAGCGGCCGGTCGTTCGCGTTGTCCGACTCCCTGGGACGGAAGCCTTTTCATGAGCCTGACAGGACTGCTCGACGCCGTCGTACGGGACCCGGCGCTGGCCGAAGCGGTCGAGGCGGCCGTCGACGGGCACCGCCGCCATGTGGACCTGGTCGGCCCGCCGGCCGCCCGCCCGTTCGCCGTCGCCGCGCTGGCCCGCGATGCGCAGCGCCCGGTGCTCGCGGTCACCGCGACCGGCCGGGAGGCCGAGGACCTGGCGGCCGCGCTGCGCTCCGTGCTGCCCGCGGACGGCGTCGTGGAGTACCCGTCCTGGGAGACCCTGCCGCACGAACGCCTCTCGCCCCGCTCGGACACCGTCGGCCGCCGCCTCGCCGTGCTGCGCCGGCTGACCCACCCGAGCAAGGACGACCCGGCCGCCGGCCCCGTCTCCGTCGTCGTCGCGCCCGTCCGATCCGTACTGCAGCCGCAGGTCAAGGGGCTGGGCGAGCTGGAGCCCGTCGCACTGCGCACGGGCCAGACCGCCGACCTCGGCGAGGTCGTCGACGGGCTCGCGGCCGCCGCGTACGCCCGCGTCGAACTGGTCGAGAAGCGCGGCGAGTTCGCGGTCCGCGGCGGCATCCTGGACGTCTTCCCGCCCACCGAGGAGCACCCCCTGCGGGTCGAGTTCTGGGGCGACGACGTCGAGGAGATCCGTTACTTCAAGGTCGCCGACCAGCGCTCCCTGGAGATCGCCGAGCACGGCCTGTGGGCGCCGCCCTGCCGCGAGCTGCTGCTCACCGACTCCGTACGGGAGCGCGCGGCGGCCCTCGCCGAGGACCACCCCGAGCTGGGCGAGCTGCTCGGCAAGATCGCCGAGGGCATCGCGGTCGAGGGCATGGAGTCCCTCGCCCCGGTCCTCGTGGACGACATGGAGCTGCTGCTCGACGTCCTCCCGGCCGGCGCCATGACCGTGGTCTGCGACCCCGAGCGGGTCCGTACGCGCGCCGCCGACCTGGTCGCCACGAGCCAGGAGTTCCTGCAGGCCTCCTGGGCAGCGACGGCCGGCGGGGGAGAGGCGCCGATCGACGTGGACGCGGCCTCCCTGTGGGGCATCGCCGACGTCCGCGACCGCGCCCGCGAGCTGGGCATGATGTGGTGGTCGGTCTCCCAGTTCGCCGCCGACGAGGCGGGGGCCGACGACGGTGACACCCTCAAGCTCGGCATGCACGCCCCCGAGACGTACAGAGGCGACACCCAGCGCGCGCTGGCCGACACCAAGCAGTGGCTGGCCGACGGCTGGCGCACGGTCTACCTCACCGAGGGCCACGGCCCCGCGGCCCGTACGGTCGAGGTGCTCGGCGGCGAGGGCATCGCCGCCCGGCTGGACCCGGAACTGGCGGAGATCTCCCCGTCCGTCGTGCACGTCTCCTGCGGCTCGATCGACAACGGCTTCGTCGATCCGCAGCTGAAGCTCGCGGTGCTCACCGAGACCGACCTCTCGGGCCAGAAGGCGGCCGGCAAGGACGCCACGCGGATGCCGGCCCGGCGCCGCAAGACCATCGACCCGCTCACCCTCGAAGCGGGCGACTACATCGTCCACGAACAGCACGGCGTGGGCCGGTACATCGAGATGATCCAGCGCACGGTCCAGGGCGCCACCCGCGAGTACCTCCTCGTGGAGTACGCGCCCGCCAAGCGCGGCCAGCCCGGCGACCGCCTCTACATCCCCACCGACCAGCTGGAGCAGGTCACCAAGTACGTCGGCGGCGAGGCCCCGACGCTGCACCGCCTCGGCGGCGCCGACTGGACCAAGACCAAGGCGCGCGCGAAGAAGGCCGTCAAGGAGATCGCCGCCGACCTGATCAAGCTCTACTCGGCGCGGATGGCGGCGCCCGGCCACGCCTTCGGCCCGGACACCCCCTGGCAGCGCGAGCTGGAGGACGCGTTCCCGTACGCGGAGACGCCCGACCAGCTCACCACCATCGCCGAGGTCAAGGAGGACATGGAGAAGACGGTCCCGATGGACCGGCTGATCTGCGGCGACGTCGGCTACGGCAAGACCGAGATCGCGGTCCGCGCGGCCTTCAAGGCGGTCCAGGACGGCAAGCAGGTCGCCGTGCTCGTGCCGACCACGCTGCTCGTGCAGCAGCACTTCGGGACCTTCACCGAGCGCTACGGCCAGTTCCCCGTGAACGTCCGCGCGCTCTCCCGCTTCCAGACCGAAACCGAGTCCAAGGCCACCCTCGAAGGGCTCAAGGACGGCTCCGTCGACATCGTCATCGGGACCCACCGCCTGTTCTCCTCCGAGACCAAGTTCAAGGACCTGGGCCTGGTCATCGTCGACGAGGAGCAGCGCTTCGGCGTCGAGCACAAGGAGCAGCTGAAGAAGCTCCGCGCCAACGTGGACGTGCTGACCATGTCCGCGACGCCCATCCCCCGTACGCTCGAAATGGCGGTGACGGGCATCCGCGAGATGTCCACCATCACCACCCCGCCCGAGGAGCGGCACCCCGTCCTCACCTTCGTCGGGCCGTACGAGGAGAAGCAGATCGGCGCCGCCATCCGCCGCGAACTGCTCCGCGAGGGCCAGGTCTTCTACATCCACAACCGTGTGGAGTCCATCGACCGCGCGGCCGCCCGGCTGCGCGAGATCGTCCCCGAGGCGCGCATCGCCACGGCCCACGGCCAGATGTCGGAATCCGCCCTCGAACAGGTCGTGGTCGACTTCTGGGAGAAGAAGTCCGACGTACTGGTCGCCACGACCATCGTCGAGTCCGGCATCGACATCTCCAACGCCAACACCCTGATCGTCGAACGCGGCGACAACTTCGGCCTCTCCCAGCTGCACCAGCTGCGCGGCCGGGTCGGCCGTGGCCGCGAGCGCGGCTACGCCTACTTCCTCTACCCGCCGGAGAAGCCGCTCACCGAGACCGCGCACGAACGCCTGGCGACCATCGCCCAGCACACGGAGATGGGCGCCGGCATGTACGTCGCGATGAAGGACCTGGAGATCCGCGGCGCGGGCAACCTCCTCGGCGGCGAGCAGTCGGGCCACATCGCGGGCGTCGGCTTCGACCTGTACGTCCGCATGGTCGGCGAGGCCGTCGCGGACTACCGCGCCTCCCTGGAGGGCGGCGTGGAGGAGGAGCCGCCGCTGGAGGTCAAGATCGAGCTGCCGGTCGACGCGCACGTCCCGCACGACTACGCGCCCGGCGAGCGGCTGCGCCTCCAGGCGTACCGCGCGATCGCCTCCGCCGGCACCGAGGAGGACATCAAGGCCGTCCGCGAGGAGCTGACCGACCGTTACGGCAAGCTGCCCGAACCGGTGGAGAACCTCCTGCTCGTCGCGGGCCTGCGGATGCTCGCCCGGGCCTGCGGCGTCACCGACATCACCCTCCAGGGCTCCAACGTCCGCTTCGGCCCGGTCGAGCTGCGCGAGTCCCAGGAGCTGCGGCTGAAGCGGCTGTACCCGCGTACGGTCATCAAGCCGGCCACCCACCAGGTCCTGGTGCCCCGCCCGACCACCGGCAAGATCGGCGGCAAGCCCGTCGTCGGCCGCGAACTGCTGTCGTGGGTCGGGGAGTTCCTGACGTCGATCCTGGGGTCGTGACGGGGGCCGGGGCGTTCGTGGGCGGCCCTGGGGGCGTGACCAGGACCACCGGCGGCGCGTGGCGGGACTGCGGTCCCGCCGCCGTCAGTCCTTCCCGGCTCGCTTGAGGAGGGTCAGGCCGCCCGCCTCGCCGTCCGGTACGTAGACCGTGCCCGGGTGGCGGTCGGCGGCCTCCGCGGCGGCCTGTGGCGTGGTCCGTCCGTCGCGGAGCTGGACCGCGACGTAGTCCGGGGCTATGCCGCGGGTGTCACCTATCCAGTACACCGTCGTCCGGCCGGTGAGGCGGCTGATGGGCCGCACGTCGGCCTCGACGGTCGCGCCGTCGGGGACGCGGGCGAGCAGCGCCTCGGCCCGGGCGACGGAGGCCGGCACGCGGTACGTGGTTGCTTCGGTGAGCCGGGCCAGCGGGAGCGACGTGGTCAGCGCGAGCGCGGCGGCCGCCGCCGCGGCCGGCAGGTGCGCGGCGTAACCGCGCAGCCAGGGACGGCCGCTCGTACGGAACCGGGGCAGCGCGTCGATCAGCGCCAGGAAGACCACCGGCATCAGGACGGCGCTGTAGTGCCAGTCGGTGCCCCAGTAGTGGTCGTCGTGCGAGACGAACCGCCAGCCGATCGTCGGTACGGCGGCGAGCAGCAGCGGTGAACGCAGCGCCAGCAGGCCGGTCGTGGGCAGCAGGGTCCACAGCAGCGTGCGGACGGCCGTGTCCAGGGGGATGACGGGGGCCGGGCCGCCGTCGCCGCTGAGCTTGGTCCAGTAGTCGTACGAGCCGGCGCCGTTGAACGCCGGGATGATCACGCCGAGGGTGAGGGCGGTGGCGGCGAGCCCGAAGACGGCCAGCGCGATGCCCGCGGGCACCGCCCGCCGCGCCCGGATCACGATGATCACGCCGATGGCCGCAGCGGTCACCCCCAGGTCCTCCTTGACCAGGACCAGCGGTGCCGCCCAGCAGGCCGCCGCGGTCCACCGCCCGCGCACCACCGCCTCCAGCGCGAAGGCGATCATCGGCAGCGCGAACGCGATCTCGTGGAAGTCGAAGTCGACGGCGCGCTGCAGTCCCCAGGACAGTCCGTACGCCGCGCCGATCGCGAGCCCGGCGCGGCGGCCGAGCAGCCGGGCCGCGCACCGGGTGACGGGCACGGCGGACAGCGCGAAGAGCGCGGCCTGCGCCGTGAGCAGCGTGACGGGGGAGGGGAGCAGCCGGTAGAGCGGGGCGAGCAGGACGAGGACCGGGCTGAAGTGGTCCCCGAGGATGTTCGCGCCCGGTCCCTTGAGGTCCGCGACCGGCGCCTGGAGATGCGCGTAGGACCGTATGACCTGCTCGAATATCCCGAGGTCCCAGGAGATCGTGCCCAGGGTGCGATAGCGCTGCACCGACAGCGTGGTGAACAGGGCGAAGAGGACGACGGCCGTCCAGTACGGGTCCAGGCGCGGGGCGCGGAGCGCGGCGGCAGCGCCGCGAAGGCGGCCCGGTCCGGTCTCAGGGCGGTCGTCGGCCGCGGCCGGGGTCCGGGCTCCGGCGTCGCCCGCCGCGGTGGCTGCGGCCGTTTCCATGCGGATCCTTACTCTGTCGACTTCCGAAAAGGTACTCGAAACCTTCGAATCGGACGGCTCGTCCTACACGTCGGACGGCCCGTCCTGTACGTCGGACGGCCCGTCGTACGGGGTGGCCGACGTACGGTCGCCCGGTGACGGCATGCGCCGCCGCCCGCCCTGCCTCAACCGAAGATTGGATGCCCCCTTGATACGGTCCGCGCTTCCCCTGCGCCGCGCCGCGCTCCCCGCTGCCGCCCTGGCCGCGACGCTCGCCCTGGCCGGCTGCACCCCGTCGGGCGGCTCTCCCCAAGGAGACGGACGGGGAAGCCCGGACGTTCCCTCGGCGACCGGCGAACCGGGCAGCGCGCTGTCGGGGCTCGGCTCGCTGACGGTCAAGGGCCGCGCCCCGAAGACCGGCTACGAGCGGGAGCGGTTCGGTACCGCCTGGGCCGACACCGACAGCAACGGCTGCCCGACGCGCGAGGACATCCTCAAGCGCGACCTGACGCGGGTGCGCTTCCAGGACGGGCACTGCAAGGTGGCCTCGGGCGAGCTGACCAAGGATCCGTACACGGGGCAGCGGGTGTTCTTCCGGCGCGGCGACAGCCTGGTCGACATCGACCATGTGGTGGCGCTGTCGGACGCGTGGCAGAAGGGCGCCGGTCAGTGGCCGGCCGCCAAGCGGATCGCGCTGGCCAACGATCCGCTGAACCTCATCGCGGTCGGTGCCTCCGCCAACCGGCAGAAGAGCGACGGCGACGCGGCCACCTGGCTGCCGGCCGCCAAGAGCTACCGCTGCGACTACGTCGCCCACCAGGTCGCGGTGAAGAAGAAGTACGGCCTGTGGGTCACCCGGGCGGAGAAGGCGGCGATGGGCAAGGTCCTGCGCACCTGCCCGGCCGAGCGGCTGCCCACCGGCGGCAACCCCACCGCGGCCCCACCCCGCTTCCACGCGAAGTAACGTCCCCTTTCCGCGCGAAGGAGCGTCCCCCTCCGCGCGAAGGAGCGGCGCCAAGTAGCGGCCCCGGCCCGCAGCCGCGCGGCGGGCGGGTGCCGGCGTGCGGCCTCGCCCCGCGTCCCTGCGCAAGAGGGGCCTCACCCCGCTTCCCCATGAAGTGGGGGAACGCACCGGGGCCCGGCCGTGGCGGCCGGGCCCCGTCGCGGAACTGCTCCGGGGGTTACAGCTTCAGCTCCCACTGGGCCGCGTCGAGCTCCAGGCCCGGCGCCACCTCGACGTCGAGGTTCTTCGCGGTGGCCGGGGTGTCGAAGGCGAACTCCACGGATGCCGACTTGCCCGGCAGGATCTTGCCGGTGAAGCCCTTGCCGACCGAGCCGTCGAATATCTGCTCGGCGTCCTTGCCGTCCTCGCCGGCCCGCGCCTCGACCAGGGTCAGCGTGCTGTCGAACTTCTCCTTGCCCTTGTTCTCCAGCTGCACGGTGATCTTGTAGGCCTTGTTGCTGCCCTTGTGGCCGACGGCGAAGTCGTCGGGGCTGTACGACGTGGCCTTGGAGACCGTGACGCTCAGGCCGCTGTCGTACTCGGCGGTGTCACCGGCGTGCAGCGCCTCGCCGTCCGAGCCGCTCGCACCGCCCTCGGTGTCGGCAGCGTCCTCCCCCTTCGTGCCGGTCTTCGGCTGCGCCGTGGACGTCTCCAGCGACTTGTTGATCTCGTCCACCGCGCCCTTGACCGCGGTGAAGGTGATCACGGCGCCGATCACCGCCACCACCATCGCGGCGATGCCCAGCAGCAGGCCCGCGAGCGCGACCCCCTTATTGGTGGCCTGACCGCGCTTGACGCGGCCGCGGCCGACCAGGCCGAAGATCAGGGCCAGCAGACCGAGCGTGCCGGCGAGCCAGAACAGCAGCGGTATCAGGCCGGAGAGCACGCCGATCACGCCGAGCACGAGGGCCGCGACGCCCAGACCGTTGCGCGCGGTCTGCGGCGCCGGGGCGCCCATCGGAGCCGGCGGACCGGGCGGGAACTGCATCTGCTGGGACATGGCTGTGGGTCCCTTCCGGGAGTCTCGATCGGTTCTGGCGAAGCGACCTGAAGGAGAAAGAGGAGAAAAACGCAGAGAGCGGAGAAAGCCGAGAAAGGTGGAGCAGGTACCGCGATGACTCAATAACACCAGAGGCTGTGAATCGAGTCAACACGATTCACGGGAAAGTGTGTATTCACGCCGTGAAGGGGTTGGCGGTGGCGTCATGGGTATGCTCGCTGACACAGGCGTCACAGCGCGCGACGGAGCGACGGGACGGGAGCCAGTCAGGTGCCGGACAACGCAACACCGGAGACCCCGGCGGGGACCCCGCTGGAAGCCGCGGTCGCGGCGGAGGTGACCGCTGCGGGCATCGCGCGCCTGGCCGGCGTGGGACGGGCCGCGGTCAGCAACTGGCGCCGCCGCCACGCCGACTTCCCCAAACCGGTCGGCGGGACGGAGGCCAGCCCCGCCTTCGCGCTGACCGCCGTCGAGCAGTGGCTGCGCGATCAGGGCAAGCTCGCCGAAGTCCCGCTGCGCGAGCGGGTGTGGCAGCAGGTCGCGGGCCACCCGGCCGGTGCCGCCGTCGCGCTGCGGCACGTCGGCGCCGTCCTCCTCCTCGTACGCGACCGCCCCGCCGTCTGGCGCGGGCTGGCCAAGGCCGGAGACGACGCCGAGCTGACCGGCCTGCTGCCGCCGGCCCTGGACGCCGTCCTGACCGCCCGGCTGGGCCCCGCGCACCCCGTCACCGGCCTCACCCGCGAGGCCCTCGCCCCCTCCAGCGCCCTGGTGCGGGCGGCTGCGGAGCTGGCCGAGGAGGCCGAAGGCGCGCCGCACGCCTACGAGTTCCTGCTCGGCCGCCACCTGGACGCCAACCCCCGGCAGTACACCCTCACCCCGCCGGGCCTCGCCGCCCTCATGGCCGAGCTGGCCGGTCCCGCCGCGGCCGTCCTCGACCCGGCGGCGGGCACCGGCACGCTGCTGTACCCCTTGCGGGAGCCCGCCGCCGGGGGCGGCCCGGACGACGCGGCGCCCCTCGGCGAGGGACACACCCCACCCGGTACGGGCGGAGCGGACCGCGGCGGAGTCGGGGTGCCGCGGGGACCCGCCGCGCTGTACGGGCAGGAGTCCGACGCCGATCTCGCCGCCCTCACCGCCCTCCGCCTGGCCCTGCAAGCACCGGAGACCCAGGTCCGGGTGCAGGCCGCCGACACCCTGCGCGCCGACGCCTTCCCCGACCTGGCGGTCGACGCCGTCCTCAGCCACCCGCCCTTCAATGAGCGCAACTGGGGACACGACACCCTCGCCTACGACCCCCGCTGGGAGTACGGCTTCCCCGCCCGTACGGAATCGGAGCTCGCCTGGGTCCAGCACGCCCTGGCCCGTCTCCGGGACGGCGGTACGGCCGTCCTGCTCATGCCGCCCGCCGCCGCCTCCCGCCGCTCCGGCCGCCGTATCCGCGCCGACCTCCTGCGCCGCGGCGCGCTGCGGGCGGTCATCGCCCTGCCCGCCGGCGCGGCCCCGCCGTACGGCATCCCGCTGCACCTCTGGGTGCTGCACCGGCCGGGCAGCGCGCCGCCGCCCGCCCCGCACCTCCTCGTCGTCGACACCGCCGAACTGGCCCCGGGCGGCCGCGACAAGCTCGACTGGCAGACGGTGCGCGGCACGATCCTGGACGCCTGGCGGGCCTTCGATCACGAGGGCGGCATCGAGGAACGGCCGGGCGTACGGCGCTCGCTGGCCGCCATCGACCTGCTCGACGACGACGTCGACCTCGCCCCCGCCCGGCACCTCCCGCCGCCCGCCGCGGCCGGCGGCCCCGCCGAACTGGCCCGCGCGCACGAGGAGCTGACCGCGGCCCTCGCCCGTACGGCCGACCTCGCCCCGGCCCCCGCCCCCGCCGGCCGGGCGGCGCCCGCGCGCTGGCCGCTGACCACCGTCGGCGAGCTGGCCCGGGCCGGCGCGCTGCTGCTGCGGGCCGGCGGGCCCGGCACCGCGGCGCCGGGCGAGGGCCCCGTCCAGCTCACCGAGCACGACGTCATCGGCGGCACGCCGCCCTCCGGCACCCTCCCAGAACCGGGCACCGGCGACGCCCCCGAGGAGCCCGTCCTCCTCCGCGCGGGCGACGTCGTCGTGCCCGTGCTGGGCGGCGGGGCCATCGCCCGGGTCGTCGACGCCGCCACCGAAGGCGCGGCGCTCGGCCGGAACCTCTTCCTGCTGCGGCCCGACCCGGCCGCGCTGGACCCGTGGTTCCTGTCCGGGTTCCTGCGCGGCACCGCCAACAACCGCCAGGCCAGCAGCTACGCCTCCACCGCCACCCGGCTCGACGTCCGCCGCCTCCAACTGCCCCGGCTGCCCCCGGCCGAGCAGCGCGCGTACGGCGAACGCTTCCGGGCGCTCGCCGCCTTCGAGGAAGCGCTGCGGGACTCGGCCCGCCTGGGCGAGCGGCTGACACAGGGCCTGTACGACGGCCTCACGGACGGTTCCCTGCCCCCGGGGTGAGGCCGCGGCGGGTTTCGGGGCAGGGCGCTCCGGGCACTCGGCGGCTCCGTCCGGCGGCCGGGCGGCGGTTGTGACCGGACCGCGATGCGGATCCGTACAACCCCGGCGGCACTGTCGGTGTCGGTATATACGCTCGAAAACAACCGCCACGACGGCCATACCGACCAGGAGCAGCAATGCACGGCCCAGCCCCGGCTCCGCCGCCGCCCCGCCCCCTCCGGCTCGGTACGGCCGTGCTGCTCCGGGTGGTCCTCGTGGGCGTCGCCGTGCTCAGCCTCGGCATGCTCGCCTGGGTGGCGCTGCTGCGCGCCGCGCTGGTGTACCGGCGGCCGGTCGCCTGGTGGCTCTTCGGCGTGGACGCGGGCCTGGTCATGCCCCTGTTTGCCGTGCTCGGTTCGGTGCCCGAGAGCGACTGGCGCGGGGACGCCGCGATGGCGGTGATCCTCGTTCAGATGGCCGCCGCCGTCGCGTACTACCTCGTCGTCGACATCCGCGCCCGCGCCCGCTCCCTCGCGGCGTACCCGCCCGACCACAGCCGGACCACGCAGGCGCACGGAGCGCCTCCGTACGGCGCGCCCGCGTACGGCATCCCCGCCCACGGCGCCCCGGCGTACGGGACACCGGCGTACGGAGCCCCGGCGTACGGCACAGCTCCGTACGGAGCACCCGGCGGCCCGGGCGCAACGGCAGCCCCGAACACACCGGCCGGATACGCCGCTCCGGCGGCCGCCCCGGCAACCGGGTACGCCGCTCCGGCCCGGCCGCAGCGCATCGAGCAGGTGCGGGCCGAACTGGACGAGCTGAGCGACTACCTCCGGCGGAGCGACGGCTCCCCGGGTGACGGCCGTAGGGGGCAGGGGCCGTACGAGGAGGGGAGGCCGTGAACGGCAGAGTCATCGCCGGGCGGTACGAACTCTCCGCACTGCTCGGCCAGGGCGGCATGGGCCAGGTCTGGATCGCCTACGACCGCCGTCTGGACCGCCGCGTCGGCGTCAAACTGCTTCGCCCCGACCGGCTGGCCGGTGCCCCGGACGCCGAGGAGCTGCGCCACCGCTTCGCGCGCGAGTGCCGGGTGACCGCGCAGGTCGACCACCCGGGCCTGGTCACCGTGCACGACGCGGGCAGCGACGGCGACGACCTGTACCTGGTCATGCAGTACGTGGAGGGGGCCGACCTGGCGGACCACCTCGCCGAGCACGACCCGTACCCCTGGACCTGGGCGGTGTGCGTGGCCGCCCAGCTCTGCGCGGTGCTGGCGTCCGTGCACGCGGTACCGATCGTGCACCGCGACCTCAAGCCCCGGAATGTCATGGTCAAGGCGGACGGCACGGTCACCGTCCTGGATCTCGGCATCGCCTCGGCGCTGGACACCGACACCACCCGCCTCACCCACACCGGCTCGCCCATCGGCAGCCCCGCCTACATGGCGCCCGAACAGGCCATGGGCGGCACGGTCGGCCCGTACACCGACCTGTACGCGCTCGGGGTGCTGCTGCACGAACTGCTCAGCGGTTCCGTGCCGTTCGCCGGTTCCACGGCGCTCGGCGTGCTGCACCGGCATCTGTACGAGCAGCCGGTTCCGGTGCGGCAACTGCGGGCCGACGTCCCGGCGGAGCTGGAGGCGCTCGTGCTGCGACTGCTGGCCAAGGACCCCGAGCACCGCCCGGCCGACGCGCAGGAGGTGTACCGAACGCTGGCTCCTCTCCTGCCCCGCGCGGGCGCGGGAGCCGGGGCCGGAGGGGGTGAGAGGGCCGGCGGGCTGCCGCTGCCCGTCGCGCCCATGGACCCGACCCGGCCCTTCCTGCTGCCGCACGCACCATGGCCGGGACGGGCGGGCCGCCCGCCGGGCGCGCCCCGGGCGGCGGACACGGCCGTGGCGACGGCGGTCCCGCCCGTACCGGCGCCGAGCGCAGCCGTACCGGCACCGCGCACGGCAGCGGACGAGGCCCCGGCCGAGGCGTACCCACTCGCCCCGCCCGCGCCGCCGGCCACCGCCGTCCCCGTGCCGTTCGCCCCGGTCGTCGCTGCCGCCGCCGTCCCGCCCCCGATGGCCGTGGACACGGACCCGCGCACCTCCGGACCGGCGCCCGCTCCTGTCCCCGTCCCTGCCCCCGCCCCCGCGGCCGTGTCCGGCGGGCCGGGCGCCGCCACCGTGGACGTCGCCGCCGCCGTCGAGGAGGTCAAGCGGCTGCTCGACCACGGGCGGATCACCCAGGCCGTGGACATCCTCGGCGGCATCCTGCCGGCCGCGGCCGCACGGCACGGCGCGCACTCACCGGTCGTCCGTACCCTGCGCAAGCAGTACGCCGCCACGCTCATGGACGACGGGCAGTACCGCCGCGCGCTGCCGGAACTACGGCTGCTGGCGGAGGAGTTCGTGCGCGACTCCGGTCCGCGCGCGGGCCGCCAGGCGCTGCAGTTCCGCTTCGAGGCCGCCCAGTGCCTGGAGCAGCTGGGCGAGGCCGCGGCCGCCCTGGAGGAGTACCGCACACTGCTGCCGCACTTCGAAGCGGCGCCCGAGGACCCCGTACGCCCACTGGAGATACGCCGTTCCATCGGCCATCTGCTGCTGGCGCTCGGCGAGCGCGGCGCGGCGCAGGAGACACTCGCCCGGCTGCTGTACGACGCGGAGCGGGTGCACGGCGCGCACCACGCGTTCCCGGCCGAGGTGCGCCGCACCCTGGAGTGGCTGGCTCGCGTCCGCTGAACGGGGCGGTGACGCCGGACGCGGCGCCCTCCGGAGACGGGGACACCTGTCGGCCGCGGTGCCCCTCGTACACGCGGACACCTGCCGGACGCGGGGTACGAAACACAAAAGTGCCGCAATCGTTGGTCGAATTGCTGGTCCGCACCGCGCGGACTCCATACCATCGATCAACGCCAGGACTGATACGCCCGCGAGGTGCTGAAGGCCCCCCGCTGCGTTCATGATCTTCGCCGGGAGGCCGAATGCTCCGCCGTAGGACTGCGCTCGCCGTTTCCGCCGCCGCGCTCGTGGCGGCCCCGCTCCTGTCCGCCTGCGGCAGCGACGCGCACCCCGGTGCCGCGGCCGTCGTAGGGGGCGAGCGGATCACCGTGGCGCAGCTCCAGGCGCGGGTGAAGAACGTCCGTACCGCCCAGGAGGGCGCCCCGCAGGGCGCGCAGATGATCCAGAACACCGGACGGCTCAGTGTGACCATGCTCAACAGCATGATCTTCGACCGGGTGCTGGCACGCGGCGCGAAGGACGCCGGCGTCGAGGCCAGCCGGTCCGACGTGCAGAAGTGGCGGAACACCGCCGAGCGGCGGGCCGGCGGCGCCGAGCGGCTGAAGGCGATGTCGCTCCAGCAGGCCATCGCGCCGGGCGAGATCGACGGCATGGCCCGCAACCAGATCCTGATGGACGGGATCGCGAAGAAGCTCGGCGTGAACCGCCAGACGCCGCAGGGGCAGCAGAAGCTCGCCGAGGCACTGGCCAAGAGCTCGCGCGACCTCGGCATCGACGTGAACCCGCGCTTCGGCAAGTGGAACGACCGCCAGGTCATGCTCGGCGAGGCGAAGACCCCGTGGGTGCGTACGGAGCAGAAGCAGCAGGTCTGAGACCGGGGCGGCAGGCCCGGCCTGCCGCCGCCTCCGGTCCGGCGGTGCGTTACGTTCGACGGGTGAACGCTTCCGCCACCGGCCGCCTGGTCCTGCTCACCACCAGCCACCGGGTCGCACCCGGCCTGCTGTCCTGGCCCGCGTGGCAGACGCTGCGCGCCGCCGACCGCGTGCTGTGCGGCGACCCCGACCACCCGCAGCTGCCCTACCTCGCCGAGGCGGGCATCGCGGCCGAGACCGCCGAACCCACCGCCCGCGAGCTGGTCGACTACTGCGTGGCCGGCGGGCGCACGGCCGTCGTGCTGACCTCGGCCGCCGGGGAGAGCGCGCTGACCGACGGGCTCGCCCGCCTCGCCGGTTCGGGGCGCGAGGCGATGCCCGACCTGGAGCTGCTGCCCGGTTCGTACGACCTGCCCGGCGCCCGGCTGCTGGACCTCGTACAGGTCATGGACCGGATCCGGGTCGCCTGCCCGTGGAGCGGTGTCCGGACCCACGAGGACCTGGCGAAGTACGGCCTGGAGGAGATGTACGAGCTGGTCGAGGCGATCGAGGAGGGCGACCGGGAGGCGCTGGCCGAGGAGCTGGGCGATGTGCTGCTCCAGGTCGTCTTCCACTCCCGGATCGCGCAGGACGACCCCGACGAGCCGTTCTCCGTCGACGACGTCGCGGGCCTCATCGTCGACAAGCTGATCAACCGGCACCCGCATGTCTTCGGCGACGAGGAGGCCGCGACGCCGGAGGACGTCCGGGCCCACTGGCTGCGGACCAAGGCAGAGGAGAAGCAGCGGGAGTCCGTGACGGAGGGCGTGCCGCTGGGGCAGCCGGCCCTGGCGCTGGCCGCGAAGCTGGCCTCCCGGGCCCGTACCGCCGGCCTCGACGTGCCGGTCACGGGCGAGGGCATCGGCTACGAACTGCTGGCGCTGGCAGCGCGGGCCCAGGAAGAGGGCACCGACCCGGAAACCGCCTTGCGGGCGGCGGCGCGTACGTACCGGGACGCGATCGTGGCGGCGGAGCGGGCGGGCTAGGAGCCGAGGCCGGTCCGGACAACGGTCGACCGGATACGGTCGACGGGTGCACGACTCCTCCGCCTCCGCCTGTCCCGAACTCTTCACCTGGGAGTTCGCCGCCGATCCGTATCCCGCGTACGCCTGGCTCCGGGAGCACGCGCCGGTGCGCAGGACCACGCTGCCCAGCGGCGTCGAGGCGTGGCTGGTCACCCGCTACGCCGACGCGCGCGAGGCGCTGGCCGACCCCCGGCTGTCGAAGAACCCGCAGCACCACAGCGAGGCCGCGCACGGCAAGGGCAAGGTCGGCATCCCCGGCGAGCGCAGCGCCAACCTGATGACGCACCTGCTCAACATCGACCCGCCGGACCACACCCGGCTGCGCCGCCTCGTCGCCAAGGCGTTCACCCCGCGCACGGTGGCCCGGTTCGCGCCGCGCGTGCAGGAGCTGACCGACCAGCTGATCGACGGCTTCGCGGCGCGCGGCGAGGCCGACCTCATCCATGAGTTCGCCTTCCCGCTCCCCATCTACGCGATCTGCGACCTGCTGGGCGTGCCGCGCGAGGACCAGGACGACTTCCGGGACTGGGCCGGGATGATGATCCGGCACGGCGGGGGGCCGCGCGGCGGGGTCGCCCGGTCCGTGAAGAAGATGCGTGCGTATCTGGCCGACTTGATCCACCGCAAGCGGGAGTCGCTCACGGCCGAGGAGACCGGGGACGAGGATCTGATCTCGGCCCTCATCCGGGCCTCCGACCACGGCGAGCACCTCACCGAGAACGAGGCGGCGGCGATGGCGTTCATCCTGCTCTTCGCCGGGTTCGAGACGACGGTCAACCTGATCGGGAACGGCACGTACGCGCTGCTGCGCAACCCCGAGCAGCGGGCGCGGCTGCAGGCCGCGCTGGCCGCGGGCGACGAGGAACTGCTCGCGACCGGCGTCGAGGAACTGCTGCGCTACGACGGGCCGGTGGAGCTGGCGACCTGGCGGTTCGCGACGGAGGAGCTGACCATCGGCGGGCAGACGGTGGCCGCGGGCGACCCCGTACTGGTCGTGCTGGCGGCCGCGGACCGGGACCCGGAGCGCTTCGAGGAGCCGGACACGCTGGACCTCGGGCGCCGCGACAACCAGCACCTCGGGTACGGGCACGGCATCCACTACTGCCTGGGCGCGCCGCTGGCCCGCCTCGAAGGCCGTACGGCGCTGGCGACCCTGCTGACCCGGCTGCCCGATCTGGAGGCGGCTGCGGATCCGGACGATTTGCGGTGGCGTGGCGGCCTGATCATGCGGGGCCTCCGGGCGCTGCCGGTGCGGTTCACGCCGGAAGGGGCGGGTGCTTCGGACGGGGCGTCAGAACGGGCATTCCCGCAGGTACCGGAACGAGACAAGGGTGCGGAACGGAGCCTGAGCTGACGTGGCGTCAGCGGCGTGATCTACGCGTGATCTCCGCTACACCGGCTTGAGACCGGACCGGGCCCCCGCTACCTTGCGTGCGACAACTCAAGCCGCCGCTCGAAAGGCACTCGCATGCGCTCCGGCACCGGTAGACACCGCCGCCCCCGCCAGGCCCCCGCCCTCCTGGTGGCGGCCTCCGTCACGGGTGCAGGCCTGGCCCTGCCGCTGCTGACGGCGGGCGGCGCGCAGGCCGCCGACACCGCCACCTGGGACCGCGTCGCGATGTGCGAGAGCGGCGGCATGTGGAGCGCGAACGCCGGCAACGGCTTCTACGGCGGGCTCCAGCTGACCCTCCAGATGTGGCGGGACTACGGCGGCGAGTCCTACGCCGAGCGCCCGGACCTCGCCAGCCGCTCCCAGCAGATCGCGGTCGCCGAGTCGATCCTGAACGACCGCGGCCCGGACGCCTGGCCCAGCTGTGCCGTCAACGCCCGGCTGGACTTGGACGGCCTGATACCCGACGTGGACCCGGGCGGGTCGGAGACGCCCGACCCGCAGCCCTCGGAGTCCGGCGACGACGCCTCCGGCGGCCCGTCCGCCGGTGCGGGCGACGAGGACGGTGACGACACGGCGCAGCCGTCCGGCGACGCCTCCTCCGAGCCGTCCGACGGCGCCACGGCCGAGCCGTCCGGCAAGGCCACGACTCCGCCTGCGGACGAGCCCGACGCCGAGCCGTCCGGCGACGCCACCTCGAAGCCGTCCGGCGACGCCACGGACAAGGGCGCCGGGGACGCCGATGAGGGTTCCGGTGCGGACTCCGCCGGCCGGCCCTCCGGTGACGCGTCCACGCCCTCCGGCGACTCCTCGGCGCCCGGTACCGGCCGCCACCGCGGTTCGGCGGGCGACGGTGCGGGCGAGAAGGCGGACGGCAAGGGGAAGGACGGCCGTTCCGCGGGGCGGCACGCCTCGCGCGGCGGTGACGCGCACCGCGGTACCTCGGGTGGTGACGACACGTACACGGTGCGGCCCGGCGACAGCCTGTCCGCGATCGCCGAGGAGCGCGGGCTGACCGGGGGCTGGACCGGCCTGTACGACGCCAACGAGGGCGTCATCGGGACCGATCCGGACCTTATCCACCCTGGTCAGCGGCTCGATCTGGGGAAGTGACGCAGGGGGCGGGCGGCATAAGTGCGGCCGGGTTGTACCCAATTGGGGAAAGTGAGACATGGGTCTCGTCCCGGAGCGTTTCCGTCCGCCGTGTCCGTTGTTTCCATACCGTGTTCGACCTGCGCAAACGGATGGTTTCGATGATCGAAAACGGTCAACTGTCCTACGAAAGGGTGGTTTGAACCGGCGAGGGGTGTGTGTTTACGTTCTTCACCGCTCGCACCAAGCGAGCCCGCCGATCATTCGCCGAATCCTGCCGGTGATCGGTCGGACAACCGTCGCGCAAGCGCCGTAGGCAGGAGCGGGGGACCCAAGGTAAGTGCCGTCACCGCAGCGGAAACGCAGCGGGCGGCTTGGGGTGAAGCCGGGTGTGCGGAGAGCGCATCCGGCCGGGCCACTCACAGCCCGAACCCGACAGCTCACCTCGCAGGCGTCGGTGAGGAAGAACAACCATGCTCAAGGGCAAGCACCGCCGCCCCTCGAAGGCCGTCCGCGTCGTCACGCTCGCCGGTGTCGCCGGCGCCGCCGTGGCCGTCCCGCTGATGACCGCCGGTTCCGCCAACGCCGCCTCGGTCGCCACCTGGGACAAGGTCGCCCAGTGCGAGTCCGGCGGCAACTGGTCGATCAACACCGGTAACGGCTACTACGGTGGCCTGCAGTTCAACAACCAGTCCTGGGCCGCCGCGGGCGGTACCAAGTACGCGCCGCGTGCCGACCTGGCCACCAAGGACCAGCAGATCGCCACCGCCGAGAAGCTGCTCGCCATGCAGGGCCCGGGTGCCTGGGGCTGCGCCGGTGCCGGCGGCCTGACCTCCGGTGGCCCGGCCGCGCAGGTGGACACCGGCTCCGGCCAGGCCCAGCAGCAGGCCCCGAAGCAGGAGGCCCCCAAGCAGCAGGCCGCCCCCAAGCAGGAGGCGCCGAAGCAGCAGGCCGCCCCGAAGCCGCAGCCGGTGCAGCCCAAGGCCGCCCCGAAGCAGGGCCACGGCAACTACACCGTGAAGTCCGGCGACACCCTGGGCAAGATCGCCAAGGCGCACGGCAAGAACTGGAAGACGGTCTACGAGAACAACAAGTCGACCGTCGGTGACAACGCCGACCTGATCTTCCCGGGCCAGAAGCTCGAGGTCTGATCCGCCTCTGACGGGTCCCGACAGGCCCCCGGCCGGGGCCGCCGTCCGATCGGTGCACGATCGGCGCGCGGCCCGGCCCGTGTGACCGCCCCGCCGCGACGCGAAGCCCCCGAGCGCGTCACGGCGGGGCTTCACGTTTGCGGGGCGGCTTCGGCGTGCAGGCATCCGGGCGGGCCGCCGCTCAGATGCGTAGTGCCTGTTATGGCGGAGATGTCCGCCATGAAAACCGGTTCTTACCTCCCGTATTGAGGGCCTTTGGGTCCTTTTTCGTCTCACGGAAGGGGCTAGGGGCAGGCGGACGGTCCCCGGGCCGTTAGGCTCGTGTTGCAGAACTCCAGATGACACCCATGAAGGAGACAACGTGCCGTCGATCGACGTCGTCGTAGCTCGCGAGATCCTCGACTCGCGAGGCAACCCCACGGTCGAGGTCGAGGTCGGCCTCGACGATGGCAGCACCGGCCGCGCTGCCGTGCCGTCCGGCGCCTCCACCGGCGCCTTCGAGGCCATCGAGCTGCGTGACGGCGACCCGAACCGTTACCTCGGCAAGGGCGTCGAGAAGGCCGTCCTCGCCGTGATCGAGCAGATCGGCCCCGAGCTGGTCGGCTACGACGCCACCGAGCAGCGCCTCATCGACCAGGCGATGTTCGACCTGGACGCCACCGACAACAAGGGCTCCCTGGGCGCCAACGCGATCCTGGGCGTCTCCCTGGCCGTCGCGCACGCCGCGTCCGAGGCCAGCGACCTGCCGCTGTTCCGCTACCTCGGCGGCCCGAACGCGCACGTGCTGCCCGTTCCGATGATGAACATCCTCAACGGTGGGTCGCACGCCGACTCCAACGTGGACATCCAGGAGTTCATGATCGCCCCGATCGGCGCGGAGTCCTTCTCCGAGGCGCTGCGCTGGGGTGCCGAGGTCTACCACACCCTCAAGAAGGTCCTGAAGGCCAAGGGCCTGGCCACCGGCCTGGGCGACGAGGGCGGCTTCGCCCCGAACCTGGGCTCCAACCGTGAGGCCCTCGACCTCATCCTGGAGGCCATCAAGGAGGCCGGCTACGCCCCCGGCCAGGACATCGCGCTCGCGCTGGACGTCGCCGCCTCCGAGTTCTACAAGGACGGCAAGTACCAGTTCGAGGGCAAGGAGCGCTCGGCCGCCGAGATGACCGAGTACTACGAGGAGCTCGTCTCCGCGTACCCGCTCGTGTCCATCGAGGACCCGCTGTTCGAGGACGACTGGGCCGGCTGGAACGTCATCACCGAGAAGCTCGGCTCCAAGGTGCAGCTCGTGGGCGACGACCTGTTCGTCACCAACCCCGAGCGCCTGGCCCGTGGCATCGAGGAGAACTCCGCCAACGCCCTGCTGGTCAAGGTCAACCAGATCGGTTCGCTGACCGAGACCCTGGACGCCGTCGAGCTGGCCCAGCGCAACGGCTTCAAGTGCATGATGTCGCACCGCTCCGGCGAGACCGAGGACGTCACCATCGCCGACCTGGCCGTCGCCACCAACTGCGGCCAGATCAAGACCGGCGCCCCGGCCCGCTCCGAGCGCGTCGCCAAGTACAACCAGCTGCTGCGCATCGAGGAGATCCTCGACGACGCCGCGGTGTACGCCGGCCGTAGCGCGTTCCCGCGGTTTCGCACTGCGAACCAGTAAGCACAGCAAGGGCTGACGACGCCCTGCGGCTCAAGGGCTGAGTGCTGACGGCCCCGGCGGCCGGAAAGCCCCGGCTTCCGTACGTCCCCGGCAGCGGTCCCGTACCGTTGCCGGGGACGTATGTACGAGGCGAGGCAGGGGAGGCGGCAGGTGTCCGCGGAACGCTTCTCGACCGCGACCCGGCTCAAGGCGCTCGGCGAGCAGGCCGCGGCCCGGGTCTACCGCGCGCGCTCCCCGCGCCGCAGCCGGCTCACCGGCCGCGCCGCGCTGCTCGCGCTCGTCCTGTGCTCGCTGGTCGTGGCCCTCGCGTACCCGATAAGGGCCTACGTCTCCCAGCGCTCGGACATCGACGACCAGCGCCGCCAGGCCGAGACCACGCAGGACGCCGTGCAGCGGCTGCGCCAGGAGAAGGCCCGCTGGCAGGATCCCGCGTACGTGCGCCAGCAGGCCCGCCGCCACCTGCACTACGTACTGCCCGGCGAGACGGGCTACACCGTCGTGGACGGGACCGGCGCGAGCCGGCCGCGCGCCGGTCAGGGCGCCGTGCAGCGCCCGTGGTACGAAGCGATCTGGTCCGGCCTGGACTCCGCCGACGCGCGAGGGCGCGCCGCCGGGGGATGATGGGGCGGCCGACCGTACAACCCTGACGACAAGAGAAGCCTGCATGGACACGCCGCCTCCCCAGACCGAGCCCACCGAGCCCACCGACGCGGACGTCGCGGCGTTCCGGGAGCAGCTGGGCCGCCCGCCCCGCGGCCTGCGCGCCATCGCGCACCGCTGCCCCTGCGGCAACCCGGACGTCGTCGAGACGGCCCCGCGCCTGGAGGACGGCACGCCCTTCCCCACGCTGTACTACCTCACCTGCCCGCGCGCGGCCTCCGCGATCGGCACGCTGGAGGCGAACGGCGTGATGAAGGAGATGACCGACCGGCTGGCCACGGACCCGGAGCTGGCCGACGCCTACCGCGCGGCCCACGACGACTACATCCGGCGCCGCGACGCCATCGAGGAGCTGACGGGCTTCCCGAGCGCGGGCGGCATGCCGGACCGGGTGAAGTGCCTGCACGTCCTGGTCGGCCATTCGCTGGCGGCGGGGCCCGGCGTGAACCCGCTGGGCGACGAGGCCATCGCCATGCTGCCGGAGTGGTGGCGGAAGGGCCCCTGTGTGAGCCCGTGCGGGAACGAGGGAAACCAGGAAGAGGGAGCCTCCGAGTGAAGCGCGTCGCCGCCATCGACTGCGGTACCAACTCCATCCGTCTGCTCGTCGCGGACCTGGACCCGGAGACCGGCGAGCTGAAGGACCTGGACCGCCGGATGAAGATCGTCCGGCTCGGCCAGGGCGTGGACCGTACGGGCCGGCTGGCGCCGGAGGCGCTGGAGCGGACCTTCGCGGCCTGCCGGGAGTACGCCGCCGTGATCGAGGAGCTGGGCGCGGAGCGGCTGCGCTTCGTGGCGACCTCGGCCTCGCGCGACGCGGAGAACCGGGACGACTTCGTACGCGGCGTGGTGGACATCCTGGGCGTCGAGCCCGAGGTGATCACCGGTGACCAGGAGGCGGAGTTCTCCTTCACGGGCGCGACCAAGGAGCTGACCGGGCGCGACGACTTGGAGAAGCCTTACCTGGTCGTGGACATCGGCGGCGGTTCGACGGAGTTCGTGCTCGGCTCGGACTCCGTCCGCGCCGCGCGCTCGGTGGACGTCGGCTGTGTCCGGATGACCGAGCGGCACCTCGTCCGGGACGGCGAGGTCATCGACCCGCCGGGGACCGAGCAGATCGCCGCCATAAAGGCGGACATCGCGGCGGCGCTGGACAAGGCCGCGGAGGCCGTGCCGCTGGACGGCGCGCACACCCTGGTGGGGCTGGCGGGATCGGTGACGACGATCGCCGGGATCGCCCTGGGGCTGCCGGAGTACGACTCGGCCGCCATCCACCACTCCCGGATCCCGCTGACGAAGGTCCGGGAGATCACCGAGCGGCTGCTGCGCTCCACGCACGACGAGCGCGCGGCGATCCCGGTGATGCACGCGGGCCGGGTGGACGTGATCGCCGCGGGTGCCCTCGTACTGCTTTCGATCATGGAGCGTACGGGCGCTGAGGAGGTCGTCGTCTCCGAACACGACATCCTTGACGGGATCGCCTGGAAAGTGGCAGACGAGCTCGATTAGAGCTTCGTAGGCACTGCCCGACGGGATCGGTTGGAGCCTGGTCCGAGCGGCCCTCTGAGGGCTTCTGGAAGGTGCTGAGAGGGGCTTCGGAGCGCGTGAGTGACGCGTTCCGGGGCCCCTTCGCGCCGTGTCGGAGAAAATGTTCGTGAAACTCTTCACATGAAAAAAGCGCCCGATGGGGCAACAAGTCGACCCGCACTCGCCCCTTCGGGGCTCACCTGTGAGCGCGCACCGGGGAATGTGCGGTTTCGGCGGGCTTAAAGACACGCTTATGCGGCGCGTGGTCCAGCCTCACAAAGGGCCGCAAGCCCTGATGAGGAGGGGTGTGCAACGCTCGGCGAGACCCTGTGGTTCCCCCGCGTGACTATGGCGTCGATCACGAAGGCGCGGAGTGTAGCAGACCCCTCTTCCCTGCTTGTGAAGGCCCTCACGAGCGACCCCCCAAGTGGGGGTGGATACTCGATGACATGAGCACCACGGAGCGTCCCAGGATCCTCGTAGTAGGCGGTGGGTACGTAGGCCTGTACGCGGCACGCCGCATCCTCAAGAAGATGCGGTACGGCGAGGCGACCGTCACGGTCGTCGACCCGCGCTCGTACATGACGTACCAGCCCTTCCTCCCCGAGACTGCCGCCGGCAGCATCTCGCCGCGCAACGTCGTCGTCCCGCTGCGACGCGCTGTGCCGGGTGCCGAGATTCTCACCGGCCGCGTCACCACCATCGACCAGGACCGCAAGGTCGCCACGATCGCCCCGCTCGTGGGCGAGGCGTACGAGCTGCCCTTCGACTACCTGGTCATCGCCATGGGCGCGGTCTCCCGCACCTTCCCGACCCCCGGCCTGGCCGAGCAGGGCATCGGCATGAAGGGTGTCGAGGAAGGCATCGGCCTGCGCAACCACGTGCTCGAGCAGCTCGACAAGGCCGAGTCGACGACCGACGAGGAGATCCGCCGCAAGGCGCTCACCTTCGTCTTCATCGGCGGTGGCTTCGCGGGCGCCGAGACCATCGGCGAGGTCGAGGACCTGGCGCGCGACGCTGCCAAGTTCTACAACAACGTGAAGCGCGAGGACATGCGCTTCGTGCTCGTCGACGCCGCCGACAAGGTGCTGCCGGAGGTCGGGCCCGAGCTCGGCCAGTACGGCAAGGAGCACCTGGAGTCCCGCGGTATCGAGGTCTACCTGAAGACCACCATGCCGTCCTGCGTCGACGGTCACGTGGTGCTCAGCAACGGCCTTGAGGTCGACGCCAACACCATCGTGTGGACGGCAGGCGTCAAGCCGAACCCGGCGCTCGCGCGCTTCGGTCTCCCGCTCGGCCCGCGGGGCCACGTCGACGCGGCCGCCACCCTTCAGGTGCAGGGCACCGACTACATCTGGGCCGCGGGCGACAACGCCCAGGTCCCGGACCTGGTCGGCCGCGCCAACGGCAACGAGAACGCCTGGTGCCCGCCGAACGCCCAGCACGCGATGCGCCAGGCCAAGGTGCTCGGCGACAACGTGGTCTCCGGTATGCGGGGCTTCCCGCAGAAGGAGTACAAGCACGCCAACAAGGGTGCGGTGGCCGGTCTCGGCCTCCACAAGGGCGTCGCGATGATCGTCATGGGCAAGATGAAGATCAAGCTCAAGGGCCGCCTCGCCTGGTACATGCACCGCGGCTACCACGGTCTGGCCATGCCGACCTGGAACCGCAAGGTCCGGGTGATCGCCGAGTGGACGCTCAACGTGTTCCAGAAGCGCGACATCACCTCGCTCGGCGCCATGGAGAACCCCCGCGAGGAGTTCTACGAGGCCGCCAAGCCCGCTCCGAAGCCGGCTGCCGCCGCCGAGGAGAAGAAGGGCGACAAGACGACCGCCAAGGCCTCTTGAGTTCTGGCTTCCCGGCCCCGCCGGGAAGCCGGCCGCACACATCCGCCGAAGGGCGTCTGCCATCCGTGGGGCAGGCGCCCTTCGGCGTGTTCGTGGCAAGGGGCCGCACGCCGGTGCGCATACCGGCCGCGCGCGCCGCCCCTTCGGCGTATTCACAATGGCGCCGGTGCCGGGCTTTGCTGTTCCCTTACGAACGAACGGGACTACCCGGGCCCCGCCAGGCGTTTACGTGGTGGGTGAAACTATCTCGCCCCGACTCGTCAATACGGAGGTGTGCGACATGGCCGACGCCGCTGGACGGCTCACCAAGCTCGCCGAGGAGGTACTGGGCGCCCCGCTCCCCGTACGCATCCGGGCCTGGGACCACAGCGAGTCAGGTCCCCCGGGAGCCCCGGCCCTCGTCTTCCGGAACCGGCGCGCCCTGCGCCGCCTGCTCTTCAAGCCCGGCGAACTGGGCCTGGCCCGCGCCTGGGTGGCCGGTGACCTCGATGTCGACGGTGACCTCTACGCCGCCCTGGACGGTCTCGCGGAGATGATCTGGGAGCGCGACCCCGACGAGGACGCCAAGCCGCAGCGGGCCGCCGTCCTCCGCGCCCTGGCCCGCCCCGAGATCCGCAGTGCGGCCCGCGAACTCCTCTCGCTCGCCGGCGCCCCGATCCCGCCCCGGCCGCCCGCCGAGGAGGCCCCCAAGAGCCACGGCCCGCTGCACACGCTGCGCCGCGACAAGCAGGCCATCAGCCACCACTACGACGTCGGCAACGACTTCTACGAGCTGGTCCTCGGCCCGTCCATGGTCTACTCCTGCGCCTACTGGGAGAGTCCGGACGCGACCCTGGAAGAGGCCCAGCGCGACAAACTCGACCTCATCTGCCGCAAGCTGAACCTCCAGGAGGGCGAGCGGCTGCTGGACGTGGGCTGCGGCTGGGGCTCGATGGTGCTGCACGCCGCCCAGCACTACGGCGTGAGCGCGGTCGGCGTCACCCTCTCCGAGGAGCAGGCCGCGTACGCGCGCAAGCGCGTCGCCGAGGCCGGGCTCACCGACCGCATCGAGATCCGTGTGCAGGACTACCGCCTGGTCAAGGACGGCCCGTACGACGCGATCTCCTCCATCGGGATGGCCGAGCACGTGGGCCGGGCCCGGTACGCCGAGTACGCCGCCGACCTCTACGGCCTGCTCAAGCCCGGCGGCCGGCTGCTCAACCACCAGATCGGCCGCCGCCCGATGGCCGACGAGGACAGCTACCACGTCGACGAGTTCATCGACCGGTACGTCTTCCCCGACGGCGAACTGGCCCCCGTCGGCCGGACCGTGACGCAACTGGAGGACGCCGGCTTCGAGGTGCGCGACGTGGAGGCGATCCGCGAGCACTACGCGCTGACGCTGCGTCAGTGGGTGGCCAACCTGGAGCGCCACTGGGACCGCGCCGTACACCTGACCACGCCGGGCCGGGCCCGGGTCTGGCGGCTGTACATGGCCGCCTCGGCGCTCTCCTTCGAGCGCAACCGCATCGGCGTGAACCAGGTCCTCGCGGTCCGCACGCCCGAGAGCGGGACCTCCGGCGTGCCCCTGCGGGCACGGGAGTGGCGGGGCTGAACGCCCGGCCGTGACACGACGGGAGCCCCGGTCCGATGAGGACCGGGGCTCCCGTCGTGTGCGGCGGTGCGGCTACTCCGCCTTGATCGCGGCCAGCATGTTCAGCCGGGCCGCGCGGCGGGCCGGCCAGAGCGCCGCCAGCACGCCGACCACCGCGGCGAGCGCCAGGAAGAGCGCCATCCGACCCCAGGGCAGCACCATTTCGTACGTGGCCAGGTCGCCCTCGATGAGCTTGCCGCCGGCCCAGCCGAAGAAGACGCCGAGGCCGATGCCGAGCACCCCGCCGAAGAGCGAGATCACCAGGGACTCCAGGCGGACCATCCGCTTGATGCCGCGCCGGTCCAGGCCGATCGCCCGCAGCATGCCGATCTCCTGCGAGCGCTCGAAGACCGACATCGCGAGGGTGTTGACCACGCCGAGCACCGCGACGATCACCGCCATGGCCAGCAGCCCGTACAGGATGTTCAGCATCAGGGTGATCATCTGCGCGATGCCCTCGGAGACGTCCTTCTTGTCCTGGACCGCGATGGCCGGATTGTCGCCGAGCGCCTTGGCCAGCGCGGCCTGAGTGGCCTCCGACGGACCGCCCGCGGTCTTGACCATGACCTGCATGTCGGACGCGTTCTTCTGGTGCGGGTCCAGGGTGGCGGTGTCCAGCAGGATGCCGCTGATCAGCTCGTTGCCCTCGTAGATCCCGCCGACGGTGAGCCTGCCGTGCTTGCCGTCCTCGTACGTCGTGGTGAACGTCGAGCCGACGTGCCAGCCGTGCCGCTCGGCCGTGTCGCTGTCCACGACGGGCCTGTCCGAGGCGAGGCCGTCGAGGGAGCCGGACTTGAGGTCCAGCCGGGTCAGCTCGCCGAGGTCCTTGCCGTTGACGCCGGTGAGGTACTCGATCTCGCCATTGACGCGGGCCGGGGCGTTGCGCATCGGGCTGGACGCGGTGACCTTCGGGTTGTCGGCCAGCTCGGCGGCGACGTCCGCGGAGAGCGGCCCCTTGTTGACCATGCTGACGACGTAGTCCGCCTTCATGGAGTCGGTGGCCATCTTGTCGACGGCCTTCTGCGCGCTGCCCGCGATCACGGTCAGGCCGGTGATCAGAGTGAGGCCGATCATCAGCGCGGAGGCCGTGGCGGCGGTGCGGCGCGGGTTGCGTACCGCGTTCTGCCGGGCCAGCTTGCCGGAGATGCCGAAGACGCGCAGGACCGGGGCGGCCGCCGCGATCAGCGGCCGGGACAGCAGCGGGGTCAGGATGAAGACGCCGACCAGCAGCAGCGCAGCGCCGCCGCCCATGGGGGCCTTGCCGCCGTCGCCCATGCCGGTGGCCAGCAGGACCAGGGCCGCGCCGGCGGCCGAGACGACCGCGCCGAGGGTGTTCCGGACGACCAGCGACTTGGTGGAGGCGGTGGCGTGCACGCTGTTCATGGCGGCCACCGGCGGGATCTTCGCGGCCCGGCGGCCGGGCAGCCACGCGGCCAGCATGGTCACCACGATGCCGACGGCGAGCGAGGCCAGGACCGTGCCGGGGGAGACGACCAGTGGGCCGTCGGGCAGGGTCTGGCCGGTGGCGCCCATCAGGGAGCGCATCCCGGCGCCGATGCCGATACCGGCCGCGAGTCCGGCGACCCCGGCGACCGCGCCCACGACGAACGCCTCGATGAGGACCGAGCGGGTCACCTGGCGGCGGCTGGCGCCGACCGCGCGCAGCAGCGCCAGTTCCTTGGTGCGCTGGGCGACCAGCATGGTGAAGGTGTTGGCGATGATGAAGATGCCGACGAAGAGCGCGATCCCGGCGAACACCAGCAGGCTGGTCCGCATGGAGCTCATGCTCTCGGCGATGGACTTCGCCTGGTCGTCGGCCAGCTTCCGGCCGGTGGTCGTCTCGGCCCGGTCCTTCGGCAGGATCGCGTCGATACGGTCCTTCAGCTGCGCCTGGGAGGTGCCGGCCGCGGCCTTGACCTGGATCTGGTCGAACCCGCCCGGCGCGTCATAGAGCTTCTGCGCGGTGGCGGTGTCGAAGAGGGCGATGCTGCCGCCGGCCGCGGCGTTGCCGTCGTCGGTGGTGAAGATGCCGGTGAGCTTCTCCTTGCGGACCGGGCCGTCGACGGAGAGCCGTACGGTGTCGCCGACGTGGAAGCCGGCGCGGTCGGCGGTCTTCGCGTCGAGCGCGATCTCGCCCGGGTTCGCCGGCGCCTGGCCGTCCCGCATCGGGTAGCGGTGGTCCTGGCCGTCCTTGCCCGGGTAGTAGTTGTGGCCCTGGCTGCTGAAGCCGTCGCCGAGGAGCTTGCCGTCCTTGCCGGCGACGGCGGCGAAGCCGGAGACATCGCCGGTGACGCGGGCGGCGCCGGGGACGCCGGCCGCCTTGTCCAGGAGGCCCTGGCTCAGCCGGGGGGACTGGCCGGGGCTCGCGGAGGGGCTGTCGGACCAGGCGGGCGTGATGGCGACGTCGACGTCGTCGAAGCCCTTCTGGGAGGAGCGCTGGAAGGCGTCGGAGACGGTCGAGGTGAAGACCAGGGTGCCGGAGACGAAGGCGACGCCGAGCAGCACGGCGAGCACGGTCATCAGCAACCGGGCCTTGTGCGCGAAGACGTTGCGCAAGGCGGTACGGAACATGAGTGGGTCAGTCCTGAAGGTGAGGTCCGGAGGACGGGGCGGCGGAGCGGGGCGGGTACGGGCCGGTCAGCTCGTACGGCCCTTGGCGTCGAAGCCCTTCATGCGCTCCAGTACCTTGTCGGCGGTAGGGGCGGCCATGTCGTCGACGATCCGGCCGTCGGCCAGGAAGACCACGCGGTCCGCGTAGGCGGCGGCCACCGGGTCGTGGGTGACCATCACCACGGTCTGGCCGAGCTCGCGCACGGAGTTGCGGAGGAAGCCCAGGACCTCGGCGCCGGAGCGGGAGTCGAGGTTGCCGGTGGGCTCGTCCGCGAAGATGATCTCGGGCTTGGAGGCCAGCGCGCGGGCCACCGCGACGCGCTGCTGCTGGCCGCCGGAGAGCTCGCTCGGGCGGTGCTTGAGCCGCCCGGAGAGGCCGACGGTCTCCACGACCCGGTCCAGCCACTGCTTGTCGGGCTTGCGGCCCGCGATGTCCATCGGCAGCGTGATGTTCTCCAGCGCGCTGAGCGTGGGCAGCAGGTTGAACGCCTGGAAGATGAAGCCGATCTTGTCCCGGCGGAGCTGGGTGAGCTTCTTGTCCTTCAGGCCGGTCAGCTCGGTCTCGCCTATGCGGGCCGATCCGCGGGAGATGGTGTCCAGGCCGGCCATGCAGTGCATCAGCGTGGACTTGCCGGAGCCGGAGGGGCCCATGATCGCGGTGAACTCGGCCTGCCGGAACTCGACGCTCACGCCGTCCAGGGCGACCACCTGGGTCTCGCCCTGTCCGTAGACCTTGGTGAGATCCGTGGCGCGGGCGGCCACCGCGGTGGCGCGGGTGGCGGTGGGGACGCCGGAGTGGGTGGTGGTCACGGGATGGTGCTCCTGTCGGGACGTAGGGGCCGTGTAAACGGTCGGATTCCATCGTCCGGGAGCGGATCGGGCCGGGCGTCAGCCCCTGCGCCGGTCTCTCGGGGGGTCTGCGGTCGGACCCGTGAGCCCCTGGGTCCTCCTTGGGGATGAGGGCGACCCTGAGGCGCTGACGGGACGGCGGGGGCCCGGGGAGACTGGGGAGCAGGGGGCGGAGGACAGCGAGTTTCCGTCAATCCGGGGGCGACGGCACCGTTGACGCGTGAGCGGGGCGGTTCGGCCCTGGGCATGTGCCGAAGGCGAGTACCACGTGCTGATGCACCCTCAGTTGCCAATAAAATAAGACAACCTCAGGGCCTCCCGCCGCTGTTCGAGTGGTGTCGCGGGCTAGGCTCGTGGTGCCGTCTTCGTGACGGCGTGGGGGGATTCGGGCCCGGATGGTGGAATGCAGACACGGCGAGCTTAAACCTCGCTGGCCTTCGGGCCGTGCCGGTTCAAGTCCGGCTCCGGGCACCACCCGTGTTACACGGCTTGACCTGCGAGAATGGCTGATTCTCGCAGTGGTCTGTTCTGTCTTTGGGAGCACCGTGGGAGCACGGGACGCTTAGCATGCCCTCATGGCGTACATCGCAACGCGCAAGAACAAGGCTGGCGAGGTCACCAGCTACCAGGTGAAGTGGCGGCTGAACGGGAGCCGATCCGCGCCGCAGCAGTCGGAGCGTTTCGACGACGAGGACTCGGCCAAGGTGTTCCGGGCCGCTGTCGACGACAACGGCCAGCAGTGGCCCCCGGGCTGGGTCAAGGGCAAGGGATTCATCGACGGGTCGGCCGGCGAGGCCGACGACGCGAAGTACCGCTTCGACCACTTCGCGCGGGAGTCCATCAAGAACCGGACTGGCATCGAGGACCGCTATCGCGACGCGATCCTCAAGGAGCTGGAGACGTACATCCTGCCGACGTTCGGGAACTGCGACGTCCGCAGCACTGACCACTTCTCGAAGGCCACGGTCGGCGCGTGGATCAACCAGATGGCCAAGACGAAGGTGTGGCGCGGCTCCAAGCACAAGCCGATGTCGGCGAAGACGCTCAAGAACCTCCATGGTTTGCTGTCGTCGATTCTTCGGGAGGCCGTGCAGGCCGAGCCGCCGTTGCGGGCGCGGAACCCCTGTGAGCTGACTCGCCTGCCCCGGATGGATGAGGACGGCATAGACGAGGACGACGACGGCGGGGAACACATGGAGTTCCTGACGCCGGATGAAGTGGAAGGCGTCGTCTCGTGCCTGACGCGGCCGGAGGACCGGCGCCTGGTGCGTGTGAAGTACGCGACGGGTATGCGCTGGGGCGAGATCACCGCGCTTGCGAAGCGCCACGTCCTCGAGGACGAGCCGGGCAAGCCGAAGCTGCGGGTCGCGAGGGCCTGGAAGCGGTCGAAGGAACGCGGCTACTACCTCGGCAAGCCGAAGAGCAAGCGGTCGCGCCGCACGCTGCGGGTGAGCACCGCGGCGTTCGCGGAGCTGGTCGAGCACGGCCTGTACGAGCTGACGCCCAGTGACCTGATCTTCTGCGGGGCGGACGGCGGCCGGCTCGCGTACTCCACGTTCTACGACCGGTGGCAGATCGCTGTGGCGCTGGCGAAGGAACGCGGCCTGCTCCCGTCGTTCAAGCAGCCGACGTTGCACGACCTCCGGCACAGCCACGCATCCGCGCTCCTGTCCGCTGGCCACTCTCTGACGTACGTCCAGCGGCGACTCGGCCACGAGTCCATCACCACCACCTCGGACCGCTACGGCCACCTGCTGCCGGAGGCCGACGACGCGGCCATGGCGACCATCGACAGGTCCCTCGGTGGCGACCAGACGCCCGAGCTGGTCGACGCCGAACCGGTCGCGCCGATGCCGACCAACCCGGTCTTCGCGGTGCACCTGGGCGCGATGCTGCTGGGCTTCTGGAAGCGGGAGCACGCCGAGACCACCGCGGCCGGCTGGGCGCAGGACGCGGGCGGGCCGGTGCGTGTCGAGACGTGGTCGCTGGAGTGGTGGCAGCGGCAGGTTCTCCGGGGCGTGCACGAGGTGCGCAGCGGCGTACCGGAACGCGTGTGGCTGTGGGAAGTCGGACCTGCCCGGTATGGCGCCGACGGCGCGGAGTACGCGGCCGGCGCCGGAGTTCACGAGCTGTCAGGCCGGTGGGTGTGGGACTGGGAGAGCGGCTACACCGAGGAGCCTGCCGAGGCCCGCGCCGAGTGGGTCAAGGGCGAGCCGGTGACGGAGGCCGCCGCGTGGGGACTGGACCGCGATGCAGTGGAGGCCGCGTACGCTCAGGCGCGTACGGACGCGCTGCGTGTGTGCGGGCTGAACCCGGCCGCAGTGGGGACCGGCCGGGAGGATGCAGTGTCCGACGCCTGACTCACGTCACTTGGGGTCGGCGGTACCCCAAGCCTGTGTGGGCAGAGCCTCGTTGTCCTTCCCCGCGCTTCCAGGCAGCCGGGTGCACGGGGCGACAGCGTCGCTGGAGTTTCCGCCTGTGCGGGAAGCGAAGAGCATCGCTCTCTGCTGGAGCGTGTCGGTGACGACGCGGTTGTAGTCGGTGGCGAGTTCGTCGTATTCGATCTGTAGCCGGGCCTCTTTGAGATGCGACTGGGCGAGTTGGTAACTCAGGTGCACCGTGGATACCGCAGTGGAACGGTTCACCGCTTCTTCTCTGAGGGTGAGTTCGTTGAGACGTCGATCCATCTCCGCGTTGAACCGCTGGTGTTGATCGGCCTGTACGGCAGTCTCGCGGCGCATCGCCTCCAGGAAGGACAGCATCCAAGGGCGGAGGAGAGCCGCCGTGAGGATCAGACCGCAGGCCACGACGAAAAAGACGCGAGCTCCGACGAAGAGGGAGAAGTCCGCTGCTGAGCGCTTTGCGATTCCTTCCGCGAAAGTGACGGCACCAGAGGCGCCGAGGGCGAATCCAGCCAGCGAAGTAGCTGCGGCGATCCGATGAGGCATCCGGGGCTTACTCCCTTGCGACTGCCCCCGTGCGCTCGCCTGCCGGGCTCGCGTCCGCCTCCCGCTGTAGACGGATGGCGTGTTGGATGCTGCCGAGGAGCATGGCTCGGATGCCTGGTTCCGTGACGCCCCAGGCATCCGCCGCGGCGTCGGGGGAGAGCGATTGTGGACGTGGGGTGACCGAGAGTACAGCCGATTCAGCGTCTTGTGGCCATGCTCCGTCTGAGATCACCCCTGCGGTGACCAGCAGAGTTCGCACGTCCGTTTGAACGGCGCGTGCGATGGCTTCGAGCTGCTGAGGCATCGGCAGCGTTTTCCCGGTCACCATTCGCCCGACGGCAGACGGGCTCATTCCGGTGTCGCGGGCGAGCGCTCCGCGCCCGCCCCCTCCGGGGGATAGGTCATATCCGGCGTCAGTGGCGAGTTTCTTCACCAATGCGCCGAATCGCTGGGCCGGGGTGTCCCCGCCCGGTTGGTGGTCAGATTCCATGCTCCGCATACGTCGGAGAGTAGCGCGCGGGCGTGCTACTGGGAACGGCTTGCATGCGTGCGTCATTGCAGGTCGGAACGCATCTTCGGGCTTATTGCAGGCGGAGCGCGGTGTGCGCCGGGGAGTGCATTACGGAAAGTTTGCTGCCGCTGGGCTCGTGGCTTGCTTGCATGCGTGCAAATCACTGATCTAGTCTGTGCATGCATGCATGCCGTGCATGCGTGCAAGACACCGGATCACGAGGGGGCCACATGGAAAGGACGCCGGAGTTCGCCGCCGTCCTCAGTAAAAGAGCGCTGGCAGCGGGCGACACCACGCACTACGCCATCGCTGAACGCGCCGGAGTCCGCGAGTCCACGATTTCCCGCCTGCTGGCCGGCCGCACCGCGCCGTCCCTGTCGACGCTGATCGCCGTGGCGGACGCCTACGGCATGACGCTGGACGAGCTTGTCGGCCGCACCACCCACGCCCCAGGCGTCCCGCAGCAAGGCGCACAGCCGGCGCGTGCCGAGGCAGCGGCATGACGCGCCGCACCTGGAACCGCCGCGACTACTGCCGCTGCACCGCGGTGCAGAACTGGGACTACGACGAAGCGGCGAAGAAGCTCCGCTGCTTCCGGCGGTGGCTGGAGGACAACATCTCCCGCCTGCCGCACCAGAAGATCGGCGGTTCCGTCGCGTTCTGCGACTGCGAACTCGCCCTCATCCAGGCCATTTGCAGCGTGATGCCTCCCGGCGTGCTGCCCATGTCCGACGACAGCGGCCAGGAGCAGCAGGAAGAAAGCCCCGTCTCCGAACTCGCGCACATCCGCCCCGCTGGGGCGCGTAAGCGGCGGTCCGTCGGATGACGGCGGTCCGGAACGGCACGGCCGGCCAGGGCTACGTGCCGCCCGGGACCACCCAGCACCTCAACCCCAACGACGAAGTGAGGCACTGATGACCCAGCACTGTAGCGCGCACGACGCGCGCACCTGCCGGTGGTGCGCGCCGCTGCGGCACCCCTCGCAGGTCCGCGTCCGCCGTGCGCTGGCCGCGATCCCGCGCCAGACCCGCTCGGCCGCTTCGACTGGCGGTGTCCAGTGACGGGCCGCTCCGGGCGCCGGTCGTCCATCGACCACAAGGCGGTCGCCGCGAAGGCCCGCGCCGAGCGCGGCGTGTGGCAGCTCGCCGGTCTGTACCCGTCAGCCGAGACCGGGCAGAGCGCCGCGCGCCGCATTCCCCGCGCCGAGCGGATGCGCGCGTATCACCCGCCCGGCACGTTCGAGGCGTACTCGGCTCCGCACGAGAAAGACGGCGCCACCGCTGTGTGGGTGCGCTACGTGGCGGGGCTGCCGATGCCGGAGCCGCGGCCTTCGACGATGTCCTACCGCGTGATCGACCGAGGGGACGGACCGGGCTACACCGGCGTTCGCATTGTCACCGTTCTCGTCGAGCCCGAGTGCCCGCGCTGCGGCGGCCCCCGAGGCAAGCCCAGGAATCACCGCTTCTGCGAAGACGGAGCCTGGTACGACGTCGACAAGTGGGAAAACCCGTGCGGCCACGTCGACATGTACGCCGCCGTCTTGGCCGAGCACCGCAAGCGGCTGGAGACGATCGAGCGGGCGGAGCAGCAGGCCGCCGCACACGCCGCCGCAGCGCCCAACGACGCCGGCGAGTACACCGACGCCGTCGCGCTGCTGAACGCCGCCGCCGCCGAAGTGTCGGGACTGCGCGCCAAGCAGGCCGCCGCGTTCCTCGACACCCGCGGCCACCACGAGGCGGCCCGCCGCATCCAGGAAGAGGTGGCTAGCCACCCGCGCATGTCCGCCCGGCAGGCCGCCGTCTTCCTCGTCGAGCTGGCCGCCGCCCGAGCCGCCTGCACCCAATGCAAAGACGGGCGGATCAACTACAAGGCCCGCGACGGCGAGTTCGTCAGCCTCCCTTGCCCCACCTGCCGCAGGGAGGTCGTCCCCGTTGCGTGACCTTCCGCGCGATGTGCGCTCCGTCCCCGACGTGGCCAAGGCCCGCATCGCACTCAGCGAAGACCCGGAGGCGTTCCAGCGCCTCATGCGCCGCAGCATGACCGCCCTGAACCGGGGCGCGGATCTGGCCACCGCCGCGTGGACCGCCGCCGACCCCGTCGCTCTCGCCGCCGAGATCGAAGCCCTCGCGGGCCTCCGCCGCCTCAACACCTGCCGGGAGGACGCCCCGTGACGACAACCACGATCAGCACCGAGACGGGGGCGCCGACCGCGCGTCTGCTGCTGCCCGCCGACGCGCCCCGCGAAGAGTGGGAAGCGGTACGCCGTGCCGGGATCGGCGGCAGCGACGTCGCCGGCATCCTCGGCCTCGCCGGGAAGCACACCGGGCCGCGGCACGTCTACGAGGAAAAGCACGGCCGCCCCACCTTCACGGGCAACGAAGCCGCCGAGATCGGCACGGAGATCGAGGACTTTATCGCCCGCATGTTCACGAAGCGGTCCGGCGTGAAGACCACGAAACCCCCCGGCACGCTCGTGCACGTCGACCGGCCGTGGATGCGCGTCAACGTCGACCGCTACACCTACGACCCGCCGGGACCGGTCTCCGGCCTCCTGGAGTGCAAGAACCGCAGCGAGTACCAGGCCGACCAGTGGGAGGACGGCGCAGTCCCCGACGCCCCCGCGATCCAGTGCCACTGGGGCATGGCCGTAGGCGGATGGGATCACGGCTACGTGGCCGCGCTCGTCGGCGGCAACAAGCTCCGCTGGGTCCGGCTGGAGCGCGACGAGGAGATGTGCGAATGGCTCGTCGACTACTGCGGCCAGTGGTTCGAGCGGCACGTCGTCGAGGGCCTGCCGCCGGAGGCTGACGGACTGGAGGCCACCACCGACCTGCTGGGAAAGCTGTGGTCGGTCAAGCCCGAGGCCATCGCCGAAGTCGACCTGGCGAAGGCGAAGGAACTGCGCGCCCGCCGCGCCGACTTGAAGGCCCGCGAGACGGCCCTCGACGAAGAGCTGCGCACCGTCGAGAACGAGATGCGTCTCCTGACCGGAGAGAACGAGATCGCCAAGGCCGACGGGCGGCCGGCCTGGTCCTGGAAGCAGAACGGCGCCTTCGCGTCGAAGCGGTTCCGCCAGGAGCAGCCGGAACTGGCCGCGCAGTACACGCACATGGTCCCCGCGATCGACACCGACCGCCTCAAGGCGGACCACCCCAAGACCTACGCCGACTACCGCGCCCGCGTCCTGCGCGTGCCCGAGAAGGGGGTGTGACCCCATGGCCACGAACACACTCAAGGACCGCGTCCGCGCGGCCACCAGCGACAAGCCCGAGCCGGTCGCGGCCGTAGAGGGCGCGTCAGCCGACGAACTGCACGCCGCTGAGCGGTCGGAGGGCGGCGAGACCACCGACACGGTCATGACCTGGCTGGAGCGGTACGACGCCCACTTCACCAAGGCCCTGCCGTCCCACGTGGACAGCCGCGTGTTCCTCGCGGCCGTACGGGACGCCCTCCCCGGCCTGGCCCGCTGCACCCCGGCGAGCCTGCTGCAAGCACTGCTGACCTGCGCCCGGTTCGGCCTCGTCCCGGACGGCAAGCACGCCGTCATCAAACGCGAGGGCAAGCTGGCCGTCTTCGTGCCGATGTACCAGGGCTACGTCGAGCTGATGTACCGCTCCGGCCGGGTCGGCAGCGTGCACGTCGGGATGATCCACGCCGGGGACGAGTGGAACTACGAGCCGACCGCTCCGGCGCCGCTCGACTTCACGCACAAGCCGGCACTCGACGTGAGCCGCGAGGACCGAGGCAAGCCGATCCTCGCCTACGCCTTCTGCTGGCTGGCCGGTGGCGCCCGCTCCCAAGTCGTCATCCTCACGCGGGAGGACGCCGAGGAGATCCGCGACGAGTACAGCGAGGCGTACCAGCGGGCGCGCGACGCGGGCCGCACGGATTCGTTCTGGCACACCGACTTCGACTCCATGTGGAAGAAGTCGGCGCTGCGCAGGCTGCACAAGGTTGTGCCGATGTCGGCGGAGCTCGTGCAGCTCACTCGGGCTGACGACGCCGGCGACGCCGGTCAGGTGCAGCTCTTCCACGCCCCGGACGAGGACGCGCAGCTCCTCGCCGACGCCAAGGCCGCACACAGGGCGGCTGAGGGCTCGCAGGAGCCGCGGGTGCCGGTGCCGCTGCCCCGGAAGAAGAGCAGCGGCCGTTCGCAGCCCCGCCGGACGACCCGCAGGCAGCGCACTACCCGGAGACGCCGCCGGTGACGTGGCTGACGAAGCCCTGGTGCCCGGTCGCCGTCGCCGAGTGCGACGGCGGCCGGCCCAGCCGGGGATACGCGCGGTGACCGGCGCCTCGTGGGCCAGCGCCTTGTCAGCCAGTGCCGGGATGAGCCTCCTCGCCACCGTCGTACGCACCTGGCCCGGGCGCAGAGCCGACCACCGCGGCTTCCACCGCGGCTCCCCGTGGGTGTGGTGCCCCGCCGAGGAGACCGAGACGCCGCACCAGCTCGATGCCGGAGTGCGGCACTGCCTGTCCTGCAAGACCTCAACGACGAAGGGACCGACGATGGATGAGCCGTTCGGGCCGGAGTACGTGAAGCCGAAGGGTAAGGACTGCCCCAACTGCCTGTGCTGCACGCAGGCGTTGTGCGAGCGCGGCCGGAACAGCGTCCTGGAGTGCGCCGGGCACACCACGGCCGAGCTCCGGGAAGTCGTGTTCGGCTGCCCCTGCTCGGCAGCGAGGACGCCCAAGACGGCGTCCTGGCGTGCCTCGCAGGTGCGGGCAACCCGCATGGCGCGGGAGGTGCCGCTGGGGCAAGAGGCGGAACTGCTGCTGCGGGCCCTGGCCGACGGGCGTGACGTCGACGAAGACGGTGAGCACTTCCCCCAGTTGAAGGTGCGCGGCCTCGCCGACCTCGAGGAGCTGCGGCCGGTGGTCACCGAATTGGGCCGCACGTACCTGGCGGCGCGGGACGACGTCCGCGCGGACACCCCAGTGCGGGTTGTCGACGTCGACGTGCCGTCGCGTACGGCCCGGGTGGAGGTCGCCGCCTGGCAGCCAGACAAGCCGGTGACGGTGCTGCTGGACCAGGTGCTCAGTGACAGCGGCCTGGACGTCGACTCGCTCCCCGGCCGGTGGTTGACGGCCGAAGCGAACTGCCACGCCGACGAACATCGCCTGGTCCTCACCGGGTTCCGCAAGTCCGAGGAGCTGCCCGCCGGGTGGATGTCGGTGGGTGAGGACGCGTGACTGTGCTCGCTGTCGTCATTGCCTGCGTGTGGATGGCCGGTATCCCCGCGGTCGCCGCCGGACTGTGGCACCTGTCCAAGGACGACCCGTGGATGAACGCGGCGTTCACCGTGAACACCGAGGCCGCGTGCCTCATCACGGCCATCGCGGCCGTGTGCTGGCCTGTGGCGCTGCCGCTGGCGGCCCTGCTCTCGCTGGTGCAGCGGGGTGCGAAGTGAACGCGGCCATGGACACGGACGCCGCGCTGACCGTGACGGTGTACGGGCTTCCGGCGCCGCAGGGCAGCAAGAGGTCCCTCGGCAACAGCGTGATGGTGGAGTCCTCCATCCACGTGGGGCCGTGGCGCGAGGCCGTGGTGTGGGCGATGAGGCAGGAGATCATCCGGAACCGCGGCTGGAGCGCACTCGACGAAGCGCTGGAAGCCAGCATGGTGTTCTCCTTCGCCCGGCCCAAGTCGCACTACGGCACCGGGCGGAACAAGGGAGAGCTCAAGCCGTCGGCCCCGGCCCGGCCGGCCACGGTCCCCGACCTGAGCAAGCTGGCCCGCTCGACGGAGGACGCGGTCACCACCGCGGGCGGCTACCGGGACGACGCGCTGATCGTGGGCTACCGCCGCCTGGAGAAGCGGTACACCACGGACCACGGCCAGGTGCCGGATGTGCTGGACGTGCAGGGCGCCGTGATCCGTCTGTACCGGTGCGAGGCACCGCCGGGCGGTGACCACCGATGACCAGTGACGAGATCGCGGACGCGCTGGACTCTGCTGACGGCGGCCCGCCGAAGCCTGCAACCCGGCCCAGGCAGCGCACGGTACCGGCAGCGTCGTGGCGGGAGGCGTTCCAGGCACGGACCGTCGAGATGGAGGACGGTCACGTGCACTGGACCGGCGCGACCGGCAAGCGCGGCACTCCGGTCCTGAGCTTCCGTGGGCAGGTCGAGACCGCGTACCGGCTGGCGTTCCGCTGGCACTACCGGCGGGAGCCCGAGGGCAACGTGCGGCCGACGTGCGACTACCCGTGCTGTGTGGCCGGTGGGCATCTCGCTGACCGGCTCATGCGGGGAGGTGGCGCGTGATGTTCCCCGGCGCGACGTGGGACCACGGCATCGACCTGATCGCGGTCGAGCGTGCCGCGTCGGGTCTGGGGCCGTGCCCGGAGCTCACCGAGGAAGAGCAGCGCCGGGCAGTCCAGGTGATGCAGGAAGCCGGGTGGGGCGCGGTAGCGACCGGCAAGCGGCTCGGCATCTCCGAGCGGACGGTGGGTCGCTGGCTCGACGTCGACGGGGAGTCGTCGTGATCTGGGTCGAGCTGTTCCTGGCGTACGGCGCGGCCGTCGACGCCGTGTTGGCTGCCGCTCCCATCTGGGTGCCGCTGCTGCTCTCGCTGCTGTCGATAGCGCGCGGGGCGCGGCGGTCTCCGCCACCGCGACACAGGCGCGTCCGGACACGGGCCGGACACCGTCCGGACAACGTCCCGGACGCGCCTGCACGGGGGGATTCGACGAAGGGGCTGACCTGCACGGACACGCATCCGGACGTGTCCGCAGGAGCCGGTCCGGACACGTCCGGACAGCACAACGACGCAAGGAGCTGACCCATGGCACGACGCAGCCGCCCCGCCCCGGACAACCTGCCTCGCCCCTACCACTGGTCGGACGACGCGGCGTGCCGGGGCATTCCCACGGCGGTCTTCTTCCCGGCGGGCAAGGGCGGCGTCCCGATGAAGATCGAATCGGCGTACGCCAAGAGCTTCTGCACCGGATGCCCGGTCATCGCCTCTTGCCTCACCCATGCACTGACGAACCGCGAGGACTTCGGCGTATGGGGCGGGCTGGACGAGGACGAGCGGGCCGAGATGGTCCGCCAGGCCCGGCTGGAGGCCGAGAGGCGCCGCCGACGAGAACGGGAGCAGGCCCGTGGCAAAGCGGTCGCGTAGAGCCCAGCCGCCTGCGAGCGGCTTGCTGAACTGGATGAGCAGCACCCACTGGTCGGAACAGGCCCTGCCGTGCCGGTACTGCGGGAGGCCGACGCATCTGCGGGACTCTCGTGGCTCTCCGGCGCACAAGGTCCACGCCGAGGACGCGCTGGCCCGCCAGCAGGCCGAGGCGGCCGAAGCGTACGGGCAGGGCGCGCTGTGACCGCCCGGGAGTGGACGTCATGAGCCCCGGCCTGCTCACGCACCTGGTGCGGGAGGCGCGGGAGGCGGCCTGCGGCGGGGATCACCGCTGGGCGGCCGACATCGTCCAGCGAATCGCCGACGAGGGCGACGCTCTGGATGTGGTGGCCGCCTGCCGCGTCTTCGCCGACACCGCAGTGCGGGCGCTGCACGTCCTGTACGAGCCGCCCGATGCAGCGCAGGACGAGATGTGGGCGCTCACCGACCTCGGCTGCGCGGACGGCTGCCCCCACCGCATGTTCGCCGCCCGCCTGGTGACCGCGCACGCCAACCAGGACTCCGAAACCGTGATCGCTCTCGCCGCCGCTGCGGCCGACGCCTGCCCGGCTGACCGGGCCGCGTCGCTCCGGGAGCTGGTCACCTACGCGGCCGGGCTGGAGGCCCGTGCCGCCGGACAGAAAGAAGGAACCGATGGACAGCACTGACCCGACGGTGCAGGACTCGAAGCCCCTGCGGCGGGGAGTCCGGAACGGGAAGAGGTACCGGCCGCGACTGCGCGGAGAGGAGCGAGCCAGCCTGCGCAGAACCCTGGCGTCGGCCTACGACGGCGGCGATTCGATCCGCAAGCTCCTCACCGAGCACGAGCTGTCGTACGGACTGACGCGCACGCTGCTGATCGAAGCGGGCGTGACGCTGCGCTCCAAGCGCGGCTCCCGCGGCGAGCGCAACAGTAGGACGGCGGCCACGTCATGAACCGCCGTCAGCATGCCGTCGCCGTCACGGCCGCCGCCGTCGTCGTCCTGATCCTCGCTCTGCTCTTCGCGCTGCTCCTCGCCCTGGCCGGCTCCGGTGAGGGGGAGGAGAGCGGGGTGTGCGGCTGGGTCGCCGCCGAACCGGCCGCAGCCGCCGCACCTGCGACGAAGCGGCCGAACCCTGCCCCGCCAGTCCAGACGCGCGCCCCGGCACGGCCGAAAGCCACGACGCAGCAGCCGGCGCCGACGTCCCCGCGCACCGCCCGGCCCACCAGCAAGAGCCGTCACGACGGCAGCGGTTTCGGCATCGACCTGTGCGACTGACCCGGCGCCGCCCGGACCCGAGACGCCGACGCGCCCCCGGGTCCGGGCACGCCCGCAGGAGAGGAGATCCCGATGCGAAGGACCAGCCCGTGCCGTAACTGCGGCTGCCCGGTGCTGTGGACCATCACCGCGGACGGGAAACGCATGGCTGTCGACCCGGAGCCGCACGTCGACGGCAACACCGCGGTGTACCGCGACGCGAACGACACCTGGCATTCCCGCCGCCCCACCCGCCAGCGCCCGGTCATGGGCTGGGAGCGGATGCACAAGCCGCACGTCGCCACCTGCACCGGTAGGCGTCGCCAGGCCCGGCGGAAGCCGCTGCCGCCCGGAGTGGCGGACTTGTCGGCGTACCGGCGCCGCCCGGACCGCCGGTGACGGCCGGCTTGCCGCACCGCACTTCGACCGTCACCCCCTACAGCACGACCGAGAAGAGACGCCGTGAGCAACGAGCCGGAGGACTCCGAGCGCAAGTCGGGCTGCCCGCCGCACGAGTTCGGCAACGCCCTGGCGTGGCGCTGGACCCGGGAGATGCCGCCCGTCCTCAAGGGCGGGTTCCTGACGCTGCTTTATGCGATGCGCGCCATGGCCGCGGTCAGCGGAGAGCTCCGGTTCACAGGAGACGGGCGGCCCATCCGTATCCAGGACATCGCGAGGGCCGCCGGGTGCCGCGAGAAGGACTGTAGGCGCTACCTGGATGCCGCGATCGCCGCCGGTGTCGTGGCCGCCCGGGGGCAGCGGCGCCGGGGCACGCCGACGCTGTACGCGCTGGTGCTGTGCCCCTGGCCGGCGTGGCAGGCAGCCGCCGACCACATCAAGGCGACCGCACGCGCCCGCAAGTCGGAGGAAACCGAGAGAAGTTCGGGCCACAGCGGCCCGAACTCAAGCGAGGAGGGTTCGGGCCACAGCGGCCCGAACTCGGATGAAGAAGTTCGGGCCACAGCGGCCCGAACTGGGCCGGAAGAGGTTCGGGCCACAGCGGCCCCTACGGGTTCGGGCCACAGCGGCCCGACCGGTTCGGGCCACAGCGGCCCGAATAACCCAGGGAGTACCCATGAAGACACCCAAGAGAGGGCTGAGGTAGTACCTCAACCACAGGAGTCCTCGAGCGCGGCCGACACAGACGATTACCCGCCGATCCCGAACGAGGCCCGGCGCTGCCCGTGCGGCAAAGGGCGCATCCTCCGCGCGGACCGCGACCACTGCGGAGGCTGCCTCCGCGAGCAGGACCAGGCCGCAGCCGAGGCCCGCAAGGCACGCGAGAAGGCCGCCCCGCCCGTGCAGGGCGCGTTCCTGCTGCCGCTGGCCGGTGGAGGCCAGGGGAGCCCGCACAAGCGCCGTGAGCCCGTCCCGTGGCCCACAGAGGACCCGACGGCGCCGCTGCGGACCTGCGAGTGCGGACGCACCTACCGGCTCGCCGACCAAGACCGGTGCCCCGTGTGCGTCGTCGCCGCCGAAGAGGCACGGCGTGACCTGGATGCGGTGAGCAACGGGTGAACCCAGACTTCTTGCCGCCGCTTGCCCGGTCCCTGCGGACCCTCGGCGACTTCGCCGCCCGTCACGAGGTCAACGACGCGACGCTGGCGGAGATCGCCGAGGAGCTGGACCGGGCGCGGGTGCTCGTCGCGTCGGCCAGGGGAGCGCGGCGGGCGAACGCCTGCACACGGCACCCCGGCGGCCCCGTCGACCCGACCGCCGAGAACGGATGCCTGCTGTGCGGCACCACGGCACGCCGACCGGCGCGGCCGATACCCGAGGACTTCGTGCCCGGCGAGGTGCTGCGGTTCCTGACAGCTCACGGACACGAAGCGGCGGCCGACCAGTTCGGAGCCCGGGCGGTCGCCCGGGCGCTGGCGACCGGCGGACGACACCCCAGCCAAGGCAGGCCCACCGCGGCCGAACCGCCCGAGAGCGAAGGAGAACCGGCGCAGTGACCCAACCGCCGCGCGGCCCCTACACGGGCCCCCCGTGCCCTGCCTGCCACGCCCCGAAGCCCAGCCGCCTCTACCTGTGCGGCGGCTGCTGGGACCAGCTCCCAACCCCCGCGCGCCGCGCCCTGAACCGGCGCGACCGTGCGGCCCTCGCCCGGCTCCGGGCACTGCACGCACACATCGACAGCGGGCGCCCGCTCGCGGAACTGGAGATCGCATCATGACCGACACCGTTGCTTGGAACTCCCGCCTCGGCGTCACCGAAGCCCTGGAAGACGCGGGCTGGACCGGCGACGTCGACGACCCGCTGAGCATCCTGCGGCACCCCTCCGGCGCCGTGTGGGCCGTCGTCAACGACGCCGGCGACTGCGGCGTCCACACGCCGGCCGGAGGCAACGCGGACTTCCCCGGCGACGTGGAGGACGCGGTCGTGATAGCTGCCGCGCTCACGGCGGCCGGGCAGCTCACCCCCTCAGTGACCGTGCCGCTGCCGCAGCCTGCTGCCGCCAACTCACAGCACCCGGCCCGGTGATGCGGATGCGGACCCTGTGCCTGGCCGTCTACGCCAGTGGTTACCTCCTGGCCGTGTGGAACGGGGCCACAGCCATCGACGCGGGGCGGGATGACACCGCGGTGGCGCTGTTCCTCCTCGCCGCTGCGCTGCTGCTGGCCATGCGCCGCGAGTACCGGCACGCCGCCCAGCAGGCCAGCACCGCGAGCCCCTACCGAGCCCTCGGGTTTCCCGCCCCTGCCGACGCGGCTGCCCGCGACGAGCTCGCCGCCGTCGAGAAGGCCGTGGCCGACGCCGTGCCGCCCGGCTGCACGTGCAGCGTGTGGTGGTCCACCCTCGGCGCACGCCACGGCCCGCGGTGCCTTGCCCGCGCCGGCAAGGACTCGCCGTGAACCGGCCCGACACCGATGGGCCGGACGAGGACCGTGCCGCCCCGGCGACCGAGCAGCACTTCGCGCGGCTCCTGGCCGTCGTCGTCGACGAGGACAGGGGAGAGTCCCCGTTCGGCTGGAGCCCGCTGCCCCCGAGTAACACCGCTACGAGGAGGACACGTTGACCGGCACGTACGGAGACCCGACCCGCTGGGACGAGGTGCCGCCGGACCTGTTCGCCGCCATCACCGCGCATCTGGCCCGCGCCGGCTGGGCCGACACGGGCACCAGCGAACACACCGTCACCGTGCCGTGCGACGAGCGCGCCACCGGCCTGCCCGAGGCGAGCGGGCGCGGCGAGCACTTGTACGCGGTGTGGGGCGGGACGCACCCCGAATGGCTGTGGGGCACCGCCCACCCCGACGCCGAAGGCGGCGGGCACCTCGTGCCGCTCCTCGCCCGACCCGACGACGCCGCCGAGATCGCCGCCCAGATCGTCCGAGTCCTTCGCACCGGCCGAGCCCTTCCCTGAACGGAGACCCGTGACCATCAACCTCGCACCGTCCGTCGGCCTTGACGCCGCCGCCCGGCTCCACTTCACCGACCCCCGCATCACGGCCCTGTCCCAGACGATGCACGCCGCTTCCGACGTCGCCGGGAAACGGCCCTGGCACATGCTCGACTGGCACGAGCAGCACGTATGGCGCACCGCTGCCCGTGACTGGCTCCGCGCCGCCGTCGCGGTCGGCATGCTGCCCCTCGTCGACCCCACGACCGGCGACGCCCTGGCCGCCGTCCAGCTCGACGTCCGCCCCGACAACGGCCTGCCTCGCCCCGGCAACCGCGGCCGTGCCGCGACCTACCGCGAGGCCGCGTCGCTCATCGCTCCCGAAGCGTTCGGCTACGGCGGCCCCGACCACCACGAGGCGTGGACGGCGGCCGTGGAGAAGCTGCGACGCGTGGCCGACGAGGTCGACGACGACACCGCCGGCCCCGGCGACACACCAGACCATCTCGCCGCCGCCCTCGCCCGGTTCGCGATCTGGGCGGGGCAGCTCGACGCCGCCGCGCAGGACGCCGCAGGCGACCGCACGGTCACCGATCCGACGGCCGACGTCGTCCGCAGCATCCTCGACGACACCCGGCACGGCCAGGTGCCGCTGTGACCCCGCTCCAGACCGCCGCAGCCCTGACCGTGTCGGCCGGCGTCGTCTACGCGGCCGGACACGCCCGTCTGCTCTCGCGCCTCCTGGGCTGGGCCGACGCGCAGACAACGCGGCCAGCGTGGCATCCGCTGTTCCTCCTCGGAGCGCCCATCGTGGTGGCCGCCCTCGCCCTCGCATGGCTCATCAACCCCGGCCGTGCAGCGGACGACCGGCGCCAACGGCGCGCGGAAACCACCCTCACCACCCCGCTGCCCGGCTACGACCTGCAACGGAACCGGCGCCGGATCGGGGGTCCGCGATTGCCCTACCATCCCCGTCCACCGCAGAGCACCCGAACCGAAGGAACAACGTGACCGAGCCCCACAGCACCAACGGCGCAGCCCTGGCCCTCGCGCAGCGCGACAGCGCCGCGCCCCCGCCGCTGCCTCCCTACTCCGGCGCGCTGACCCGCTGCGTGAAGTGCTCCCACCACGAGGCGCTGACGGTCTACCGGCCCGCCACCCCGCGCTGTCTCCACGACTTCAACGGCCGCACCGAGCCGCGCGGCCCACTGCCCGAGCGGCTGGAACGCTCGTGCATGCGCTGTGACTTCCAGTGGGACGAGGCCCTGTCGCCCGCACCTGGTGCCAGGCCGGCCACCGTCGACGAGGTCGCCTACGCGCTCAAGCAGTGCGCCCCGTACTCGGTGAGCGGGCAAGCAGCCGCCTACACCGCCGCTCGGCTGCTGGAGGTCTGCCACGTCGTCCTGCGAACCGAGCATCCGATCTGGGCGCACGTCGCCGCCGCCGAATCCGACGCGGCCCCGCCGCAGCCGCAGCCGCAGCCGGAGCCGCAGCCGGAGCCGCAGCCGGAGCCGGAGCCGCAAGCCGGACCTCAGCTTGCGCAGACGCCCGTGACGCTGGCGGAGATGCCGAACGGGGCGAGGACGTACCAGCGCAGCAGCGAGGGGTGACCGTGTCCGGACAGCGTCCGGACAGCCCGGACACCCCTGGCGAGGACAGCCCGGACATGCCAGCTCCGCGCATGTGGGTGGCTGCCCGGGCCAGCGCGGACAGCGTCACGGACACGTCCACGGCCGGTGTCCGCACGCTGTCCGCGCGCAGGGTGCGGCGCGACCAGGTCGCCGCGGCCATCGCCGCCGCGTTCGACCTCCCGCCGCGCCTGATCGCCCCCGACTGCCGGGAGGCGTGGCCCTCATGACGTCGGATCAGGACCGTGCCCGCGCTGTGGTCTTCCTCACGGTCCGGCTCGTGCGCCGCCACGACCTGACCGCTGAGGAAGCTGTCACCGCCATCGCCCAGGTGCGGGCCGGGCAGGACGGGCCGCACACGCAGCTCGTCCGTGAAGAGGCGACCGCCGTGATGCGGGAAGCGGCAATCCCGATCCGCAGGCTGCTCGACGCGCTACGGCCCGTCGCCGTCGCCGCTGCCCGCGCATTCGCCGACATCGCCCGGGCGCTCCGGCCGATACAGGCCGCCGCCGCGCGCACAGCCCGCGCCGCCCGGCGAGACCGGCCGGACTGGGCATCCCCGTACGGCCCGCCTCCCCGCCGCGGCGGCCGGGGCAACGCCCGGACGGCCACACGTGCCCGCACCAGCCGGCGCCGACCGCAGCACCATCGGAGGGAGCCACGACGTGACTCATGACCAGGCGAGAAGCGCCCCGTGCGACGTCGTCCGCGTCACCCCGTCCGACACGGACGGCAACCCCCAGCACGACGAGGCGAGCGTGCACCACTTCTCGAAACCGGTGTCTCTCCTCTACGCCACGCGCCGAAGCGAGACGCTGAGCGGCGACCGGCGCTGCACGGCCGACCGGCCCCGGCTTCCCGGCCTCGTCGCGCTCACGGCACTCCCAGACCATGCGGAGCCCGCCGCCGTCGACGCGCTCGCCCGCGTCCTCGAGGAGCGGCGGGGCCGCATCACCTCGGTCGACGCCTGGTCGCAGTCCACCGATGGCTTCTGGGTCTACACGCTGGTCCTGCGGTGGCAAGACCTTCCGCCCGAGGACTGGCCACACGACCTGGCGCCGGATGCGCGGACCCTCGCGGTCGCCGTGTCCCGTCCCGCGCACGAGCCGTACCCGTGGCCTGACCCCGCGCCGTTCCTCGGCCACCCGGATACCTCCATCGGCACCGAAGTGTTCCTGTCGACGGATTGCGAACCGCCCCCGCCCGCCACCCAGGTTCGCGGCCCCGCCCTGGCGGCCGGTGCGGTAGGGGACGGTGCCCAGTGACGATCGCAGTCGACTTCGACGGAGTCGTGCACCGCTACTCGCGCGGCTGGCAGAACGGCTCGATCTACGATCCGCCGGTCCCGGGCGCCGTGAACGGCCTCCGCATGCTGATGGAACGCGACGCCGTATTCATCCACACCAGCCGCGAGCCGGAGCAGGTCATGCCGTGGCTGGAGGAGCAGGGCTTCGACGTCACGATCGACGACCGGTGCGGCGTGTGCGAGCGGACCCGCCCCGACCCGGCTTGCGAGGACTGCGCCGGATCGGGCGTGCTGCGATTCTGGCGCATCCGCGGCCAGCTCCTCGTCACGGGCCGCAAGCTGCCTGCGGTGGTCTACCTCGACGACCGCGCCGTGCGGTTCACCGACTGGGCGCAGGCTCTCGACGACATTGCCCGCTACGCCGGGCGGACCGGCCGGCCGTAAGGCCGGAAACACGACGTCGGCCCTCCCCGGCTACCGCCGTGGGAGAGCCGACGCGCGCTGAACCGCTGCGGCTACTCGACGTCGACGTCCGCCGACAGCGAGCGCCCTGGCCCGACGAAGTCGACCGCGTACTCGGTCGGGTCGCCGTTCTGGTCCCAGTAGATGTTCACCGCCGCCAGGTGCATGTCGCCCTCGGCGACGTCCTCACCGAGCAGCGGCGCCAGCTCCCCGGGCACCGGCCGCAGCTCGTAGGTGTCGCGGCGCTTGGCCACCCGCCTGCCGGTGCGCTCCTCGATGAGCCCGAACGTCAGCTTCGGCAGCGGCTCCGGTTCAAGGAACTCCGGCGCGGCATCCGCGGTGGCCCCGGTGATCCACGTCCGCGACACGGTGACCACACCACCGGCGTCCAGGTAGCGGCGGCAGCGCTCCGCGACCTCGTCCCCCTCGTCGACGCCGAGCGCGTCGGCGACCTCGCCAGTCGCCGGGAGCCGCCGCAGGTGGAGGATTTCGACGCGCTCCCCGGGGCCGGCCGTCGGCTGCGCCGCCCTCAACGCACCGATCGGTGCGGGCTTCGGCGGGATCACGACGGTGCCGACGCCGGGCTTGGACTCGGCGAACCCGCGTGCCCGCACTTCGCTCAGCACCCGCGCGGCGGTGGCCGAGCTGATCCCCTTGGTCCGTACGAGCTCCCGGGCGGACGGCACCATGTCGCCGGGGCGGAATCCCGGGTCCTTCGCCTTGATGCGGGTGATGATCTCCTCTGCCAGCACTCGGAACTTGTCGGGTCGCGGCACCATCGCAGCCCTCCTGTCTTGGTGTTCGGGCGTCACGGGGGTGAAGCGGTGTTGACACCCCCAGGTGTCTTAAGACACCTTAGAGCGTGTTCGGCCTGGACGACAGGCCGGAATCCAGCCCGCGAGGGTCGCCGGCACCGGGTGGCCACTAACGCCCGGTGCCGTGCCTCACCTCCCAGGGCGCGCGAAAGGCCCCCAGCAGGCGCTACCGACGCCGAGTGCTGAGGGCCTTCCAGTCCCCTGACGCCTGACAACCCAGACCAGGAGTGGGAACGCGTGGAAGGTATCAACGCCCTCGCTGTACTGAACAGCGGCGACATGTCCAAGAGTGACGACCGCAAGGCCCTGTCCAAGAAGGTCGACGACGCCAACAAGCGCAGCCAGAGCGGCAAGTAGCCCCCCGGATACGACACGGCCCCCCGCACCGACGATCCAGTGCGGGGGCCGTGTCACGTGGTGAACTGCCGGGCTACTCCCCGCCCTTCTCCGCCTGCTGGGCGGCCTCCGCCTGGCGCTTCTCTTCGAGATCGGTCCGGTAGCCCGGTCGCAGCTTCCGCTGTCGGAAGTACCGCAGCACCGCGTTCCACAGCCACAGCCGCACACGGCCGCGCACGTAGATCGGCTTCGGGAAATCCGGGTCAGCGGCCACGAGTTGCCGGACCCGTGCCGCACTGACGCGTGGCAGGTTCTCAGCCGTCAAGCGGTCCGGAATCTCCGGAATCGAAACGATCACGATGTCCTGCTCACGTACGGTCGGCGCCCCCTTCGGGGAGTCGGGCATGCCGCCATCCTCTCACGAACCTGCTTGCGCAACCTGTGCAAGCAGGTAGGCTCTGATCAAACAACACAAGCCCCGGCCCTGGTGGTCGCACACGAGAGCCGGGGCCGATTACAGCGGCGGCCCGGTAGTCGCATACCGGGCCGCCTAGACCCCGGCCTCGCGGTCGCACGCGAGGGCCGGGAACCGCCAGACACCTGCCACTACAGGAGCTGACGCATGGCTCACTCTACTGATCTGAAATCGCCTCCGGCAGCGGCCGGCGACGACCCGGACTTCACCGAAACCGTCGCCCGCGTACTCGCGGCGGTCGCCGACCACTTCACGACCGCCCGACCCGGCGACCGGCTCGAAGAGAACGCGCTGCTGATCAACGTCCAGACGCAGGCGTACGACATCTGCGGCCGGAGCATCGGCAGCCGCGCCGCGCACATCGCCCGTACGGCGATGGCCGCAGCGCCGGAGCAGCCCGCCGACATCACCCGCGGTGAGTACGCGCTGCGCCTGCGCCGCGTCATCAACCGCGCCCCGGCCGGCGACCTGGTCGGCGCGACGGGCGGTGCCCTCTGATGAGCAACGGCAGCAGTGAAGGAGCCAAGAAGCTCCTCGCCGAAGCGGCCGAGGACTACGGCACCCCGAAGGAACGCGAGGAGCGGGCGGGGCAGGCGCGGCTGCAATCGGGCATGGCCCGGTCGCGCGCCTCGCACACTGCCTCGTCCAACGGGCGGAGGCGGTCATGACTCACCGCCGCACGATGTCGACCCGCCAGCCCGAGCGGCCCGGGAACGAACGCCACCGCACCGAATACGACCCGGCGCGCGGCGGCTACTACCCGCCCGAGAAGAAGCAGTCCGAGCCGGAGAAGCCCAAGGACGCACCGAAGTAGCGGACTTGGCCTCACCGGCGAGGGACGAAGCCGACCGGTGACGGTGACGTACCGTCTCCGGTCCTTCGGGCCGGGCCGCCCTCCGACTTCCCCCCAGGGGAGCGGCCCGGCCACCCCCTTGTATCGCCACACCCGAGAGGCAGACCCATGCACGAGGGCACCGACAGGCCACGCATCCCCGGCGTGCGCTACGAGAAGGTCACCCGGACCAGGCCGGAGACGACGGTCATCGACGGCCAGGCCGAGACCCGCGAGGTCGAGTTCGACGAGTGGGTGCCGGTGCCGCCCCGCGACTGGGACCTGATCGTCCTGCGGGCGGTGACCGCCGTCGCCGTCGTCGTGACCCTCCTCGCGGTCTCCGGCACCACCGCCAGCATCGGCGGACTCCTGGACACCATCGTGCCCGCACTGATCGCCTACAGCATCGCCGCGATCTTCGACGTGTCGTGGCTCGTGTGCATCGCCGTCGAGTGGCTGGAGCGGTTCGACCCGGACCGTGCCCGGATCGCCCGAAACTGCGGCTGGGTCGCCCTCGGCATCTCCATGGGCACGGTCATCGCCTTCGGGCACCACCACGAGGAGACCGTCGCCGGTATCGCGGGGGCCGCGGTCTCCCTGCTCGCCAAGGGCCTGTGCGCTCTGGTCCTGCGCTACTACGCCGTGCCCCTCTCGCCTGGCGTGGCGTTCTGGCTGCGCCGCCGCCGCGAGAAGATCGCCGCGCGGATGGCCGTCTCGGCGCAGCTCCGACGCCTCAACACCTTCGAGGCGTACGCGCAGGCGGCGTTCGGGCCGGAAGCCAACCGCGCGGAGGCGATCACCACCGGCCAGGCCGGCTCACTGCCGTCCGGACAGCGTCCGGACAACGCGGACACACCTGTCCCGCCAGTGTCCGGACAGGTGCCCGCGCAGCCCGCGCCGGGGCAGCGTCCGGACACGCAGGACACCGCCGGCACGGACACCTCCGGACAGGGACAGGACAGCAGCGCGCCGCCCGTGCCTCCCGTCTCGCCGATCGCCGGCGGCTCCATCGCCGCGACGATCCGCAGCGAGCTCACCAAAAACCCGCAGATCAGCGACGACAGCCTCACCGCCCGCGTCGCAGCCGTGCACGGCGAGCGGAAGAACCTCGCCGAGACCGTGCGCCGCACCCGCGGCCGGATCGAGACGCACAAGAAGAAGAGGACAGCATCGTGACGCCCACCCTGGTGCTCGCCGCAGCCGCCGTCGTCCGGTGGCTGCGGCGACGTCGACGCCCCGGCCTGGCCGGGACGTCGGCCGCCGCCCGCGCCCGCCAGCTCCGCACCCCGCTGGTGATGCTCGCCGAGCTCGTCGGCGTGCGGACCGTTGCCGGACGGCAGGCCGCCCGCTATGACGCCGGCGCGGCGGGGGAGAGGCGCATCGGTGCGCTCCTCGACCAACTCCGCAACGAGGGCTGGACCATCCTGCACGACCTGGGCCTGCCCACCGGCAACGCGAACGTCGACCATCTGGCGATCAGCCCGCGCGGCGTCGTCGTGCTCGTCGACACGAAACGCTGGGATGCCCGCTACCGGGTCCGCGTCGACGGGAACCGGCTGCTGCATGGCACGCGGGACGTCACCGACCGGGTCAGCGGCACACGCCACGAAGCCCTCACGGTGGCCCGCGTTCTCGGCGGTCCGGTCATCCCCGTCGCCGTCATCGACGGAGCGCCCGTCGACGAGGGAGAGACCCGCCTCGGTCCCATCCGCATCGTTCCCGCCAGCAGCGCACTGGCGGTCCTGCGGCAGTGCGCTCGCAGCCACAGCGGGCACGGCCCCGGCACCGGGGCGCGAGCCGCCCGCCTCCTCAAGCCGCACGGAAGGAACTGACGTGGACCTACGCCTGCGCTCCCTGCTCCACCGGGTCACCACCGATCCGGACACCCCGGACATGGCCCCGGACAGCGTCTCGGACGGTCCGGACACCGCACCGCGTCAGCCCTCCGCCGGTCCGCCCCGCCTGCCCGAGTGGTGGCGGAAGGACAAGCCCAGCCTCGACGACCTCGAGGACGACGAGGCACAGAAGCCGGCACTGCTCACCAAGGACGACCTCGACGACGACCAAGAGCACGGCGCGGCCGACGACTTCGACGATGTCGACGAGGGCACGGACGACGACGAGGACGGGGGAGAGAAGAGCCGCAGGTGGCGGCCCCGCGGCGGCTCCGCCGGCCGCGTCTACCGGCGCCCCACGTACTACGACCGCAAGCCGGCCCCGAAGCAGGCACTCATCGAGTGGTGGCTGCACCTGCCCGGCCGCCATCGCTGGCTCCTCTACAACGGCGTCGCCCTGGGGGCCGGATTCGCCCTGGGCGTCCCGCAGTTCTTCACCGCCGAGACCGCGTTCCTCGTGGACACCTACGACTCGTGGACCGCCCCGTACGTCCTGCTCTGGTACGGCATCGCGCTCGGCATCTGGGCCTGGGACAGCCGCACCCGCGGCTGGTTCCCCCTCTTCGCCATCACCGCCCGCATACCGCTGATCTCGATGGTCATCGGCGTGCTGCTGTACGGAACTCCCGACCTGCCCGCTTGACCCCGCCCGCCACGCGGCGGCCACCCGAAACGGACACCACGCATGAACAGCATCCTCGGCGCCCTCGGCACCGTCGGACTCGCCGTTGCTCTCACCTTCCTGCTGATCCTCGGCACCAAGGGCGGCGGCAAGATCAAGCCGCTCGGCTGGGGAGCCACCCTCGTCCTTTCGATGATCGCCGGAGCCGCGTACAAGGCAGCGGGCACACCGTTCGACCTGGTATCCAGCCTCGTCAACGACGCGATCAGCCTGACCGGGGACGTCCTGCCCCGCTACAGCATGCCGGGCATGGCCCTGACGCTGCTCGTCGTCATCCTGTGGGCGAAGCTGTCCACCCGGCAGGTCGCCGTGATCGGCATCTGCTTCTGGTACGTCGCCTCCGGCGCTGACGGGGCCTGGGGCATCGTCGCGGACAAGATCCAGCTCATCGCGGTGAGTCTCGCGTCATGAGCGCCGCCCACCTGCACGCCGTCCCCGACCCCGACGAGGACGGGGCGCCCGACGAGGTGCCCGTGCCCGCTCCGGTCGCCCCCGTGCCGGTCGTCGACGACGAGGACCAGGTGCCGGAGGACGAGTACGACCAGGAGGAGGCGGACGGGGAGGAGCTTCACCCCGCGAGGGCTCTCGCGATGCCCAACCTCCGCCCGTACGTCGACCTGCGCCCGCTCGCCGAGCTCGGTCCGCTCGCCGTCGAAGCCGGGCGCCGCAACGGCCCTGCGCTGCTGCGCGGCCTGGTCGAGTTCCTGTGCGTTCTCGGCCGCGGCCTGGCCGTGCTCGTGGCCCTGGCAGTGGGATGGCTGTCCGGCAGCATCGGCAAATCCGGCAGCATCGCCGCCCGCTTCGCCGGCGCCGGGTTCACCGTCTACGGCGTGGTGCGCCTGTCCATGAAGTATCCCGACTACGCGCCGTGGGCCATCGGCGGGCCGCTGTTCCTCGCCATGATGCTGGCGGGGGAGGGCCGCATCACCGCCCCCGGCAGCACGCCCAGGAAAGCAGGGAAGCAGCAGAAGGAGGGGGAGGAACAGCAGGAGGGGGAGGAGCCGCAGGAGCAGCCGTGCGAGGAGCAGCCGCAGAAGACGCGGGGCGGGTTGTTCGGACGCTTCCGCAAAGCCGCCAAGTACCCTGCCGTCGACCTCTCCAAGCAGCCCGCCACCGCGGCCGACACGGCAGGGGGAGAGGTGGCTCCTGCCGTCCCCGACGAGCCCCCGCTGACCAATCTCCTGCGGAAGGAGATCGGGGAGGAGAACGGGGTGCACCTGGTCGACCTGCGGCCGGCCATGCGGGAGCACCTGCCGGGCCTCTCCTCGGCCACTGATGAGGAGCTGCGCCAGGCCCTCATCGCGGGTGGCTTCGACCCCTCCCGGAAGTTCCGCGCGAGGGGGGTCGCTGGGCGGGCCGGAGTGCACCGCACGCAGCTTCCGCCGCTGCCCTCCCCCGGGAGTGGCCCAGGGGCGTTCTCCGCGCCGCTCTCCGCCCCCGGAGAGCTGCCGCGACCTGCGGACTCTCCGGAAGCGGAGAGCGGCGGAGAGTCGGGCGGAGAGCCAAATGGGAGGGGATACAGCATCGTTCGTGACCCCGAGAGGGGTCCATCCGCGTGGAGAATCCAGCATCATGGGGGTGATCGGAATGGCTAAGGGGGCGGCGATGCGAAAGAGGTACCGGTGCGAGCAGTGCCGGACGACGTCACCCCCGGTGCTGACCCGTAGCGCGCTCGCCATCGAGCGGCACGAGCATCGCCGGCAGTTCCACGGCGGGCACGTCCCGGACGGTGAGCGTGTGGTCGAACCGGGGCGGTCCAGCTTCTTCGCTCTGCCGCGCGAGCAGCAGATCGTAGGAACGGTCATGATCGTCGGCCTCGTGGTCGCGTTGCTGGTCCGCTTCACGTAGGAGTGCCGGTCTGGTTCCCCGTCGGGCCGGGACGGCGCCGAGGGCCGCGTACCTGTGGTGCGCGGCCCTCTGTGTGTGCGGCCTCAGTCCTTCTTCGAGCGCACCTGGCGCTTCGGCGTGACGTTGTACTCGATCGCGATGCTTCGCACCGTCGGCTCGGTGTACGGGGTGTGCTCGGCCATCTTCCCCTGTGAGAGCCCCGACGCCCGCAGCTCGTCGGCGATGGCCTTGCGGTACGCGTGCCGCTTGGCCTCGTACTCCGTCCATGCGTCGTCCATGGCTTTCTGGGCGGCGAGCAGTTTTGCGCTCGGCTCGTACGGCGGTGATGCCTTTTTCGGGTGGGCGCTCATGCAGAGAAGTATTTCACAAGTCAGCTTTGGAAAACGAGTGTGGCGTGCCTGACCTGCGCAAACGATCCGAAACTCGGTTTTCCAAAGGCGGCTTTGGGTAGAATGGGAGTGAATCACTCACTCACCCGAGAAGGCAGAAGATGTCCGATCCTCAGAGCTATGTCCGGCACCTTGCGGGCCAGTCCCAACTGGCCGCCGCCGCGTTCCAGGTCGGCGAGATCGTCGCCGAGACCGATGCCCGCCGCGAGGCCCGCGCCGAGCTGAAAATCCACCACTTCACCAGCACCGCTGATGCCCGCACCGCGTGCGACCGCGACGACGTCACCGACGGTGACGTGCTCGTGGTCGGCCCCGAAGGGGTAGTCGGGTTCCTCGTCGTCGCCCTCCCCGCCGCCATCACCGAGGAGCGCGGCGAGTTCGGCCGACTGCCCACCCCTGCACACGAATACATGGCCGGCGAGTACGCGGACAGCGCTCACCTCGCCGAGTGCGCCGCCCGGGCGCTGGGCGTACCGGTGCGTGCCGAGCACGCCTCGCCGGTGACCCTCGCGCTCCGCGCGGACAACCTGCCGGGTGCGTCCGGACAGTCTGCGCCCGCGTCCGGACAGCCCATAGAGGGCGTCATCGTCGAGCACAACGGCACCTCACGCGGCTGCGCCCCGCGCCACTGCACCGACCCCGACGTGATCGCTGCCCGTGAGGCCCTGGACGGCCTGCTGCCCGCGACCCTCACCGACCGCCACGACATCAGCGAGCCTGCTGACGACGAGCGGGACGTACGCGGATGGGTCGCCGACCCCCGCGGGGCCGGGCGGGTCGCCTTCTACTGGCTCGAAGGCGGACGAGTCAGGCGCCGTGACGACGAGTGGCACGGGCTGTGCCTCAAGATCCTCGCGGACCGACTCGCTGAACGCGGCTGGCGTACCGAGCCGATGCTCAGGTGCTCCCAGTGCGTGTTCGCGCACCGCCCCGGCAGCCCGGGCGGCGTCGCAGTGAACCATGCGGCCCTGGCCGTCCGCTCGCACGGCCCGGCCGGCGAGTAGCCACCCCTGCGCCCCTACATCCGAGACGAGGAATCCATGTACGAAGTGACGATCCAACACCCGGCCATCGACGAGCGGCAGTTCACCTGCGAGGGGAACGGTGACCTGCTGGCCCTCGTGTACGGCGTGCACGTGGCGCAGGGCGAACCCGTGGCCGACGACAAGCAGACCATGGCGGCCGTGGACGTCGTGCGCCTCCAGGCCGACGCGGGGGAGACCGCCACCCTGAACGCGCACAAGGCGACGATCACCGTCGACGCCTACGACGACCTCGACTACGCCTGCGAGGGCCACGAGGGCGAGGACGCCGTCCTGCTGGGTGGGCCGTCGACCTGTGACGGCTCGTGCAAGCCCCGGAAGCGTTTCGACCGGGCCGCACTCGTCGACCTGGCCTCGGCGCTCGACGACGCCGAACTGGACGCCACCGGCGGCTGCGGCGCCTGCGGGCTGGAGGCCGGGCAGATGTGCGCGGCCTGCGGCCGGTGCAACTGCGAGCGGCACGACAGGTGCAAGCGCCCCGCGGACAGCTAGCCGGACAGTGTCCGGACAGCCCAGGCGCCCTGCCCTCCCCCGCGGAGGGCAGGGCGCCTTGCCGTTTCGCTGACCTGCACGGACGCCTGTCCGGACACATCCCCGCTTTGCCGATACTTTGCTGAACCCAGTTTCCAAACTGGATTTTCCAAAGTTGCCTTTGGGTAGGATTTGAATGTCACACCAACCCACCCAGCCAGGCGAAAGGGCAGGTCATGAGCGCATCGGCCACCCACACCGAACCGGTCCGCTGCCACAAGTGCCGCCGCCCGCTGCGCCGCCCCACCCCCGACGGCTACGGCCCGAAGTGCAGGCGCAAGGTCCGCCGCACCGGGCGCTGCGCCGCCACGCCCTACCCCCAGTGGCAGATCACGAAGGCGATCGAGCTGCTGGAGATGGGCGCCCTCATCCCGCTCCGCGCGAACCGCGTGTTCCTCGCCGTGTCCGACGACGGCAGCGAGGTCTACCGGACAGCCGCCTCCGGACAGTGCAACTGCCCCGCCGGCCTGCGCTCGATCGCCTGCTACCACGCCGCCGCGGCCCACCTGGTCGCCGCCGCCTGACCGTCCGACGGAGGACACCACCATGAACAGCTACGTGAAGGCCGCCACCCGCGCCCGACTGCTCGGCAACATCGTCCGAGGCCGCGCGGCCGACCACCCCCGACGCCGCGCCGTGCTGGCCGTCGCCCGCCACCTGCACGACGCCTCGCTCGCGTTCCTCGACGAGGCAGACAAGCCCGCCGCACACGTACCCGAAGCGGCAGGCGCCGCCCTGCTGGCCGCACGCGACGCGGCCCGGGCCGCCGGCACCGGCGTCTCGCCCGTGGTCGTCGACCACGTCGCCGAGATCGTCACCGGCGAACGCGTGCGGCACTACGACCTGCACCCGCTCCACTTCGAGCACCTGGACGCCGAGCGCACCATCCGTGCCCGGCTGCTGGCCGTGCACGAGAGCGGCCACCTCGACAGCCGAGACGAGGACGTGGCGCTCGCTGCGCTCTCCTCGCTCGTCGACCTGCACGCCGATCACGACGAGCTCGCCGCCACCGTCCGGACGTACGGGCGCTGGAACCGCGACCTGCCGGTCACCTACCGCACGGCCGACGGCCGACGCACCGCCGAGCTGCGCTCCGGCCACCTGACCGTTCACGAGGGCTCGCGCCTGCTCGCCGAGATCGACGTGCCAGAAGAGATGACCCCGGCCGGGGCCTGGGACCTCATCGCCGCCGCCTGACCCACCCACCCGCACACCACAACGAGGAGACGCCATGTTCACCGCAGCCATCACCTACCGGGGCGCCCGCACCACCGAGCAGGCCAGTGAGGCCGACGTCCGCGCCTACCTGCGCTTCGCCAGCGCCAGCGACTACCGGATGGACGTGACCAGCAACGGCGGAATCACGGTCGCCGCGAACAGCGACAACTCGGTGACGTTCACGCCCGCCGCACCCGCGGCCGACGTCGCCGCGCCGCTGGCCCTCGCCGCCCGCCTCGCCCGCCTCGCCCGTGAGCACCGCACCAGCAGCGACGGCGAGCGGCAGGACGCCGCGAAGAGCCTCGCGGACGAGCTGCGGGCGGAGCACAAGGCCGCGCGTCAGGCCGTCCCCGCCTGACCGGTGTCCGGACTGTCCGGACACCGCACAGGGGGCCGCCGCCCGGCAGCCCCCGCCCACCAACCAACGGGAGGACCCGACATGTTCCGCGAGACGATCACCCACCAGGGCGGCACCACCAACGGCAACGCCAGCGAGGCGCACGCCATGCTGATCCTGCGCCGCGCGGTGACCCGCGGCTACACCATCGACGCGAGCACCGACGGAGGCGCGACGGTCTCGTGGACGGCCAGGCGGTTCGGCGTCGGTACCCAGGTCATCGAGGCGCCCCGCTCGATCGAGCTCGTCCCTCACCTGCCGGTCGGCAATGCGCTGACCGTCCGCACGTGTGAGGACCTGCTGCTCATCGACTCTGAGCGCCACCCGGCGACGTACGACCCGGAGGCGCGCGTCATCACGGGCGGCATCTGGCGCATCCCGCCCGCAGCCAGCGCGAGACTGCGGGCGCGCGGCCTAGTCCACGCTGGCGACGACAACAGCGTCCGGCTGACTCTCGTCACCCGGCTCGCGCTGATCGCCCGCGATCACCGCACCCGCACCACCGAGCCCGAGGGTTGGCACCGGCCCGGCCCCAACGACCCGCCCAGCGCCGGACTGAACAAGCCGGGCCGACGCGCCGGGATGCTCCACTCCTCGGCCTCTGTCGCCATCTGCGAGTGCGGCGAATTCTCCCGCCACTGCGGCGACCGCGAAGAGGCCCGGCGCGCCGCCACGGCGCACCGCCGTGACGAGTTCACGACGTACCTCAAGCTCCTGACCGCCGCGCCGACCCCGGTCTGACGCCGAGCACGGACACCCCCGGACACGTCCCCGGACGTGTCCGGGCGCTGTGCGGACAGTCGGCCGGACACTCCGCGCCACCTGCCCGGACAGCGTCCGGACACCACCCGAACTCTGAGAGGACACGCCATGACCGCCACACCCGCATCCGCCCGCCCGGGGCAGACCAAGCCGGCTCAGCCGGTGCAGGAACTCGCTGAGCGCGGCCCGCTCTACGAGCTGCCCTACGACTACAAGCAGCGCGAGCGGACGTTCACCGTCTCGGTCGCCGGCCCCGAACGCCACGAAGGTGCGAAGCCGCACGCGTACCTGGTCGCGGCGCACACCACGTCGGCCGCCTGGGCGAAGGTGCTCGCCTGGTTCATGACCGAGCACGACACACCCGACGCGTACGTGGTGGCCGACGCGAGCTTCGAGGGCAAGCCCGACCCCGGCAGCCCGCACCTCTGGACCGATCTGCGCCCGGAGTTCGCGCGGCAGGAAGCGCTCGACGACCTCGCGGACCAGGCGGCCGAAGTCATCACCGAGTTCGAGGCCGCGACGTACGGCATCACGGTCGACGGTGACGTGCGCCCCGACCGGCTGGCCGAGTACGGCCAGGCCCGCAGCCACGCGCAAGAGGCCGGGTGGCCGCTGGTTCAGCTCATGGCCGACAACGACGGCCGCTGACCCGGACGGACGGACACAAGGAGCCCTCAGCCATGACGACGAGCACGCCACCCAGCACCCCGACCGTGGCCATCGCGCGCATCCTGCGGGACCTCGGCCTGGTCCAGGGCCGGGGCTGCGACTTCCGCGTGGTCGGCGACTACCGCAACGGCGAACGGATCGGGACGTACGTCCTCCCGCTGAGCCGACGCGCGGACGCGACGATCGCCGACCGCGCCGACGACATCGAGCGCCTGGCGGCCGAAGGCCCCTACCCGTTCCGGGTGTCGGTGCGCTACACGGACGGCGACCGCCCCATGGCGAGCGTCGCGAACTACGGCTCCCGCGTACGCGAGACCCCGAGCGGCGGCGAGCCGTCGACGACGCCGGAACCCGAGCCGGCCCCGGTCGAGCCCGCTCCGGACTCGCCCGGGGCGGGATTCTTCCGGGGCGCGCGTGAACGGGCCTGGCAGTCCCAGCAGGTGCGCGCCCTCGGCTGGTCCGCCCGGCAAGCCGAGCTCGTCGCCGCCGCCGGGTCGATCGGGCTCCAGTACCGCGCGGACGGTGTCCTGCGGCACTACCCGGTGCCCGGCCGCGCCGGTACGCCAGTCGACGAGCAGCGTCTCGCCCCGCTGGTGAAGGCCGGATTCATCGTCGTCGACGAGCCGCACGGCCCCGGAAGCAAGCGCGTGAGCCTGACCCGCGACGGTGCAACGGCACTGCTGCTGTGGCGGCGATGGAGACCGACACCGGCCGTGAAGGACCGCAAGGAGGAGCGCGAACCGCTGCGGCCCCTCCTCGGCGGCGAGTACGCCAACCGGCAGGCCATCGCGGAGACCGAGGCGGACCGGCAGCGCCAGGCCGAGACCGAAGCGCTGCACGCGGCACTCGAGGAGCTGCGCGAGTGGGAGGAGCGGGACGAGCGGCTGTGGGGGGTGTGGGCGAAGGTCCAGGGCATCACGCACCGGCTGGGCCGCAAGCGGCCGACCGACTGGGTGCCCACCGAAGAGGAGATCGCCGAGCACCGCATCGCGCCCGAGCTGGTCGCCGAACTTTACGCCGCTGTCGGGCGTCCGGCCCCGCGGCCCGAACTGCCCAAGACGTCCACGAGCCGCCCTATGGAAGTGCGCCCGTTGGAAGCCGTGCCGGACGAGCAGGAGCAGTTGAGCCTGTTCGACGCCAACGCTGCCTGATTTGCACCCTGCTGGGGGCCGACCGGCCTCCGGCTCACCCGAAACCGAAGGAGGCCCACCATGGGCGCCATTCTCGAACCCTCCCCGGCGATGAGCCCCTGGTACTCGGTGGAGATCCGCCGCGAGTCCGCGTACGTCGGCGCCAGCGTCTACGAGAACGCGGCCGTGCGGATGGTCGGTGGCGAGCGTGACGTCACCGACGAAGAGCTGGCCGCCGCGTGGCGCGTCGTCGACGAGGACACGACCCTCGCGCCGAGCCCGCCCGCCGCGCTGGCCGCCGCCTTGACTCAGATCGTCAGCACCGACACCTACCGGCGGTGGCCCCCGGGAGCCGGCCACTCAGGCGGCGCGGGCGCCGTCCAGGTCGACGGCCGCCTGCTGGTGACCGCACCGAACTCGTACCGGTACGGGCCGACGGACGAGTCGGGCATCGTCTCCACGGTGGAGTTCGCGTACGCCGACATCGCCCCGATCCTCGCTGACCTGGAGCGGATGATGCGCGCCTGACGGGACCGGCCGCGCACATGCAAGGCGCCCCACACCTGGTGGTGTGGGGCGCCTCGTGCTGCCCTGGCCGGTCAGGCGTCCGGCTTCACCGTGCGGCGCGGGCCGGGCTGCCGCCTGTGCCCGGCCGCGATGTCGGAGACCCGCTGCGGCTTGCAGCCGATGCGTGCGCCGATCTCCTCGCGGCTGTGAGTGGCCATCAAGTCGGAGACGACGCGGGCCTTCTGTGCTTTCAGCCAGCGCTGGAGATCGGGGGCGTTGTTCAGTGCCCGCGTCAGCGCCTCGGCTTGGGCCAGGGTCGGTTCGCCGTCGGCGAGCCGGGCCAGGTGGGCGTACGGCTCAGGTGGGTGGCTGTGATCCATAGGCACAGGATAGTGGGTACCCAATAGCTTGAATGACCAAGACTCAGGGGGCCGTGTTTTCGCAGGTCAAACCCCTGAAACTCCGTCGCGATACAGGCCAAAAACGGGTTTTCCAAAGCGCATTTATGGAATGATGTATGTAGATCAACAAACCACCCCGAAAGGACACGAGATGGACGCCAGCACCGCCCTTCGCACCCTGACCCACCGAGCCGAGATGGCATACACGGACGATGAGAAGGCCCGCACCCTGCTGGCCGAACGGCTCGGCCAGGGCGCGGCGACCGACCTCAGCCAGACCATCGACGCTGCGCTGGTCGCCTCCGCGAACGCGAAGCCCTGGCGCCAGCTCATGAAGCGCGTCGAGGCGCACGGCGTCCGCGAGGGCCTGGCCAAGCAGAAGGCCGAGGTGATGGAAGTCCTCCTCTCCTACGGGATGGGCATGAGCACCAGCCTGGTCGCCAACGCGGCGCGGCTGGCCGAGCAGGACGGGCAGCGCCGCTTCCTCAACGCGGTCGACACGATCGAGGTCGACGAGGTCGACGAGGCGGCCGACGCCGAGCCGGCCAAGGTCGCCGAGGCCCCGGTGAACGTCGCGGCGGCCGTGGAGGTCCCGAAGGTGACGCCCGCGCAGAAGCGGACGCTCCAGGCCATCAAGACGGCCGGCGTCAGGCTCCAGCAGTTCCGCACCAGTGGCAGCGTGTGCGTCGAGACCGCCCCGGGCCACGACCGGCCACGTCGCGACATGGTCGAGCACGCCATCGACCAGAAGTGGGCGCAGCGCGACACCTCGACCTCCCTCTACCGCGGCCAGGCCGTGACCCTCACTCCGCTCGGCGAAGCGATCCTCGCCCGCTGACCACCAGCCGCCGGGCGGGGCCAGCCGGCCCCGCCCTCACCACTCTGCCCGAGAGGACCCAACGTCATGACCGAGTTTGCGATCACTGTTTGGCAGATGGACAAGCGCGACGGTCGGCGAGTGAAGACGGAGATCGCGTTCATGACGAAGGCCCGCACGGCGCCGGAGATGGAGGACGAGGTGACGCGACTCCACGAGGAGTACCCGGCCCCCGGCTGGATGACGGAGGTGGACACCGTTCCCCTCTACGCCTGACCCCCACCAATACCCACCTGCCCGGAGCGCACGGCTCCGGGCGGACCCATATCCGAAGGAGGTTGCCCCATGGCGACCGTGACCATCACCCACAGCAGGCTGGAAGGCACGCTCATCGAGGGCAGCGTGAAGGGAGACGGTGTCTGGGAGGTCGTCAAGACCCGCGGGTTCCGCTCCTCGCGCTCGGTCGGGCTGTACGTGCCCCGCTCCCGCGACCGCGAGGCCGACATGTGGCGCATCAACGGCGCCAAGGCGGCGCTGGAGGCCGACGGGCACACCGTCACCGTCGAGATCGACGAGGAGGCGCGGCGCACATTCGCCGAGGCCGAGGACGACCGCGTGCAGCAGGCCGAGGACCGCGCCGAGCGGTACTCCGGCTATGCCGACAATGCGGCCCGCTCCTCGGACGCGCGCCACGAGCGGGCGAACCAGATTGCCCGACGTTTCGAGGGCGGCCAGCCGATCCTCGTCGGGCACCACAGCGAGGGCCGTGCCCGGCGGGACCAAGAGCGCATCCACACGAACATGCGCGCCTCCATCGCCGACGGTAAGCGCGCGGACCACTGGCAGAACCGGGTGGGCGCGGCCGAGAACTACGAGAAGCACCGGAAGGACCCGTACCGCACGCTGCGGCGGCTGGAGAAGTTGCGCGCCGACCTGCGCGCCCAGTTGCGGGTTCACGGTGAGCCGGACGAGGTGGGCTCCCCGTCGGACCGGCACGGAAGGCTGGTCCGGGACCTGCGAGAGGAGATCGCGTACTGGGAGGACATCGTCGCCAAGGCCGAGGCCGCCGGCGTGAAGATTTGGCGGCCGGACGACTTCGCACCCGGCGACTACGCGCTGTACCACGGCTCCTGGTTCCAGGTCGCACGGGTCAACCCGAAGACGCTGTCGATTGCGTGGAACCTGCGGTTGCACCCGAAGCAGGTGATGACGCTGGAGGACGCCACGGAGAACGGGGAGACCTGGACGCACACGGCCGACTACACCAACGTGCGCGCCCGCTGCCCGGAGAAGGCGATGCACGCCTTCCTAGCGGACGAGAAGGTCCCCGGCACGAAGGCAGCGCGCGAGGCATCCGCGGCGGCCCCGGCCGAGGAGGTCCGGGCTGCGCAGGCCGAGGCGAAGAAGAAGAAGCCGAAGCAGCGCACCGACCCGAAGATCCCGAAGAAGATCCGCGTGGACTGCGGTTGGGACGCCACCGAGGCGACGCTGACGTGGCTGAACGGGGCGGGCAGGCCGCACCCCGACCACCCGGCGGAGACGATCCACGCGCCGGAGGGCGCCAAGTTCGGCGAGGCGGCGAACTCGCGGACGCTGCTCTCACAGGTGACCGCGAAGGTGAAGGAGCGCGGCCTGATGTACCGGGGGCGCTGGAACGGTGGACCGCGCAGCCTGGTGCACGCCGTCGTGCCTGATCCGGAGGCGGAGGCGAAGGAGCCGACGACGGAGGACCCGGACGCTCTGTTCGCCATCGACTAGGCCCCTGACCTGCGAAAATAGTGCGCCGATCCGCTGGACGGGGTATTGGGTACCCAATAGAATTGATCTTGTTAACCCCTCCCCTCATCGAAGGAGCCCGAAATGACCGCCGCCAACTTCACCGCCAGCCAGGTCCGACAGCTCGAAGCATTCTCGAGCGCGCTGGGCGCCGAACTCGCGCGCTATGCGGCGCTGACGCCCGAGGAGCGGCGAGCCGAGAACCACGCGAACTGGGTCGCTGAGCAGCGGTACCAGGAGCGGTATGCGGCGTGGGCGGAAAAGTACAACGCGCAGGTGGACCGCGTGAACGCTGAGCGAGGCCGGCGGGCGAACGAGCGGCGGGCGGAGAAGGTCCGCGCGCAGACCTGCATGAAGTGCTTCCAGATCCCCGCCGCGAACGGGGAGTGCGGCTGCTGAACGAGCCCTGCCCGTAACCCTGCCCGCCGCATATTGGGTACCCAATATGCGGCGGGTGCCCCACCACCCGACCACCCCTCACCCGAGAGGACAGGCGATGACCGCCACCAACACCCGCACGAAGGCCACCGACTGCAAGGCGCCCGCGAAGGCGACCGCCAAGAAGGCCGTCGAACCGGCGAAGCGCAGCAAGAAGAGGGCCGTTGAGCCGACGAAGGTCGCCAAGCGCCGCGAGGTGGTTGCCGAGCAGGCCGAGCAGACGGCCGCGCAGGTGCGGACCGCGCTCAAGCGCATCCCGGTCGACCGGATCGACCGCGACCCGAACCAGCCGCGCGAGCACTTCGACCAGGCCAAGCTGAACGAGCTGGCCGGCTCGCTGCGGACGATCGGGCAGCAGCAGCCGATCAGTGTCCGGTACAACCCGGGCACGCGCCGGTACACGCTCATCATGGGCGAGCGCCGCTGGCGGGCCGCGCAGATCGCGAACCTGACCGAGCTGGACGCGCTCGTGCAGCACGGCATCAAGGACGGCGACCGCACGATTCTGATGAAGGCCGTCGCGGAGAACGTCGGCCGCGCGGACATGACCGAGCTGGAAGAAGCCAAGGCGTTCCACCGGCTCGTGGAGGACGACGGTTACACCATCGACGAGGTCGCCGAGGGTGTCGGCCGCTCCGCCGCGTACGTCGGCTGGCGGATGGACCTGCTCAAGCTGTGCGGCACGGCGCAGGAAGCCATGGCCAAGGGGCACTTGCCGCCCGCACTGGCCTGGTACGTGTCCAAGCTGAGCACGGACAACCAGGCGCGGTTCATCGCGAAGTACCTGCGCGGTCAGTTCGCGAGCACGCGGGACGCCGAGGCGTTCGTCAACGCCTGCCGGGCAGAGGAGGAGCGCCGCGCCTCGCAGGGCAGCTTCTTCGTCCTGGCCGACGAGACGACCGCTTCACCCACGCGAGACGCACAGGCCGCGTTGCCCGGTGCGCACGACGTGTCGGACGACGAGCGCGAGCGGATCATCGCCGACCGTACCCGGCTGACCAAGCGCGTCGACAAGCTCAGCACCGCCGGGGAAATCCTCTCCGAGCTCGTCGCTGCCGACCCCGACGAGCTGGCCGCGCTCCTGGCCGGAGTCGGCGGAGGCGTCGCCGGATACCGGCAGCGCATCGAGCACCTGCGGGACCTGACGACCAAGGCGATCAAGAACCTGCGGGACGCGCAGGCCATCGCCGCTGTCCGTGCGGGCGCCATCGAGATCAACCCGGACGCCGCGGCTGCGGCCTGACCCCAACTCCCCCGAGCAGCCGGGTCGCGGCGGTCACAGCCGCGTCCCCGGCGCTCCTCGCCCTGCCTCCGAGGAGGTTCCCATGCAGTTCCCGCCCGAAGTGCTGCGCGTCCTCACCGACCCGCGCACGATCATCCGAGACGACAAGGTCGCGGTGCCGTTCGAGATCGACCGGCCCGTGTACGAGCAGATGAACAAGGTGCTCAAGGAGATGAGCGGCCGGTGGGACGGCCGCAAGGCGGTCCGTGCGCACGTCTTCCCGTACCGCATCGAGGAGCACATGCGGCAGTGCCTCGCGGCCGGTGAGTACCCGAGCCGGTACGAGCAGGGCTGGTTCCCGACCCCGCCGAACCTGGTCATGCAAATCTGCGACCTGGCGGGCATCAATGCCGGGACGACCGTGCTGGAGCCCTCGGCCGGGTCGGGGGCGATGACGAGCGAGATCGCGCGGCGCGGCGGAATCGTGGACGGTGTCGAGCTGGACGCCCGGCGGGCCGAGATCCTGCGCGAGCAGGGCGACTGCCGCCGCGTGGTGCACGGGGACTTCCTCGGCCTGGACCCGCTGGACTACGCGGAGGAGGGCTTCGACCGGATCGTGATGAACCCCCCGTTCGCGGGCGGGCTCGACCACATCCAGCACGCTCTCGGGTTCATGGGCGACGACGGGATTCTCGTCTCGGTCATGTCCAACGGGCTGATGTGGTGGAGCGACAAGGCGGCGGTCGAGTTCCGCGAGCTGGTCGAAGAGGTCGGCGGCGAGATCGAGGCCCTGCCCGAGGATGCGTTCGCAGTGTGCGGGACGAACGTCCGCACGTGCCTGCTGTTCCTGCCGGGCTACGCGGGGAGCCGGCTCCGGACGTACGACTGGCTGATGCGGCAGCCGAGACAGCTCGACCTGTTCCCGGCGGCGTGAGATTTCCCGGTTTTCCGGGGTCGTTCCACTGGTCGAGATATTGGGTACCCAATAGAATTGATCATGGAACACTGCTGCACCCCCGGGCCGACGGCGGCCCGGGCAAGCGAAGAGAAAGCGAGCACAGCGTGAGCGAACCCATCCGACTGGCGACCTGCACGTACCAGGAGTTCGCGCCCACCATGGGCACTCCGGTCCGCACCACGGTCGGTCACCCGCGCTTCAAACTCAGCTACCCGCTGGCCGGCCACGCACGGTCCATCACGCCCACACGGGACCTGCTCAAGCTCAACGCCCGCGACGCGTACGAGTTCAGCTACCGGCGACTGCTGGAGTCGCGCGGCATCGACGTCGTCCGCGACGAGCTGACGCGCATCGCGGGCGCCAACGATCTCGACAGCCCGGTAGTGCTGCTCTGCTTCGACCGGCTGGCCAAGCTGCCTCCGGCCGACGCGTGGTGCCACCGGCTCATGTTCGGCGCCTGGTGGAAGGAGAAGACCGGCGACGACGTGCCCGAGCTGGGCGCCCAGCCGCCGGCCTCACCGACGCCGCCGCCGGCGCTGTTCGAGTTCGGCCAGTAGACCACCACCCACCACGGGGCGGACGGGCGCAGGGAATGCCCGTCCGCCCCGGCCCATGACCGAAGGGACACACGCACCATGCTTGAAGTCACCGTCTGCGCCAACGACCGGGACCGGTACCCGGCCTGGGTCGACCCCGACGAAACCCACGAAGAGGGATGGGTGAAGCCGTACTTCACCCTGGAGACCGCCCAGCGCATCGCCGAGCAGACACAGGCCGACGTCGCCGAACACGGCCACGGCGCGCACGACAGCGTGCACGTCTTCGACGGAGGCACCGAGAACGGCCAGCCCCGCGCCGTGGTCACCGTCATCTGCTGGATGAACATCGCCAAGCACGGCACCGCAGCGGCCACCGACATCGTCCTGCCCCGCCGCCTCGTCGACGAGCACCCCGACGCCGACCCCGGCGACCCGGGCACACCGGTCTGGCCCATCGGCGGCTTCGACTGGTGCTGGTACGCCATCGGCCCCGACGGCATTCACCCGCAGATCCCCTTTCAGCCCGGCACCTGACCGCGGCCCCCGGAGCGGGCGGAGGGCGGGAATCCCCGCCCGCTCCGGCAACCGAACCCACCTCACACCGCAGGAGCACCGCAATGCGCGAATTCACCGACACATGGGTCAGCGTCGACGACACCCACATCTACCCGGCCCGCGTCGACCTCTCGAACAGATGGAACGGCTGGCTCTCACCCGGCTTCACTCTCGACGCCGTCCGCCAGCTCGCCGCCCACACGCAGCAGACGGCCGACGAGCTGGGCTACGACTGCACGGACCAGATCGTCGTCATCGACGGCGAGCCGGCCCCCGTCGTCCTGCACATCCGCTGGCAGTGGGTCACCGACGACCAAGAGGGCACGGTGAACGTCGTCCAGCCCGACGCCGACGGCCGGTACTGGATCGGCGGCTGGGAATGGACCTGGTACCAGGTCGCCGACGGGCCGCTGTTCTACACGAAGAACGCCGCCTTCGACGCGTGGCGGGCGACGCTCACCGAGTCCGCCCGCCTCATGGGCGAGATCCTGCGCACCCTCAAGCCCGACGCCATCTCGGCCCTCGTCGACCTGACGGGCCTGGGACGCATCGTCAGCGTTCAAGGCACAGACGTGGACTGGCCGATCAGCAGCGAAGCCGACCCCGGCGCCGACGGTGAGGACGGGTACGGACCGTTCGACACCGAGACGCTGGGCGAGGCCGACGAAGTGCTACGCAAGGCCCTGGACCACGGCCACGACCCGCTCAGTCTGGAGCTCGCCGGGTGGCGGCCGGCCCGCGACATCGGCGAACCCGACCTGGTGCGGATCGTGTTCGGTCCACGCAGCGCCGACCCGGCCGGCGAGGGGCCGCTTGAAGAGGCCCGCGCCAAGGCGACGGAGGCCCGCCGCAAGCTGCTGACCGACTACGTGCCGTACCTCGTGCGCGAGTGCCGCGAGGCATGCCCGGGGGCGACCGGCGTCGTCGTCGACCCGGCGGCGGACGACCCGTTCGTCACGTTCCTCGTCGAGGACCCGGAAGGCCAGACCGTCGACGTGCCCGGTGACCTCGCGCAGCAGGTCGATGACCGGCTCGCCGGGATGTTCACGTACAGGCCGACCAGTGAGGACCTGGCCGCGTGCGGTTGGACGCCGGTCCCCGCGCCGCACCTGGACGGCGCGTTCGGCCTGACCTTCCCCGCCGAGTAGCCGCCCCCGACTCACGCCCGAACGGGCCGACACCGACGGGACCAACCCATGACAACGACACAGGGAACGACAGCCATGACTGTGCGTCCGATCACCGGCAGCGATATCACCACGTTCCACGCAGGCCGTAGCGACCTGCTGGTCCTCACCGCCGACGGCCGCTTCCAGCACCTCGACTACAGCGACGTCCGCCCCGCCACGGGCAAACAGCCGACGCCGTATGAACACGCCGCGGCCCGCGACGGGGCCGAGGTCCTGGTCCTCGTCACGCGCGCAGTCATCGACGCCGAGGACTGGCTGCCCGACTCGCTTGACGACGACGGCCGCCTGCTTCCCGCATACGCGGACACGATGGCCGAACTGATCCTTGCGGACGGCATCTTGCCCAGCCGCGTGCGGAAGGCCGCCGCAGCGACCGGCGGAGCCCGAGCACGCGCGGTCGCCGAAGTCATTGCCTACTGCGGCGGCGACAGCGACAGGGCCGGCCGTCTCCTCGGCGAACCCGCGCAGGGGGAGCGCCCCGGCCGCCGCTGCACCCAACACCCCACCGACACCAATCGAGGACGCCTCACGGCCACCCACGGCCCCCAGAAGCCCGCCTACCCCCTGCCCCCCGGCGACCGGATCGCCACGGCAGTCGATGAATCGCTCGCAGCGCTCGGCGGCGCGCAGAAGCGCGTCGGCCGCGTCATGGCCGTCGTCACCGCCGCAGCGGTCCGCGACGTCCTCACCGGCCACGACGCCGACACCCCGTTCGACGCGGGCAGCGTCGAGCTGACCGAAGGCGCGGACGGCTCACTGTTCGCCACCGGCCGGTACTGGACGGCCGCCGGCGAGGAGCGGCGGCTGACCGATGGACTCGACGACCTGGACGGTCAGTTCGCCATCGGCGAGATGGGTGAGTGGACGCCGTACCTGGACGACACCAACCGCGACGTGTGGCGCCCGCTGTGCGAGGAGCTGCCCGAACGGGACGGCCGCAAGTTCTACCGCATGGACCTGATCAAGGCGGCAGCCCTGCCCCTCGACTAGCGGTCTGACCTGCGGTTTCTTTCCAGATCCTTTGCCGACCCAGGCCAGAAAAACGGGCTTTCCAAAGCTGTCTTTGGAAAGAATGGATCTTGCACCACCACCCGACCGCGCGAGCGGGGGCGGGAATCCCCGCTCGCGCGGCCAGCACCGACCGACCTCACAGGAGATGCCGCATGGCCTACCAAGACTCCAGCCTGCCCGCAGGAGGTGCAGCCTCCGCCGTCGCCAAGCCCCGCACGAGACGGGCCCGCGCCTACAAGCACGACGGCAGCGACCTGACCATCCAGGACTGGTTCTGCGGGGCGGGAGGCTCAAGCCAGGCCGCTGAGCAAGTGCCCGGCCTGCGGGTGTCGTTCGCGACGAACCACTGGAAGCAGGCCCTCAAGTCGCACATGTTCAACTTCCCCGGCGTCGCCCACTACATCGGGAACATCCGCAAGGCGCCCGTCTGGTCGTGGCCGGTCGCTGACATCCACTGGGGCTCGCCGGAGTGCACGAACTGGTCCATCGCGAAGGGCATGAAGCGGAGCTTCCAGAAGGCCGTGCAAGGCGACCTGTTGGAGCTGTACGCGGCGGAGGAGGCGGAGAAGTTCCGCACAGCCGGCGACGAGGGTCCGGACGGGCCGACGCAGGAAGAGGAAGAGTCGCGCGCCCTGATGGAGGAGGTGCCGCTCTACCTGCGCGGCGTCCAGGAGCGCGGCCAACTGGTCAAGGCCGGTGTGGTGGAGAACGTCTGCGACGTCCGCAAGTGGGCGGAGTGGGACCGGTGGATCGGCGAGTTCCACAAGCTCGGCTATCACACGCGGCTGATCGCGCTGAACAGCATGCACGCCGACCCGCGGTCGGTGCACCGGGCGCCGCAGTCCCGTGACCGGCTGTACCTCGCGTACTGGCACAAGAGCCTGGGCCGCCACCCGAACTGGGACAAGTGGCTGAGGCCGCGCGCCATGTGCGTCCGCTGCGACGAGGTCGTGGCGGCCGTGCAGGTCTTCCGCAAGCCCGGCCGGGACATGGGCCGCTACAAGCAGGCGTACGACTACCGCTGCCCCAAGTCGGACTGCCGCTCGCTCGTCGAGCCCGAGACGCTGCCCGCGTCGGTGGCGATCGACTGGTCCATCAAGGGCACGCCGATCGGGTCGCGGCCCAAGAGCAAGGACGCGCCGGAGGGCCTTGCCCCGGCGACGATGGCCCGCATCCGTGCGGGGATCGCCCGGTACTGGCCGCACTTCGACGGGGTCGACGAGTTCGACGGGCAGGGCTCGCTGTTCGGCGAGGACCCTGTCGAAGCGGCCGGCCCTGGTGTGTCGCCTCTGCTCGTGCCGACCGGCGGCACCTGGCGCAACGGCGCGGCGAGCGTGGACGTGCCGATGGCGACGCGCACCACGAGGGAAGGGGACGGGCTGCTCGTCCCGCCGCCGTTGCTGATCCCGTGCGAGGGCCGGGACGGGAAGAAGGCCATGCGGGTGGATCAGCCGCTTCGCACGCAGACCGCGCGGGCTGAGACGGCCATCGCCTACCCGCCGCCGTTCGTGATCCCGATGCGCGGCGGGGGCGACAAGGAGAAGGCCCGGCCCATCGAGTCCCCGCTGCACACGGTGACGGCGGGCGGCCTGCACCACGGGCTCGTGACACCGGTGATGATCATGCGGAACAACGGGTCGCGCGGCTCCGGGGTTGAGCACTGCACGCCGATCGGTGAGCCGATGCGCACCATGACGACCACGGGGCACCAGTCGCTCGTCACCGCAGACCCGCTGCTCATGCCGTACTACGGCAACGGGCAGGTGCGCAGCGTCAACGATCCGATGGGCACGGTGCCCACGCGGGACCGGTGGGCGCTCCTGGAGAACGGCGAGTGGGACGTCTCCAAGATCCTGTTCCGGATGCTGGAGCCGAAGGAGATCGGCCGGGCGATGGCGTTCGCCGACAGCTACCGGGTGCTTGGCAGTAAGCGCGACCAGATCAAGCAGTACGGCAACGCGGTCACCCCGCCTGCGGCGGAGGTTCTGCTGTGCGCGCTGGTCGAGTGCGTCACCGGCGAGGAAATCGACCGGTACGCCGACCCGAGCCGCCTGGCACTGGCTGTGTGACCTGCGAAATCACAGCAGAAAATCCACCCAAACACGGATATCCAAAACCGATTTTGGAAAGAATGGTTTGTGGCACCACCAACCAACCCCACCCACACCGGGAGACGCCATGCGCGCAACGATCCGCCTCACCAACAGCGACATCCGCGCAGAGGACGCCACCGCCGCCGTCAAGCTCCTCGACATCGACGAAACGGCCAACTACCGCATGGACTGGACGTTCTGGACTCCGGGCCAGGCCACCGAGCACGGCACCGCATACGAAGCCGGCGACGGGCTCCGCGAGATCACACGCATCCTGCTCATGCTCCCCATGCACGAGGTCGAGCAGAACGAAGCCGACACCATCACCCTGCGCTGGACCCGCAAGACCAAGCGCAACAACTACCGCACCCACCAGTGCGTGATCAGCAAAGTCGCCTGAGCCACAGACAGGGCGCGGCCGACGGGGCGCAAAAGCGTGGGAATCCCGTCGGCCGCAGCGCCCAGCACCGAAGGGCCTCACAACCCGACCGAGCGCGTGAGGCCCACCGTACCCGCAATTCAGATCACCAAGGAGTACGCGTGAGCAGCAACGAGACAAGCCAGACCGGCCAGTTGGCCGCCGAGCTCGACGACGCCTGCGTGGCCACCGCGCAGGCCCGCGACCTCGTGTTCAAGGCGGCCGCCGAAGTCCTCGCCGGCATCACCCGCAAGCACTTCCCGACCGCGACGATGGTGACCGTTGAGCCGTCGGACGGCGCCCTCGTCGGCATCCACACAGATGCCGGCCGTGCGTGGTCGGCGTACGACCACGCGCCGAACAGTGTTCTGCCCCTACCCGCCCTCGACGAGGCGCACCGCGTCCTCGCTGCCGTGCTGGCCTTCGGCCGCGACCACGCCACGGTGACCGCCGCCGGATGGGAGCCGATTCCGAGCGGCGCGGGCCTGTACCACGTGACGCTGCCCGGCGACCCGGCCGAGAGGCCCGCTGCCGAGCAGCGGCCGACGTGGTCGGTCGAGACGATCCGCGCGGTCGACGTCGTCGACAACGACGAGGTCATGATCGACGGCCGGTGGCGGGAAGTCCTAGACGTCTGGGACGACGAGTCCGACCCGGCCGCCCAGTTCGGTGAGGACCACGAGTTCACGCAGCAGATCCGCGCCAAGGTCAACTGGCTCTCCCCAACGTACATCGCGCTCCGCCTCGCCGACGACGAGAAGTCGCGGTTCGACGAGGTCGTGAGCGAGATCCGCGTCATCCGCTGCCGTGATCTGATCCAGGTCCAGCGGATGAACGCCCCCGCCCCGGCCGATGTGCTCGCCGACGTCCTCGCCGTGGTCGAGCCGCTCGACGTGCGCGGAGCGCTGCGAGCCGGCACCGAGCTGTGGGCCGAGACCGGCGATCCGCAAGACGTCCTGAGCGAGTCGCAGCGCGAAACGCTCAGCACGCTGCGCGCCCACTTCACCAGCATCGACGACCAGTGACCGGCCGGAGGACCAGCATCATGAGCACTCAGGAACGCGAGTTCATCATCGTCGGCCAGGGCCAGGGCACGAGCTACACCCTGTGGGGCGTGGCCCCCGCCCCGGCCGACCCCGAGAAGCGGGCCGTCGCGCTCGAAGAGATCGCCGTCGACGCCATGGACGCACTGGGCGAGGTCACGACCGTGTTCGCGGCGACAGGCCGGGAAGCCGTCGACAAGCACGTGGCCAACATGCGGGAGCTCTCCGGCCTCGCCGACTACGGGCTGAGCCCCGACAGCAGGTGGGAGGCATACGGCCCGGCCGGCGACGTCGCCCCGGACAGCTCGACCTACGGCAACGCCGAGGCCGCCGCCGTGGCCGGGACGACCACCTACACGGTGACCGCCAGCAGCGCCCCCGGCGTTGCCGCCTTCGCCGTGGAGGAGTTGCCCACGCGGTACGTCACCGAGACCCGCGACCGCGTACGGGCGGGTGTGCTGAACAGCGGCTTGACCTGGCCCGAGTCGAACGTCCTCGTGAGGCTCGCGGCGGATGGCGAGCACACCACCCGCGGCACGAGCAGCCTGGACTTGGCCATCGCGTGCACGGTCCTCGCTGCGTCCGGCCGGATCGAGTCCGTGTCGCTGGAGGGCGTGACGCTCATCGGCGAGCTCGGTCTCGACGGCCGGGTCCGCGACCCGAGCGGCGTGCGCGACCTGGTGCAGGCCGCAGCCGCCGCAGGGCACCGGGCGGCGATCGTCCCGGACGCGGCGCTCGACGAGGCGCGCACCGTGCCCGGCATCCGCCTGCTCGGCGTCGCCAGCCTCAACGAGGTCCGCTCGCTGATCGGCGACCACTTCCACCACCCGGCCGGATGCGTGCACTGCACCGGCGACGCAGCGCACCGCGCATGCGCCGTCGACGAGCCGTGCGCCGACTGCCGCGCCACGTCCGCGACCGTCGCCTGACCTTCGCTCACCCCGCACGGGGCCGCCCGCGGCACCTCGCGGGCGGCCCCGCCCCGTTTCATGCCAGCCAGACCCGAAAGGACCCACTGTGAGCGTCGACCTCAGCGCCGTGGACTTCACCCCGTACGGCCCCGACCGTTTCGCCGAGCACCTGCCGTTCGGCCGCAGCGGCTACCTGTTCACCGTCCTGGGCAGCTTCCCGGACGACACCCCCAGACACACCAACGTGACCGACTGGGAGATGGCGGTGTACCGCACCGGCGCTTCCGGCAAGCAGCGGTGGGAGGTCCGCGACATCAACGGACGCCGCCGCGTGTGGGGCGAGGACGGCACCCGCAGGGGCGCCGTCGGCCTCGCCTTCGCCGAGATCGCCCGGAAGCGCCGCGCCCGCGCGGCCGACATCCGCGACCGGCGCGTGAACCTCCTCGGCCTCCAGCCCGACCCGCCCTACATCGTGGAGGTCACTGCGGCGGTTCACCTGGTCCTCACGCCGCAGGGCATCGGGCGCCTCACGCGCATCCAGCCCGACTCCGAGCCCGGCCAAGCGGCGAGCTGGCGTGTGGCCGACGTCCTGACCGGAGAGGAACGCACCGTCGATGCGTACGGCCGGCTCGACCTCCCGGAGGTGCGGACGGGCGTGCTGCACGCCGAGTGCGGGTGCGACCCGGACGGCGACGTGGCCCGTTTCGAGAACGCCGAGGACGCCACCGCGCACGCCCAGGAGCACCTGACCGCCTACTGGGACTGTCCGCGCACGGCCTGACCGGGAGAGGGGTATCGCCATGGAGGGATGGAGCATGCGCCCGATCCGGATGCCGGACGCGCACCTGCCGAACAGCGCGACCGAGCCGTGGACGTGCCGCACGTGCGCGAGCGTCTGGCCGTGCGAGAGGGCACGGGAATACCTCGACTCGGGCCGCTGCCAGTGCGGTGCCCCGTCGTGGTGGGAGCAGCGCGGGCCGCGCAGTTGGCACGTCGGCCCGCGCTGCTACACGCCCCGGGACCGGCTGCTCGCTCTCGCGGAGGATGCGCGGCAGGCTCGGGCCGCCCATCCGCACTACCCGCCGAGCCACTACTACCCGGCCAAGCCCCGGCGGGCCGTGCGGCAGCGACCTCCGTTCGAGCACACTCCCGCGGCTGCCGGCGACGTGAAGCCCGGCACGTGGCTGTGGGTCAAGCCGGGCGGGCTGCACCCCGGTTGGGGCGACATCCACCGGTTCGCGATGCTCACCGCGGCCGGGACGCCGAAGTGCGAGGTATGGCTTCACTGCGACGGAACTGTGCACCAGGTGCGGGCCGAGCTGCTGATCCTCGACCTGAGCGGGTGGCGCACGAGACTGGATGCGATCCGGGGTCGGCGGATGCCCGACGAGTGGGGATGGCTGCGGTGGACGGTCGCCCGGCACCTGGACCATGCTCGGCCGGCCCCGGCCGAGGCCGAGCCGGAGCCGGAACAGGAGGCCCTGTTCGCCTGACCCGCACCACCCCGAGGGGGCCTGACGGCACACGCCCGTCAGGCCCCCTCACCGCGTTCCACAGCCCTCCAGGGCCGCAGCCTTCCCCCACTCCACGTGGGCGCCGTTCGGCGGTCACAGGCCGAACCAGGCCCGCCCAGTGCCCAGTTCGCCCGCAGCCATCCCCCTACGGCTCAACTCATGCAGGAGCGACGCCGTTTGCTCAGTATTGTGATCTGAAAGCTCGCCAGATCCAGGTGCAGCGCGAAGAGTTGCGAGGAGAGCCCGTGACGCCCATATACCTGTCTCCCGACACGCCGAACTGGCGGCCCAAGTCCGAGGAGGACATCCGGTCCGTCGTCGACGGCGGAATGCTGAGCGAGTCCAACCGGCTCGACGCGAAGAAGGAACTCAAGACGAAGGGCGACAACAAGGAGCTGGCCCGGGATCTCGCGAGCTTCGCCATCGACGGCGGCACGCTGATCATTGGCGTCGACGAGGACAAGGAGCAGCGCCGCTTCGTCTGCACGCCGCAGCCGCTCAAGGGCCTGGCGGAGAAGATCGACGACGTCGCCCGCACAGTCCCGGACCCGCCGCTGAACGTCATCACCGACGAGATCCCGAGCGTGGACGACCCCACCACCGGATACGTCCTGGTGCACGTGCCGCCGAACCCGCAGGCCCCGCACATGGTCGACGGCCGCTACTTCGGGCGCAACGACAAGCAGAAGCACGTCCTGACCGACGCGGACGTGTTCCGGCTGCATGCACGTCGGCGTTCCGGTGAGCAGGACGCGTTGACGCTCCTCGCCCGCGAGATGAGCGACGACCCCATGAGGGACGTGGGCAAGGCGCATCTGTTCCTCGTCGCGCAGCCGATGGCGGGACGGGACGACATGCTGCTGGACCTCACCAGCGGCCAGGACTGGAACTACAAGCTGGCGCAGTTCCTCCCACGTGTGTCCACCCCCGAGCTGGACGAGTTGCTGGCCGAGGCACGCGTGTATCCCGAAATCGGCGATGCCACCAACGGCTCCCGCAGGGCAGGCGGGGCAGCCAAGAGCAGCCCTTGCCTCGCCGACGGGCGTGTGTACCAGCCGGGAGGCCGCATCGACCCCGACGCCATTGAGATCCAGTTCTTCGAGGACGGGGGATTGCGCCTGTTCCAGAGCCGGTTGTCGGACGAGCTCCGCCCCGGCCTGGAAGTGATCATCGACGCGGCCCCCGTGAGCCTGCTCCGGAGGTTCCTCGCTTTGGTCACGGCGGTCGCCGGGGACACCGGATACCTCGGAAGCTGGGCGCTCGCGGCCGGGGCGACCAGTCTTCGCGGCAAGGTCGCGCATTCCACCACCGACTACGTACGGTACTTCGGCCAGAGCCCCACCTACGACCAGGACGACTACCAGCGGGCGACCGCCGCGAGTTGGGCGGAACTGACGGCCAGCCCCGGCGCCGTCACCCGGAGACTGATCGGGCCGCTCCTGCGCACCCTCGGATGCGAAGAGCGCTGGATGAACGCCCTCACCGACTCCGCGCCGCCCACGTAGACGACGGCGCCCCGGCTGCCGCGTGGGACATCGCCCGAGGTCACGGCTCTGGCCGCACGCCCGGGGCGGTCACTGCGAGTGTGTGTATCATCCCTCTCCGCAGTCGGCCGTCCTGTGCAGCGGCGCGGCCGACCGCAGGCGCCGGTGGTCGCAAGTAGCACGCTCGCCGTCCTGGTGAGAGGTCCAGGTTCAAGCCCTGGCCGGCGCTCTCCCCGACACCCGTTCCAGGGGGCGCCATGTTCCACGGATCGATCCCGGCTCCCCTCCGCTCGATCATCTACGAGCACGCCGGGGCCTGGCCGGAGACCGGCATCTACGTCGGCTGTAGCGGCAACTTCACCATCGAGCGGGTACTGCACAGCCGGTTCGGGAAAACGCGGCCGGTCCACGGCAACGACATCACCGCGTACTCGTGCGCGCTCGGCTGGTTCCTCGCGGGCGACGAGCTGCCGTACGAGCTGCGCCCCGAGTACGAGGACGAACTGGGCTGGGTGCGGCCGTACTGCGAGGACCGCACCGACCGGCTGGCGACGCTGATGCTCGGCACACGCTTCCTCCAGTACGTCGGCAAGGAAGGCACGTACTACCGGCGGATGCTCGACGCCACGCGCGCTCAGTGGCCGCGCATGCACGAGAGGACCGTCACCAAGCTCCGCGCCCTGGAGACGTCGCTCGGCTCGTTCTATGCCGGCGACGTGCGGGCCTACCTGCACGACGAAGTGCCCGACGAGGCGCCCGTCGTGATGTTCCCGCCGTTCTACAGCGGCGACTACACCAGCCAGTTCGCCAGCATCGACGCCGCTTTCGACTGGCCGGAGCCGGAGTTCGGCGAGCTCACCGAGGACGGAAAAGAGGAGATCATCGGGCAGGTGCAGGACCGCCCGAACTGGGTCCTGGGCCTGCACATCGAACGGCCGGATCTGCGGCACCGACTCGCCGGTGTCGTGCAGACCGCGAACCGCGGCCTGCCGATCTACGTGTACGCCGCCGGAGGGCCGAAGCGCATCGTGCGCCCACGGCAGCCCGTCGAGGCGATCCCCATGCCGAAGATCGGCGTCGACGACGACCTCGGGGACCGCATGACCCTGCACATCCTGACGGGCGGCCAGTTCGCCGGCATCCGCAGCCAGTTCATGTCCAAGACGATCAAGCCCGGGTCGCCGCTCCTCGCCTGCGGCGTCGCCGTCGACGGCAAGCTCATCGGCGCCTTCGCGTACTTGCCGCCCAAGTTCGACCCGGCGACCGCGTACCTGATGAGCGACTTCCCCGTGAGCTGGACGAAGTACCGGCGCCTGGCCAAGCTGATCGTGATGGCGGCCTCCACGAAGGAGGCGCAACTGCTGCTCCAGCGCAGCCTGTCCAAGCGGCTCACCGGCTGGTCGACGACGGCGTTCACCGACCGGCCGAACAGCGCGAAGTACGGCCGCGGCATCCCCGGCGTGAAGCTCCACAAGCGCAGCGAGCCCGGCGACAAGGGCGACGGCATCCACCGCTACCAGCTCCAGTACGACGGCCCGCTCGGCCGCTACGACCTGGCGGAAGCGCTCGCCCTGTGGAAGCGCAAGCACGGCAGCGACATCAAGAAGGACAGCGCCCGATGAGCACACCCCACGAGGACGCCGGTCCTGCCGCGCCCATCCACCGCGCCGACCTGACCTTCCACGAGATCCGCGACGGTCGGCGCGTGAAGGAAATGGCCGTCGACGCACGCGGCTCCGCGGCCTTCGTCACCCGCATGGCCGAAGCCGCTGCCCGCGCATTCGAGGAGGAGACGACCCGATGAGCGACACGATCCCGCCCGAGCCGAAGATCCGGCCGCGCCTCGTCCGCCGCGATCCCCGCCAGCTCACCCCGCTCGCCATGAACGCGCGGTTCATGCGCAAGGAGGAGTGGGACCGCCTGGTCGCCAACGTGCGCGAAGACGGCTGCCTCACCTCCGTGCCGCTCATCTACGGCGCCGGCGAGTACGCAGAGGGCCGCGAGCTGATCCTGTCCGGCAACCACCGCACCGCGGCGGCCCGGGAAGTCGGCCTGCCCGAGATCGACTGCATGCTGATCGACGACCCCCAGCAGAAAGACGAGCTGCTGGCCCGTCAGCTCTCGCACAACAGCATCAACGGCCAGGACGACCCGGCCACCCTCCGCGAGCTGTACGACCAGATCGAAGACGTCGACTGGCGCGCCTACTCCGGCCTGGACGACGACAGCCTGAACCTCCTCGCCGAGGTCAGCCCCGAAGGCTTGTCGGAAGCGAACTTGGACTTCGCCAACGTGAGCCTCGTCTTCCTCCCCAACGAGCTGGAGGCCGCGCGCCAGGCGTTCAACGACGCCCGCATGGGCCAGAACGAAAGCTGGCTAGCCGCCCGCGCCGACTACGACCAGACACTCGACACGCTCGCCTCCGCGCACGCCGCGCACAAGGTCGGCAACGTCGCGACCGCCCTCCACGCCATCCTCTGCATCGCCGAGCGCCACCTGACCGACCTCCAGGCCGGCTACACCTCACCCGAGGGCGACGCCCTGCACACCGGCCGCGTCGGCCTGGAGACCGTCCTCGGCGCCCGCACGCTGCCGGCCCCCGCCGCCGTCGCGCTCAACAAGGCCATCGCCGCGGCAGAGGGCAGGGGCGAGATCGAGCAGGGCCAGGGCTGGCGCCTCCTCGAGCGCTTGGCGGGGGAGTACCTGTCCGGCCTCAACCGCACCCCCGCTGAACCCGCGCAGACGACATGAGCACCGCCACGCCCATCACCCTCGACCCGGCACTACCGCCCTGGGAACAGCAGCCCGGCGAGACCCCGAAACGGCACGGGCAGTTCGTCACATATCGGGATCTAGGCCGCGCCCGGACGCTACCGAGGACTGCGGAACTGCTACAGCGGCACCCCGTCACCGTGCGGAAGGCGAGCGCCGAGTTCCGGTGGCTGGAGCGGGCCGAGGCGTACGACCGGCACCTGGACAAGCTGTACGAGGCGACGTGGCTGGAAGAGCGCCGCAAGGCGGCCGAGGCGGACGCCCGCATTCTGGGCGCGGCCATCGGGAAGATCGCTCAACGCCTGCCGCAGCTCAACGCGCAGGAGATGACGGTCGGCGACCTGATCCGGCTCATGGACGTCGCGATGAGGCACCGCCGCGCCCTGTTCGGCGATCCCACGGACACGGTCGTCGTCACCGACCAGTCGACGAGCCCGCTCGCCGGGCGGCTGGCCGAGTTCGCAGACCTGCCCGCCGACCAGCGGCGTGCTCGCCTCGCGGAGATGGCTGCCGCCGTCACCCGCCGCGTGCAGGCCGTGGAGGGCAGAGACGATGACGACGAGGAGGCGTACCCGGCCGGCGGGCAAGGGGGCGCGGCGTGAGCGTCGCCTACGCCGAGGAACTGCCATACCTTGACGACCTGACGGTGTACCAGCAGCTCACCGCCGCCGAGCAGTCCGTCAGCCGGGAACTGCTGCGCGACCCGGTGACGCTCGCGCGTGGCCTGGACCCGACGTTCCGGATGCGTCCGCACCTGCGGGTCATTGGGAATGCCCTGGCAGAGGTGGAACGCGGTGAGTACGACCGCTTGCTGGTGCTGACCCCGCCGCAGGTCGGCAAGTCCACCAGCGTGGCGGAGTGGTTCCCGTTCTGGTGGTTGGCCGTGCACGGCGGCGACCGGGTCGCGGTGACCTCCTACTCCGACGACCTGGCGCTGAGGCGCGGCAAGGCGATCCGCGGTTACGTCGACGAGTACGGCGCCGAGTACGGCTTGAAGATGAAGGCCGGCTCCGGCGCCATGCAGGACTGGGAGGTCACCAGCGGCGGCGGTGTGCGCTCGGTGTCCGTCGGCAAGGGCCTCACCGGCCACAGCGTGAACCTGCTCATCGTGGACGACCCGCACAAGGACAGGTCGGATGCCGAGAGCGAGGCATCCCGGCGGGCGCTGCACGACTGGTACAGCTCCACCGCGCTCAAGAGGTTGCAGCCCGACCGGAACGCGGTGGTGGCGATTCAGACCCGTTGGCACGTGGACGACTTCGCCGGGCGCCGTCTAGCCGAAGAGGGCCGGCTGGAGGACGGCGGCCGGTGGCGCGTCATCCACCTCCCCGCGGTCGCCGACCCGAAGTTCGGCCCCGACCCGCTCGGCCGCGCCCCCGGCGACCCGCTGCCGCACCCGAAGATCCCCACCCGCGACCGGGTAGCGCTCGTCGCGTGGTGGCGGGACATGAAAAGCACGTCGATCGTCCGCGACTGGCACGCCCTCGCTCAGGGCGACCCACAACCGGCGGAAGGGGCCTTGGTGTCTGAGGAGTTGATGCGCCTGATCCGCGACAGCGATGCGGGCGTGGAGCCGCAGAAGATCGCCGTGGCGGTCGACCCGTCCGGTGGCGGCCGGGACGTCGCGGGTGTCATCGGCGGCTACCTCGGAGACGACAGCCGCGTGTGGATCACGCACGACCGGTCTGGCGTCATGTCGTCGGCGGACTGGTCCACCGCGGCGTGCCGCCTCGCGCACGAGACGGACGCGGCGATCATCTACGTGGAGGTCAACTACGGCGGGGACATGTGCTCGCTGGCGATCCGTACCTCGTGGGAGACGCTGCAAGCCTCCGGGGAGATCCCCGCGAAGGTGCTGCCCCCGGCCGTGCAGACCGTACGCGCGAAGCAAGGCAAGCTGCTGAGGGCCGAGCCCGTCGCGCAGCAGATGGTGCAGGACAAGGTGCGGCTGCGCGGCGTGTTCACCGACCTTGAGCGCGAGTGGGCGACGTGGATGCCCACCGACCCGGAAAGCCCGGGCCGGATCGACGCCTCAACGGTTCTCGTGTACGGCCTGATCCCGGAGGCCAACCAGGGCGCCATCGTTCACGCCCCGCTGCCGCAGGCACCGACCGGACGGCAGACGGCCGGCCCGTACGAGCGCCGCATCTCCCGCTGACGGTGGGACACTCGGCGTATGGACGGCAGCGAAATCGACAGCATCACGCGGAGCCTGGACGACCGGAAGGCCATGGCCGAGGTGATCGAAGCACGGCGCGACGCCGAAGAGCAGGAGCCTCCGGAGCTGAGCATCATCCCCACGCCGGAGTTCCTGCCGGGCGGCATCGTCCGCTGCCGCTGCCCCCGCGGCTGCGGATTCCACTACGACGTGAACCCGGGCCTGGACGCCGCCCGCGAGCGGTTCCGGGTGGTACTCCCCGCCGACCCGGCGTCGACGGATGTCAGCGACGCACTCACCGCGCGTGCCGCTGCGCGCGGTGATGCGCAGCGGGCGCGTATCGAGTCGGCCATCGCCGAGCACTACGAGGAGCAGCACGGCGCGGAGCCCCGCTGACGGCTGCGCGGAACGCTGCTGCGCGGTGTCGGCCCGCACGGGCACACTGACGTCATGAAGCTGCCGAAAGCTCATTGCCCGCGCTGCTCCCGGCCGATCGCCGCCCGGCCGGTTCCCGGGCGCATCAGCAAGGGCCGCTTGTGGCGGCACGACGACACCGGAGTGCTGCGGATACCGGGTGAGCCGCTGGTGTCGTGCCCTGGCTCCCTGGAGATGATCGAAATGCCGCTGCCTGCGCGGCAGCTTGAACTCGACGTCTCCGAACTCCCGTGCGCCGACGTCGTCGACGACGAGATGACGGCCGCCCTGTTCTAGGGCCTGCGCCGGTCACGGCAGGTGCGGCTTGCAGGAGTCGCACGGCTCGATGCGCCGGCCTTCCTGGCGGCGGGCCTCGAAGACGGCGCGGGCGTCCAGCAGTTCGCGCGGGGCCATCCAGCAGTCCGCGCGGTGCAGGATGCCGACCCGTGTCTGCCCGACAGGTGCCCGCTTCCAGGCGATGCCCCAGCGCGGCGGGGAGCTGTCGGGTTTCGTGGTGATGCTGTTCTCGGCCTCCTGGAGCGCCCGCTGTACGGCGGCGAGTTGGACCAGCAGGTACCGCTCGATACTGCGTAGGCGAGGCACATCGCGCGGCAATTCGGTCATGCGTTCGACTCTACTGGGGGCGGGAACGAAGCGCGCGTCCTCCCCCGGCACGCGCACCATGTTTTTGATCGGAATCCGTGGGTTGACCTGCGGAATTACCGCCGGAGTGCGCCCCTCGCGTTGGCCTATCATGCACCGCTGACGTTGGCCGGATGATCTCCGCATAGGGGGCGGCAGTGCTCCACCTTCCAGAAGTCGCGCTCCTGGCCCTGGCCGGGTATCGGGGCACGCAACTCGTCGTGCACGACTCGATCCTTGACCCGGCCCGGGACCGCGTCGACGTCTGGCACCAGAAGCGCCCCGAGTCGACGGTCCGCACTTGGGCGGTGACGCTGATCTCCTGCGTGTACTGCACCGGCTGGTGGGTCGCCGGGGCGCTGCTCTTGACGTGGCTCCTGGCCACCGGCACCTGGCACGAGGCGCCGCTGCTCGTCCACGGCATCGAGTGGCTGGCCGTCGCCGGCGCCGCTGTACTCCTCAACCGCTGGGACGACACACGCAAGGACGACGCCTGATGGCCCGCCGCGAGCTCGCCGCAGCCGCCTCCCGGTACACCGCGCGGAAGATCCGGGGCCGGGGAGCGGGGGATCAGTCGTGGCAGCAGCGCGCCTACGACATGTACCACCAGGTGCCCGAAGTGCGTTTCGCTGCCTCGTGGATCGGTAACGCCATGTCCGGCGCCCGCCTGTACGCCGGCCGCCGCGCCGATGACGGCACGATCGAGCCGGCCCCCGACGACCACCTGGCCGCCGAGATCGTCGCCCAGATCGCCGGCGGCCCCGACGGGCAAGCGAAGATGCTCGGCTCCTTCGGTAAACACCTGACCGTGCCGGGTGAGGGCTGGATCGTCGTCCGCCCCAACAGTGAGGTACTGAGCCCGTACAGCCCGGAGGACGGCCACGACTGGCGTGTGCTGTCGGTGCGGGAAGTACGCCAGCAGCAGGGCAAGCTCATCGCCGAGATCGAAGGCGACGAGGTCCCCATCCCCGAGGGCGACCCGGAAACGATGGACCCCGACGGGCCGGTAGCGATCCGCGTGTGGGACTCCGACCCGGAGCGCGCCATCGAAGCGGACAGCCCGGTGAGGTCGAGCCTCGAACTCCTCGAGGAGCTGCTGCTGCTGAACGCCGCCGTGAAGGCCATTGCCCGCTCGCGGATCACCGGCCGTGGCCTGCTCCTCGTTCCCAAGGGCACGCGCTTCCCGTCCAGCCAGCAAGGCGACGCCGAAGACGATCTGATCGAGGTGTTCATGACGATCGCCGAGACGGCGATCCGTGACCCGGAGTCGGCCGCCGCGACGGTGCCGATCCTGTTGGAGCTGCCCGCCGACACCATCAGCGACTTCAAGCACGTCACCTTCGAGTCCGAATTCGACGAACTCGCCCTCAAGCTGCGGGAGGAAGCTGTACGCAGGTTCGCCACCGGCTTGGAGATCCCCGCCGAGATCCTGCTCGGCCTCGGCGACGTCAACCACTGGGGCGCCTGGGCGCTGACCAGCGAGGCAATCCGCCTCGGCATCGAACCAAAGCTCGGCACGGTCGCGTACGCCCTCACGCAGCAATGGCTCCGGCCCATCCTCGAATCCGAAGGCGATCCGGACTGGCACCGCTGGCTCGTCTGGTACGACACCAGCCCGCTGCGGGTCCGCACGAACCGCTCGGAGACGGCGTTGCAGGCATTCGACCGGGGCGTCATCTCCGCCGAAGCGCTCCGCCGCGAGACCGGTTTCGACGACGCCGACGCCCCCGGCGCAGAAGAGCAGCAGCCCGACGACGAGGAGAATGAGGACCAGGCCGACGAGGGCGAAGAGACGCCGCCCCCGAAGCCGGACCTGCCTGTCGACGAATCTGAGGCCGAGCCGGACACCCTGCCCTCGTCGGCTGCCGCAGCCGCCGGCCCGGGACTCCTCGCCGCTGCTGACGGCCTAATCTGGACCGCGTTGACCACCTCCGGCGAGAAGCTGCGCAAGACCCCGGCCTGCCCCCGGTCCGAACGCGCCCGCGCCCGCGACGTGGAAGCCGCCCGGCTACACACCCTGCTGTCGGTACAGCCCGAGCAGGTCGAGCAATGGCGCCTCCTCGATGGGGCGTGGGCACGCGTCCCCGAGATCGCCACCCGCTACGGCCTGAACGCTGACTGCCTGACCGCGTCCCTCGACCACTACACGCGGGAGCTGATCGCCGCCGGAGTCGAGCACGAATACCGCCTAGTCCCCACGGTCCTCACCGCATGCGTGGGAGAGGAGCCGTGACCGGCCCCCGGCGCCGCCCGGCGGCCACACAGCTACCGCGCGGTGACCTGTCCCTCCACGCGGGGCGTTTGCGCTCCGCCTGGTGCCCCACGTGCAAGGCGTGGACCCACGTCACCGCGGACCTGCTGCTCCTCGCCCCCGAGGGCGTGTCCACGGTCGGCACCTGGTCGTGGTGCGAAGTCTGCGACGACCCCGAAGGCCCTCTACCGGCAAGGAGGATCGACCGTGCCTGACGAGCAGGACGTCGCCATCGACAACGTCTACCTACAGTCCGACACACGGCAGTGCGCCGCCTGCGAGCAGGACGCCCTCACCGTCATCACCGCGACGGCGGTCATCGACGGCGAACCGCGAGCAGCGGGCGGTTGGGCCATTTGCTTCAAGTGCGGAGCCACGCCCCATCCCACGATGGGAGCGACAGATGCCGGAGCGTGACACGCAGCTCGAACAGGCCGAACGCGATTTCGCCGACGCTGTCGCTGACGCCCTCACTGCCACCGCCGACGAGTTCACCGACGCCGTACGCGACGCCACCGAACTGGTCGCCGCTCGTTTCTCCGTCGGCCGCATCGCCCGCATGTGGCGCGGCAGGGTCGACGGCCTGATCCGCCGGCTCCTCGGCATCGCCGAGACCGCCGCCACCGCGGCAGCCGAAGACGCCGGCGGTGAACTCCCCGACGGCTGGGACGACCTTCCCGGCCGGTACGACGACCGCCGCGCCCTGCCTCACGGCATCAGCCAGTACGTCGAGACGACCGAGCACTTGCTGCGCGCTGTCGGTGACCGGCTCGCCGAAGCGGCCCGCCGCGAGCTCGCGGCAGGCGTCGACGCCGGGGAGGACACCGAGCAGCTACGGGCCCGCCTCCGCGCCGCGTTCGACCGCGAAGGCTCCCACCTTGGCCCCATGCGGGAAGAGCGCGTTGCCCGAACCGAAGCCACCCGAGCCTGGAACACGTCGACGCTCGCCGCCGCCCGGGCCGCGACCGGCCCCGACCGGCCCGTGGTCAAGCAGTGGATCACCCGCCACGACGACCGCGTGCGGCACGCGCACGATGAGGTCGACGGGCAAGTCCAACTCCTCGCCGACCCGTTCACGGTCGCCGGGGTGTCGATGCAGGCCCCCGGCGACCCCACCGCCCCACCGTCGCTGGTCGTCAACTGCCGCTGCCGCCTCGCAGTAGAGCCCCAACTGAGGGCCGACGCCTCGACGGCCTTTCACGGCACCCGCGGCCGGCCCAGCTATCGCAAGTACCACCCCAGTGGGCGCAACAAGAAGAAGCGGGGCCTGACCCGGGTAGCCGGTGGGTGGCTCGGCTCCGACCGGTTCACCGAAGAGGAGCACCTGAACGTGCTCGGCGCCTACAACGGCCTGAGCTTCCGTGGCATGAACGGTGTGCTGCGGCACGGCGAGGACTCCAAAGAGGTGACCGGCCCCCGGCACCTGGAAGAGGTACGGCATCAGATTTCCGCCCTGACCGACCTGATCGACGCACAGGAGCCCACGACGGCCGCCCGCACCCTCTACCGGGGGATGCGGGCGCCGCGCCGCCCGCCGTTCACGCTGAACGAAGGCGACGAATTCCACGACCGGGGATTCGTCTCCACCACCTCGGAGCAGCGCACCGCGCAGTCCCTCGCGGGCAATGACGAGCGCTCCATCATGTTCACGATCATTGCGCCCGCCGGAAGCCAGATGGCCGACATGAACGGCCTGCGGGATCTGCGCAGCACCGAGGAGGAGTTCATCCTTCCGCCCGGCAGCAAGTTCCGGGTACGCCGAGTCCTGAGCAGGGACTTGGAAGACGAAGACGACTCGGGGCCGGCGCACTACGAGCTGGAGGTCATCAACGCGATGAGTGCCGCAGTGAACGAGGGGCCGCAAGAGCCGGGCAGTCTCCGGTACGAGCCCACGCGCCGAACCGCTGCCAGCGTGCGCGCGGCCACGGGCGGCAACGCCTTCGAGGAACGGCTTACCTGGATGCGCGAGCACTTGACGGTCGACAAGCGGGCCAAGGCCGCTGGCCGCCCGGATGTGACCGCCGCAGCCGACCCGTACACGGGCGCGATGATCGCCCTCATGCCGTGCGCTGAGGACGCGCTGCGCCTGGCCCTCGACGTCGAAGGCGCCGAACCCGCCCACGAGCTGCACTTGACGCTGTTCTACCTCGGCGAAGGCGCCGACTGGTCCGAGGACCAGCGTGCCGACCTGATCGGCCAGCTCCAGCACCACGCCGGGCACCTCGACGACGGCCCTGTGCACGGCAGGGCGTTCGGGGCGAACCAGTGGAACGCCGACGGCGACAACCCGTGCTGGGTGTGGTCGGTCGGCGACGACCCCCACGCCGACGAGGGGCCGATGCTCGACCATGCGCGGAACATCGCCGTCGACGCCCTGGCCGACACGCACCGGCAGCCGGAGCTTCCCGTCCAGCACTCCCCATGGCAGCCCCACGTGTGCGCCGCGTACAGCGACAGCTCGGACCTGCTCCCGTACCTGAACGAACGCCTCGGCCCCATCCGTTTCGACCGACTCCGGGTCGCCTTCGCGGGGGAGCACACCGACATCCCCCTCGGCCCGGAAGAGGAGGCACCACCGATGGAAGACGAAGAGACACAGAGCAACGGCCGTCTGTCGGCCCGCCCGTGGTCCACACCGGGTGATACCGCGCTCGCCTTCGAGAACACCGAGACCGGCGACGGCCGCGTGTTCAAGGCGGGCGCCCTGTACTGGGAAGGCGGCGGCCCGTGGCCGCTCCAGCACGCCGACGAAATGCTGATGGGCCACGAGGGCGCCGAGCTCGCCGGCGCCATCCAGAGCATCGCCCGCGACGGCGACCGCATCACCGGCAGCGGCGTGCTCTACCCGGGACGCCCCGCCGGGGCTGACGCGGTGATGCTCCTCGAAGAGGAGGCGCCGCTCGGCGTGTCCGTCGACCTGGACGACGTCAGCATGGAGTTCGTCGACCGGACCCTCACCGACGAGGACGACGAAGAGGGCGAGGTCGTGCTCCTCGCATCGCTGCCGTCCGCGTCGCTGCTGCGCCTCGATGACGGCTCCTGGTCGCTGACGGCCACGACCACCGCCGAGTGGACCGCCTCCGGCGCTGCGCTCTCCCGCACCGCGACCGGCACACATCTCCTCACCGGCAAGGACGGCCGAGTGCCGGCCGCCGCCGTACGGGCCGCGCTCGGACCGACCGGGCTGCTCACCGCGTCTGCCGGCGACCGCGACAGCGACGAGGGCACCGTCGTGCACTCCGAGAGAGCCGGGGACCTGCTGATGCGCGTCACCCGGGCACGGCTGCGCGGCGCCACGTTGGTAGCGATGCCTGCCTACGACCGGGCGCGGATCGTCCTCGACGACCCGCCGGAGCAGCCACCCGAGGACGTCCAGGAGCCGGACGAGCTGTCCGCCGCGATGAGCGAGGCGCACCGCCGCGTCATCGACTACGTGCAGGCCGCCCCGGTCCCCGTCGGCGCCCGCGATGTCGCCCGCGCGCTCGGCATGCGGATGGAGACGGCGCGAGGTCACCTCGGCCGCGCCGCGAAGAACGGCCACGTCGTACGCCTCTCCCGCGGCCTCTACATCGGCCCCGCCACGCAGAACGACGAGTTGGCCGCATCTGCCTCCGGTGACCTGGACTTGCCGGTGCACAAGAACCCAGACCGCACATGGGACGGCGACGCCGCCCGCCCCCGCGTCCTGGCGTGGGCCACCGGCGAGGACGACGAGGTCGATGCCGCCAAGCTCAGCTCGGCGTTCCTCTACCGCGACGACGACGCCGACCCGGCGACCGTCGGCGCGTACAAGCTGCCCTTCGCCGACGTCGTCGACGGCCGGCTGGAGATCATCGCCGCAGCCGTCTACACCATCGCGGCCGTGTTGCAGGGCGGCCGTGGCGGCGCCGACATTCCCGCAGACGAGGAGGACACCATCCGGGGCCGCGTGGAGACCCTGTACCGGCGTATCGCCGACGCCTACGACGACGACTCGATCGTGCCGCCGTGGAAGAAGGACGAGGACAGCGACGCCACCGCGGCTGGCATGCGGGAGCTGGAAGCCTCCGCCTGGTCGGCGATGGCCGACACGGACCCGCTGCCCGCCGCCTGGTTCCGTGAACCGACCGAGGAGGAGCTGCCGCCCGGATCGGGCGGAGTGCACTACGCCGCCGGCCGGATCTACGGATGGGTCGCTCAGGCTGGCGAGCCGCACGCCGGTTTCCCCGGCCGGCACTTGACAATCGACTCGTTGGGCGACATCGACTTGTCGCACTTCCTTCGCGCCCGCTTCAAGCTCGACGACGGGACGCTGGTCAAGGCCGGGGCGTTCACGATGAATGTTCCCCACCACCGCGACGGCGCCGAATGCGAGTCGGCTGCCTGCCAGTTCGACGACTCTCGCACCGTCGCCGGGATCGTCACCGTCGGCATGAACAAGCGCGGCCTGTGGTTCTCCGGCGCTGCCGCGCCCTGGCTCAGCGAGTGGGACCGGCATGTGTTCGCCGCGTGCCAGCCGAGCTACCACATGAAGCAGAGCGCGGGCGGCCGTTGGCAGCTCCGCGCTGTGCTGTCCGTGCCCGTACCGGGGCACTCCTCGCCGCTCCTGGCCACCGCGGTGGCCGAGCGCGCGAACCTTGCCCTGGCAGCCTCGGCAGCCAGCGCCACCCTCGACCAGGCCGACGTGTCCGGACACGGCTCCAACACCGGGCACCCCACTGCCGCTGACCTGCCCGGACAGCGTCCGGACACGTCCGGACAACCCTCGTCGGGCAGCGGCGACGTCGACACGGTCGCCGCTGCGCTGCTCACCAGCGACTCGCTGCTGGATGTGCTGCTGGAGGCCCTGGACCGCCGTCAGGAGCAGCGGGAAGAGGCCGCCCGCGCCGAGGCCGCCGAGCTCGCCTCGTCCGTCATCGACCCGGCACGAGCGGAGATCACCGCGAGCGCAGCCGGTGACGCCGCTACCGCAACGGAAGGAGAAGCCTGATGGGCTGCGCCTGCAAGGACAAGCGCCAGAAGTACGAAGTCGTCGGCACCACCGGGAAAGTGCTGTTCCGGTCCGGGTCGAAGGCCACCGCACAGGCCGTGTCCCGCCGCTACCCGGGAAGCACCGTGGAGGAGAAGGACAAGGAGACGGTGACGGCCGACGGATCGCAGTAGCGAGGCGCACTGCTTGACACCAGCCCGAACTGCCTGCGCATATCGGGCTAGACTGTGCCGGGGCGGTCGCTGGCCACGGGCCGGACCGCCCCGCGCGCCGCTGGTTCTGGGCCGGGCACTCACGATCGCAACACGGAGAGTGCCGCTCATGGCCGATTTCGAGATCCCCGAGGACGTCACAGCACTCAACGACGACGAGCTGGCAGAAGCGCTTGAGGGAGCCGTCGCCGAATTCGACTCCCGGTCGCAGTCCACCACCGTCACCGCCAAGGACATCGAGTCGCTTCGGTCGCTGGCGACCGCCGTCGAGTCCATCCGCGCCGAGCAGGCAGCCCGCCGCGAAGCCGCCGAGCAGGCTGCGGCAGAGATCGACGCACTGGCCGCGCAGGTACGCGGAGGACAGGACGAGCCCGAGCCTGCCGGCGACGCCGACAGCGGCGAGGGCGAGCCCGCCGCCGTGGCCGAGCCGGAGCCCGCACCCGAGCCGGCGCCGGAGCCAGCCCCGGCCGTGAGCGCGGCCGTTGCGCAGCGGCCCGCCCTCGACCTGTCCCACGTGCGGCGCCGTCAGCCGCGTGTCCTGCCGGAACCGCCGTCGCCGGGCACAAGCATCACCGCGGCCGTCGACGTCCCCGGATACACGCCCGGCGCACCGCTCGATTTCGACCAGGTGACCGCCGGCCTCATCTCCCGCGCCAACGCCTTGAAAACCGCGGGCGGTGGCGTGGGTCAAGTCATCTCCTACCGGCACCCCTACAGCGGCGACTTGATCGTCACCGACTCCTCGAGCGCACCGGAGGGCACGACGGTGTCGCTCGCCGCCTCGAACCAGGCGCGGCTGCCGGAGAAGGACCTCATCGCGTCCGGCGGATGGTGCGCGCCCTCGGAGACGGTGTACGACATCCTCGACGTGGCGTGCCCCGACATGCTGTGGGACGCCCCGGAGATTCAACTCGCCCGTGGCGGGCTGCGCTACTACAAGACGCCGAGCTTGGATGTGTCGGCGATGACGTGGGTCCACACCGAGGCCGACGACATTTCCGGCGCGACCAAGCCGTGCTTCTCGATCCCGTGCCCGGACCCGATCGAGAAGCGCTGCGACGCGGTCGGTGTGTGCCTGGAAGCGGGCATCCTGACGCAGCGCCACTTCCCGGAGCTCGTCGCCTGGTACCTGCGGAACGCGATGGTCGCGCACGAGATCCGCATTCGGCAGGCCCTGTTCCAGCAGGCGCTCGCACTCGGTACCCCGGTGGTCATGCCCGAGTCGATGGGTGCCCTGTCCGCCGTCTATGAGGCGGTCGCGCTCCAGGCCGCCGACATGATCGAGCGTCACAGCCTGTGCGAGACCACGGCCATCGAGGTCGTGTTCCCGTGGTGGTCGCGGAACCTCTTCCTCACCGACCTCGCCCGCCGCAACGGCGTGTCCGTCGACGACGTCAACCCGGGCATGGTTCAGGAGATGTTCACGCCCCTCGGTGTCAGCATCCAGTGGGCGCGAGGCCTCACCCCGGCCGTGCCGGGCGCTATCGGCGGAGCCACCCCGGCGACGGACTGGCCGGGAAGCGTCAACTTCCTGATGTACCCGGCCGGCATGCTCCAGATCGGGCGCGGCGAAGAGGTGAATTTGGGTGTGATTCATGATTCAACCAAGTTCTCGACGAACGACTACACGGCGCTGTTCGCCGAGGAGTGCATCGCGCTGGTGGACCGCAGTGTCGACACCCGCGCGGTGACGGTGCCTGTCTGCCCGAGCGGTGAGACCGGCGCACAGACCCTCGTGCCCTGCGGCGTGTCCTGACCCTCACCAAACCGCGGTGGACTCGACGCTTCGGGTGGTGTCGAGTCCACCGCCCCACCGACAGAGAGGTGAGGAGCGATGGCCGCAGGCATGCGGGCATACGTGGAGGCGATCGGCGGCAGGCCACTGCCGCACGGCATCCTCGGCGCGCCCTGCACGGACGTGCGGGACGTCTCCGACGAACACGAGCTGCTGGGCGTGGAATGGCTGGCGCTCGGCTGCTGCCCCGTCGAATCGTGGACAGACCCTTGCGTCGACGACGAGTCGCCCGGAGACGAGTCGCCCGGTCCTCCGCCCGAGAAGGAGTTCTGCCGCCCCCAGACCGAGCACGCCTCACCGATCACCCTTTATGCCGGGACCGAATGCTCCACGATCGGCTGGTCCTACGACGAGGCCCGGCGCCACGCTGAGGCCACTCTCGCGCTGGGTGAACAGCGCGGCTTGGAGTCCGCGTTCTGGCGGACCACACTGACCGCCGACGCCGTCGACGTCACTCCGCAGGCTGGGCCGGTGAGCCTTGGGGAAGGGGTCGCCGCACTTGAGGGCTGTCTCGCGGAGACGTACGGCGGCGTCGGCACCCTGCACGTCCCGACGGGTGCGGCGGCACTGCTGGGCTGCTGCTCCATCGCGGCCGAGGACCCGAGCGGCGCCCTGCGGACCCTCGCCGGGAACTGCGTCGTTATCGGCGCCGGATACAGCGCGGAGAACACCGGCCCCGGCGGAACACCCGCCGACCCGGGCACGGCCTGGCTTTACATCACCGGCCCGCTCACCATCCGCCGCGGCCCCGCCACCACCATTCCCGACCGGGCCGGCCCCTCCGTCAACACCCGAACCAACGACCGCAGAGTGCTGGTCGAGCGCACGTACGTCGTCGGCACCACATGCACCGTGTGCGCCGTCAACGTTGCGCTGAGCTGAGGAGCCTGAACCCGTGACCGACATGATCCACGTAGAGCCCGCCCGAGAGTCGCGTATCGCGCTGGCTCGGTGGGCAGTCGCCCAGACGCCGAAAGTCGGCACCGCCGGCCCCAACACGTTCGCCGTCCCTGCCGACTTGTTCACGCACATGCCGGAGGCGCTGCTGATCGGCGCGCGGGTCGACGGCCACCGCTACGTGTCGCCCGACGAGGACGCATCGGCCTCGGCCGGTGAGGGGGCGGCCGAGGCCGAGCTGACGGGCGTTGCCCGCCCCGAAGGGCTTGTCGCCTCCACCCCCGGAGAGGCGACGTCCGATGCCCCGGAGGGGCCGGACGGCCCGGAGACCACGCCGCCCGCAGCAGTCGACAGCGGGCAAGAGACCCCGGCCTTGGAGTCCGGCTCGGCGCCCGACGACGACGGGGAGTACCGGTGCGACATCTGCGGCCGGCCCTTCGCCAGCGAGCGGGGCCGCACCACCCACATCCGGCGAGCCCACCCGGACGGTGAGCGGTGAGACCGGACCGGTTGCTTGAGTAGGCCCGGGATGCGAGTCCTGGCCTTCGTGCCCCTGTACGAGCAGGTGGCCACGGCCGGGGCCTACATCACCACCCGCGAGTACGTTCGGGGCCTGGCTGCGGCCGGTCACACCGTCACCGTGGTGACTACCGTCCGCCGGCCCGGGGAGCCCCACGTCGAGGACGGCGTGCAGGTGTGGCCGCTGCGAGACTGGCGGCGTGCCGTGCAGGTGGCGCGGCCCGAGCTGGTCATCTCCCATCACGCCGACCGGAACGCCGCGCGGATCGTGCCGCAGGTGAGATGCCCGCACCTGCTGATGGTGCACGGCATGTCGCCGAACCGGGCTCTGGCCGCCCCGCAGTTGGCGTGGTTCCCCTCCCAGGCGTGCCGCCGCCACTACGCGGGCTACCACGGCCGGGCGCTGATCCTCCCGCCGCCCATCGACCCCCGCCGCTACCGCACCACCCCAGGGGATTTGGTGACGCTCAGCGGCGCCACGGCGGCCAAGGGCGCAGACGTACTCGCCGAGGTCGCCGCCCGGATGCCTGACACCCGATTCCAGATGGTGAAAGTCCTCGACCGCGGCCAGGTGGCGCAGCCGTCGAACGTGGAGGTCGTCGACCGGTGCGAGCCCCGGACCATCTACGCGCGCACCCGCATTCTGCTGATGCCGTCGCAGGGGGAGTCCTACGGGCGGGTCGGCATCGAGGCCATGCTGTCGGGAATCCCGGTGATTGCCGCGCCTCTGCCCGGGATGCGGGAGGCGTTCGGGGACGCGGCCACCTACGTCCCCCGCAACGATCCCGCCCGCTGGGTGCAGGAGATCGAGCGCCTGTCTGATCCGGTGGTTTACGAGGCGGCGTCGGCTGCCGCCCGCACCCACGCGGACGGCCTGGACTTCGAGGGAAACCAGCGTGCGTTCGAGAACGTCTGCCTGGAACTCGTGCGCAACGGGCCCGCCCAAGCCCCGGTCCGCCGCCGACCGGCCGCCAGCCCGATGCGAAGCAGGAGGGCGCAGGTCGTGGCGTGGGTGCATTTCGGGGTGCCCTACCGCTGCGCCGGGTCGGAGACGATGCTGCACGCCATGATGCGGGCCGTGAAGGACACCGGCCTGGATGTGTTGGTGATCTGCTCTGCCATGCCCGAAGCGCCGGTGTCCTGGACCGTGGACGGCGTCCCGTACGAGTCGCTGGAGCCCCGCGCCGCACGGGCCCTGATCCGCTCGATCCGGCCGCGGGCCATCGTCACGCACCACGACTTCGCAGCCCGCGCTATCGACCTGTCCAAGGCGCTGCGGTGCAAGTCGGTGCTGCTGGTCCACTCCGATCTCGACGTCGCCGGCCGTACCCTCGCCCGCCAGCCGGACATGGCCGTCTACAACAGCCACTGGGTCCGCGACTCGCTGACGTCCCGCTACCCGGTGGCGCGCCGTATCCGGTCGCTGGTCGTCCACCCGCCGGTGGCCCCCGAAGACCACCGGACGCCGGGCGAAGGCAGGCACGTGACGCTGGTGAACCTCAACCGAGACAAGGGCGTCGAGACCTGGCACGCCGCCGCATCACGCCTGCCCGGCCTGCCGTTCCTCGGAGTGACGGGCGCCCACGGCCCGCAGATCCTCGACGCGGCACCGCAGAACGCGCAGATCATCCCGCAGACGTCCGACATGCGGGCCGATGTGTGGGCGCGGACGCGACTGCTGATGGTGCCCAGCGTCTACGAGTCGTACGGCATGGCCGCTGTGGAGGCACTGGCGTCGGGCATCCCCGTCCTGGCCCACCCCACGCCCGGCCTGAAAGAAGCCCTCGGCGACGCCGGAACGTTCATCGACCGTGCCGACGTCCCCGCCTGGGTGGCAGCGATCCGCCGCCTGTACCCCCGCGGCGGCCGGCGCGAGGCCGCATCAGCGGCGGCCCTGGCGCGCAGCGCGATCCTCGCCGACCAGGCCACCACAGAGACGAAAGAGTGGACGGAGGCCGTGCGAATCCTGGCGCGGGCCTGAGCGGCGCCCCGCGCCGCCCGGCGGCAGGCCCCGGGGCGCAGCTAGACTCCTGGTAGCCGCTGGTTATGGGCCGGGCCGACACCACCTCGTGTGTTGGAGGCCCCGGGATGTCCTGCCCCCTCATTGCCAACGCTGACGTCATCCGCGTCACCCGCCTCGATACCTGTGGCCGGCCCGTCGCAGGAGAAGACAACGGATTCGTCTTCGACTGCTTCGCCACGCTCGCCATGAACCCGAACGTGGAGGAAGGCGAGGACGTCACCTACACCGCCGCGAACGGCCGCCAGTGCGGCTTCAAGCGGGGCTGCCCGCAGTTCAACGGCTACGACGTGGAGCTGAACTTCTTCTCCGTCAGCCCCGAGTTCATCGAGATCGCCACTGGCAACCCCGTCGTCTACGACTACGCGGGCACCCCGGTCGGGCATGACGACTGCTCGCTCAAGTGCAACTCCGGGTTCGCCATCGAGATGTGGGCCGAGGTGCTGGGGGAGGACGTGTGCGACCCGGATGGCGGCGACGGCGCGTGGATCTACTTCCTGATGCCGTGGGTGACGAACGGCCTGCTCGGAGACATGGAGATCGGCGCTGAGGCGGTCTCCCTCGTCCTCAACGGCGCGACCCGCGCCGGCGGCGGCTGGGGCACCGGCCCGTACAACGTCGTCGCGACCGACGCGGCGGGCACGCCCGGGCCGCTCCTCACACCGCTCGGCCCGACCTGCCACCGCCGCACGCTGGTCACCACCGTCGCGCCGCCCGAGCCGGTGTGCGAGTACACCCCGGTCCTGGCCATGGCCTCTTGACGGGCCACAGGCATGGACGCGCCCGACCTGGTCGTGCCCGTACGGACGGGACGGGCCAACGCCCAGCTCCGATACGCGTTGCGGAGCTGGGCGGCCAACCTCCCGCACCGGAACGTGTGGATCGTGGGCTACCGGCCGCCGTGGCTTCGGGACGTGCAGCACATCGAGACCAGCCAGCACGGCACGAAGTACCAGAACACCACCGCGGCGGTGAAGGCAGCCTGCCAACACCCGGCCGTCTCGCGGACGTTCGTGCTCTGCAACGACGACATGTTCGTTATGGCGCCGCAGCCCGACGGCATGCCCGTGCGGCACCGTGGCCCGATCTCCGATGTCGAGACGTACTACGTGGCCCGCGCCTCGGGCCGGTACCTGGACGGCATGCGCGCAACACGTGACCTGCTCGTCTCCCTCGGACACGAGAGGCCGCTGTCGTACGAGCTGCACGTGCCGATGCCTGTCGAGAAGGACGGAATGCTCAAGGCGCTCGATGTCGGCCGGCACCTGGACGTCGTCCATAAGCGCTCCCTGTACGGCAATCTCGCAGGCATCGGAGGGGAGGAGATGCGCGACGTGAAGATCCTCAAGCGGTCCCCGCAATTCGACCGGGCGTCGCCGTTCCTGTCGACGATGCCCGACTCCTTCGCCAACGGGCACGTCGGCGCTCACATCCGCCGCGCGTTCCCCGACGCGTGCCGCTACGAGGCAGGAGGACACTGATGCAGCCCAGCCCGTGCGACCCGTGGGAAGTCGACCTGTCCTGCTGCGACCTGCCCGAAGGCACCGGGCAAGACGTCATCGACCGGTGGGCGCACGTCGCGACGATCATCCTGTGGGGGCTGTCCGGACGCCGGTGGGGGCCGTCGTGCCCGGTGATCGTACGGCCCTGCCTCCGCTCCTGCCTCGACCCGTACCCGTACACCGTCCGCTGGGGCACCGCCGGCCCGTGGGTGCCGTACATCGGCCTGGACGGGGCCTGGCGCAACGCGGCGGTATGCGGCTGCCGAACGGACTGCTCGTGCACCGAGCTGTGCGAAGTGGCCTTGCCCGGCCCCGTCTACGACATCCAGTCCGTCGACGTCGACGGCGAGACGCTGCCCGCCCCTGACCCGGAGAACGACGTGATCGGCGCGTACCGCGTCGACGCCCCGAACCGGCTGGTGCGCACCGACGGCAACTGCTGGCCCGACTGCCAGGACATGGCCGCCCCGCCCGGCACCCCGGGCACCTTCACCGTCACATACCGGACTGGGCTCCAGCTCGACAAGGCCGCGGTCGCCGCCGTCTCCGAGCTGACGTGCCACTACATCAAGGGATGCGGACCCGGCACCTCGTGCGGCTGCAAGACCAACCGGAACGTGTCCAGGGTCAGCCGACAAGGCTTCGACGTGGAGCTGTCCGACCCGACCGTCATCTACAGCGAAGGCCGCACCGGGCTGCCGCTCGCGGACGCCTGGCTCGCCACCGTGAATCCGCACCGTCTCGCCTCGGCGAGCAGGGTCTACAGCCCGGACTACCGGCGCCCGCGCGTGACGACCTGGCCGTAAGGAGACCCGGAGATGCCGCTGAGGGCGCTGGACCTGCACGACCTGACTGAATCGGTGCTGGGCTGTGTGTGCGCCGCACTCCAGGACACCGCCCGCCAGGTCGACGGGCAGCCGGGATGCCCGTGCCGTACGTGCGTCGTACCCGGAGCCGTCGCGTGGGACTGGTGCGACGACCCGTGCAGCGGCGACGGCAGCGGCGGGCAGCTCTCCGTCAACGTCCTGCGCATGTGGCCATCGAACCCGTTCCCCAACGAGGACCGCACGGTCATGGGTACCCGGAACTGCATGCCGGCCCCGGTGACCGCCGCAGAGCTCGCCGTGACCCTGCTGCGCTGTGCCCCCACCCCCGACGACCAGGGATGCCCCCCGTCGTGCGATGAGCTGGACACCGCGGCCCGCATCACGCACGTCGACGCGGTGACGGTCTACAACGCGCTGTACTGCTGCCTGCCGGGCACCTCAACCCGTCGGAGGGGCCGGCAGTTCGTCATCGGCCAACAGCGCCTCGTCGGCCCCCAAGGTGGCTGCGTCGGCGTCGAGCAGCGCGTCACCGTCGCACTGCCCGGCTGCGCGCCGTGCCCGACTGAGGAGACGTCACTGTGAGCGTGGAAGTACGTCTCGACCAGGGCCGTTTGGCGCGGATGCTGCGCGCTCGTGGCGGACTCGCCGAACGCGCCCTGGCCCGGCGCACCGGCCGCGTCGCGGACATCGCCCGCCGCGAGGCGCCCGGCAGCATGGGCGCCTACATCGACTGGAAAGTGGTGTCCGAGCCCACGGGACTGCGGGGCGTCATCACCTGCGACCACCCCGCGGTGAACTACGTCCTCGAGGGCACCCGGCCGCACATCATCCGGCCACGACGCAAGAAGGCACTGCGGTTCGACGTCGGCGGCCAGACGGTGTTCGCGAAGGTCGTCCACCACCCCGGGACGAAGCCGAACAACTTCCTCGGACGGGCACTTCGCGCGGGCCGCTGACTGGTCCCGGCGACCGCGTACCCTGCCGGTGCGCCGCTGGTTGTGGGCCGGGCGCCCGCTTGAGCACGTCAGGAGCCACGTCGTGAGCCAGAGCCGCACCTTCACGCTGAACACCGAGCCGCACGTCGCCACGGTGGGGGAGACGCAACTCCTCTTCCAGCCCGAGGTGATGGGTGATGAATTCCTCGACGCCTACGAGGCGTTGCAGGAGTCGCAGAAGCGTCTCGGCGTCGACGTGAACAACCTCGCCGCCGCCGACCCCGAGGCGCTGCGGGCAGTCGTGCGGGCGCTGCGGCTGTTCCTCGCGCGGCTGATGCTGCCGGAGTCCGCCGAGACCTTCGCCCGGTGGGAAGTCCGCAAGGACGGCGAGACCGTCAGCGCCCACGGCACCCCGGAGAAGGCGGAGGAGGCTGCCGCGAAGGTGGAAGGCACGGTGAAGGACGTCGGTATGCGCCTCCCGGACCGGGTCCTCGTCGAACTGCTGGAGTGGGCCGTCGAGCTGTATGGGGGCGGGCAGCGCCCTACTGGGTTGTCCAACGCCTCTGCGCCAGCGTCGCCGCCTCCTGGGACTCGTGGGAGGGCGGTCTCGCCCTCCAAGGCGTCGACCCGCGCACGTGGACGCTGAGGACGATGCTCAACGCCGCTGAGGCGTCGATGGACGCCGCAGCGGAGGACGACGCGGAACGCCGCCGCAACAAGGCCAAGCTGTATGCCCCGCCGAAGGGGGAGAGGAGCCGCGACCGGCGCGGCCGGCCTCCCGGCATGCGCATGGACCGGGCTTCGGCGCAGGCCCTCGCCGCGCAGTTCGCGGCCGAGGACGCGCGGCTCGGTGCAGGTTCGTAGCGGCTAACCTGTGGCGTACGCGCCTTCGTGCCAGCACGAGGCCGGGGGCGTAGCCGCTGGTTTTGGGCCGGGCAACAACCACACCCTGTGGGGGTTGCCCGGTGGCCGGCGAAGACGTCGATTACGGGTCGGCGCGCATCACGATCGACCTCGATGACCGTGACGCGGCATCCGACTCCCGGCAGGTCGCCACCCGTATCCAGAACACCCTGGACCGGGGCACGCGGAACGTCGGCGTGCAGATCCGGCGGAACATCCAGCGCGGCCTGAACGCCGCGGCCGTCACCGTCCGCGTCACCCCCAACTTGCGCCGGTTCGACGCCGCGCTGCTGAACGGGCTGCGGAGCCTGACCAGCATCAATATCCCCGTCGCCCCGGACCTGACGGGCTTCGTCGAGCGGGTGCGGGCAGTCTTGGCGGGAGTCGAGATCCCGGTCCGGGTGATTCCGGACCTTGATGGTCTGGATGCCCGTATCCGGGCGCACCGGCTCCCGCCGGTCCGGCTCGACATCGACACGCACCGGCTGTCCCGCTCTCTGCGCCGCCTCGGCAACATCGTCGGCAACATCACCGGGGCGCTGTCGGGCCTGCTCGCTTTCGGCGCTGTGGGTATCGCCGCCGCCGGTGCTGCATCGTCGGTCGGCGCTCTCGTGGCGGCGCTGGCACCGGCGGCCGGGATCATCGCCGCAGTCCCCGCAGCCGCCGGCGCCGCTGCCGTCGGGCTCGGCACGCTGCGCCTGGCCGTGTTCGGCGTCGGCGACGCCCTCACCGCCGCATTCGGCGACGACGCCGCCAAGTTCCAGGAAGCGTTGGAGAAGCTGGCCCCGGCCGCGCAGAAGGCCGTCACGGCGGTACGGGCACTCGCCCCCCAGCTCAAGGAAGTTCAGCAGGGCGTACAGCAGGCGTTCTTCGCGCAGTTCGCCACCGAAGTCAGCGGGGCGATCAAAAACCTGCTGCCGCTGCAATCCGGCCTGGAACGTGTCGCGACCGGCTTCGGCAAGGCGGCGGCCGAGGGGCTGCGGTTCCTCCAGACCCGCGAGGCGCTGGCCTCTATGCGCACGATCATTGGCGGCACGTCGTCCGCCGTGGCAGGACTGGCGCAGGGTGTACGGCCGCTCGCGGCGGGCTTCCTCAGCGTCGCCGCCGCCGTGTCGCAGGCGTTCGGCGCACAGGTCGGGCAGTCCATCGGCCAGGCCGCCGCCCAGCTCGGCGCGTTCCTCACCCGCATCGCGGAGAGTGGGCAGGCCGTGGCGTGGGTGCGTACCGCGGTGGGCGTCTTCCAGCAACTCGGCGCGATCGCCGCCAACGTCGGCAGCATCATCGCCGGGGTGTTCCGCGCCGCGAACGGCGCCGGGGGCGGGCTGCTCGGCAATCTCCAGCAGATCACCGCCAGCTTCCGGGAGTTCGTCAACAGCGCGGCGGGCCAGGAGGCCATCGGGAACATCTTCCGCACCATCGGCACAATCGCTGCCCAGCTCGGCCCGATCCTCGCCGCGATCGTCACCCAGGTCGGTGCCATCGCCCCGGCACTGATGCCCGTCTTCACGGCGCTCGGCCCCGCCATCACCGGCCTGATCAATGCGCTCGGCCCAGCCCTCGCAGCGCTCGCCCCGAGCCTCGCCACCGTCGCCCAGGCCCTCGCGCAAGCCTTCGCCGCGATTGGCCCCGCCCTCGGCCCGCTCGGCGCCGCGATCGGCTCCGTCATCTCCGCTCTGGCCCCGATCCTGCCGCTCGTCGGGCAGCTCGTCGCCACCGTCGCGACGATGCTCGCGCCGGTCCTACAGAACCTGGCGTTGCTCTTCGCCCCGATCATCAGCGCGTTGGCCGGCGCCCTGATGCCGGTCCTGCCGCTGATCGCGAAGGCGTTCACGATGCTCGTCGCGGCCATGGCGCCACTCGCAGCCGGCGTCGGCCAGGCCGTCGGACAGCTCATCGCCGCACTCGCGCCGGTCCTGGCGACCCTCGCCGGGGTCCTGGTGCGCGTCGCCGCGGCCCTGGTGCCCGTCGTGACGACCCTCGTCAACGCGCTGCTGCCGGTGCTGCCTCCGATCGTCCAGGCGTTTAGCGCGATCGTGCAGGCGCTCGTGCCGCTGCTGCCTCCGATCGCGCAGTTGATCGCGGCGGTAGCGCCGCTGGTGGCGTTGGTGATTCAGCTCGTCGCGCCGGTCATCCAGATCGCTGCCGCGTTCGCGTCCTGGCTGACCATCAACGCGATCGTGCCGGTCATCACGGCGATCGTCTCCGTGTTGACGACGCTGGTGTCCGGCCTGGCGTCGGCGATCACGTTCATCACGCAGCTCCCGAGCATGATCATGACAGGTTTGTCGACGCTCGGAACGATGATCGCGACGTTCTTCACGAACCTCGTGACGACCATCGGCACGTGGATCACCACCGCGTTCACCGCCGTCGTGGGCTTCTTCACCGCGTTGCCAGGGCAGATCATGTCGGCGCTGGCCGCGATTCCCGGGCTCCTCGTCGACCTGTTCGTCAACGCCATGGCGGCCCTGGGCATCGTGCTGCTCACCGCCCTGGCCGGGATCATCGCCCTGTTCACGGTGCTGCCCGGCAAGATTTGGGCCGCGTTGTCCTCGCTGGGCTCGACCATCGCGAACGCGTTCTCGAGCGCCGCCGCGTGGGCCCGCGGCGTGATCGCCTCGTTCATCGCCTCGGCGTACACGTTCTTCGCGACGCTGCCCGGGCGCATCGGGGCGGCCCTGTCCGCGCTGCCCGGACGCATCAGCGCCTTGTTCCGGTCGGCCGGCTCGACTGCCATGGCCGCAGCCCGCTCGTTCGGGTCGTCGGTGGCGAACTTCTTCTCCAGCCTCCCGGGCCGCATCGCGTCCGGCCTCTCCTCTATCGGCTCGAAAATCGCGGGTGTCTTCAAGAGCGCGTACGGGTCGGCGAGGTCGGCGGTCTCCTCGCTCATCTCGTCGATCGTGAGCCTGTTCTCCAGCCTCCCCGGGAAGATCGTCTCCTCGCTGGGGAACATCGGTAGCCGCATCGTCTCCAAGATCAAGAGCGGGTTGCCGGGGTCGGTGCGCAGCGTGCTGCCGTTCGCCGAGGGCGGGATCGTGCGCGCTCCGGTGATGGGACTGGTCGGCGAGGCCGGACCGGAGGTCATCATCCCGCTGACGAAGCCGGCCCGCGCCCGCCAACTCGCGGAGCAGTCGGGCCTCGTCGACATGCTCGCCGCCGCCGGAAGCGGCGGCAGCGGCGGCGAGAGAGCCGCCGCATCGGCCGTCCCGGCGCCGGTGTTCCACATTTACGAGGCGGGCGACGCATTGATGACCGCGCACCGCGTCGCGTCCCGGCTCGCCACCGCGGCAGGAGTGATCTGAGCATGGCCATGGACGGCTACCTGGCTCTCGGCGGCGTCGAGATCACCAACGAGGCCAGGATCGCGACCTACTTGGAGACGGTCGGCTCACCGCTCACCGAGCCCGGCAACTGCCACTGCCCGACGTTCACGGCCGAGACAGTCGGCGACGAGCCGTACAGCACCCCGGAGGAGGACAACGCCCCCTGGTACGACCCCGACGTCCCCGAGAGCGCGGACTTCGCGGGCTTCCGCGTCCTGTCGGTCGAGGGCCTAGACGACTACCCGGTACGGCGCACCACGACGAACGCGGTGACGGGCGGGGCCGCCCTCGGCCCGGCCAGCGTCATGCCGCGCACCATCACCATCACCGGCATCCTGCTCGGTGCGACGTGCTGCGCCGTGGAGTACGGGCTGCACTGGCTGTCGGAGGCGATGACCGGCTGCACCGGTACCGCTTGTGAGGGCGACTGCCTGACCCTGTTCAACTGCTGCCCGAGCGAGGAGCAGACACCGGAGGCGTTCCGGGCGCGGCACCTGCGCACCGTCCGCCGCGTCGCCCTCACCCAGGGGCCGACCGTGACGGCCCGTCGCGGCAACGGCTGCTCCTCCGGGGCCTGTTCATCGGGCGCGGACGTCCTCACCGTCGAGATCGTGCTCACGGCGGGCACGCCGTGGCTGTGGACCGACCCGACACCGATCCTCGAAGTGCCCCTGCCGGACGACGACAGCGACACGTGCGTGACGTGGTGCGTGCACGGCCAGCCGCCGCTGCTGCGCTGCGTCGACGTCGCCGAAACCTGCACTGCGGCGGCCGTCTCCGCCCCGGTCGTCGACGACGCCGCCGCGTGCACCGGCCTGCTCTGGCCCGTGGTGGAGATGCCGCCGGAGTCCTGCGACGGAACCTGCCGGTTCGCGCCGTGCGAGGACCCCATGGCCCGCTGTACCGATCCCCTGTGCGCCCCACCCGTGCCGCCCACCCCGGCCACGCTGGACACCTGCTACTGCCTGCCTCTGGCCGTCGAACGGGTCTGCTACGACATGGACCTGTCCGACCGGCCGGGCTGGTCCGTCGACGTGCCGATGATCACCCTCCGGGCCGGACGTGAAGACCTGCGGAACGTGACGATCACGTTCTACGAGCGGCCGATCGGCGGTGACGCTCTCACCTGCGAAGAAGTCGCTGATTTCGCCCGCTGCTACCCGCACTCGCAGTACCACGTGGCCTATGTCCCGGCCAGCGGCGTCGTCACCCTCGACGGGCAGACCGGCCAATCCGTCGTCCAGTGCGGCGCCGACTGCGAGACGTCCCGCGACGTGTACGGGCTCGACGGCGCCCCCGCGACGTACGAGCCGTTCAACTGCGCGGACTACTGCGTGTGCATCGAGACCGACGTGATGAACCCCCCGGCGCCGAATGCGCTGCTGAGCCTGGGCGTCTCCGGCCGGGGCTACTGACCGGGCTGCGGCTACGCTGAGCGTCCGCTGCTGGTTGTGGGCCGGGCGCCTGTTGCTGCATGAGGAGCCTCATGGCCGTCGCGGGCTGCGGCACCCACACCGCGCTGATCACCGACCGAGACGGTGCGTCCGTCTCCCCGGTGCAGACCCTCACCGACGTCGAGTGGACACGCGTCCTGGACGACACCAGCACGGCGAGAATCGTCGTCAACCCCGACGGCGACTGCTGCGAACGGCTCGGCCAGGTCCGCGCCTGGCGGCACTTCCTGAACATCTGGCGCGGCCGAGACCCGGTCTGGTCCGGACCGATCCTCCAAGCCGAATGGTCGCGCGGGCAGATGGAAGTGTGGGCGGCCGACGTCCTCGCGGTCCTGGACCGCCGCGTCCCGCACGCCGACATCGCCTTCGGCGACACCGACCTGGTGAACGTCGCCAAGTGGCTGATCACCGACGGGTTCGCGCCCGACGACCCGGGCCACAGCATCGAGATCATCGCCAAGACCGGTGTGCGCGGCGGACGGGAGTACCGGCGCAACATCGGGCAGACCGGAGACCACCTGCGGGACCTGGCGGAAAATGGGCTCGACTACACCGCGGTGGGCTCCCGCATCCTGCTGCTCCCCGAGACGCACCCCGTGACCGTAGGCCGCCTCACGGACGCCGACCTGCCGGAAGGGATGACCGTCGCCGAGGACGGCACGGCGTTGGCTACAAGGTGGATCGTCGCCGGGAAGGAAGACGCCGACGAGGGCGACGTCGTCGGCGACGCCGGCGGGCCGGACCCGTACTACGGGCTCGTCGAAAGGTATGTGGAGCAGACCACCATCACGACCAGCCTGGCGGCCCGGTCGGCCGCCGCGTCCCGGCTGCGGGCCTCCCTGCCGGTGCCCGTCGTCGTCGACACCCAGCAGGTTGCCATCTCACCCGAAGCGGCTGTGCAGATCCCCACCCTGGTGCCCGGCTGGTGCCTGGACGTCACCACGCGGGCCACCTGCCGCCCCCTCTCCCAACGCCTCAAGATCACAGGAGTGAAGGTGTCGGAGACCGCCGGCACCGACGCGACTCCGGGCAGCGAAAGCGTGCAGGTGCAAGTGGCCGCGACCGGAGCGGAGTCCGCAACCAACACGCTGGGGGTGGCGTGATGGCACTGCGCGGATCAGCGACACGGCGGTCACTCGGCTCGCCGATGGTGAGCCTCCTGCGCGACATCGACCGCCGGACACGCACGACGACCAGGCGAGCACGACCGGCCGCCCAGCCGAAACCTCCGAGCGGCGGCGACACCGAAGCAGAGACGCCGCCCCCGGCACCCGCACCGCCCACCCCGGCCGCGGCCGTCCTGGAGACCGGCAACGACGGCCGTGCCCGCTGGCACTTCCCGACGCCGTTCACTCGGCCGCCCGCCATTACCGCGCTGCCCGTCGACCCCCATCCGGAAGACGACACCAGCACGGTCGTGGCGACGCTGGAGACCGTCAGCGACACGTACGCGGAGCTGCGGGTGTGGCGCACCCGCCCGCTGCCCCATGGCGGCGCTGTCGAGCCCGCAGGGCCAGGCGTCTGCTTGCACGTCACGGCGACGTCGACGACGGCCTGACCGGCTACCCTGCGGGTGTGCCGCTGGTTGTGGGCCGGGCCGCGCCAACCTCACCGTGTAGGGGATCGCCGTGGCCAGCGTGTGCGTGTGCTCGGACTACTTCCAGGTCAACGACGACGGAGAACTGTGCCTCAAGCCAGGCACGATGGGCCTGCGGCAAGTCCTGTTCTACAAGGACCCAGGGACCTTCCAGTTCGAGAAGGCCGACTATCCGTGGCTGGCGCGGGTGCAGGTCCAGGTTCAAGGCGGCGGCGGAGGCTCAGCCGGGGCAGACGCGGCATCGAACGAGTGCATCGTGCGGCCCGGCGCCGCCGGCGGCGGCTGGTCGCAGGCGCTGATTGAAGTGGCGGCCTTGGGCACAGTCGAGACCATCGTCGTCGGCGCGGGGGGAACCGGCGGATCGGGTAACGGCGGCGGAGGCACCGGCGGCATGTCGTCATTCGGAGGGTTCGCGACGGCGTCCGGAGGTGAAGGCTCGACGGCCGCGCAAAGTTCCGGAACGCTCCCCGACGCCGTGCAGGGCACCACCGGCCCGCTCGCCGGGACCGGCGCGTACGCGAGCGGCGGCGGCGCCGGAGGGGGCGGCATTCGCCTCTCCGGCACGAACGGGCTCTCTGGAGCTGGAGGCGAGTCCCGTCTCGGGCACGGCGGAGTGCCCCGCTCCACCGAAGGCGTCGGAACGACGCCGCGCGGATACGGCGGCGGAGCGGCAGGCGCCCTGTCGTACGGCGGCGGATTCGACGGCCAGACGGGCGGCTCCGGCATCGTCGTCATCGAGCTGTACGGCTGAGGTGTCCGGACGCCCTGCTCTCGTGTCCGGACAGTGTCCGCGCAGGCCGGACACGGCGCGGCCGGTGCGCCCGCTGCCGTGTCCGGACACCTCGCGCCCTGTCCGGACAGCCGCCTGGTGCCGCCTGGCGGCCACCGCCCCGGCGTAGACTCGTGGGCGCTGCTGGTTGTGGGCCGGGCCGAGAACACCCCGCGAGAGGTGGACATGGCCCGCTGCGGATGCACCGGCGACACCGCGACGACCATCGTCGTCACCGAAGACTCGGAGTGCATTGCCCATTCCGGGAACGGCACCGTCACCAGTCCGCTGTCGTCCATCCCGATCATCGAGCCGAGCACGGACAACCTGATCGAGTGCCTGGAGACAGGGCTGTTCGTGCCCAACCGCGGCGTGTGGACACCGCAGGACTTCGGGCCGACCGGCACCACCGATGACGCCCCGGTCATCCAGGCCGCGCTGACCGCCGCGAGGGATGCCGGCGGCGGCACCGTCTACATTCCGCCGGGCATCTACCGTCTGGCGACGCTGCCGCTGCGCATCTACGGGCGGACCCGCCTGACCCTCGCGCAGGGCGCCATCATCCGCCGCGCCGCCGACGGCACGATGCTCCTCAACGGCGACAGTGGCCAGGTCATGCCGGGCTACAGCGGCCACGGCGACATCCTCATCGAGGGTGGGCAGTGGGACAGCAACGCCAGCTCCTACCCGACCTCGGCGATGTGCATGTCCTTTGGGCACGCCACCAACCTCGTCATCCGCGACACCACCATCCGGGACGTCGCGGGCTACCACGGGATCGAGATCAACGCCATCAAGACGTGCGTGATCAGCAACGTCCACGGGCGCGGATACCGCGACCCGGGAGACCGCCCGTTCTCCGAGTTCATCCAGCCTGACCTGGCGAAAGGTGTCGCATATTTCGGTGGCTTCGGCCCGTATGACGACACCCCGGTGCTGGACCTGCTGGTGACGGGCTGCTCCACCGGCCCAAGCGGCACCCCGGGCACGACGGCCTGGCCGCGCGGTATCGGCTCGCACTCCGCGTCGCCGAACCGGCCCCACCGCGACATCCGCGTCCTGGGCTGCCGCTTCGACGGCTGCGCACAGTGGGCCATCGGCGCCTACACCTGGGAGTCCGTGATCCTCTCGGACATCCAGATGCGTTCGTGCGGCGGCGGCATCTGGGTGCGGACACTCAACTCGGCGACGGCCAGCCACCGCACACCGGCAGGCGGCACCGATCCGACCATCACCGGCAGCCAGCCCCTCGCGGGCATCGTCGTCGACGACGTCACCATGGACGGCGGAGGCTCGTACGGGGCCGCGCTGGAACTCGAAGGGGAGGACACCGGCTTCCTCCAGGATGTCGCCGTGGGTCGCATCGTCACCCGCGGCACGGCGGGAAACGCGGTGCGCATGGTGTCCGTTGAGGACTACCGGCTGCACAGCGTCATCGCGCACACGACCGGCGCCACAGCCATCAGCACCCTCGGCACGCGGCGCGGCCACATCGACGACTGCCACGTCAACGGCACCGCGGGCGCCGGCATCACGCTGGACTCCCGCAGCACCGCGGCAGCCTCCGCGACCGACGTCACCGTGGGCCGCTGCTCGGTAACCGGCGCAGCAGCCAACGGCATCCACGTGTGGGCGGGCGTCGACATCACGATCGACGCGTGCGAGCTGTACGCCGTCACCGGCTACGGCGTGCAGGTCTCCACCAACACAGACCGGATCACCGTGCGGGACACCCGCACCCGGGCCACGACGCTCACCCCGATCAACTTCACGTCGACAGTCACCAACGCCGCCCGCTCCGGCAACTCCAGCGACGCGCCCGGCGCCACGACGACCGGCACCGCCGCCAACACCACCACCGAAACGGTCGTCGCGAGCTGGCTGATCCCGGCCGGTGACGCCCTTCCCGGCACCGGCTACCGATTCTCCGCGCACGGCCAGGCGTCGACGACCGGCACTCCGACGCTGACGCTCCGCGTCCGCCTCGGCGGCGCAGGCGGCACGGTCGTTGCCGCGTTCGCGGCCGTCACGACGTCCTCCGCGATCAGCAACCGCGGCTGGCAGGTGACCGGCGTACTCCACGCCATCGCGCCCGGCTCGTCCGGCACTTGGTCCGGCGGGGCGGAGCTGTGGCACCACCTGGCCAGCACCACCGGCGCCACGGCGCAGGACGTAACCGACGGGTCGATCACGCGGGACAGCACCGCGGACCAGGCGCTCGTCGTCACCGCCCAGTGGTCGGCCGCCTCCGCCTCCAACACGACGCAGGCTCTCGCCGCCAGCCTGCTCCGCACCTGACCCGGTCACCGCAGAAAGGACGCCCACGTGACTACCCCGACGCCCACCACCAAGGCACAGGTGTGTTCGCTCAAGCGCGACACCCCGCAGCTCATCGAGCCGGGCCCCTACCAGATCGTCAGGTTCCCGTTCGGAACGCTGGAGTCGTCGGACGCCTACGAGATGCACCAGGTGCAGCAGCAGGACGGCTACACGATCGCCTCGTGGGACGGCGATGACCGCTCCGGTCTGATCTGGCCGAGCCGCGCGGGCTGGGGCCACCTCTACGCCATGATCCAGTGGGAGAGCGGGGACTACACCGAGCTGCGTGACCAGTTCGTGCGTGACCCGCTCCATTTCGGCTCCGACCCGGAGAACACCACGGCCACGGACCACCGGCCCGCATCCGTCGGGATGCAGTGCTTCACCAAGAGCCACGGCATCTTCGTCGACCCGGCCGTGCCCCTCGCGCTGCGCGTGACGCACAACGACACCGTCGCGCGGAACCTCGTCCTCGCCGAGCTCAAGCTCGTCATCTACGACGCCTAGGAGGCGTGATGGTCCCTCAACCACCGAGCGTGGGACGCATCGTGCACTACGTCTCGCACGGCACCCCGCCGCGCGAGGACGGAAGCCAGGCGTACCAGTCGCAGGACCGTGCCGCCATCATCACCACGGTGCACGGCACCGTCGAGCCAGGCCCCGACGACCCCGCCGGCACACCCATGTGGGAAGTCGGTCTCGCTGTGCTCAACCCCGAAGGTCTCTTCTTCAACCAGCGGGTAGTGCAGGACGAGACTGGCACCGGGCCCGGCACCTGGCACTGGCCGGTGCGGGTGATGTCGTGAGGCTCGTCGACCGCCGCGCCTGGGGCGCGTCCGCCACCTCCCCCGCCGCATACCTCCCGTCCGCGCGGGGGGTGAAGGTGCACTACTTGGGCAGCGCTTACCCCTCCCGGAAGCATTCGCTGTGTGACGACTATGTGCGTTCCATCCAGGCGGCGCACCTGGCCAACACCCGCGAGGGATACGTCGACATCGCGTACAACGCCGTGGTGTGCGAACACGGCTACGTGTACGAAGGGCGGGGCCTGCACAAGCGGACCGGCGCGAACGGCAACGCCGAGTTGAACGGGCGGGACTACGCGGTGTGCGCCCTCCTCGGATCGAGCGGCCTCACCGAACCGCCGGACGCCATGCTCAACGGCCTGCTGGACGCGATCGAATGGCTCCGCGCGAACGGCGCTGCCGGCGACTGGATCGGCGGCCACAAGGACGGCTACGCGACGGCATGCCCGGGAGCTGTGCTGTACGCGTGGGTGCAGGCGGGGGCGCCCCGCCCCGGGGGGGCCAGCGGCGACGGCGAGGACACCCACACGGTGCGCGCCGGCGACACCCTGTCCGGCATCGCCCGCCGCCTCGATCTCGACTGGCGGGAGCTCGCGAAGGTCAACGGGCTCACCGAGCCGTACACGATCTACGTCGGGCAGGTGCTCGACCTGCCCGAACTCGGCGGCGGCAGGCCCGCCCCGCCGTACCCGGGCCGGTCCGCGTTCGTCCTCGGCCGCCGCCACCAGGCGGTGACCGAGCTGGACCGGCAACTCGTCCGTCTCGGCTTCACCCGCCACCACGACGGCAACGGCTACCAGCCGGGGCCGCTGTTCACGGCCTACACCCGGCGGAACATCAGCGACTTCCAGCGCTCCCGGCCGGAGCTGTCCAACGACCCCGACGGATACCCCGGGCCGGTCACGTGGGAGTTGGCCCACATGCTGTCGGGCTGACCGGCCGGCCAAGCCCCCGACGTAGAGGAGTTGCCATGCCCGTGAACACCGACGAGATCGAGGTGAAGGTGCAGGCGGCGACCGGCGTCGCCGCCCTCCTGGCGGTCATCGTGACCGTGCTCAACGCGGTCGCCGAGTCGCCCTTGCTCGGCTCCCTGCCCGGCTGGCTGCAAGGAATCATCCTGCTCCTCGGCCCGCCCGTGGCGACGTTCTACGCAGGCTGGAAGGCCCGCCACACCCCCCGCGGATCGGAGCCGGCGCCGCCGCCCACCACCGGCCCGGACGGGCTCCTGTAGTGCCCAGGCTGGGGCGCCGTGGCGCGTTCCTGCTCACCCTCGGCGCCGCGTGGGTGGGCTACGGCTACGGCATCGCGTCCGACCCCCGGTACGGCACGGCGCGGGGCCTGTCGCACATCACGAAGTACGTGCCGCTGGAAAACCTCGGCTGGGGCTGGGTCGCCTGCGGCGTCCTGGCCGTCGCCAGCGCCCTGGCCGGCCTGCGATGGCAACCGCTCGGCTTCGCCGCGATCGGCCTCCCGGCGGGGCTGTGGGGCGCGGCGTTCACCGTGACGTGGGCCAGCGGCGGCTACCCGTCCGCGTGGGGCTCAGCCGCCGCCTGGTGCGGCTTCGCCCTCAGCATCGTGTGGGTTTCGGGCATGCAAGAACGCCCCCGGACCAATGAGGTGACGAGATGGACGTAGGGGCGCTCGCAGCGGCCGGAGTGGCCCTGTTCGTCGGGCTGCTGTCCTTCTCGCAGAACCGGGCCAGCAACAGGCGGGACGACTTCACCGTCATCGCCGCGAGGCTTGACCGGGAGCTGGCCACCGAACGGTTGCAGCGGCGGCTGCTCAGCAGTTACGTGATGGACCTGCTGCGCTGGGGCCGCCGGATCGCGCCGCCCGACGACCCGGTTCCGGACCCGCCCGACGACCTGGACCTCAGCCCGTGGGCGTGACCGCGCCTGTGCGGCCTGCGCCGCCCTGATCCGGGTGTCCCGCTCCACGGCTCCGGGAGCGGGACACCCAGTCACCCGTTCGGGGGGTCTGGCTGGAGTGCATGCGTGCAAGCCGCGCGCCGATGCACACTGAGATTACGGCCTGCACCAGTGGCTAGAGAAGGACAGGCTGCCGCATCCCCCACGCGGCCCGCAGCGTGCCCGACCGCGCGTCCCCCTGCGCGGTCGGGCACGGCATTGTTCAGGCGACGACGTCGAAGGGGGCCGTAGAGTGGCTGGCATCCATGCAAGTCGCTGTTGCTTGTGCGCTCTGGCATGGCGCCCCATCCTCGGCCTCGGAACCCGGGTGGGGCGCCGCTGCTGGGGGAGCGGCGTTCCACAGGACGAGGAGCCGCGCGTATTCCTCGGCGCGGGCCTGGTCTTCGGGCCGGGTCATGAGGTCGCGGATGCGGGCGTTGATGGTGTCGCGGGCAGCCGTCACCGGCACATCAGGCTCGGGCGAGGTCACCCCAGAACAGTACGGCCGACCGCCGACACCGGTATGCGGCCGTAGGGATCTGCTGTGGTTCAGGCGGCGTTCGCGGTCAGGGGGCGGACCATCGTGGCGTAGACCGGCGAGTCGGCGAACGGACGCTGATCGCCGATGTTCTCGTAGCCCCAGCTCTCGTAGAGCCGTTGCACCTTCGGGTGGGTGGGCTCGACGAGCAGCGTGACGCGCTCCTCGGTGCGGGTTCTCAGCAGCTCCTCGTGGATGCGCTCGGCAAGGCCGGTGCCCCTCCACGGCCTGCGCACCATCAGCTCGAACAGCGCCAGCGTCCGCTTCCCGTCCTCCCGTGCTTCCTCCTCCGGCAGAGGGTCGAGCATGCCGCGCCACCAGCCCGATCCTTCCGGCAGGGTCGCCGCGTACGCGTACCCGGCGGCCTGGCCGCCGTCGTAGGCGACGACTGCTTCCCACCCGGACCGTGAGGCGTGCGAGTTGAGGCGCTGGGTGAAGCGGTCGATGCTGAAAAACGGGTCGGAGAGCTGGTCCTCGTAGACCTCGCCGTACAGGGCTACGAGCGTCGGGCGGATCGCGTCGAGCTGGTCTTCGCCGTAGCGGATCAGCTCTGGCGCAGTCTGGGCAGGCAAGTTGGGCTCCTCGGGGTCAGACGGCTCGGGACCGTAGGTTCCATTCGCGGGTGATAGCGGCTCCGGGGGCGCGCATGTTCAGCGCGGAGGAGAAGTTGCCGAGCAGTTTGGGCACGCGGCCGGTTGCTCCGGCGCCTGGCGGGGGCATGACGCTGGTCGCCGTGTGGCACGCCTGCTCCATGTCGCCCTGGTTGAGCTGTGCGATGGCGAGTTGCGCCGTGTAGTACGCCCGGTTGCGGTGCTGGTCGGGGCGCAGAGCCGATAGGCAGCGGTGCGCGTAGGACTCGGCCTTGTCGGCGTCGCCGAGGCGGGAGTGCGCGATGCCAGTGAGGCCGGCGAGCTCTCCGCCGGTGTAGAACGCCATGCTCGGGGGGCGGGTCCGGTCATCAGCACGGTCGAAGGAGTCGGCGGCACGGTCCAGGGCTTGCAGAGTGCGACGGCGGTCGCCTGCGTTGGACGCGGCGAGGGCGATATGGGCGTGACTGAGTGAGGCGTACATGGGGTCGCTGCGGTGCGCCCACGTAGCTGCTGCGGCCTCGGCGGCGGCCATCTGGTCGACGTGACGGCCGCGCTGCCCCGCCACCATCGCGGCGTAGCGCCACGTCTGGTGCTGGACCTGTCCGTCACCGGACAGGCCGGCCAGAGTGACGGCCTGCTCCAGGTAGCGCTGTGCGTCGGCGAGTCGGCCGGTATCCACGGCGCACCACATGGCCATGGCGGTAGCGGATGCGGCGAGGCCGTACAGACGGCCGCGGATGCGCTGGGTCGCGGACCCGTTCTGCTGGAGACCCAGCGTGTGCTGGACGAGTCTGTTCGCCCGCTCCTCCAGGCTGCGGTCTCCGCCTTGCTGGTCGTCGAGCAGCCAAAGCTTCCTCAACTCGGCGCGGACACGGTTCACGTCGCCGGTGCCGACCGTGGGGCGGGCACCTGCGCTGGTGGCAGCGACGGCCGCCCCAGTGGCGGCGACGTTGAGAAAGCGACGACGAAGCACAGGGTCCTCCTGCTGGGTGGCTGTTCCGGTGTTGCGCCCCCGCGGTGCGAAGCCGAGTTCTTCCGGGCGGCGTCCCGTGACGGAATGTAGCGCTTGGCGCGTAGCAGCTTGGGGCCACTTGATCTCGCACGCCAGCCACCGGAACACCGTCCGCTCGCAGGTCTTGCCAGGTCTTCCCGTGAGCTCAAGTAACGCCTTGTTGACCAGGTCGGAAAGGCCCTGCGCTGTGACTTCGTGCTCATCCATCCAGTCCTGGAGAGCCTGGTTCTTCGCATCGGCCATGCCGTCACGGTAAAGCGATCACAGCTACACGGAAAGTAAAGCACGGGTCAATTCGCCAGGGTCCACGCAAGCAGAGTGCGGGCACTTCGTCATACCGAAGCAGCGGTACCGCCCAGTTAGGTAAGGCACACAGCAAGTGCTGGCCCGCCTCGGAGGCACCCGTCATGTCCACACGAACTGAGCCCTCAGCGACCGGAAGTCCTGCGTACAGCGAGATGCTGCCCCGCGTCCCCGAGTCGGCCGCGGAGGCACGGCGCCTTGTGACCTCGGCGCTGCGTGTGTGGCACCTGGAAGCCGCAGAGTTCCCGGCGCAGATCGTGATAAGCGAGCTGTTCAACAACACCGTGCAGCACGCCCGACTCGACCGTGTGCGGGTGACCATCTCCCGCGTGGACACGCACCTGGTGCGCCTCGCGGTCATCGACCGCTCCCACGCCATGCCCGAGGCCCGAGAAGCGGGCCTCGACGAGGAGAACGGGCGCGGCCTGGAACTCGTGGCAGCGCTGACAAAGGAGTGGGGTACCGACCTGCTGCGCTGGGGGAAACGCGTGTGGGCAGACCTGGAGTGCGAGCCGTGACGCGGGATCAGCGCAACCAGGTCCTCTACGTCCTGACGTTGCTGACGCTGCTGGGCAGCCTCATCTACGGCGTCGGCGGCGAGCCGTGAAAACTCCCGTCGCCGAGCGGGTCGGGCGTCAAGCCGGCGACGGGCGTCAGGGCTCCGGCCGTGCCTCCTTCCCCCGGGGAGGGCGGCCGGAGCTCCCGACGGGGACACGATGCCCGAGGTGAAAACCCGGTGGGTGGACGGCGAGTGCTGGCTGTGCGACCAGGACGGGCCAGTCGTCTGGATCGGCCCCGTGACGACGATATTCGGCACCTGCCCGATGTTCGCCTGCCAGCTCTGCATCGAGCGCCTGGAGGCGCGAGTGCGCCGACACAACAGAGAGCAGGACAACGCGCCTCCCACCTGAACCCCGCGTCCCGGCCGTGCAGCGCAAGGGCGCACCGCCGGGACGCGGCTCCACCCCCAACACGACGCCAGAGGAGTCAGACACCATGCCTGCCGAAACGGCACCCAGCCCGCGCACGTGGGGACCGAACGACATACCCGTCCCGTATGTCGCAGCGTGGACTGGCGAGTCCGTCATGCACATGGGCCTGTCTGTCCAACCAGACGGCAAGGGGCTGTGTTTCGCCAACGAGGAGCCAGCCGATCGCGACCATCAAGGCGTGCTGTGGGCCCGGCTCACCGACGCCCCGGGCACAGGTACGCCCAGGTTTCCGGTGATGCACTCGGCCCGCCAACGCCGCGCGATGCGGGAGATGTTGTGCCAGGTGTGCGCCGGCCCTGCGAGCCGGACGTCCCGCGGCTGGCTTTTCCTCCTCACCCACGAGCCGGCCGATGGTGCCGTGACGAACAAGCCGCCGCTCTGCGAGCCGTGCGTCGGCGTCGCTCTGGGCCACTGCCCACGCCTGACGGACCCGTTTGCCGTCCGGGTTCGCCGGCCCCGTGTCTGGGGCGTCTTCGGCGACCAGTGGGCGCGCGGGTCTGGAGGCATCCTCGCCCCGCTGCCCACCGACGGCTACATGCCGTACGGGCATCCGTCCGCGCGGTGGTTCCTCGCGACGCACCTCGTGTTGGAGCTGGACCGCATGACCCGTGTCCCCCTCCCAGCCGGTGAACGGAGCACCCCGTGAGACAGCGCATCGCCCAAGTTCTCTACTGCTCGTTCCTCGTCGCGCTCGCGGTCTGGTACGCCACGACGCGGCCCGACATCTGACCGGGTGCCACCACATTGAGCCCCGCGTCCTGGTCGAGCTGGTAAGGGCGCACGGCCGGGACGCGGTTCCACGTCGCCACTCAGGCGGCTATCCATCACCAGTCACGCCAGGAGGCGAGATGACGGCACGTGCGATCGACCGATCCGGGCAGGCCACGTCGTGCTACTTCCGCACGACGGTCGACCACCCCAACCGCAAGGCGTTAGTGCAGATTTGCGAGCCGTGCAACGAGACGTGCGCGCACTGCTTCGTGTCCGCGACGAAACGCGGCGAGTACATGGCCCTGGACGTCATCCGGGACCGGCTCATTCCGCAGCTCGCCAAGGCCCGAGTAACGCGCGTGACGTTGACCGGCGGTGAGCCGTTCATGCACGCCGACCTCATCCAGATCGTCGCCGAGTTCCGCGCGGCCGGGATGAGCGTCGGCGTGTGCACGAACGCCACGATGGCGACCGCCCATCAGATCGCGCGGCTCGCCGAGCTCGACGCCCACATGAACGTCAGCCTCGACGGCTTCTCTGCGGACTCGCATGGAGTCTTCCGGGGACGTCGGGAGGGCTTCGACGAGACGATCAGCAACACCAAGCGGTTCGCGGAGGCCGGCATCCTGCAAGGGCTGCTGTGCACGCCGAACACGCTCGCCGAGGACCACGAATACGGCCAGCTCTGCGAGTTCGCGAAGGAGCAGGGCGCCAAGTATGTGCTGATGAACCCGCTGGGCTCGATGGGGCGCGGCGCCTCGCGCAGCGCGCAGAACAAGCTCCGCCGCCGCGACGAGCACATGAACCGCATCCGGGATCTGGCGATGCCGTTCGCGGACGACGAACTTGACCTTGCGCTGATCCGCTTCCCCAACACCGAGAAGCAGCCCCTCGGCGGATGCGAGGCGGGCACGATCATCTACGTGTTCACCAAAGGCGAGGTCGCGATCTGCCCGTACCTCGTGTTCGCCGCACGGACCCGCGTCAGTCAGCACCCCGACACGGACTTCCTCGCCGGGAACGTGTGGACCGACGACGATGTCGCCGAACAGCTCGACGCCTACGGCAAGTTCAGCGACCGGTGGGACCTGGGCGCCAACCCGACGTGCGGCGGCTGCTCCATGAACTCGGCCTGCGGGAAGGGCTGCCCCGCGGCCGTCGTGGCGGCCGGTGAGCGCATCGGCGCCGTGGACACCGAGCAGTGTCCCGTCGTGCCCGAGCAGTCCCGCGGGCTGCCCGTGGTGGGTGTGTCGTGACCGGCACCGGCAGGTTCGTGACGATCGACGGCCCGGGCGCCGTCGGTAAGTCCACGGTGTGCGCGGCCGTCGTCGACGAGCTCCACGCTGCCGGCGTCGACGTGCACAAGACGAGGGAGCCGAGCGACACTGTCCTCGGCAAACTGGCGCGGCACGGAACGGACACCTTCCGGGGCATGACGTTCGCTTGCCTGATCGCGGCCGACCGGTATCACCACGTCGAGACGGAAGTCCGGCCCGCTGTGGCGCGCGGCGCAACGGTGGTGTGTGACCGTTACGTTGCCTCGTCGCTGGTGCTCCAGGTCATCGACGGAGTTGCGCGTGATGCCGTGTGGGAGCTGAACCGTCACGCCGACATGCCCGATCTGGCAGTCATTCTCAACGCCCGCGCAGACGTGATCGAGAAGCGCCTGACCTCGCGGGGGTCGCACAGCCGCTACGAGCGGGAGCCCGGCGGTACGGAGCGGGAGTGCGGGCACTTCCGTGAGGCCGCTAGGTTCCTCATGGCCACCGGCGTCCGCGTCCTCCAGGTCGACGCGGGCACCGCCGGCCCGGAAGAGATCGCCCGTGACATCGTCGCGGCGATCAACGAGCTGTGAAGGAAGGGCAGCGCATGACCCGGTGCGACGTGCTGACGTTCAACCTCAACAACCCGAGCCGGGAGCGGGCGGAGCGTCAGCTCGCCTACCTCGCGGCCCGGCCGGAACCCGTCCTGGTGCTCACCGAGACAGCGGACAGCGCGGGCTGCACGCTCCTCGAGGAGCGGTTCACCGCGGCCGGGTACAGCGTGACGTTCCCCCGGCCGGAGCAGCGTGGGGAGCGGGGCGTAATGGTCGTCAGCCGTCTCGCCACGCGGCCCGGGCCGGTCTCCGTCGGCTACCTGCCGCACCGCGCGGTGTCGGTGACGGTCGACACCGACACCGGGCCGTTGGACGTCGTCGGCCTGTACGTGCCGTCCCGCGACGCGACGGAGGCCAAGACGGCACGCAAGCGGACGTGGCTGGAGGAGTGCGTCACGGCCCTCCCGAAGGGTGGTGAGGCCGCCCGCATCGTGCTGGGTGACTTCAACGTGCTGGAGCCCGGGCACCGGCCGCACTACAAGTTCTTCCGGCCGTTCGAGTACCGGTTCTACGAGCACTTCGCCGCATCCGGTTACGTGGACGCCTTCCGGGCGCTGCACCCGGACGTGGACGACTACTCGTGGGTCGGGAGGACCGGCGACGGCTACCGCTACGACCACGCGCACGTCTCGACCGCGCTCGCCGGCCAGCTCGTCGGCTGCGCCTACGTCCACGAGCCGCGGACCATGCCGGACCGCCTGACGGACCATTCGGCGCTGGCCGTGCAGCTCGCCGTCACGGTGCCCGGCCTGCTGCCGGTGACCGACCCGACTCAGCCTGAAACGGTCGCAATGGCCGAAATGGCGCTGTTCTAACCGCAAGCGAAATCGAGTGAAAGGCCACGATGGACGCCGCCACCTGGGACAACATCAACAAGCTGCGGGCTTGGCTCGATAGTGAGGCCAGCCTTCCCCCTGGCACGGACCCCCGGATTATGCGGGTGCTCAAGATTGGTGAAGAGTTTGGCGAAGTCGTGGAGGCTGTGCACGGCGCGCTCGGCGCGAACCCGCGCAAGGGCCAGTCGGAGAACGGGTGGGACGACGTCCGCGAGGAGCTGTGCGATACCGCCGTGACGACTCTGCTGGCGCTGGCAACGGTGACTGCCGAACCGGGGAAGGCCCTCGATGAGCGACTGCGATTCCTTGTCGAGAGAAACACCCAATCCGTCAACGCTGCGGCTACGAAGGTCAGTTGAGGGACTGGCGCCTCGTCGAGCGAGCCCGCCGATGTGCGCCTCCCTTGACTTGATGTTTCCGTGAAGATGCGTCAGGTCACGGAATGTTGCCGCACGACAGCGGTAAGAGTAGACGTGTCACATTCCAGCCATACCGGTTGTAGTGTGACCGTCCGTCGCCCCCGCGGGGAGGTCACGGCGGACGTGCGAGTCTGGCCATGCTCCGCAAAGCTGCCAGACACGCGAGGGGCCCGACGTCGGTGACGTCGGGCCCCTCTTCCCGTACTGGACGCGTGCTCCCGATGCGCTCCCACGGGAGCACGGCGCCGGGTGGGTTCGGGCTGAGACGGCCTGATGCGGGCTGAAACGGGGACTGTTCCCGCTGGTGAGGGAGTCGTCGCAGGTCAGGCGGGATTCCGGTAGCGGTTCAAGTCCGGCTCCGGGCACGCCTCTCCCGAGTGCGCGAGCGCCGCTGCCGCCGTGGCGGCGACGCGGGGCGGGCGCGCGGCGCATCCGTCGGCGCCGGGTCCGTGCGACGACGAGCGGATCGCAAGAGTAAAGACTCGCCAAGTCGCCACAAGGTCTGTGTGGTCGACAATCTCGGCGTTTGCTGCCGGTTTCAGATGTCCTTTTGTTTCTTGTTTGCCTTTTCCTGACTCCCTACTGAGGCCTTTCCGTCCACCCCTTTACGGAGGCGAGGCGGTGCCCGTCCCGGCGCCGCGGTCCCGGCTTGCTGAATACAAGCAACATCGGGGAGACTCCATTGGTAGCTACAAGCAACCATGAATGCAAGGGGGAGGGGCGATGGATGACGCCGTCCGCGCCCGGGAGGAAGAGGGGGCCGGCGCCGCGGTGACCGCGGCGCGCCTGGAGCGGGCGGCCGCCGGGCTGGGCTCGGAGATCGTACGGTTCGGACGGCTGGTGACCGCCTGGCGGCGGAGCGCCAAGACGGACGCCGGCGCCGCCGACCGCGTTCTGCTGGCCAAGCTGGTCAACAACGGGGACCGGCGCGCCACCGACCTGGCGGCCGACGCCCTGCTCGACCTCTCGACCGTGAGCCGCCAGGTGCGCTCGCTGGTGGACCGGGGACTCGTCGAGCGCTACCCGGACCCGGAGGACCGCAGGGGAACGCTCCTGCGCGCCACCGACGCCGGGCACGCGGCCTTCGGCGAGTACCGGCGGCAGCGCGACAGCAAGCTGGCCGCGGTACTGGAGCCCTGGCCCGAGGAGGACCGGGAACAGCTGGTCCGGCTCATGGGCCGCCTCAATGACGATCTGGAGGAGGCGCGGCACGTCCGCCCCTCGTCCGAACCCGCGGAATGCCGGGACACCGCCGTGAAGGAGAAAGACGCAGCAGCGTGAGCACCACGAAATCCCCCCACATATCCGGGGCGGCGCCGAAGGCCGGGGCCGGGGCCCTCAGTCACCGGCAGATTCTGACCATCCTCAGCGGCCTGATGCTGGGCATGTTCCTGGCCGCTCTCGACCAGACCATCGTCTCCACGTCCATCCGGACGATCGCCGACGATCTGCACGGCCTCAGCCAGCAGGCCTGGGCGACCACCGCCTACCTGATCACCTCGACGATCGCCACGCCGCTGTACGGCAAGCTCTCCGACCTGCACGGGCGGAAGCCGTACTACCTCGCGGCGATCACCATCTTCGTCGTGGGCTCGGTGCTGTGCACCTTCTCCACCTCGATGACCGAACTGGCCGTCTTCCGGGCGATCCAGGGCCTCGGCGCCGGCGGCCTGATGTCGCTGGCCCTGGCGATCATCGGTGACATCGTCCCGCCGCGGGAACGCGCCCGGTACCAGGGCTACATGCTCGGTACGTTCGCCACGTCCAGCGTGGCCGGGCCGCTCATCGGCGGCGCGCTGGCCGGCCAGGCCACCCTGCTGGGCATCACCGGCTGGCGCTGGGTCTTCCTGGTCAACGTGCCGGTGGGCATCGTCGCGCTCTTCGTGGTCGCCAAGGTGCTCAACATCCCGCACACCCGCCGCGACCGGCGGATCGACTGGTGGGGCGCGCTCACCATCGCCATCGGCGTGGTGCCGCTGCTGCTCGTCGCCGAACAGGGCCGCGAGTGGGGCTGGGACTCGACGCGGTCCATCAGCTGCTACGTCATCGGCGTGCTGGGCATCATCGCCTGGATCTTCGTCGAGCGGCGGATCGGTGACGACGCGCTCATCCCGATGCGGCTGTTCCGCAACGGCACCTTCAGCAAGACCAGCCTGCTGTCCGTGTTCATCGGCATGGGCATGTTCGGCGGGATGATGATGATCCCGCAGTACCTCCAGATCGTGAAGGGCTCCAGCCCCACCAAGTCCGGCCTGGAGATGCTGCCGCTGATGGCGGGCATGATGATCGCCTCGATCGTCACCGGCCAGATCACCTCGAAGACCGGCCGCTACAAGATCTTCCCGGTCATCGGCACGCTGCTGATGGTGGCGGCCCTGCTGCTCTTCCACTTCCGGGTCCAGTGGGACACCCCGCTGTGGCAGACCATGGTCTACATGGTCGTCTTCGGCCTGGGCCTGGGCTCCTGCATGCAGACGCTGGTGCTCGCGGTGCAGAACGCCGTGCCGCCGGGCGACATGGGCGTGGCGACCGCCTCGTCCACGTTCTTCCGTCAGATGGGCGCCACCGCCGGTACCGCGATCTTCCTGTCCCTGCTGTTCAGCACGGTCGGCGACAAGATCTCCTCGGCCTTCAGGGCGGCGGTCTCCACCGACAGCTTCCAGGCGGCGCTGCACGACCCGGCGGTCCTGCGGGACCCGGCCAACAAGCCGGTGCTGGAGATGTTCCAGGGCTCGGGCGGCGGCGGTTCGCCGTCCGTCCTGAACGACTCCTCGTTCATCCAGCACCTCGACCCGCGGCTGGCCGAGCCGTTCAAGCGCGGCTTCACCGACTCGATGCACGGCGTGTTCCTGCTGGGCGCGATCATCATCGCGGTGGCGTTCGTGCTGGTGCTCTTCGTCAAGGAGGTGCCGCTGCGGCAGGTCTCCGGCCTCCAGGCGCGCGCCTCCGAGGAAGCGGGCGAGGCGGCCGGCGCCGACGCGGCCCGTACCGGGACGGCTGTTGCCGCGGACGCGGTGGCCCCCGCCGCCGGTACGGAAACCGTGGCCGACGCCGCGCCCGACCCTGTGCCCGCGCCGGCCGGCGCGCTTCCGGCCAGTGCCGGTCCGCTCACGGGCCCCGGCATCGCCGGCCAGGTGCGCGACGGCCAGGGCGACCCGCTGGCCGGCGCAGCGGTGACGCTGATCGACATCGGCGGCCGCCAGCTCGGCCACGCCCGTACCGCGCAGGACGGCAGCTACGGCCTGTCCGCTCCGGGGGCCGGGACGTACGTCCTGATCGCGTCGGCCGGCACGCGCCAGCCGCAGGCGGCGACCGTGGTGGTCGGGGACGAGCCGGTCCAGTACGACCTGGCGCTGAAGGGCGCGGCCGGGCTGACCGGCCAGGTGCGCGACAGCCGGGGCGCGGCTCCGGTGCCGGGCGCACTGGTCGTGGCCACGGACCTGCGGGGCGACGTGGTCGCCACGGCCGTGGCCGGCGAGGACGGCGCCTTCGTCTTCGCCGACCTGGTCCCGGGCAGCTACACGCTGGCCGTCAGCGCGGCGGGTCACCGCCCCGCGGCGCTCCAGGCCGAGGTCGGTTCCGGCGAGGCCAACTGGTACGAGGCGCGGCTCGCGCCCTGTGCCCGGGTCACCGGCACCGTGCGGTCGCCGAAGGGCGGGCCGCTCGCCGAGGCGCGGGTGACCCTGCTGGACCCGGCGGGCAACACGGTGGGCTCCGTCATCACCGGTGAGGACGGCGCGTACGCCTTCACCGACCTGGACGGCGGCCAGTACACGGTCATCGCCAGCGGATACGCGCCGGCCGTGGCGTCGCTGCGGCTGGAGGACGGCGGCCGTACCGGGTTCGACATCGATCTGGCCCACGACACGGTGGCCTGATGGACGGGCCGGGCACGCCACCCGCGAGGGGGTGTGCCCGGCCCGTTCCGTTCTCCGGAACCGCCCCGGCGCGGGCGCCGGGAAATGTGGGGATGCCGTGTGGGCGTGCTCCGCGGCCATTTCGGTGAAGTGGACGGGCGGTAACATAGAGGTCAGTCGTTTTCTTTACTGAGTGGGCTGGAGTACCGGTGGCGCGAGCAATGCAGGACCGAGCGATCCGTACGCGAGGTGTCATCTTGCGCGCCGCCGCCCAGGTCTTCGACGAGTACGGTCTCGCCGGCTCCAGCATCAGCAAGATCATGACCGCGGCGGGCACGACCCAGGGCGCGATGTACTTCCACTTCAAGTCCAAGGAGAACCTCGCCCGCGCGGTCATCAACGAGCAGGCAGCCGATCTGGCGCTGCCGAAGCAGCCCGAGGGGCTGGCGCAGCTGATCGAGCTGACGTTCTTCCTGGCCCGCCAGATGCAGAGCAACGTCCTCTTCCGCGCGGGCGTGACGCTGGCCGTCGAGCAGGGCCAGGTCGGACTGCGGGACTTCAGTCCGTACGACATGTGGGCCGACCTGTTCCGCGGGGAGCTGGAGGCGGCCCGCGGCAAGGGCGATCTGCGGGACGAGGTGGAGGTCGCCGACGTGGCGCAGCTCCTCGTCGCCGCGTATACGGGTTCGCAGGTGATGTCGAACCTGCTCACCGGCCCCGACCGGGCCGACCTGCCGGAGCGGATCGGCCGGATGTGGCGCTACATCCTCCCGGGCATCGCCGAGCCCGACAGCCTGCCGGAGCTGATGGAGGTCGCGCGGCGTTCGGGCGCCGCGGCGTGACGCGCACCGTACTGCTGAGCGGGGCCAGTGGTTTCATCGGCTCCGCCGTGCGCGCGGCGCTGCGCGAGCGCGGCGAGGACATCACCGTACGGGCGCTCTCCCGGACGGGCGGCCCCGGCGCGGTGCGCGCCGACCTGACCGCGCCGGACTCCCTGCGCGGCGCCGCCGAGGGGGCCGACGTCCTCGTGCACCTGGCCTCCCGGGTGTCGGGCGAGGAGGCGGCGTGCCGGGCGGTGAACATCGTCGGCACCGGAGCGCTGCTGCGGGAGGCGGAGCGGGCCGGGGTGCGGCGGATCGTCCATCTCTCGACGGCCGCGGTGTACGGGCCGGGGCCGCACCGCGGGATCGCCGTGGACGAGATCGCGCCGGCCCCGGTGTCCGCCGCGAGCCGTACCCGGCTGGCCGGCGAGCGGGCGGCGCTGGACGCGGGCGCCGTGGTGCTGCGGCCTTATCTGATCACGGGCGCGGGGGACCGGTGGGTCGTGCCCGCGCTGGCCGAACTGGTCCGCCGGGTCCCGGCGCGGTGGGACGGCGGCGACGCCCGGCTGTCGCTGGTCGACGTGCGGGACCTCGCGGCGCTCATCGCCGGACTGGCCTGCGGTGACGCGGAGGTGGCGAGCGGCGTGCACCACGCGGCCCACCCCGAGCCGGTGCGCCTCGGTGCCGTACTGGACGCCCTCGCCGGCCTCGGCGTGCTCCCCGCCGTGCCGCGGGAGAGCTGGGACTGGGAGCGCTGTACGCAACAACTGCGCGAGCGCCCAGGCACCATGAGCGAGCGTCAGCTGGAGCTGTTCGCGCGCGAACACTGGTACCGCAGCGAGGAGATCTGGCGGCTGGCGGGCGTGCCGGCCGGCCCCGGCCCGCTGCACCGCCTCGCCGAGGCGGCCCCCTGGTACGTGGCACACCTGGCCGGAGCGGCGGCCGGCGCCGGCGCCTGAGCCGCGCGGCGGGGGGCAGCGGACGGCCGGTGCGGCGGTCAGCGGAGCCCGGTACCGGAGCTGCTCAGGCCGCCTGCTGCCAGGCGGCGGCGGCCGTCCGGACGTGGTGCGCGTGGGCGGCGGAGACGAGCGTCATGTGGCGGTGCCAGCCGGGGTAGGACCGGCCCTCGAAATCGTGCAGTCCGTGGTCCACGAGCGAGTCGGCCGCGGGGGCGAAGGGGACGGTCAGCAGGTCGGCGAGGGCGGCGAGCCGCGCGGCCGGCAGGTCGGTGAGCCAGATGTGGCGCGGCCCGCCGTCGGGCGGCCAGGTCGCGACGGGCTGGAGGGGGCGCGGGCTGCCCGGGACGTGCACCATCGCGGGCGCGAGGCGCAGGTGTGAGGTGGCCGGGCCCAGCGGAGCGGTGGCGGCGCGGCCCAGGCGCTGCAGGAACTGGCGTGCCGGCAGCGCGCCGGTCGGCTGCGGCCCGCGCACGTGCCGGGTGGGCCGCAGCAGCCCGATGGTGACCGGCGTGGTGGCCGGGACGCGCAGCGCGAAGCCGTGGCCGCGCGCGGTGAGCGCCGCCAACAGGGGTTGTACGCCCGTGTGATGGGCGGCGGTCGCCAGGACCGGTACCTCGAGCGCCGCGGGGTGGTCCAGCAGGTCCAGCGTGAGGTCGTGCGGCGCCCGCGAGCGCTCGGACTCGGGTACGCAGACCCGGGTGCGCAGCCGTGCGTCCTCGCTCCAGCGGCCCGGCAGGTGCAGCCGCCAGTCGAGGGGCGTGGTGCCGTACTCGGTGGCCAGGAACAGCCCGAAGGCCCACTGGCAGCCCAGGGTCCGGCCGCTGGCGGGGTCGAAGCGCCGGTGCACGCCGACGGAGTGCTGCCCGCGCTTCGGGATCAGCACGGGCGCCGGAACCAGCGCGCGCGGCGGGAGTTGGCGTACGCACCAGTCGGCGAGACGCCGGCGGACCGGCTCCCAGCGCCAGGTGCTGGCGTTGACGATCTGGTGCAGCGACTGCCACGCGGTGTCCGAAGTGCTCACCGTCCAGGCCATGTTGCGTACGGACTTCTTCCCCGGAGTGGAGCACAGGCCCCGGAGATAGGCGGTGGCCCACCGGCGCTGGTCGGCGCGCGGAAGGTCCTGGAACAGGTGCCGAGCCAGGTCGTCGGCCGGGTGGTGCGGCACGGGCCGTACCGGGCCGCTCCCGTGATGCTCGGTCATGGCGGCTCCCTTCGAACATGCGGGCAGAGTCGTCCGGGCCAAAAGAATAGCGAACAACCTCTATTTTTTTGAAGGGGGTGTGCACGGGTCGCGTGACAGCGCCGCTCCACGGCCGTTGACCTGCCAAAGCCGTCGCGGCGCGGCGTCGCGGGGTGTTTCGTGGCATGTACAGCGGGTTAACGTCTCTTTCCACGGGGATTGCGGTGAGGACGTGCGGCCGAGGGGTCGGCGCTGTGTTCGCGGTGTCTCCGTCCGAAAGCCCCCGATCCCCTTCAGGCCCGGCCGCCCGGACGGCGGCTGCCGGGTGAGGTCTGTCGAATTGGTGGCATCAGATGAAGCAGGAACGCGCAGTGGTCACTCGTGAACGCCTGACGCGTGCGGCAGCAGGGGAGTTCGCCCGCCATGGATACGCGGGTACGTCGCTGCAGGGCGTGTGCAAGGAGGCGGACGTCTCCATGGGTGCGCTGACCTTCCACTTCCGGGCCAAGAGCGAGCTGGCCGAGGCGGTCGCTGAGGAGGGGGCCGCCGAGACCGGGGCCGTGGTGGCCCAGGCGGGGGAGCGGGGCGACGATCCGCTGGCCGCCATGACCGGCCTGGCCTGCGACCTGGCCGACCTGCTGACCCGCAGCGCCACGGTCCGCGCGACGGTGCGGCTGGAGGAGGAGCGGGTCGTGGCCGCCGGCGGGTGGCAGGCGGTGTGGGAGCCCGCGGTCCGCGCCATGCTGGAGGCCGCGCGGCAGCGCCGGGACCTGACCGCCGAGGTCGAGGTGGAGACCGTGGTGCAGCTCGCCGCGCACCTGCTGAACGGCGCCGCCGTCGCCCTGCACGCCCGGCCCGACTCCGACGAGTCGGCGGCCCTCGCGCACATCTGGGCCGCGGTCATGCGCGGCATCCGCGCGTCGGCGGCGGTGGTGCGCTGACGGCGTGCCCCGCCGGTCGTGGCGGCTCGCGGCGGGGCTCCGGCGCGCACAGTTCGGCGTGATTTACCTGCTGTACGGGCGGAATGACTCGTTCCTGAAATGCGTGGGCGAAAGACTTCGGACAGCAGGCTGGCTGGTCACTGCTGGTGCGGGTGGGGTTGAAGCGATTCAGCGGGCCGGCCGATGGTCGACAAAAAAAAGAATGCCCTCTATGTTATGGCGTGCCACGACCCAGCTGCCTTGTGCGTCCAAGCACAACGAGGGAAAGGATGCTGACGTGCCCCGGATCGCCACCGTCACACACGCCGCGACTCGCTACGAGGCCATTCCGCAGCAGTTCGTCCACAAGCTCGACGCGGACGAAGTACTGCTCACGGGATGGCGCAAGACCGGCCCCGACATCTACGAAGTGCTCGCCCGCCGGCCCCACACGCACAGCTTCTACCTGAGCGGCAACGGGAGTTACGACCCCCTGCTGTTCGCCGAGACCGTCCGCCAGCTGCTCCCCCTGCTCTCCCACGCCGCCTACGGCGTGCCGCTGGGACACCAGCTGATCTGGGACGACTTCACCTACAGCATGGACGCCGCCGCCATGGAGGCCGCGGATTCCGAGATACCGGTGCGGCTGGTCGTCCGCTGCACCGCCGTCACCCGCCGCAGCGGTCACGCGTCGGCCATCGTCCTGCACGCCGAGGCGTACCAGGGCGGCCGCCGGCTCGGCGAGGCCCGTACCCGCTTCACCGTGCACAGCGCCGCCGTCTACCGGCGGCTGCGCGGCTCCTACGCCGACGCGCACCGGGCCATGGCCGACGCCGTCCTCCCCGGTCTGCCGCTGCCGGCCCGGCGGGTGGGCCGCGTCTCCCCCTACGACGTCGTGCTCTCCCCGGACGCCGTGACCGGCCGGTGGCAGCTGTGTGTCGACACCGGCCACCCGGTCCTGTTCGACCACCCGGTCGACCACGTGCCCGGCATGCTGCTGCTGGAGGCCGCCCGTCAGGCGACGCAGGCCATGGCCGATCCGCTGCCGGTCGTCCCGGTGACGATGCACACCGAGTTCCACCGCTACGTCGAGCTGGACGCCCCCTGCTGGGTCGAGGTGGAGGCGCTGCCCGCCGACCCGTCGGGCCGCTGCCGGGTGCGGGTGAACATGCGTCAGCACGGCGTCGTCTGCTTCGCCGCCGACATCAGCGTGGAGCGGGCGCCGGGCTCCTTCCCGCTGCCCGTGCTCGCCCCGCGCGAGGCCGCCCCCGCCCTCGTCTGAACCGGCCGGCCCGCGGCGCAGCCGCCGCCCGCCCGCCGCGACGTCCCGCGCCTCTCACCCGTGCACCCCCTTTCCCCTGCGCCTTTCCCGTGGTGAGGGGTGCGCGGAAGCCCGCACCAGGACGCCGTCACCGCTGCCCGGACCGCACCGCGCCCCTGCCGGGGCGTGTGCCCGCGCGTTCCGCGGCCGTGGTGACGCCCTGGGCGTTTTTCTCTCCTAAAAACATAGAGGTTGTTCGCATTGTTTAACTGGCGTTCAGCCCGTCGTGCACGAGGAGCAGCAATGACCGCACGTCCACACCGTGCGCCGGCGCAGACCACCCAGTGGTGCGCCGACCGGTCCGGCCCGTCCGCACCGGAGGAGAACCACTGATGGACCCGGCATCCACCCTGCTGGCGGACGTCTTCACCAGCGCCCTCAACGAAGGACTCAGCCGCGCGACCGCCACGCGCGGCCGCCCGCTCGGCGCCGTGCCCGACGATGCGGCCGCGCCGCGCCGGGAGTACCGGAGCGGCGGCCCGGCGGCGGACCCGGCCGACGCCGCACTGCACCGCTTCGCCGTCCTGCTGCGCTCCCGGCCCGGCCGGCTGCCGGGCGCGCCGCCCGAAGACGGCGAGATCCGGGCCCTGTTGGCGCTCGCCCGGCAGGCGCTCGACAGGGGCGCCGGCCGTCCCGCGCGGCAGCGGCCCGTGCTCTCCGCCGTCCCGGACGCGGGCGCCCCGGAGCCTTCCGCGGCCCCGGCCGCCACCGACCTCCCACCGGATCAACTGCTCGCTGCGGCAACGCTGTTGACCGAGTGCCTGCTCACGCAGGGCATGAGCCCCGAGGCGACGGCTCCGCTCCTGCGGGCCGTCCGGGAGACCTTCGCCGACGCCACGGGCCCCTGCCCCCGGGCGGTCGACGCCTGGCAGGGCCGCCGGGAACTCGCCCGGGACGTCCACGACCGCCTCGTCACCCCGCTGGCCACGGCGCTGGACCACCTGCGCGCCCGGACCGGCACCGCACCCGACTCCGAGCGCCTGCCCGCCGCGTACCGCCTGATCGCGCAGGCCGCCGAGAACGGCCGCGACCTCGTGGCCGGACTGCACGCGCGCACCCCCGTACCCCGCCTGCGCGAAGCCCTGGAGGACTTCCTGCGCGGGCTGCCCGACGGCCCGGAGGTGCGCTGGCACCTGTCCGGGGACGAGACCACCCTGCCCGAACTCTTCCGGCGCGAACTGCTGCTCGTGCTGCGGGAGGCGCTGCTCAACGCCCGCACCCACGCCGCGGCGGCGAGCGTGACCGTCACCGTCCGTACGACCCGCAGGTGGGCGCATGCCCAGGTCTGCGACGACGGACGGGGGTTCGACGTCGCCCACACGCTCTCCGCGCGTCCCGCGCATGGACTGCGGGCCATGTCCGAGCGCATCGAATCGGTGGGCGGACGGCTGGCGGTCACCAGCCGCGCCGGCGACGGCACCCGTGTCGACGTCCACCTGCCCCGCTACCAGGCCGGCTGACCGCCGAAAGAGAAGGGGAACCGACCATGCCACGCATCACCGCCGTCATCGCCAGCGAGAACGCCCTGCTGCGGGACGCCCTCACGGTCCTGCTCCACGCCCAGCCCGGCCTCCGCCTCCTCGGCCACGCCACCGGCGAGCACGAAGCCCTGCGCAAGGCCGTCGCCCTGCGCCCCCAAGTGATCCTCCTGGAGCCCTGGTCGGCGCCGGGAAGCGCCGTGCGCACCGTACGCTCGCTGCGCCGCCTGGTGCCCGACACCGTCGTACTGGCGCTGCCGGGCGGCGGCACCCGGACCGATCACCACGCCCTGCGCGCCGCCGGCGTGCACGGCTACCTGCCGCGGGACGCGGGGCGGGAGGCGCTGCTCGACGTGCTCGGGGCGCTGTTCCCCGCCGCGGTGTCCGGCGCCGGAAGCGCCCCGCACACCGCACTGTCCCGGCGCGAGCGGGAGGTGCTCAGCGGCGCGGCGGCCGCCATGACCAATCAGCAGATAGCCCGCGGGCTGGGCATCACCACCGGCACCGTCAAGCGTCATCTGCACACCACCTTCCGCAAGCTCGACGCCGTGTCCCGGCTCGACGCGGTGGCCAAGGCGCTCGCCGCCGGACTGATCAGCGCGCCGGGCGCCGCCCGGCCGCCGGCGCCGGAGCGCCCGCCCGGCCCCGCGCCGCTGCCGGACCCGCCCGGCGGTGCCGGCCGCCCGTGGGCGGTCCGGGCGGCATGACGGCTTCCGGTACCGCACTTGTCATTCCGTTGACATTCTCCGCGCTTTCTTGAGATCCCTGACCGAGTTCTTGAAAAGGAAACCTTGTGCGGCGTCATTCCCGTGAAGAAAAGTGGGTGGCACGTCCGGTGCATTGATCTGGAACCGCTGGCCCCGAAGGCGCGGAACACCGGGTATGACAATTCCCGTTGAGGAGGGAATCATCGTGCGCAAGGTGCTCATCGCCAATCGTGGCGAAATCGCTGTCCGCGTTGCCCGTGCATGCCGGGACGCCGGGATCGGAAGCGTAGCGGTCTACGCCGAGCCGGACCGGGATGCCCTGCACGTCCGTGCGGCGGATGAGGCATACGCCCTGGGCGGTGACACTCCTGCCACCAGCTACCTGGACGTCGCCAAGGTCCTGGCCGCCGCGGCCGATTCCGGCGCGGACGCCATCCACCCCGGCTACGGCTTCCTCTCCGAGAACGCCGAATTCGCCCAGGCCGTCCTGGACGCCGGCCTGATCTGGATCGGCCCGCCGCCGCACGCCATCCGCGACCTGGGCGACAAGGTCGCAGCGCGCCACATCGCCCAGCGTGCCGGCGCCCCGCTGGTCGCCGGCACCAAGGACCCCGTCTCCGGCGCGGCGGAGGTCGTCGCCTTCGCCGAGGAGCACGGCCTGCCCATCGCCATCAAGGCCGCCTT